>OZ245335.1:615000-2108672 GCA_965226235.1 Candidatus Oxydemutatoraceae bacterium | reverse complement strand
GTATGGAAATCCTTCTCGAAAAGCTCATCGCCCTGAATGGACGAGGCGAAATCAAGAAGCTCGCTCGTGAACTCATAGTCTTCAGAACCAATCGCGTCCAGTTTTTCGATCCCAGTCAGAAAGTACTCTTTTGCATCCACCGCGCTTGCTGGGAGAATGGCTCTTGCGAGTTTGGCAAAGAGCTCTGAACGCGTGGTCACATCGTCCTCGTGTTTGATTAGGTCCTGGGCCAGAACGGCCTGCTCTCCGGCGATCGCGTCGAATTCGGGCCTAGAGGCAAGAATCGCAACGACTTCGATTAACGTCGAGGGGGACAAATAATCCTTTTGCTGGAAACGCTTTAGCAAGAACCTTATGGAGGCCGCCTTTAGATCGCGGCGAGCCCACAAGGCGAATGTGACAACCCGCGTTCCGAGCAGTTGAAAAAAATGGTTGAACTGCGACGCGTAGTAGTATCTTTCCTGGTTGTCACGGAGTTTCTCCCACACCCGGACAAGCTCTTGAAATGGCTTGTCTCCTTGCCCCAGAGGAGCGCCGAGGAACGAAGCCAAAGCACGGGTGAGTTCGACTAGGGACGCCAACCGATAATTGAGGAACCAAGCAGTGTCGCGCGCAAATTCCTCTCCAATCTCTCGCTTATTCTCATCTAGGGCCCTCTCTTTCTTCCTCTGCGTTTGAAGCCTAGACTTCAACTCCTCCTCAAACTCGCGCCCTACCAGCGACTTCCTCAATCCCTTCGCCAGCGTGATCAACTCGCTTGGGAGGATATCTCGCTCATGTACTTCGGTACCGTTAACAGCCGCGCGAAGTGCGACATGAAAAAGATACGGTAGAAGATCATCGCCGGAGTGCGTGTGTGTCATCGACCAAATTGGGGGACGCTGGTGCGGCGCCCGGCGGGAAATGCCCAACGCCTCCTCGGTCAAGCCGAGCGAAGCCGCGATCGTGGCAGCCTTACGCAATCCGTCCGGCAACTCGTATCCAGGCACCCTCGTGTAGTTCTGCCGCGTCTCGAGCTTCGTGTTGCGTCTGCACGCCCTTGCGAGTTTTCCCAAAAGTTCGCGCTGTTTCCCGTCGTTCAAGCGCGAAAAAGACAACCCGCCCGCCAGGAGACCGATCTGGTTCGTCAACGCGTCGAGGAACGCGTCGAGCTGGCTGTGTCGCTTGGGGTCGCTGCGGGCGGCCTGATGAGATAGTTGGAAGAACTCTTCGCTGATCTCAAACGCGTACCACGGATGCCAGGTTCGCATGAAATTGATTCCCTCGCGATACTTCCCTCTGCCATGCGAAAGAAGGGGATTACGGCACAGTCGATGTGAGTTGGCCTTGGTCGGTGGTGTTCGTTGTCACCGGTACTTTCGACATAGTGGTGCATCCAGTTCAGGGCGTTCGTGAAATAGCGGGCAGCGGCATCCAGGTCGCCAGAGAGCACGTTGGCTATCGTCAAGCGCGCATGCCTTGATCCAGCCCAGCTTGTCCGCGCCTCAAACAGGCGCCGCAAAGCATCAATGTCCTTCGCGTTAACGACTAGGTCGGGGTTATCGAGAATGAAATTAGCACCTCTTTGATCGCTGGTGGCGATGGTGGACAGTTCAACGAGCAAACGGACGAGGCTGTTGCTATCACTGGCATCGGCCGCGTAAAGAACGGCCGCCTTGAGTCGAGCGTAGCGAATCCTCCGCTGACCAACTTGACTTGACGTAGGAAAGCGCTGGTCGAACGCAAGATCGAATAGCTTCTCGCCCTCGCCCAACTTCTGCAGCAGGCCTGGAAGGGCCTGCGCGGCATAGACCGATTCATCTTGCCTCGCAAGCAGGTTCCTGGCAACGCACTCTAGTGCACGTTTATCCGCACCGTAGTTCTTGCGAACGAGTGTCTCCGTGGGCTCGTCTCGAAAGATCATGCCTTGCGGCGTCTGGTCGAGCAGAGGCGCAAGGTCGGCCGCAAAGCTCCGGATAGCTCCGATGTCCATGCCATGTGCACCCGCATACTCATCAAGCGGGACAGGAGGGGGCAAGACCGAAAGCCCCGCAAGGAACGCATTGATCTCTTCCTTCTTGTAGCCTTGTTGCATGGCCTCACCAAGGGCCGTTTCGATCCGTTCGTTCAGCAGCACATCGAGTACGATTGGGCTATCCATCTCGGATGGATCCAGCAAGCCCCTGTCACTGTCCGCAAGGTGTTCGAGAATCCGGGCATTGCCCTCGGACCTTGATTGCGCAACGCGGATCTCGGTCTCGGTGACATCCTTCATGCGCTCCTCGAGGTACGAGGCGGTTTCGGCAATCGTGAATGCATGCAATTTGAATTCAGGAAAAGCCACCACCTTGGTGATGTACTTCTTTATCCGATGTGTGCGGCCCGATGCGACAACCGTTACCCCGGCGATCGGGGTCAATACGATGCTTTCCAACAGCAACGTCGGGAACGCACGATGCCCCTGTTCGTAGGCAAACTCTGCTGCGTTGTCGATTGCATCAATAACTAAAATGAGCTTCCTGTCGGGGGTTGCAGTAGCCATTGTCTGCACGCATTGTGCAAGCCTCTTGCGGAACGTGCCGAAGAGAATCTCGAGATTCTCGCTGCCTGGAAGGATCAGATCGCAAAGTCCCCTGCAAGCGAGTACATTGGCAATGTGCACAAGTCCGCGATTAGGGAGGTGACGGGCATCCTCGGCTGAGCGGTACGCTCCACCGCCGAAACAGTCGAACAAGACCACCTCGTGTTGTTGCGAGAGCATTAAAGCGAGGCTTTTCAGAAAGACCGTTTTTCCAACACCACCATCTGCGTGAACAATCAGGGGCTTGGTGAGTTGTGGTACGAGAGACGCCGCTTCTGCCAATTGTTTACGCTCGACGACCGGCTCGACGCTGACGAAGCTTTCTGGGCATGGCAAGAGTTCCGCAACTTCCGATAGGCCGAGCGCGTCCAAAACGTCGACCTGTCGGATCACTTTCCGGTGCTGGGAGTCGTATCCGGCCTTTTTGGTAACCATGTCTCTCATCGCGCCGAGGCGTGCACCCGCTCGCGCGTCCGCAGTTGCTGACCAGTCAACGAGGACTTTCCAGAGGTCCGTCTGTGTGCTGCATAGCCCGCCAGCCAAACCGCTAATCCGGCATTTGCCTGCAAACTCTGCAAGCGACCTGCCGGTGAGTCCGGTCGCGTTTTTGAACTGCGTCGCTTGGAACTTCGCGTCCCCGGCCAGCCGCTGGCCCTCGGCAATGCCATCAATCGCCTGCTGCAGGGCGGGAAAAATCGGCCTGTTAGTAATAAGTTCGAAGAACAGCTTCTCTGTCACCTCTGCCGCGCGGTAGTTCTTCTTGTAATCGCGGTACGACTCTGCGAATTTCTCGAGCGTTTTCTTGGCGTCACTGCACCGGAACAGCTTATCGGCGCGCTTTGGCGAGTACTTGAACTGGACGGTCTCAACCCTGTCTGCATCGCAGAAGTTAGCATCCTTGCCGTAGTAAACCGTCAGGTCGGCGATCTCAACGGTCCCTGCCGAAGCGCGCGCCTGGTCTGGTTCCGAGAGACCTTCAACAGCGATACCGATAAGCCCGTCCTTCGGCAAGAGCAACTGCATGGCCTTGCGCGCTGTCCACGCATCGTGGAACGAGTGGCCTTCACGAGAAGCCCGAACTGTGTCTGTGACCTGAGACTTCCTAGGCATTCGCACTTCGCGCGCCCGTTACGGAGCTCCCCGCGCGCACGATAGGCAATAGAGTAAGCGCCTGAACGGACGGACACCCGCAACCATCTCTTGCGGCTTGCCAGCCTTCCCAGGAACTGCCATTCATGGACACACCGTCAAATCCGCCAGCCACAGCGCTGTATGAGCCCACCACATATGGAACAAATGAAGCAGGCGTTGGGCGGACATTTGGCAGAGTGTTCGGTAATTGATTCCTCGGTGTGGTCTCTGCCCATTATAGCGATCAAGGTAGCCCGGCAAGCGCTGGTCGGAGGAAACATCGCAGGAACGGCAGAAACTGGCGTGCCCAGCTTTATTCCTAAGTGGCGGAGAGGGAGGGATTCGCTCGCGCGGTCAGCGGTTTTCAAGACCGCCGCTTTCGATCACTCAGCCACCTCTCCAATGCTGCCTGTGTTGAAGCCATCTGTCGGCTCAAGCCATAAGTGTGCCATTAAACACACTTATATCCAGTGTGTATCTTCAGGGGCGACGCATGCGTTTCCTCGACAAGGCCGCCGCCCGCTGCCATTTGTCGCGCGGCGCAGTTGGATGCCGATCAACGGCGGTCCGAAACCCACCAGATATGCAACTAGCTGGTATGCCCGTGACGGATGTTCTTGTCGCGTACACTTTCGGCGGAAATCTCCCGGATCGGCAACGCGACCTTGCTGAGCCTCGGACACGCTCTGGAGACGTCTCTCTGACCGTTCATACCTGCCGATTTTCCTTCCAAAGGCGAACGACAAAGCGATCGTCCTGCTCTTCGAGATCCGGTTCCGTGCCGTTGTGTCGCCGCATCGACTCTATGATTCGGTTGCGGACTCCCATTCCCTGATGCTCGATGTAGCGGTAGTCGCGAAGAATCTCCTTGAGCAACTCGTTGCGAGCCACCCGTACGACACCCTCTCTCATCTTATCCACGGTGACGCCATTCGGTAGCCGTCCCGGCGAAATGACTTCGAGTCGATCCTCGTACAGCGAAACTTCGATGTCGGTGCCTTCGCGCGCGTAGTCCCGATGCACGACGGCGTTCACTACGGCTTCTCGTACCGCGTCAAGAGGGAAGGCCCCTTTGACACGGCGACGGGCACCTTCGAGCCATGCGACGCTTCCCATGTTGCGTTTCACGAAATCCACCGTGCGGTCGATCACGCCTGTTTCGATCACATCCCCAAGCGTGGAAAAGATCGGGGTCAACGGCCCGCGGATTTGCTCCTCATCGACGGTGTTGTAGTCCTTCTCAGTGCCAGGAAACGCCGTGGCGGTCACACCCGCCTGTGGCAAACGGCGGTTGGGGTTCTCGCCGAAGAGTAGGAGACCCGCAACCGACACACTGTCCCCGCCTCCGGCTCCGATCAGCAAGTCCGAGTTGAGCAGAAGGCGCCGCCAACTCTCGACGTCGGCTCGGTCTGGCATTGATGATCGCTCCAAAACATCGCGGAAGTAGTTCTCGATCCGGCCGATATCCAGGCTCTCCAATCCTGTACCCGGTACGGGCTTTTCCTCGTAGCGGACGAGCCCGGCGGCTTGGTAGAGCCTGCTTTCTTCCTCTCGTGTAGCTTCGCGTGACTCGCTTCCTACACGGGTGTATGTGACCCACGCCTTTCCGCGTCTGGCCTTGTGAGGCTTGCCCGGACTGTCAGCGGGAAGTTCCACGATGCCGACCACGCCACCATCCTCCATCACCATCGAAGTCCACACTGGTATCGTTGGAGGTTGCAGGTTGTTGCGGGCGATGTTCATGACCCACTCTTCTGCTTCCCGGCTCTTGATCAGCCCGGAGATTCGACCATCATCTTCCACCCCAAGCAGGATCACGCCGCCTTCCAGGTTCAACAGCGCAGACATCTCCCTGGCAACTTTATCCGGACGGCTGCCGTCGCGTTTGAACTCGACCCGCCAGTTCTCCTGACCGGCAATGAGTTCGAGCAATTCCGTTTTGTTCATCGGTCAGAAGCCGTATTTCCGGCGTCGCGTTTCAAAAGCCTCGCGACCACCCTCGAGGATCTCCTCTACGAGCTCCCGAACCCTTCGGGAGTCGATCGATCCCGCATGTTCGGGCGCGATACGTGCCTGACCACCGTCTGCCTCTCCGTCGGCGGAGAGCCCGAGAATAAGCTCGGCGTCGCCGAGGACGGGAATGTTCGCGTTGTGCGTTGAGAAGATGAACTGTCGTCTTTGTTTTTCCTCCCGCATGCGGGGGACAATGCCCTCCGTGATGAAGCGGTTGTCAAGGTCATCCTCCGGCTGGTCTACGATCAGCGGCGCGCCGGACTCGAGCAGCAGCAACAGGAGTACAGCAGTCGCCTTCTGACCCGTCGAGAGGCCTTCGAGAGGCTGCCACGCAGGCGCCTCTCTCGCTGGCGCGGTGTTGAGACGAATCGCCGTCGTCGGCGCGAGCTCCAGTTCCTCAATCTGCATGAACACTTCCGGCTCTCCAGTGGCGAGGCGCTCTGCCTGACCAGGCGTAATACTGTATGTGGTGCGCAATGCGTCGGCACCGGATCGGCACGCTGCGACGAACTGCGGAAGCGAAAGCTCGGGAGAATCGCGCAAACTCTCCAGGGCCTCCGACATGCGACCGCGAATCTCTTCGCGAAGTACCTTGAAGAGTGGCTCACGATCGCCCGCGCTCGTTACTGCCACCTGTACGCGATTGCTGAGCTTCTTGCTGACGTTCTTTGCTGCCAGGTCCAATGTACGAAATTCTGCGGCTTTGACGTCTTCCCATTCCGCAAGCAGCGTGCGCCGTCGGTCGTCGTGCTCCTTTTCCAACCGCTGAAGGAGCGCAAGGCGGTCTTGGAGCGGACGCAGTTCCTCGATCCGGCGACGAAGGCGGATGAATTCCTCCCCATCCACACGCGACTTCTGCAGTTCCCGAAGGATCTTTTCGTACTCGGTCTGAACCTGTTGCCGTCGGACGTCCCAAGCGGTCCGCACCTGTTTGATACCTTGATCCGCACGCTCCAGCGCGTGCATCAAATCGTCGGCAATGCGCTCGACTGCCGCGCCCAGGTCGGTGAGAACCTGGTTCGAGCCGGAGAGGATTTCCTTGCCCGGCAGTTCCGCCAGCGCCTTCTCGGACAGAAAGGCCAGATCGATCGGAAGTTCCTCCCGCAAAAGATCCAGGGCTTCCCGGAAAGACACCAGACGGCTAGGTATGGACCCAAGGACGCGTTCCTCTCGCACGAGCAAGCTCTGCTCTCGCAGACGCTCTTCAAGACCCGCTTCCTGAAACCGTTCGAGCGTTTCTTTCAGCCCGGGGAGGGCCGCAAGTCGCTCTTCAACTGACTTGATCTCGGCCCGGATGTCACACAACGCACGGCGGTTCTTGGCGAGCTCGCTCTGCAGCGATGTCTTGCGATGGGAGAGCGAGTCGTCACGCTCGACGAAGCGATCAAGCAAGCGGGTGAGTTTATCGGGGCTTTTCGCAAGCTCCGAAATCTCGTGCTGACCATACACTTCGACTCGCGGAAGGATGTCCCTGGGCGCGAGGTGAAGCACTTCGCCGCTGGCCTCGCGTACCAACGGCGGATTGGGTATGGTCCGCTCTATCCGATACTCGCGAACCCCGGGACGGTGCACGCGGACGCGAAGCGATATCTTGGTCCCGCTGCACAACACATGACGGACGATCCCCTCATGTGCCTTGCGGGCTTCTTCGCCGATCGGTGCGAGGCCAAGCACGCTACGAATACTCTCGACAATCGTGGATTTGCCAGCACCGCGCCCGCCAATGAGCACGTTCAGATTGGGGTTGAAGCGAACGCACACACCGTCGAGGAAGCCCCCGTCCCAGCCTAAGGACACGAGTGCCATGTGTTCCTCCGGCTTGAATTGCCTCTCCTTCGAATTCAGTCGAATACGTGATCCGGGATCCAGGAACGCTTGCCGTAGCCCGTCGATGCTGACTTCGTGCATCTTGATCCAGGAAGTGGCGGCCCAATCCTCAAGGTCCTCGGGTTCGACAATGTCTTTTGCATTCACGGTGGCGATGGAGAGTCCAGGTTCCGGGGGGTGTGCACGCCGGTAGTCGGGATTGCGGTTCTCTACAATCTCCCGGTATTCCGGCGGTAGCCCGTCCACCGCGCCGGGAATCTGAATGGCCAGGAGGTTCTCGTCCCGCCAGACGCGAATCCTGGGTTGCCCCTGTAGGACCTTGAAAAGACCATTTTTTTTGGTCACGTGCGCCGCGATCGAAATCCCCTCATGGCGCTGAACGGCCTCCAAAATATCGGTAAACGGCTTGTCGGAAAGATCCGAAGATGGGTCGGTATTGTGTATGCCGAATTCTCCGAGATACCGTTCAAGCCGATCAAGTCCCGTTTCCGGCGGATAGAGGCATAGGACGTGAATACCCTCGCTCGAACGCAACTCAAACCCGGGGAAGATCTGGACTCCGCGATTACGCGCTGCGGAGCGAAAAGCCGCGATGGAGCTGACGCTGTTGTGGTCAGTGATGGCAAGCACTTCGATGCCGAGCTCGACGGCCTTATCGACCATAGCCTGTACGTAGCTGACCGCGTCTCCATCGGAGGGTTGCCCACGGAACGTTTTACTGTAGTGATGAGGGTTCACCTGGAGCGCGCACTTATAGAAGCGTGCGCCGGCGTCAGGCTGGCCGGTTACGACGGGATCCGCTGGCACAGTCACTCGCGTCGTACCCCCATCGTCCTGACCCATTTTGGAGTCCTGCTCACTCATGCTGGTATCTTCCTCCGCCCACAAAGATCTAGGCTCTCATTCGCCCGACGTAATGCCGCAGTGGCTCGGAGATCATGCAATGCCCCTGACCTCTGACCGCATCGGCACCTCCGGCCCGATCCATCCGCCGACTTCTTTGTGGCACCCTCCAAAGATTGATGTCGGTGCGCCAGTATCTATCGTTTGGTGGTCCACCCTTAAACGATTTCCCCGCTTGACACCGAGGTAAACCCCAATCTCATCCACGGAAAACCAACTGCCTTCGGTCATGACTTCGATCACCTTCGTTTGACCCGGGCGTTGCGATCGAAACGATACTGCCTGCCCACTCAAACCCATATTAGAGGAATATCCCTTAAAGTGGTTAATGATATACCTAATGATCTTCCCCCTAATATCGGTCCACTTGAAATGAGGAATACGCCCGGGATGACGGGCAAGCGCGAGATCAGTGTCGGCGCGCCTGATGACAGGCAAACAGGGTGCGAAAGAGGATGACCGGTGAACACTGCGAATCCGCTCAGTATCGCTAAGAGGAGAAATTTTCTTACAGCCACATCCACCCGGAAGCTTCCATCCACTGGAGCGCCGACATCTGCTCCAGCACACCGGCGGCTTTGCACACCATCGCAGAACAATAGCTTCGCAACGGCTCCTCGGCCATCATCCGCACTGACCACTGGCACCCCTAAACCTCGCCGTGGCAGTTCATTCGCCGCGGAAGATGCAGTCCTCAAGCTCCCTGTAGACCTCCGTGTCTGGCGTGATGTAGCTCGCCAACTGCAGCTTGAAGATGTGTGCGCTGATGTTCCCCTTGATGCCGCACGCGACCTTTATGGCTCCCGTACTGTCCTTCACGTTGTCGTTCATAATGTCCCCTACAGCCTTTGCATAGCGCTGTTTGTCGAACTCCAGACCGTGGTCTTCACAGTACTTCCGTAGCACCTCGCGATCATACAGGTAGTTCTCGATCTCCCAGCGTTTGAGGACCCTGTGGTTGGACGGATTGTTCGTTAGGTGCGTCTGGCGGTCGCTTTGGCTGGTCGTCTTCCCTGATGCGAAGTCCCGGTCGACCAGTACGAGAATCTCCATGTCGTTGAACACTTTGCTCAATATGGATATACCGAGGTCGCTCGCGTACGCAGGTTCGGTGTTGCCACCACTCGAAACGAAGAGCGTGTCATAGTACGTCTCTCCGAATACCTTGTTGTAGACATTCGCGTCCAGACCCTTCTCCTCGCCGGTGCGCGATTCGGCCTTGCCTTCGCAGTACACCAGCCGCTTTGGGCAGATCAAGCCCGCCAGATCGTCCAGCGCCGTCTCGAACACCGCCTTCCAGTTCGCCCGCGTCTTAGGCATGGGCTCAAGCGTGCACGAGGCCGAACCGAGGTTCTGGGCCTTCCCGAAGTCGATCACCTGGCAGTCCGCGTTAAAGTCCTCCTGCAGAGCCCGCAGAAACCCGATGCTGTGCGTCGCCAGCCAGATCTGGCAGTCCTTCCCCACCATTTGGTCGATCTCGCGGATGAGCTTCCTCTGGATCGACGTGTTGACGTGAAGTTCCGGTTCGTCGATCAGGAACACTGTGTCATCGTAAATGTCCTGCCTGAGATAGAGATCGAGAAGCAGGTCGACCACCTCCTTCTCCCCAGCCGACAGGAGATCGAACTCGAACGGCTTTTCCTGGTCTTCCCTCATGAAGTAGAGGGTGCCCCTGTCGTCCTCCACGGCACCCAGACTCTTGATCTCGACGTCAAGGCATGCCTTCAGCGACCGGTTCAATTCGTCCACCACGTGACGCCTAGCCTCGCTTGGTTTGACGTCCTTCTCGTCACGGTGCCTGCTGAACTTCGCAAGCAGCCGGCGATAGTTGATCTTCATCTTTGAGTCGATCGCACTCGCAGTCGACGCACCATCGCGGTTGCTTCCGATGTCGTCCAGGGAACGGATCTCCGCGACCTTTACCTTGGAGTTGTACCGGTACGAGCTCCGGAAGGAGAGCAGATTGTTTTTGCCCTGGTTTCGCTGATTCCGCCAGACATTGTCGAATCTGCCCTCCGTGAACATGACATCGACATTGTCCGCCCCAAAGCTCGGATCTTGATGGAGCGAGTGATAGCTGACATCCATGGTATCCCGGCGATTCCCCTTACCAATGGGGTTATAGGTGTTCATCCGGAACAGTAACGCATCGAACACGCTGCTCTTTCCGCAGCCGTTTGGCCCAACCAGCGCGACGATCCGCGCGGGGTTGTCACCCAAATCGATCGTGAGATCCTTGAACCGCTTGTAGCCCTTCATGGAAATGGACTTAATCCGCATCGTCGTTCTTGGTGTCCTCCTGTCCCTGGTTCATGTCTCAAGCCGATGGTTGGTGTGCCCGCCGCGTCCGAGGCGATCCGAACTTTCCCCCCGATCCATCGACCCGGGTTTTCCAGAGGAACCGTCTACACCGCTTCCTCCGATTCTACTGTCTACTATTCTTGATAATGATCTTCCCCCTGATATAGGTCCACTTGATCAGAATAATGGAAAAACCCTCACTCTGGATAGGCCGGATTACGGGGAAAAGATCAACAAGACGAACGCGCCGAGCAACTTGATGTCGGCCGAGCCAGTGTCATCGTGAGTCCGTGCCCCTTTGGTTCCGTCCCATGTTGGGAGGCATCCTCTCTTTCAGGAGTTCCACGATCTGCGAAACGTACAATTCGCTACCAGCAGTAAGGAAGCACTGCATCGGTTGGAAAGCCTGCAACATGCGCCGGTAGGCATCCAGGGTGGGAAGATGAGAGTTCATCTTGCGATCTTTAAAGCGAGGAAACCGGCCCAAGAACTTGACGAGATACTCCGCAATGCTCATGTGGTCGGTCTCAAAGTTCCCATCAAATCCAGGAAACACCACATGTTGGCCAAACGGAGCGGCTTCCTGCGAGACCTTGGCCTTGTCCTGGTCCGACAGGTTTTCATACCCTGTTTCAATGTGGTGCCACATGTCAAGTATGTCAACGACCTCGGCAACGAGGTTGGGATTGCTCTCAGAGACATCAAAAATGCCGGGATACCGCCATCCTAGCCCCCAATGGTGTCCGCTGTGGATGGTCTCCGCCACGAAGTCTGGATCGATATCGCCTTGAATTTTATGATGCTTGTAAAGGTCCCGCAACATTATTAGCATCAACTTTTCCCCGTCCCGGAGATGTACGTCAGTGCTAGTCGATCCCAATCCGATATTCACAAGTCTACGCACGGCTTCCGCTCGTGATGGCAGATCGGATAGGGCCGCTCGCCATTTGTCTACCTGTTCCAGCGTCTCTGGATCTAACCGCATTTCAAACCGCTGTGATTTAATCATGTTTCCCCCAATGGGAATATTCTCATAACGGTTAATTACCGTAATATACGGACATATTACGGTGAAGAGGCGGAATATGCAACCCTTGGAGTGGGTGGACTGGTTCAACAACCGTAGGCTGCTGAAACCAATAAGTTCCCGAGGCATTCACATCATGACCAGCCCAATGTCAGTGGGACAGGCCATGATGTCCAGAAGCGGATCTACTGTAGCGACCGCGCCTATTTCTTTTGGTGCCCCGGGAGATACATGGATGCCTTGCAGGGCCGATAGAAATAAGTAAGCCCTTTCTCGACCGCCGCCTTACGCCACAGTTGCATATGCTTTTCCACATCCTTCTTGCAGTAGTACTTCGTGCGTTCGTCGAGCGGATCGGATGCGGTTTTCGGCCATTTCGGATGGGCCTTGTAGAGCACGGCCGGATCCCCGATCACGTAATGGTCTCCTTGCCGTCGGCATTGCTCAATGGCCTCCTTGAGGAGAGCATAGTCGAGACCATAGCGGGTGTAGATGCCACCCCCCTTGCCAGCAGCCATCATCCTAAACCCGTATATCCCCGTGGCATAGCGGGTGAGGATACCGCCCCCCTTGCCAAGAGGCGGTGCCGGTGCCTTGTCGACCGTCGGTCTCCCTACTGATTCAAGCGCGCAGTCGATCTCCTTCTGCTCCTTTACCGTCCAACTCAAGGAATCCGACTTGACGGAACGGATATCCGACTCGCTACGGGGCGGGTCGTGCCGGATGGATTCCTCGTTCTTACTCTTCTCCCAGTTCACCGGTTTTCCTTCGACAATCATGTCTTTGAGACTGACCCGCGCCACGTCCATAGCACAAGTGATCAGCTCGGGATGTTGTTTCCGCTCCTCAGATGTTTGGGCGACAGAGTAAGAGCAGTCGCCATGCACGATCTTTGAGCGGAGTTCGTAGAACTTATTGAGTACGCATCGCGTTCGTTTCCTCTCCTGCACGGAGTCAGCGAAGTACCAGGAGCCTCGTTTGGCAATGATCTTCTTTTTGTACCCATGCTCATCCGCTTCCATGAACAGGGCTTCCAGCGCGATGCACATGTCGATGACGCGGTCCTCGTAGTCGACCCTCTCGGTGCTATCACGCAGGCGGCGCAGGGCTAGTGCTAGGCGGCGGCAGAATTGATCCGGTAGAGTAGCGTATCTCTTTATCAAGGCCGCCAGTTCCTTGATCGCGAGCGGTCGTTGCTCGGCATTCGCCCTCTCCCTTGAGAACGGCAATTTGACCTGTATGGTTCTTTCGCTCTGCAACAACGACGAGAAAGCAAAGGGGAGCGTTGCCACTACGACTGCGGGAGTGGCGTGCCAGTCGCAAAATACGCGAAGCCCGTTTCCCCAGACCAACCCGAGCATGAGGGCCAGCGTCTCGGCTCCGTCTCGCAATAATGGACTGGTATACAGTTCGCTTCCCTTTCCGCTACGAGTTCCCCTCTCGAATCTCCTGTATTGGAGTGCACAGACACTGTCTGTGCCTTCCGGTGGCCAGTGGTTTGTTACGTCCGAGCACGACAGGTCTGCCTGGCGCAACGCGTCTCGGTATGGCAGGAGGGAACAATACTCGTCGAGCAGTTTCGACTCCGAGATGGACGCCCCCTTCAACAGACAAATGTTGCACTCCTCGACCATCCCGTGGGAGGCGAACTCGGTGGCGTACCTAGCGACGGTATCCGCACCGTGCTCAGCGGCTGCCATGACTAGCTTGATGGTGGCAAGCGTATCGTCGAGCCGTTCCTCGCTTCGCCTCCCGAAGTCGCTGGTGATCAACGTGCCAAGAGGCGGTTCCGTTGCACGCTCGAGGGCCCAATGAGCTGCAACCCACTCCCGCACGCCCTGAAAAGCGGGTGCGGTGGTGTCCCACGCATTGGTGCTCAAGAACTCGCTCGTTTCCCCCTGGACTTTCGCGGTGGGGACAAGTTCCTCTTGAGCGCAGCGGAGTCGTTGTTTGATTTCGTGCCGAGTCTGGGTTTCACTCATCGGTGCACCGTCGAGATTGGGCGTTTTTCGGGGGACATAGAGACCACCAGCGCGGTGTAGATAAGGCGTTCGAGGCTGCGTTCGCTGGTATCAGTTCTCATTTTCCATCCCATCAAATACCCGTCAAATAAACAAACCCCCTTCAACTATTTGAATATAATAGAGTTTATTGACAGTGGCGGGAAGTAGAACGCTTGATTGGCGAAATCCTGTCAAATACATATGAGATGTATAAAAGGCACATCAGAGTGCAGGAAATCCGTACAGTTCGCTAATGAGAGAGAGCTTTTCGACGGGTCGCAATGGTCATGCTCGCCTCTTCGGGTGTGCGTGTGACCCTGCTTCAGCGCGCGTTCGTTTGCGTTGCGATGGAATGAAGGCAGGATAGAGTTGCGATGTGCGGCTTGGAACGGTCGTTGTTTTTCAAATGGTTACAGGACGAATTCGCGATGTGCGCTTTATCCAGGACCAGGACGAAGCGCTCAAACATTCGTACTGGTGCATCCGCTCGTAACTCATCGCCTTGCGCTTGCTCTCGTTCGCCCGTACCTTCGTGCCGTCAATCGACAGCTTCCCAAAGTGCGCCATCCCCAGCTCCCTTGCGCCAGGCCGACCACATCCACAAACAGCTTCTTGAAATCCCCCAAATGCCGGTGGCGAAACTCGCAAATTGTCCGATGACTTGGAAAGTTGTCCGCCGCCAGCACCCGAAACGCCACGTCTTCCTCCAACTTGCGCGCAATCCCCCGGGACGAAAACACCCCCGTCGCATAACCGTAGATCAGAAGCTTCATCATCATCCGGGGATCATAGGGCGACTTGCGCCGACCATCCCCCTCATAGCAAGTTAAAGCAGACTGTCGCCGATGGAACCGGGGCAATTCAGACTTTGCCATGCGGTTTTATTTCTACGCCGACCGGGGAACTTTATCAGACCATACTGCAAACTCATTACCGCTTGGCTCGGTAAAGTGGAACCTGCAACCACCTGGAAAATCAAATATTGGTTTCACTATCCTACCACCCGAACGTTCCACTTTAGCAAACGTGTCTTCGATGAACGCACTATAAAATACCAATAGTGCTGAACCATTACTGGTCAGTGATTTCTGTTCTGACTTAAAAAAACCACCATTAAGCCCCTGATTGGAAAACGCCGTATACTCCAGACCAAAATCTTCAAATTCCCACCCAAACACTGTGCTGAAAAATGCTTTCGTGGCACCGATATTTACCGCAGGAAATTCAACATAATCAAGTTTTTCATGGCTATTCATAATGTAAACCTTTTTTGTGCATATTGATTTGCCTGTTATACGCTACCTTCTGACTCTATGACCATGATTCCGGCTTCACCTTTCAGGGTGTGCAGCAGGCTTCAGTCGGCCAATACCTCCGGTTCCGCGATAGAAAAGGCTTCAGAAATCGGAGTATCCACCCCGTAAGAAAACGCTATGAGGATCGGAAGCTTGAGCGCCCGATTGTATGAACCTGGCCCTGAATCAGAGCCTGGAGAAAGGGAGGTGTTTCAATATGAAACGCCTCCCTCATTTTCCAGGATCAGACAAGGTCGAAACGGTCAAGGTTCATTACCTTGTCCCACGCCTTTACAAAGTCTTGCACAAACTGTTGCCCGGTGTCCTCACATGCATAGAATTCCGCGAGAGCTCTAAGCTGTGAATTCGCACCAAAGACGAGGTCGACACGTGTGCCGCTCCATTTTGTTTCACCCGTTGCACGGTCGCGCCCTTCGAATAAATCACTGCCCTTCAAGGCCGGCACCCAGGTTGTGCTCATGTCGAGCAGATTCACAAAGAAATCATTGGTAAGTGTCTCTGGCCGACTAGTGAAGACACCGTGTTCAGACTGTCCGGAGTTTGCATTCAAGACGCGCAGGCCGCCGACGAGAACCGTCATCTCAGGCGCGGTAAGTGTCAGCAACTGTGCCCGATCAACCAATAAATGCTCTGCCGTTACGGTGTGTTTTGCTTTGAGGTAATTACGGAACCCATCCGCAGTCGGTTCAAGTACGTTAAATGACTCAACATCAGTTTGCTCCTGTGCTGCATCGGCACGACCCGGCGTAAACGGAACTGTCACATCTGCCCCGGCGTTCCTTACAGCCTGCTCAACGCCTGCACAACCAGCCAGAACGATTACATCAGCAAGCGAAACAGCCTTCCCGTCAGACGCCGCGTTGCTGAACTCCTGCTGAATACCTTCAAGGGTCTGCAATACAGTCGCGAGTTGATCCGGTTGATTAACCTCCCAATCTTTTTGAGGGGCAAGACGAATACGCGCACCATTGGCGCCACCACGCATGTCGGAACCACGGAAGGTTGACGCTGATGCCCAAGCCGTAGAAACCAGTTGGGAAACTGACAATCCGGAAGCCAGTATCCTGCTCTTGAGATCAGCAATATCCTGCTCATCAATCAATTGATGGGTCACAGCAGGAATCGGGTCTTGCCAAATGAGTTCTTCCTCTGGAACCTCCGGGCCATGATAGCGAGCGCGGGGTCCCATATCACGGTGTATCAACTTGAACCACGCACGGGCAAATGCGTCTGCAAACTCATCCGGGTTCTCGTGGAAACGGCGCGAAATTGGCTCATAGACAGGATCCATCCTCATGGCCATGTCTGCCGTAGTCATGATCGGAGCATGGCGCTTTGACGAATCGTGTGCATCTGGCACAGTGTCAGTTGCAACGCTATCCTTCGGAACCCACTGGTGGGCGCCAGCAGGACTCTTTGTCAACTCCCACTCATAACCAAACAGATTATCGAAATAGCCCATATCCCACTTGGTTGGATTGGACGTCCACGCGCCTTCAAGTCCACTGGTGATTGCATCTTCGGCCTTACCGGAACCGTGGCTGCTTATCCAGCCGAAACCCTGTTGTTCAATGCTGGCGCCTTCTGGTTCCGTACCAACAAGTTCTGCATCACCTGCGCCATGGCATTTACCGAAAGTGTGTCCACCGGCAGTAAGTGCAACGGTTTCTTCATCATCCATCGCCATGCGAGCAAAGGTCTCGCGGATGTCGACCCCTGAAGCAACCGGATCGGGGTTACCATTCGGTCCTTCCGGATTCACATAGATCAAACCCATTTGCACAGCGGCAAGTGGGGTTTCCAGATCTCGTTCGCCAGAGTAGCGATTGTCACCAAGCCACTCGTTCTCGGAACCCCAGGAGATGTCTTCTTCCGGTTTCCACACGTCTTCACGCCCGCCGCCAAAACCAAAAGTCTTGAATCCCATCGACTCCAGGGCGCAGTTGCCAGCCAGCATCATAAGGTCGGCCCAGGAAATCTTTCTGCCGTACTTCTGTTTGATCGACCATAACAGTCTGCGCGCTTTGTCGAGGTTGCCGTTGTCAGGCCAACTGTTGAGGGGCGCAAAGCGCTGGTTGCCGGTTCCGGCGCCTCCGCGGCCATCACCGATACGATAGGTGCCAGCGCCATGCCACGCCATGCGAATAAAGAATGGCCCATAGTGGCCGTAGTCGGCTGGCCACCAATCCTGTGATGTAGTCATCAACTCATAGAGGTCATTCTTCAGGGCAAAATAGTCGAGACTCTCGAACTCCTCAGCATAGTTAAAACCGCTATTCGTCGGATTGGATTGGGGTGAATGCTGGTGCAAAATATCAATATTTAACTGCCCCGGCCACCAATCCCGATTCGTGGTTCCATCGCCAGCAGAATTGTCCGGTGCGTGATTCACAGGGCATTTACTCATTTCAGTCATTAAATTATTTCCTAGTTTTTTTATCAGGTATAGGAAGTATAAAGCCCATACCAGAGAATGAACACCGGAAACCTCTTCGGGTGTGCGTGTGACCCTGCCTCATCGCGCGTTCGTTTGCGTTGCGATGGAATGAAGGCAGGATAGAGTTGCGATGTGCGCTTTATCCAGGACCAGGACGAAGCGCTCAAACATTCGTAAAAGAAGTGGCCAAGGTCCCAAGGTTATAGTAAGTTACATGTAACCGTTGGAGGAGACCCTACATGCCACCAATGTCAGGCGCAAAGTCATCGCGTGTGAAGGTGCGCGAACATCGTGAGCGGTTGCGTGCACAGGGGCTGCGCCCGATCCAGATTTGGGTGCCGGATGTGCGCGCGGCATCGTTCCGTTCGCAAGCCCACCGGCAGTCACTCGCTGTGGCGGCAAGCAGCCATTCGCGGGACGATCAGGCGTTCATCGACGCGGTGTCCACCCTCGATACCGATGAAAGCTAAGACGAATGAGACGGGGTGACATATGGACGGTCCCCAGTAGTAAGGACTATGCGGGCAAGCCGCGCCCTGTCGTCATAGTCCAAGACGACAGTTTCGACGCGACGGACTCCATCATCATTTGCGCCTTCACGACCGACGAGACCGACGCGCCTCTGTTCCGTTTGCTGGTGGAACCGAACGAGCAAAACGGGCTGCAGTCATCCTGCCGGATGATGGTCGACAAGATCACCACGGTGGCGAAATCCAAAGTCGGGAACCAAGTCGGAAGACTGGATGACGAGGACATCCTGCGGCTCAATCAGGCGGTCATGGTGTTTCTCGGTCTGGCAGTGTCGCCACGTTCTGGCCGGAAAAGGTAAGAGATGAGCGCTCATAGCCACAAGGCCAGCAGGCGATAACCCCGCCGATGCTCCACAAGTTCGCCAAGGTCGCTCGCCAGCGCATTCGCCTTCCCGGCGGCGGTTATCGTCGCGACCATCTTCGCGCACTTGCCTCGCGTATCGAAGTTGCGGCGGGCGAGGTCTGGATTATGGGATCGAAAAACGACCTGCTGCGAACGCTGGTCGGAGGAAACATCGCAGGAACGGCAGAAACTGGCGTGCCCAGCTTTATTCCCAAGTGGCGGAGAGGGAGGGATTCGAACCCCCGGACCGCTCGCGCGGTCAGCGGTTTTCAAGACCGCCGCTTTCGACCACTCAGCCACCTCTCCAATGCTGCCTGTGTTGAAGCTATCTGTCGACTCAAGCCATAGTGTGCCATCAAACGCACTGACACCCAGCGTTATCCAATTGTCGGTCCAGAGTAGTAACGTGCGGTTGTTCTCCTGCTTCATCCTGATTGTGAGTACTTCCTCACTGGTGCGCCAACCATGATTGGCTACTTTGAAGGGAAAGCTGACCTGCGCTACCATGATGAGGTTTGCAGCAACCTGCTTACACAGGTCAACAAGACAGATGGAACCGTTGTTGGCTAGGTACCTGAGGTCGACTATCCGCTATGAAGGGCTACAGCACAGTCGGAATCACTCCTGACGGTGTCAGGCATCCTCTTGAAAGCCTTGGAAAGATGAACCGTATCCGTTGCCGTTGACCCACCCAAAAAGGGTTGTTGGGAGGCTATAATCGTACCCATGAAGCGAGTGTTCATCAGCTTTGATTTCGACCACGATGCAGAACTTCGCTACGCCTTGGTAGGTCAAGCCAGACTTCCCGACTCACCGTTTGAAATCGCGGATTGGTCGGTACAGGAGCCCTTCGAGGGCAATTGGAAGGAAAAAGTCCGACACCGTATCCGTAACACCGACCTCACCATCGTCATCTGTGGCAAGCACACCCACGAAGCGAAAGGTGTAGCGGACGAACTAGCCATCACCCGGGAAGAAGGAAAACCGTATTTTCTGCTGTGGGGTCGCCCCAAAGAAACCTGCTATAAGCCAGCCACAGCCGAACAATCCGACAAAATCTACAAATGGACTTGGTCCAATCTGAAGAGCCTCATTGCCGGACAAAGGTAGCAACATAACCAGTCAGTCGAACAGGCCGTTATTCTCCTTCACGAAGGAGACCTACGATGGCCCCTTCAATGAACATGTCCTCGACCAGTACAACCTGTATGTACAGTCGGCAGAAAACGTGAGCGCGCGACGGCTCACTTCGAACCGACATATGCTCACCTTGAATGTTGCACTTGTAGCCCTGTATGGCTTTCAATTCTCAAGCCACGATCCGAGTCTATTGATGGTGCTGATTCCAATCGCGGGAATATTGGTTTCCTGGGTATGGCTCGACATCATCAAATCCTATAAGGATTTGAACACCGTTAAGTTCAAAATAATCCACGAGCTTGAGAAGTATTTACCGGCGGCACTTTATGCACACGAGTGGCAATTGACAGAAGAAGGAAAGGGCACGCCCTATCGAGCTGTAACCACCATTGAGAGTTGGATTCCCCGCGCCTTCCTTGTTCTGCACGTTATTGCGTTCGCCATCTTGTTTGTACCCTTCACCATCGAGATGTGATGATCCTGTACAGCCGCTTGCACCTTCTCGACGGATTCCGCTATTCTCACTGGCATAACTCCTAAATGAATAGTCAGCCCCAGAGACAGGTATGGACGAGGACATCCTTGAAAACATCATCAAGCAACTGGACAAAGGTGTTTTGCCTTGGCGCAGGTCTTGGCACGACTCGGCCAAAACGATGGTCATCGGATCCATAAGACACTCCGCCACCATGTGGCCAAGCAACCTGCGGGCACCCAAAGTGCCTTTCGGCGTTTTCAACGGGACGATGTTAGTGACGCAGGCGGCGAAACAGGGTTGCCGCTCAAACCTGTGGGTTGCGGAGAGCGTAGTCGGAGAGTTGCGCGCCGCGCCTGGGTTGGCATCCACTGGGATTGTCAATACCTCGGATACAACACGTATATCCAAGTGAAATTACGGGGCAATTGAATCCCGGCACCTGCGCGATGAGCGACATACAAGCATTCCACACTGTTAACAAAGAAAAGGCTGTCGAGGATGCCATGGGGCTCTTTCGATATCTGGCCGAAATCAAGGCACTTCAGTCGCCACGCATCCAAGATGTCCAGAGTTACGAAAAGGTCATTTGGCTTGATGAGATACCGCGTGAAGATCTTTGCTCTTGTCGCGCCTGGAGCTTGTTCGGAGAGGCGCCTGACAAAAACAGGGATGGCGAGTGGATCGGTGTGCATAAACCGAAGTTCGCCCCACCCCCAGAATTACCGAAAGGATTCGACATATTCGTGAACTCGAAGGAGGAGTGGAAGGATTCTACGAATAAACGGCCGTCTTTCGAAAAGCGATCCCGAGAAGAACTGATCCCCCATCTCTTAAAAGAGTACGATCGATATGTCAAAGAGGAATGGCATCTCTGGGCTGTCGCCATGAGAAAGCATCCACAGTCAACTAAAAGCCCACCAGAACCATCTGAGTTGATCCGCCCTTGGCTTGCGCCCGAGGGGTTGGCTGATTACACGCTGGAAAAACCAATCATTGCAGACCAGATCGACCAAAAGCTCGAAGCAACTATTAGACTATTTGCCGAAAAATGGCCGTCTTCCGAAAAGCGATCCCGAGAAGAACTGATCCCTCATCTCTTAGAAGAGTACGATCGATATGTCAAAGAGAAGTGGCATCTCTGGGCTGTCGCCATGAGAAAGCATCCACAGTCAACTAAAAGCCCACCAGAACCATCTGAGTTGATCCGCCCTTGGCTTGCGCCCGAGAGGTTGGCTGATTACCTGCTGAAAAAACCAATCATTGCAGGCCAGATCGACCAAAAACTCGAAGAAACCACTAGACTGGCCGCCGAAAAATGGGAAGGGTACCTTTCGAATCAATGGTATCCATGGGCTGAAAATGACAGAAGACTGCAAGAAGTGCAGAAGATCTACAACGCTCTCTATGAAACCTACCAGAGCCTTCAACGCCTCGGCGAGCAATATGAAGTAGTCCTCGGCTTCGGGTTATTGCACTGGAGGCCTCAACGCACTCGTCGAGTGCGTCGGCATATTCTCGTCTGTGATGTGTCGCTTTCATTTGACCCAAGCATTGGTCATCTATCCGTGACCAGCAACCCGAGTGGTCTCAATCTACGCCTGGAAGCAGACATGTTGGATTCTTCAGAGGGACCGCAATCGCTGGAGATAGAGAAAATCGAGAGGCAAATCAAAGAGATCGAAAACGATATCTGGGACCAGGCATTCCTGCAAGATTTGCCAAAGGCTTTTGTCAACTCTTTATCCGACGACCGAGGGCAATTTGAATTCTCACTAGAACGTCAGCAAGTAGATGGGAACATCCCCAGAATGGATCTGGCACCAGCATTGATACTTCGTCGCCGCTCTCAACGCGGTTTCGTTCGCCTACTGAAGGGAATAGAAAAGCACATCGAAGAAACACGGAGCGTTCCTGAAGGAATTCTCGAGATGATCTATTCAACGGAGGCCGAACGAGCTCAACACCACTCTCGATCGAATATAGGCGGCAGTGCGCCTGACTCAAGGGGCCTTGATCCAGACAGATCAGCCAGACCTATCAAGGACACCGAAATCTACTTTCCATTACCTGCGAACAAAGAGCAGCGTAAAATTATCGAACAGCTAAGAAGTAGCAAAGGCGTCTTGGTCAAGGGGCCGCCTGGAACAGGGAAAACCCAAACTATAGCAAACCTCATTTGCCACCTGCTTGCGCATGGGTCGAGAGTTCTGATCACCAGTGAAACACCTAGAGGCTTGCATAGTATTCAGTCCAAATTAAAGGGGCCTGCCGAGCCGATTGCCGATCTCTGCGTGCTTCTCCTCGGCAATGATAGAGACTCAATAAAATCTCTCAAACGGTCTGTTAAATCAATCAATCAAAAAAGAAATTCGCTCGACAGAGATGAGGCAAAAGAAATCCAGCTAAGAAAAGACCTGCAAGAAACTCGATCAGAAAAGCAGAAAGCCAACCGGCACCTGAAAGCCATGAAAGAGAAAGAAACCTACTCGCATTCTGATGTTTTTCAGCATTACTCGGGAACCTTGCAAAGTATAGCGAAGGCTATCGCAGCCGAAAAACAAACCTACGACTGGCTGCTTGATGATGTAAAAGATCCAAAGAAGTTGAACGCCATCTCGACTGTGGACGGTGAGGCGTTTGTGAAAGAGTTGTTCGAAACAAGCGAACGACCAAGTTTGGATCACCTTGATCCCGTGATCGACATGGAGGCTCTACCGTCATCAGGATTTTTTGCGAAGATGGTTGGAGACCTTAACGCGCGAGAAAAGGAAGTGGCAGAAGCAAAGGATTCCGCTGATCCAACCGTATCCAGCGCGGCACAGTCATACGATGTGGAGAATAGAAAAGCCCTCCAGGAGACGTTAACCCAACTCATCACCGGATTTCTACACCTTAAACAGCACGTTCTTCCGTGGGCGGCACAAGCAGGCGAGGATATGGTCTCTGAGCAAGATCGAAGATGGAGAGAGTTACTCTCGATCACGCAACGCGAGACGACCCGATGCGAAGACCATATCGAAGAAGTCACTGTTTTTCAGGTACAGGGTGTGGATGATGAAAACATACGGAAGCTTCTGCTACACGCGAGGAGCCTGAAGCAACATGTGGACAGCGGGAAGAAGCTAAAACGAAGATTGTTTGATTCGGAGCCTATAAAAGAATCCTTCAAGGCCATCAAGGGGATTTTGCTCGATGGTCACCCGATCGATAGCCTCGAAGTATTAGAAGGGCTTATTCGCTGGCTGGATATTAAAGACGCATTGTCTATCTTGAAGGCACAATGGGACGATCTGGCTCCTACAAATAATCGGATGAAGAATCTGAACCTGCAGTTAGCGGATTATGCTGATTGGATGGAGCCTCTCAGGATAGCTGATAACCTTCATGCGCTGAGGGTGAAAGGTGTCAAGCAAATCGCTGAATTGAAAATGATCCGTGAGCCCGTCTGGCATTCCATAGAGCAGTTGCAACGATATGCGGATGCGCTGGACCTTCAGAACAAGACCGATACCCTGCAGCAACTGAACAACGAATTCGCGACTGCACGGACTGCGGCAATAGCGGCCGTATCTGCTACCCCGGATTACTGCAAGCGAATTGAGTCGGCTTTCGATCTTCGCAAGAGTAGTGACTACGCAACAGTGCTGGAAAGAATCCGGGTTGGTAACAAGACTGCAACCCGCAGAAATCGATGGATAAGTGAAGCGAATTTGATTCGGCAAGCTATCCCAAAGACGTTTGCAGCGCTGTCCAACTCCAACGAGCGTGGAGAATGGCCACTGCGATTCAGGCGTTTGCAGAATGCTATTGCCTGGAGTCAAACGAATCGCTGGTTGTATGAAATGTGTGATCCGAACCAGACAGAGACCCTTGACAAAAAGATCAAAACACTTGATTCAAAAGAGCATCAAATCCTTGGTCAATTGGCAGCCGAAAAAGCGTGGCGCTATTGCATAAGGCGCTTGGACGAACCACTAAGACGATCGTTAATTGCTTGGATTCAAGCGGTTGATAATGTCGGAAAAGGAACCGGGAAGCATGCTGAACGTCACAGAGCTACGGCACGCAAAGAGCTTAAGGGATGTCAGCCGGCTATTCCTGCATGGGTTATGCCTATGCATCAGGTGGTCGAGTATGTAGGCTCGACCCCTGAGCAGTTCGATGTGGCCATAATTGACGAAGCAAGTCAGTCAGGTTCCGAAGCGATAATCTTGAACTACATCGCCAAGAAAGTGGTGGTGGTGGGAGATGATAAGCAAATCCGCCCTCAAAACGTGGGCATTGATCAAACCGGGGCAGACCAGCTACGAAAGCGACATATTGAGCATATTGAAAAAAGTACTACATTTGACATCAGAAATAGCTATTTTTCTCAAGCTCTGCTTCGTTTCCCGAATAGCATCCAGCTAAAAGAACATTTTCGCTGCATGCCGGAGATAATCCTTTTTTCCAATACCCACTTTTATGAGGAAGACCCTCTCATCCCACTAAGGCAGTTTGGCAAAAAACGTCTGTTGCCGGTTGTTTCAGCAGAATTCGTTGAAGGAGGGGTCCGAAGCGGCAAAGGCTCCAGCATGATCAACGAAAAGGAAGCACACCGGCTTGTCGAACTGGTAACGGAACGCTGCGAGGATCCTAGGTATGCAGGAAAAACCATGGGGGTCATCTGTCTTGCTGGCGGACAGCAGCACAATTTTATCCAGCAACTGCTCATCAAGAAAATAGGCGCGGAGGAAATTGAGCGGAGGAAATTGCTGGTTGGCCGTCCCTACACCTTCCAGGGTGATGAGCGGGATGTCATTTTCCTCTCAATGGTGAACGCACCAGCAAACGGTGGTAAATGTCGAGTAGTCAGTAGTGCTGATAAGGAGCGGGAGTTCAATGTCGCCGCCAGCAGGGCGCGAGACCAACTCGTGCTGGTACACTCGGCTGACTTAAACGACTTGAGCCCCCATTGCCTGCAGTACAAACTCCTGGAACATTGCCAAAATCCGAGAGTTCAGCAGGAAAGAAGCGTTGATGGGCATTCTATCCAACAAATTCGGGAAGCTGCAAATTCGGCACGAGTGCCGAGAAGTCAACCATCACCGTTCGACAGTTGGTTTGAAGTAGATGTGTTTCTAAGAATTGTGGATCGCGGATACCGCGCCATCCCACAGTATCACGTAAACCCATTCGACCAATCATTTCGTATCGATATGGTGGTAGAAGGCATGCACGGCCAGTTAGCAGTCGAATGTGACGGAGATGAATTTCACGGGCCTGAACAGTCTGATAAGGACTGGGCGCGCCAAAGAGAACTTGAGAACGCGGGTTGGCACTTTTGGCGTGTTACTGGTAGCGCTTTCTACCACAATCCTGAAGCTGCGATGAATTTACTGTGGAAAACTTTGCGGCAAGATGAGATCTACCCGCAGGGTCAGGAGCCGAAAGAGAATGCTTCAATCCCTGATGTCTCTCAGTCGGTCAAACCTGCCGCGATTGAGCCGACAGAAAAACCGCCCAGAGCAGATGAAATCAAACGCAGTAAGAAATCGGTACCAACTCTGCGTCCGTTAAAATCAGGAGCACCGGACCGAAATACTGAAACAGCGGATCCATCTTCAAAAGAACTACAGAAGGCAATTATTCGTATTCTTCAAGATAAGCCAAACAATAGCATCGCGGTCAAGTCTTTGCTTCAGGCCGTATGCAAGCTGCTTGCGATCAGAGTACGAGGGGCTAAAAGGGACAGACTTCGGATCCGAATTAATTGGGGTGTCGCCACTTTGAAGAGGAAAGGGATTGTAAAGGAATACAGGGCGACAAACATTCGAATAAAATTGCTGGATCCTGCGACGCCAGCAAACTGAAAAGCGAGTGATTTTAACTGGCTCCAGACTACTGCCGACACCATCAAATCGGTATGGAAAGGATTTAGATCCTGATCTTCCCCCTGATATCGGTCCAGAGTAGTGATGAAGGACGGCAGAAAGCGCCTGGACCGGATTACGGGGGAAAGATCACACTTGCCCCGCGCATCGAAGTTGCGGAGGGCGAGGTCCGGATTATGGGATCGAAAAACGACCTGCTGCGAACGCTGGTCGGAGGAAACATCGCAGGAACGGCAGAAACTGGCGTGCCCAGCTTTATTCCCAAGTGGCGGAGAGGGAGGGATTCGACCCCCCGGACCGCTCGCGCGGTCAGCGGTTTTCAAGACCGCCGCTTTCGACCACTCAGCCACCTCTCCAATGCTGCCTGTGTTGAAGCTATCTGTCGGCTCAAGCATAGTGTGCCATCAAACGCATTTATATCCAGTGTGTATATTCAAGGGCGACGCATGCATCGCCCCTACAAAACCACCACCAAGGCCACCACCAAGGCCACCGACAAGACCACCGACAAGGCCGCTTGCCGCGCCTTGATTTTTGCAGGGATAATCTCCACATCTGCTATACTTTCGTTGTTAACTTAATCACATTGAGGTGATCAACATGGAATACGCTTCGGCACGATCGAGCACATCTACTCTGTCGACCAACAAGGTCATCCGCAACACGTACCTGTTGCTGACCATGACCCTGTTCACTTCCGCTATCACGGCGGCGATCGCCATGGCAAACCGCGTCGGCTTTGTCAATCCTTTCCTGGTACTCGTGGTATTCATCGGAATGCCGTTTTTCATCCACCGCATAAGAAACAGCGTCTGGGCACTGCCGGTTACCTTTTTGTTCACGGGCTTCATGGGCTACATACTGGGGCCGATCCTCAATGTGTACCTGGGGTTGCCGAATGGTCCGCAGGTGGTCATGGCGGCGTTCGCGACCACGGCGACCATGTTCCTCGGGCTGTCCGGCTACGCGCTGACCACGCGCCGTGATTTCAGCTTCATGGGCAGCTTCCTGTTCGTCGGGATACTGGTCATACTCGGGGCGATCATCCTGAACCTGTTCATACAGATCCCGGCGCTCTCGCTGACGATTTCGGCGGCGGCGGTGATCCTGATGAGCGGCATGATCCTGTATGACACCAGCCGCATGGTCAATGGAGGCGAGACTAACTACATCGTGATGACGATCTCGATGTTCGCGAACATCTACGTGATGTTCGTGCACTTGCTCAACCTGTTTTCTTTCTTTGGCGGCAGGGAATAACCGCGCCGATCCATTCTGTAAAAAAGCCCGCTTCGGCGGGCTTTTTTATTGCCTCCCCCAACCGCTGAGTCGTATCAGACGTCCGTGTCGATTGCCACGGGATCGCCGACCTTGATCATGCCCCCGGTGTGCACTACCGCGGTGATACCGCCGCGTTCGCGCATCGCGAGGAAGCCGCCGCGACCGATAGCTTCCTCCATTCTGCGGCACGGGGAGCAGTCGCCTGTGCCTTCAAGCACCACCTGCCCGCCGATGCGAAACCGGCGGTGCTTCAATCCCCGCAGGTCGATACCGGATACCACGAGATTACGCCGCAAAGCCTCGAAACCTGGCGCGTCCACGTCGGCAGCGCGGGCGATCAGCGGCAGGTCCTCTTGCTGGATCAACGTCACCTGGCGCTTGCCGCCTGCTCTCGCGGCGCCATGATCACCGGCGATCCCACGGCCCGCGTGTAGCTGCGCGGATGCGGTGAGCTCAATCTCACCGCGATGCTCACGGCGCAGGCCGATCCACTCGATCCGCCCCCGCGTGCTGCCTGCAGGGTCTCGCCGCGTGCTCACCGGCTGTCCGGCCCGATGATCTCCTGCCCGTCCATGTAGGGTACGAGTGCCGCAGGCACGCGCACGTGGCCTTGCGCATCCTGGTTGTTCTCCAGCACGGCGACCAGGGCGCGCCCGGCCGCGAGGCCAGAGCCATTCAGGGTGTGTACCAGCGCTGTTTTGCCTTGGCTGTCGCGCATCCGCGCCTTCATTCTGCGTGCCTGAAAATCACGTGTATTGCTACACGAGGAGATTTCGCGATAACGCTCCTGACCCGGCAGCCATACTTCGAGATCGTAGGTTCTGGCGGCGGAGAACCCCAGATCGCCGGCGCACAGTTCTACCAGGCGGTAAGGCAACTCGAGTGCCTGCAATACGGCTTCGGCGTGACCGACCAGCTCGTTCAGCGCGGCCGGAGAGTCTTCCGCCCTGACGATCTGCACCATCTCGACCTTCTCGAACTGGTGCTGGCGAATCAGACCGCGTGTGTCCTTGCCATAGGAGCCGGCTTCCGAGCGAAAACACGGTGTATGCGACACCCACTTCAACGGCAGCGCGTGCTCTTCAAGAATCCTGTCCTGGCACAGGTTCGTCATCGGCACCTCGGCGGTTGGTATCAGGTAATGGCCGCTGGTGGTCTTAAACAGATCACTGGCAAACCGGGGCAACTGACCGGTACCGAGTAACGGCGCGGCGTGCACCAGATACGGCACATACACTTCCCGATAGCCGTGCTGCCTGGTGTGCAAATCGAGCATGAAGCGGATCAACGCGCGTTGCAGCTTCGCCAGGCTACCGTACATCACGACAAACCGGCTCCCCGACAGCGCGGCGGCGGCTTCGCTATCGACCAATCCCAGACCTTCGACGATCTGCATGTGATCGCGCGCCTCGAATGCAAAACGCGGCGGTTTGCCCCACTGTCTGATTTCAACGTTGCCGCTTTCGTCATCCCCGTCGGGGACCCCTTCCTCGAGGCAATTCGGTATGCCCAGCAAAACCTCATTCAAGCGGCGTTGCGCTTCAGCCAGATCCTGCTCGAGCGTGCCGATTTGCTGCTTGATTTCGTCGGCTGCCCGCAGCAGTCCGGCGGCGTCATCGCCTTTGCTTCTTGCCTCGCCAATCTCTTTCGCGTTGCGCTTTCTTCGATTCCTGAGTTCTTCCACTTGCACCTGCAACGTTTTTCGGTGCTCCTCCGCCTGCCGATAAAGCGAGCGCTCCAGGTCGAAACCTCTGCGTTTAAGTTGCGCCGCAACGCGCGGGAAGTCATTGCGCAACTGCCCGGGGTCAAGCATCGAAATCACCCTCAATCCTGGGTTCAGCCAAAGGAAAAGACCCGCGGTGCGCGTCTGCGTGCAGCAATCTGCTCGCCAGTGCGCTCACCGCGCCGGCGAATGCGCCCCCGTGATCCACTACGCGGTGATCCGCTACGCGTCGGGTTCGGCAGAAACGACCGGCATCACGGCAAACGGCATACACCAGTTGGCCAGCGGCGGGAAACCGCATCGTCACCAACGTTCCGTTCGCGTGGAAGATCATCTCGGTGCTGCCGTCGCGGCGGGTCGGCGCACATCCGCGTGCAGGAATGTACCTGGAGCAAGAAGAGCGAATCCTCATCGTATCTCGGCCACGACCTTCAGGCCTTCGCCCGCAATGACACGACCTTCTATCCGCCCGGCTTCCGGCACGGATAACACAACCGCCGTCAACGGCCGGATGTCCGCGCGAAAGATAGCTTTTTGCATCGAGGGGATCGCGGGTTTGCACCAGGATAAATCCAGCAGGCAGCAGCCCTGCCGGGCAACCTTGCCGGGTAGTATAGAATAAAATTTGCCAGCGACCGATACGTTGTCGACCGATACGCTACCGGTCCTCCGCCGCCTCGACGTATGCAGACATGTCTGAAAGCTCCTTCCTGTTCAGCTTCTCCCCTTTCTACGAAGAGCACTTCACCACCCATATCTTCCTGATCTTCGCGGGCGCGGCGGTGCTCGCGACCCTTGCGCTGTACGCGCGGCAGACGTTGATCGTCGCCTACATTCTCGTCGGCATGCTGCTTGGCCCGGTCGGTGCCGGCCTGATAGAAGACCCGGAGAGAATCAAGGAGATATCGGAGATCGGCATTACCTTTCTCCTGTTTCTGCTCGGGCTCGAACTGTCCCCGGTCAAGTTGCTGAAACTGTTGCGCTCGATGACGATCGTCACCGTCAGCAGTTGCCTACTGTTCGGCCTGTTTGGCTTTGCGTTCGGCCTGGTGTGGGGCGCGAGTTATTCGGATGCCTTGATCATCGGCGTGGCATTGATGTTTTCAAGCACCATCATTGGCTTGAAGTTGTTGCCGACAACCGTCCTGCATCACAAACCGACCGGCGAGACGATCATCAGCATCCTGTTGCTGCAGGATGTGATCGCGATCTTCGTCCTGCTCTCGCTGCGGTTCGCGGGAGAAGAGAATATCTCGAAGACCCTGGCTCTTGTCCCGATATTGACCTTGCCGCTGCTGGTTGGCGGCGTATACCTGGCGCAAAAGTACATCATCTACCGTTGCTTCGAGAAGTTCGAGGGAATCCGTGAATACCTGCTGTTGTTGACCATCGGCTGGAGCGTGGGGGTCGCCGAAGTAGCCGAGTTCGTCGGCCTGTCCCGTGAAATCGGTGCGTTCATCGCCGGGATCGCGCTGGCCTCGAACCCGATCTCGCTCTATATTGCGCAATCGCTCAAGCCAATCCGCGACTTTTTCCTGATCATCTTCTTCTTTTCCCTCGGGGCGAGCATGGATTTCGATGCCTTGATCGCGGTCTCGATCCCCGCGCTGATACTCGCGCTATCGGTTGTTTACCTGAAACCGTTCGTGTTCGGTTTCCTGCTACAGTCTTCAGGCCAGGAAAAGCAACGCGCCGTGGAAACGGGCGTTCGCCTGGGGCAAGGCAGCGAGTTTTCCCTGTTGATCGCGGTGCTCGCGTGGGAGGTCGCCCTGATCACGATGGAAACCTCCCTGCTGATTCAAACCTTTGTTATCCTGACCTTCCTGATCTCGCCGTATCTGATCGTCATGCGCTACCCGACGCCGATCTCGCCAACCGAGGCGCTACGCCGCGACTGACCGGAAATCAAAAGCCCAGGCTGTACTGCATGGAACGCGGTTGCACCTGCCTGACGACTACTCTGATGTATGGACAGCGCCGTAAGCATCCCCGTATTTTTTGGACAACTCCTGGACTGAGGCAATTGCCTCGCGAGTCATGGCGCCACTGATTGCTTGCTTGCTTCTGCCTGCTTATCACCCTGTGCAGCGGCAAGATCCAGCCAAGGATACGGTTGCTCATAATCCTCAGCCCCCTCCTCGCCCAGGTTGAACTGCGCCTGGACCAGTCCCTGCTCGGCAGCCATGCGATACCACCGCGCCGCCTCGGCGTCATCCTCGGGAACCCCCTCGCCCCGGTAACACATTCCGCCCAGGTTGTACTGCGCCTTGGCATCTCCCTGCTCGGCAGCCATGCGATACCACCGCACCGCCTCGACGTCATCCTCGGGAACCCCCTCGCCCTTGGCATACATAATGCCCAGGTTGACCTGCGCCTGGGCATCTCCCTGCTCGGCAGCCATGCGATACCACCGCACCGCCTCGGCGTCATCCTCGGGAACCCCATCTCCCTTGACATACATAAGGCCTAGGTTGAACTGCGCCTGGACCAGTCTCTGCTCGGCAGCCATGCGATACCACTGCACCGCCTCGACGTGATCCTCGGGAACCCCCTCGCCCTGATAATACATATTGCCCAGGTTGTACTGCGCCTGGGCGAGTCCCTGCTCGGCAGCCATGCGATACCACCGCACCGCCTCGGCGTCATCCTCGGGACCCCTTTCGCCATTGACATACATAACGCCCAGGTTGTACTGCGCCTTGGCATCTCCCTGCTCGGCAGCCATGCGAAACCACCGCGCTGCCTCGGCGTCATCCTTGGGAACCCCCTTGCCATTGGCATACATCGAGCCCAAGTCGTACTGCGCCTGGACCAGTCCTTGCTCGGCAGCCCTGCGATACCACTGCACCGCCTCGACGTGATCCTTGAGAACCCCCTCGCCCCGGTAATACATATTGCCCAGGCTGTACTGCGCCTGGACCAGTCCCTGCTCGGTAGCCATGCGATACCACCGTGCCGCCTCGGCGTCATCTTTGGAAACCTCCTCGCCCTTGGCATACTTCAAGCCCAGGTTGTACTGCGCCTTGGCATGTCCCTGCTCGGCAGCCATGCGATACCACTGCACCGCCTTGACGTGATTCTGGGGACCCCCCCCGCCATTGGCGCACATAACGCCCAGGTTGTACTGCCCCTCGGCATATCCCTGCTCGGCAGCCATGCGATACCACCGCGCCGCCTCGACGTGATCCTCGGGAACCCCCTCGCCCCGGTAATACATTCCGCCCAGGTTAACCTGCGCCTGGGCATGTCCCTGCCCGGCAGCCATGCGACACCATCGTGCCGCCTCGGTGTCATCCTTGGGAACCCCCTCGCCATTGGCATACATCCCGCCCAGTTTGTACTGCGCCTGGGCATGTCCCTGCCCGGCAGCCCTGCGATACCAGCGCACCGCCTCGGTGTCATCCTTGGGAACCCCTCGGCCATTGGCATACATCCGGCCCAAGTTGTCCTGTGCCTCGGCAAGGCCCTGCTCGGCAGCCATGCGATACCATCGCACCGCCTCGGCGTCATCCTCGGGAACACCATCGCCATAGGCATACATCCAGCCCAGGTTGTACTGCGCCTTGGCATGTCCCTGCTCGGCAGCCATGCGATACCAGCGCACCGCCTCGACGTAATCCTTGGGAACCCCTCGGCCATTGGCATACATCCGGCCCAAGTTGTCCTGTGCCTCGGCAAGGCCCTGCTCGGCAGCCCTGCGATACCAGCGCACCGCCTCGACATCATCCTTGGGAACCCCCTCGCCATTGGCATACATCACGCCCAGGTTGAACTGCGCCTGGACGAGTCCCTGCTCGGCAGCCATGCGATACCACCGCGCCGCCTCGGTGTCATCCTCGGGAACCCCCTCACCCTTGTCATACATAACGCCCAGGTCGTACTGTGCATGAGCATATCCCTGCTCGGCAGCTATGCGATACCACCGCGCCGCCTCGGCGTCATCCTTGGGAACCCCCTCGCCATTGGCATACATCCCGCCCAGGTTGAACTGCGCATGAGCATGTCCCTGCCCGGCAGCCATGCGACACCATCGTGCCGCCTCGACATCATCCTTGGGAACCCCCTCGCCATTGGCATACATCCCGCCCAGATTGAACTGCGCCTTGGCATATCCCTGCTCGGCAGCCATGCGATACCATCGCACCGCCTCGACGTGATCCTTGGGACCCCCCGCGCCTTGGTAATACATATTGCCTAGGTTGAACTGCGCCTGGACCAGTCCCTGCTCAGCAGCCATGCGATACCACCGCGCCGCTTCGGCGTCATCCTCGGGAACCCCATCTCCCTTGGCATACATAAGGCCCAGGTTGAACTGCGCCTCGGCGAGTCCCTGATCGGCAGCCATGCGATACCACCGCACCGCCTCGACGTGATCCTTGACCCCCCCCTTGCCCCGGTAATATATATTGCCCAGGTTGTACTGCGCCTGGACCAGTCCCTGCTCGGCAGCCATGCGATACCACTGCACCGCCGTAACACCATCCTCGGTAACCCCATCGCCATAGGCATACATAACGCCCAGGTGGGTCTGTGCCCTAGCATGTCCCTGCTCGGCAGCCTTGCGATACCACCGTGCCGCCTTGGCGTGATTCTTGGAAACCCCCTTGCCTTGGTAATACATCAGGCCCAGGCTGTACTGCGCCTTGGCGAATCCCTGCTCGGCAGCCTTGCGATACCACCGTACCGCCTCGGCGTCATCCTCGGCTCCCCCCTCGCCCTTGACGCACATAACGCCCAGGTTGTATTGCGCCTCGGCATGTCCCTGCTCGGCAGCCTTGCGATACCACTGTGCCGCCTGGGTGTGATCCTCGGGAACATCCTTGCCTTCGGCACACCTAACGCCCATCTCGAACTGCGCCTGGGCATCTCCTTGCTCGGCATCCCTCTGCAACCTGCCCTTCATGTGCGGAAACAGGATCACGTCCCGGATTGAGGACGCGCCTGTAAACAGCATCACCAGGCGGTCGATCCCGATGCCTTCTCCTGCGGTCGGAGGCAGTCCGTGTTCAAGCGCGGTGAGGTAACCTTCATCGCGGGACATCGCTTCTTTGTCACCTTCGCTACGCGCCTGCGCCTGCAGCTCGAAACGACGGCGTTGTTCATCCGGGTCATTGAGTTCGGAAAAACCGTTGGCGATCTCCTGCCCATTGATAAACAGTTCGAAGCGATCCGCCAACCCCGGGTCACCGTCGTGACAACGCGCCAGCGGAGACATGCTGGCAGGGTACCCGGTAACGAAAGTCGGTTCCTTGAACGTTGGCTCCACGGTCTTCTCAAACAGCGCGACCAGTAACTGTCCACGCTCTGCGCCGGAGGGAACATGGATCTTCTCTGCCTTGGCAATCGCCTCCAGCCTGACAGGGTCGTCGAGCTCCTCTTTACTCAACCCGGTATGGCGCTCCAGCAGCGCGTCGATCAGGCCAACACGCCTGAACGGCTTCGCGAAATCGATGCGTCGCCCGCCCACATCGAGCGCCGTGGTGCCACACACCGCTAGACACAGTTCCCGCAGCAACTCCTCGGTGAACTCCATCAGACCCCGGCTATCGGTATAGGCCTGGTAAAACTCGAGCATCGTGAACTCTGGATTGTGACGGGTCGATACGCCCTCGTTCCTGAAGCTGCGGTTGAGCTCGTATACCTTTTCAATCCCGCCGACCACCAGCCGCTTGAGATACAACTCGGGCGCGATACGCAGGTACAGATCAATGCCGAAAGCATTGTGGTGCGTAACAAACGGCCTGGCTTTAGCACCGCCTGCGAGGGTCTGCATCATCGGGGTCTCGACCTCGAGAAACCCGCGCTCGTCGAGGTGTCGGCGGAGAAACGAAATGATCCGCGACCGCTTCCTGAACAGTTCGCGAGACTCGTCGCTCATGATCAGGTCGAGGTATCGCTGACGATGGCGCGTCTCGATATCGGTCAAGCCATGGAATTTCTCGGGCAACGGGCGCAAGGGTTTCACCAGCAACCGCAGGGTGTCGGCTGCGACGCTGAGTTCCCCGGTGCGGGTCTTTCGCATCACGCCCCCGGCGAAAACGATATCGCCGATGTTCCAGGTTTTGAACGCTGCATAGGCGTTCTCTCCGACGGCGTCGCTTTGCACCAGCAACTGAATATCCCCGGACATGTCGCGCAGCCGAACGAAGCTGCTCCTGCCCATCCTGCGCAACGCCATCACCCGCCCGGCGACCGCTGCCGGAATCTGCCGGTCGGACAACTCCTCGGCGCCGAGGTCTCCGTATTCATCCTGCAGCTCTGCGGCAAGATGCTGGCGGCGCAGGTCGTTCGGAAACGCGGCACCCTCGCCGCGCCGCTGAGCCTCGCGCAGGGCGTCGAGTTTTTTCCGGCGCTGCTCCAGCAGCTTGTTGGAGCCTGAACTGCCCACTAGATTAGATGCCCTGCTTCAGGCTCTCTTCCATGAACGGGTCGAGCCGGCCGTCGAGCACGGCTTGCGTATCGCCGGTTTCAAGACGCGTGCGCAGATCCTTGATCCGGGACTGATCGAGCACGTAAGAACGGATCTGGCTCCCCCAGCCGATATCGCCCTTGGCCGCTTCGGCCTTGTCCTGCTCGCTTTTTCGCTTGCGCATCTCGAGCTCGTACAGCTTTGCCCGTAGTTGTTTCATCGCCGTATCCCGGTTTTGGTGCTGCGATCTCTGGTTCTGACACTGCACCACGATGCCGCTCGGATGATGCGTAATCCTGACCGCCGACTCGGTCTTGTTCACGTGCTGCCCGCCGGCGCCGCTGGCACGATAGACGTCGATGCGTAACTCGTCAGGCGTGATATCGATCTTGATGGTGTCCTCGACCTCCGGCGATACGAACACCGCCGCGAAGGAGGTATGCCGCCGATTTCCAGAATTGAAAGGCGATTTGCGAACCAGCCGGTGCACCCCGGTTTCGGTGCGCAGCCACCCATACGCGTACTCGCCGGAGACCTTGAAGGCCGCGCTTTTGATGCCGGCGACCTCCCCTGCCGAAACCTCGATGATTTCGGTTTTGAATCCCTTGTTTTCCGCCCACAGCAGGTACATGCGCAGCAGCATCTCGGCCCAGTCCTGCGCTTCGGTGCCCCCCGAGCCGGAGGTGATATCGACAAAGGCGTTGCTGGGGTCCATCTCGCCTGAGAACATGCGCGAAAACTCGAGTACCGCGACCTGATCCAGCAGCTTTTCAAGGTCGGTGCCGACGTCGTCTATGGTGCCGGCATCCGCTTCTTCTTCAGCGAGCGCGAGCAAGCCGCTGCTCTCATCAACCTGAAGCTGCAATCTGTCGAAATCGTTCAGCGCGCGTTCGAGTCTGGCTTTTTCCTGCCCGAGCGAGGCGGCCTCAGGTCGAGCCCAGACCTCCGGCTGCTCAAGTTCGTGGGCGATCTCCCGGCACCGCTGAAGCTTCTGATCGTAGTCAAAGATACCCCCTGAGCGCGCGGATTCTCTGTTCGGCGTCTTTTAAAGCCTGCTTGACGAAGGTCAGCTCATGCATGGGGCGACCCCTTACTCGACGACTTCTATGAAGCGGATGTTCAACCGCGGAGACGACTGGCGGTGATTGCGCTCGTCGACTTCCAGCAGATAGGCGATACGCACCTTGCGCATGTCCTCGCTGAGCTGGTATCTCTGCATGTTATACAGGATGGCGCGTACCTTCGTGTCGGTACCGTCGGGACGCAGATCCAGTTGCAGATGGTGCTTGCCGACCACGCGGCTTTCGTCCACTTCAAACAGCCCGTCGAATACCGGCTCGGGAAAGCTGACACCCCAGGGTGCCGCAGTGCGCAGGGCAACGGCGTTTGCGAACGAGAACTCTTCGGGTTCGAGCGCACCGTCGCTGAGAAGGCGGCAAGTGAGTATGTCCGCGTCGGCCACCTCGGCGACCTCCTGCATGAACAGGGCTTTGAACCCCTCAAAGCCACCCCCGTCGTCAGCGAGGGTGAGCCCGGCTGCCATCGCGTGCCCGCCGAAGTGATCGATCAAGCCAGGTTCGCGCGATGCAATACGCTCCAGCAAATCCCGGATGTGGATGCTGGGTATCGACCGTAGCGACCCCTTGATCTCGCCGTTTTCCGCGCGCGTGAAAATCGCCGTCGGCCGATGGAACCTCTCCTTCAACTGCCCCGCCAGCAGACCGATTACGCCCTCGTGCCAGTCATCGTCCAGCAGGCAAATCGCCACCGGCATTTCCGCTTCGTCGATCAAGATCTCTTCCAGCACCGACAGGGCCTGGCGTTTCATTTCCTTTTCAATCTTGCGACGCTGTTGGTTCTTGTTATCCAGTCGGCTCGCGAGCTTCATTGCCTCGCCCGGCTTTTTGGCCAGCAGGCACGCGATGCCGGCGGACATGTCTTCCAGTCGCCCGGCGGCATTGAGACGCGGCGCGACGGCAAACCCCAGGTCCACCGTCGAAGCTTTCTGCAAGGACTTGTGCGCGACCGACATCAACGCCTTGATGCCGTGATTGCATTTGCCGCTGCGAATCCGCCGCAACCCCTGTTCAACCAGGATTCGGTTGTTGCTGTCCAGCGGTACGACATCGGCCACCGTCCCCACCGCGACCAAATCGAGCAGTTTGGCGAGATTGGGTACTGCGCCGTATTCAAAATGCCCATTGCCTATCAGGAGGCGACGCATCGCTACCGCCAGATAAAAGGCGACGCCGACGCCGGCCAGCGCGCGGCTCGGGAAACTGGAGCTTTCCAGGTTGGGATTGACGATGGCTGCTGCCGCCGGCAGCTTGTCGCCCGGCAAGTGGTGATCCGTGATGATCACCTCGACACCGTGGTCCTTGGCGGCTTCGACCCCGTCGACGCTGCTGATCCCGTTATCGACGGTGATAATCAGATCCGGCTGCTTGGTTTCAACGACGAATTCGACGATTTCCGGCGTCAGCCCGTAGCCGAAGCGGAACCGATCCGGGACGGCGTAGTCGATCTGCGTCAATCCAAACGAGCGAAACGCCCGCATCAGCAAGGCGGTACTGGTGGCGCCATCCGCGTCATAATCGCCGACGATCACGATGTTGCTGTCGTTCAAAAACGCCTGCTCGAGCACCTGCACGGCGGTGTCTATGCCGGGCATGCTTTCATGGGAGATCAAACGACTGAGGCTGAAATCGATCTCGTCGGCCGACTCGATCCCACGCGCGCTCAGGACACGATGCAGCAACGGAGAAAACGAAGCACCGTCGACTTTCGCGCCGTTTACCTCACGGCGCACCAACTCAGGGGTCACAGGTTGTAACATGTCCTTACGGAAGCAAGAAAAATAATGGTTCCAAAACGCTCGATTACCACTTCCACCAAACCTGCGGCAACCGAATCATCAGCTTGCTAAACAAGGCACCGATGAACCAGCGCCATATTATACTAACGACCTGTCCAGGTTCCCTGCACTCAGAGGTCGGCGCACTAATACCCAGGTAAGGAGCGATCCCGAACATCCAACGGGTTTCGTCACCGTACAGCTTCTAATGAAAGAACGAATTCTTTTCGTAACCGGAAAACTCGCTTACCGTAGTGTATGCAAAGTGCTCGAGAAAATCCAGCCCGCCGATTTCACCTACACGGTGCACGAACTCGGTATCAGTGTCGCTGCCCTGATGACGACGAAGTTCATCAAGCACCAGTTGCAAAGCCTCCCGGAGGTAGACCGGATTATTCTGCCTGGCAGGTTTCGCGGTGATCTGGATGAGCTGTCCGAGCATTTTCGCGTTCCGGTGGAACGTGGTCCGGACGAGTTGAAAGACCTGCCCGCATTCTTTGGCAAGCAGGCGACGGTGCCGGATCTCGGCCGCTACGACGTGCAGTTGTTCGGAGAAATTGTCAACGCGCCCGAGCTGTCGCCCCCCGAGATACTGGCCCTCGCCAGACAATACCGGCAGGACGGCGCCGACGTGATCGACATGGGTTTTTTGCCGGACACACCATTCCCGCACCTTGAAAGCACCATCCGGCTGCTCAAGGAAAACGGCTTTGCGGTCAGCGTCGATACCCACGACCCGGAGATACTGGTCAAGGCGGCGCGCTGGGGTGCGGATTACCTGTTCAGCCTGAAGCAGGACACGCTATGGGTCGCGGAGGAAGTCGACGCGATACCGATTTTGATTCCGGATTCTCCCCAGCAGCCGCAGACGCTGTACACCGCGATCGACACGTTGCTGAAAAAGAACCTGCCGTTTCTCGCCGACCCCATCCTGGACCCCATCCACTGCGGGCTGACCGAGTCCGTCGTGCGCTACGCGCAACTGCGCCGGGACTACCCGGAAATTGAAATCATGATGGGGATCGGCAACCTCACCGAGATGACGCACGCCGACAGCGCCGGCGTCAACATGTTGCTGCTCGGCATCGCGTCGGAACTCGGCATCCGCCACGTGTTGACGACCCAGGTCAGCGAACACTGCCGCAAGGCGATCAAGGAAACCGACCTTGCCCGGCGGATCCTGTTTCACGCGCACGAAGAGAGCATGCCGCCTACCGGCATCGACGCAGGACTGATGGCCTTGCATGAAAGAAAGCCCTTTCCCTATGACGCCGAAGAAATCGGCGAGTTCGCGCAAGGTGTCAAGGATCCCAACTTTCGCATCCAGGTTGCGCCGGATGGCGTGCATATCTACAATCGCGACCTACACAAGGTGACGACCGATCCATTCGATCTGTATTCTCATCTCGGTGTCGCCGACGACGGAGCGCACGCGTTTTACCTGGGGGTCGAACTGGGCCGCGCGCAGATCGCATGGCAACTGGGCAAGCGCTATGCACAGGACGAAGAGCTGGACTGGGGGTGCGCCGTCAAACGAGCCGAGGTAGACCTCGGTCACCGCAAGGAAGCAGGCGCAACCCTGCGGGAAAAGTGCAAGAAGGCGGGGCGCAAACGCAGGCAGCGCCCACCGGAGACACCATGATCCGCGAGACCATCATCACCACGCGCCACGCCGATGGCACAACGCATATCGCGCCCATGGGCATCCACATCGACGGCGAAAGCCCGGTACTGATGCCGTTCAAACCGTCGCAAACGCTGGAGAATCTCCTGCGCGAACGCCACGCTGTCATCAACTTCACCGACGACGTACGCATCTTCGCGGGGTGCCTGGGTGGCAAACGCGACTGGCCGCTGCTGCCCGCCTCACGCATCGACGGCAACCGCCTGGCCAACACCCTGGCGCACGCCGAAGTCAGGGTCGCGACGGTGCAGGACGACCCGGTGCGCCCGCGTCTGGTGTGCGAAATCATCCACGAAGAAACACACGCGCCGTTTCGAGGCTTCAACCGCGCACAGGCGTCCATAGTAGAGCTCGCCATACTCGTCAGCCGCCTGCACCTGTTGCCCCGGGAAAAGATCGAGCGGGAAATGGCGTATCTCCGGATCGCTGTCGACAAGACCGCCGGAGAAGAAGAAACCGTCGCGTGGGACTGGCTCGCAGCGCGCGTCAGGGACTTCAGGCGGGAACAAGGCATCGAATGACGATGAGTCAACTGCTCGCGAGCGTGCGCAGCCTGGAGGAAGCACGCGCGATCCACGCCGCGCCGGTTGACGTGCTGGATATGAAAGAACCTCACCGCGGCGCGCTCGGCGCGCTGGACGCGAAGGTGGTGCGTGAAATCGTTCGGTGGTCCGCGGGACGACACACGCTGAGCGCGACCGTCGGCGACCTGCCGCCCGACCCTGACGTGATCGCAAAAAGAGTCGCCGAACTCGCGGAGGTCGGCGTCAATTACATCAAGATCGGATTCTTCGATAACGGTTACTTCGCGTCCTGCGCCGGTGCCTTGCAGCCGCTCGCGAAGCAGCACGCGCTGATCGGCGTGCTGTTCGCCGACAGGCTGAATGACTTTGAAGGCCCCTGCCGATTGCTTGGCAGCGCGGGGTTTACCGGCGTGATGCTGGATACCGCCGACAAGAGCAGCGGCTCGATACGCGAGATGGTCGATCGCCAAAGACTACAGCAGTTTGTCCGCACCGCGCATGAGATGGCGCTGCTGTGCGGCATCGCCGGCTCCCTGAAACTGGCCGATATCGAACCTTTGGTGTCGCTCAATCCGGCTCCGCATTACCTGGGTTTTCGCACTGCCTTGTGTCAGGACGGGCAGCGCAACAACCCCATCTGCGCCAAGGCCGCCACCAGGATCGCGGCAAGGCTGAGGCACGCATTCGTAGGGGCGACGCATGCGTCGCCCCTAAAACACGCAACACGTCCGCACAAATCCACGTGCTAAGGCAGCCCGCCGGTTGCCGGGAAAACCCTCAGTCGGCGGCGAACCGATAGGGTTCGCACGAGAAATCCCTGGACAACCATTGTTCGGCGCCGACCATGGCGCAGGACAATCTGCCGCGCCCCGGCACGCTATGTTGTTTCACGGTGTCGGCAAAAGCTGCGTCGACCCGTCCTCTCGCCGCAGCCGCGGAGGTGAAAGCAACCGGCTTGATGAGCACCAGCCAGTCGGCCTGGAGCTTGCAGGCCAGCCAGGCGGCGATCGAATCCGACGTCACGTCCCAACTCGGTGGCAACGCTTCGCCCAACGTAGCCTCATCCGGCAACCACACCCGCGCGGCGGCGCCTCCTTCCAGCACCCGTGTGTGTGCGACAGTCTCGAGCGCGCCGAGTGTCGCCAGCAAATGGCCGTACTGGCGCATCGCCAGCAGCGCCATCGAATGCGCGCAGCGGTCGCTGAATCGCCATCGCCGCTGCGAGGCGCGCACCTGGTCTGCAAACGCGCCACCGCCCGGCACGACCACGAGCGGATGCGCAAAGTCGGCGGTGCGCGTGACCACCTGGGGCAGGCAAGGGTCGTCATGCAAACTGCCACCGATTTTCACAACCCACGGGCGCATGGTTTTATCCCTTCGGGGATTCGTTCCTCCGGGGGCTCATTCCTTCGGCGCACCGAACAGGTCGAGGATCGGAGCGACCTTGTCCAGCGTTTCCTGATACTCGGCTTCTCCGTCAGAATCCGACACCAGCCCGCCGCCGGCAAAAAACGCAAGCCTCTCGCCGTGGCGAACGGCGGTCCTGATCGCGATATTCATATCCATGTCGCCGTCTCTGCCGATGTAGCCGATGCAGCCACAATATACGCCGCGACGACACGGTTCGAGCTCTTCGATGATTTCCATCGAACGTATTTTCGGCGCGCCTGTAATCGATCCGCCCGGAAAACACCCTCGGAGAAGATCGAGCGCGTCCTTGCCTGCTTCCAGTTCCCCTTCGATGGTACTGACCATATGATGGACGCTGGTAAAGCTCACTACGTCGAACAGGCGGCTGACCTTGACCGAACCCGCGCGGCAGTTCTTGCTGATGTCGTTGCGCAGCAGATCGACAATCATGAGGTTTTCCGCGCGATCCTTGGCGCTGTCGCGCAAAGCCTCAATCGCCTCGAAATCTTGTTTGGCGATCCCGGAACGAGGCCGCGTTCCCTTGATCGGCCTGGTCTCCACGTGCCCTGCCCGCACGCGCAGAAACTGCTCCGGAGAGTGGCTCAGCACCTGAAATTCGCCACAGTCGAGGTAGGCGGAAAAAGGAGCGGGGTTGATCGCGCGCAACCTGCGGTACAGGTCCCAGGAGTCTCCGCTGACGTCGACGGAAAATCTCTGCGCGAGATTGACCTGGTAACAGTCGCCGGCGCGAATGTACTGCTGTACCCGGGAAAATTTTTCAAGGTAATCCCGCTTGCTCATATCGGAGCGCACCGGGCCGAGCGCCCGAACCGGACGCGCAGTGCGGCTGGCGGCGTTTGCTTCGAATATCGCGCAGGCGCTGTCGAAGGCATCTTCGCTGGATCGCGTGCCGCGCCAACCGACCAGGGTGCTCTGGCAGGCGCGATGATCTACTATCACCGCCCAGTCATAGATCCCCAGCGCCAACTCCGGCAAATGTTCTTCGCTGGCGGCGATATCCGGCAGGCGCTCGATCCTGCGCCCGAGGTCATAGGCAAAATAACCGATGGCGCCGGTGACAAAGGGGTAGGCCTGGGAAGTTTGCAATGGCTCGATCTGGTCGCGGATAACGGAAAAAGGATCCTGGTCCTTGTATCTCCGTACCTCCCCCGCGACGTGCACCGCAGTGATGCCGTCACGGCTATCGATCCAGGTCCTCGGCAACGCCGCCAACACGTCAAAACGGCCCAGGTCGCTGCGCGGCCGCCCGCTGTCAAGAAAAACGGCGCCACGCAAGCCGGCGATGCGGTCGAACAGATCCGCGCTGTCTTCGCGGTACGGAAGCGGCCTGGTCAACAAGCGATCCATCACAACCCGTCGGCCATGAGGAAAGCGACGCTGACGGCGCTCGCGCAGTCTCCGGCGAGACGCGCATCGTCGCCGACGACCGGATCGAACAACTCGGAGAAATCGACATAGGGGCGCCCGGCGCGGCGTGCCATGTCTCTCGCCAGGAAACGTCCGACCCCGGCCCCGACGATCGGTGCCGACGCAGCGACCGTAGCACTGCCGCAGACCCTCCGGTACGCGGCTTCGATCAAGCGTACCTGGCGATCCGCGAGCACCCGCGCACAGGCGGACCAATCATCGGCAGCATCGACATCGCAGCCGAACATCCGCGCGAGGCGGCGCTCGCTCGCAGCGGGCGTCTTGGCGCCCCCATCGCAGGCAGGGTGCTGATCGGCGTCTTCCGCGAGCATCCCCAGGATGCGGTAGATGTCCGCGGTCGTTGCAAAAAGCTCTGCTACGACCGGCCACGCCCTGCCTTTGAACCATATCCGCTCGGCCAGCGCCATCACCGGCGTCCGCACGACGCCGGTGTAAACCAACTCCCCCGAGCACAGACGCCGACAGTCATCGCCGCCACGGCCCGTGGCGCCCTCCGCGGCAAAGGGAACGATGTCGGTTGTGGTGCTGCCGATATCCACCAGGACCCCGTTGCCGAGCAGTTTCCCCAGACACGCGGCGGTCGCGTGCCAGTTCGCCGAGGCGACTTGGCCGAAGCACCCCGCGCTATCGCCGGCGTCGATAAAACCCGAGCGCATGGCGTATACCTTGAAGGGCTTGTGCAGACACCGCGCGACCGTAGATACAATGGCTTCCACGCCTGCCTCGCGGCTGGCAAAGCAATCCGCCGACTCGCCGGTCATGGTCACCGCGTGTTCGGCGCGCAAGTCGGTACGCAGTGCCGCTTCGGCGTGTCGCCACACGCGATCAAGTTCTCTCTCGCCACGCCACAGCGGGCAGGGTAACTGCACCACCATGGACAAGGCGCCGCCGCCGAACCGCGCCGCCTTCAGATGCGCTCCCCCGATATCCCAACCGACCTGCGCCGTCATAAGCCGATCCTGACCGCGACGGCGGATTCAATGTCGAAACAGGGTGTTGCCGACTGCCCCAGCAGGGAAATCACGCAGGCCGCGGGGTTTACGCCGAGCGATCGGCGCAGGCCAACGTACGAGCTGGTCAGCCGAGGATTGATTTCAACGATGCGAATCGCGCCATCCTGCTCGATGCAGTCGATGCCGACGTAGCCGGCAAGGCCGGTGATCGCGTGACCGATCTGCTCTGCCAGCGTGTCGAACTCACTGTGCCGATCGCGAATTCCGTTTACAACGCAGGCTTTCAGCGACAGCTTGTCGTCACGACGCTCGACCTCCTGCAGATTGACACCGGCGAGGCGATGTTCGTCGCTGCCATACAAGACACTGAGGCTGACTGCGCGCCCCTGGATATAGGGTTGGATAACGTCGCCGTCACCCACCGCATGGGACACATCCGAAACGATGCGCACCCCTTCACAGCCGAGGCCGTCGTCCGGTTTGGCTACCCACTCGGTTCCCGGAACCGCTTCCTGATACCACGCGTCGCGCGCGCTCCAGGTTTTCACGCAGGGCAGGCCAGCTTGCTCAAGCGCTTTCGCGGTGTGGTATTTGCTCGCCGCACAACGCACCGCTGCGGCAGAACTGTTCAACAACAGCGGGCCGCCATCGCAAAGCGCGCACAGCGATTCCAGCGTTTGTCCGGTTTCCGGCGCAATCGGCCAGAACGCGTCCGCAAAACCAAGCAACTCACGCAACCGCGGCATCCAACGATCGGTCTCGGGAATCACATGCATCTCGATCCCCGCGACAGCCAGCGGAGGCAGGCGTGCGTCCCGCGTCGTGATCACACGCACCCCCGGGATCAAAACCAGATCGTCGATCAGCGCGCGCAGCATCGACTCGCCTTCCCCGGACAGGTGGGAGAATGAATCGGCGGGTAGATTTCGTCCGCACAGGCCACCCCCGGTAAAATACTCGGCAACCAGAACGTTCAAGCTAGCCCCACCGATCGAACATTGAAACTGATTCCGGCACTGGATCTGAAACACGGCTGCGTCGTGCACGCCACGGGAGGCGACCGCAAAGCGTACCAACCGCTGGCCAATGCACGATTTCCTTCATCCTCTCCCGGCGATGTAATGCAGCGGCTACATGCACAACTGCACTGCAACACATTCTACATTGCCGACCTTGATGCCATCGCCGGCAACGGCGACAACGCGTCGCTGATACAGGAGCTCGCCCGCGCTTTCCCCAGCTTCGACCTGTGGCTTGATGCCGGGGTTGGTAACCACGCGGACTTCATGCGTCTGCACAGAAACCACGCCATGGCAACCCTCGTCGTGGCAACCGAGACCTTGTCCGATCCGCGGCTCCTGCAGACGCTGCACGCCGCGCGCGAGGCGTTCATCCTGTCGCTGGACTTCGGTGCCGATGGGCTCCTGGGCAGCGAGTCGGTTTTCGCATCAAGCGAGCACTGGCCGGAAACGGTCATCGCGCTCTCGCTGGGGGCGGTCGGCGCAGGGAACGGACCCGACCTGGACACCCTCTCTGCGCTGCAGAAAAAATATCCTCGTCAGCGCTTCGTCACAGGCGGAGGCATCCGCGACGAACGGGATCTGGCGCAACTCGAAAAGCAGGGTATCACCGCGGTGCTCGTCGCCAACGCCCTGTACACCGGTGCCATCGGGAACCGAACGCAGTCTGTCAACGCCTGATCGAAGCAAACCCGCCCCTGATCGAGCCCGATCCCACTACCGGCGCCCCACGACTTTCAGACGCGGGACGATGTTGCCGTCAATCAGCAGGCGACGCAGATGCGAGCACCCCAGTGCCTGCGACGCAAAATGCATGTCGTCCAAGCGCCCCAACTCACGCATCTCATCCAGTGTCGGGCCTTGAAAGCAGCAATACGACTGAGTCGTCTCATAGGTCTGCACTTCGTGCAGATTAGGCAGGTACTCGATCAGCCTGCCCCAGATAAACAGATTGATCAGTTCGGTGCTCGAACGCCACCCGAGGCTGGTATCCGCGAGGTTCAGGTGCCTGTGATCGAGCGCTTCGATCACCTCCCGCTGCACCAGTGCCTTGAGATAACTGTAATCGACCACGAACCCGGTATAAGGGTCGATCCTTCCCTCGACCTTGACCACCAGGTTATAGCGCCCTCCGTGCAGATTGGCGCATTTGCCTGCGTGGTCTGTAATGAAATGCGCGGCATCGAAAACCAGTTCCTTGGCTACCAGGGCCGACGGCGCCTCGTTGTAAAAGCGCGCTTCAGCGCATGGAATCCGGGACAACTGCGGATAGAGTATCCCCAGCAGTTTTCTCGTATCTTCCGACGCCAGCGTACGCAGGCAGGCACCTTTGTTTACAACCGGCAACAAGGCTTTGGTCTCGACGCCGAGGTCGCTTTTGAGCCGGTGCATCAACGCCGAGGCTGTTTCCTGCTGACCGGCAAGATGCAGAAACAGGTAATCGCCATATAAATCCGAGCGTAGCGCGGCGATGACCGCCACAAACAGCATCAGGTCGGACGTCGATAAGGCATCCACACGCACCGGGGGTGTCTCGGGCACATTGCCTCGCAGGGCTCTCAAATGGTTCGCGGCCGTAACCCGGTGCGCCCGCGGGTCGAAGCGGTAAACCTGGTGAAAACAAAACCCGTAATCGCGCAGACGCTGCATCATCCATAGCAACTGATCGAGCCGGCGAATCTCGCCCGGGATCTCGCACCAAGGGTCCCGCGCTTCGAGCAACCCCACCGCTGCACCGCAGCGAGCACGATACGCGCCTCTCGCGAGGCCCGCGCCGCTGCCTCGGGGTAATCGGAGACCGGGGGTTCGTAGTCCAGCAGCGCGCGCGGTACCACGACGTCGAGCGGAAGACCGTAGCGAATCGCGTATTCCTGCAGGGTCAGACCGCAGCAAACGGCGAGGTGCTGATTGTCCAGCCGCGCGAGCTTTGCGTGGCACTCCAGGCAGGTATCCATGGTGATATTGTAGAGAAGCCGCGCCTTGCCAACAAGCGAAGCACGAACCTCGGTGGCGGCCTGCCCTAACGTGCGGGCAAAAAAACCCCCGGCAGGGTCGTTGTCGTGTGTGTCAACCCAATTCTTTGTGTCGCTTGTGAATGCCACAGCCCCTCCCGAGATCAAAAGACCAAGGGCAGACGCACGCCTTGATACGAGGCTAAACGTTATGCCGCTGTGTTACCGGGATATGACCAGCGTGAGTATTGAAACCGTGCTCTACTCAGACCGCCGAATTTCGCGAGGTTTTGAAAGGGTCGCCGGGGTTCGCGCAGGCTATTCACAAAACAGCGCGCTATCCGAAGCTTGGTCAGAGGCCTTTATTTTCAACGTTTTTGTTGTCGAAAAAGTACACAGGTTTGTCACCCTTTTTAGCAAACAGGATTTTTGTCCCTCGCCTCAAAAGAATTGCAGATGTATCAGTACGCTTTCAGGATCGTTACGCAAGCTCCGGCGACGGTGGCATGACCGGCGCCGTAGCTTGGGTGCATGGGCGAACCCTCCTGGAATGCCATCGGCAGTTCCTTCGGGATGCTTCTGATCTTTGGTATGCTTCTGAATTGCTGCAGCCAAACCGACGTCATCGAAATCCTCGAACATTTTGTCGATGTGCTTTTTAAGATCAGCCTGGGAATTTTCCTCTGCTCTGGATACGCGCAGCGAGGGCAAGCGCAAGTGCTTGTTAAACTTCTGATAGAGTACCGCTTCGTGTGGCGGTCCTCAGGATATGCGGGCCGCCCCAGAGCGCAAACCCTCCTGTATTGGCATCTTTATACCGCCCCATCCCTGAGAGTTCGTCAAAATTAGGGTCGAATGGCGCCCCTTGGCCGAGCAAAATCAGGCAGGCATTCAAGTAAGCCTGGTAGAGCATCATCGTGGACATAAGTGGCAAGATCCCGCAGGGTCTGAATGAAACGTTTTTGATTGGTCTTGAATAACACTGTTGTCGCACATCCAGGCACTTTAAGGTACGATGCTTTCCATCATGTAGTCTTGTTGCCTGGCAACAGCACACGCTGGTTTATCTCCTGTGCACCGTACATGATATAGCCCTGTTCGGCTTTCTTAAACTCGCCTTTGGCAACCTACCTCAACGCGAGGCTCGAGCTCTGCGCGCGTGGACCACCTTCTCCAACAAGCTGTTCTGCACTGCCGCTTGTCGTTGGCCGATACTTTTTGCGAAAAATGCGAAAAATCAACATCCCGCAACAGTGCCATCTCGGACTTCGGCCACTCGTAGATTAGCTCTTCCGAGCCGAGAGCTGGCGCGGGCGACATGGTTTGGCCTTGCAAGGTAGATTGGGTTCCCATTTCGATCACCGCCGCATTTTTTTTGTTTTTAACGAGGAGGTGCTTTCCATCATGCTCAAGACCCTTCGTGAAACTCATTGCGTTTGGCATAATGCGTCAGGCGAGGTAAACCCATCCTTGTTGTTGTCGCTCACGAGTCATGGTGGGATACTCCTGATTCCGGGTTTGCGGCCATTGCCCCAAAAACCCAATGCCGTTTCGGCTAGCCGAGGATAAAGACGCCGACACAGATGTACAGGTCATCGGCTTCATTTTCGTTGATGACGCCTTCGGCGACGCTGTCGGCAACCAACCGCCGCATGCACAGGATCAAACATCTACAGGTCGATATGGCTATTTCCGCCATAAAAAAACCCCGGCAGGGTCGTTATCGTTGACCAAACGGATGCTTTGCGCTGTCCTTCTGTGCTTACTTCGGCTACTGTCGGGCGGCCATTCGCATTGGCAAGCGCCTCTTTCGCCGCCTTGTAATTGTTTTCATAGATCGCTTCATCGCTCTTGGCTTCCCAATGGATAAAGATGTACAGGTCATCGGCTTCACTTTCATTGATGACGCCTTCGGCAACGCTGTCGGCAACCGCCTTGGCAACCGCCGACTGCGCGGGACCAAACATCTGCACGGCTTGCTTCGCGCCCTTGATGGTCACTTTGTTAAACATCATCGTGTTTGGCTTGCAAGGTAGATTGGGTGCGATCACCGCCAGCAAGGAGGTAAACCCATCCTTGTTGTTGACCAGACCATTGCAAAATGCCGTTTCGGCAGCCGAGTTACGCGGACCGACCAGCAGGTCGATATGCGCTATTTCCGCCATATTGCCGGCAGGGTCGTTATCGTTGACCAACGATTCTCCTACCATTACTTTGTTTATCATCATGTTTTCTCCTTCTTGATTTGTGATATGTAACCAAAGGTGCTCTATTCAAGCGCCCTTCTTCTGCGGCGGATTCCTTTCCACCTGATCCAAAGCCTTCAAACCAGCAATCAAAAGACCAGTTATGACCAGATCTGCTGTCGTGCCCGGGTTGATGCCCTGTAGCTTCAGGCGGCGATCAAACGCAAGCAACCGAAGCCTGAATGCTTCAGGCTGGCTGGTAGCGGCGAACGCATTGTACAGCAATGCCGCTTCAGCACTGAGCATCTGTGCTTTTTCGACCCCGTGCCTGCGAGCAACCAAGCTATCCGGGTGCTTACCGAGCAACGCCAGGTAAGCGCCCACGGCAGCCCATTTAGCATAGCCCCATTGCAACTGAAACTCAAGCAGACGGGGAACCACTGTGTCGAACACGAGGCGGTAGCCGTCGGCGTATTGCGCCGCTACCAGATCGCGCTCGCGCGCCAGCGCCATCGCTTCGCGCAAGCGGATCGTAGGACGCTGCGCCAGATCGGCCTGCGCCACGCGACCCATGCCACCAGGCGCAGCCAGGCGAATCGCGCGGTACACCAACGCCGCGTCTTCAATCGTAGCTGCCGACAGCACCCGCTCCAGTGCCAGGCGAAGATCCTGGCCTCGCGCGTCCAGCGCAGCCTGTATCAATGGCGCGCACAGCAAAACAATGCCGAGGTTGGTATTGCAATCGACCACCGTCCGCGTTGCCTGGATCGCGCCGAGTATGCGCTCGCCCAGGGGAATCCCGGGGCGGCAGATCGCGGGCGCGCACGCCCTGGCGCTGCGAACAAAATCCGCTACGCGCATGCCGTGCCCGGCGCCGTGCAGACCGACGTTGCCGGGCTTGATCGCCTGCATGTCCAGCTTGCAGACCCGGACAAACAACGCAACCAGCGGGAGATCCAGCATCTACGCGGCGCTTCTGTCCACGGCACGCAGGCAGCGCAGGAAATCGGCGACCAGCACTTCGGCGATATCGATATCCACAACCCCCTGCAGACCCTTCCAGGCGGGAATACTGTTGACTTCGGTAACCCACAGATTGCCGGTGGCGTCTTTCATCAGATCGACCCCGGCGTACGCCATGCCGACGGCTTCCACCGCGGAGACGGCCAGCGTCCGCATTGGCCTGTCGACCTGGGTCGGACGGCATTCGCTGCCCTGCGCGAAGTTGTTGATCCAGTGTGAGCCGACGCGCTCCATCGATGCCACAACGCGTCCGTCGACGACAAACAGGCGCCAGTCGCGGCATAGCTCCCCGCCGGAGTCGATAAACGCCTGCAGGTAATACACGTCGTCTTCGGGTAGTTCGGGCAGCGGCGCGCCGGGCACTGCCAACCGCAGGCCTTTCCCCTGGGAACCAAACATCGGCTTGATGACCATGCGCCTTCCCGCCGCAAGCTCCGCCTGCAAAATCTGCGTCGCCCGCGCGCGGTTGCTGACCGCATACGTGTCGGGTGTCGCGATGCCGGCGCGTTTGAACAGAAAGCCGGTCATCACTTTATCGACGCTTCGCTCGATCGCGTACACATCGTTGTAGACGAGTACCTTCAGGTGTTGCATCGCGTGGAGCACGTCGAGATAAAACGTCACCTGCTCAAACGAGCCACCGGGGACGCAACGGACGAATACACCGTCGGGCACGGTTTCTGCAAACCCTGGGATCAGCCATCCCGTGCCAGAGCGGGTGGAAAGTTCACATTGCTGAAGAGAGGCAACGCGCACTTCGCATCCATGGCGTGCGAAAGCATCCAGCAGCCGGTTGCTGTGCCAGCCGACCTGATCTGTAATCAAGGCAATTTTCAATGCTGCGCTGCCAGCGTAAAGCGGCGTCGATGCGAACTAGCCCGCAAACGATTGATCGAGCAGTTCGAGATTGACCTTGCCGGCACGAACCGTGACGCCGCTCGGCAAATGCGTCAGCGTCACCTGCGCCGGACTGAACAACATCGGATCGATTTTGAAAAAATCACAGTCGTAATCCCTGAACACCTGGGCAAACGGCCTGCCATAGTCCCGCGACATAGTGCTCGGCATGCGCGGGGCGAGAGACTGTACCTCGTCAAGCTCACCGACGACGAACAAATGCACCTGGCCGGCAAACAGAATCGCGTCGTTGGTGCGTCCCATCGCCTCGATGAAATCGGGAGCAGGAGGAGCGAGCGGCGCGCTGCCCGCACCGTCGACGATCGATGCAAGCGCAAAGCCCAGCGCGTGCGCTTTGTGCAGGGCGACTTCGAGCACCCGGGCAACCACCTGTAGCGAACCGGCGAGGCTTTGCGTCGGGGTCATGATGAGTGTGATCTGCTCAAGCGGCAATTTCACGGACTCGGCTATGTAATCGAGCAATTCATCCGGCGGCACGCGATCGACTTCAAGCACCAGCACACAATTTTCGGCATGATCCCGGTAATGCAATTCTTCGAACAACTCTTCCTTGCAAGCCAGCGCGCGCCCCGGCCCCGACCCCAGCGCGTGAAAAGCTTCCTTGCCCTTGCCATGAGACAGTTTCCACCCGGCGTATTGCGACCCGAGACAAGCGAGTACCGGGTTCGACGAATGCACGTGCAGACCCAACGGCCAGTTGTCGCCAACGCCCGGGCGCGCCAACGATACTTTGCCCAATCCGCCCATGCAGATCTCGGCAATCAGCCGCCCCGCTTCCAGCCCGCCGGGCACTTCGATGCCGGCGTCGATCAATCGCGCCCCCCGAGCGGAACGCGATACGCGCACACGCAGCTCCGCGCTGTTTTCGCACAAGGTCCGAACCAGTTCCTGCGCGCGTCGATTGACGCTCACCTGCAGCCATGGATCCTGCGACGCGCCGGTCATGCGCCCGTCCCCGCGACGCTATGAGTGGCACCGCGCACGCTTTGCTCAGCGGCGGCGAAGCGCGCGTTCAGCGACCGGATGCTTTGCTGCAGGCCGGGCACTTCGATGCCGGCGTCGATCAATCGCGCCCCCCGAGCGGAACGCGATACGCGCACACGCAGCTCCGCGCTGTTTTCGCACAAGGTCCGAACCAGTTCCTGCGCGCGTCGATTGACGCTCACCTGCAGCCATGGATCCTGCGACGCGCCGGTCATGCGCCCGCCCTCACGACGCTATGAGTGGCACCGCGCACGCTTTTCTCAGCGGCGGCGAAGCGCGCGTTCAGCGACCGGATGCTTTGCTGCAGGCCGGGCACTTCGATGCCGGCGTCGATCAATCGCGCCCCCCGAGCGGAACGCGATACGCGCACACGCAGCTCCGCGCTGTTTTCGCACAAGGTCCGAACCAGTTCCTGCGCGCGTCGATTGACGCTCACCTGCAGCCATGGATCCTGCGACGCGCCGGTCATGCGCCCGCCCCCGCGACGCTATGGGTGGCACCGCGCACGCTTTGCTCAGCGGCGGCGAAGCGCGCGTTCAGCGACCGGATGCTTTGCTGCAGGCCGGGCACTTCGATGCCGGCGTCGATCAATCGCGCCCCCCGAGCGGAACGCGATACGCGCACACGCAGCTCCGCGCTGTTTTCGCACAAGGTCCGAACCAGTTCCTGCGCGCGTCGATTGACGCTCACCTGCAGCCATGGATCCTGCGACGCGCCGGTCATGCGCCTGCCCCCGCGACGCTATGAGTGGCACCGCGCACGCTTTGCTCAGCGGCGGCGAAGCGCGCGTTCAGCGATCGGATGCTTTGCTGCAGGCCGGTCAGCGTCGCGGCAGGTGTCGCTGCGCTCGCGAGCAGGGTGCAGATGGGATTCCCCGCCTCGAAACCGGTCTCCGCCGGCACATCGCAGGTGTGGGGCGGCCATGCAAACCCACCCGGGAGCCGCACCCGACGTGCGGCGTGCAGCACCGCGTGGGCGCGGGGCGCAGCCGGTGGCAATGGCAGGAAGCGGCTTGAACGGCAAGCTGCAAGGTGCGCTGCGAACAAGGCACCATCGGTGTCGTACAACTGCATGGTGGCGCTGATGCGCGGATTGAGTTCGAGCAGGTAGGCTTCGTTGCCGACGACGATGTAGTCGAGGCTGTTCATCCCCACCAGCGAGAACGCCTGTGCCAGGCGCCGCGCGTAGCCTGCCACGCGCGCTTGTATCACCGCGTCGGGTACGCCGCGATTCAAGGCGCCTCCATAGCAAAAAGGGCGATCCTGCTCATGGCGCGACTGCCACTGCGTGCTCCAGCCGATTCCTTCGATGCTGCCACCGTGGGCGAAAAACAGGTACGACCTTGCGGTGCCGGGCAGATAGGACTGTCGGTACGCGGCGGTGGCGCTGCTGCCAAAGCGCACGTGCGCTCCTCCACACGCCCCGGCAACCTTCAGGAGGGTCGGCGAGCGGGCGTCGCGGCCTTCGGGCGGATGCGGGATCTGCAAACGCTCCAGCTCGCCGACAAAGCGGGTGCGATCGTAGCAGCGTGAAAACACTTCGGCAGGGTTTGCGTACACCGTCGATCGCGCATGCAGCCAGTCGATAAACGCTGGATGCGCGTCGAGTCCCGACCCGAGCACCACACCCGCGAACCGCCGCTCGCAAAACAAGCGCTCGCAGGCTTCGCGCAGGTGCCGCACGCTCAGGCCGTCGTCGCGCAAAGGTACCCGCGTCGTGCAACGGCTCAGCGCGCGCACTTCGGGGTCGGCAAAGCCGTCGATGACGCTCAGCGAGTGACCGCAGGCCGCTGCGGATTGCGCGATAAAGCGCGCGCTCGCGGCAATGATCAGAAATTCCAGCGACGCTGCCTGTCGCTGCGCCATTACACGGACTCTCTGAGGTATTCCCGCGCGGCCTCGCAAGCATGCTCGAAGTGCAGGTACAACGGCTTTTCAGCCTCGCGCATCTGTTTCAGCAGGCGGTGCTGGGACTGGTACTTGATATTGCCGATCGCCAGCGCTCCGACGCTCACGGCGCCTGAACGGGAGTATTCGTTGGCCACCCCATCGTGGTGAGCTTCCACACCGGCGATCCCCGCAGGCGGCACCGCGTTGACATCGGAGACAATTTTGAGATTGGCGGCAGCACCGACTTCTTCTTCATCCATGACCTGGATGCCCGCCGCCGCGACCGCGAACACGACGTCGGCGACCTTCAATTCGTGTGCTTTGGTGTCGTTGTCTCCCGCCTCGATCGAGGTTTCCTCACCCACCAGGGACAGGCAGCGATCCACCGCGGCTTGCGCTTTTTCCATCTTGCGGCTCAACAAAAGCACGCGGGCACCCGCCTTGGCGGCAAGCACCGCGACCGCCGTTCCCACCGGCCCGGTACCCCCCATCACCAACGCCCGCAAACCCGACAGGCCCGTGTCGTGCAGTTTCGCGAGGTGCTTTTCCACCGCCACGATCATGCCAGCCGCCGTCGTAAAAGCGCCACTGGGGTCGGCGAATACGGAAATCTCGAACGGCGGCACCATCGAAGCGCGGGCGACCTCCAGCATCTCCAGCGCGGTAAACATACTGCGCCCGCCGATAAACAACCCGGTGCGCCTGACCCCGGTCGGCCCGCGGGAAAAAATCGCATCCTGCACCAGGGCCTGCACTTCGTCCGGCTCGACGCCAACGTAGGGAACCGTATTCTGCCAGCCGGCATCGGCTGCCATGTTCACGTCAAACGGGCTCGGATTTTTCTCCGAGGTCAGCATATGCAAAATGAAAGGCTTTTCCATCATCTCTCCTGGAAACCAGAGGGTAAAACGGTCGCCATTATAGGCCAACTTCGAGACAAGCCAGCGAACCAGGCCGCGCCGGTTTCAGTCCTGCGTGATCGAGGCTCCACTGTTGCTGAAGCGCGCGATGGAGAACTCGAGGCCTGAGTCGGGGGGAGAAAACTGTTCTGCCATGGCAATGAGTTCGCGGGCACGCTGCTCATCGGGAGCAAAAACAAACCCGGTCGGTCCCCACGAGCTCTGGCCAAGCCCCTTGATCCCGCGTTCACGAAAACACTCGAGCGCGGCTCCTACCCGGAGGCTGGCATAACGCCCGCCCTGCACCAGCGAAAAATAATCTCCGATGGTATCCTGCACCCTGGTCGTCGCCGCGGCGAAAGACGGAAAGTCGTTTTCCGCGATCCCCGGTAACAGTCCCATCAACACGACACGGCACAGGTAGGCGGCGCAACTCGCCGAAAACTGCGGCAGCTTTTCGAACGCGTCGTCTTCGACTGCTCCTTGTAAGCCGGTGTCGCCGGTGTCTTTGATCAATACCACGCGCCACGGATCGGGCATCGGCAACCGCGCCAGTCGCGGCGGCGGAAAATCGTCTTGCCCCTTGCCTCCGTCACAGATAAACCCGCCGCACTCGAACGCACCAAGGCCGATACCCGACCGGCGCCCTCTTCCCATCGCGCGCATCAGTTCGCGGTTCGACAGGGTCAGACCGTGCAAGCGTGCGAACGCGTGCGCGATTGCCAACGCGAGTTGCGTCCCGGAACCAAATCCATGGTGGGCGGGGATCGTCTCGTGTATCTGCAAACGCGCCGCCGGCAACGCTTCTCCGGCTTCCTGCCGCAACCGCAAAAAGCGTTCGGCGACGCGACGCGCAAGATCGTGCCCCTCCCCGACCACTTCCAGCGCGGGCGCCGGTCGCGCGCTCAATTCAAGACAGGGCTCGGTGAGGGTGACCCCGATGCTGCCAAACCTGCGCCCGAAGCCGCCGTGCAGATCGACAAAGCCCAGATGCAGCCGCGCCGGTGCCTTGATCCTGCAAGACTTCCACACGGACATCGCGTCACCCGTGCCGGAGCAGCGCCAGCGTCGCGTAACGCTCGGTAAAACAATCTGTTATCATCGTGCTCTCGGTCGCCATCGGCACCGGGCAAACGGGGGAAAACCCTTTGGCACAGGAGGATGAACGATGCCCAAATATATCATTGAGAGAGAAATCCCGGGGGCAGGAAATCTGTCTGCGGAAGAGATACAAGGCGTATCGAAAAAATCGTGCAGCGTGCTGAAAAGCATGGGCCCCCAGATCCAGTGGGTGCAAAGCTACGTTACGCAAGACAAGGTTTACTGCGTCTATATCGCGCCAAACGAAGACATGATCAAACGCCACGCCGAGGAAGGAGGCTTCCCGGCAAACAGCATCAGCAGGGTCAATACCATCATAGACCCCACCACCTCGGAGTAAACTTTCACCATATATCGCCAAAAATACAGCCGCTGGCGGTGAGGGTAACCGGGAACCCCCGGAGGTCGCGCATCACCGAAACCACGTTGTTGTTTTCCAGCAGGGTGGCTACCTCACCCCGGTCGAGCCCGGCGATCGCTTCATCGGCTATGTTGAAACGGTACTGCTCGCCGTCGGCTACCACGTCAAAGGACGTGCAATGATCGCCACTGTGTTCAATCAATGAAGCTCCGGTAATGTCGGCTTCGTCGCAGTGTTGGCGAAGGTACGCAAGCAACGTATCCGCCAGACTCTTCGCGTCTATCGACATCTCCTTCCTCGCTACTGCGGCGCTGACGTTGCAGCACCATCCTCTTCAGCCCAGGCGCCGACCGGTGCCGCAAAAGCATCGCCGATCAGAATCCTGGTATCGGGGCTGGTCAGGCTGAGCAGAAAATCGCGCAAATCGCGCTTCTCTTCGGTGGTCAGGCCCAGTGGGCGTATCAGAGGACTCAACCCCTCGTTTGGAATACCGCCTCGAGCATAAAACTCGATCACTTCTTCCAGCGTGGAAAACACCCCGTTGTGCATGTACGGAGCGGTCAACTCGACATTGCGCAGGGTCGGCGTCAGGTATTTCCATCGGTCGGCCGGGTTCAAGGTCACCTCGTACAGGCCAAGATCGTTCCTCGTCCGTTGTTGCGTCAATTCTTCCACCAGCTTGTCGTCGATCGTGGTAAACACACCCGGTGCCAACTGCAGCCTTCTGGTCGCCGCGCCCACACCCCGGTACTGATTCATCGCGATATCATAACCAAGACCGGTATTATGCATCCGGCTATCGGTAAACAGCGCAGAATCCTCCCCCACCAAGTGGCACGCGACGCAACCGCCCTTGCCGGAAAAAATCTCGAACCCCCGGCGCTGGCTTGCGCTGATCGCGGCTTCTTCATCCGCGTAATACCAGCGATCAAACGGCGACGTGGCCGCGATGAGCGTGCGCTGGTACTGCGCGAGTGCCTTGCCGATGGTATCGACGGCGATCCCCTGGCCGGGAAAGGCACGCTCGAACCAGCCGTCGTAATCCTTGAAGCCGCGAATCTTGTCGATCACGTAGCCGATCGATGGATTGGCCATTTCGTTGCGGGAGAGAAAAGGCGACCAAACCTGGTTCTCCAGCGTCGACTCGCGCCCGTCATGAAACAACCGGGTCTTGTACGCCACGTTGAACAGCGTCGGGGCATTGCGTCGCCCGCTGCGACCTTCCATGCCGACCGCGATCCTCAGTTCGTTATTGGTGAACCCCATTTCCGGCACGTGGCAAAGTGCGCAGGACTGCGTGTTGTTCAGGGAAAGGCGCCTGTCGAAGAACAACTTGCGGCCGAGTTCGATGCCCGCCCTGGTCGCCGGGTTGTCCGCGTCGGCCGGTAATTCCGGCAGACCGAGGTGGCGGGAACGCAGAATGGCCAGCAAATCGGCTTCGCGTCCCACCCTCTCCTGGAGGCTTCGCGAATTGCTGACGTAGTCCGCGGAATCGTAGCCGGTCCTGTTATCTCCGGGACGATACAGACCTGGGTCGTCGGGTGCCGATTGCGCCATCGCCACCTGTGCCAGGACCAGTGCCATGGTGCCCACACCCGACCACAGCCGGCAACGGATCAGGCATCTACCCCTCGCACTTGCCATCTACCGTTACCCCGCCCGACAGAGCAGCGACACGCTCTCAGATTTCAGTGCCGCGAACCAGGATGCTCTTGATATCAGACAGCAAAATATCCGAATGCAGGAAACTGGGGCTGTAGATGTTGCGCACCATGCCCCGCTCATCTATCAGCAATACGCGCAGCAGGTGGGCGAACTTGCCGGTGCTCGTGCCCTCTGCGTCGATTTCCGGGATGACGAACTGGCTGTATGACTTGAGAATCGGCTGCAGGTGCTGCCGGGATGCCGCTACCAGGAAAACCCATTCGGCACCCATGCGGCCGGGAGTCTGCGCCTGGTGGTCGCCTGCGTGATGATGACTGCCGGCATGCTCCTGCTGGTAGCTGGCGAGTACCTCCGGCGTATCTTTCCCTACATCGAAACTGAAGCTGACAAATCGCACTTTGTCGGCAAGCTCAGGCTGTTCCTTGAGCTTATTCTGCAGGTTGTGCAGAACAAAAATCGAAAGCGGGCAACCGTTGATATCATCGCAGGCGGTGTACATGAAACTCAGCACGACGATCTTGTCGCCAAAAAAATCACCCAGGTCGGCGGTCGCGCCGCTGGCCGTCAGCACCTCTCCTCCGGCTGCGGGATAAACAGGCGGCAACTCATAGGTACCCGGCACCGGCACTTCGTACTCGAGCTTGCCCCAGCCGGGAGCCAGTATCTCGCCGAAGACGGAACCACTCGCAAATGCCGTCACCAGCAAAGCCAAAACCACCTTGAGTACCCTGATACGCATACTTTCCTCTCGCGTAGTCATTATATATTCAAAAACATGTGCCACCACACGGGAGACAAACGTGTCGGCCTAAAGCCTTAATGTCCTCTTTTGATTTCGGGAGAGACAGTGGCAACCCAAAGATCACAAGCGAACGCACCTCCAAATCCCAACGATGCCCACCGCCCGGTACCGGTCCCAATAAAGAAGCATGCTACATTCAAGCTATATGAGGAAACAGACAAGGGGGGGGGGACAATGACAAAATTCTTCACAATATTTATCTTCTCAATAACCGTTGCAATGATCGGTATCACCGGCGCACAGGCACAAGGAGATGTTTTCGTAAACGGCTACTATCGGAGCGATGGAACTTATGTTCGTCCTCACTACCGCTCAGCTCGAGACGGCATTAAATCGAATAATTACGGCTCATCCAAGCATTCTAGCGAATTGCTCAATCCAAGGGCGCGCGATTATGACAAAGATGGAATCCCCAATTACCTGGATATGGATAGCGACAACGATGGCTTGCCGGATAATCTCGACTCTAACCCCTACAAAAGATAAAAGGAATTTTGCTGAATACGCCCAAGGGCTCTGGAGTGTGGACCAAGTGCTCCAAGACGCAAGATATATTGAGCCCCATCCAAACCCAGTATTTGATCTTTTGGTGGAATTAAGAAAAAACCGGTAGGTGAAAGGGTTGTTATTTCAAATATGCAAAAAACAGCCAGCGGTCGCAAATCAGTTCAGTTGTGCAGTCACTACCGCGGTGAAAACCTGCTGTTCTGGAAAACTGCACCTCGCCGTCTGTTAATTTTTTATCCGGATAAGATGCTTCACTTCCGTGGGGCGTTTCTAATATCACGAAGAGCTTCCATTTTTTTTTCTGAGCCAATATCTCGGCGGTACTCCAGGTCGCCCTTGATGCAAGTATCAATTGCAGAATTGACAATGGATGATGCCTCTTCGATGGTCCTGGCTGTCGCCCCCACGGCCAGGACCCTGGATTTTCTTAATGTTTTGTACCCTGCCTGGTCTTTGATGCACGAGGCAAAAAATAAACTTGCCCCCAACCGCTCAATACCATCTTCGTCAACCTCGAAGGTTGTTGCCCGGGGGCTTTCCTCAGGATATTCCGAGGCGACCAGGTATTTGACAACACTTGCCAAATCACTAAACCGAACCTTGTCTTCTGTTAATGTCTGATCCCATAGGCTGATCAGCAACTCGGCAAAGGAGCTTTTTAGTATGGTCAAAATGTTCAGCCCTTCTGGATCTCCAAATCGCCCGTTAAACTCCATGAACCTGATACCTTGCGGCGTCTTGAAAAAGCCACCGTTCAAAATACCCGTGAATGGCGACTTGCGTGTGCACAACTCATCAACGACCGATTGCATGATGAACTGGCAATCTTGTAGATCCTTCTTCTCCATAAAAGGCAATTTCTTCCCGGAATCTGTAAAGCAACCCATGCCGCCGGTGCCTGGACCAATATCCCCTTCATAACGGTATGGAAAATCATAGCTTGCCGGCGACAAAACCAGATTTTTACCGTCTGTAAACCCCATGATGGTAAATTCAAATCCTTCAAGCTTCTCGACCAGAAGCACGTTCTCTTCAGGTCTCGCGTCGAAAAGAGCAGAAGCATATTCAGCGCAGTCTTCATAGGTTGCAAGGTGCACCGGCATCACCTTCACCCCCTTGCCGCCGGTTAACCCCTGCGGTTTCACCACGACAGACAGTTGCCTTGACTTGAATTCCTTAATCGCTGCCGCTACCTTCCGCTGGTCGGAAACAACCCTGAAGAATGGCACAACTTCAGGGCATATCTTTTTCATCATCTCAATACAATAGACTTTGTCCCATTCGATCCGGGTCGCTTCGCGTGTGCCACCAATAGCTCTGATATTGTTTTCCAGCAAGCGGTCCACGACCCCGTTCGCCAGTGGCTCATCGGCATTGACAAAGGCGTAGTCAATCGCATGCTTTTGAGCAAATTCCAGGACTGTCTCAGGATTGGAGGCATCACCCACCGTGTAATGCCCGCCGCTACGCTCTACGCAGTGAATGATTGCGGGGTTGGCGTGGTTGATGACCGCAAACAGCGTGGTTTCCTCTGCCAGCCGCTTGGCAAAAGCGCATTCCCTGCCGCCTGCCCCAACGATCAAGAATCGGTTAGGCATCACGTCATCAAGGTCGCAAGGTTATCAGACGAGCAGCATCCGGATGTAAACGCCAGCGATCTCCCGCTCAAGGTCTCGCTGTCCTTGATTTACGGCCTGCAGACGGCTGTCGAATTGCTCAAATTGTTGGATTGTCAGTTCCATCATGCATCTCCCATGTCATTGGCAGGGAGACCGCCCGCAAGGGAACTGTTCCTCCGCAGGTTTGTGCTGTTGCTACTATGGTGCGCCGCAGCGGCGGAGGTGTCAAGCAAGTTAACCACGGAGAAAGGACCGAATGAGCACTACTGCGGACCGACCAACCTCGCAGGCTTGCGAGGGTGTCGTCGCCACGGCGAACAGGCCTGAAGGTGAGCCACCGATTCCACTGGATGACGAAAAGCTTCGTGCGGATTTCAACAATTCGGCCTTGATATCGAGCAGTTGCTGGTAAATCGCTTCGAGTGTAATTTCCATATTTCAGGTCCCTCCTGTCGGTGCAGGAGACTGCCCGCGAGCCTTCTCCCGCAGGTGAGTTTTATATTGCTCCATGGTGCGATGGAGCAAGGATATCAAGGCCTCCAGCGCACGGGCGACACAACCCGGTACAACATGGCCTGCCGGGGGCCCCTGGAAACGATGTAGCTACCTCATGATGCAAGACCGCCAAATAACCCAAAAGAGGACATTACATCTTTGGGCTGACACAGGGGTACCGCAACACTAACAGCCTGTTACAATAAAATTATCTTGGGCAATGTAGTGCACGACTTTGGGTTTTTAGAGCAACGATGATGAGTGACAAGCTCGAATTTTTTGTCGACGGTAAGCAGTTATCGACATTGAAGTCGGAACTGACCGTAGCGAAGATATTTGCCATTGCCGGATTATCAGCCGAACAATTTTTCCTGGTTTCACAAGATGGAACCGAACACGGGAATCAGGATGAAATCATCAAGATTCACTCAGGTGACCGCTTTACCATTGAGAAAAGGGAAAGAGAACCCACACCACCAGCCGCAGAAACCATCCACTACAAAGTGAATGGCGAAGAACAGGTCACGCAGCAGACATCTCTCAGCGTCGAAGAGATCCTGCGGAATGCTGGCAAAGCAGCGAGTATCAACCTTGAACAGATTGATAGCTACTTCCTTGAAAATATCACACCCGGTACAAAATACGAAAACCTGACTGATCGAGTTGATCTCAAAGAGGGCGATCAATTTTTGGCCGTTCACGCCGGTGCTACACCGGTAGCCTGCAGCACCTGAGGTGACACCGCTCGAAAAGATCGAAGCAGAACTCCGTGAAATCGGATTCGATCCGAATGTTGTTGACGCTGCAGGATTTGACCAGGGCAGTGCTGTTGTCATTACCTATCCTGTGCCCACTGGTCGATTCAAGGGCCGGAATTTCGATATGGCAATCGGCTTCCAGGAGAACTGTTACCCGGATTATCCGCCGCACTTTATCTATGTGGCCGAATTGCCTGATCCAAAACTGCCCGTTCATAGGTCATTTCGCTACAACGACGCCGATTGGTCCGCATTCAGTGTGCCGCCGAGTGACTTCTGGGATACCCTTGCGGCTTCGGAGAAGAACATGAAAACCTATGCCAAACGGCACATGACAAGATTTTGGAACCGGATTTGACGTGCGATGCCGTTTTGCCCCAGGAGGTGCATGACAAGGCTTGCAACCTTCTTCTTCGGCACATCGGTGCCGGACAGTGGCAAGAAGACCTTTGCTTCGCTCTCTGGCGACCTGCAACTGGGGCCATGCGAAAATCTGCTGTCATATTCGATGTCCTTACACCAAACGACGGCGAACGTCATCTGCATGACAATGCGAGCTTCGAACCGGGGTATCTGACACGTGCAGTTCGAGCCGCCTGTATGCAGAATGCCGGGCTGGCCTTCATGCACAACCATCTTTCCGACGGTTGGCAGGACATGAGTGAAACAGACGTGGTTGCCGAGCGTGATCGCATTTCGCCGCCTGCTCGTGCTACGGGCCTGCCACTGGTGGGCTTGACACTGGGTACTGACGAAAGCTGGAGCGCACGTTTCTGGACGTGGGACGGGCAACGCTTCAACCGTTCCTGGTGCGACAAGGTACGGGTCGCCGGTCGTTACCTTCGGATCACATACCGAGATCGCCGAAAAGCCTCACGGCGCGAGGTACTGCAGCGCACCATTGATACATGGGGTGACGCCCGCCAACGCGACATCTCCGGGCTTCGTATTGGCATCGTTGGGGTGGGTAGTGTTGGTTGCATGGTCGCGGAGGCATTGGCTCGCATCGGCGTCGAGAATCTGGTGCTGATTGACCCGGATAAAGTTGAATTGCACAACCTTGACAGGCTCTTGTACGCTGGAGTAGGTGACGTTGGCAGCTTCAAGGTCGAACTGGCTGCCCGGCATTTAAGAAATTCTGCGACCGCAGGCAACTTCAAGGTTCAAACCCATGCGGAGCCAATCCAGAACAAGCGTGCCTGTTCGAGCGCACTGGACTGTGACCTGCTCTTCTCCGCGGTTGACCGCCCGCTTCCAAAAGACTTACTCAACCACATCGCCTATGCACATTGTATCCCCGTGATATCCGGTGGGGTCTTCATTGGCAACAAGCCCGACGGCACACTCGGACAGGCCGCCTGGAGTACCGTTACCGTCGGGCCTGCCTACCGCTGTCTTCGATGCGACGGGCAATACACCAGTTCGGATGTTGTCATGGATGTGGATGGCTCCCTGGACGACCCAGCATATATTCGGCAATCATCAACTGATGATCGGTCACCGAGCAATCAGAATGTGTTTCCGTTCAGTGCAAATCTGGCAAGCTTTATGGTGATTGAAATGATACGGCTCACCGTGGGAGAGAATTGGTGGCCGGACAAGGGTGGCAAGCTGCATTACAGCTTGATTCCCAATCAACTGCGCCTCCATCAAGAACAATGCAGCGTCAATTGCTCGGTGAAAGAGAAATTAGCACTTGGAGATGAATTCCGTTATCCCTTCATCGTCGAAACGGCAGATGAACCGGAACGGGCCGTCTGGTACAAAAGATTTCCTGCTCGCTTGTGTGAGTGGCTACCGGTCCAGATTTCTAAAGCCAGGAGAAGAAACTAATGGCAAGAATCAGCGAGTTGACCCTTCGCGACATTCGGTGTTTTGCCGATGAACAGCGTGCACGACTGGGTCGTGTTACGTTGCTGGTCGGTGAAAACAGTGCTGGCAAGTCAACGTTTCTTGGCTGCTATAAAGCTTTTGCGACGCTTGCCAACATGATCGATCTTGGCAATGAAAACCAGTTTGATAAATCACCGTTTCGTATGGGTGGATTTGACTCAATCGTTCGTTCCGGAAAGTCGGAATTCGCCATCTCCGGACGATTCGAAGACCATCTCTATTCGGCGGCTCGATATTGTTTTTGTCGTGGTGACAGAGAACGCCTATTGGAACGAGAGGTTGACTTTGAACTTGGCAGTTCCGGGTCAGAACCGAAACATATCAATATCTCGGTATTACCCGAGGCGAACAATGTACTGAGATTCAAGGGGGCCGATTTCACGTTCGATCTGGATTTGTCGGAAATCACATATATCTCAACATCGTCGTGGTTGTCTCGTAACGTTCGTGGAGGATTCCTGCCTTTTAATGGCGATAGAACAATTTTCGAAGAAGCGCCGAGGGCCGGATACCGGGTCTGAAGAGCTTGCCGAGTTTGCGAAGTTCATCAATTTCTTCCGATCGGAAATGCCATTGCCCGATGGCACGTCTTTTAATGTCAAAGCTATCGAACCGGAGCTTCCACGACGCAACCGTGGGTATCGTTCCATACCATCGCATCTGGAAAACGCTGAAACAACCACCCTCCTCGGGAAGATTGGCACCGATTTGGGACTGTGGGAGGAGATCGTCGTCAAGGAGCGGCAAGATGGCTGTGAGGTTTTGATCAAAACCGCAACAGGCCAACATAATTTGATTGACGTAGGATATGGGATCCACAGTCTGTTGCCATTGCTAAGTGCTATCGGCCCCAGCCATCCTGAAAAGGTGTTCCTGTTGCAACAGCCTGAAATTCACGTCCATCCCGTCGCTCAAGCTCAGTTGGCGCAAGTACATGACAAAAAGCAAGCATGGTTTCATTATTGAGACGCACAGCGACCACTTCGTTGACTGGTTCAGGATTTGCGTGATGGAAGGGAAGCTTCCCCCAGAGGATCTGTCCATTGTTTATTTCGAGCCGATTGATGACAGAACAAAGTCTCGTATTTACAGCTTGGGGGTCGACGCGCAAGGGAACCTGCAGGATGTGCCGGATGGTTATCGCCGGTTCTTCCTGCAGGAGACTGAGAAACTTCTGGGATTCAAGGAATAGGATGCTTTGTAATGTGTACGGCAACTATTGTTGATACGAGCGAACTTCATAAAGTGCTGGTGAGTAAAAAACAGGACGGTGACAGTACATTTCGTTCATGGATTGAGCGCCGAGATGGAGTGTTGGTGTACGCATCAAGCTGGAGACTACCGCGAAGAACTTCGAAAGAACCGAAAGGCAATGGCGTTGATGGAGAGTTATCGCCAAAAAAACCACGCAAAATTAATTAGTGCTGCTGCTCTATCGGCCTCTAAAAAACAGTTGCAATGCAGACGCATACAGTCCGATGACCGGCATGTCCTTGCGCTCGCGCTGGCAAGCGATGCGTTAGTACTGTGTTCCGGTGACAATGAACTTTGTGCGGATTTCAACAATCCGGAGGTGCTGCCTAAAATCGGTCGACAGGCACGGGCAATTTATCCAACTAAAGCAACCAAGAAAAAACGGGAAGAGTTTTTGGGTAAACGAAAGTGTTCGAAACGCAATTGACGATGGGGATCTGGAATTGCTCCTTCACCAACCGATTTTGACCCTGGCGTGGCAGCTTCTGCAAGTGCGGTTCTGCCACATCGGTTGTGTTTAACTGATCTTTCCGGGCACCTGAACCTTGGCGCGTGGTGGTGCAGTCTCCCGGCCTGTCTCGATCAAATGCTGCAGTCTGCAACGACAGCCCTGGTGGAGCGGGCGAGGGGAATCGAACCCCCCTCACCAGCTTGGGAAGCTGGAGTAATAACCACTATACGACGCCCGCCTGGTCTGCCCTACCGGATCGACGAGAACCCTGTTTGCTGACAGGGAAATTATACTGCCTGTGGATTGCTGCGTGGCTGAAGCGAGCGACACATGCGTCGCCCCTGTACTCCGCTGGCAGGGGCAGCAATTCGGGCGGACAACCTGGCGCTGGCAACCTGACGCTGGCAGGCGACGCCCCTACGCCTTGCCGGCCTTGCAAGCAGCAAGTTCGGTCAGGACAACCTGGGCAGCGAAGTACGGGTCGGGTCGGACCCGCGCGCCGCGCCACATCTGTTTGAGCAGTGCCTCCGCGGCAAGCCACCTTTCGGGGTCTGGGTACAGATACTTCCGCACGCACTGGAGCACCCGGTCCAAACCAGCCAAGGTCAACGGCTTGCGCGACCAAAGCACGAGTTCCAGCACCAACGCCTCGAACCCCTGCCGGCGACGCAGGCCTTTCACCCGTGCTTCCAGCGCACGGCAGGCAGCCAGGTCTCGGACCAGCACCGAGTGTTGGTGCTGTGACCAGAGCGTCCGGGTCGAGCGAGGCAGGAGGGATTCTGCCCGACTCCTTATCGCGATACTTGTCCGCAAGGATGGTAAACTGCTGGCTCGGGGAACCGATGAAAACAGCGGGCCAGTGTCCCTGGGCAGAGCGCATCCGCACCGGGGTATGCTCGCTGTAGCCACGAGAACTCATTTCTGCCGCGAGCAGGGGCATGTCGCTGGCGCAACGCCCACCCATGCCCGATCCATCGGATCGTTTCTGGATGCCTGGAATATCCCTTGAGTCTGCGGCTCAGGATCGCCACGATCCCGTGCAACTCCCGATGCTCGCCGAGCAGACTTTGCCGGTTGAGGTAGCCCGGATGAATGTCCCAGATACGCACGCTTCAATGCGCGCGTAGCACGCGAAGCTTGTTGACGCGACCCAGTGGAGGCATCAGTCGCAAACACGCTCAATCGGAACAAGCCGACGATCGCCTCCGCGGAACAGGTGCCGGGTATTTTTATGGGTACGAGCCGCCGTAAGCACTCCTCGCGGCCAGCCGACGCCACAGCGCAGATACGTTAGCTGGTCAAGACGGCTTCGTAGCCAGATACCTTCTGCCCGCTCGCCTTCATTTGCTACGCAGCTTTTCCTTGATCTGTGCAGCCTTGCCACTCAACTTGCGCAAATAGTACAGCTTAGCTCTACGGACCTTGCCCCGGCGCTTCACCTCGATGCTTGCAACCAGCGGGCTATGCATTTGAAACACGCGCTCGACCCCGATTCCCGATGATATCTTCCGCACCGTAAACGACGAATTCAGTCCCCGGTTGCGCTTGGCGATCACGTAGCCTTCAAAAGCCTGCAGGCGCTCGCGGTTGCCCTCCTTCACCTTGACCCGAACGACAACCGTGTCCCCAGGCAAAAACCTGGGCACTTCCTTTTGAAGCACCTCGGACTGAAGCATCTCGGATTCAAGCTGCTCTATCAAATTAACCATCTACGTCACCCGAAGTGTTTGCTCTACGATTCAACCGATCCCCCGCGCGCGTATGTAGTCGCGCAGGACATTTACCCAACACGCCCAAGCCGGGCGGAGCCACGGCTACCCTCCCGCGACGCAAAGGGCACCCCCCTTGCTGGTTCAGGCGGGGCATTGTAATCGCAGGCAAGCAACTGCATGGGCATTCCCGTGAGGTATCGACCGATGGCAGTGTTGCTACCCACGACCTCCGCAAGCGGACGGTGTCGCCTGACCGACGAAAATAGTGGACAGTATCACTTCGATTGCTCACTCAGTAATGTGGCCGAGCTTCCATATACCTTTCGCGATTCGTTCATCAAGTGACCGCTTGCCTCGTGCTTCGCGCCTCATTTCGCGCATGAGCATCTCCGGCGTGAATACAGTGATCTCCTCTTTTCCATACGAATATTTCCGCCGCTTGATTTCCTTCTCATAGGCGAGAACGAGACAACCTCGCACCGGCGATTCGGCCGGTGCCCATTGGCGTACGGCGACCGTGTTTGCCGCTATGCGACTCAGTACTCCGCGAAAGGATTCTTTGGGCACCCGTTTGTATTTCGTCTCGATTACCCATATCCCTTTGGGCGTGGCGACGATGTGGTCGATGTCGCCAACTTTCGCGATTTCGGTGACCGAATGCGCAATGGCGCAGTTTTCGCCGGTAATCGCATATTCGATTATCTGCCCCACGCGAACCTCCGCCTCCGCGCCTTTTTGCAGATTACCGAGATTCCATCGGTAGGAAGGTAGGTCCATGAACCTGACGGCACTCAGAAGCACTACTACCGTAACTATGTAAGCGATAACTCCCCAATCGAAACTGTAGAATAGAAGCCCTATAAGGACACCCAACGCCACCCCCGCTCCAACCGCTCCAAGCACGGACGACTGGAGCAATTTTCCTCGAACGAACGAACCCGCATTCCGTCTCATCGAATCGTACCTCTATCTCGCTGCATGTCGGTGATCTCCACAATTTCCGACGAATTTACCATGGAAACCATTATGCGGTTCGCAGTTCCCGGTCGATCGCCACCGCCACCCGTTCGGCAGCATGGCTCGGGTCGCGTCGTCGAGATGGACATAGCGGTTGGTGGTGGACGCCTTCCGATGGCCGAGCAAGCGTCCCGCGATGTGCAGGCTCTCGCCGTTCATGACCGCGTGCGAGGCGTGGACATGCCGTAGGTCATGAAGCCGCGCATCCGCCACGATCCAGGCCATGTCGCGCGCGGTGGAGCGTCTCTATCAGCGGAAAGATGATTCTATAGAAACCCCGCGGGCGCGCAGGCCGATGTGTTTCATCCACATGTCGGCTTCCTTTTTAGATCGGGCCATCTGTCCCATATGTTTCAAACTCATACAACACACGAGACAGACGGGTGCAGGAGTGAACGAGCAACTGCATGGGCACCGTGAGGTATCGGCCGAAGTGTCGAACTCATGGTATCGGTCCGCCGGTTGCAGCGCACCATAGAACGCGGCTGCACCTGCCGAGCGACTACTCTGATGTACGGGCAGAGCCGTAAGCATCCCAGTATCTTCTGGACAACTCCTGGGCTGATCTAGTGTGCTCGAAACCGAAGATGAAAGAACCGAAAAGCGGGAGTATTCTTGCCCGCTTAATACCCTGTGCAGCGGCAAGGTTCAGCCAAGCATGCGCTTCCACATAATCCGCGGGAATCCCAGTACCCTTAACATACATAAGGCCCAGGTTGAACTGCCCATAGGCATCCCCCTGTTCAGCAGCCATGCGATACCACTTTTCCGCCTCGACGTCATCCTTGGGAACCCCCTCTTCGCCATTGGCATACATAAGGCCCAGGTTGAACTGCCCATAGGCATTCCCCTGCTCGGCAGCCATGCGATACCACTTTTCCGCCTCGACGTGATCCTTGGGAGCCCCCTCGCCATTGGCATACATAACGCCCAAGTTGTTCTGCGCATTGGCGAGTCCCTGTTCGGCAGCCAGACGATACCACCGCACCGCCTCGACGTGATCCTCGGAAACCCCCTCGCCATTGGTATACATCAAGCCCAGGTTGGACTGCGCGTCTGCATCTCCCTGCTCGGCAGCCATGCGATACCATCGCACCGCCTCGACGTCATCCTTGGGAACCCCCTCGCCCTTGGAATACATCACGCCTAGGTTGAGCTGCGCCTTGGCATATTCCTGCTCGGCAGCCATGCGATACCACCGCACCGCCTCGGCATCATCCTCGGGAACCCCCAAGCCATTGGCATACATCAAGCCCAAGATGAGCTGCGCCTTGGCATATTCCTGCTCGGCAGCCATGCGATACCACCGCACCGCCTCGGCATCATCCTCGGGAACCCCCAAGCCATTGGCATACATCAAGCCCAAGATGAGCTGCGCCTTGGCATATTCCTGCTCGGCAGCCATGCGATACCACCGCACCGCCTCGGCATCATCCTCGGGAACCCCCTCGCCCTTGGAATACATAAGGCCCAGGTTGTTCTGCCCATAGGCATCCCCCTGCTCGGCAGCCATGCGATACCACCGTACCGCCTCGACGTCATCCTCGGGAACCCCCTCGCCCTTGGCATACATAACGCCCAGATTGAGCTGCGCCTCTGTGACTCCTTGCTCGGCAGCCATGCGATACCACCGTGCCGCCTCGGCGTCATCCTCGGGAACTCCCTCGCCCTTGGCATACATAAGGCCCAGGTTGTACTGCGCCCCGGCATACCCCTGCTCGGCAGCCATGCGATACCACCGCACCGCCTCGACGTCATCCTTGGGAACCCCCTCGCCCTTGGCATACATAAAGCCCAGGTTGGATTGCGCGTCTGCATCTCCCTGCTCGGCAGCCATGCGATACCACCGCACCGCCTCGACATCATCCTCGGGAACCCCCTCGCCCTTGGAATACATCACGCCTAGGTTGAACTGTGCCGTGGCATACCCTTGTTCGGCAGCCATGCGATACCACTGTGCCGCCTCGACATCATCCTCGGGAACCCCTTCGCCCTTGGAATACATCACGCCCAGGTTGTACTGCGCCTGGGCAAGGCCCTGCTCGGCAGCCATGCGATACCAGCGCACCGCCTCGACGTCATCCTCGGGAACCCCCTCGCCAATGGCATACATCAAGCCCAAGACGAGCTGCGCCTCGGCATATTCCTGCTCGGCAGCCATGCGATACCACCGCACCGCCTCGACGTCATCCTCGGGAACCCCCTCGCCCTTGGCATACATCAAGCCCAAGATGAGCTGCGCCTTGGCATATTCCTGCTCGGCAGCCATGCGATACCACCGTGCCGCCGCGACGTCATCCTCGGGAACCCCCTCGCCATTGGCATACATAACGCCCAGGTTGAACTGCGCATTGGCGAATCCCTGCTCGGCAGCCATGCGATACCACCGCACCGCCTCGGCGTCATCCTCGGGAACCCCCTCGCCATTGGCATACATAATGCCCAGGTTGGACTGCGCCTCTGGCATCTCCCTGCTCGGCAGCCATGCGATACCACCGCACCGCCTCGACGTCATCCTCGGGAACCCCCTCGCCATTGGCATACATAACGCCCAGGTTGAACTGCGCCTCGGCATCTCCCTGCTCCGCGGCTCTTTTGATCGTATTGACATCGGCATCGTCACCTATCGCGGATGCCGGATACACCGACAGTGCCAGACATACCAGAAACAGCCTGAGCGTGGCTCGATTCACTAGCTGCGGAAAGGGGCTGAAAGTCTGCCCGTATGTTGTCCGGGAGATCAGACGCGCCCGCCATCTGCTGGACACTGGATTGGAAGGCAGGGTGATACCCTGGGGATGTTTGCTGTTCATATCAGGCTCCTGCGTTGCTACCTTGCTGCCTTGCGATGCGCGTCGGTGTGGCCATGTAGCAAAATACAGCATTGTGACTGTATACATCAAACCACAATCTGTGCCAGATAAGCGAGCCATTGATCGGCGGCGGTGCGGGTTGCTTCAATCTCCAGGCATCGCTCGAACTCGAGCCGGGCTTCGGCGTACTGCTCCAAATGAACGTGGGCGACGCCTTTCATCAACCGTGCTCGTGCTGCTTTCTCTTTCTCGCCCCCCGCGTAAAACAAGTCAATCGCTTTCTTTAGCGGAGCCAGCGCGCTGGCGTATTCGCGAGCAGCACTCCAGGCGCTGCCCAGCAAATGGTAGCGCGCGGCGTTGAAATCTGCGGAGGCTTGCAACGCGCTCTCCAACAGTACGCTGGCCTTGTGCGGCAATTGCCGGTGCAGATACAGCTTCGCCAAAAGATCGACGTCGGCGTCACTTGTCAACACGCCCTGCAAATAACCGAGTTCGGCCACCGCCAACGCCCGCTCGAAGCGTTCGAGTGTGCTATAGACCGCCGTTAGTTGCCTCCAGTGCCGCGCGGTTTCAGGGTGATTTTCGACCAGCGATTCGAGCAACTCGGCGGCGCGGGGGTAACGTTTCAGCGAAAGGTTGAGCCCCGCGACAAATTCGTACTGGCGCTCGTCGGGTGCCTCGGCTTTCGCCAGACCTCGCTCGCCCCACTCGAGTGCTTCGGGCAGACGTTCGAGGGCGGCGTAAGCCGAAGAAAACAGGAAACAAGCCTCGGACGAAGGATTTTCGACACCGTGCATCCATTTTCCAAGTAGCGCGAGCGCTTCGCTGTAACGTTCCTGGTGCAGGTATAGCCGCGCGAGTTGGTACCGCAGATGATCGTGCACCGCAGCGGGCAATGTCGCTGCTGCCAGCGCCTTCTCAAAGCGCGCCGCCGCCGCCGCGTGATCATCGGTGCCGATCAAGGCGTTGCCCGCAAGACGCTGGAACAAGGCACGTTCATAATCGTTCAACCCGCCCCCACCGAGCGCGCGGTCGACTACCTCGAGCACGCGCGCGTAGCGTTGTTGCTGCAATTGTTCCTCGGCTTCGGACAGCAAACGATAAGCACGCTCGGAGACTAGAAAGTCGCCGGCAACCTGCGTGGCAACGGCCAACAAACACGCAAGGGAAAAGATACGCTGCACGGTCTTACTCCAAACGAAATTCGACGCTCACCTCCACATTGCTGCGTCGAATCGGCTGCCCGTCGATCAACTGCGGCTGGTAACGCCACTTGGAAATTGCCTGCAAGGCAGAGCGGTCGAATACCCCGCGAGGATCGGCGTCGACAACGCGCGCGTCGACAACGCTACCGTCCTCGGCAATCGTGAACGCAACCTGAACCCAGCCTTCGATGCCGCGGCGCTCGGCGAGCGGTGGATAGACCGGACTGACCCGCGCGAGCGGCGCAATCTCGCGCGTGAGCGAAAATCCAACGCCGTCGAACGCGCCTTCTATTCCGGGGACGTAAGACGGCGCTTGAAGGCGCGGTGCCGGCAGGCGAAGCAGTGGTTCGGTCGGCGTCGGCGCTGGTGCCGACGGTCGGTCCTGCGGCTTCTCGATCCGCGGTTTCGGCGGAATAAAGCGTTCTTTTTCGATCAACGTCTGGTCACGCTCGATGCGAACGAAATCGATCGACACAGGCTGCTGTAAATCATCGTACGCGCTGCCGTTGCTTGCGGCGGTCAGGTAATGCATCAACAAAAACAAGGCGCAGGTAACCGCGGTGGCCAATGTCGCGGTGCCCGACCAGCGCCAAAGACGATCAAAGGCGGTCTCTACGGCAGGTAGCGTCATTCCATGAGGGCGGCGGCAATTGCGATTTTCTCAACGCCTGCAAGGCGCACCTGATCGAGCACCTCGACGAAAACGCCGTTGTTGGAACGCTTGTCGGCCTGTATCACCACCGTCCCCTGTGGGTTCTCCAGGTGCAAGCGCTCGACGTTGGCGCGCACCGCGCGGATATCCACGCGGCGGCGGTCTATCCAGACTTCGCCGGTGGCGTCGATTGCAACGATGATTGCGGCGTGTTCCTGTACCACCGCGGTCGCCGCCGACGGGCGCTCGACCGCAATGCCGGATTCCTTGATAAAAGACGCCGTGACGATAAAAAAGATCAACATGATGAACACGACGTCTATCATCGGCGTCAGGTTGATCCCGGCGTCATCCTCGACCGGCGTGCTGTCGCGGCGTCTTCTCATTCCATGCTTACCTCAGCCCAACGTCAGGCGGTCGTACAGTTTTCGCACTTCGCGCGCGGCGCGTTTTTGCAACTGCGCCGAGAAGTAAAGCCCGGACAAGGCAGCGACCATGCCGGCCATCGCAGGTATGGTCGCGACGGTGACGCCATCGGCGACGGCGCGTATCCCGCCTGGGCCACCAGCGCTGAACACCGACATCCCCTCGAACACCCTGATCATACCGGTGACCGTACCGAACAAGCCCAGCAACAAACTGACACTGACCAACACCTTGACCAGACCTATGCGCTGCTCGAGGCGGCGTCGAAACTGCGACAGCCAGCAGGCGCGGATCATCCGCGAAGCACGCGAGCGCTTGTCGCTACGCGCGTTCCAGCGGGCGGCGACGGCGGATACAAAAGGCCGCTGCTGCGCGAAATACCAGTAGCGCTCGATGATCAACAGCCAGATGACGAAAGTCACGACCAGAATCACCTCGAGCACTTGTCCGCCGCTTTCAAGCAGATCACGAAGCGGCTGGTATAAGTCGAAAATCATCGCGTGACAGAACCCGCCTCACTCGAAACCGCTCTTCCCCCGGTCTGGCTTTCAGCGTATTCGGCGAGCAGACCCGCGCTTTGCTCTTCGAGCACCTGCCTGACTGCACGGCTGCTGGCGCTCGCAAGCGTGTGCAGCAACAAGATCGGCACGGCGACGATCAACCCCAATGCGGTTGTAACCAAAGCCTGGCTGATTCCGCCTGCCATCAGTTTCGGATTGCCGGTGCCAAACAAGGTGATCGCCTGAAAAGTCTCGATCATACCGGTGACGGTGCCGAGCAGGCCAAGCAAGGGCGCGATTGCGGCGAACATCTTCATTGCGCCGAGCCCGCGTTCCAACCGCGGCATCTCTTTTATCACGGCGTCGTCAAGTTTCAGCTCCAACACCTCGTAGTCCGTGTCGGTGCTGCGTTCGGCGCCCGCGGCGGACAGCACCCTGCCGAGCGGATTATCGCGCGGGTGACCAACGTCGCGGCTCTGGCGGTCCACGGAGCGGCGCAGGAAAGCCAGAACCAACAGCCGTTCGCCTCCGAGCAACAGGCCAATGGCGCCAATCAGCAAAATGAAATAGCCAACGAGGCCGCCTTGCTTGATACGCTCGGCAAGAGTCGGCGTACGCACCAGCAGGGACAGGACCGCACCGCGGGAAGGATCTATCGGCGCGGCGGCCAACCCTTGCTCGGCGCGGGCAAAGGACTCGGCAGCCTCGACATAACGCTGCGCCGGACGGCGCGCCAGCCGAAACAATCTCCCCGCTGCTCCGCTGTCTCCAGGCAGGTAAGAAAGAAAGTCGCCGCCGGCGGTCACGGTAAACGGTCCCGCGCGCACCGCGGTGAGGTGCTCGGTGCCGCCGGACGGCGAGACCACGTCGCTTGCAAAGCGCACGTTCGTCGCTTGCATCGTCATCAACTCGAGAAACAGCAACAGCAGGTCGTCGAGTTCCCTGGGTGTTGGCAGGCTTTTGCTCTCGCGCATATCCGCGAGCAAACTCGATCGGTCCTGCATGCCCAGGGCGGCGATCGAGTGCATCAGTTGGACTTCAAGGTCGGCGGCGGTGCGACGGAAGGTGCCTGACAACTCGTCGAAGTTCCCGGCGCGCTGGAGGTAAAGCTTCTCCAAATCCGCCAGCTTGAGTTCATTCGCGTTGAACTGTTGCTCGAGGCTTTCACTTTCGGCGGTGAGTTGTTCGAAGCGGCGGTTGGCTTCGTCAAGCAGGTGGCGGCGCTCGTCGCGATGTTCGACAAATCTTTTTTCTCGCTCGCGGTTAGCGACGCTGCCGACTTCGCTCGCCGAGCGCACCTCTTCAAGAAGTTTCCCAAGCGGTGACATGACTTCTTCGGAGAAAGCGGGTGCCGATACCGCCGCTGCGGTCAGGCAAACGACCAACACAAGTCGCTTCACTGCAAGGCTTCCAGATCGACCGGCGCGGTCAACGGCAAAATCAGCAAGTCGGGCGCCACCTGCTTGCGTGCGATGCGCAGACCACGTCGCACATCGGCGTGGTAAACGGCATCGAGGGGCTGCCAGGTGGCAGCGGCGGTATCCCATATCGCGGAATGCGTGCCGTCGAGCGTTTGATACGCCAACAGGTTGCGCCCGAGGCGCAGGAAATCCACGACCCGCTCTTGCCCGGCTTCGCCAACCGTTCCACGGTATGCCTCGATCGTGCGACCGTAGTCGTTTTCTATCTGGAACGCTTCTATCAGTTGCCGGAACTTTTCGGACGCGGTGACGTCGGAGCGCGACATCAGTTCTTCAAGCCGTGCGACGCGTGCGTTGCGTTCATCACGCAAAAAAGGCATGTCGGCGCGAATAAACTTTCCGAGCGCGTCCAGCATGCGACCCATCGCGGGAAACAGATCGCGCTCAAAGGTTTCAACTTTTTCTATGTTGGCTTGCCGGCGACGAAGGTCCTCTTCCTGATCGGCAACCAGCTCGCGCAGGCTCTTGACGTAAACCTCGAGCGTCTCGACGTTGCGGAGAATTGCACGGTACTCGATGAACAAGGCATGCGCCTCATCGTCGAGCTCGTTCACGCGCTGCTGCGAAGCAACTCCTGCGCGCGCGCCGCGCACCAACTCCTCGACGGCCGCGTCGAGCGTTTCGCCGAACAAGACCGCACCGGGCAGCACCCCAAACAGAATGACGATGGCTATGGCGAAACGAAGCGGCATATTGGAACTGATCTCAAATTCGTTCTGGCAGAACGCAAAGACACGCGAGTCGAACGAATCCGAAAAAATTCCCGCGATGGTATTGCCATTGGATCAGTACACGGCGGTGCCACTGAATCCATGCAAAGCAGCCGGTGCGCGATGCACGTCGCGGGCGGCGTCTGCAAGCTACTCCAGCGACTCGTGACAAGTCTCGTTGACCCATGGGAAATTAACCGTGAGCGCTTATTCTAGGGCAGGAACCACGCCGCGCCAAATCTGATTGATTCGTAGGGGCGAGGCATGCGTCGCCCTAAAACACGCAACACGTCCGCACAAATTCACCCGCACGGGCGACACAACCCGGGCGAACCCGCTCAAAAACGCACTTTGACGCCTCCCCATACCGCGGTTGGCGCACCGGGACTGAGAAAGCGGGGATCCGTGCAGCCTTTGCAGGCGTCCCCCAGAACCTCATCCGGTTCCTCGCCGATCAGGCCGAAGTTTTCGTAGTCCTTGTCGAACAGGTTTTCGACGAGCACGAACGCTTCGAGCCAATCGCTGCGATAGTTCGCACGCGCGTTGAACACCGCGTAGCCGCTGATCTCTTCCAACTGGTTGGACTCGTCGCCACGTAGATGGCTTTCGGAGATCGCAATCATGTCGAGACCGACCGAGACCGTGTCGGTCAGCGCGTAATCCACCGCGGCCTTGAACAGGTGATCGGGGATCCCGGGAATGTCGTCTCCCTTTCTCACCGGGGTCCTGCAGTCTGCGTCGTCTTCCCCCATTTCGGCGACGCAGGTGAAGACGCCGGGAATCCTCTCGACCTCGTTCCCTTGTTCGTCCTTGAATGCTGCGATCTCACTCGTTTCGATGACCCCCATATCCTTGAGAAGTTCGGGGTAGCTCTCGCTGACCTGCACATCGAAGTCGTCCTCGAAAGTCGCTTTGAGATAGGTGTAATTCATGTTCCAGTTCAGCCGTTTGTAGCTACCGGAGAGCGAGGATTCAAAACCAAGCCGGCGGGTTTTGTCAACGTTCTTGAACAAGCCGTGGGTACGCCCCGCCGTCTGCCAGATAATGTCGTCCTTGATGTCGGTGTGAAACAGACCCAGGCTCCAGCGCCAGTCGTTCAGCGTCTCACCGCGTACACCGAATTCGAAGCTTTCCGCAACGACCTCGTCGAGCGGCGGGTCGGCAAGAAAAGCGTTGGGCAGACGGCACGGCACCTCGTTGCCGTCTTCATCGACAAATGAGATCTGCTCGTTACACGCGAGCTCAATCGGCGTCGGCAAGCGGCTCGACCCGCTGTAGCCGCCGTATACGTCCAGGTACGGGTTCCAATGATATACCGCGCCGGCCCCCCAGTTGAAACGGTCATAGTCATGGGTGCCATTTAACTGCGGTTGATCGCCACTGCGGTCGCGCAGCCTGACTTCACTGTCGTGGAAAAACCCGGACAGGGTAACCGTCCAGTCGTCCATATAGATGACGTCGCCAAAATAAGCATAGGTCCTTTCAACCCGCGTTTTCACGTCGGTATTATCTACAGGGGCATCGCTGAACCCGCCGGAGAAAGACCCTGGCCCCAGGGTTGAACGATCCCTGTTCAAGCGCGCGTACTGTACCCTGGAACTGAAGCTGCTACGCCCTTCGTAGTACCCAACGCCCATATTGAAGTCGGATTCCAGACCGAACCGGTCGAGGGGAAACTCGACTTCGAATACGCCGCCGACGGACTCTTGCCCCCGGTTGCTGATGTTGTTGATCGCGTTGCACTCCAACTGCCCACACTCCGGGGAACCCTCGTCGGATTCCAATTCGTCGCCGTTGAACGAGGCGGTATCGTTGTCCCGGTAATAGACGTTGCCCGACAGACGGGTTCTATCATCAATCGCGTAATCGCCTTTGAGCGTCCATAAATACGCGTCGTTCGCGGTAATGTCGGGCGCGGTGAAAATGGCGTCGCGGTCCCTGTCGAGCAATTCGGCCGGCACCGGGCCGTTGCCTCTCAAATCCGACATCCCCCTGGCGTAGTTCAGCCCGAGCGTCGCCTTCTCTCCACGCCAATCGAGCGAGGCGTACAGGTTCTCAGCCCAGGACCTCGAAAGGTCGCGCCAGCCTTCCTCGTAGAAACGCTGGGCGTTCACGTAGTAAGCCAATTCGCCGTTGTTGCCGCCGCTTTCAAAGGTGCCGATAAAACGATGCTCCGAACCGCCCTCGGTTTCGACCGAATGTTCCGGATAGGTAAACCCGTCCTTCATATTGAGCACCAACGCACCGCCAAGCGTGTTCAAACCGTACAGCGCGTTGGCGCCACCCAGCAACGCCACGCCGGCGACCGCATCCATCGGCACCAATTCCCAGTTCACCGAGTCGCCGAGCGGTCCGTTCAAACGCACGCCGTTCTGGTAAACCGTTATGCCCATCGGCAAACCGAGCAACGGCGAAGCGGCAAACCCACGGTAATAGACATCCGACTGCAGCGGGTTACCCTGCGCGGAATTGACGTGCACGCCACCGAAGTAACGATTGAGATAGTTGGTGACGTCTAATCCGCCGCTTTCTTCCAACGCCTCGCTGTCGGCGCTTTGAATTCTGCCGGGGAAGTCGCGGACGTCAAACCCGCCAGGATCCACGGGGGTTACACCAATGACCGTGATGGTTTCACTTTCTTCGGCCCACGCCGAAAGACAGGCAAGCAGAAAAACCACGCAGAAAAAGACGCCCCGCAGTACAAACGGGAACGAAACATGAAACGAACGCATACGTGTTGCTCCTTGAGGAGCCTCTGGTTTATTCATGGATATGATCCATCATACAGTCGACGTATTGCACCCAGCGCCGAGGGTGGTGGCGCCATCCGCTGAGTGAACGGGACAGGGTCGTCAACCGCACAAAGTCGAAAGTCCGAGCCAGGGTGGGACATCTTTCCCTGGTTCTCAAGCGGATCCCTGGCTTCACGAAAGCCCGCCGGCGAAGTGGCGGAGAAAAACGCCGCCCGGCTGCTTATGGCCTGCGGGTTGGTGCCTTGTACCTTGCGCGATAACGGCTATTGGGCGCCACGCAGGATTGGCGCGCCTGAAACGCACCCGATCACATTCGGAATCACGAAAAGATCGACAGAACGGAGGCAACAAAAGTCGTAGGTATCAGCCTGACTCAAGCGCAATTCTGCCCTTTACCAACCCGGTGCTGCCGCAAATCATGGAACCTGGCTGTCGCTATCCATCGATCAAACCTTCCTTAGTCCATCATCTTCGCCAAATTCTGCAATCCTGCATCGTACACGCCGTTGAACGTGTCGATCATCGCATCGGCGTCCTCGGCGTTGAAAGTCGATGACCAGGTCACTTTGGTCGCGCCGTTTCCGGATGGCTCGATCTTGAGCGTGGATACATAGTCGGTGATCGGCCACGGCCCTTTGAGAATACTGTAAGTATAGGAGTCGTGATCTCTGTATTTGAGCAGTCTTTCATGAACCTCGGCGCCGTTGCCGAGTATCAGGAGCCGCATCATGCCGCCTTTTTTGACGCGCACTTTGGTAACCGCCGGGTGCCACTCGTCCAAGGCGAAGAAACCGCCTATCATCCCCCACACCGCGTCGGGGGCGTGGTTGACAACAATGTCACGCGAAACGCTCAGCTTGTCCATACTGTGGTCAGCACAGGCGGCGATGATGAACGACGACAAAATCATTGTGAAAACAAGTTTTTTACAATCCGGTTTCATGAGGTTTCTCCTTTGATTGTGGTTTATTGATTAAAAACATGCCGGCGCTGTGTCAGCTTCATCGACGCGCCGGACGTCTGCAGAACCCACGGTGCCGTCGTGCGGCACCGAGCCGAAGAACGCGAACGGCAGGGCGTGAGCCCAGGGTCTCTCCGCGATCCTGGAGGGCAGGTGAAATCAGCCACGGGGCCGAATCCCCTCTTCCTTTATGATTTGCAACAATTCGACCGGTGGGCGGTAGCCGTTGATCAATTTGCCGTTTTCGAGCAGCACCGCCGGCGTCGCATAGACTCCAACCAGTTTACTGAGCGCGAGGTTCTCGTCGATCGGGTGTTCGCAGCCATCACCCTCCACCGGTTCGTTACGCTTGGCGCGATCAAGTGCCGCGCGGCGGTCTTTGGAACACCACACGCCGATCGCCTGCGCGCGCGCTTGAGACCCAAGCAGAGGCGTCAGCAGGTACCTGACGCGTATGCCGAGTTTGTTGTACGCGTCGATCTGGCTGTGAAGCTTCTGGCAATAGGGGCAGTTGGGATCGGAAAAAACGTTGACCGTGTAGCGGTATTCCGGCGGCGAATAGACGATGGTTTCGCTTTCTTTTATGTTCACTATTGCGTCGCGGCGCATCTCGTTGCGTAACTGTTCGGTTAAGTTGATGTCCGATTCCAAGTCGTATAACACGCCGACCAGCGTAAAAGAACCATCCTTGTTCAGGTAATACACCCGGCTGTCAAAAACCATCTCGTACACGCCGGACATGGGCGTTGGCCTGAGTGCGTCGGGGTCATTGCGAATTCGTTCGCTTAACCGTGCATCACGCTTCAGGTCGTACGGGACCCCGGCCAGCATGAATCCGCCGTCTCCACTCAAATAATAAATTTCGTCTTCAGAGATGATTTCGTACACGCCGGGGATTGGCGCGCGCCGAACTTCGCTGACCTCGACATTTGAGAACACCCGCGCAAGGTGTTCCTGCGCCTGCTCCATGCTCATCCCGGCGTCCACCTCGCCGGCCAAAACCCGTGCCGCAAAAAACGCCCCGGCGGCAATACCGATACCCGCGATTCGCCTGCCCATGATTGCCCCCTCAATACTTGAACCTGGAGAGTGCCATTGTAATCGAACCACCGTAGAGCTGATCCGAGTCTTCCAGTTCCTTGTGCTCGAGCCGCACCAAACCAACGTTCGGCGCGTACCACTCGTCGGTGATGAAAGTTACCTTATCTCGGGCGATGCTCAACATACGGGGCACATCGATCATCGCCGTGCCACGCAGGTGCAGACAGCCCTCGAAACGCCCTGCCGGCACCTCGACCTGTGCGTCGGTCGCTTCGATGCGCCACTCCATTTCATAGACAATCCACCGCTTGATGGTTTTTCTTGTTTCAACCGGGCGCTCGAGCAGGTGCGGCTCGACCTGATACGACCAATCGGTCCCGACCTCCACGGGGTATTTGATCACGTAGCGCTCCTGCATCCCCCGGCGTGGGTAGGGTTCGTCGATAGTGCGCTTTGACACGCGCACAACGCCGTCGTCGTTTCTTTGCAAATAATAAAAGTTCCCGGTGCTGGTTTTGCGCACATGATAAACCTCGCCTTCAAACTCGCGTTGGCCAAGGTTGACGATTTGCAGTTGGCTTTCAAGGCGTTCTTTCGGGGTGATTCTTTCGACTTCATATTCCCAGGACAGGCCTTGTTCAAGGGGGAAATACCCCTGCGGCTCCCCGCCCCGGCAAGACACCACCAATACGCACGCCACGACGACGATCAAATAACGTGCAATGTTCACTTTTCAGGCAATTCCGGGTCGGGCAGATCGTAAATCACGATGCGCTCGATGTGCTCGTCAAGCCAGGTTTGCTCTCCTTCCTGCGTATTGCTCCTGACCATTTCGGTCTTGCCCAGTTGCTTGATACCCTGGCGCAGGCGTTTGCCGGCTTCCTCGATTTCACGGTGCAACAGCGGCGAATAAGGCAGGCGGTAACCGCGCGGCGCGGAACTTACGCGTTCCCTCTCAAGAGACAACACCCACAGGTACACTTCTCCTTCGCTGTTTTTGATCTTGTCGGGCTCCTTGACGTAACCCGACAACATCACGAACTCCTTCGGCAAAGCACTCTGTGCAGGCCATCCGCCCAAGCCTTCGAGCGACAGGTAAGTCACGTAATAAAGCGTGCCGGTAAGGACGATAGCGCTCAACTTGACCCACGTAGGCCATCGCGAATAGACGTTCAGGCTCAGCAACAGCACGGCGAGCGCCACGTAGGCGACGGTAATGCCGAAAACCGCGTTGCTCATCCGGCCTCCACGCTGACCAAAGACTTGTGCAGGGTGTTGATGTCGGCGATGCTGCCGTCCGGGTTCATGCGGAAACGCACCGCGGTGCGTTCGTCGCCCGCTGAATCGAGCTCCACCGTTCCGTAATACAGTATCTCAAGCACCGGGTTGACTTTGGCAAAGCTGACTTCGGCGGTCACTGGTTGGTTGGTGTTCGATTTGTAATAGTGAAGGTTCACGACGTACTCCCCGGGCACCACCTGGCGAAACGTCACAATTTCCTGGTTGATCGGGTTGACGACCCGTCGCCCGTCGATTTCCAGCGTGTCGTTGGCCAGGCCGCGGTCGTCGCGATCGAGATGCATGAAACCTTCCTCGGTGTTTCTAAACCAAATGACTCGCCCATTGGGGTCTTCGACCCAGGTATCAACGTCGTCGGGCACATTGTCCGGCCATTTTACCGTCACGATGTACTCGGCCTTTAATTCAACCGTGCCGGTTTTTGCCGGGGGATTCAGAAACATGATCGTTATAAGAAATAAAAAGGTGAAAATCAGCAGCGCGTTGAACAGCAGATCAGTAAACGGATCAATCTCGCTCGCCCGCTTGTTTCGCATAAACGCCACGCTGCTTCTTTGCTCCTACACCTCGTGCGTGGACTCACCGGCGCAGGCACTCGGCGAGATTCACCGTGTTTGACAACAGGCGGTCGGCGCCTCGGTCCAGCATCAGGTATTGAAACCCCAGCAACATGGTGCCGAGTAATCCAACCAGTGTGGTGTTCAACGCTACCCTCATGCCGCGCGTCATTTCCCTGAACAGCACGTGTATTTCGGAAGGGTCGAAGGACAAAGAGTCCGACACCGAGGCCAACATCAGGATGAAACCGACGACCGTGCCCAGCAACCCAAGCTTGATCAGCAGGCCGGCGAAGAACCAGCCGGTCTCGTGGGTGCCGGTCGCTTGCTCGACCATCACGTCTTCAAAGCGCATCCCCGTGGCGTCCGCCGAGGAGTTTCGGTGCAAAACTTTGGCGACGTAGTCGCTCGCCAGAGAACTCTTCACCGGGCGTTCGCGGATATACAGCCGTCCGCCGTCGAGGCGCAGGTCGGACGCGCCAGCGACGATGACGCCAAGTTCGTTCAGTTGCGAGGATAAAAACAGGCTGCGCGTCGCACAGTGCACGGTGCCGCCCGAAAAAATTGCGGCGATGAGCAACGAAAGCCCGGTCGGGTCAGTGCGCACGACGTCCTGCACCAATTGATGTTGCCACGCAATCCACAAGAAAACCATCAGCACCGTAGCGAAAATCAGCCACTGCATCAGCAACGCGTGTACCGGATAGGTTTCGCTTTCTCCGGTCGAACCTTTAAAATGAATCACGTCGAGCGGTCTTACTGTATTGCGGGAATCCTCTATCAGTGTATCATTTGACTTCCTCGCTCAGGAGGCCGTGTGCGGCCGTCTATCTACCACGTATGAGGTCATGCCCAAAGGCACCGTAAGTCGAATCAGCCACAGTGCATGCCTGCTTGCAGCCGCCCCGTTGTTTGCAGCGCTTACGGCTTCGTCGAACGTAGCCGGCGCAGATGCCGGAATCGAGCAGACGCTCAAGATGGCTTACATCAAGCACACCGCCGAAACGCCACCGAAACTGTCGAACCTCGAACTGCCCCCCGAAGACGACGGCGTGCTCGGCGGGCGTCAAGGCATCAAGGACAACAATACCACCGGGCAATTTCTCGGGCACCGTTACACGCTCGACAACGCCATTCTCTCTCCCGGCGACGACGTGCAGGAAACGTTCCAAAAAGAATTCTCGAAAGGCGTGCGCCACTTCATCCTCGACGTCAGCGCCGACGACCTGCTTACGATGGCCGATTCCGAACAAGGCAGGCAATCGTGGTTCTACAACATCGGCGCCGGCGATGACCGTCTGCGTGCCACTGATTGTCGACACAACCTGCTACACATCGTACCGAGTTACGCGATGCGCACAGACGCACTCGCGCAATACCTTGTTGCCAAGAAATGGGATCGATGGCTGCTGGTCGTCGGGCGCAGAGCCGACGACGTCAAATTTGCTGCTGCGATGCGCCGTGCGGCGAAGAAATTCGGCGGTAAAATCGTCGCCGAGAAAGCGTGGGAATACGGCCCGGATATGCGCCGCACCGCGGCTTCGACCGTGCCGTTGTTCACCCAGGATATCGACTACGAGGTGCTCATCGTTGCCGACGTAATCGGCGAATTTGGCGAATATCTTATGTACCGCACCTGGACGCCGCGTTTGGTCGCCGGCACGCAGGGATTGACCCCCGTCACATGGCACCGCAGCCATGAGCAATGGGGCTCAGCACAAATACAAAGCCGTTTCTTCAGAAACTTCTCGCGCAAAATGTCGGAGAAGGATTACGGCGTGTGGTCGGCGGTGCGTATCATCGGTGAAGGGGTCACCCGTACAAACTCGACCGGCGACGAAGTCGCGGACTACATCCGTAGCAAGGGCTTTGTATTTGCGGGCTACAAGGGACAGAAAATGTCGTTTCGCTCGTGGAACCTGCAACTGCGTCAGCCGATCTTGCTCGCTACCCCCAAGTCGCTGGTCGCGGTGTCGCCGCAGCATCAATTCCTGCACCAACGCTCGGCACTCGATACATTGGGATACGATATGCAGGAAACCTCATGCCGATCAGGGGAGGAGGAAACAATTCAATGAAACACAGGTTTTTGCATTTATCTCTCGCCGCAGCGTCTTTAGGCGCGGTGATCTTTCAAGCCACGACCCCGGTCGCCGCTCAAGTTGCACCTCACGTGATCTACGTGTCAAACGAAAAGGACAACACGCTGAGCGTCATAAACGGTGAATCGCTGGAGGTCACCGATGTTGTCAAGGTCGGGCAACGCCCACGCGGCATCACGCTCAGCAAGGATCAGAAACTTCTGTATATCTGCGCGAGCGACGACGACCAAATTCAAATTCTCGACGTCGACACGCTCAAGATCTCGGGCAGACTGCCGTCGGGCCCCGACCCCGAATTGATGGTCCTCTCACCCGACGGCAAGACGCTGTACGTTGCCAACGAGGACGACAACCTCATCACCATCGTGGATCTCGAGACGCGCAGGATCAAAGGCGAAATACCGGTCGGGGTTGAACCCGAAGGCCTGGGCATCAGCCCCGACGGCAAAACGCTGGTCAACACCTCGGAGACGACCAATATGGCGCACTTCATCGACACCCTGACGGGCAAGATCACCGACAACGTGCTGGTCGGATCGCGCCCGCGTTTCGCCGAGTTCACCCCCGACGGCAAATACGTCTGGGTCTCGGCCGAGGTCGGTGGCACGGTGCACGTGATCGAAAACGCCACGCGAGAGATCATCAAGGAAATCTCGTTCAAGATTCCCGGGATCAAACCCGAGGCAATCCAACCGGTCGGCGTACGCATCAAGAGCGACAATTCCCGGGTTTTTGTCGCGCTCGGCCCGGCGAGCCGGATCGCGGTGATCGACGCCGAAACTTATGAAGTCGAAAAATATCTGCTGGTCGGCCAGCGCGTGTGGCAACTTGCCTTCAACGGCACGGAAGACCGCCTGTACTCGACCAACGGTGTCAGTAACGACGTTTCGGTAATCGACACCGAAAAACTGCGCGTGCTTAAATCGATCTCGGTGGGACGCTACCCATGGGGGGTCGCGGCCAGAGACCTCTGAGCCGATCACATTTCACGTATGACTTCAAACGCCGCACGCGCATACGCGCTTGAAGCGAAGAACCTCAGCCACTCCTACGGAAAATTCCAAGCGCTGAAGTCGCTTGACTTCTCCATTGCGTACGGCGAGTTCACGGTCCTGCTCGGGCACAACGGTGCCGGCAAAACCACTTTGTTCTCCCTGATTACCGGCCTGTACCATAGCGGCGCCGGACAGATTCTGGTCAAAGGCTGGGACATGAAAAAGCGGCCGGGCAAAGCACTCATGCATCTCGGCGTCGTATTCCAGCAACGCTCGCTCGACATGGATTTGACGGTGTGGCAAAACCTTGAATACTTCGCCGGATTGCACGGCATACCGCCGGCGCAGGCAAAACGCCGCGCGCACGAGGAACTCGAACGCCTCGACATACTCGACCATTTGAACGACAAGATCCGCAATCTCAGCGGCGGTCAAGCGCGACGCATCGAAATCGTACGTGCGTTGATGCAAAACCCGGAATTGCTGATACTCGACGAGCCGACCTTCGGTCTTGACATACGTAGTCGCGAAATCATCCTGAAACATGTGCGCATGCTGTGCGACAGCGGTCTGTCGGCGCTGTGGACGACGCACCTGCTCGAAGAAGTCGAGCCCGACGATAAACTATTTCTCTTGAAATCAGGCGAGCTGGTCGCGCAAGGCAAGGCCAGTGAAATCGCGGGCGGCACCGACCTGACGCGCATGCGACAAAACCTGGTCGCTTTGCTGTGATGAAACCCGGCTCCGCACAACCAATCGAGAACAAACTCGGCGCCGGCGCTTTCTACTATTGTCTGTCGGCAATAGCGCGCCGCGAAGTTCTGCGTTTTCTACAACAACGCGAACGTTTCGTCGCGGCGCTGGTCAGGCCACTGGTGTGGCTGTTCATCTTCGCCGCGGGTTTTCGCTCGGTGCTCGGCGTTTCGATCATCCCGCCTTATGAAACCTACGTGCTGTATGAGGAATACATCACCCCGGGGCTGATCGGCATGATCCAACTGTTCAGCAGCATGCAAACTTCGCTTTCGATGGTCTATGACCGCGAGATGGGCAGCATGAGAATACTGCTAACCAGCCCACTGCCGCGCTGGTTCCTGCTGATAAGCAAACTGCTTTCGGGCGCGCTGATTTCAATCCTGCAGGTCTATGTGTTCCTGCTGATCGCGTGGTTTTGGGAAGTGCGCCCGCCGGTCGGCGGCTACCTCACCCTGTTTCCGATACTGCTGGTGACCGGGCTTATGCTCGGTGCGATAGGATTGTTCCTGTCGTCGTTGATCAAACAACTCGAAAACTTCGCGGGCATCATGAACTTCGTGATCTTCCCAATGTTCTTCACGTCGTCAGCGCTGTATCCATTGTGGCGAATCAGGGAGTCGAGCGTTCTGCTCTACAACATCTGTTTGTACAACCCGTTCACCCACGTGGTCGAATTGATTCGCTTCTCGCTGTATTCCGAATTCAACGACAAAGCGATGATTATCGTCGCCGGGACGACCGCGTTGCTCATCGCTTTAGCGGTGTACGGGTATTCGCCGTCGCAACAGCTACTCGGCGGACGGCAAAAAAAGTAAGATTCCGAGGCAACGCCCCGGCGCGCTCGGAAATAAATCCACGGGAGATCCCTTGTGGCGACGCTCCTGTGCAACCGCTGGCTTTTACTGGATCGATTTGAGATGGGCCAGCAGGTTCGCGATATCCTGTTCGTCCCTCAAACCGACGAACAGCATCCGGGTGTTCTTGATGTAAGTTCTTGGGCTCTTGATGAATTCGGAGATGCTCTGTTCGTTCCACAAGATGCCGGAAGCCTTCATCTGGTCCGAATAGTTCGTATAACTCGCGAGCGTGCCGGCTTTGCGCCCAAAAACGCCATAAAGACTTGGCCCGATTTTGGAGACGTCTTTCTCGACGGCGTGACAGACCCGGCATTTGACAAAGATTTTACCGCCGGCTTCGGCGTCGCCTGCCATGGCCGGCAACGCGGCTTCCGCTTCTTCTGCCGCGTCGGCGCTGGCCATCGCGCCTGCACCGAGCAACATCAGCGATACCACGCTGACGGCCTTCAACAAGTTAAAACGCATTTTCAGTCCCCCTTCACATCTGCGAATGGTAAACCCGTTAGACATCATGGCCTGCCCAATCCGGTGAGGCAACGCTCATCAAGCTGACAGTCGAAGGTCTGTCTCCGGTAACGTGGGTTACACGCTCGATGTGCAACGCCACATGCAAAGCGGACACGCGTGTCCGGATGCAATTAAACCTCCGAGGGTAGACCATAAAAAACCATGCCACGATATTCCATACTACGATATTTGCTGGCCCGGGTATTCACAAGGATCCTACGGTGGTGGCAGAGTTCGGTGCCCGGACCGGTTTTGTCGGTGCCATCGTTCACAGCCAGGGCGGTTCAACGGACCCAGGTTAGTTTCTTTCCAGAATCGCACAACCCGCGGTGGCCTCTTCCCATGATTCGATATAGCACGCGCTGATCCTGTTGCGCCAGTGGATGCGACCAAAGTTATACCCTTTGCTGTCGCTTGCGACCCAGGTGAAGTGACGGTTGCCGGGATGGATTACGCCGAAAAAATCCTTGCGCCCTTCGCTGTATTCAAAATGACCGCGAAAACGGCGGTCTTTTTGTTCGGTGATGTACACGGTCTTTTCCCACTCTTTAAATCCCTTGAGGTCGGAAACCGTTTGGTTGATTCCTCGCCATTCTCCGAGCAAGTTCGGGATCCTCCTGCTATCGTAAACAAACGCGCCGACTACAAGCGCCAGGATGAGTATTGCCAGCGGATAAAAATACTTTGCCGACATGATGCTGTCTGAGCCAAACATAACTTCTCCTCCACGGTAAATCACCGATTGTGGTTTGCCTGGAAAGGCCTCTGCTTATCACAATATTACCGTATCGTATCCAAATCTGTCTGCAAAAAACCACGAATGGCCAGATTGGGCGGATAAACGAGAACACGCTGGCGCGTTATTTACAAAAGCATATCCAATCAATGGGTTAAATCGGTGTTGCTGACCTCATCCCGGTTGAAAATCGCGTTATGAATCGTGCTATATTCGTCAACGGAGTCAAAAGACTTCACTTTATAAACTTCAGCAAAGAAACAAGCGTTATGAAAAACATTATCACGCGCCGTAAATTTTTGACCTTGGTCGCCGCCTCTGGCGCAACGCTGACCCTCCCCGCAACGTTGCTCGCAAACAACCACAACGAAAATGACCCTCCCGCGTGGGACGCGATTCGGGAATATCTTTTTCAGGACAGAGGAATTTTTCCCGGCCACGGCGTCGTTGAAATCATCGCACCCGTGCGCCCACCGAACGGTGGCGACGTCACGGTAAGAATCGCGGCGGCGTTTCCGCAAACTCCCGAGCGTTTTCTGAAAAAACATTACCTTGTCGTGGACGAAAACCCTGCCCCGGTTGCAGGTGTATTCACGCTCACGCCGGAAAGCGGCATCGCCGACGTCAACACTCGCATCCGCGTGAACGATTACAGCGATGTGCGCGTAATTTCAGAAACCAACGACGGGCTTTTGTACATGAACTCGACTTTCGTCAAAGCCTCGGGTGGTTGCTCGGCGCCGCCGATGAACAGCGACCCGCTGCTAAAACTGACCATGGGGAAAACCACTTTGCTCGACGAGGGAAAGACCTCGAATGGCACGCATAAGTTTCACCTTTCGGTAGTGCATCCGAGTTACTCGGGGCTGCAGAAAGACCAGATTACCCTGCTCTATATTGCTCCCCATTATGTCGAAAACGTCGAGGTTAAAAACCGCAATGGCGATGTGATATTCGCGGTCAGCGGCGACATCTCTTTCAGCGAGAATCCGAGTTTCGGCTTTCACTACGCCCCACGTGGAAACGAGGATTTCCTGGCGGTCAGGATAATGGACTCGGACAAAAAGACATTCGAATCACAGTGGCCGCTCGTATCGGCTTGAATCCGTTTCGCGATGAACGAGTTGCCACCTTCGGCTTGATCGAGGTCAATCCAGGAACGTTTTTTGAATTCCACCGCCCTGCTTCAAGAGATCGTCACTGCCTTGGTGCTGTATATCCAGGCGACCCTCGGCGTTACCGGCGAGATTCCCAACCCCGCGGTCAACTTCCTGCCGCAAGAGAAAATAGCGATGCGCGCCTGTGGAGAGGATTGCGGCAACGTACGCGGTTGGTTTTCATATCAGGACAGCGCCGTTTATATGACGCTTGACAGCGATGTCCTGGGTAACATGTATGACCGCAGCATCCTGCTGCACGAACTCGTGCACCATGTCCAGCAACACATTGATTTGCCGCGACTGCACAACGACTGCGAAACGTGGAAAGCACGCGAGAAGCAGGCTTACGAGGTTCAATACCGCTGGCTGTACCAAAACCGGATACCCGTGAGGACACAAACTTTTAACTCGCTGCTGGCTGGGTTCAGCGGTATTGACTGCGGCAACGCCGCGGATGGCAGAGTCTCCTTGAACGCTCCTGTCGAGTAAAATCCGCGCAAGCACTTTCAGGCATTACCCAAGCATTGCCTGGTGGGAACCGAGGGTCTGCTGGATTACCCCAACGACGCGATCAATCGTGCTGTGTTGATACGCCTGGACGGAAACCGTACTGCATCGCCATCACGTTTCCCGTCTGTTTTTGAATTCCGACCTTTCAGGGAAAGACCAGGCATCATGGCCTGCCCGGCTCAATGAGAACCTTCGCCGCGCTTTTCTCCGTGCTCCTCCAAATAGGCCGCGACATCGCGCCCGAGAGCAAAAAATTTCTGTTCCATCAAGACCGGTTGCTCGCACAAGTGGCCACTCAGGTCTTCGCGCTCGTCAAACACGCGCACATCCCACTTCTGACGCGTCTCGAGGTCCTCGAGCGCTGCCGCGTCGGGGTCGGCGGCGGCTTTCAACTCATCGATCTTCCTGCCCTGGGTTTCTATGCGACTGATCATCATTTGCTGGCGTGCGCTGAACCGTGCGATACCTTCGATAATGCGATCGCGTTTGCTGTTGATCATTTCGTCCAGCGCGGCTATCAACAAACTTGCAGTTTTTTGCAAATCTTTCCCGGTGTCTTGCTCCTGGGATTCAAGAAACGCACGGATTTCCTCACGCGCTTCTTCCAGCGGCATCGCCCGTTCGGTAACAGCGTCGGCCAGGTCTCTCACCTGTGGTTCTTCATTCCAATGAACGTCTTCGAGCAATTCATACGGCCAAAACGCACCGGCCGAAACCGAAGGCTGATAGCGCTGGATGCACGGCCATCCTTCGGGCGCAGGTGGTTGCGCCCAAGCCACGCCGATCAATCCGCCCGCGAGCAAGCCGGCCCAAACAACGCGGAGAAACACTGGAAACCGACGCCCGGCGCAAAACAAACAAATTGCTTTTGTCTCAAAGTTCATGGCGGGGGTACTTTACCCTGCAGAACGCCGTTGTATCAATCCACTGTATGGGTCCACCACACTATATGGTGCGACCGTCCCCCCGATCCGGCGCCATGAACCAGATCGCTCGCGCGTTTTTTCATCCCAAAATTTCCGGAAACCGCAGCAGCATTTCATTGTGCAAGCGCTCAATGTCCTTGGCCGGACGTTTCAAAGTGCCGCTCGTGGTGTCCTCTTTGGCGTCGCCTCGCGCAGGTGGTAACGGCAGGTTGGCAACCAGCGTTGCCGGGCGTTGTGACAGTATCAGCAAACGGTCGGAAAGAGACAGTGCTTCTCGCAGGTTGTGCGTGACAAACAGCACCATGCATGAGTGGGTTTGCAACTGCGACAGCAACAGCTTGCGCAAGTGAATGGCGGTTCGCTCGTCGATCGACGAAAACGGCTCGTCCATGATCAGCAATGGTGCTTCGACCGCGAATGCTCTCGCCAGTGCGGCTCGTTGAGCCATACCTGCCGATAGCGACGGCGGGTAGTTGTCGGCGGCGTGCGAGAGCCCCATGTCGTCGAGTAGCATCGTGCCTCGCTTTTGTTGCTCCTCCGGCGGGAGGCCGGCCGGCATTACCAACTCGACGTTCTGACGGACCGTCCGCCACGGCAGCAGGCAGGGCTCCTGAAACGCATACGACAGATCAAGTTCACTGTCGCGTGGTTCAGGCAGCGAGATTTCGCCTTCATAATCACGATCGAGGCCGGCGATCAGCTTCAGCAGGGTGGTTTTGCCACAGCCCGAAGGGCCGGTAAGCGCGACCAGTTCACCGCGCTGGATTTCGAACGAGACGCCGCGCAACACCGGGGTTTCGCTACCGTCGTGGCGGATAAAGTTTTTGCTTTTTATGTCGACGCGCACAGATTGTTCGCCGTTGACCTTTTCCGCTGAAGTCATCTGCGCCATTTGTTTACGTGCGCCTCGAAAGGCTGGATCAAAAACAATTCAGCCAACTGCATGATGATTACAAAAGTCAAACCCCAGGCGATGATCGCGGCAATGTCGAACAGTTGAAAATACAAGTACAGTTGAAACCCGACGCCGTTGCTGCGTCCAAGCAGTTCGACGACGAGCACGATTTTCCAGATCAACGCGAGGCCCGAGCGCGTCGCCGCCGCGATATACGGCGCAAGTTCCGGGATCACGATGTGACGCAACCGTTTCCAGCGGCTGAAATGAAACACCGTCGCCATCTGCTGCAGGTTGTGGTCCATCGAACGCGCGCCTTCACGGATTGTGACGACTACGTTTGGGATTTTGTTGATCGCAACCGCGGTGATTGCCGCAATTTCGGTCAGTCCCATCCAGATGTAAGCGAGGATGATAATGACCAACGCCGGTATGTTCAAAAAGAACAGGAGCCACGGGTCGAGCGCCTTGTCTATTTTTCTGAAGCTGCCCATAAGCAAGCCGATCGTGATGCCGAACGTCATCGCAATCGTGAAACTCGCGACCACCCGCCATAAGGTAACGCCGGTATGGAAGAATAGATCGCCGCTTATGGCCTCACGTACGATGATCTCGAACACATCGAGCGGAAAAGGAAGCGATTCGGCACCGATGAAGATCGAGCCCAGATGCCACAGCAGAATCAGCGCTGCAATCGAGATGAGGGGAGCGAACGAGAAGCGCTTGACGTTCATAAAAAGCCCTGCTGCACCAAGCGTACGCGGAGGGGAGGCGTTATTTCCAGAATGTTCCTTCGTCGAGGCGAGGGGTGCCGCCGGTGAGCCTGTCGCCTCCGATTTCAGACAAAATCCGCATCAGTTGTTTTGCGCCTTCAAGGTCGGCGGCACTCCACGGTTGTGGTATGCCTTTGCGATAGTGGTCTCGCAAGACGAGGAGAATCGGGTCGTTCTCAACGCGCATCAGTGGACGCAGGCGTTCCCATTCGGCGTCGTCGCGTAACAGTTTTTCGCGCGCCTCGCCGATGGCCGCTACGAATTTTCCGACGATGCCCGGGTGGCGTTGTTCGAGTTCCTGTCTGAACACATAGCCGACCATCGCCCCTCCCTTGTATCCGGCCAGATCTTCGACAACGGTGCTTATCTCGACCAAGCGGCGATAGCCTTGTGCCTCGAGGCGCGCGCTGTAGTGCCAAAAATTCAGCACCGCGTCGAGTCTGCCACGTTCAATCTGTCCGTTGAGCAACGGCGGCGCCGCGTATTGCACATCGAACGCGTCGAGCGGATCGAACCCGTATTTTCTCTGCGCCCATGCGCGCGTCAACAACCAGCTCTTGTCGAGTGCGCCGCCTGCGACGCCAACGCGCAAGCCACGCAAGTCACGCAGATCTTTCGCTTTGGAGTCGGGCGGGGTCATGATCGCGCCTAACGCCGACGAATAGGGAATAAACCTGTACGTTTTTCCTGCACCGCGCTCTCGCGACACCCACAGCCAGTCGGTAACAATTATGTCGGCTTCCTCGCTTTGGAACACGATATGCGCCGCTTGCTTGTTGGCGAACGGCATGATCTCGATTGCAACGCCGTGTTTGCGATCGAGACCGTGGTGCATCACGGTGTCGAGTTCCCAGTTGACCGTACCGAATTTCAGCGTGCCGATGCGAATCGTTTCGAGCGCGTTCAGAGGCGCGGCCAGCAGGGCGCTTAGCGATAAAACGAGCAGTGCAACGAGCGGTTTTTTGCAACGCATTGTGCGAACTTGAGACACGATTGATATAACATTCGAGCCATTCAATGAAATGCCGATTCGGACAACGTGCCCCGGCGACGCCCAGGCTAATGGCTCTTTTTCGTACTGCCTTATCATAGTAGGCTATCGCCGAAATAAAAGGGGTGTATTTTCCAAGAGATATACGCTACAATCCTATCCTGATTGGCGGTGCCTGCGGGTGCTGATTTCCATTAACTGAAAAGTGAGAACAAAAATGAAAAGAAAAATCCTACCTTTGCTGGTGTGTCTGGGCGCAACGGTATTTGGAACCTCAACCGTGCATGCCGCTTTCGAAGGACTGTCCATGATGCGCATGGGGGCTTGGGAAGTGGACTTCAGCGGTAACGTCAACGCGTTCGTCATGAACGGCGATTGCAAGACCAAGACTGTCAACGGCACAGTCGCCGGCGGTTTTGCCTGCGGCGGCGATAACGACTACAACGACGTTCGCGACGGTCTGCTGCCATCGTGGCTGAACTTCAGCGCGGCGACAATGACCGAGAATGGATGGCGTGCCGGGGTACACCTCAGCTTTCAGCCCGGTACCCACACCAACAGCGGTTTGACTACAGGCCTGGACGGCGCACTGGGTCTAAGCAGCGCCAACTTTCGACAGACCTTTTTGACGCTCGGCCGTGACGACTTTGGTACGTTGAAAATCGGCCGCGACCTCGGTGTCTACGGCTCTGACGCAATTCTGAGCGATATGACGCTGCTCGGCGTCGGCTCGGGTGCAGCGAACCCCGACGGCCACACGACGCTCGGGCGCATCGGGTTCGGTTATCTGTACGCCGACTGGAAAGCGCAGTTGCAATATGCGTCGCCAAACTTCAACGGCCTGAGCTTCACCGTAGCGCTGGTGCAGCCGTGGGGAGCGGGTACCATCGCCGGTCCTACTTACAGTCTCACCGATGTTGCAGGCGGTGGCCAGGAAAAAGACACCTTCGGCTTCGAAGGCAAGGTCAACTACAACACCACCATGGAAAACGGTTCGCTCGGGCTATGGGCCGGCTTCATTTACCAAGAGGTGGACTTCAAAGGTACCTCCCTCCCGACCGTGTTCACAATTTTCGACCCGAATCAACCTGGAACGGTATTGACGCCAGCGACCCCAGGGTTCGACAACAGCCTTCAAGCTGAAGGTTATGACATCGGCGCGAAAATCGCGTTCGGCGACTTCGACATCGTAGGCTACTACTACGACGGCGAAGGCATCGGCACGACGTCGTTCCTGCTTGATGGCTTTGACGTCACCGGAAACGAGCGCGATTCCGACGGCTACTACCTGCAGGCACGCTACCGCATTCCGGGCGGCACCCTGCTGGGCGCGAGTGTCGGCGAGAGCAATCTCGACGCAACAGCGTGGGATAGAGATCAACTTGCGACAACCAACGACTACGACCTCGTTGAAAGTAACGAATCGTGGATCATCGGTGCCTATCACCCGATCGGCGAAGCCTTGAACCTCGTAATCGAGTACACCCAGTCCGAGTCCAAATCCCACACAGGCAACGAAAACGAGGAACAAAGCCTCGCGATCGGCGCCATCATGTTCTTCTGATACCCCACAAAAGTATCGCTGTTAACGAAGAGGAAGAGTGCGGTTGAAAAACCGCACTCTTTTTTTTTACGCGCCGCAAAATGCCGCGCGCAATGAAAATTCTCCGCGCCTCTGTATAATCTCCGGTGAAACCGACTTTTGACGACGCCATGCCCCATACCGACCACACCGATATCCGCGCCATTAAAGAAAGCGCGCGTTTTTCATTACGCCTCGCACTGGTATCGGTTTTGCTGTACGCCACCGGAGCAATCGGTGAAACACTGTGGGAGAATGGCGGCGAATACGTCAAGACCGAGACGCATAACGGGGGTGCCAATACCCACCCGTTCAAAATAGACCCGGGGTTATTGGGGAAAGCCCTGGCCAGACTCAGGGTTGAACCCGCCAAAGCGGAATCACGAGACGTCTCTGGAACAGACGACGAATCCACATTGCCCTTGTTCACGCCGGCAACCGCAGGACGCCTCGCGGATTACATCGCTGAAGGTCTGCGTAGCATCGGACCAAACGAGGACGTTGTGTTCCGTAGCGTTGACACTGCGCCGCTGTTCGGTAAATTAATCGGCAAACAGGTTTTTGTCTCGGCTCGCGTGTTCTGGAGCAACCGCCGACTGAACGTCATCTTTGGAAAAATTCACAAGGGCGTAAAAAAACGCTGGCTCTTCGGCCAGGAAAAAGGCTACGTCAACCCGCCCGAACCGGGTATTCGCGGCAGAGCGGCTTCTTTGGATTTACGCGTCGTTGAAATGCCCGGCGTTAGTAACGTCAAGACCCGCGACGGCAGAAAACGTATCGACTGGATCGCTATCGAACCACGTACACTCGCCGAAACCGACCCGGCGGCTCGGCCAGCGGTTCAGCCGGCGACTCAGCCAAAGCCGGCCAAGGAAAAACCGGCGGAAAGACATGATTCACTCGAAGCCCGCCTCAGGCGTCTTGAAAAATTGCGTGACGAAGGTCTGATCAGCGAGCAGGAATATCGCAGGCAACGCGCCCGGATTCTTGAGGAACTTTAAAAAAAGACCCTCACCGCGAATGCTGAAACAGCACTGCTGATCGAACCCAACGCCGGCGGGGCGTGCGAAACGCCTGACCGCCGAACCATTAACCCAGCATAGACATCGGCGCGTGGGTGCGACGGCTCAAGACGATAGACGCACCCTGCTCCGGCGCCGACAAGCAACGCGCGCTGTTGCCGTCAAACGCCATCATCCGGGAACCATCCATCCCGGCGAGCAACCCGGGTTTGTAACCGGCAGGCAGTCTCAACGTCCCGCTTTCACCGCCGACCACGAAAACCTGCTCGCGATATTCGAACGCCGTGGCGCACACGAACGCGGCAAGAACTCGTCACTGTAGCGTATCGGCAATCGACTTCACCGCCCGCACCAGCGCGTCTTCGACGCCTGCCTCCGACTGGCTGTGACCGGCGCCGTTCACCATCCGGACCAAACCGCGCGGCCAGCGCCGCGACAAAGCATAAGACGCCACCGCCGGACACAAAAGGTCGTAGCGCGATTGCACAATCACACCGGGTATGTCGCCGAGCCGCCCGGCGGCGTCAAGCAGTTGCCCGGGGCGCAGAAAACAATCGTGGGAGAAGTAATGCGCTTCCATGCGCGGGGTCGCCGGACGTGGACGATCTTTATCGAATGCCGCACGGGCACTGGCCGCAAGGTCGGGAAGCACCTCCGGGCGCAGTTCCGACAAGGCGCGCTCGTAGTCGTGCCACACGTAAGCCGCAGGTAGCGATATCGCAGGATCGGGATCAAGGATGCGCCGATAGTAGGCCGTAAGCGGCTCGGCTCTTTCGTCTTCCGGCAGATGCGCGATAAACGCCGTGTAGAGTTCCGGATAAATCGCCTGCGGCAGAGTAACAAACGCCCGCAGCAAATCGTCGCTGCCGCCGAGAAAGAACGAACGCAAGACGATACCCGAAACCCGTTCGGGCCAGGCTTCGGCATAAGCGACGGCGAGCAATGCCCCCCAGGAACCGCCAACCACCAGCCAACGTTCGATGCCGAAATACTCGCGCACCGTCTCCAGGTCGGCGACCAAATCCTGGGTCGTGTTGTTTTCGAGGCAACCTTTTGGTGTGCTGTCACCGGCCCCGCGTTGGTCGGGCGCGATCACGCGAAAACGCTCGAGATCAAACAAGCGACACAACGTGGGGCGACAACCACTACCCGGTCCGCCGTGAAGAAAAACCGCCGGCACACCTTCTCTGGCGCCGTATTCTTTTACCGAAAGTCGATGCGGCGCGGTGACGGAAATCCGATGGTGCACCCAGGGGGAAACATTGCGGCCCTCGCCCGTCATCGTCGGCTTCGACCGGCGCCTTGACGCCTATACAGCGACACTAGCCCGCATCCGTCACCAATTCATGATTCCGGTGCAGTTTCCCGTTGAACGCTGTTGATTGCGTGTCTGTACCCGGTATCCGGGCATCTGGCGCCGCGATCGCCCGCGCCGTCAAGGAGATGTGCCAGTCGATCTCGCGCAACGGTACTCCCCCTGTCTACCTCCGTCCGAACTGATCCGCCCACCATCGAATCGACCTGTCACGGATCGTCTCCCCAGCGGGTGAAATTCCAATGATCCTAAAGTCCACTGTGTCTTCAAGGCTGCCTCCTTGGTCGGTTGACCTAACTGTTTGTTTACACAACCGTTATGCCATAAGAGGCAGCCTCTTTCTACCCCATCGGTGAAATTTCCGGGCTAGCTCCCATCTGCTTTGCCAGGGGATGAGACGGCCGAACAAGATGCCTGAGTTATCGCCGCGCGTGGACGGCCTTGACCGGTACCTTGAAACCAATGTGCCGGTAGTCGAATTGCTCATCTTCCCTGCTCGATTCGAGCGTTGCGATGTTAACCAGTTGTTCGTGGTGGTCCGAGAATTCGCACGCTGGATCCATGTTCGCCGCGTCGCCGGTGATTGCAAACGCCTGGCAACGGCAACCGGCCCAATCTATCTCGTGGCGCTCGCAGTTCCGGCATTTTTGAGGCATCCATTCGGTGCCACGAAATTTTTCAAACGCGGCGGAGTTTTCCCAAATGTCTTTGAGGCTATGCTCCTTGAGGTTGTCGAACTCGAGCGTGGTGATGCTTTCGGCCGCGTGGCACGGCAACACCTTACCCGACGGGGTCACGTTCAAAAACTGCCGTGCCCAGCCTCCCATACACGCCTTCGGTCGGCGCGCGTAATAATCCGGTACGACGTAATCAATTACCAACACGCCTTTGAGACGCTCGCGCGCCTTCTCGACGACTTCGGTCGCCCATTCGAGCTGATCACGCCTGGGCATCAACGCCGCGCGATTGTGGTAGGCCCAACCGTAGTACTGTACGTGGGCGACTTCGAGGCGCGAGGCACCCATCTCGAGCGCAAGATCGATAATCGACTCCAAATGGGCGATATTCATCTTGTGCACCGGCGCGTTGACGGTCAACGGCAGCTTGTTCGCCTTGACCGCCCTGGCGACCCTCAGTTTTTGCGCAAAACCGTCGTGGTAACCACCGATCAGATTGGCCGTCTCCTCTTCACTGTCCTGGATACTGATCTGTACGTGGTTGAGGCCAAGCTCGGCAAAATGCGCCATGCGCTCGTCACTGATCAGCACGGCCGAGGTAATCAGGTTGCTGTACAGACCAAGACGTTGCGCGGCGGCAATGAGATCTTCAAGGTCTTTTCGCACCGCCGGCTCGCCGCCCGAGAAATGCACCTGTAGTATGCCCATCTCGACGGCCTGCTCGAAAGTGCCTATCCATTGCTCGGTGGTCAACTCGCCCGACGCACGCTCGAGTTCCATCGGGTTGGAACAATACGGACATCGCAGGGGGCAACGGTGGGTCAATTCGCACAACATCGAAATCGGCATGCCGATACTTTTGTCCTTATTGCTCATAGCCGTAAAAAATCCTTGTCAGCCAAATCCTGCAGCATTACGATGATATCTTTCAATATTTCATCCGCAGGTGCATTGTACGACTGACCAAGGCAGGTTGAAATAGCCAGCACCGTCGTGCATCCGTCACACATTCTCAAAGTCTCAAGCGCCGCCTCGTCGGGTTCGAGCAAACGCTCGGGCGCGAGCAACACCCACCGCTTGCGTCCCTTGTCGTGGTGCAACCTGACGTGGTCAGGCAACACCGGCATCGAATCGGGGGAAATAACCGAACGTGTGCGTCCTGGATTCGCATTTTCGTTTGACGCGCTCACTTCGGAACGAAACAAGCGGGTGGTATCAAGCCGGGTTCGACGTAGGAAAAATGCAGCGCGTCGAGCTGGCTCCACAATACGTCACATTTGAACAGCAATGCTTCCAACACGCCTTTCTGCTGTTCGACGCTGCGGGCATGGTCGAGTACGTACTGCAGCGCGAAGTCCACGTCGCGCCGCGCCTGCGTCAATCGAGGCTTGAAGTAAACGAGAAGTTCCTCGGTGACAAAATCGTAATTGGCGAGCATCCCGGCCATACGCTCGGCGATGATTGTTGGGGAGAATATCTCGGTCAACGACGACGCAATCGCGTCGAGCAGCGGCATCTCCGAAACAAAGTGAATGTAAGCGTCCACCGAGAAACGCGAAATCGGCAGGGCCCCGCCCTGCGATACGACGTACCCGCGGTCGAGACCGAGACCGTCGGTCAGCTTGAGCCAACGCTCAATGCCGCCCTTGCCTTTTTCGGCGCCGTCGTGGTCGACGATGCGCTGGCGCCATTCGCGCCTCAAGTCGTGGCAGGGAATCCTCGCCATCAGCCGCGCATCCTTGATCGGAATCGCCGCTTGGTAACAATAGCGGTTCAAGGCCCACGCCTGCACTTGACCTTTGTTCAGCTTGCCGGTGTGCAGCAAGCGGTGAAACGGATGCTTGTCGTGATAGTACTCCTCGCCGATCTTGCGCAAACGCTGCTCAAGATCCGCAGCACTCAGCGCACTATCCAGACAGACCCTCACAGTACGATCTCCTGGCCGTCGTAAGCGATTTCCCATCCTGCTTCCTCGACAACTTTACGCTCGACCGAATCTTCGAGTAACACCGGGTTCGTGTTGTTGATATGTATATAGATCTTTCTCTTGACCGCGATATCCTGAAAAGCCGCGAGAGAACCGTCTTCTCCGTCCATGTTGGTATGCCCCATCCGCGCGCCGGTCTTGTATCCGACACCCGCGGTAATCATTTCATCGTTGCGGAACAAAGTGCCGTCGAAAAACACCAGGTCGGCGCCGTCGAACCGCCGCTCGAGATCGCTGGTCAAAGCTGCACAACCGGGGGTGTAATAAAACTCGGCGCCGCCGTCGAGATCGCGAACGCGCAAACCGATCGTGTCGCCTTCGCGGGTGCCGAAATCCTCCCCCTGGTTTTCGTCTTCCATAAACAACGCGACTTTACCCGGTACCGAAAAAGGTTCGATTTCAAGGCCGAGCGACTCGCCTTCGACATTGACTGCCTCAAAGGGGGACGACAAGGTGAAGGCATCACGCTTGACGTATTTGGGATTGAGCACGTTGAAAATCGAGTTGTCCCTCAAAATCGCCTGCACCCGGTCCGACGCATAGACGCGAAAAGGCTCGCTTTCGCGCATCGTCAGCAAACCGGAGATGTGGTCCACGTCCCCGTTAGTCAACACCACGGCTTTAATCGGGCTACTCCTCAGCTTTCCACTCGGGTACAACGCTTTCGTTTGGTTGATTTGCTGGCGCAGGTCCGGCGAGCAGTTCAGCAAGACAAAATTTTCGCCGTCCGAGGTGACGGCAATCGAAGACTGGGTTCTTTGTGAAATCCGGCTACTGCCGTCTCTTGCGAGGCGACAATGTTCAGAATTGCAGTTCCACTGAGGAACGCCGCCTCCCGCTCCCGCACCAAGAACGATAACACGCATGGGGTTTAGTTAGCCGTCTTTACGGAGAGATAGCAGGGGTTATGAAAGGCTTCGACTGAGAAAAGTGGTTGCGGGACCTACGCCCCGCAACCGGGTAGATATGATTAGGAAATTTCCGCGCAAGCGTAGCAGTTGATCTCCATGCCAATTGCGGTTTCCCTAATCAAAGGCTTATTCCATTGTTTCATGGTTTACTCCTCTTGGTTAGTGTTAGCCTAACACTCTTTCCTTCCGAGGCTATCCTTGCAATTGCAGATCTGCCCCTACCGGGAAAGATACCTGCATTATCTACCTCAAACGGTATAAATGCAAGGAGTTGTACTGCGCTGTTAGCCAAAAGCCATAAGTCTCCCCCCCCTTGATTCCGGCACAATGAGCCAGAAAGAAAGACACCCCACGAGGGGGAGGTCAAAAACATCGAATCTCGGCCTCGGCCTGCGCCGCTTTGAGCTTCTCGACCGACTTTCTCACCCACTCGACATCGCGAAAAATGGCCATTCGTTCACCGGGCAGCAACCGCATCCTCAACGTGGTTTCGGCGTCAACGTATTCATCATACTTCAGCAACTCGGCGATAACGTCGACGGCGCAAGAACATTGCACAAGTATGATCTCCGATTCTCCGTTGCTACTCATGCAGGCGAACACGTACTCGGCACGTGCCCGAGTCGGAAAGTCGTTAGCCGCCGCCGACAAAGCGAACGAAATTAACAACGCCGCCGAGACCAGGAGCAATACAAAGCTCGTTGTTTTACCGCGATTCATAGCGGGCCATCCCATCGGGCCTCCTGTTACTGTTTGGCCTCTGCCGATTCCAGGCGATTGAAAGTCAGTCTGGTATATCCTAAAGGCTCGTCGCCAGGCTTCTCACCCGGCACCAGCGTCGAGATGCTGTATATGTAGCCGGGGATCGACTCGGCCAGTATAAACTCATAGCGTTTTTTGATGTGGTCCCCGTATTTGTCCTGGTATTCACTGCCCGCCAACGGCTCAAAGAACACCTTCTGCCCTTCCAGTGTGCGTCCTGCGTGGTTGACTACGACTTCTTCGCTACGTATGCCGGAACTCATCGCACTACGTAGCAAGCGACGATAATGGTTATGCGAGATCCCGCTGGAAGCGTCCATCTGCTCTACGTCCCACTGCAGAAAGTACATAATCAGCGGGTTGGAGTTAAAGTCCGGCATGTCGTTAAAATCCCTGCGGTTGTCACCGCTGAGAAACTCGGTGCTCAAATTCTTGCTGCCGTTTTCATTGACCCGGGTGATTGCCAGCGTAACCTGATCTTCGATCTCATGGTTTATCGACCCGGATTGCTGAAAGTCATAGTGCAGCACCCCCGGTGAAGTGACGTTCTCAAGATGGTAGGTGCCGAACAATAAAATTTGTTCTTTGTTGTACGTGTCGCCATCCTGCGCCGACGCCGTCACAACCAACGCCAACGCCACGACGACGGCCACGCGACCGACCGGGTAATCAACCAGTCCATGCTACATCCATTCATTGCACAGCCTCCTTGAATTCCGGCATTTGAACCGGGTTGCTACGTTCGAGCGGATAATCGTACAACTCCCACTCGTCGGTTCCTCCTGGAAACCAGTAAACATGTTTATAACCCAGTGCAATCGCTCGCTTGGCAGAATTCCACGACATCCAACAATCGACCAGGCAGTAAAAGACCAACGGGCGATGCTCGTTTTCGGCGATCAAGCGGTCGAGGTTTTCGATGAAATACCTCTCAAACACCGGCGAGATATCGCCATCGCCGATGTTCGGCAACCATACGCTACCCGGCAGATTGTGCCGCGGAGGTGGACGCCACAACCGGTCAGGTGGAAAATTGGGTGGCTTGCGCATCGCCGGCAACACATCTATCAGAACGGTATCCGGCTCGCGTTTTATCAAAGCGCGCAACTGCTGCGCGTCAACCGCGGCTGCGCCACGCAGGGTCTTCGGTGTCGGCGTTCTGTAGTCGCTCATGCGGTAACCCTCCGGTTCCTCGATGCCTCCCGACGCACGCGCGCAAGCCGTCCAGACCAGCGCCGACAACAACGCCGTCATCCACGCGGCCCGGTAATTTGCTTCGCCCCTCACCGCATTCATTCTTTCACCACCAGGGGGATGTTGTATTCCCTCAGTAACGCGTGGATCTTTTCCTGGTTTTCGCGTATCAACCGATTCAACTCGCGCTTCCACTTTATCTCGCCATACCGGACCCCCATCGTAACCTGATAGATCATGCGATGTTCGTCGCTTTCGTCGGCGCTCAACGGCACAACTTTAAGCCGTGAATCGTGGCGCTTATTCAGATACCCCGCGAATGGCCCCCATAATACGGCGACATCCAGCTTGCCGGCGAGCATATCTTTGACAATCTGCTCAGAGGGAGAATCGACACGTGTATCCACTACCAAATGGTAAGAGGATACCTGCGCCATCAAACCGTTCTCGAGCAATAAGCCGGTCGGCGGCGTTCTGGCGACCAGGCCGATGCGCAACTCTTTCTCTTTCAACGCTTTATCAGACAACGACGACAGCTCAAGGCCGGAATCGGCAGGGTAAACGAGCGCAAATGCCGAGGAATAATAAGGATTGGTATTCAAAACCGACTCGTGAGCCGCCGATATGCCGACAACCAGGTCGCAACGCCTGACGCCCAACGTCGACCGCACAAATCCCAGGCTTTGCGGGAACCAGAAATAACTCAGAGAAATACCCAGCTCGGCGGCGAACAATTCAGCAATTTTATTCTCAAACCCTTGACCGGAGCGATTCGAGTAAGGAAGGTTATTTGGATCAGCGCACACGCGCAGGATTGTGCGTTTTTCTATCTCGGTACCTTCTTCGGCGGCAAAGACAACGCCGGTTAAAAAGAAAACACCGACGGTAAAGGCCAGCACACAAACGCGACGACAAACCGACGCCGCTTTAACCCGCCGTCCGTACCTGCCATCACAAAATGAGCGCATAAACGGCACCAGCGGAGAAAAAAGGTCTGAAAGACTACTCAAAGCCCGCCTGGCGCGTCAAAGCCTCCAAGTAAATCGGGCGCCCAAAGACTAACCGCCCAAACAGGCAGTATCCCGCTCTTGCGCTGCTTGCGGCTTGGGCTGTTTCTTTGCCGGGCGCTGTCGATCGAGCACCCCGTCAGCCCTGGCAACCAGATAAGCATAAACATCGTCCACGAAGCACATCACGTTTGCGTTGGTCGCAAAAGACGGCATACGATTCTGAGTTGTCGCATCGACGTTGACGACGCCATTGACGACCTTCTCCAGGTATCCCTCATAACCTAGCCGCTTAACGGATTCAAGAAGACCCGGGCCGAATGAACTGCCGAGACCGGCCGGTCCATGGCAAACGTGGCAATCGGCGTGATAGCGGCGGTAGCCGCTGAAAGTGTACCAGTCGATTTGCCCCTGCTCATCGACACTATATGGTTTGTCTTCGGCCATCGAGGCGGCGTCGGCATCGGCCATCGAGGCGGCGTCGGCGTCAGTCATCGAAGCGGCGTCGCCGCTTCCTTGTGCGCCGGTCGAAATTAAAAATGCACAGCCCAGCAAAGCCGCGAAAAAACCGTATTTGGAGCAATCTTTCATCGTTCGTTTGGTTGGTTTTTCCAATTAGGATTTATATATAAAAAAATACCCGGGTTAACACTTGCGTGCGCTCCCGGGTATTAAATTGCGAGGGTTCTCTCGTGCTTTGATTTAGAGAGAGAACACCGTCAACGTGCCGCCGAGGCGGGTGTAGTTCTCAAGATGGCGGTAACCACCCACTGCACCCAAACCGTCGGTGTCTTTTGTCAGGCCAGCAGCCATGCCGATACCGGCCCAACCGCCGATACCCGACAGAATGGCGACATATTGCTTGCCGTCGTGCTCATAAGTCATCACGTTGCCGATGATGCCCGACGGAGTTTTGAACCTGTACAGTTCTTCACCCGTCTTGGCGTCAATCCCCTTGAGATACCCCTCCAGCGTGCCGTAAAATACGACGCCACCGGCGGTTGCCAAAGCACCACTCCAAACAGAGAACCTCTCGGAGATCGACTTCACAATCTTGCCTTCACCGGCGTCCCAGATAATGAAGTTACCCATGTGATCTCCACCGGGGGCAGGAAACATGCTCAGGACAGCACCCACATAAGGCTGGCCCGCCGTGTAACTGACCCGATATGGCTCATAGTCCATGCACACGTGATTCGTGGGCACGTAGAACATACCGGTCATCGGAGAGAAGGCAGCAGGCTGCATGTCCTTCGACCCCAAGGCAGCCGGACAAACGCCCGTCGTGTTCACGTCTTCGCCGTTGTGTTGGGTGCTGTATTTGTCCACGACCTGCGGACGACCGGTTTTCATGTCAACGTGGGTAGCCCAGTTGACTGTCGGGTCGAACTTCTCGGCCACAAGCAGTTCGCCCGTTACACGGTCCAGCGTGTAGCCGAAACCGTTGCGGTCGAAATGCACCAGGGTCTTGCGCATTTTGCCTTTGACGTCGATGTCGGCAAGGATCATTTCGTTGATGCCGTCAAAGTCCCACTCGTCATGGGGCGTCATCTGATAGACCCACTTCGCCATCCCCGTGTCGGGGTTACGCGCAAAAACGGTCATTGACCATCTGTTGTCGCCGGGGCGCTGAACCGGGTTCCACGTGCTCGGGTTACCCGTGCCGTAGTACATCAGGTTCAAATCAGGGTCATACGAGTACCAACCCCAAGTCGTGCCACCGCCGATTTTCCATTGGTCACCTTCCCAGGTCTTGACGCCTGAATCGGTGCCGACCGACTGCCCCATGTGCGTGGTTTTTGCACTCATCAGGGTCATGCTGTCAGGCCCCGTTGAATAGCCACGCCACATTCTCTTGCCGGTATTCATGTCATACGCGGTCACGTGACCATGTACACCGAACTCACCGCCGCTGATGCCGACAATGACTTTGTCCTTGACGACCATGGGAGCGGAAGTGCCGGTTTCACCTTTGCCGATGTCCCCGTTGCTGGTTCTCCAGACCATTTTGCCGCTCTTGGCGTTGAGCGCCACCAGCGTCGCGTCAGCTTGATACAGGAATACCTTGCCGTCACCGTAAGCAACCCCGCGATTGACGGTGTCGCAACACATGACTGGTATGGTGTCCGGATCCTGCTTCGGCGCGTATTCCCACATAATGGTTGCGTCGTTGTCCAAGTCGAGCGCAAACACTTTGTTCGGGAAAGGTGTATGGACGTACATGACGCCGTCGACAACCAACGGGCTGCCTTCATGGCCACGTAGAACGCCAGTTGAAAAAGTCCAGGCGACGTTAAGGTTCTTGATATTTTTCGTATTGATTTGGTCAAGTTCCGAGTAGCGATGATTGGCGTAGTTACCAGTAGGCATCACCCACTGTTTAGCATCTCCCGCCATATCCATCAGCATGTCGTTCGCTTGTGCGACTGACGCCGCAACGAAGCTTAGAACTATCGCAATCAGTAAGGATTGTTTTGCCCTCATTATTTACTCTCCATAAATGTTCAGGTTGATTAAGCGAAGATAGAATAGCATACTTTCCAACAGACGCATCCAGTTGTATCAGTCCACCCTAATATGGGCAAATATGGCAGGCCCTGGGCGAGCACCTGGCGGGGTGCTCGGTTATCGATTCCCCGGTGTGGTCGCTGCCCATGATAGCGATCCAGGGAATCCAGGCGCTGGTTGAGCCGTCGCAGGTTTTCGGCCAAAAGCTCTTCTCTCGTATCTGTGCTATGCGTCCCTCGAGGAAACGCTGTGGGAACAGGGTCTTGACCGGCGAGGCAAAGCGCGCAGAAGCAGCTCAAATCGCGCCAGACTACTCGTCCATGTGGTGCTTTTCGTGCACCGGCCTCATCAACGCGTTGCTGATCAGGGCGATGAACAGTAACGCCGCCATCAGGTACATCGTGGTGCTATACAAAGATGGCGTCGGATCAATCGTACCCGGCGGTGCAATCTCCATCAATTTTGCGATTGTCACGGTTTTGCTTTCCACCAACACTTCGAGTTTCTCAACGCCGGCGCCGAAGGTTTCAAAAAATTTCTGCGGCGAAATTTTCTCGGCGATCTTGTGAATCTCCACCAGCATTGTATGTTGCCTCAGCGAAGTGATGGCGAGCGGGCCAAGCACGCCTGCAACGCTCCAGGCGGTCAGCAGACGCCCGTGGATCCCGCCGACGTAACGGGTGCCAAAAATGTCGGCAAGATATGCCGGTATCGTCGCAAAACCACCGCCGTAGAAAGTGAAGATAAGCATTGTCGCCGCGTAAAACACCACCAGCCAAAAAACCGTCGGGTGCAGATTCACTTGGTAGGCGGTGAGCGGAATCGATAAATAAAGAATGATGCCGCCGGCAAAGAACACCCAGTACATGTTACGCCGACCTATCCTGTCGGACGTGCTCGCCCAGATAAAGCGCCCGATCATGTTGAACACACTAATCATCAAGACGTAGGTCGCGGCAAACGCGCCATCGACGATGTTCGGCAAAGTGGTACCGAAGATCTCGGTGATCATCGTCTTGGCGACCCCAATAACGCCGATACCGGCGGTCACGTTGAAACACAACACGATCCATAGCTGGTAGAACTGCGGGGTCTTCAACGCCTGATCTATGTCCACGTTGCGGTGGCTGATCATGCGCTTCGCGCCTTCTTCCTTGCTCGGTGGCTCCCAGCCTTTGGGCTTCCAGCCTTTCGCCGGGATACGATAAGCAAACGCCGCGGCCGTCATGATCGCAAAGTAAATTACCCCCAGCATAAAGAAGGCCTGGGCGACACCGGTCGAACCGGTGCCAACCACATATACTCCTTCGAGCCCCGGGACAATCATCTGCGCCACTTCATTGGCGCCGACAACGACGACTTCGTTGAGTTCGCCGCCGATTTCGGCAAAGCGCCGCCCGGAACGAGTGATCAAATCGACTGCGTCAACCGATCCCAGATACTGGGGCGCTTCATAAAACAGTTTGATGAAGAACTCTTTAAGCGGCGCACCGATCATCGCCCCGCCGCCAAAACCCATAATTGCCATACCCGTCGCCATGCCGCGCCGGTCGGGGAACCAACGAATCAAGGTGCCGACCGGCGAAACGTAGCCGAGGCCGAGGCCGCAACCACCGATAACGCCGTAACCGAGATAAACCAGCCACAACTGATGCAACAAGATGCCAAAACCACCGACGATGTAACCACCGCCCCACAGACACGCCGCCGTTACACCGACCATCCGTGGCCCAACCGTCTCAAGCCACCTGCCGGCGAATGCCGCAGCGATCCCCAGGCACACGATCGCCACGGTAAAGATCCACACCACCTCGCGCAGGGTCCAGTCGTCCGCCGCGCTGGTGGCAACGCCAAGCACTTTGATCAGCGCCGGGTTGTAAATGCTCCAGGCATAGACCGAACCGATGCACAAATGAATTGCAATCGAGGCCGGCGGAACCCGCCAGCGGTTGAAATCCGGTCCAGCGACGATACGTTCTTTTGACAAAAAATTAGTCATGTTGCCTCCTTGAGACAGGTCTCGGTTCAACGGTGTGTGCAGCTTGTCCTCGCCTTTTTCGCACAATTAATACTTTTAGGGAAGGTTTGATCGATCGATGTTGACACGCAATTTCCATAATCCCAGGTAACACGGGGGTGGAGAGGGGCGGGATTGCGCCGCGGTCAGGCCGATATCGACGACATTAATTATGGACTGTGTCCATGAGTAAATCAGAGGCCCCCTACCCCGCATCCGTCACCGATTCGTGATTCCGGTGCAGCTTTCCGTTGAACGCTGCTGATTACATGTCTGTGCCCGGTATCCGGACATTCGGCACCGCGATGAATTGAACCACCCGCCCACCACGCTACGGACCCGGATTGCTGGCCCGATTCGGTCTTCCGGCTTGTAGCCAGCGAAGGTCGGAAGTTGCGGTCAAGAACGTGCTGTCCGACGCGAAGATCAGCCTTCGCGAAACGAAGCGTGCGATTGTCGAGTCCTCGGTGGGGACGTTGGCCAATATGTTTCCGGCCTCATACGAGCAGACGCTTGAACCCATCCGAAAAGTCGAAGAAGGCGTAACGGGCGGAACCGATGCAAAAAGAAGGTGTCGATGAATTTGCCGCAGCCTGCCGGATTGCAACCTGCCGGATTGCCGAAAATATCACCCGGAAGAAGCGGCCGTGTGCATCTGCCGGAGGGCTCAGCCCAAGACCAGTTTGAACACGCCTGCGGTGATGCCGAGTAACACAGCGACACCGCCGAGCAATCGCCAAATGAGGCGGACTTCAAGTTGGGTGATGTCTGCCTTAAGTTGGGCGATGTCTGCACCAAGGCGTACCTCGAGTTGGGCCAAATCCGACTTTGTTGCCAACTCGCCACCGAAGGGCAAATCTTCGACGGCCCGCTCCGCGGTGTCTTCGGAGGTCCCAGCCTCGACCAAGGCTTTGTACAGTACGGTTGCGCTCATGACGTCTATTCTACTCACCACCACTGCCGCGGCACAACCAAGCGCCGACGGGTGCATTGAGAATCTCACCGAACTGGAACGTATTGTGAGACAGATACGGGGACACTGGCCGAAGACGCGCATTCATATCCGGGGCGACAGTGGCTTCTGCCGTGAATCCATCATGCGCTGGTGTGAGGACAACCCTGTCGACCATGTGCCGGGACTGGCACGTAACCCACGTCTGGTGCGGGCAGGCGCCTCCGGGATGGAGGCAGCCCGTGCGGCACATAACCATACCGGCAAGTCGGCGCGTCGCTACCGGGACTTGCGCTGTCGGACCCATAAATCCTGGAGCCGCAGCCGCCGTGTGGTGGGCAAGGCGGAGGTTCTGGGCAAGGGAGATAACCCGCGCTTTGTGGTGACCGGCCTGGCGCCTCGGCAAGCTGCTGCAAAGCGCCTGTACGAGCAACTGTACTGCGCCCGCGGGGACATGGAGAATCGCATCAAGGAACAGCAGTTGGACCTGTTCGCCGACCGCACCGGGTCCCATACGATGCGTGCGAACCGGTTGCGCCTGTACTTCGCTTCAACGGTAAACCGCATCCTTCGCCTATGTGCTGATGCAGTGGATTCGACAACCGGGCGCCCGCGGCACCGACCTGGCTCGTGTGCAGTGCTGCACCCTGCGACTGAAGCTGTTGAAGGTGGTGCGCGGGTACGGATTACGGCACGCCGGGTGTGGGTGTCGTTCTCCGAATCCTGGCCCTATGCGGGGATCTTTACCAGCGTGCCGGGAGACCTGCACGCGGAACCTGTCCGGAGCCCGCCCGGGTAGTCCGGACGCCCTTACTCCTTACTGATCAGGGTGATCGGTGCTGACCCGAGGGAGTTGTACGCGCGCAATCCAATAATCCATACCCAACCCAACCGGCTCGCTCTGAGCCCCTGACAACCTCCCCAATACCCTTCGATTGGTCACAACGCCCATTCATCGCGGCGCCAGATGTCCGGATACCGGCTACAGACACGTAATCAGCAGCGTTCAACGGGAAACCGCATCGGAATCATGAATCGGTGACGGATGCGGGCTAATCATGTGCATGGTGTTATCGTCATCGCAGACCCACGTGCCAGAGGTGGTGCCATTACCACACCTACCCGAGAAGCCCGAAAATGAATGCTTTCAACGAACGTTTCAACCGCACCGTGCAGAAAGCTTTCATCGACTACGAGGAGGACCTGCTGCTCGAAGACCTGCGGCTGTTCAACCAGCGCCTGTTAGATTATCTTGACCGCTACAACGGACAGCGACCGCACCAGGGAATCAATACCCTCACACCCTGCCAGATGCTCGCGCAACACCTGCCTCGTTTGTCCCATATGTGGTGGCGCAGTACACTTGGGTGCAGCTTGGCTTTTAAGGTTGACAGGTTCGCGCCATAGTCTGGCCCGGATGTGGACATACCACTTGTATGGGGCGGGCACTGGCAAAACCGTAGCCTCGTATGGCGCGAGTTCGGGAGTACCAAAGTCGCTTGTCTACCTATTGCCAGTCTGAATTCGAAGTGTGAGGTACCATGAGCGGATCTCGGATGGTAGCGATTGATCTCTTCTGCGGGGGCGGCGGGATGAGCTTGGGTGCAACCCAGGCAGGTGTGGACGTTGTTTACGCCGTCGAACGATGCCCTGTGGCGGCTGAGACGTATAGGAGCAATTTTCCTGATACGGCCATCTTTGTTGGTGACATTCGAGAACTTAAGTCGTTACCGGCACGACCAGGTAACTGCCAGACGGTAGTTTTTGGAGGGCCGCCATGCCAAGGATTCTCGACCTCCAATCAACGAACAAGGACGCTGGTAAATCCAGAAAATTGGATGTTTGCCGAGTTCATCCGAGTGGCGAAATTGTGGCAGCCAGACTGGATAGTGATTGAGAACGTCAAAGGGATTCAGGAAACGCTCAAAGGCTTCTTCCTGAGGGCAATAGAGGCGGAACTCCAATCGTCAGGATATCGAACATCCACCATGACCCTCAATGCAGTAGATTTCGGCGTACCCCAGCGTCGGGCACGTACCTTCGTGGTGGGCTCGAAAAATGGTAAGGCGCTAAAGCTCAGCGTCGTCCCGAATGTTCGTGAGGTGACCGTCGGCGAAGCCATTCATGACTTGCCAGTGCTAGAAACGGGGGCATCGGTGGATGAATTGTCCTATCGCTGCCGCCCAACGAACGAGTTCGCACGGGAGCTTCGTGGCAAGCGAAAGAGCGTGTCTGGGAATCTTGTGACGAGGAATAGTAAGGAGGTGTTGCGGCGGTATCCGTGGGTCCCACCTGGTGGCAACTGGGAGGACATACCAAAAAGATTGATGAAAAACTATGGAAATGTAATGAAATGTCACACGGGAATATATCGAAGGCTTCACGTAGACGAGCCATCGGTAGTGATCGGGAATTTCCGGAAGAACATGCTCATTCACCCCGAACAACATCGCGGGTTGTCCATAAGGGAAGCAGCCCGCATTCAGTGCGTGCCAGATGAGTTCAGGTTCTGCGGCTCCATAGGGTTTCAGCAGCAGCAGGTCGGGAACCTTGTGCCGCCCCCTATGTCGCGGGTCGTAATGCAGGGGATCCTTGAAGTATGAGCCTGGCGACCAACGGCTACCTTGTCAGCAGGATCAGGGAAGCCAAGGAAAACACTGCACACGAAGATCACGGACGGGCGGAAGGGTACTGGACGAAGTTCAGAGACCTTGAGTCACATTTCTTCCAGCATATTCATCCGCAGGTGGATGGCGCGCTGATTGCCGATGGGATAAAGTCCGCAAAGGGTAGCGCTGCTCCCGACATTATGACAATACACGGATGTCGGCACATCGTTGCCGTCGTGGAAAGCTTGGACAAGATTGCCGCAAGCATTGCGAAGAAAGAAGGGGCACGAGAGCTGACCACGCTGGAGGCATACATACTTCTGTGTGCGGCGCATCTGCACGATGCAGGGAACATCGGAGGGAGGGAGGGCCACCCTGCTAGATCGGGAGATTTAATCAAAGAGCATCGCAACCTTTTCTACGACACAGAGTCGAGACAGAATGTCTTCGATGTCGCTCGCGTGCATGGAGGCGAAAGTAAACAATTTGGTCGAGACACCTTCAGAGAGATCAACTCCGATAATTTTAGCTTTCCTAGATTGCCTATGCTCGCCGCGATGTTGCGATTGGCCGACGAGTTGTCCGAGAACGCAGAACGTGTGCCGAAAGAGCTGGTGGCCCACCTTGACGCGTCCCCGATGAGCAATTTCGCGTATCGCTATGCACAGTGCTTTAGACTGTTCGATCTGCAAAATGACACGCTGGATATTCAGTTACGGGTTCGGCCAGAGCAGTATGAATTCGCTGCAAATATCAAAGGAAACCGAGTCACGTTCTTCGATCACCTTGAAAGGAAAATCGACGTGATCGAGAAGGAATCTCGGTATTGCTCTCAATACGGCCGTCCTGATTTCGACATTAGAAGAATCGGGATAACGGTAGAGTACTTCCACGAGGAATTCCCGGGCGTCAATAGGCATGTGTCAAGCCTGTCGCTAAACCTAGGCCATGGATATCCAGATGAACTCCCATCGCTTTCTACGCGATGTGACAAGCTTGGCGAAGACATGTCTCTAGCGGATTTCTGCAAGGGATAGAGAGAGTGAATAATCCGTTCGAGTTGGTTACGGCGTCCAAGCTTACGGCAACAGAAGCCATTAGCCTTTGGTGCGATGACAGTCGGCTGGACCGTGTGCGTGGCGGGGAGAGCTGCTTCATCAATGGGAACAGAGGGACTGGGAAGTCCATGCTGTTCCGAATCTTACAGCCGGACTGTCAAGAGTTGCTACACCACGGTAAGGACCGTGAGTTTTTTTCGGTCTACTTCGCGGTGAGAGACTCGGATCTGATGGTAGAAGAGCTAAAGCTAATGCAGATCCACCGCCAGAAAAGTGCAATAAGCGAGAGCCATCTGGCGTTGTTGGTCGTTCGACAGTTATTCGTAACATTGGAGAAGATGCCGGATGTAATCCCTGCGGACTATTGCAAGGAGCTGCTAGAACTCGCCGTCGATCGGATTAAGACCGCATTCGACTTTAGCAGGATGGAAGCACCTTCGATCGACCCAAGCAGTTTTGCCGTCGCGCTCAGGCCAATCGTAGAAGTGTTGGACAAAGAAACGGCAAGGCTAGTGAACCATATTCAAAGGCAACTGTACGGACCAGAGGAAGGGTATGACGGGCCATTGTTTTCCTTCGACGGTTTGCTAGGACCATTGGCCGATTTCTTTCTGGAGCGGCTTGGCTTTCGTCTATTTGTACTAATCGACGACGGAGACGATCTGCCGATGTCCCATACGATCGTATTGAACTCCTGGATAGCGCGGAGAAGGAACAGCGTCGTGTTTAAGGTTAGTACGATGTACGCGTACAAGACGTTTGAAACTCGATCAGGTTCCAGGATTCAGCAACCACACGATTTCATTCAATACGACATTGCGACACGGTTCCTGGAGAATGGTAGCGAGGACTATATTGGTTTGCTCAGAGAGATCTGCGTCAAGCGCCTTAAGCAAGCAGGGAGGGGAGACGGCAGCAGGAAAGAGCCAAACCCGGACACTTTCTTCCCGGCGGACGAACCGCAGGAGAAACGGTTGGCCAAAACCAAGGTCAGGCTTATGGAGAAGTATGCGAGACGGTATGAGGGACGCGCTGTACGTGATAATGTGTACAGACATCTCACGTCGGAATACATGAAGGAGCTAAATCGGAAACGAGCGCTTAATAGCTATCTATATTCCGGGTTTAAGACGTTGGCAATACTGAGTGGCGGGTTGGTAAGGGATTTCATCATCTGCGCCCAGCGCATGTATGACGATGCCTCGCGCAAATCTAAAGAAAGAGTGGAGGTCATCCCTGCCCGGATACAAAATAATGTTGTGCGAAACCATGCGGATAAGGTCTTTTCAGAGATCGAAGACGCTCGACAAAAGCGGGTGGGTTCGAAGGAAGACTGGCTCGCTATTTCTAATATGATTGAGGGACTTGGGGCGACGTTCAAGAGGAAAATGTTGTCTGATGATCAGGAACGCCGTGTGTTTTCGTTCGCATTCCAATCGAGACCAAAACCAGAATCAAGGATGCCGGCGCTTTTGGAAATGGCTGTGGGAGAAGGGTACTTGGTACGGGGTTTTATTAGCAAAAAAGAAGGTATTGGCAGGCGATACCTATACGTGCTAACGCGAAGGGTGGCACCAGCATTCAGCCTTGATGTGTCGGCGTATAGCGGATACTTGTCTGTTGGCCCTGATGTGATTGAAGGTCTCGCGGAATCTAGCGAAGCAGTAGACCTATATGGCGGCGAACCGAGGCAGGAGCAGTTGTTTGGGACTACGGTTGAAGCTGACGGCGATTGGGAGTTCTCCGAGCCCGACGGAAGAGAGGCGTGGTGATCATGGAACAGTTTGATGATGCGGCAATTATCGCGGCAGCATCGTTCGAGGAGCGATCGTCTGTTTGGATTATGAAATTCCTGGCTTCCGGGGGCCGACGCGAGTCCGTGTCCTTGGCAAATATTGTGGAAAGTCATCCAGAATACGAACATCAGTTGTCTAAGTTCGCCAAGCTTGGATTGCGAGACTTGGATACGCTAGACCGGTTTTCGTCTCGGAGCCTTTGGGACTGGTGCGTCACCGCCGTCAAGAAGGCCGAAGGAGTGGCCACCAGATTAGTGATCGACATTACATGCATGCCCCGGGAGTTCCTGGGCATGCTGCTGTTCGCGGTAGCGATGCGAAAGAACTCCTTTGCGAAGATTTGCGTTGCCTATGTGTCGGCACCGTCGAATGGATACGCCACGCAGAATCCGAGTCTGGACAAGGAGGACAGATGGCTGAGCAAGGGTGTCTCTGAGGTGCGAACGATTGTGGGCTATCCCGGTACGTTCCGCGGTGAAAGCCCCTCACACTTGATTGTTCTGGCGGGCCATGAATTCGATAGGCTGTTAGCTATAGCGGAGTACCTGGAACCAACCAGGCTGACGATCGGAGCGGAGATAGAGACGTCGTCTACTGTGCCCGGCGCTGGAGTGCTGAGTCAGGGTGTGGTACAGAAACTTAAGGGTCGGATTCAGGTACCGGAGATAAACGACATCTCGTTCAGTGCGTCGTCAGTGGAGGACGTCGTAAGAAGCTTGGGCAAGTTAGATCTTGGTCTGCCAGCAGAAAATGTGGCACTAGTCGCCATGAACACAAAGCTCGCGTTTGTTGGGGTCGCGATGTTTTCCTTGGCAAACAGAGGAATTCGGCTGGTTTACGCTGTGCCGCGGGAGTATAACCCCTCCTACTGTACTGGCATTGGCAAAGAGTATCGTACCGACATTACAGAAATGTTGAAGAGGGCGATGGTTTGAGACCATCGCAGGTCAGCCAAGGAATGGGCGTGGGTTTTGGCAAGGCATTTTGGACCCACTATTCTAGACAGCTCAACCTTTGGTTGTCCCTATAAAAATACGGGTTGACGAGTTCGCCTCTCCAGTTAATGGGCGTCGTGAGGCCAGGATTTGCTGGCGAGCTCACTGGGCTACGCCACCCCAGCCGAGTACGCAATACGAGCAGCCTGATAAGATGTTTTCATTCCAAGTGGACCTATATCAGGGGGAAGATCATCCCCAGTAAGACCGGGGCGGTTCATAAACTCCAGCGATTCATACACGGGAACCCGATGCGCACTCGCTTATCTTTTGCTCAACATCCCCGGGGTCAAGACAAACCGCGCTGTACCATGTTCCAAAGCCACCCTGCCCGTTAACCGCCTGAATCCACCTGTCAAGAAACTCTTTCTTGGCCCTGCTTTGCTGATTATCCCGACCTTTTATCTCCAGGATTAAATGCTCTCCATTGTTTAGCCGGATAATAAAGTCTGGATAATATTTCCTCACTACACCGTTGTACATATAGTAGATCGAAAATCCCCGATAATCGTTTTTGACAAAAGAATTGACCAGGGCAGAGTGATCCATGAAACGAGCCGCATGATCTTCCCAAGCGCTGTCACATACACAGTGGCTGATATGAGACTTCTTCGCCCAGTTACAGCGTTTACTGGTATACCAAGGAGAGACATCGGCGGTCGACCTCACCGGTTGTTCCGGATCAAAAACGGGGACAAATTTTTCTGCATTCTCTGACCGGATGGCCGACCATAGGTGCTGGACAACTTTGTTCATGGCCAGGATCAGCACGATTTTTTTCCTGGTCTCATCCAGACTCGCAGAAGAAGGTTTGATTTTGATCTTGTCTGAAAGTACAAATTTCTCGACCAGTCCGACCAATTGAGCCAAAAAGTTTTCCCGGCTCCCTTTCCACTCCATAAGGGGCTTTGAACCATAAATTAAAGATGCAACCTGAAAGATGATGGTCTGAAGGCGTGTTTCCTTTTCGATTTGCCTGACCCCAATGGTGGTTTCATCTACAGGATGAGGAGAGCCGTCGATAATGGCCTGCAAATCAGCTTCCGTTAAAAGTTCATCCGTTCCGATCTCCAGAAGCTCAATCTTGTCAACATCCAAAGTGAGTACAGGCTTATAAGTATTATCAATGCGCAGGATATTGGGCCAGACAATCTTGTGCTCCGTTTTCTCCGCGACTGGCCCAATCCTGGTCTTTGGCTTAGGCGGTGGAGGGGGGCCATTTTCGTTCTCTTCATGAGGCAGGAAAGTAAAAGGAACCCCAAAGACATTGACATACTCTGCTTCCAGAAATCCGTTTTCATCGGCATCATACGAAACCCTGCGCAATCCCCGGCCAACGACTTGCTCGCAAAGAAGCTGACTCGAAAAGGCTCGCAACCCCATAATATGGGTCACCGTTTTGGCGTCCCATCCCTCAGAAAGCATACCCACTGATATTACGTTCTGAATCTGCCCTCCCGGCTCACCCTTCTTGCCAACCGTATCAACCTTTTTCCGCAGTAATTCCGCTCTCTCCTTTTTGTTCAAACCGGAACCTTCATCCTGGACAGCCCCTGAAAAATCAATAGCGGGTTCTTCTTCGGCGGCTTCCGCTTCTTTCAAAATCTTGCTGTCAATCTGCAGTGTTTTATCCTTGTCGCAAAGCTCTTTTATCGCTATTTGCCCATGATCAAAAGCATATTTGATTCTTGCTGAAGTTTCGGTGCGATTCGCCACTGTAATCATGACCGGCGGCACTTCATGTTCTTCTTCTTCCCAGTTTTTTTTCGCTTCCATCCAATCTCCCCCAAGTAAATAGTAAGCCGTAGTAATCAGATCCGGCAGAGGTTCTTCCGCCTCAGCCTTTCGATTTATATCATCCTTAACATCCGGGTCCATGTAGATGTGATACAGGCGTGAGCGTAATTCCTTGGTCGCGATGCTATCGTCACGAACAACGACCCGAGGCGTTTTAACCAAGCCTGACTCAATGGCATCATTCAAACCAAAATCGGAAACTATCCAGGGAAACAAGGTTTCTTCTGCGGTAACACCCCCTGACGGAGAAAAGGGGGTTGCGGACAAATCAAAGCATCTCAGTATGCCGATCTGGTCGTGAATCTTATCCAAACCGCCGACCCATACGGTCGCTTCTTCGGCACTGTCTTTCTCAGAGCCCATCCTCCGGTATTTGCCTTTTGCTTCCGGATTTCGTCTCCAGGCATGATGGGCTTCATCATTAATGACAATAATATTGTGGCTGGAGGCCATATCCTCGAGCGCCTTGCGGACATATGCGGTCTGACTGACTTCCATGCATTGCCGTTTGTCTACGGAACGCAAATACCTTTCTTTAATCCTTTTATCGATTTTCTCCTGCGAATCCCAGGCAAGGGCATGCCAGTTATGTATCATCACTTTGCCCTGGCGTAACCTGTCCATTAACGGAGCAGGAACGATATTGAATTCTTCGTAATAATTATGTCGATGTGAAGGTTTAAGTACCTGCAGTCGGTTTTTCACTGTCAGGCCGGGAGAGACAACCAGCACGTTTTTGCTGAATCTGGGGTCCGCCGCATTCGCGATTTTGTTCAAGAAATTCCACGCAATAATCATCGACATGATTACTGTCTTCCCGGAGCCCGTCGCCATCTTGCTGCACCAACGCTCGAAACTGCCGCCATCTCCCTTGATATCAAGACCGGTTTTCTCCGAATCCGAAGCTTCAGTAAGCCAGATTAGAGTTTCGATAGCTTCCAGTTGGCAGAAGAAAAATCGATGCCCTCCTTTTTCATCATGCTCCTGCCAATGTTCCAGGAGACGTTTCGTTACCCCTGTAACCCCGGGGTAGTGATTCTCTCTCCATGATTTGACCCGCTGCCTGACCCTGTTTACCAACTCGATTTCGTGAAACTCTCCGGGGTCATCAAATCCCTTGAATCCGGGGGTCGCTTTCAGGTAGCCAGCGGGACGCCGACCTTTTGTGCGTAGAAACCTTCGCCTTTTTCGATCGTAACGCCAATATTCCCTGGGCTCCTCGTAAGGGCTATTGATGATAAGTTTGTCTATACCTTCGGTCATTGGTTTTCACGGGATATCTTCCCGGCAGAGATTATGGCTTCCGGTTTTCTGCCGGAACCAGGATCGATGGGAATGCCGCCCAGACCACTTTCCCATTTTTAATCCAGTAGTGGCAACGGCAGGATGAGTCCGTTACATGGATGGAAGGAGAAAGCGATAACGTCCCATTACGGTTTTCCCTGAATTTCCACCTCCTCTTGAACTCCGGAGAAATTTCCAGGTGAATGGCTTTCCTGCACTTTCTCCGCGGGCAAACCACAACTGCATAGTATGGATATTCGCGCCCTCCAACAACATAAATCGTATTCCGCTCCGGCGTTTCTGGCAGATCTTCTATCCATTGCGTCCGGTAGCATCTGAAGCGTTCAAATAAATTCCAGACTTTAGTCAGCAGCCTCATCTTTCAATTTTTTTATGAGAAAACTTTTATCACCCATCCCTGCATATTTCTCAAAAATGGGCGAGCGCTCGCCTTCTGCCTTGCTGTTCATATAGCAGCCGTGCACGAATCTGAAACGCTGCTCGGAAAACTCAGCGTTATCATCCAGCCGGAAACCGTGTATGCGAGCCAGGAAATCGTTGAAAGCCATACACGCCGCCTGCATGTTGATCGACATAACCGCCGGCTGATCCTCTCCTGCCGCAGCCAGATAGCCAGCTCTGCGCTGCGTCTCGTAATGCTTTTTGTCTTTCCGATACCAGTTCTCGGCGGTCAACTGCTCAATGGTATAGCCTCCCCTCCGCAGCAAGTCGGCGTTTCCAGGATGGATGTAATGAGACACAGCGTCGGCCTGAGAAATGCCTCCGTCAGGGCTCACCTCCAGATAAACCCCCACATCGAAGTATGGTAGAAAGTATGCCGATGCGAGACACTCCAGATGGTATCTTCCTTCCGCCGAATCGACGCATCCAAAGATCACATCACAGTCCCCCAGTGCTTCGATCACTTGCTTATCGGAAGTATGCGCTTGATATGTATCGACACGGACCCCCGTCCCCATTCTTTCAATGGCTCGTTGGAGAACCAGAACTTTTGGGTTCCTCTTTTCTGCATCGTTGGAAGTGGCGTTGACGATACGGTTGAGATTTTTTTCTTCTACGCAATCCGGATCCACCAACGTCAACCTGCCAATGCAGTTGCGCGCCAGAAGCTCGACAACAATGCTCCCGGTTCCCGAACAGCCAACCACCCCGATGTGCAGATTCCTCAAAAGATCGAATGTCCTCTTACCGAAAGTCTGCAAAACCCGGGCACCCGCAACAATTGCTCGATCCGGGGCCGGCTCATGTCTCCAAATCCGAATATCCTTTCCCACCACCGTAACGCTTTGAATAGATGTAAATTCCTGCTCACGGCTTACCAGCCTCGCAATCACCTTTCCATCTGGCAGCATGATTGCGGAACCATTGGGTCTGTCATCATCGAACCAACTGCCTACCGAGTGAAATAACTCCTTATCATTTTGGTCGTCAATATCCGAAAACCGGTCATAGCCGCCAGGGTGGCTGTGTATTGTCAGGACAGATAGCCCCTTCTTATCTATCTCTTCTATTTTGTCCGGAGGAAAAGATTCTGCAAAAGGCCAGGATATGCGGTCAGGCTCTCTTGCTTCACAAGCACCAGAGGAGACAAAAATCAGGTCATTCGCAATCAAGCGGACACCGGACTTTGCTCTTCCATAATGGCATAAAACAATCGCGGCAGACTCCAGGCCGTCGCCGGGATACAGGCGCTGGTAAAGACTTTGGTGCTGGCTTTGGGTTAGAACCAGAGAATGGTGCGCCACATCTTTATTATACTTTCGGGAGTTCGGATTCAAGCTGATTGTTCACAAAGATCGTATGCGTGGCGATGTTGTCCATACCAGGGCGCCATTTATAGTGCCGCGACCATCGTTGCCAGGTACGCTGAAAGTGTCCTTCTTCCGCCAACGCAGCAATAGATGATCCGTCTTCACGCAAAACTTCCGGATTAAAGTAAAACATATCGATCATTGCGGCAGGATAATCACCTGGGATGAGCAAAAGCAGGTCGGATTTCTCAGGAGTATAGCCCCCAGGAAGCCGGTAGTTTTTGATAATCACCCCCGCTTTATCACCCTCGCTGACAAGTTCCCACTGCCCGGGCCAACTGGCATTAAGGTATTCCAGGTCCTCCTCGGGCAGATTCACAAGCAGGGCGTTCCTTGCTGCGCCTGCTTCTTTACAGTCTCGAAGCGCTCAATCTCCGGGCGCGTGATATCCACTTCCTGGTCTGGCTCTATGGGCTTACGTCGACCGCCGCGCAACTTCTGATGCAGGGTCCATTCCGTATAGTCTTTTCGGACCAGGGCCAATATTTCCTCGCCCGTCAGCTTTTCGCGCTCCACGACCACAGATTTATTGTCGATCGTGATTTCATACTTTCGCGCTCCATCTGGAGCACCGCTACCCGGTTTATTGTTTGCTGTGCTCATGTTCAACTTCAAATTTTGTTACAGGCTTCCGCCGACGTGAGGATATCGGCATGTTTCTTCCTTGATTTCCTTGCCAGCCTACGCAGTTCTTGTCGCCGCTTCCCCGGTCTCTTTCCGATATCAATTATATCCCTCCGATCATTTGTAACAAGAATCCGATCCTTTTGTATGGCCACATACACAAACGTCCTGTCAACTATATCCCCGCTATCGACGATTTCCCTGATAGCCCGCATCAGACTGCCTTTTTTATCTACAGCAACGCCCTCATGAGTTTCCGGCCTAAACCAGTATCGAAGAATGTCAATATAATTCTGATGAGTAATCTTTACAGGGTTATCCTGGCCATCGAAGAAATGACCAAGTCGGTTCTCGTATTCGCGGGCTATACGACCTTCCGTGTCACCGATCAACTTGACTTCGCCAGAGGCAAGAGAGCGCAATAGCACAGCTATATGGTCGTTAACATTCTTTTCTGGATTAAACAAATGCTCAAACACATTCGTGTCTATGGCAATGAAATCGCTGGTCAGGTTATTCTTCTTCACTGTCGAGGCGCTCGTACTTTGCAGCACTTAGTTTCAACCCTTCCCTGATATCGGCCCCAAAAAATTCCATTGGCAATCCATCTCCAACAAGCCCGTCTTGATCAATATCCAAATTTTTCACGACCGCTTTCCCATCTTCAACATCAAAGAAGGCGATGGAGACATCGCTGGGCTTCAAGTCATTGTCGCCTTTCGCGATTAAGTAACGTAACCTCAAGAGAAGGTTGTAACTGTGGGTTTCGATGATGGAGCCAACCCCTCTCTCTTGCCACAGGTTCGCCAGATAGTTGCCAAGGTCAAGTTGCGCCGTAGGATGTACCTGCACTTCAGGTTGTTCCACCATCAGCGTTTTCCCCCGATGCATCACCGCTCCCTGCACAAGAACCGGCAGACACTGGCTTACCCCAAAACCAAAATTTGCCATGTTGGTGCGGGCTCCGGTTGTTGCATTGACTGCCTCGCACTGCACCAGGTCTTCCCCAGACCACAGGAAATAAATCGCCTTGATATCCGATATTCTCTCCAAATGGCGCAGAACGAATTTGTATTGCTCTCTATGCTCTTCGGATTCGTTATGCTGCTCCCACAGTGCATGCAAGTGGTGCAAAGCATACTCCCCATCTGATCCCACATGAGCAAGGGGAATGCTCTCGCCAAGATCAATGCTCCTTTGCGTATTGATCCTGCTCGGAGCAATATGATCTATCGCATTAATGTTCTGTCCTATCAGTTCGACGCAATGCTGGGTTGCAAAATTCAATGCCAATGCAGCAGCATCCGCGCTGACAGTTTGTTCCTGGCGCTCGCTTACAAAGTCTAGAAATTTACTGTTCTCGGTGATCGCGGCATGCTGCTCCAGCACCTTTTCATTGTGAGCAAACAGCGTCACCCCCCAGTCTTTCCCTTGAAATGTACCCCGCCGCTTGTTGTATGCGACGTCTGCGGAGACCTGATAATGCAACTTGCAAGCATACGGGTCGATGCTTTTTTTTCTCAAATACAACCCGACAGCATCGCCTGGGCTGTCACCCCCCTGCACACGCAAATGGAATTTCAACCTCCTTTTACTCGAACGAGTGTTTTTCAGGTCGAAAAACCTGCTACCCAGATTGACATGATCTCCCCTGATAGACAGAAAAGGGCCACCATATGCACCGAGGGATTGACGCAACATGGATAGAAACTTGATGACGGACGACTTGCCGGCATTATTCTTCCCTATCAGGAGAGTAATCGGCCTGAAACGTACAGTGACCTCATCATCAAAGATTCTGAAGTTGACAAGCTTGAGTTCGGTCAACATGGCCTTTTACTCTGCCGGCCCAAATCTTGCGACAACTTTCAAACTTTCTATACCGCGATCATCAACGATCTTGACGGCAATTCGTTGCCTTTCGCCTAATTCAAAAGGAAGAGAAATCGCACCTGCATAGGCGTCGATCCTGTCTTCGTCAATTTCAGCTTTGAGGTTTTTTGCCAGCTTGTTCCATCCTTCTTTCGAACCCGACATTGGGAAAAACACCTGTCGAGGATACAGACTTCGACCATCGTAATCGGTGTCCAGCATCCACACGGCGATTTCTTTGTCATTGCCCGATTTGACTTTGCCGGTTTTAGGATCGAAATAGTCGAATCCTCTGACGACGACCTGCCATTTGCCTGTATGCTCACCCCGGCGAATATGCTGCAAATTCACATCCGGCTGTCCCACCAGCCAAAAACTTTCATTGCTGGCGCTTTGTTTTTTCAAGTCCCTGGTCTGCAAGTCGGTATTCGCCTGCACTTTTAGCAGCGTAACCCCTGGCCATTTTGTTTCATCAATATCCTTGGCTGCCTCCGGATCAAACTGGAAGGCTACAAAAACAATGATTTTCGGTTTGGGCCGTAGCTTTCCCGCTTCTTCCAGTGCAAGTTCCACCTGTCGGGGGTCCAACGGCGCGTGTTCCGGACCAAAAGAAATCACGGCGCGAGCCGGTTGCGTATCGGCTGCTTGAGCTTCTTCGCTTCCACTGTCCGTTGTGCTGGTTGACTTAACTTCCGAATCAGCGTGTAGGTAGTTGCAGGGCAACGGCTCGATCCGAATGAATTGAAGCCTTTGCCCGCCTTTACCGCGTACGCCGCAGCGTAACAATTCATCGCGCAATTCATTCTGCCGCAAGCTCTCACCCGAGCGTACGACTGTAGGGTCGTTCACATCCTCCTCAGGGGAAATGTCGTTTTTTAACTGCTCGATGCTTACAGCGGTTTTTGCATAAGGCGCAGGAACCGCCTCCACAGTGAATGGGCCGGTAATGCGAACCTTGCCGCCTTCTACCATAGGCTGGTCGTAGAGATAAATCCTGTGTGGAGAGGCACCCTCAGCCAATCTCTTTGGAGAATAAGTCTCAACTGCTTTGTACTCAAAACCGCTGCCTATCCCCTCATCGGGGTGTGCCAGTTTGTAGTACTCGAAATTGGCGGTCATCAACCTCTGTCTGGCTAACGCTAAGGCGACCCTTGACGTGTCGCAGGTGATCCAGCGTCGGCCAAATTGTTCAGCGGCATAGGCCGTGGTGCCACTTCCACATGTGATGTCAAGAACCAGATCGCCGGGATCCGTTGTCATCAAAATGCTGCGTTGGATTGCTTTGGTAGAGGTTTCTACAACGTATCTCTTATCGCTCGGATACATCTGTGCAGGCCAGATATTGCTTATACGACGGCCAGGAACTTCTTCTTCATATTTTTTCCATCTTAATGAATCTTGTCCCTCAAGAGCTTCAAGCCGACCCAACCCCCCAAGGCGATTCAGCCCTTCATGAGAAATCGACCAGTGTCTTTTCCGACCGCAATGAAACACCCTGCCATCCCATTCAAAAGGCTCAGAGCGTCCGGTCGTAGACACACCTTGAGAGTCTAGACCCGTACGAGCGTAAATTCTTGCGCCTTTAGGCAAATTTCGATCAGGATCAAAGCGTTCTTCCAAGGTGGGTTTTCGACAAGTACCGTCTACCAGATCCACCATGACGTGCCAACTGAAATAATCAATAATTTCAGCACGAGCGAGTGGTTCATACAATTGCCGGTATTTAAGCTGTTTCTTGTTCTTGGCATACATGAGCAAATAATCCGCCACCTGCGGCAAATATGCGGTAGAACTGCCACTGGTGGTGGCAAAGGAAATCGTCGCGATACGATTCTCAGCGCCAAAGATTTCATCCAGCACCATGCTGACCCTGTGCACGTTTTCGTCTCCGATCTGAACAAATACGCTCCCGCTTTCATGCAAAAGATTACGCGCCAGAATCAATCGGTCACGCAAATGCGTGAGATAGGAATGAATACCCAATTCCCAGGTGTCCCGAAAAGCTTTGATCATTTCCGGTTCTGTCGACAGGTCATCATCTTTGCCGTCTTTCACATCGAGCTTGTTGACAAAGGGCTGAAAGTTGCCTCCGTACTTGATGCCGTAAGGGGGATCGAAATAAACCATCTGCACTTTCTCCGCCATGCTTTCTTTTTCCAGCAGTGAATTCATGACCAAGAGGCTGTCCCCTGCCACCAGACGATTGCTCCAGTTGTCGCTGTGCTTGTAAAACTCAATCGCCTCCCGCAACGGCTTCTGTTCTTCAAACAGGCTCTTCTGCCTCCCATCGTCATGGCTTTTTCTGACGGCTTCAATGATCGTCTTCGGATCTATGCGCTCATGCACATGCAGGCTGACAGTCGGTACTTCCAGGCTGATTTGCTCGGCTTTACCCGCCCACTGCAACTGTGGATCAAGGTGAGGGTCGTACTGATAAACTTTTTTTTCGCCTCGGTCGGGGTCGGCTTCAGGCGTTACTAACCCAACCTGCGGGTTATTAACACGCTTTTTATCGGTATGTGCATACTGCTCAACCGGCTTTCTTGTTGTCTTTCTCTTCGCCATTTCAAACCCGAAGCTGGTTCTCCCCCTTGAGCTGCCAGTTGGCAAGGATTATACCGACCGAAACCTGCGCGGCGGCACTTTGGGAATTATGCAGCAAAATCCGCCAGAATTATTCCTTCCTGGTCGGTTTGACAGCCTGTATGAGTCCACCACATATGGGATAAATGAGGCCAGCGTTGAGCAAGTATTTGACAGGGTGTGCGGTTGTCGATTCCTCGGTGTGGTCGTTGGCCATTATAGCAGTCGAGGTAGTCCAGCAGGCGGTGGTTGAACGATCGTAGATCCTCAGCCATGAGATCCTTCTTCATAATCCACAAAGTCTTCCTGTACGGTGCGATTGAAACGCTCGTTGAAAGCGTTCATTTTCGGGCTCCTGGGGTAAGTATGGCAATGACGCCAACCCTGCACCCGGGCATAGTCTGCGAAGGCGCCCTGAAACTTGCTGCCATTGTCCGTCAGCACCTGCTCGATGCGCCCTGGAAACAGGGTTTTGACCAATGCCGCGAAGCGCGCGGCGTGCTGGCTGTCGTGACGTGGTACCGCGATTGCCAAGGCAAAGCGGCTGGCGTGGTCGGTGACCGTGAGCAGGTAGCGGCGGATGCGCCCGATAAAGCGCACTACCGTGTCGAATACGACGCAGTGACCTGGGTAAGCCGCGCAGAAGCCTTTGCCCAGCCGTTGCTTGAAACGCTGGCGGCGCAACGGTTTGGCCTTGCCTTTCGGCGTCAAACCGAATCGTATCGGGCCACCGATCGGTGCAATTGTAACAGTCGGCACACCCGTCGCTGGCTGACCTGATGCGTCTGTTGTAGTCGGCCTGCGGCTCGACGCTTGGCTGCAGGCATTACCGGTTTTTTGACATCTTGATGACGTCTTCGAGCATCTGCTTGTCCAGGCTCAAATCCGCCACCATCCGCTTTAGCCGCCGGTTCTCCTCTTCCAGCAACCTCAGCCGCCTCACCTCGGAGACTTCCAGCCCGCCGTACTTGCTCTGCCAACGGTAGATCGTCTGCTCCGATACCCCATGCTTGCGTCCCAGCTCGGCAACCTTCATGCCGGCCTCTCGCTCTTTCAGGATCGAAATGATCTGTTTCTCGGTAAATCGCTTGTGTTTCATCTGAGGACCTCCTTCGTGTCGGAATAATGGAAAAATCCTCACTTCGCATGGACCGGATTACGGGGGAAAGATCACAAGGCACCAACAACACAGGCAGCTTGTCCTTGCCCAGGTTCGGAAAAACGTTGCGTAGCCGGCGTATTTCAGCGCACAGCGTCGGTGGCCAGTTGCGCCGGCGGCGCTGGTGCGGAGCTCTGCTGCGATCATGCAGCCTGCTCAACCCACTTTCGCGGCGAAGCTTGCGCCAGCGGTACAGCGTCGAGCGACTGACCTTGAAAGCATCCCGGGTGGCATTCAATCCGTGATTGTTCCAGACTGTTAGCGCGTCCGGTTTCTGTTGGGCATTGGTTCCCGTCATCGCCTCCTATTTGTCAGATAAACGGGCGATTTTATAGAAACCTCGGACGCGCAAGCCGATGTGCTGTATCAGCATGTCGGCTTCCTTTTCAGATCAGCCTATTTGTCCCATATGTTTCTGAACTTATATAGAGAAGTGTCGGGTAAGCGCCACCACAGACCGGGCAGCTCCGCAGCTCTGTGAGGATGCCGGGCGCCGCGATGGCCACCTGTAAGAGTCTCGGGATTTGGGGGGGGAGGAGTTAACTGCGTACGTCAGTTTCTGATATTCTAATCCAATGTTTGAGTTCATCAAAACGCTTGTCGTCAACATTCCCGCATGGCGGCGGCGGCGCTCACAGCCTTCTCGGGAAGTTAACCGCAAGTTGAAATACACATCAAGAAAGGCTATAGAAAAGACCACAGGAAAGATTGTCGAAAAAACTGAAACTGTAAAAGAGTTTGAATTAACTCTGGATATAGGCGAGAAATTAATGCCCTACCCTCGGCTAGGAGACACCAAAAACCCGAGCAAGAAATACACCACTAGCGCAGAAATTCCCAAGGATGACGCTGAGGCGGTGCAGTGGTATCGCAAGACCGCCGAGCAGGGAGATGCTAACGCACAGTACAACCTTGGCATTATCTATCATACTGGCCGAGGAGTTCCTGAAGACGATGCCGAGGCGGCACAGTGGTTCCTCAAGGCGGCCGAGCAGGGGGATGCCGAGGCCCAATTTAACTTGGGCGTTATGTATAAAAATGGCTTGGGGGTTCCTGAAGACGATGCCGAGGCGGTGCGGTGGTTCCTCAAGGCTGCCAAGCAGGGTCTTGCCGAGGCTCAATTCAACCTGGGCGTTATGTATGACACTGGCGAGGGGGTTCCCCAGGATGACACCGAGTCGGCAAAGTGGTATCGCAAGGTAGCCAAGAAGGGAATTGCCAAAGCACAGAAACGCATGGGCGTTATGTATTTCACCAGTCAAGGCGTTCCCCAGGATGACACCGAGGCGGCACAGTGGTTCCTCAAGGCGGCCAAGCAGAGAGATGCCGAAGCACAGAGAAGCATGGGCTTCATGTATTCCACTGGCCGAGGCGTTCCACAGGATTACACCGAGGCGGCACAGTGGTTCCTCAAGGCGGCCGAGCAGGGGGATGCCACTGCGCAGTTCAACCTAGGCGTTATGTATGACACTGGCGAGGGGGTTCCCCAAGATGACACCGAGGCGGCAAAGTGGTTCCTCAAGGCGGCCGAACAGGGATATGCCGCTGCGCAGTTCAACCTGGGCAGGATGTATGACACTGGTCGAGGAGTTCCTGAAGACGATGCCGAGGCGGTGCAGTGGTATCGCAAGGCCGCCGAGCAGGGATATGCCGCTGCGCAGTTCAACCTGGGCAGGATGTATGACACTGGTCGAGGAGTTCCTGAAGACAGTGCCGAGGCGGCACAGTGGTTCCTCAAGGCCGCCGAGCAGGGATATGCCGCTGCACAGTGCAACCTGGGCCTTATGTATGCCATCGGCAAGGGGGTTCCTCAGGATTACGACGCGGCGGCACAGTGGTATCGCAAAGCGGCCGAGCAGGGACATGCCGATGCACAGTTCAACCTGGGCGTTATGTATGCCATCGGCAAGGGAGTTCCTCAGGATTACGACGCGGCGGCACAGTGGTCTCGCAAAGCGGCCGAGCAGGGACATGCCGATGCACAGTTCAACCTGGGCGTTATGTATGAAAATGACGAAGGCGTTCCCCAAGATTACGCCGAGGCGGCACAGTGGTATCGCAAGGCGGCCGAGCAGGGACATGCCGCTGCACAGTGCAACCTGGGCGTTATGTATGCCATCGGCAAGGGGGGTCCTCAGGATTACGCCGAGGCGGCAAAGTGGTATCGCAAGGCGGCCGAGCAGGGAGTTGCCGATGCACAGTACAACCTTGGCATTATGTATGGTACTGGCCGAGGCGTTCCCAAGGATAATATACAAGCGTATGCTTGGTTGACACTTGCTACTGCACAAGGCGTTGAGGAGGCAAAAAAAGCGAGGAAAACTATCGAACGTAACATGACCAGCGCGGAAATTGCCGAAGCTCAAAAACTGTCACAAGAGTACTTGAAAGCCTACCCCCTGATTGTCAATCAGAATAGACGCGTCTATTCTATAGACACGTCTATCCTTATATGAGGCCTTGCGATCGTTGCAAATACGTGCGCGATACAGAAAGTCATTTTGAGTGTCAGCAGGCTAAAAATCCAGATCCAGACCGTTTATCCAGGAAATCTCATCGATGGGGTAGAAAATGGAACCGATGAACAGAAGATGCTTTCTGGAAACAAGTGCCAGTCTGATCTTAGGCGCGGTCCCGCTCTCTGGATTGACGACCGAAAAGCCATCCGACCACGCGCGGTTCCCTCCCCGTGCAAAAAACCACCGGACCGGTGTCGCGTACGACCCGTCTTTTCTCGAACATTGGATCGCGCAAGGGCACCCCGAGTCCCCGGACCGGTTTATCGCGATCGTTGAGCGACTGAAGCAAGACGGCCTGCTTGAGAAAACCGAAAAGATCGACCTGTTCGACGACGCCGAATCGCACCTGCCGCGCATCCATACCGCTGGACATATCGCGTCAATAAAGCAGCGCCACCCCGAAGCACACAAGGCGGCGGTTGCTGCGACCGCGGCGGCAATCTCGGCGACCACCGCCGTTTGCCAAGGCAAAATCAATAATGCGTTCTGCGCGATTCGCCCACCGGGTCATCACGCCATGAACACCGGACGCGAAGAAGGCTTTTGCTTTTACAACACGGTCGCCGTCGCCGCGCGCTACGCCCAGCAGACCCACGGCATGGAAAAAATCCTGATCGTAGACTGGGACTATCACCACGGCAACGGCACCGAGACCGCTTTCTACGATGACCCTTCGGTGCTGTTCTTTTCTACCCACGATCAATACGCTTACCCCGGCACCGGCGATCCTCGCAGAATCGGCACAGGCGAAGGAAAGGGCTATAACATCAACGTGCACTTCGACTGCGACGCAACCGACCAGGACATCCTGTCGGCGTTCACCGACCACCTGCTGCCGGTGGCCGAAGCATTCAAACCTGATCTGGTGCTGATCTCAGCAGGGTTTGACAGCCGCAAGGACGACACCCTCGGCTGTTTTTCAGTAACCGACGACGGCTTCGCCAAACTGACGCGGATGATGACCGGCCTCGCCGCACGGCACTGTGAGAAACGTTTGGTGTCCGTGCTCGAAGGCGGCTATCGACTACCAGGACTCGCAAGCGCCGCAGCGGCACACGTCAAGGCTTTGCTGGAGGGATGATTGCGGCCGGTGCCGGCGGCTACGCCGACGTTCCCTCACCAGCCGGGCCGGCAAACATCGCTCCATCGCAGGCCGAACCGGGATCAATGCTGCAAACCCGTGATCCGGAAATACATCGCACTTCACATCCCGACGATACTTCCCGCTCGCAAAGTATTCGTGGAAATCCGCTTCATCCGATCAGTCATCTCCGTCATCCATCGACCCTGCCTGAAAATCCAAACCAGTCTCGTGCGCGTATTCGCCGATGAGTTCCCTTTCTTCCTTGGTGAAAACACGCCGCCGCAGCAAGTCTCTGCGCCGGGAAAGCGTCCTGCCCAGCGAGTGCTTCAGCCGCCAACGCCGGATCGCCTCGTGGTCGCCGCCCAGCAGCACTTCAGGCACCGCCTTGCCCGCGTACTCGGCCGGGCGCGTGTAATGCGGGCAGTCCAGAAGCCCCGTCATGAACGAATCGACTTTTGCCGAATCTTCGTCTCCGAGCACCCCCGCGCGCTGTCGTGCGACAGCGTCGATCAGTACCATCGCGGCCGGCTCTCCACCGCTGATCACATAATCACCCAGTGACCATTCCGCATCGACCTCGATCTCGATCAGGCGTTCGTCAACCCCCTTGTAGCGCCCCGACAGTAACACCAGCCCGTCGAGCGTCGCCAGATGATTGATGCTGTGCTGGTTCAGGGTGCGTCCCTGCGGGCTGAGATAAATTGTGCGAAAGCGGCCGCTTTGAGTGGATTTTGCCGCTTGCAGGCTTTTGCGCAAAGGTTCCACCATCATCAGCATCCCCGACCCGCCACCGTAAGGCCGGTCATCCACGGTGCCACGCTTGTCCCCGGCAAAATCCCGCGGGTTCCAGGTTTTCACCGTCAGTAATTTCCTCTCGATCGCGCGCCCCAGCACACCATGGCACATGAACGATTCGATCATCTGCGGAAAAACCGTCACCACGTCGATCTGCATCAAGACCACTCCAACTGCCAGTCCACTTCCACGCGCCTGTTGTGCAAATCAACGCGCTTCACGCAAGCGTCGATCACGTAGGGTATCAGGTGCTGTCGCCCGTCCCGCTCTACGACCATCACGTCATGCGCGCCGGTCTCGAAAAGCTCCCTGACCACACCCAGCGGATGCCCGGCGAGATCAAATACCTCGAGACCGAGCAACTCAAAGCAGTAGTACTCACCCTCCTCCAGGGACTTCAACTGCGCTGCCTTGATCACAATATCGCGACCGCGCAATGCGACGGCACCATCCCGGTCATCTACGCCAAGAAATTTTGCGATCACCCGGGCGCCGTGCCGACGCGACGCCTCGAGTTGTAGAGGTTCTAGATCGGCGCCACGCGACAACAGACGCCACGAAGCATAGGAGAGAATGCCGTCGCGCGGACTCGTGTAGGAATGGACCTTGACCCAGCCGGACACCCCAAAAACACCGACCACCTTGCCGAGCGTGATGTAACGGTCGCTCACTCCAACCGCTGTAAAGCAACTCAGGAAGTTGTTTCCTGATTCGCAGTTGTTGCCTGATTGGTTGCCTGATTGAATCTCGTGACCAGAGAATGAACGCGCGGCGACAGTTTCACGCCGTGGCTCAACCAATGATCGACACGCGGCTGGTCTATGTGCAGGCGGGTCTCCTGTCCCTTGGCGATCGGGTTAAAATAGCCGATGCGCTCAATGCTGCCACTGTCGCGGGGCCGACGAGAGTCGGTGACCACGATATTGTAGAATGGACGCTTTCTGACGCCCCTTCTTGAAAGACGTATAACTACCATGTGCTCGATAAAATCAACTGGCACTACGAACAGGAAGAGGCCAGTATAGCATCTGTTCGCCTCCCGATGGGATCTGCAACGCTTAATTCTCTCGCTTTTGCACTTTATGCCGCGACGATCGTCGCTATCGCAACCAGAACCCGGCGCAAAACGATCACGATTGATGTGCAAACATCGCTGTTGTGGCTGGGGGCCCTGGGTTGCCACGCGCTGGGCGTGAGCCAGTTACTGTTCACAGACGCCGGCCTCAACCTTGCTTTTTTCAAAGCCGGCTCGGCTGTGGCGTGGTTGATCGCGGCATTGCTGTGGCTGCATTGCCTGCAGAAGCCCCTGCTGACCATCTCGCTGGCGATATTGCCGGTCATCGCTGCGGCTGCCTTGCTCGGCGAAATAGACGGCCGGCAAGTCACCACCTCCAACACCACGGTGTCCGGTATACACATCTTTACTTCGCTACTCGCCTACAGCGTCCTCGGACTGTGCGGCGTGCAGGCGATCATGCTGTATCTGCAAAACCGAAAACTGCGCGGATATGGCTCAAAAGCGTTGCTGCAGATACTGCCGCCGCTGGACACGATGGAGTTGTTTCTGTTCAACCTGCTGGTTCTCGGGTTTGCCCTGCTGAGCGTCAGCCTGCTTACCGGCTGGATTGACCACCAGGACCTGCTGGCCCAACACCTGATGCACAAAACCGTCCTCTCCGGGGCCGCCTGGCTCGTGTTTGCTCTGCTGCTCGGAGGTCACGCGCTGATGGGCTGGCGCGGCGATCGCGCGGCCAAGCTGACACTGACTGGGTTCGGCCTGCTCATCGTCGGCTACTTTGGCTCCAAGTTCGTACTTGAATACATCCTTCAGCGTGCCTGAGCCCCTTGCGCCGACACCTGTCGCCGCGACACGACGGTAACGCCACCCGATACAACATCCCGTGATTCTCGAACAGATTTCAACCGGCATGATCCTGCTATGGCTGCTGCTGCTGCTGTTTGTATCGGCTTTCTTCTCCGGTTCGGAAACGGCCTTCATGAGCGTGAACCGTTACCGTCTGGCGCACCTCGCACAGAAGGGCGACAAGCGCGCACAACGCGTCATGCGCCTGCTCAAGAAACCCGACCGACTGATCGGCCTGATCCTGTTCGGCAACAACCTGGCCAATATAGTCATCGCGCAACTGGCCACTTTGCTCGGGTATCGCCTGTACGGCGACGCGGGTATCGCCGCCACCACCGGCATACTGACCCTGGTGATGCTGATCCTGGCCGAACTGGCTCCCAAAACGCTTGGGATCACGCATCCACAACCGATCGCGATGACAGCGGCACTGCTCTACTCGCTGTTGATGAAACTGCTCTATCCGCTGGTGTGGCTCATCAACCTGTTCGCCAACGCGCTGCTGGACGCGCTGGGCGTCTCGCAGTCGACCGAAGCTGTCAATCCGTTGACCCGCGAGGAACTGCGCACGGCGCTGATCACCTCCGGCAGAAAAATCACCCAGGAATACCGCACCATGCTGTTCGGTATTCTGGACCTTGAAAAAAAAACCACCGAAGACATTATGATCCCGCGCAACGAGATATTCGGCATAGACATCGACGCGGAAGTGGAAGAGATCTCCGAGCAGTTAATGAATACAAGCTACACGCATATCCCTTTGTATCACGGTGAGATCAACAGGATCCTGGGCGTGATGCACGCGCGCGATCTGCTTTCCCTGGTTGGGCAAAACGGCGTGACCAGGGAGAACCTGGAAAAAGTGGCGGTGCCTCCCGCGTACATGCCGGAAAACTCGACTTTGCTGCAAGCGTTGGTGGAATTCAAAAACCACAAAAAACGCCTGAGCCTCGTCGTCGATGAGTATGGCGACATCCAGGGGCTGATCACGCTCGAAGATCTGCTCGAGGAAATCGTCGGTGAATTCACCAGCGACCCCGCTACCTACGACCTGGAAATGGAGTGCCAGGAAGACGGCAGCGTCATCGTCGACGGTAGCTGCCACATACGGGAATTAAACCGCGCCATGAAGTGGAGCTTCCGTGAGAACGGCCCGAAAACCATCAACGGCCTGATAATCGACTATCTTGAACTGGTGCCCAGAAAAGGCACCTGCATGCTCATCGGGGATCACCCGATAGAAGTCATCAAAACCCACCAGAACGCGGTGAAAACGGTCAAGATAAGCCCCCGGTACACCCTGGAGAAACCCGGCGACTGACGCTTGCGCGGCAACATCATGAAACAAAGGATTGCCTCGCTCTACCACACGATCGTGCTTGATCATCCGTTGCTCACGCTGCTCGCGGTGGCGGCTGTCTGCGCCTGGCTGATCTCCTTTGCTCCCGACTTCAAGCCCGACGCTTCGGCAGATTCGTTGCTGCTCGAGGATGATCAGGAACTCGGTTACTACCGCGATCACGTCGCAAAGTACGGCTCCGATGATTTTGTCATCATCACCTACGCGCCGCGACAAACGTCGCTATTCACGCAGGCCGTCCTCGACAACCTCAAGGCCTTGCAGAGCGACCTCGTTGCGATCGAGGGTGTCGAGCGCGTCGTCAGCATCCTGAACGTTCCATTGCTCGACAGCCCACGCATCCGGTTTGCCGACCTGTCCGAGCCGCCACGCACGCTCGAAACACCCGGCGTCGACCTGGCACTCGCCAGACGTGAATTCCTGAACAGTCCGTTGTACAGACGACTGCTGTTGAGTAGCGATGAAGACACCACGGCGCTACTGGTATACCTGACCCCTGACCTACGCTATGAACAACTGCTGGGCGAACGTGAACGCCTGCGTTCGCTCCAGCGCGCGGGGCGGCTCGACCCCGAACAGTCACCGATGCTGGAGCGAGCGGAAGCAGACTATCAGTCTTATAAAGGTGCATACGTCCAACGTGGGCGGGCGCGCATCGACGCGATCCGCGCCGTCATGGAACTGCATCGTGCCACCGCGCGCATGTTCCTCGGTGGCATACCGATGATTGTTGCGGACATGCTCGATTTCATTCAAAGCGACCTGCTGAACTTCGGTGTGGCGGTCGCGCTGTTTTTGTTGCTGACCCTGACCGTCATCTTCCGCAGGCCACGCTGGGTCCTGCTACCGATGCTTTGCGCCGGACTCACCGTCATCTCGATGATCGGCCTGATGGGTTGGATCGGCTGGCCGGTTACCGTGGTTTCAGCCAATTTCGCCGCGTTGCTGCTGATCATCACCATTTCGATGACCATCCACCTGACCGTACGCTACCGCGAAATGCAGGCGCGCAATCCCGACGCGGACAAAAGACAGTGGATAAGCGAGACCATGCGCTTCATGTTCAGACCCTGCCTGTATACCTCGCTGACCACGATCGTCGCTTTCGTCTCGCTGCTGGTCAGCGGCATTCGCCCCGTCATCGATTTCGGCCAGATCATGACGCTGGGAATCGCCTCCGCCTTCTTCCTGGTATTCCTGCTGTTCCCCACGATACTGATGCTGCTGCCCAGGGATTCGAGCGTATCCGGAAACAAGGTCACGACCGCCATTACCCTGGCGTTCGCGCGATTTACCGAGAGACACCATCTCCTGGTCTTCCTGATCGCCGCCGGCATCGCGGTGCTCGCCGGTCTCAACATCACGCAGCTCAAGGTTGAAAACCGCTTCATAGACTACTTCAAGGACAGCACCGAAATTTACCAAGGCATGCTCATCATCGATCGCGACTTCGGCGGCACCACCCCGTTCGATCTGATACTCAATGCTCCGCAAGACGCCGGGCAGGAGACGTACGACACAGACACCGGGGATGAAGACGACCTGCTCGCGGGTTACTTTGAAGACGAAGAGATCGAGCAGACCCAGAAGGAATACTGGCTGAATCCGAGCAACATCGAAAGAATCAAGCAGGTGCACGACTATCTGGACGCGCAACCGGAAATCGGGAAAGTGCTGTCACTCGCCACCCTGATACGCCTCGCCGAGATCCTGAACGAGAACAGCCCCCTGGAAGACGCGGAATCGGGCTTTCTGCGCAAGGCTTTGCCCGAGGAAACCCGGCGCATTCTACTCGATCCTTACCTGTCGCAGGATGGCCGACAACTGCGCTTCAACATGCGCGTCATAGACTCCGACAAACAGTTGAGCCGCGCGGAATTGATCGCGCGCATCCAGACCGACGTCGAAAACAGGCTGGGGTACCCTGCAGACCGCTTCCGGCTGACCGGCGTACTGGTGCTGTATAACAATCTGCTACAGAGCCTGTACGAATCGCAGATTCTCACGATCGCCGCGGTATTTCTCGCGATTCTGGTGATGTTCATGGTGCTGTTTCGTTCGCTGGCACTGGCGACGATCGCGATTGCTCCCAACCTGCTGGCGGCGGCGACAGTGCTCGGCTTCATGGGGTGGCGCGGCATTCCGCTCGACATCATGACGATCACGATCGCGGCGATCAGCGTCGGGATCGCGGTAGACAACGCGATCCATTACATCATCCGCTTCAAGCGTGAATTCGTTCATGATCGCAACTACGTGAATACCACCAAACGCTGCCATGCCAGCATCGGCAGAGCCATGTACTACACTTCCATCACGATCATCGTCGGCTTCTCCATCTTGTCTCTTTCCAATTTCATCCCGACCATCTACTTTGGCCTGCTGACCAGTCTGGCGATGTTCGCCGCTTTGGTCGCATCGCTGACGCTGTTGCCGTCCCTGTTGATACTGCTGAAGCCGCTCGGCAAAGAGGCTCCTGCCTCCACCGCCACGTGAGCGGCCCCCCTCAACTCAGTCGCCAGCGACTGTCGCCGACCTTCAGGGTCGAAGCCAAGGATCAGTTTGACCTAGCTCGCACGGTGCAGGTGGCGGGCGAGTCGGCACTGACTTTGATCGTAGACGACAAGGAACTGGTGACGCTCATGACGCTGGGCACCTACCCCGAAGAACTTGCCATAGGCTACCTGCGCAACCAGCGGCTGGTCGAAAGCATCGACGACATTCAATCGGTGCACGTGGACTGGGAACGTGAAAGAGCCGAAATCGTCACCCGCCACGGACAAGGCATCGCTGCTGAGCTGCTGGAAAAACGCACCGTTACCACCGGCTGCGGACAAGGCACGATATTCAGTTGCACCCTCGACAAGCTGTACGAACGACGCCTGCCGGAGACCACGTTGCAACAATCGGTCATCTACGCGCTGCTGAGGGAAATCAGCCGCTGCAACGACATCTACAAGGCCGCCGGCGCGGTTCACGGCTGCGCGCTTTGCCGCAACGATGAAATCCTGCTGTTTGTCGAAGACGTCGGACGGCACAACGCTGCCGACGCCATCGCCGGCATGATGTGGCTCGAAGACATCGGTGGCGCGGATAAAATCTTCTACACCACCGGCAGACTGACGTCTGAAATCGTCATGAAAACCGCGAACATGGGTATCCCGATCCTGCTCTCGCGGTCGGGAATCACCAACATGGGGCTCGAACTCGCGCGCGACCTCAACGTGACGATGATCGCCCGCGCCAAGGGACATGCGTTCCTGGTCTACAACAACGCGGACAGCGTGATCTACGATCAAAGACCCAAGCCGCCGCCGATGCAGCGACCCGACTGAAGTTGCGCCGACTGAAGATGCGCTGGTGGAGCGGAGGAGGATCGAACTCCCGACCTTCGCATTGCGAACGCGACGCTCTCCCGGCTGAGCTACCGCCCCGTGACGTAAGATGGCCACGACCGACTCGGTAAGCGGCTGACCACCGGTCCCTGAATGCCGTTATTATACACACGGACGATATGCTGCAAACCACCGTTCGGAACCCGGTTCGCTCCAAGGCGTTGCGCTTGTTCTTCGCGATTTATCCTGGCCGGAAAATTCGTGAGGAGATAGCCGCGATACAAACCGGCTTTGGCATCACCGCCGAAGCACGGCGGGTGCCGGAGGAAAACCTGCACCTGACGCTGGCGTTTCTGGGTGAAATAGCCGCCGACCGGTATCTCTGCTATACGCAGGCCGCCGCCACCCTCTCGCCGCCGAATTTCAAGCTGAGGCTGGATCGCCTCGGTTATTTCAGCAAAGCATCGCTGTGCTGGCTCGCTCCCTCGCAACCGCCGGAAGCACTGTTCGCGCTGCAGCGGAAACTGCAGACCGCGATCACGCGCTACGGGTTTCTCGACCGGCGGCCTTTCAAGCCTCACGTGACGCTGTTTCGCAAAGCGTCGAAACTGACCCACCCGCAGACGTTTACCCCGATCGAGTGGCACGTCGACGGATTCTCCCTGATGCAATCGGTGCAGCAAAACCACGAGGTACGCTACCTGCTCCTTGAAGAGTATCCCAGCACCCTCCCCCAGCCCCCGTGCGACCACCGATAGCTCGGAAAAAGCCCGGTCGCGAAACGCTGCACAATGTTACGCGGCAGGACGACTACGCGTGGCTACGTGACGAGAACTGGCAAGCCGTCCTGAAAAACCCGGCGCTGCTCGCGCCCGATATCCGAAATTATCTCGAAGCTGAAAACGCTTACGCCGACGCCGCACGCGCGCCTGCCAGACAACTGGAAGACACCTTGTACCATGAGATGCGCGCGCGCATATGCCAGGACGATATGTCGGTGCCGGATCGAGACGGCGAGTTTGCCTACTACACGCGCCAGGCCGGGGGTAGCCAATACCCGGTGTGGTGCCGCTGCCCGGCGAGCGAAGCGCGCTTTTCTCCCGAGGTGGCGCTTGCCGGTGAAGAAGTGTTGCTCGACGCCAACCTGGAAGCCAGCGGGCACGCCTACTTTCATCTCGGCTCGTGCGCGCACAGCCCCGACCATCGCTACCTCGCCTACTGCATCGACACCGATGGATCCGAGTTCTATACGCTACGCGTGATCGACCTTGAAACCAAAAAACTACTCGGCGAAAGCATCGAGCGCATCCAGGCCGACGTCGTCTGGATGAACAACAGCCGCGCGCTGGTTTACGTTTTGCTGGACGACCATCACCGCCCGCGCCATGTCGCGTTGCACCGGCTGGACACCACGATCGAAGACGACCGTGTGATCTACCGAGAATCCGACCCGGGCTTTTTCGTCAAACTCGATAAGACCGGGTCAAGACGGTTCATCACGATCGACTCGCACGACCATGCCACTTCGGAAGCACGCCTGCTCGCTGCCGACGATGCCGACGCGACCCCTTTCCTCGTCGCCCGCCGCCGGCGCGACGTCGAATACACGGTCGATGAGCGTCGGGGTGGCTTGTTCATTCTGACCAACGCCGACGGCGCCGAAGACTACAAGCTGGTCACCGCCACCCCCGGCGATAGCGAGCACGCATCCTGGCAGGATCTGGTCGTGCCGGGGAAGAACATCCTGCTCGAAGCCTTCTCTCTCAAACGCGATTTCCTGGTGCGAAAGGAACGCGAGAACGGCCTGCCCAGGCTGGTGGTATCCGCGCTGGATGCACACAACCGGATCACGGACGAGCACTCCATCGAGTTCGCCGAACCGGCGCATGAACTCGAAATCGTCGAAACGCGCGACTGGCACGCACCTGTGTTGCGGTTTGCGTATACGTCGATGGCCACGCCCTCGCAGGTGTTTGACTATGATATGCGCGCTCGCGAACGCGTCCTGAAAAAGGCGCAACGCATCCCCGGGTACCACCCGGAAAACTACGTCACCCGCAGATGCTTCGCACCAGCGACAGATGGAGAAACGGTTCCGCTGAGCCTGCTGTACAAGAAAGACACGCCACCCGGCAGCGACACGCCGGTGCTACTCTACGGCTACGGTGCCTACGGCTACTCGACACCGGCGGCATTTTCTCCCCATCGCCTGTCGCTGGTCGATCGCGGTTTCACTTACGCGATCGCGCACGTACGCGGCGGTATGGAAAAAGGTCACGCCTGGTACCGTAGCGGAAAGCTTCTGCACAAGCAGAATACGTTCTCGGATTTCGTCGCGGCAGCCGATTATCTGATCCGCGAAAAATTCACCCGCGCGGGCAACATCGCCATCCACGGAGGCTCGGCTGGCGGCCTGTTGATCGGAGCGGTGCTGAACCAGCGCCCCGAACTGTTTCGCGCGGCAGTCGCGGATGTGCCTTTCGTCGATGTGCTCAACACGATGTGCGACGGCGAATTGCCCTTGACGCCGCCCGAATGGAGGGAATGGGGTAACCCGCTGAAAGACGAAGCAGCGTATCACGTCATCCGCAGCTACTCTCCTTACGACAACGTCGCTGCCCAAGACTACCCGCCCATACTGATTACCGCGGGTGTCAGCGATCCGCGCGTTACTTACTGGGAGCCGGCAAAATGGACGGCCCGATTGCGCGCGTCAAAAACCGACGACAACCTGCTGCTGCTAAAGACCAACCTGTCCGCGGGACACGGCGGCGCGTCGGGGAGGTTCGATCATGTAAAAGAGATCGCGACCCTGTACGCCTTTATCCTGAACTGCCCCGCACCGTGATGAGGCCGGCCAGACTCAGGCGGCCAACGCCTGCGGCAGTGCCAGGGTGCCCAATGCTGGATTGATCAGCACCAGGGCGATCAGAGATCGGGCACCCAGCGAAACCGATGCTTCGCCAGGTACTGCTGGTGATCATCCTCGGCGTAGTAAAACTCTGGTGCCGGTCCGATTTCGGTAGTAATCTCGCCCCCGCCGGCGCGCGCGAGTCTGGTCTGGCAAGCATCGCGCGACGCCAGCGCCAACGCCAACTGAGACTCGCCGTAGGCGTAGATAACGGAGCGGTACTGCGTCCCGATGTCAGGACCCTGCCGCATGCCCTGCGTCGGATCGTGCGATCGCCAGAAAACTTCGAGCAACGCCTCATACGAGACGGTCTGCGGATAAAACACCACGCGGACCACTTCGGCGTGCCCGGTGCGCCCGCTACAAACCTGACGGTAGGTTGGATGCTGCGTAGAACCTCCGGCATAGCCGGCCATCGTCGAATACACCCCGTCGAGTCCCCAGAACGCCTGCTCGACCTGCCAGAAGCAACCCATGCCAAACGTGGCCTGCTCGGTACCCTCGGGATACGGTGGGCGCAGCGCGCTATCGAGCACAAAATGACGTGTCACGTCCATCAGCGATCCAGCGCGAAATCGATACGCACACAAACTCGATCGATGTGCCGGTCACATCGCAGGTCGGCCGCCGCGTGGCGCGGGCGCATCCGGGGAAAAACCGACTTGGCGGATCGGAATGGGATCATCTCGCTTTGCCGCGATGTTCATGCGCGTGGGGTGCCGCCCTGTTTTCCCGAAACCCGGTGATCCAGCCGCGTCCGATCCAGTCGTGCAAGGTTTGGGTCGTGGTTTGGAAATCATCGGCCGGCAAGGTTTCCAGGCACTGGCCCGCGTCAAGCGCTGCCAGCAATTGCTGTTCGCTGTCGGATAGCCGGACGACGCCCACATCAAATGGTTTTTGCCTGAACACGCAACAGGTAACCGGGGATCGAGGCGGCAAATGTTGGGGACTTTCCTGGTGGGTATGCCAGAGCGCGTCGACAGGCTGGGAAAATCGCATCCTGTGCAACGCGTGGCTCAGGGTGAAATGGATCCGCGCCCGGTGGTCGGGACCAAGAGCCTGGAAAGCGACCCAGTCGAATTGCGGATCCGGTGCCTCGAATTGCGTTTGATGAACCTGCCACTCGAGTTGCGCAAGCTCGCCAAGATAGTCGAATTGCGTCAGTCCCTTCCGCTGCTTCTGTACTTGGGAAATCAACTCGGGCAGAAAATCCCCGTACTGGTGCAGGTCGGGTGAGCGGGAGCCAAATGCAGGGATTTCCTGCACCAGGAGGTGCCGCCAGTAGCGAGGACCTAAAACCTCGCGGGTGACCGGGTAAGCGTTGTCGAGCGCTTGCAGGTGCGTTTCCCTGATATTGCTCCGGTAAGCATTCAGCCGCGTTGCGGAACTGATGCCGCGCGCGGGGAGGATGAGTGGGGTGAACCTGTCGTCGGAGGTTTCTGCCCGGATCACCGCTTCCAGCATCGCGGTCTGGAGATTCGCCAGCTTCACGCGAATGCCCGTTGGTATGCCTGCTCAAGCCGTTGGGCTTCCTGCCAGACGACCGACCATCGCGGCAGACTGGTATCCCACTCGAACAGCACCGGAACCTCCGGAACGCGTGGCGCCACACGCAGGAACAGATCCAGCACCTCGGCGCATACCACTCCCCCGTGTGTGTCGAGCAGAAGCCCGTCACGCTCCTCGTGCCCGGCCAGATGGATTTCACGCACACGCGTCCAGGGCATGGCATCCAGCAGAACCTGAGGATCGTGGTCGTGATTGACCGCGTTCACGTAGACATTGTTGATGTCGAGCAGAAGCCCGCAACCGGTTTGCGCACAAAGCGCAGACAGGAAATCACCCTCGCTCAGCGTGGAATGCGTGTATTCCAGGTAGGTGGAAATATTTTCGACCAGGATGTGCTGCCCCAGAAAATCCTGCACCTGGTCGACACGATCCGCCACATGGCGAAGCGCCTCTTCGGTCCAGGGCAGGGGCAGCAGGTCGTGGGTGTGGATGCCATCGCGAGCAGTGAAGGCAAGGTGTTCCGAAACGTGGCGGGCGTCCACACGCCGGGCGAGGTCGCGGACCTGGCCGAGATACGCACGATCCAGCGGATCGACACCGCCGAGGGACAGATTGACGCCGTGCAAGGCGACAGGATAGCGTTCGGCGATCGCTTCGGCCTGAAACCTGAGTGCACCACCGGCACACAGGTGATTGTCGGTCAGCAGTTCAAACCACGGAACCGCGGGCTGCTGCCGGAGGATGTCGGGAACGTGGGGGCCACGCAAACCGACCCCCAGCCCCGTCAGCGGAGTGTCCGCGTGCGTGACTCCGCCTTGATTTCGCTTACTTGGCAGGTTTGACCGCGTGTACTTTCCCGCCAACGATTTTTTCGCAAGTGCCTTCAGGGACATAGACCCATTCGATTGCCATGCCGTCGCTCTTGGCTTGACCGGCGCATCTGTGTGCACCATCGGTCGCCCCGCAGTCGTTCATGCCAGCCTTGGAGATGCCGGTGCACTTTTCCCAATTCTTGGGGGCGTCGGGAACTGCCAGCGCGGACGTGGAAGCAAGGCCGGTGCCAAGAGCCAGCGCGATCAGGCCGGATACGAGAGAATATGATTGTTTCATTTGAACCCCAGATTGATTGGATGGCTGTAATGAATAAGAAGATGTAGCCATCATTCATCAAGCAGGATTGTAACCTGTTTGTTGGCGTTGTATGGGGCCTGTACTGCGCCACCACATATGGGCGACGCAACCCGTGACGCATTCGTAGAGGCGACGCATGCGTCGCCCCTACAGCACCCGGCACACCAAAACGGCCTGCCGGAAACACGGTCGGAACAAATCCACCCGCAAGGGCTTTCTTACCAAAGAGTCCTCGACACGTTGCAAAACCCTTCATTCGGATTGACGTAAAGAAAGGTTTTTGACTTATCCTTTATTTATAGGGTTCACAAATAAAGGATTTTGCCCTATCCTTTCTTTTCAGAGATCGCAAAGAACGGATTTTGGCTTATCCGTTATTTACGGGGACCACAAAGAAAAAATACTTTCCAGATCATGCCAGCACCAAAGGAACCATCACGTCTGGGCCAGGAGGTCGTTATCTCTACAACCGGGGAAAAGGTGAAAGCGTTCATCCCGCGTCCGTTGCCACCATCCCCCGCCGTGCAAATGAACCGGCTCTACGAGTGGCTCGGAAAAGCAGACCGCGCACTCGGACGGCTTGACGGGGTCACCTCGATTTTGCCCGACAACTCGCTGTTCCTCCATATGTACGGGTGGAAAGAAGCACTACTTTCATCCCAGATCGAAGGCACGCAATCCTCGTTCTCCGACCTTCTGCTCTTTGAAAGCAGAGAGGCGCCCAGTGTGCCCCTCGGCGATGTACAGGAGGTCTCAAACTACATTGCTGCCATGAACCACGGTCTCGCCCGGATTCGGGAGGACGACTTCCCGATCTCGCTTCGCCTCATGCGCGAAATTCACGAGAAGCTGCTTTCGCGCGGCCGAGGCAGTAACTTACAGCCTGGCGAGTTCCGCCGCTCGCAAAACTGGATTGGCGGCAGCCGGCCCGGCAACGCTGTTTTCGTCCCGCCGCCGCACGAGCATGTCCCTGACCTGATGTCCGACCTCGAGAAGTTCATCCACGCAGACACCCCGCAGATCCCCTCGCTGGTCAAAGCCGGTTTGATCCATGTTCAGTTCGAAACCATCCACCCCTTCCTCGACGGCAACGGCCGCCTGGGGCGACTCTTGATCACTCTCCTGCTCTGCACACAGGGCATTCTGAAGGAACCGATCCTCTATCTCAGCCTCTATTTCAAGATACACCGCCAGCGCTACTACGATCTGCTGCAGGGGGTTCGCCAACGCGGCGGCTGGGAAATCTGGCTTGCGTTCTTCCTGGAGGGCATTGCCGAGACATCACAGCAGGCATACGAAACAGCGCACGAGATCCTGCGACTGTTCGAGACCGATCAAAACAGGATCAAGGAACTGGGCCGCCCTGCCGCATCGGCTTTACGTGTTCACCAGTTGCTCCAGCAGAAACCAATCGTCGCGATATCCGATGCAACGCAGCAGTTGAAGGTATCACGCCCCACAGTCTCTCATTCGATCCGACACCTCGAAACCCTTGGAATCGTACGAGAGATCACGGGCAAGCGGTGGGGTCGCCGGTTTGTCTACAGCGACTACCTGGATATTCTGAGCCGCGACACAGAGCCACTGGCGCGATGAAGCATTCGCCTCCACTGCTGCTATCCACACCACAAGGGCGACGCATGCGTCGCCCCTACAGGTTGAACAACACGGGCACGATTGCTGCTATCCATACCGCTATGCCGTCGGCTGCCCGCATGCAACGCGACCAATGATATCCATCAGCCTGTCGTAGTCTTCGACGACACTATACTGCACAGGCTCTTGCTCGAAACGTTTGTTAATTTCCTCGAAGAATTTCTTCGCGCACTCAACCTTGGCTTCCTCGATCCCGCGTAATTCAAGAGACGAAATCGATCCCTTCGTCTCGGCAACAAAGTAGATATGACGCACGCTCCCTTTCCTGAAAGTGATCGCCCAATCCGGGTTGTACTTTCCAACCGGCGTCGGGATGAAAAAGCGGTGCGGTAGCTTCGCGTAGACGACCACCTCGCTACTCGTATCGAGCCTCCGGACAAAATCCCGTTCAACTTTTGAATCAACAATTGCGTAGTCGTAGATATGATTGTTCAGCTTTCCCGTCGCGCGGGAGAAATCCTGACCCCCCTGATTGGCAATGAAGATATCGACATCGTATCGCTCTTCTATCTCATTGTAGGCAAGATGCTCGATGATCATCGAGGCCTTCTGCTCGGAAATAAGACGAGACGCTTCAGAGATGAACTGCTCAGGGTTCTGCTTGAACTGATCGAAAACAGACAAACGGATTTGTCCGAGAATGTCGGCTGTCGTTTTGCGGGTAAGCTGCGAATTCTCCGCAATCTTCCCGACAAGGTCGTACGGTACCGGTGAATGAACCGAGTCTCCCTGCTTGGTCGATGAGTCCGTAATCCGGAAGCCTTTGCCCGTTCGGAGTTGATCGTCGGTCAAACTGTCCTTTTGAACCCCGGTTTGCACCGTGTATCGGAGAGGCGTGACAAGCAACTGGCTATTGAGTGCACCGACACATTCCTCGATCAGTTCCTGCGAGTCGAACGCGACCCGATAGATGGCCTTCCGGTTGATCCTCGCCCAGAGTTCCTGGAACTCCTTCTTCTTGAAATTGGTGTTCAGCGGGTTTGTTCCGGCCTTGCGGCCATCACCCACTTCAGGCAGCTGTGCATCGCTGTAAACGCTGTCGATCAGTTGGAAAACCTGATCGGAAAAGGGTCTCAACTCTTCTGACAACGCTGTCAGTGTGCCGGCAGCCTTCGCATCATGGTAGGTCTGCGTGATCTGATCCGCATCATCGCTGTAATCGTTCTTCATCAGATAGCGATAGATCTGCTTCGCCATCCCATCGGTAACCTTGAAGAGCCCTTGTTCAGTGTCGATGGTCTTCCCGGTGAAATAATCCACTGTCGCCTGCCGCGGACGCGAGGACAGGGTGTCTGCGATTTCCCTTTGCAGCCCGTCAGCGAAGTCCTTGTAACTTTCGCTGGCAACCACCGTCAGGACGTTAATATCGTGGACCACTGACGGGTGGTCCATGCGGTCGCCATCCTGGTTGACGGACAGCCGTAGCCCGCGGCCAACCTCCTGGCGCCGGGATATGTTGCTGTCGCTGTGTTTCAACATGCACATGACGAACACGTTGGGGTTGTCCCAACCTTCGCGCAACGCGGAGTGAGAGAAGATGAAGCGCGTCGGCTCCTCGGATGACAGCAGCCGCTCCTTGTCCTTCAGGATCAGGTCATAGGCATCGACATCGTCGGAATCCTTGGTGCTGACACGGACCACCGGGTCCTTCAAGCGCCTGGTTTTCCTGTCGATCGAGAAGTAGCCATTGTGCGTCCCGGCTGCGTCGATCCCAGCCAGGTGCTCGCGGTACGCCTCGTTGTCAATGGCAAGCTCGGAAAGATACTCCTCCTTCAGGAACTTGTATTCCTCCTCGAAGATCCGGGCGTATCCACCTTTGTCATCTGCCTGCTCGTAGTCGCGGTACTTCGCCACCTTGTCGATGAAGAAGAGAGACAGCACCTTGATCCCTTGCGCGAAGAGTTGCCTTTCCTTGTCGAAATGCGCCTTGATCGTCTCGCGGATCTGGATGCGGCGAATGTCGCTCTCCGTCACGTCACCAATGACTTGACCCGCTGTCAGCACCACGCCGTTGGTGAACTCGACCGTGTCGATGTTGGCGTTGATCTGCGAGATAGTAAAGCCGTCACGGTACTGGTCCAACTCGTACGAGACCACGAACAAATCGCGCCCGCAATTCAGCCGCCGCAGTTGCCGCTTGATCTCACCCGATTTCAACTTCACCTCGAGTTCGATCCGCGCCACCGGCGCCTGCTTCGAGATGTCGATACCTTCGAGGTAGAGATAGGCGTTTGTTCCGGCCAGACCGCGCGTCTGGATACCACGCACGGCGATCTTCTTCACCAGTTTCTGGTTGTAGGCATCCAGCGCATCAAGGCGGTGGATGAGATTGTGCCGGGTTCGGTGGGTGGCAGAATAACGCAGGATCATCAGCGGCTTGAACTTCGACAGTGCCTCCATCGTGGCTGTGCCTTCCATCTTCTGCGGCTCGTCCATGATCAGGATAGGGCGGTTCGCAGCGATCACGTCGATCGGCTTGCGCGACTGGAAATCGTCGCGTTCTTCGTAGATGCGGCGGTTATCCCTGCTACGTGCATTGAACGCCTGGATGTTGATTACCATCACGTTGATCCCGGCATCCGAGGAAAAATTCTCCAGCTCGTGCAGGCGCTTCGAGTTGTAGATGAAGAACCGCGCCTTCTTGCTGTAGCTTTCCGTGAAATGGTCGGCCGTGATCTGCAGCGATTTGCACACCCCTTCGCGGATGGCGATCGAGGGCACCATGATGATGAACTTCGACCAGCCGTAGCGCTTGTTCATCTCGAAGATGGTCTTGATGTAGCAGTAGGTCTTGCCCGTGCCGGTCTCCATCTCGACATCGAGGTGGATGCTGGTGGCTGCCAGCGCACTGCGCTGGTAGGCGTTTTTGACACCCACGCGCTTGCCGTGCTTATCGAAGGTCGTGAAACCCGTCAACGATTGGGAGACGGGCAAATTCTGACAGCGCTGAACGTTCTGGATGTTCTCCAGGATCTGCTCCTCGCTTAAGCTGAAGTCGGCGTTCTTGAAGCCTTCTTCCTCGAAGACTCTGGCCGGCGCCTTGCGACCAGGGCGACCGGGGTCGATATGATAGGGCAGAACATCGATCTTCGGCTGCCCGACGAAGCAGTCCACGACGGATTCGACGGCGTTGGTCTGATAGGGCTGGACTTTGAATTTGAGTTTCATGAGACAGGGCGCTTTCTTATTTTCTTTCTTAAGCTTTCTTACAATTTTTCCGCTTTGCTACCCAATCGCCAGTCGGGCTTGGTTCTGGATCCCACGTTGGTAATGCGTCCTGATGCACGTAGCTTACTAATAAGATTGGATATTTTTGTCTTTTTCCGGGTTTCATCCAAAGCATCGCTTAGCTTGTTCCAGAGCAGTACATCAATTTCTTTTCTTGAAGCACCGCCGAACTCTCTTACATATTCGATCACCAAACCCTCATAATGCCGATCGTCAAAAGATCGCGTCTTTATGTACTGGGCTCTTTTGGAGGTTGCGTCAGCGACGGTCGCGGACACATACAGGTTGGGTTTCCGCCCCTCGATGAGTCCGGCTTGCCTTAGCCTTAAGACGGCATCGCCAGGAATCTCGAGTTTCTTCTGCACACGGTCAAGCGCCAGAACATCCTGCAGCGCCAGTTCGGAGTTCTCCATCAGCACACGCGTATAAGCCGGATCGACCACACTCCCGTGAATAGTAAGACAGACATCGGTGTCAGAAACGGCGTAATCGGGTAATGGCAAATAACGTTCGCGCTGCTCGCTGAACATTCGATGAATGCCGTAACCCATCGTGTCGATCATGTTCAGCCTGATCATAGCCTGTATCAGCAAAAGATTACGGTAACGTAGCGGCGTTCGCGTTCCCTCGATATAGTCATCCCAGGCACCTTCGAAGAAAGAGCCTTCATTCTCGAATATCAGCCGGTCCGGCTTCTCCGTCACCACGACGCGTCCATTGCGTGAATAGTCTTGGTGTGCAATGCAATTGTGCAGACCTTCCAAAACGATCTTTTGGTCGTATTTTGACACTTCGATGGACAGCAATTCGTCAGGCGGCAGCAGCCTAAGTTGAATATTGCGGATACGCTGGTACAGCCGCGTGGTATTCAACAGAAAAGGCGGTCCGAAATGCTCATAAGCACGCTCGGGTCCTTCAAGCTTCCAGGTCAGTTGGGCCGGATGTGGCGACAAATACCCTGCCGACTCGGCTCTGCCCAAGAGCAGCAAGGCAGCGCGCGTGATTTGACCGTCCCGCGCAAGGCGAGCACGGTCGAGGAAGGTGGACAACGGCCAGCCTTCAACCGCATCGGGCGTGATGCTGTTGGCATACTTTTGCGCGAAGGACTCGCGTGCCTTGCGCAGCGCGGATTCATCCAGATCGTTCAGCTTGGCCTCCGCGACCACCTGAGCGCTCCAATCCTGCTGTAGTGTCTGTTGGCGGATTTCATCCAGCTTGTCCAAACTCAGCGGGACAAGGCTTTCGCCGGCGCGGGCGTAATAGTGCCCCTTCCAGGCAATGGGGATACCACGCGGAGCCGCCGGAATTTCAAACAGCACCACTCGGTTCGTCTCGTAGTTCAGTACGTGTATGTTGCGGAATGTGATGCCGGGCTCGGTATTTTGTGCCATCTGGCCCTTCAGTCCGTCCATCCTCTCTGGCTCCATACGGTAGTTTGTTCCGACCACGGTACGGGATTCATTAACGCCGAATACCAGCCAGGCTCGCTCGAAACCACGCAGATTGGCTTCGTTACTCAACGCAGAGAAATATTTTCCGATCCTGTCCGTATCATGATCTTTGTTGGCCTGTTTGAACTCCACCACCTCGTTTTTCCAGGTGGAGATTAAATTCTCAAGCAAGGCCTCCAGTTCCGCTGGATCCATGTACGTACCTTAAATCGCCTTGACTTCGGTGGTAGGCGAGAGTTGGCGAAAAATCTGTTCGACGTTGATCTTCACCGCGTCCGAGACAAAGCCGTTGTCGCGGAAAACGACGCGCAGAGGCTTGTACCCCGCCAGTTCCTTCACCAGCTCCTCGGACACGCCGAGATCGAAGCAAGCGACAAGGGCGTCGTCATCCACGAAGAACACCGTCTTGCCCTGCACGATCCTGCGGTGGATGGGTAAGGTCAGGTCCACGCCCCAGTCGACCAGCACCTGGAACAGCAGGTCTTCGGACGTGCGGTCGGGTTTCACGTTATCCACCACGCCGGGCAGGTCGAGCTGGCTCAGCTTGTCCGGTTGGTAGAACACATCCTTCATGTTCGACGTGTCCACCTTGAGCACGCGGAAGCCGACATCGCGGTTCCAATCGAGGTGGCATTCACCTTCGATGATCTTCTTGCCAGCGCGGCAGACGCGCTCTTTCGATATCCCGGCAATCGTCTCGAAGCCGGCCTTGCGGGCCTCGGATTTTTCGTCTGTCTCTTCGGGAAGCTGCACCATGATGAAGCGACGATTGCCACCGTCTTTGGCATTCGACTGCATCACCGCGTGGGCGGTGGTTGCCGAACCTGCGAAGAAGTCGAGGATGACATCCTGCTCTTTCGCATCCGACAAATATACTATGCGCTCCAGCAAAGAAACGGGCTTCGGCCCATCAAAATAAGCGCGGTTATCAAACAGCCTGTTAAGCTCCTGGCGGCCAATCTGATTATGGCCCACTTCACCATATTTCCATATCGTCAGAGGCACCACTCCGTCCTTCACTTCCGACAGGAACCTCTTCACTCTTGGCACATTTGCACCAAACCAGATTCTATTGTCGGCGATCAACTCTTCCAGACGTTGTTTGGAGTAGCGCCAACACTGACCACTCGGCGGATTCACCACACGCCCGGATGGTGTCGTGATCGGATAGTCATACGCTGCAGAATACGTTTTGACCGAAAGATTATCTGACATCCACGAGCCGCGTGGATCCTTGTCCCGGTTCTGGTAACGCGCGTTCTGCTTTGCTGTCCTGGGCAATGGCCTGGGTCGCCAGAGAGGTTTGTTTTTTGCATACAGCAGAATGTGATCGTGGTTATCGCTGAACCATTTCGCATCATTGGATGGTGCGTATTTTTTCTCCCAGATAATGTTTGCAACGAAGTTATCCGGGCCAAAAATTTCATCTGCAACTTTGCGCAGGCTATGGACCTCGCCATCATCGATACTCATAAACATAACGCCGTCATCCCGCAACAGATTCTTTGCCAGACGCAACCGTGGATACATCATGGATAACCAGTCCGAATGAAAGCGACCGTTGCTGTCAGGATTGGTAACAAGTCGCTCTCCTGCCCTGTTTATTTGATGAGACCGTGCAAGATACCGTTCACGGCTTTCGGCGAACGTATCCTTATAGATAACATCCTTGCCGGTGTTATAGGGAGGGTCGATATAAATCATTTTTACCCGCCCGAGATATATTTCCTGCAACAACTTCAACCCATCCAGATTATCCCCTTCGATAAACAGATTTTGCGTGGTCTCGAAATTAACGCTTTCCTCCCGGTCCGGGCGTAGCGTCTTCGCAATCGGCGCATTCGCCAGCGCCAATGCCTTCCGCTTCCCCGGCCAGTCCAACCGATACCGCTCTTGCGGGCCATCCACGACATCGTCACTCAACTCTTGCCGCAACTGATCAAAATCCACCATCAGACGCAGTTGGCCGGTCGCTTCGTCGTGCGCCTCGGTCACGCAACCAAGGAACATCTCGCGGATCTTCGTGATGTTCTCCTGGCTCAAGTCGGGACTGTGCATCTTCAACTTGTCCATGCTCTCCCCCTCAATCGTAGGTGACAGCGGCGCCAGGATTCCCTGCCATCAGCTGCTGCAACTCCTGTTTCGCCGTACGCAGTTCTGCATTGATCGCCACGCGCTTGTTGAATTGCCTCTCGCGCTTCAACTGCGCCGCGATCCTCTCTACCTCACGCGCCTTGGCGCGGATCGCCTCTGCCTGCGCGATACGCGCCTCCAGCGCCACGGGTGCGGCTTCGGGCGCAGGGGTGAAAGGCGCTTGCGGCACCTCGCCTGTGCCCGAGTTCTCCGTTGCAACGAGCCGCGCGGTCTGATCCGCCACAAGCGGGCTCAGCAAACGCTCATAGAGTATACCCATGTCCAGCGCCACGGGCAGAGCCACGCGGGGCATGTCCCCGGGTAGCCAGACGCTCTCGAAATACTCGCCCACCACCCAGCGGGTGCCGTCGGCCTCGTTGGGGCGTTTGTAGGCAGCGGTGAGTTTGACACAGTCCTCATGAGTCAACTCGAAAACCAATGGAAAAGGGATCGCCCGGTCGATGGCGCGCAACACCTCGCGGTCTGGCACCGAGGTCTTGAGCCCGACGCGCAAGACCTGAATCTCGAGAACCGACTTGGTGGCGGTCAGATTGATCGTCTCGGGCGCCAGCTTGTGGGACCAGACAATCTGCTCCACCTCACGCACGAAGAGATTCTTGAGCGCGGTATTCGCGCCTGCGTGCTCATAGATCCTGCGCTTGGGAATCACGCGCCCGAAGGCGGTGGCCTTCGGCCAGTCGAACAGTACGGTCATGGGCTGCCTTCTTCTACGCGCAGAAAGGCGATCAGTTCAAAATCGTCCAGCCCCTCAATGGTGTGGGTCAGCGCCGTAGTGCGGCCGCTGCTGAACAGGCTGTCGATGTCCTTTTCTTCCTTCACCTCGATCATGGAGCGAATTGCCTGACTGAGCAGGTCGGAATAACGCTCCATCCGGTAACCGTCGTCGGTGTGGTCGTTAAAGATTTGGCAGACATCCTGGACGGGCTCGACCTGCCCTTTGCAACTGGTACGGATCAGGTCGAGCAGACGCTTGGCCTCGGTGTGGTCGGCAATGATCCGACCGTCGTCACCGATATAGACCAGGTAGAAGGGGTGCAACAGGTTCTGCCGATTGATGTTCACGCTGTCGTGGATGTTCTTCAGCGCGAAGATGACGCCGGGCTCGATACCTCGTTCGGGCTGCGCGGGGACGACGGCGTGCAGGCCAAAGGGGATGTGATCAAGTTCGCCGCTTTCCTTGGTGTAGTTGAGCAGGTCCATCCGGAAGTCGTTCAGCCCGAGATCGGTGACCGAGATGCCGACTTTCACGTCTTCCAGTTCGATGACCTCTTCCTGCAGGCGCCTAAGTTGTTCCTTGCGGTAGGCAATGTCGCTCGACTTGGCGGTCAGGACGTTGTCGTCTCCGGTAGCGGTAATGTCGGTAATCACCATCCGGTTTTCGACGCGTTCCTTGAGTTTGATGTACTCGTCGAGCGTAATGTCCGGCCAGTAGTTAACCAACTGGATCCGACTGTTCGGCGATCCGATCCGGTCGATCCGCCCGAAGCGCTGGATGATCCGCACCGGATTCCAGTGGATGTCGTAGTTGATCAGGAAGTCGCAGTCCTGGAGATTCTGTCCCTCGGAGAGGCAGTCGGTGCCGATCAGGATGTCGAGTTCGCTGGATTCGTCCGGCAGGACGAGGTTCTTGTCCTTCGAGACAGGGGAAAACAGGGTCAGTACGCTCTGGAAGTCATAGGGCTTCCCGAGTGTCGTTTTCGGTGTGCCGGAACCGGTGACCTTGCCGACGTGCAGACCAAGCTGCTGTGCAAGGGGGACAAGGTTGGTGTAGAGGTAGTTCGCTGTATCGGCAAAGGCGGTAAAAACGAGCACCTTCCTGTTGCCGGGATTCAACGGCTCATTGAGCTTACGAGTAATGACACCCTTCAGATGCTGGAGCTTGGCATCGTCGTCAGGCGAGACCTTGTCCATGGAAACGATCAGACCTTCGATGATCGCCAGATCTGCCGCCAGGTCACGATTCCAGGAAAGCAGGTCCATGTCGGCAAGTCTGACCTGCACCTTCTTGCCGACACTGAACTCGTCGAGACCGGAAAGATCGTCGTCATCCGGATCGACATCGCCCATCTCTGTCAAACAGTCTTTCACGTTGCCGTCGCGCCGCCCGGTTCGCTCGAACTCGGCGATGGCGTACAGGGCACGGGAGACGTTGCCGCCGAGCGAACGCAAGGTCAGCCGAAACGCTTCGACAGAGCTTTCAAGGCGTTTCAACAGGTTGGTGGTCATCAGCGCCCGCAGGTTACGCTCCCGGTCTACCTGGAGCAGCTTTCCGCGGCCACCTGCGAGCTGCGTGTCGTAGATTTCCTGGTACTCCTGCAGCCGGCTCCGCAGGATGTAGCTGATTGGGGCATAGACCGCGAGCGTCAATTCACGCAACTGCTGATAGATATCGTTCAGTCCGATCACGTCGGAGCGCTCCGTGATCGGGCAACGGAAAGAACGTGGCTTGCAACGTTGCGGAAACCCGCCGATGTCTTTGGTGTCGTAAAAGGTCTCGATATGTTTCCGGGACCGGGCAATGGTCACAGCATCCAGCAGCTTGAAGAAATCAAAGTCCAGCTCCTCGAGGATCGAGGCTGCCGTGCGCTTCTCGGTCGGCAGTTTCGACCACTCGTTAAAAACCTGTTGGGCGCGACGGAAAGTCTCTTCGACGCTGGTTTCAATCTTCAGATTCGTGCTAAGCGCTTCCGACTGCCCTTCGTAGGCCAGCGCGAGTTGGTTGCGCAAATCGGTGAAGCGATTGTTCACCGGCGTGGCGGAAAGCATCAGGACCTTGGTCTTCACGCCAGCGCGAATGACCTTGTTCATCAGTTGCTGGTAGCGGGTTTCCCGGTCCCGGAAAACCTCGTTGTTGCGGAAGTTGTGGGACTCGTCTATTACAATCAGGTCGTAATTGCCCCAGTTCACCCGATCCAGCGGTATGTTGAACGACTTGCCGGATGTCCGCAACAGGTCCGTGTGGCAGAGAACGTCGTAGTTCAATCGATCCTTGGCGAAAATGTTCGTTGTCAGATTGGTATTGTAGTTCTGCCAGTTGTCCGCGAGTCTCTTCGGGCACAGCACAAGGACTGACCGGTTGCGCAGTTCGTAGTACTTGATTACCGCCAACGCTGTGAAAGTCTTGCCCAAGCCTACGCTGTCGGCGAGGATGCAGCCGTTGTAGGTCTCCAGCTTGTTGATGATGCCGGTCGCAGCGTCCTTCTGAAAGTTGAACAGCTTGTTCCAGACACGGCTCTCTCGGTAACCAGTCAGCTCATTCGGCAGGACATCTTCATCGACGCCTTCCAGGAAATCGTGGAAGATGTTGTAAAGCATCGCAAAATAGATTCGCTCGGGCGAATTCTCTTGGTAGACGGACTCGATATGGTGGCAGATAGTGGCCGTGACATCTTTCACTTTCTCCGCGTCCGACCAGATTTGGTCGAATAACTGAAGGTACATCCGCGTGTGGCTTGGATCGTCAAAGCGCGTGACGAATTTAGAGACAGCATCGCCTTTCTGGTAGCCGATATCGACCGCCGTGAAGCCATCGAGCTGCGTGTAGGCGATCTCACGCTCCGATCCCGCAACGTGTACAAACTGTTGCATCGGCGCTTTGGTCGTGTTGGATCGAAACTTCGCTTTCTCCCTGATCCAATCGGCGCATTCGCGAGCCACTGCTCTCTGCGTGAGCTTGTTGCGAAGCTGGATCTCGAATTCTGTACCGTATAAGCCGCTCTCCCTCCGCGCTTTTGGGATAAAGAACTCGCGCCGTTCTTTCCTGAGACGATCGGTCACTTCATTCGGCACGAACGTGGGAGCAGTAAAAACAAACTGGAAACTCTCGATCTTCGACAACTCTGCCTTGAGTGCCTCGAAGGCATAAATCGAGAAACAGGAAGCCGCAATCTTGAGTCGCGCCCCTTGCGCAACTGTATTTTTCAGGTCATCGCCAAAAAGCTGTGAAGTGTTATCGATGATTTCCATTGGTGACACTCCCGTTCAGAAGGATCGCGTGCCGGTACTGCGGGAGGGCGTTGTGGGATCTTGTGTCCAGCCTCAACCGTCTGATCACGCAATAGAGAAGAGTTCTACGGGCAGGAATCGTGACTTTTGCGCCGTGCACTCCATGACCAAGGACAATAACCTGCTGCTGTGTATCTGAAAACTCAGGGTGTGATCCAATTTGAACGTGACTTGCTCACTCAACAGCCAGTGTCGATGTCCGGTTCGATCTCGCTTGGTTGGGTGCCGGATGAAAGTCCGGGTGCCGTTGTCGCAAATCCTGCTGCCCGGAGCTATTCTGATAAAACGGTTCAACTCGGTGGATACCTGATTCATCAAGACACCGAGGGTGTCCAGCATATCGTTGCGATGTGCATCGTCCATCCCAAAACAGGCGGAACTCAATGCTCTCGAGCCACCGCTCGACTTGCCATCGAAAATCTGCCTTCTCTGTTCCCACCGTGCATTCCTGGATCCGCCCTGCCACGTGGCGCACCCAATTTTTGATCTCTTGGGATAGTACCCGAGGGCAGTGTTGCATTCAATTGAAAATGGATCGTACCTCCGGCCATCCGATCGGCGACCCTCTGCTATATGCCCCTATATCAGGGGGAAGATCACCGGTGCCAATGCGGCGCTTAAGGAACGTATCTGGAGAAGCACCAGTGCTCTATCAAGGACGAACCAATGACGCGACTAGCTGCCGTGATGGTCCCGCAAAAATCGTACTTTTCCTGACAATGCCATCGTTGATCTGGCTAACTTCCGAGATGTCATTAAAAACTTTCAACTCGTCCGAGCCGGCTGGAGATGCCAGTCTAACAGCGATCTTTTGATGAACTGGAAACCAATCGTAAAAGGTGGAGATGGCCCGGTTCCCGATGACAAAACTCCCCTTTGGATTCCGAATCACCCCGGTGATGATCGAGGTGTTCCGAAGTATTTTCTTTATGTCGTCCCGTGACTCTGCCGCGGCAAAGGAAGGAAATCCGTTCCTTTTCGCCCTTTCCAGAAAATCCGTACTCTCTACCGGACTTCGCTCCTCTGGAGTAATTTCCCGACCGATATACGCCTCATATTCAGCCGGGATCTGTTTAACCCGATCGCTTGTCTTCTCATCTACAAAAGGGACTAAACTTGGCATTCTCCGTCGTTGATGTGAGAAAAACCGTCTCCATAGATCCTTCTCATCCGCGTCCAGATGGAGCACCTGACCCCTAAGTGACCAATCAACAATCTTGTCGATTATCGGCGAAACGGCACTCTCAAGTTCGCTGAAATATCCTTCAATGGACTCGTCGGCTTTTCCGCCGTCATCGTATCGTGTGTAAAGATGCCCCTCACAAAATACCTTTCCGGGTCTTGCCTTCCAGAAGTTCGGCTTTGCTCCGCTTCGGCGGCAACAGTGTAACCATCCTCCACTATCAGAAAACCGCTTCACTATCATTTTCGGAATGTAGTGTTGCTGTTTTGGCTTGCTCATTAGGAATTTCCGGGATGACGATGTCGGTATCGAAAGTTCTGCAAGAAACCGTACTGGAGATTCGGGAAGCGACCGGAACAGCGACCTCTTGGTGCTGTCGGAAATCGACAACCTACTATCCACCAATGGGAACGCGTGGACAAATGACATGTCCGTTCGTGTTTTCCGCAATCGAAAAATTTACGGTTCTCATGGTCAGTCCAAACAATAGGTGGCTGGCTCGCAACAGAGAGAACGTTGGTCATACTCGATGTTGTTCATGGCCCCCCATTTTGGGATCGAATGCAAAAAGTGTGAAACCTCCCCGAGTCAATGTCAAACCGCAATCGGCTAGAATAGACGGTTTTAACTCGCGTACTCGCGCGCACTCGAAAAAACCATGTCTTTCATGACGACCATCGTGTCCCCCGTTATTTTCAGCATCGCTGGAGCAAGTCTGGCTTACGCGTTGGCGGTACCGGTGCAATTCGGCGTGGTGGCAGGACTCGCACTCGGCGTCACGCCGTTGTTGGCAAGACTGTTCCCCAACAAGATCACGGCGGTCAAAATTGCGGCCCGGCTGAACCTGGTCTTGCTGACCACGATCAGCGCGGTGGTGTCCTACCTGATATTGTTTCCCTTGCTCAACGCCGAATCGGTCGACATCAAGCAAAATCTGCCTTTGCTGCTGGCCACGGTCGCGCTGTACATCTATTACCTGCTACTGAGCCGCACCTTGGTCGGCGCGCAGGATCTGACGCTGCTCAACAAGCTGACGCTGCTGTTTTCCGGCCCGACGATGATGATCGCCTTCATTATGTCGATCACCGTCTCTACGTACCTGCTGCTGACCCTGCACTACATGCAGTTGAATCACGAAGAGTGGGAGTTGATCACCAACAAATTCCTCAAACGGGGCATCATCCCGCCGATCACCGTGTTCCTGTTCTTCTGGGGTCTGCTGATGCTCGCCAACAAGTTCTGGGTCCTGTGGCGGGAAAGGCAAACGCTCAACACGGCGAACGGCGGCAGAAAATCGGTGCTGATGCAAACTTACTACCAGAACCTGCAGGAACAGGGAGAGACGTCGCCGCAAAACTACCTCGACCTGATATGGAAGAAATCCGCGGAGTTCTACATCTTGCCTCGATACATCAACTGGGCGATCCCGATCCTCGGCTTCATCGGCACGGTCCTCGGTATCTCGCTCGCCGCCGAAGGCATACAACGCATCATCAGTAAAAACCAGGGGTTGACGCAGTTATCCAGCGACCTCGGGCAGGCGATCACGCCGCTTGGCATCGCGTTTGACACCACGCTGATCGCCTTGTCCCTGAGCGTGGTACTGACGCTGGCGCAGACGCTGTTGCAACGCTGGGAAGACAACCTGCTGATAGATTACGAATCACGCATACGCAAAATGCCGATCAGTAACCTGTGATCAGAACCAACGATTCGCTCAAGGATCAGGAACGCAACAAAGCGCCGATGGTGGAGATCTTCGGCGGCATGTTCGCCCTGATGATGGTGCTGTTTTTGCTGTTCAACCTGTTCTCGCAGGCATCCTTGATAGAACGCCTCGAAGCGTTTTCCGACGAGGGTCTGTACAAGGTGGGCTGGGGGGCGCACGGTGCCGGCTACGTCATCATCACCTTCCCCGATGACCTACGCATCGTGGAAACCGGCGAAGTGCTCGAAAAAAACGAAATCTGCGAATCCGGCAGCCCGTTTATCGATTACGCGCGCAAGATCTACAACGTAGAAAAACAGCAGTTGATTTTCGCGCTGCTCGAAGGGAGCGTGCAGACGATGGCAAAGGCACGCAACTGCATGCTCAGGATCATGCCGAAGAAGCTACTCAATATCGGGTGGATCATCGCAGACAGGGAGCTGCTGAAGTCGGTATCCCTCGAAGACATCCCGCCGTACATCGACAAAGCCATCGAATGAGCGCGCGGGCACAGCACCGATTGTTCCCTGGGTTCGCCGGTGTGGCACTCGCCGACATCCTGGCAAACAGCGTTGCAATCATCCTCTTGATGATCATCATCACCATGATGATCAAGCACGAGCAGGAAGAAAAACGCCAGGAGCAGGTCGAAGATATGTCGGTGTTGCTGAGCCGTGACATCGCTACTTCGGTCGTCATGAATGCGCTGCCAAGCAGCCCGCCTGCCCGCCTGCACGATTACCAGCAATCGCCTTTGGACCGTAACCCGTCGCACCGGATTATGCCGATCATAGAAATCCACAAAACCCACGTTCGCAATTACTACACCGGCAAGACCTTCTCGCGCAACGAATTGCTGCTGCAAAACAACGCGTTCGACAAGTATCTGAAAAAACTCAATCGCACGCAGCGAAACTACCTGCGCATGGATATCTATGACATCCAGTTGTTCTACATTGTCATGTCGATACTGAAAGACTACGGCGCGCGTCCAAAGCACTGGCACTTCATCGGCTACTCTGGCGCGGCAGGCGACGGCAGCGATGCTGACGATGGAAATACGAAGCAGATGTCTGACGAGACCCAGACCGAAGATGAAGAGGCGGGCATGGAAACGCATCAGCCCGGTAGCGGCAACTCCGGCCAATCAAACGAAGAAATGCGGCAGGACCAGGAAAGCAGCCGCGGAGGCATCCCGGAAGACATCAGCCTCAACGCAAACAGCGGAGGGATCGAAAGCTATCCTTACGACGACCTCGCCTATGAAAGCGGCGGCATGCAGCAGCAGGCCTTGCCCGAGGACCTGCCGGGTAGCTCCGAAGCACCGGAAGACGAGTGGACAGAAACCAGCGATAGCGTCTTCAGTGCCCTGGCGCAGATGATGAGCGAAGGCGCGCAAGGGAGGGGGGAGCAGCCCCAAACGCGCGTCAGCCGCTTCCGAGCGGCACGCGGGGGTGGCGACGGCGATGCACAACGCAACCAGCAAGATGGAGAAGCCGAGCAACCGGTATGGCAGATTGAAGTCGGGTCAATGCGGTTATTGCTGCCGGCTTTGTTCGAATTCATGCGCCAGATCCAGGAAGAGGCCGACGCGGGCGGTGCAACGCGGCTGGCGGAATACAACTTCCTGCAGGACATTCTGCCACTGCTGGAACAACAGCAAGCAGGCAACGCGCCTCCCCACCTGGAGAGCCTGTTCAATCATCTCAACAACCTGCTGCAAACCACGCCCGAAGATACCGACGCGGTACCGACAGTGACGCAGGAAACCGACCCGGCGCTACGCGCCAGCGCGCTGGCGGTGCCACTCAACGACCGCATCGCCACGGTCACGCTCACCGGCAACGAATTCCAGGAAAAGCACCCGGACCTGCCGTCCGAAATGACGGCAAGCCTGCACTTTGGTCTGTACCCAACAATCTACCAAGGGGTGCGCGCGCCGCTCAAAAAAGACGCACTGCTGCTCATGCCCCCGCAGCAGGAAGCGCCCGATACGTTTCGCTGGCGGGTCGTTACCTTGGTAAGCCCCGCCACCGATGACTTTATGACCGCGTTCGTCTACTCGGCGCTGAGCGACGAAGGGCAACTGCTGATCGCTGCGGAGGAGAATGCGGTGGACGTCGACAACTACCGCGTTGCTACGGAATATCCGATCAGTCGGTTTCGTAACGAGCGCTGGTTGATGATGATTTACGGCATCCCTGCCTTGCTGCTGTTGCTGGGGGTGATGCGACGCGGTAGAAGGACGGCATGACGAACCACGCATCCTGGCTCCCGGCTGTGACCAAGGCCGGGAGGAAATCATCCTCCATGATGATCACAACGGTTTTAATCCTGTTGCTTGCAACCTCCGCGGTGGCAACCGCTTACAGCCTGCGCACCCTGTTCCATGATTTTGACGTGCGCCCCGTCACCGTCGTGAGACACAACGAGGCACTGCTTCAGGGTGATCGCTTCGACCAGGTTCTGTTCAGCCAGATCAGGGCTTTCGAGTACATAAAATCCTTCGACCATATATTCAAGCGAGGCCACACCGAGACGCAGTTCGCGAACCTTTGGGTAGACCGATGTGAAGTGCGCCAGGGGGATTTCTACAAATTTGTCCAGTGGAACAAATCTCGGCGCCACAGGCAATTTGCCTCGCCCAGGCAGCCACAGAACTGGGTGTACTCCAGCAACAGCAGGAATCACACCATCAGCGGCCGCCTCGAAGCACCTGCCAACGGCGTCTCTTATTACGATGCCTATGCTTACTGTAAGGCCGCCGGAGGAAGGCTGCCTTTTGGTGGCGAGTGGATCGCTATCGCTGCGGGAAAGGAGCAACGGCTTTACCCCTGGGGCAACGACTTCAATGCGTCCGGCTGGCCGTATCTCGACCCTTTGCTAAACGCCGCGCAGCGATGCGCGGTGCATGAAGAAACCGATACGCCCAACGGAATACACAACCTCGGAGAGGTGGTATCCGAGTGGGCACAGAACGCTGAAGACCCATCCAGACCCACCATCCATGGCGGCAACGCCTACAACGCGCCGCGGGAAATCTATAGCCTCAATGCGCTGTATCGCCATGCTCCGGCCGAATATCGCTCGCCGTACGTCGGCTTCCGTTGCGTATATGACGCCCCCTCCCAACCGCGGTCTGCCTGGGAGACGCAACACAGCACCGTGCGAATCAAGGGAGCAAACTACCCGACCGGCATCCCGCAGGGCGCGAGGCTGCCGACGCTGCTCGCCAACCTGCCGCCGGACAAAATCGCTCCTCTCGGGAAGCTGTTTGCGGCGAATACCGAAAAGCAGACAAACAAGGTGTTGTTCGTGATGAAGGGGGAAGTCACGCGCGAGCAATACAACCGCTTTCTGCGTGATCCGCTGGTGCGCTTCGGCCTGTACGCCGACAAGAACCAACCCGAGCACCACGACTACCAACCCGCAGACTGGCACCAGCAGATGCACCACCCCGAACGACCCGTGAGCAACATAGATTGGTGGAGCGCGTATGCCTTCGCATCGTGGGCCGGCGGGCGCCTGCCCAGTGCCGAAGAATGGATAACGGCGGCTTCCTCCCAGGGACGCAGCATCTACCCGTGGGGCAACGAGTTCATCGCGGACAACGTCCTGAGCGGCGAAGCACAGGTAACTTCGCCACAAATCACCGCGTCACAAGGCAATGACGTAACCGCCGACGGTATTCTCGGCATGGGAGGCAACGTGTCGGAGTGGACGCAGAGCGTCGACGTAACCGATGGCGGCTATATCATCATTGCCAAAGGCGGGAACTACCTGCTGCCCGGTGAAAAAACCGCGCGCGTCGATTTCAGGAGCACCGTACCCCCCGGCTATCGCTCGCCGACGTTGGGCGTCCGCGTGGTATTCGACAGTCGGCTTTTTGGCTGGCGGCAAACGGCGTCATGATTTTGCCTGCCACGCGAGATAATCGAGCCATTGCCTGACAGGCTCACGGGTCGCGTCAAACTCCACGCACCAGCGGTGCTTGCCGCTTCCGGAGCCTCCGTACCGGATGACAAAAAAAATCACTGCAATTTCAGTACGTTATCCGGCTTCCGTCGTTCTCTCCGAATTCTTCCTCACTACGAACCAGCTTCGTGCTCAGGATACGACTGTCGTATGCTGGTGCCCCCAACAGCTAAGCTGTCCCCACACCGATAGGGACAGGATGAGTTGACCGGGCGTGCACTTGGGAAGCTACGCCACCCGGTTGGATGAACCGCGTAAGGAGCCAGACATGAGTGGACTACACTCATACGCATAATGATCGCGTTGCACCAACGGTCTATGAACAACGATATTTAATGAATCAGGAAAGTGTCTAACAAACTCAGGCCGTATCAAGACATACCTGCCATCTGCCGGACACTGGATTGGAAGGCAGGGTGATACCTGGGGGATGTCTGCTGCTCATATCAAGCTTCCTCTCTACTACCTTGCTACTTCACGATGCGCGTCGGTATGGCCGCATCGCAAAATACAGCACTGTGATTATATGTGCGCCCTTTTCAGTTGATGTATTGTAGCTTGTGCCGAATGGCCGATGCCACCTTCTCGGCAGCCTGGCTCATGATTGTACTGGGTTGCGTCGCCCCTACGAATGTCATCGCCCCTCCCGGAATCAGAAGAGGATATTTTAGAATTTGGTGCAGGAGACATTACCGCTTTTGGCTAACACACCAGGTTGCTCCATCCTGCGGCCGCTCCGCAAAATGATATACTCCGCGCGGATATATTCCAAATTGCGCTGGCTCTGGTCGGAGTTCACCGATCCCCATCTCCAACGACGTGGCAGCAAGCGCAACACGCCCGGGAAACGGCTTTTGAATACGACTGACCAACCACGCCAGAAACTTCCCAGCCAGCCGATCGACTAAGGAACGATGTTTCCGCTATCACACCTGCTCCGGTATTTCATACGGGTCGGCTCCCTGAAAGTCATCGATGCGAAGGGCAAAGAGCACCTGTTTTCCGGCAGGCCAGGGCCCAGCGCGACGGTACGGCTCACCCAGCCGTCGCTCTACTACAAACTGTTTTTCAATCCCCAGATCTACATCGGGGAAAGTTACATGGACGGAAGTCTCGTTTTTGAAAAAGATGAGTTGGGCAATTTCCTGCGGCTTTATTTTCTCAATGAGGACTCCCTCGGCAACCACTTTATACAGCGCGTATTCCTTTCGTTGCTCATGGCGTTCCGACGCCTCCAGCAGAACAATACCCTTCACCGGGCGCGCCGGCGGGTCGCGCATCACTACGACCTTGGAAACGATTTTTACAAGCTGTTCCTGGATGAAGACATGCAATATTCCTGCGCGATATTTGAAACGCAGGATGACACCCTGGAACAAGCCCAGTTGAACAAAAAGCGCCTGATCGCCGCAAAAATCAACCTGCGCCCGGGCGACCGGATACTGGATATCGGAAGCGGGTGGGGAGGGATGGCGATGTATCTCGCTTCCATCGAAGACGTCGAGTGCCTGGGGGTGACACTGTCGAAGGAGCAGTACGAACTGGCAAACCAGCGGGTGCGCGAGGCTGGACTCTCCGACCGGGTTCGGTTCGAGTTGAAGGATTACCGGGACGTGGATGGGACGTTTGACCGCATCGTATCCGTCGGCATGTTCGAGCACGTCGGCGTGCAGCATTTCAATGATTTTTTCAGCGGCATCGGCAGGCTGTTGAACCGTGACGGGGTTGCCCTGCTCCACTCGATCGGCCGCCACTCTCCGCCTGGATTCACCGAACCCTGGGCACAGAAATACATTTTCCCGGGAGGCTATGCTCCTGCTTTGTCAGAAGTGTCGCGATCGATCGAGCGAAACAACCTCTGGGTCAACGATATAGAAATCCTGCGCCTGCACTATGCCTATACCGCGCGGGAGTGGAAATGCCGATTTATGGAGAACTACGATACCGCGAAAGAAATGTTTGACGAGAGATTCTGCAGGATGTGGGAATTCTTCCTGACGGGTGTGGAAGAAACGTTTCTGAGCGGTCCGAACATGGTGTTTCAGATGCTGATTTCCCACAAGCGCGACGCAACGCCCATCACCCGGGGGTTCATCGAAGAAAATAAAATGCGGCTACGGGAACGTGGCACCTGACCTACAAAGCCGACACGCGTCGCACTCAAAAAGATTCGAGCCCTTGATCGCAGACACCGGTGCGTAGTGGCCCGCAGAAGTGCGCCAGGAATGGCGCACCTCAATCCTGACAAGGCGCAGCCAGGTGCGGCGCTTGCCGCGTAGCTTGCAAGCGGCGTGACGGGCGATCAGACTCCATTATTCCGCCGTTTCGGCAACCACCCAAATCCGTTTCAGGGGTAATTCCGCTCGGATTTCCTCGTCCAGCTTGTCGTAGTGTGTAAGCACCTGGTCGATCAGGTCTCCCTGATCCCAAAGGCGCACCCGGAAAAACTGCATAGCCTTTTCTCTATCTACGCTGGACTTGAACCCACCCCAGGAAACCAACAAGCCATGGCTGGCCTGGACGTTCTGCATCACGCCGATAAGTTGATCCAGCGTCGGACGGTCCAATGCTGAATCACCGGATTTCACCTGAACACAGACACGCGGCTCACCGAAACCCATCGGTTCCGGTGCCGCTAGAATGTCAATGCCCTTGTCTGGCCCTTTCGGGCTCCGATAGGTGGCGTATCCACTTGCGCGGAGCACCGCATCAACCAGCCGCTCCATGTCGTGCCCCTGGAACCGGGCGATGATCAGCCTGGCGATCTGATCCCGTGCGGCCTGGCCCAGGTCCTCCAATCCCTCGCCGGTCTCCATGCTTTCCCCTTCCGCTTTTTTCCTGGCATTCGGCTTCGTGCCGGATGACTTCCATCCATTCTTCTCCATCTGATGAATCCGTTGTTCGGCATCGTTACGGCTCACCCGGTAAACGGTAATGGGGGCTCCAAAGGAATACAACAAATCCTGATCAAAGTTGGTGCGCGGCACATCCTGGACAATCCATTCGACATCCCGGAAATGGAAGAACGGGTCATCCCCATCGGGACTGAATGTGTATTCCCCTTTCACCTCTGCTACATGGATGGCGGGCTTCTGTTTGCTGGGCAGTACAATCCAGTCACCCGGAGCGATCTCCCGACTGAATCTCCAAATCTGCCCCATGTTATTAGCGATCAGCCCCTTGGACGCGTCGGGATAAACTTTCTCCAACAAGAGGCGGAGTTGCCCCCGATCCTTCACCGCGCGGAGATCGTACGAGAGTCCATACCAAGTGAGATAAATGCGGTTCTCTTCGAGAAACTTCTTTTCATACTCGCCGTGTTTTCCGGTGCGGACCAACCAAAGTGCCATCGAAACTCTCCCGTTACATTTTCCGTCTCATCCTTGTCAAGACATTATCCCATCGGTATTCAGTTAATCAAGTGATGCTCACCTGCCTCCATTGGATTTGAGGTATGCGCCGGCTGAAGATGTGGGTGCAGGAAAACAAATAAATGCAGAAACGAAAAAGGCTTAGCACCGGAAAACGCCAAGCCTTTGTTTCATGTGGCGCGCCCGGAGAGATTCGAACTCCCGACCGCCTGGTTCGTAGCCAGGTACTCTATCCAGCTGAGCTACGGGCGCATCCGTTTTTGAGAAAGGAGAACTATGCCAAAATCCCGCCCTGATGTGAATGCCGACCCCGCCTCAGGTGTCGAGCGAGCGGCTACAGAGCGAAACGATACGCCCCGGATTCAAGCGTGTATATTGCGTAGCGTCTTCGGGATCTTGTCGTTATCCGGGTGAATCGCATCGGCAGGACAGACGTCAACACAGGCGTAGCAACGGATACACTCGTTGTCGTCGATATACAACGTGTTGTAGTAAAGCCCCGAAGTGTCGGCTGGCTGCAACCGCTGGTAACCGTCTCTGCCATTCGGCGTTAGTTGCACGATCTCGTTGATGCAGTGTTCGGATGGACGCACCATCAGACACTCGTCGCACAGGACGCACTTGGTGTTGTCGATGACCGGAACCGGCGAACGTGCGTCTTCAAATTTGTCGTAGAGAATAGCCGCGGGATCCATCCCCTCGGCCGTCAACACCTGGATACCCAGGTCGACCATCGGCGGCGGGCCGCAAAAGAAAGCAGTGCAGTTACCCAACTGGATGCGACCGGTGTCAAGATAAGCGGACTTCATGTAGTCGGTGACCCAACCGCGCGCGCCTTGCCAGTCGCTGTCTTCGGGTTCTTCCGATAACACTGGAGCAAACTCGAATTGATGGTCGGGATGCCAGCGATCGCCAAACTCTTTGATTTCGTCGAGCAAATACAGGTCTTCCTGGGTGCGTGCGCCATACAGAAACACGGCATCGCGCTCGACCCTCTTCAGCGCGGCATCCTCAAGGATCGAATAAATGGCACTCATGCCGCTGCCGCCAGCGACGCACAGCATCGGGCGGCTGGAATCGTCAAGCAAAAATTTGCCTAACGGACCGCTGATCGTCAATGGCTCTCCTACCCGGTCTTCCTCAAAAAGCCACATGGAAAACAGCCCACCTTCGAACACACGAATAAAAAAAGTGTGTTCCCCCGGTGCTTCGGCCTGCGGTGCGCGCGCAAAGGAGTAAGCGCGCGGTTTGTGCAGATGATCGGGCTTGAGCGTCCCGTACTGTCCCGCCAGCGGGCGGATCAACTCACCCTGCGTGCACTTTATCTTCAAGGCATAGGTGTCATGTGTCAGTTTCTCGACGCCAGAGATTACGCCTTTGCTAATGGCCACGTGACGTCCATACAAGCTACCGTCCGGTTTCGGCACGGACCGACCAACGTAGCGATCCATCGGATCGCTAGACTGTGCGATGTTTCCCATCTTGTGGATTCTCCGTATTGATTGTCATGCGGCAAAAACGTCAGGATAACGTCCCTTCGCGAACTGAAGGATTTCCTGATCGGTCGCTTCGATGCCGGCGTTGCGCGGATCCTCCCGCCACTGACGAACATACCCCTCGTCGCCGCCGATCTGAGCCCATCTCTGGGGCGTCATCCTGTCGGCATCATCGACTTTCTCGACCTCGACGAGCGATGAATAAAACGTCGGACTCATGCCGAAGTCAGTCAGCATTTCGCTGTTCAGCGCATTGGCGTTTACGCCACCCGGCGTTTTGCTCCCTTTGAATTGCTTTTGGGTCGAACACATGCCCGGCAGCAACCCCTCGATGATCACGGCGTAACAGTAAGTTTCCCCCCGATCGTTATACAGCCGAACGAGATCGCCTTCCTCAATACCGCGTGCCTTGGCCTCTTCAGGGCTGAGCTCGACCGTAGGACGAGACATCATGGCCTGCAGGCGTGGCACCGACTGGAAAGAGTCGCCGATAAAATAATGCGTAGCACTGCTCAGCACTTGCAGAGGGAACCGCTTGCGCCGCTCGTGATCCTCCTGCCCTTCTATCTCCGGAACATAAGTCGGCACAGGGCTCTGACCTTGCTCCTTGAGGACCTCGCAGTAGATATCTATCTTGCCGCTCGGGGTCGGCCAACCGTTTTTCAGGTAGTTGCGCCGCTCGGATTCAACGTTTCCGCGCGCCCAACCGTTCTTCTCAAGCTGCTCATAGGTGATGCCTTCCATCAAGGGATTGTTTTCGCTGTCGATAATCTCCCGGATCATCTCCTCGTCGGTTTGCGTAAACGCGTTGTCGTCCGGTTCGACGTAATCCATCGCCGCCGCCAGTTTGCGGAACAACTCTGTATTGCGGAGACTTTCCCCAAGCGGCTCAATCACCGGCTTGTTCATGTTGAAGTAATAATGTCCGTACGCCGCGTGCAGATCCATGCGCTCGAGCTGGGTATCCGCAGGCAGGACAATGTCGGCATAGTTGCAGCTATCCGTCCAGAAAGTATCGTGGACGGCAACGAACAGGTCGTCTCGCATCAACCCCTTGCGCACCTTGTTCGTGTTCGGCGCGCAGTTTGCCGGATCGGAGTTATATACGAACAGTGACTTGATCGGGGGATCGAGCTTCTCTTCGTTGGCTCCGATGTCGTCCACCAGGGCACGCCCAATCTGCACCATGTTGACAAGCCGCGACTCGCTACGCTTGCCGAGATCGGGACGCTGCAGTTTGCTCAGCGGGAAATTCAGCCACATCTCCTCAAGGGTGCCAAAGGCGGTGCCCCCGCATTTCTCACGCCATGCGCCCGTGATGCACGGCAGCGTCAGAATAGAACGGCACATCTGGCCCGCGTTCTGGTGGCGGTTGAGACCGTAGTTGGCACGAATGTACGATTTTTTGGTAGCCGCGTATTCGAGCGCAAAATCAGTAATGACCTGGGCATCAAGACCTGTAATCTTCGCGACTTTCTCAACCGGATACTTGGGAAGCTCCTCGTTGAGAAACTGCTCCCAGCCGTTGGTCTGTTCCTGCAGAAATTCCAGGTCGTGCATCCCCTTGCCAACGATCACATTCATCATGGCAAGCGCGAGCGCGCCGTCGGTGCCGGGGCGCGGTTGAATATGCCAGTCGGCCATCATCGTCGTGCGCGTGATGCGCGGATCGATCACGATGAGCCTGACGCCGCGAGCGCGCGCTTTCTGGATAAACGGAATCGCGTGTACGCCGGTGCTGACCAGGTTCGTGCCCCACAGAATGATTAATTCGGCTTCTTCGCAGGCCTCGTTGATGGCGGGGCCATTCGCCACGCCGTAAGTGTAAATGCCCGCCCACATGGCAGCATAAATGCAGATGGACTGCTCAAGGCGCGCCGCGTTCATCTTGTTCCAGAAACGCTGGTCCATACCCCAGTATCCCAGCATCCCGAGCGTTCCCGAATAAGAGTAGGGCTGTACCGATTCAGGGCCGTATTTCTCTATCGTCCCCTTGAAGTTGTCGGTGACGGTTTTGATCGCTTCGTCCCAACTGATGCGCTCGAATTTAGCACCCGCCCCCTTCGGACCGACCCGCTTGTGGGGATAGAGCACACGGTTGTCGTTGTAAACCAGTTCCAGGTAATGATTGACCTTGTTGCATAGATAACCCCTGGTCACCGGATGGCTCGGGTCACCCTGAATACGCACCGCCCTGCCCGTTTTGTCATCGCGGGTAACCAGGGTGGAACAGGTATCCGGGCAATCGTGGGGACATGGCATGTGGTGAACAGAATAACCTTCGGCTACCTGTATTTTCGTGCTGAGCGTCATGACGAATGGCCCTCCTGAAAAAAATGATCCTGCGTCGTAACCGCCTTATGGAGATCAATTGCCGGGTGACGCATCCGGCATCACCGACAGCAACCTCCGCCTCTCGATTATGGCATATAATCCGCCCCTATGTGGTATCACGCGTGCTTCCCGCCGGTCGGCCGATTGCTATAACTGCTGACGCAACTCTGATGTGGTACGCCTTCATCTGCACGGATATACCCGACAGCCTTGAAAAGCGTCGCAATACCGGTGCCGCCCACCTTGCGAGGCTACAGGATCTCCGGGACCAGGGACGCTTGATGGCCGCAGGACCATTCCCCGCGACGGACTGCCTGGATCCGGGAGAAGCCGGGTTTACAGGTAGCCTGATCGTCGCCGAATTCGACTCTCTCGAGGACGCCCGGGCATGGGCCGATGAAGATCCTTATCTGAAGGCGGGCATTTACGACAATATCACGGTCAAGCCCTTCAAGCTGGTGCTGTAAGCAAGCCGGAAAACCAGACTCGGTGTTTGCGCCTGGCCTCAACGGCCCTGCTTGAGCAACTCCATAAACTCGCCACGGGTGCGGTTATCCTCGCGAAAGGCCCCAAGCATCGCGCTGGTAACGGTCTTGCTTCTCTGCTTCTGTACGCCGCGCATGACCATGCAATAATGCACCGCCTCGACCACGACCCCGATGCCCAGCGCACCAAGCGCCTGCATCAACCCTTCGGCGATTTGCCCGGTCATCCGCTCCTGCACCTGCAGACGACGAGCAAAAATGTCCACGACCCGAGCGATCTTGCTGAGACCGATCACTTTGCCATTTGGCAAATAACCCACGTGCACCTTGCCGGTGATCGGCAAAATGTGATGCTCGCACAGCGAATAAAACTCGATGTCCTTGACGATCACCATCTCTTCGCAGTGCACATCGAACAAAGCGCCGCTGATGACCGACCGCACGTCGATGGCATAGCCGCTGGTGAGAAAACGAATGGCGCTTGCAAACCGGGCGGGCGTGTCCACCAGGCCTTCGCGCGAGGGGTCTTCGCCGATCGCGCTGATAATCGCGCGCAGGGCGTCGGCAATCTGCTCGTCACCGGCAGCCGGAGGGGGGTGATCCGCTGTCGCGATCTTGATTTTTTCCGGATTCATACGCACGCGTCCCGTGGTGACAGGCTTGCCGCCCTGCACCCAAGGCTTCGGAGAGAAACCAAACCAGGCATCAGGCCAGCGACACCTCTCCTCGGCAGTTACAGATCCTCATCATAGATGTTGGTGATGTCTTCATTGATTCCACCACCACCGTCCATCACCTGATTTTCACGCTCATTCAGGTAAAAATCCCTCAGTTGCGCGTAAAAATCGGGAGAAAGATTACGCAGAATATCTTCCTGCTCGAGAAACCCGGACCGCGTGCTGATCGTCTGGGTTACCCACAAAGCGGTGCTCTCATCACTGTCGAACAGCCAACTGATCGGCGAAAGCAGAAAATCGACGATCTTGCCGGGAATCCCGCGCAGGGTACTCGGGCCCAGCAGCGGCAACATCACATAAGGCCCCTCACCTACGCCCCAGACGGCAAGCGTTTGCTCGAAATCTTCCCGCTGCCGGTACCTTCCCATCCCGGTAGCTACGTCAAAAAGCCCAAGAACGCCCAAAGTCGAGTTGACCACAAAGCGTGCGAGATTATTGCCGCCGCCGGCAAAATCCACCTGCAGAAAATTGTTCAGCGCACTGGGCAACTCTCCGAGATTGTGAAACACATTGGCAACACTTTGTCGCACGGGCCGGGGCAGCACACCGTGGTAAACGGAAGTGATCGGCTTGATCACCACGACATCCACCGATTCATTGAGGGCGAACACATGGCGGTTAAAACCTTCCCACGGATCACGCGGGATATGATCAAGCGGTTGCTTGACCGCGCACCCGCTCGCCAGCACCAGCAACAGTAGCACCGGCAGCAGGCACTCGGCGCAAAAGCGGCTGTTGCGGAACACGTCACTCATGCGGCGATTCTACTTTGAGATTGCGTTTCGCCGCAAGCCGGAGCCGGAGCGCGTTCAGTTTTATGAAGCCGGCTGCGTCAGATTGATCGTAGGCGCCTTCGTCTTTTTCAAAACTGGCGATCTTTGCATCAAACAGCGCCACTGGCGATTTTCTGCCAACGACTGAAACGCTGCCTTTGTAAAGCTTGAGACGAACCGTCCCGGAAACGACATGCTGACTCGCGTCGATCATGCGCTGCAACATCATTCGCTCCTCGCTCCACCAGTAGCCGTTGTAGACAAGCGTGGAATAACGAGGTGCCATCTCGTCTTTCAAATGCTGCACTTCGCGGTCCAGCGTCAAGGACTCCATCGCCCGATGGGCCTTGGCCAGCACGGTGCCGCCGGGGGTTTCATAACATCCCCTGGACTTCATACCCACGTAACGGTTCTCGACCATATCGACGCGCCCGATCCCATGGACGCCGGCGAGTTCATTCAGTGCCTTTAGCAAGGCTGCCGGCGACAAGGGTCTGGCGTCGATGGCGACCGCGTCCCCCGCGGAAAAATCTATATCGACGTACGCCGGCTCGTCGGGAGCGCATTCTGCCGCAACCGTGCGTGTCCACATCGATTCGTTCGCAGGCGTCCAAGGGTCTTCGAGATCGCCGCCCTCATACGATACGTGCAACAGGTTGGCGTCCATTGAGTAGGGAGCCCCCCCATCGGCACCTTGATCCACTTCGATTCCGTGCTGTCTGGCATAGGCCATCAGCGCCGCGCGCGAATCGAGATCCCATTCTCGCCAGGGAGCGATGATGTCGACGTCGGGGCACAAGGCGTACGCCCCCAGTTCAAACCTGACCTGATCGTTGCCCTTGCCGGTCGCGCCGTGAGAAATGGCGACGGCACCAACCTTGCCGGCGACTTCCACCAGTTTTTTCGCGATCAACGGCCGCGCAATCGAAGTGCCGAGCAGGTATTCTCCCTCATACAGCGCGTTGGCCCGAAACATCGGAAAAACGAAATCACGAACAAATTCCTCACACAAATCCTCGATGACAACTTCGCTCGCACCCAGTGCCCGCGCTTTTTTTCGCACCGCCGCAGCGTCCCCGCCCTGCCCGAGGTCGGCGGTAAAGGTACACACTTCGTAACCACGCGCATTCTGCAGCCACTTGAGGATGATCGACGTGTCGAGTCCGCCGGAATAAGCCAGCACTATTTTGTCCATTCTGCACTCCGGGGAAAACCAAGACCTTGTGCTATGATGACAAAAAAAGACCTAAAAATAAACGACGGCATCGAAACGGAAGTGCCAGACCGCTTCAGCATCATCCAGCCGGACGACTGGCATTGTCACTTCAGGGAAGGTGAAATGATGCGGCTGGTCCTGCCTTGCACCGCGCGCACTTTTGCCCGGGCGATCGCCATGCCCAACCTGTCGAACCCGCTGACGGAGGTTGCGTCGTGCCTGCGTTATTTCGACGAAATCACAACCGTTGCGGCCGATGACCTGAAACCGCTTATGACCCTGTACCTGTATGACCGCACTACGGTCGCCACCATTGCAAAAGCCAAACCGGATCCTGAAAAATACGACAGAATCTTCGGCGCGAAACTGTATCCGCGGGGAGCGACCACCGGTGCCGAACATGGGGTCGGGGATATCAAAAAACTCTACCCGGTATTTGAAGAGATGCAGCGGCGAGCATTGCCATTGCTGCTACACGGCGAAAGCACGGAAGCGAACGTGGATTTCTATGACCGCGAAAAAAGATTCATAGAAAAGACGCTGGCGCCGCTGCACAGGGACTTCCCGGCGCTGAAAATTGTGCTGGAACACATCACCACGCAGGAGGCGGTCAGTTTCGTGCACAGCGCAAGCAACGTCGCCGCAACCATCACGCCGCACCACCTGCTCTACAATCGAAGCGCAATGTTCGAGGGTGGCCTGCGGCCCCATCGCCACTGTCTGCCGCCGGCGCAACGTGAAAGCCACCGCGAGTCACTGGTCGAAGCGGCAACCAGCGGAGCGGAGTGCTTCTTCGCAGGCACCGATTCGGCACCCCACGCGACCGAAAACAAGCACTGCGACCACGGCTGCGCCGGTATCTTCAATGCCCCCGTGGCGTTGGAGACTTACGCTGAGATCTTCGACCGCCAGGGGGCGCTCGACAAGCTCGAAGCCTTTACCAGTATCAACGGCGCGGGGTTTTATGGTGTGGCAAGAAACCGGCGACGCCTGACGCTGATGAAACGCCCCTGGCGCGTACCCGAAACGATCGAGGCCGGCGGTCTGCGTCTGGTTCCGTTTCGTGCCGGGGAAACCGTGCCCTGGCAGGTAGCCGAACAAGCATCCGGACAGGAACGCAAAGCGCCATGATGCGGTACTACCTGCGTGGCTTCCTGCCGGTCGTCATCGACGTTGAAACCGGGGGATTCAACGAAGCCACCGATGCGTTGCTTGAAATCGCAGCGGTGTTCGTCGATATCGACCAGCAACGTTTTTTGTGCCCGCAGCAGAGCGTTTGCTGGGCGGTGCGCCCGTTTCCCGGTGCCAATATCGAGCAAGCGTCGCTTGACGTGAACCGTATCGACATCCTGGACCCGCAACGCAACGCGCAGCCTGAAAAAGAAGTGCTCAAAATGCTGTTTGCACAGGTGCACGAAGCGCTTGAACGGACCGAATGCTCGCGCGCGATCCTGGTTGGACACAACGCGCAGTTCGACCTGAAGTTTCTCAACGCCGCAATCACGCGCACCAAACTCAAAAACAACCCGTTCCATACCTTCAGCGTCATCGATACCGCCACGCTGGGCGCGATGGCATACGGGCAGACGGTGCTGTCAAAAATCGCTGCGGCAGCCGGAATCGAATGGAGCAGCGATCAGGCGCATTCGGCCGAATACGATGCCCGCATCACCGCCCGGGTGCTGTGCAACATCTTCAACCGCTGGCGACACTTCGCAGCCAAAGGAGCATGAAACAACCCTCGGCGGGATGTCTGTTACTGGCGACGCTGGCCGGCACCACGACGAACATAGCCACGGCCGACCTGTGCCCTCGGCAAAACACGCCGGAGGCGAACGCCATCCAGGCGTCGGCCAGATACTTTTCGGGCAATGCCGACGGTGTGACACGTCTGTCCGGGGAGGTGCAGGTGGAGCAGGGCGACAACCGCATTCGTGCCGAGCGCATTGACTACGATACGAAAACCGGGCGCATCGAAGCGAGCGGCAACGTGCACTACACCAACTGCAAGGGCAGCGACCCGTTCTGGTTTCTGGTCGCCGACCGGTTGACTTTCAACAAGCAACAAAGCAGCGGCACCGTAAAAGACGCGTGGCTGGTGATCAACAACAGACCCTTGGTCTATCTGCCACGGTATCGCCTGTTGTCCGAACGCGAACGAAAATCCGGGTTCCTGTCCCCCGATGTCTCCAGCAGCAGCAATAATGGCATCGAGCTTGGCCTGCCTTATTATTTCAATCTCGCCCCCAACCACGATGCGACCCTGGAGCCCCGTGTTCTCGGCAAGCGCGGCCTGCAGCTCGAGAGCCAGTATCGCTACCTGTATCGCTTCCACGAAGGGACGCTGGAAGGCAGTTGGCTGGACGACCACGATAGCCCACGCAACAACCGCTACCGGTACTCGATAAATCATCTGAGCAAGGCCGGAGACCGGTTTCGTGTGCAACTGCAGGTGCAACGGGTATCTGACGAAAACTACATTGAAGACCTGGGTGGGTCTTTCGACCTGAGCAGCAGAAACCATCTCGCGAGCAAGATGCTCGCCGATTACGTGTGGCGCGGCTGGCACCTGAACCTGGCGAGCGAAAGTTTTCAGCGCATCGATGACAGTGCAGAACCTGGAAGCAATCCGTACGAAAAAAAACCGCACGTCGGGCTGCGCAAAAGCTGGCACTCCCCGGTGCTCGGCGTCGACCTCGGTCTCCGCAGCGAATGGGTGAAATTTAACGCCAGGCACTCGGGGAACGACACTCCCTCCCCTGAAGGCGAACGCCTCGACAGCGAAATCGTCCTGAGCAAGACGTATCGGCGCCCCGGGTTCTATTTCTCGCCGAGTGTCGCCATGCGATACACCGACTACAAAATCAACAATTCCGTGGACAAGGATCGCGCCCTGCCCTGGTTCAGCCTCGATACCGGCCTGGTGTTTGAAAAACAGATCCACCGGAAAAAATATCTCCATACGCTGGAACCAAGATTGTTTTATCTCAACGTCCCGTACCGGCAGCAGAGCGACCTGCCGGTATTCGACACTGGAATTTCCGAGTTCGGATTCTCACAGTTGTTCGAAGAAAACCGCTACAACGGCGCAGACCGGATCGGCGATACGAACCAGTTGACGGTCGCGCTGATCAGTCGGGTAACCCACTCGCGCAGCGGGAAGGAAGCAATGCGACTCGGGATTGGCCACACCAGCTATTTCAACAACAGGAAAGTGCACCTGCCCGATGAAGATACCAGCACCAGCCGCTATGACTACTCCGACCTGGTCTCGGAGTTTTCTCTGAACCTGAACGAGAAAATAAAATTTACCTCGTCGTTGATCTGGGACACCGAGGAGGAAGAACCCCGGCGTTATTCGGTCGGCCTGACGCTGAACGCCGGCGAGGACAAAATCATCGACCTGTCGCACCGCTATCGACGCACCGACGAAGGCTTTGATCAGGGACGGATCGGTTTCGTCCTGCCGATCGGGGCCGGCTGGATCTGGTCTGGCGGCTGGCGGTATGATTTGCGCGCCGGAGAAACCATCGGCGCGATGGCTGGCTTATTCTATGAAACCTGCTGCTGGAGTTTCGGTATCGCCGGGGAGCGCCTGCTACAGAACGTCGAGGGCGATGACCTGTCGATCGCCAACGGTTCCCTCGACTACAACACGCGGCTGAGCCTGCGGTTTAATCTGCGTGGCCTGAACAACCGGGAAACCCGTAGCGAACACCGGTTTCTTGAAAACTGGATAGATAATTATCACCAATGAAAGCAGCCTCACGTACGAAACTTGCCTGTGCCCTGGCGTTGTGTGCGTCTGTCGCGCCGATCGCCGTCGCGGTAGCACAGGAAGCGCTCAACCGAATCGTTGCGGTCATCGAAAACGAGGCGATCACGGAACTTGAACTTGTCCAAAGCATGGAGCGCACGGTAAGGACACTGGACCAGCAAAACCGCGAAATCCCCGACCGGCAGACACTGGTCAGGCAGGTGTTGCAGCAAATGGTCGTTCGCCAACTGCAGTTGCAGGAAGCAAAAAACCGCAACATCACCATCGACGAAGTCACGCTCGACCGCACGATCGAAACCATGGCCAGGAGCAAAGACCTGAGTCTTGAAGCCTTCGAGCAAAGCTTCCGCAGCAGCGGAGAAGACTACCAGGCATTCCGCGACAACGCGCGAGAGGGGTTGATCATTCGCAACTTGATCCAGCGCGAAGTCATCGACCAGATCAAGGTCAGCGAAAAAGAAATCCAGGAGGAACCGGCGCCGGGCGAGAACGGAAAAACCAACGCAGAGCACCATTTCGCGCAAATCCGGGTCGCGCCACGCTCACCGGATCAAGCCACGGTGGCAAGAAAACGATTATTGCAGATCCGCGGGCAGTTGCGCGGCAAATCGTTTTCTTCCTTCGGCACGTTTGACCGGCACTTTTCACGGTTGTGGAAATCGGCGTCTGCAGAAGAAGACCTAGCCTATAGTATCGAAGACCTCCGGTGGCGACGCACTGAAGATCTGCCACGGCCGGTGAGCCTGCGCATCGACTCGCTACGCAGCGATAACGTGAGCCCGGTGATCTCCAGTGGAGGGCGCTTGTACCTGTTTCAGCGCCTCGCAAGCCGCGGCGACGAGAACCCCGCGATGATGCAGCAACAATATCGAGTACGCCACATCCTGATGACAACCAGCCCGATCGACAGCGACGACAAGGTCAGAAGGCAACTCATCCAAATCAGGCGCAAGCTGGAAGAAGGGGCTGATTTTGCCGAATTCGCCTGCGCTTATTCGCGCGACCCTCTGAGTTCGACGCAGGGGGGAGATCTAGGCTGGTCAAACCTGCAGGGGTTCGTGCCTGAATTTGTCGAGGCGGCAAGGCGCGCATACGCCACCGGAGAACCGGTCGGACCATTCCAAACCGCGTATGGCTGGCATCTCCTGGAAGTGACCGAAAGCCGGGAGAAAAACGTTGTGGACGAGACGTTGCGCCAGCAAGCGATCGCAACCATAAGACAGCGCAAGTCGGAAGAAAGCATCCGGCTGTGGTTGCTGGGGTTGCAGGAAAAAAGCCGCGTCGAAATACGCATTTAGGCAGCGTTCGACAAACTGTGAACGTCTGCATTACAACGGGCGAACCCGCCGGGGTCGGACCAGACATAGTTGTGGCATTCACCCTGGCGTATGCAGAACGCCACCCAGCGGTGCAACTCACCCTCATCGGCGACCCTGACGTGCTCGCCGAACGCAGCGAGGCTTTGAACTGCGGCGATCGCTTCAAGGCCGAGATTGCCACCAACCCTCGGGTCACACTGCTGCCCGTCAAGGTAGAGGTGCCGGTCACCGTGGGCGTGGGTGACCCGCGCAACGCCGACTACGTCCTGGCGCAGATCGACGCCGGTATCGCCGGTTGCCTCGATGGCAGGTTTGACGCCATGGTCACCTCACCGGTCAACAAGGCCCTCGTCAATGAAGCCGGGGTTACCTTCCGCGGCCACACCGAATATCTGGCTGCCGCGTGCGGCTGCGATACCGTGATGCTGTTTACCTGCGATGAACTGCGAATGGCGCTGGCGACAACGCACCTGCCGCTAAACAGGGTGTCTCGAGCACTGACCCATGAGGGTCTCAGGCAGACGCTGTGCATCGTACATAAAGATATGCACAGGTTGTTCGGCATTCCCCGTCCACGCATCGCCGTATGCGGACTCAACCCACATGCCGGTGAAAACCAGCATTTAGGGGACGAAGAAGAACGGGTGATCCGACCGGTGCTCAGAGAACTGGCACAGGGAAAACAGAAAATGGACCTGAGCGGGCCACTGCCGGCCGACACCGCGTTCACGCCGCAGCAGTTGCAACGCTGCGACGTGGTCGTGGCGATGTATCACGACCAAGGGTTGCCGGTCGTCAAGCACGTGGCTTTCGACCGGGCGGTCAACGTGACCCTGGGCCTGCCCTTCGTGCGTACGTCGGTAGACCACGGCACGGCGCTGACGCTGGCAGGCAGCGGAAAGGCGTCATCGGCAAATCTTGGCGCGGCGGTCGCTTGCGCCATCGAACTGGCGAAAGCGCGCGCTCCGGCACCGGGCGGTCCAAGGCTGGATGAACAGGATCCGGGCTAAAAAACACCTGGGCCAGCATTTCCTGGTCGATGAGCACACCGCCTCGCGGATCGTCAACGCGGTCGCACCACGCGCAGAAGACACGATCATCGAGATTGGCCCGGGGCTGGGTGCGCTGACCGCCCCTTTGCTGCAGACACAATGCCGCGTAGAGGCAGTAGAAATCGATCGTGAACTCATCGAGCGGCTGCGGCGGCGCTTCGCGCAGTGTGCATCTCTGCGCCTGTATCATGAAGACGCGCTCCGGTTCGACTTTTCGGCGCCGGCCGCCGATGGAAGCAAAGCAAGAATCGTCGGCAACCTGCCCTACAACATTTCTACGCCTTTGCTGATGCGCCTGTTCGATGCATCCGAGCAGATCCGCGACATGCACCTGATGCTGCAAACCGAGATCGCCGAACGCATGACCGCCCAGCCCGGTTCCAGGAATTACTCCCGGTTGAGCGTCGCCACCCACTGTTTCGTCAAGGCGCAGCACCTGTTCGACGTCGCACCCGAGGCGTTTTCACCGGTGCCCCGGGTCAACTCATCGGTGGTCAGGCTACTGCCGCGTCCATTCATCCTCGACAAAAGCGAACGAGAAGCTTTTTTCTCCCTGGTAAGCAAAGCGTTCTCGCAGCGAAGAAAGACGATCGGTAGAATCTTTTCGGGGACTTTCAGCCATGATGATTTCGCGCAAATGCACCTACGCACCGATACCCGTCCACAACAACTCGAAGTAAAACACTTTCTTGTCATGCTAGACTTGTTGCGTCACAAATCCAACGACAATGGAGAGGTCAAGTGACTGAGAGCAAAAAACCCTACGACATTTCCGTCGATGTTAAAACGCACTACCTGGAAGAACAGTCCGACGAGGAAAACGGCCGCTACGCCTTCGCCTACACCATCACCATTACCAACTGCGGAACCGTCGCAGCCCAGTTGCTGTCAAGACACTGGGTCATTACCGACTCCAACCAGAACGTACAGGAAGTGCGTGGGGACGGCGTGGTCGGAGAACAGCCGTTCCTGCGCCCTGGCGAAGCTTTCCGCTACACCAGCGGCACCTTGATCGACACACCCATCGGCACCATGCACGGTAGCTATCAGATGGTGGATGAAAACGGGAATGAGTTTGACGCCAACATAGAGGAATTCATGCTGGTCGCCCCGCGCGTTCTTCATTAGACAATGGCGCTGTATGCGGTCGGTGACCTGCAGGGTTGCCTTGATTCGCTGAAAGAGTTGCTTGAGAAAATCAAGTTTGACCCGGTGCAGGATGAGTTGTGGTTGACCGGCGATCTGGTCAGTCGCGGACCGGACTCTCTCGGTACCCTGCGCTTTTTGCAGAAACTCGGTGAATGCACACGGTGCGTGCTGGGCAATCACGACCTTCACTTGCTGAGAATTGATGTCGGGCTCGAAGCACCGCCGCGCGACGGCACGCTGGATGCGATCCTGCAGGCACCCGATCGCCACGAGTTGATCGAATGGCTAAGGCACCATCCCTTGTTGCTGATCGACCATTCGCGAAAACTGGTGATGGCGCACGCGGGACTGCTTCCACAATGGGACCTGGACAAGGCGGCAACGCTCGCCGACGAAGTCGCGGCGCAGTTGCGCGCGAAAAGCTACCGGGACTTTCTCCGCGATGTCTTTGGCAACAACCCAAACCGCTGGCGTGACGACCTGGAAGCAGCGGAACGCTGGCGCGCCATCATCAACGTACTGACACGCATGCGCTTTTGCAAGGCCGAAGGCGAGATAGCACTCGAGTACAAACGCGAACCCGGTACGCAGCCCAGGGAATTTTCGCCCTGGTTTGAATGGCCGCACCGTCGCAATCCGGAATACACACTGATCTTCGGACACTGGTCATCGCTCGGGTTTGTTCGCAGCAACGGTGTGATCTGCCTGGATACCGGCTGTGTCTGGAATCAGGAATTAACCGCTTTGCGCCTGGATCCCGGAAAGGAAAAAAGATTCAGCGTCCAGTGTTGATCCGCTACCCGTCATTGCCTCGGCGTACCAGGCGCCAGAAGGTCATCGCGTAGTCGTTGTTTTCATCGGCGGCGTGCTCCCCAAGCTTTTCCCACCGCCATTGCCCTGGCTCGAGCCGCGGAAAAAAAGTATCGCCGTCCAGTTCCGTCTGTATTTCCGTGCAATAAACCTGCCGGCACGCCGGCAGGCACTCCCGGTACACTTCGGAGCCGCCGATAATGATGCATTCCCTCTCGCCGACCAGGACGCGCAGTTGATCGATACCGTGTGCGACGTCGCAGCCGTCGGCGACGAATGCGGCGTTACGACTGAGTACAACGTTGCGACGCCCCGGCAAAGGACGCCCCAGGCTCTCGAACGTCCGGCGCCCCATCACCACCACCTTGCCCAGCGTCAACGAGCGGAACCTTCCGAGATCGGAAGCGAGGTGCCATGGCATGTCGCCAGCCCTGCCGATAACCCGGTTGCGGGTATGCGCGACAATACAGGTAAAGTCGGCAGACATGCGGCTCACACCGCGATCGGAGCCGCGATCGGTGGATACGCCCGATACCCGACGAGGCGGATGTCGTCGTAGCCGAACTCGAACAGGTCCCGCACCTCGGGATTCAACTCGAGCGTAGGCAATCGATGGGGCTTGCGTTGCAGTTGCAGTTTCGCCTGCTCGATATGGTTGTCGTACAGATGCACGTCGCCAAAGGTATGTACCAGATCGCCCGGCTTCAATCCACACACCTGCGCCGTCATCATAAGCAGCAATGCGTACGAAGCGATATTGAACGGTACCCCGAGAAAGACATCGGCACTTCTTTGATACACCTGGCAGGAGAGGCGCCCGTCCAGCACGTAAAACTGGAACAGCACGTGGCACGGCGGCAGGCGCATGAACCGAATCTCTCCGACGTTCCATGCGCAAACCAGCAGGCGCCTCGAATCCGGATCGCTGCGGATGCCATCGACCACCTGCCGCAGTTGATCGATGCTCTGCAGGTCGGGGCCCGGCCACGCGCGCCACTGCCGCCCGTAAATCGGCCCCAGGTTGCCATCCTCATCGGCCCACTCGTCCCAGATATTGACCCCGTGGCGATTGAGGTACGCGATATTGGTATCGCCGCGTAAAAACCACAACAGTTCATACACCGCAGATTTGAAGTGTACCCGCTTGGTCGTCACCAGCGGGAACCCCTGGGATAAATCATGGCGTAACTGCCAGCCGAACAACGAGCGCGTACCCGTGCCCGTGCGGTCGCTTTTGGGACCCCCATGCGAGATGACCCGTGACAGCAAATCAAGATAGGCCTTCAAGATCCATTCACCCGTTCAGTAGCGCGCGTTTACCCAAACAAAAGCCGCGTCATGGACAGAGGCGCCCCCGGCAGCGATACGCAAGCCAGCAACCGACCAGTAGCAAAGGCAAACTCAGTAGCTGTCCCATCGTCAACCAGCCCCAGGCAATGAAACCGATATGCGTATCCGGCTCGCGGAAAAACTCGACGCCGATGCGACCGAGCGCGTACAGAACAGCAAACAGACCGGTCACCGCGCCAGGCGCACGCTGCTTTGAGGAATAGACCCACAGCACCACAAACAGGACAACGCCTTCGATCAGCAACTGGTACAACTGCGTAGGGTGGCGCGACAAGGTGTCCACGTGTGGAAACACCATCGCCCACGGCACTTCGCTCGCGCGCCCCCATAGCTCACCGTTGATAAAGTTGCCGAGACGACCCGCGCCGAGCCCGATGGGGGTCAGCGGCGCGACAAAATCGGTGACCTGCAGAAACCGCAGCCGATACCTGCGGCAAAACAGCCACAACGCGATCAGCACGCCGGTCAGACCCCCGTGAAAACTCATGCCGCCTTGCCAGACCATGAAAACAATCCATGGCTGGTCGATAAAGCCAGCGAAGTTGTACAGCAGGATATAACCTACGCGACCGCCGAGCACCACTCCCAACACGCCATAAAACAGCAACTCATCGACGTGCTGGGGGGCGATGCCCGCGTTGGGGTCGCGCGCGCGCAGCCGCCCCAGTACTACGAACATCAGGAACCCGAACAGGTACATCAGCCCATACCAGTACACATTGATACCGACGAGGGAAAACGCGACCGGATCGATGTCGGGAAAGTGAAACGGTGCTGCCATGGTCAATTCTGCCTGTTGCTCGAGGGGTTCAAATACGATCGATCGAATACATCGGCCCGATCCGCGATAACATAGGCGCTGTTCTAACACTCCCTACCCGATGTCTTCCAAGCGTACCAAAAATCGCCTGGCGCAGGAAAGCAGCCCCTATCTGTTGCAGCACGCCGACAACCCCGTGGACTGGTATCCCTGGGGAAACGAGGCTTTTGACCGCGCGCTTGCCGAGGATAAACCGGTGTTGCTGTCGGTGGGATACTCGGCATGCCACTGGTGCCACGTGATGGCGCACGAATCCTTTGAAGACCTGGAAACTGCAGAGATTATGAACCGCTTGTTTGTCAACATCAAACTGGATCGGGAGGAGCGCCCCGACGTCGACAAGATCTACCAGACGTCACAGTCTTTGATTACGCAACGCGCCGGCGGGTGGCCGTTGACGATGATTCTCGACCCGCACAACCGACACCCGTTTTTTGGCGGCACCTATTTCCCCAAAGAACCACGGCACAACCTGCCGTCGTTCAAGGAAGTGCTCGAGCGCGTGCACGATTACTACCGGACGCACCGTGACGACATCCAGCAACAAAACCAGGTGCTGCAGGACACGCTGCACAAGATCTACGCTCCTGTCGAGGACGCCAGGCAACCTGCGATCGGCCTGGTAGACACCGCACGAACTGCGCTGCTGCGGCAATTCGACCAGGAATACGGCGGCTTTACCAACGAACCGAAATTCCCGCACGGCGAGTTGTTGCAATTCATGCTGCACTGCGGCGCCCGCACAAAAGCCAAAGGCGACAACGACCCGCAAAGCGAACACGCGGTGCTCCATACGCTGAAAAAGATGTGCCAGGGCGGGCTTTATGACCAGCTCGGAGGCGGGTTCTATCGCTATTCGGTCGATGCCGAATGGCAGATCCCACACTTCGAAAAAATGCTCTACGACAATGCGGCGCTACTGCCCGTGCTGGCCGAAACGTTTCATGCCGGCGGGCAGTCCTGGCTGGCTGACGTGGCGCGTGAAACGGCAAACTGGGTGTGGCGTGAAATGCAGGCGCCCGAAGGCGGGTACTACGCGACGCTCGACGCCGATTCCGAGGGCGGGGAAGGCACCTTTTACGCCTGGGACAAAAACACGCTTGCGGAGTTGCTCGAGCCCCAGGACGCAGAGATCGCGAAACGGTACTTTGGCCTGGACAAAGTACCGAACTTCGAAGGCAAGTGGCACCTGCGTATCGCCACCTCGGTAGAGTCGCTGGCAACAGCCCTGGGCACGGAAGAAGAAGCGGTGCGTGCCGGCATCCAACGTAGCAGGCAGGTACTTTTTTCCCACCGACAGTCACGCCCGCGCCCTGGACGCGACGAGAAGATCATCACGAGTTGGAACGCGCTGATGATCAAGGGCATGGCAAAAACCGCGAGGTTGCTCGGCGAGGAAGCCTGCTTCGACTCCGCCCGGAGAGCACTGGCATTTATCCGCACTCACCTGTGGCACGACGGTCGGCTACTGGCGATTTACAAAAATGGTCGCGCACGCTTCCCTGCCTACCTCGACGACTATGCATTTCTGCTCGACGCGCTGTTCCATGTCCTGCAATACCGCTGGAGCGACGACGACCTGGCATTTGCAATCAGGTTGGCCGATGCGATACTCGAGCACTTCGAAGACGCCGACCTGGGAGGCTATTACTTCACGGCCCACGACCAGGAGCAGTTGATACAACGTCCCCGCGTGCTGCACGATGAGGCGACTCCCTCGGGCTACGGCGTCGCGACCCTGCTGCTCGCACGGCTGGGGTTGCTGTGTGGCAACGACACCTACACCAACAGCGCCCACCGCGCGCTGGCACAGGCGGCGCAAACCATGCGCAATTCCACGTCCGGTTGCGCGACCTTGCTGCGCGCGCTAACCGAACAACACGAACCGCCGGAAACCGTCATCATCCGCACCGCGGACGCAGCCGCCGTCACGTCACGGCGCTGGCTACAAGCCACGCATTCCCGTTACTCGCCTGCCCGCTTCTGCTTCGAGATTCCCGAAAGCGCGACCGGGCTACCCCGGTGCCTGCGTGAAAAGAAAATCCGGGGCGAGGTCACCGCTTACCTGTGCCGGGGTACGCATTGCCTCGCGCCGATCGACACTTTCTCCGGCTTCATGGAAGCACTCGCCCAACCGACGTTCGCCTCCCTCGAAACCGGAGAAAGACAACCGCCCTCGAAATGAGAGAGCCTGGCAGGCTGGCGAGGAAAACCGTCGGGGTCGAACAAAGCTCGGCCGCCTTGAGCCTTCGCGGCCCAAACCGATAGCACCTCCCGATGGGCATCCTGCGCGTCATAATCAGGTTGCCGCTGGCAGGTTTGCTGCTTGCCTGCGGCGCTCTCATCTGCGCGCTGGCGTTGCCTGGCGACTGGAACAAACCCGGCCTGACCCGGCAACGCAATCTGGTACGCCGGTGGCTTACAGTTCTCACGCGCCTCATCGGCATCCGTATTCAAGTCTGCGGTGTGCCCACCGAGGGCACCGCGCTGGTGGTCGCCAATCACATCTCATGGATGGATATCGTCATTATCGGCGGCACGCACCCGGTCAGCTTTCTCTCGAAGATCGAAATTGCGCACTGGCCGATCGTGGGTTACCTGGCGCGCAGGGCCGGCACCTTGTTCATCAACCGCGGCGCCGGAGCGACCGGAGCGACACGATTGATCAGCGAGCGTTTGCGAACCGGCTCCGATGTAGTGCTGTTTCCCGAGGGCACCACCTCGGACGGCACCACGATCCGCAGATTCCATCCGCGACTGTTCATGGCAGCCATCGATGCCCGCGTTCCGATACAACCGGTTTTCATCACCTATCCCGGCAAAAGCGCGGATCATGCTATCCATCCCAAAGCACCCTACACGAGGGACATGCCCTTTTTCCTGCACGCGCTCGCGCTCATGGCCGAACCGCACATAGACGCCGTGGTGCACTACACCGACCCGGTGCCCGCAGGCGATGACCGCAATCAACTTGCCGAGAAAACGCATGCCCTGATCGCCGCCAGACACCTTGCCGGCACCGGGTAAACCTGCCGGCCTTGCAGCTCGGAGGGCGACGCATGCGTCGCCCCTGCATTGTGCACGACGGTGGGCAGCGACGTGGCAGGTCCGGTAACCATCTGTCCTGACCGGGTTTCCTCGTCGTCAAGCCCAGTGTCGATTAGCCAGATACAAACTGCCCTCGTGTCGATTGCAATATAATGCGACTCAAATGCACCCCTCTCACCACGATGAAAATCCGCGCGGAGCCGAGACCGTTTCCCTTCGCTATGGAAAGCGCATGTTCGCCTTCGCCTGGATCGCGGCATTCGTCCTGCTGTTTTTGTTCTTCCAGGATTCCCTGAAAGAGCTTTACAACCCCAACACCGCGCCTACGAGCGAAACGCTAGATGGCAGCGTCCGCGTCACGCTACTACGCAATCACTACGGCCACTATGTCGCAAGCGGCAGCATCAACGGGGAAAAGGTGAATTTCCTGTTGGATACCGGTGCCACCGATGTAAGTATCCCTGCCTTGGTAGCCGACAGGTTGCGCCTTGCCCGTGGCGCACCGTTTTATGTGCAGACAGCAAACGGCACCATTGCCGTTTACCGGACTCACCTCGACAGCATCACACTGGGGGACATCCACCTGGAAAACCTCGGCGGCAGCATCAACCCGCATATGGAAGGCGACAGCATCCTGCTTGGCATGAACTTTCTGAAGCGCCTGGACTTTAGCCAGTCGGGAAAGGAGTTGACGCTGATCAAGCCATGAAGCGATCGGACTAACCCCGATCGAGGGGAAAGAACAACTGCTGCCCCCGGACCCTGAAGCTGCCAATCAGCGAAAGCCCCTGTTCCGACAGGAGCCAATCGGCAAAAGCACGCGCTTGTTCAAAGCGAACCTCCGGGTGGATCGCGGGGTTAACCAGAATCACGCTGTACGGATTATGCAGAGGCGGCTCGTTTTCCACGACGATTTCAAGGTTGTCGCGATGATTGAAGCTGATCCAGGTCGAGCGATCAGATAGCGTATAGGCTCCCAGTTCATTGGCGATGGTAAGCGCCGCCCCCATGCCTTCGCCAACTTCCCGATACCAGCTTCTGGCGATGGGCACTTCGCCCAAAGCCATGCGCCACAGAAACAACTCTTTCTTGTGTGTACCGCTATCGTCGCCACGCGAAATAAAGGGCGCCCCAGTCTTGAAAATGGCCTGTAACGTCACAGCGACACCTCCGGCCGACCTGACACCTCCAGGGTCTCCAGCCGGTCCCACCAGGACATAGTCGTTGAACATGAAAGTGTCGCGCCTGATGCCGTACCCCTGTCGCATGAACTCCACTTCCGACGGCTCGTCGTGCACGATCAGCACATCGGCATCGCCACGGCTCGCGATACTCAACGCGCGCCCGGTACCAACCGAGACCACCCGCACCTCGATACCGGTCTCACGGGTAAACGTCGGTAACAGGAAATCATAGAGCCCCGAGTGATCGGTCGAAGTCGTCGAAGCCAGCAAAATGGATTGCTGGCGCTCCTCTCCTCGCGCCAGCGCGCCGATCGATACGGCGGCAACCAGCGAAAAGATCAGAAGGATGCCTGCAAACGAATAAATTCGCATACCTTTTTGTCGCCACCTTGATTACTGAAAAAGTCAGCGCATGAAGTATGCGCGACCAGCCGTCCCTTATCGAGAAAAATGACTTCATCGCATAATTTCCTCACCTGCGAAAAATTGTGCGATGCAAGAATCACTTTCACGCCTGACTCTCTCAACCCGGCGATCGCTCTCTCGACCATCTCGATCGACTCCATGTCAAGCCTGGCCGTCGGCTCGTCGAGCAGAATAATGTCCGGGTCAAGCACGCAAGCGCGCGCGATGGCGAGACGCTGCTGCTCACCACTCGATAGTAGCCGAGCCGGACGGTTGATACAGTATTCGAGTCCCACCTGGGCAAACGCCCGATCGACGCGTTGTCGCCGCTCGGCGCGAGGAAAACGGTGCGTGCGCAGTACGTAATCTATATTCTCCCGGGCGCTACGCTGCAATAAACAGGGCTTCTGAAACACCATCGCAATGCGCCTGCCCATCTCGCGAGGCTTTTGCCGCCCCCAGTGCACCTCACCGCCGCCTGGCTCGATCAACCCATGGCAGAGCCGCAGCAACGTGGTCTTGCCTGCGCCGTTCGGGCCAAGCAAGGCGGTACACGTATTCGCCTCGCTGACCAGGCTGACACTACGCAACAGCGTATGCCCTCGCACGCAATAGCCTAGCCTGCCGATGGTCAGCGTCGGGGCTCTCATCAGGCGTACCAACGCAACTCTCCGGCGTCGCGCAACGATTGTGCCGCCAGGGTAATCAACAAGGACAGAAGAATCAGCACCATGCCCAGCGCCAACGCCAGAGCCAGATTGCCTCTGCTGGTCTCGAGTGCGATCGCGGTCGTCATCACTCGCGTAGAATGGTTGATGTTGCCACCGACGATCAGCACCGCGCCAACCTCGGCAATGGCGCGACCAAACCCGGCCAACGCCACGACCAACAGGCTGAAGCGCCCTTCCCAAAGCAAGGTCATCGCGGCCCGTAGCGGGCGGCACCCCAGGGAACGCAGTTGCTCGTCGTACTCCCGGTGCAAATCACGTATGGTTTGATAAGTCAGCGCGACAATAATCGGGAAGATCAACGTCACCTGGGCAATAATCATTGCGGTCGGCGTATACAACAGCCCCAGCACACCAAGGGGCCCCGAACGCGACAACATCAGATAGACGATCAAACCCACAACCACCGGTGGCAACCCCATGAACGACGTAAATACGCCTACCCAGAAGCCACGGGTCGGGAAATGCCTCGTCGCCAGCAATGCCCCGATCGGCAGACCCGCGATCGTCGCGATAAAAACCGCAGTGAGGCTCACCAGAATGGATAACCGAATAATTTCGATCAGATCCGCATCGAACTCCGCCAACATGGCAAAAGCAATGCTGAAAGCCTGAGCAAAGTCATCCATTCGGAACTCTTCCCGGCAGGATCGACGGAATCATCAAGTGCGAGATCGACACCGCTTATTTACCGGCATGCCGAGAGCAAATCAAAAAATACCTTGATCGAACGCCGCTGATGCGACATAAAACAGCCCGGTACGGGAAATATATCGCTTCCGGCGGTGGAAGTGTATGAACCCGCCACCGTGGCAGGTGAGGCAAACGTGGCAGGTGAGGCAAACGTGGCAGGCGTTGGGGCGAGCATTTGGCAGGGTGTGAGAGTTATTGATTCCTCGGTGTGGTCTGTGCCCATTATAGCGATCCAGATAGCCCGGCAGATGCCAGCCGAACAACCACGGTTCTCGACCGGATTCTTGCCTCGCAATCCACGAAATCTTTCTGCACGGTGCGGTGAAATACGCCGGCTGCGTACGGTTTTCCCGAATACGGGAAAGGATCAGGCTGCACGTACTACTGCAGCCATGGAGCACGCACCGCGAGCTGGTGTATCCCGGTGCGAGTACAATCGGGCGCTTGATCGCCGGCACACCGGACAGGATGCGTCTGGTGCCGACCCACCTGGACGGACCCCCACAGGCAAGGCCAAAGTGTGGCGACGTAAGCGTTCCAGACGATGCTCACCCAACACCTGCCGCGTTTGTCCCATATGTGATGGACCCATACAAACATTACATTTCTCCCGAATATGCGTTTATAGTAGAAGCGACGTAATGATTGGCCTTGCCAAGAGGAACTACAATGCCTATCGGGAAAATCACCACGCCTCCGCGGACGAGTACGACCCAGGAATCCTCTGTAGCTTCAAAGCCGGGGCAGACCACGACCGGCACTTTCGGAGGTCGGACGGTCAGAATGAACACGGAAAATACAGGCAGAATATCCGCCGACCCTCGACAAGTGGGCCATTCCACACGTGAGGCACTGGGAGACGCTACGTCCGGCAGGGCTGGATTCACCAACCGATCATTGGCTTCCGCGGACAGATCAGACACGCGGCGAGCCAACCTGTTTATGCGTTCCGGGAAAAAACTGCGAAAGGGAATTCGCAAATTGATCAAAGCCTTTCCCAGAGGACAGGCCAACGTGGCGCAAACCACGAGAGCAAGTGCGGCCGCTCCATCTGGTCCGGCACAAATGAACCACAAGCTGCAACAGGCGCTCGCCCATGCCGCGCGCGGAGGGATCAATGCCACCCGGACCAACCTGAATGAGAAGATCCTCGGAGAAAAACACACCACGCAGGATGTACTACGCCTGCTGGCCGGTGGCGACACGGGCATACGTCGCGCGGCAACTGCTGCGGAAAACATAAAATCCCAATTCAAGCCGCAACAACTGGCGCCGGAAGACCTGAATGGAGCGCCCCAACAATGGGCGCAGCAAAGCCAAAACATCTCGCAGATGGCATCGCAGATCGGTACCGCCCGGTTTAGCGAGGACTTGAACGGGCGGTTTCTTGATTACGGCACGTCAGGAACCGCGAATCCTTTCAACGCCGTCGCCGAGCACCATCCGCAACAGGATCATCCAGTGCGAAACTGGCTTGCAAACGGGGTCGGGTTGCTCAGTGACCTGTTGAGTGCCCAGGAGCGCGCGCTCGACGGGCAGCCGCCATTGAGCGAAAGTGAAATAGCGGATCTGAAAGAGCGCGTGGACAACTTTGTAAATCCTGGAAAGGCATCCCCGCCTGCAACCCTGGAAATGGAGGGCTTCGCAGAAGAAGTGATGCAGGCGATCGACGAAAAGATACCAAAGGAGCCATAGCAGGCGATCCCGGACAACTGTCACGCCGAAGGGCAAGAGAAATTCAATGAGCACATTTGAGGCACTGGTTGAGGGGTTGTGCCTGCAAACCGGGATTGCAAAGGAACAGGTACTCGGTCAAGAACCGATCAACCTGGTGTTTGACGAAAGAATTGGCGTGGAGATAAGCAACGACACGGCAAACAGGGAAGTGTGTCTGGCGTCCAGGTTGTTCCAGGTGAACGACGACGAAGACCTGGGCCCGATGGCGTTGTTGGTCGCGCAAGCAAATTTTGAGCAGAACCGACTTTACCGTGCACACCTCGCCATAAGCGAGGAAGGAATGATCGTCCTGTTGCGCGCCATGCCTGTAGACGCACTGAACGAAACCTCTTTCAGCAAGTTGATGCGAGAGTTTGTCGACGCGGCGACGCATTGGTCGGATTCCATTACTTCAATGTCCAAACTGCTGAAGGAACACCGCAACATCGACGACTCTTCCGTTGCAGAAGACCCGGGAATCAAGATCAAGGTCTAGCTTGCAGGAGTGACGCATGCGTCGCCCCTGCAACAAGTCATCCCCTCAGCGTTTTGTTCCCCCACCAGGTGCGACCTTGTCAGGGTCTTCATAAATCGGAGCATCCTGCCCGGTAGCCTCACCTGCCTGCTCGTACTCAGGCTCCCTGTATGAGGCCGGAAACATATGGGACAGAGCACGCACCGCGGGCTGGTGTGTCCCATATGTGGTGGCGCAGTAAATACATTTTTCCCGAATATGCGTTTATAGTAGCAGCGACGTAATGATTGGCCTTGCCAGGAGCAACTACAATGCCTATCGGTAAAATCGCCACACCTCCGCAGACGAGCACAACCCAGGAATCCCCTGTAGCTTCAAAGCCGGAGCAGACCACGACCGGCACTTTCGGAGATCGGACGGTCAGACCGGACGCGGGCGACGCAGGCAGAATATCCGCCGACCCTCGACAAGTGGGCCATTCCACGCGTGAGACACTGGGAGGCGTTACGCTCGGCAGGGCTCGATTCACCAACCGATCATCGGCTCCCGCGAACAGATCAGACACGCGGCGAGCCAACCTGCTTGTGCGTCTCGGGAGAAGCCTGCGAAAGGGAATTCGCAAATTGATCAAAGCCTTTATCAGGGGACAGACCAACGTGGCGCAAACCACGGGAGCAAGTGCGGCCGCTCCATCTGGTCCGGCACAAATGAACCACAAGCTGCAACAGGCGCTCGCCCATGCCGCGCGCGGAGGGATCAATGCCACCCGGACCAACCTGAATGAGAAGATCCTCGGAGAAAAACACACCACGCAGGATGTACTACGCCTGCTGGCCGGTGGCGACACGGGCATACGTCGCGCGGCAACTGCTGCGGAAAACATAAAATCCCAATTCAAGCCGCAACAACTGGCGCCGGAAGACCTGAATGGAACGCCCCAACAATGGGCGCAGCAAAGCCAAAACATCTCGCAGATGGCATCGCAGATCGGTACCGCCCGGTTTAGCGAGGACTTGAACGGGCGGTTTCTTGATTACGGCACGTCAGGAACCGCGAATCCTTTCAACGCCGTCGCCGAGCACCATCCGCAACAGGATCATCCAGTGCGAAACTGGCTTGCAAACGGGGTCGGGTTGCTCAGTGACCTGTTGAGTGCCCAGGAGCGCGCGCTCGACGGGCAGCCGCCATTGAGCGAAAGTGAAATAGCGGATCTGAAAGAGCGCGTGGACAACTTTGTAAATCCTGGAAAGGCATCCCCGCCTGCAACCCTGGAAATGGAGGGCTTCGCAGAAGAAGTGATGCAGGCGATCGACGAAAAGATACCAAAGGAGCTATAGCAGGCGATCCCGGACAACTGTCACGCCGAAGGGCAAGAGAAATTCAATGAGCACATTTGAGGCACTGGTTAAGGGGTTGTGCCTGCAAACCGGGATTGCAAAGGAACAGGTACTCGGTCAAGAACCGATCAACCTGGTGTTTGACGAAAGAATTGGCGTGGAGATAAGCAACGACACGGCAAACAGGGAAGTGTGTCTGGCGTCCAGATTGTTTCAGGTGAACGAAGAAGAAGACCTGGGCCCCATGGCGTTGCTGGTCGCGCAAGTAAATTTTGAGCAAGAACCGGCTTTACCGCGCGCACCTCGCCATGAGCGAGGAAGGAATGATCCTCCTGCTACGCACTGTACCCTTGGACGCACTCAACGAAACCTCTTTCAGCAACTTGATACGAGAGTTTGTCGACGCGGCGACGCATTGGTCGGATGCCACTACTTCGATGTCCAAACTGCTGAAGGAACACCGCAACATCGAAGACTCTTCCGTTGAAGAAGACCTGGGAATCAAGATCAAGGTCTAGCTTGCAGGGTTGGGGTACCGGTCGCACGCGAGCGTATCGATAACCTCCCAGGTGTAAGCCCTCAGGTCGCCATCGCCGATGGCTTTTCTCTCCCGCTGACTTTCCGGGGCGCAGGGGGCGACGCATGCGTCGCCTCTGCAACATCCCATCCCTTCAGCGTTTTGTTCCCCCACCAGGTGCGACCTTGTCAGGCTCTTCATAAATCGGAGCGTCCTGTCCGGTAGCGGTAGCCTCGCCTACCTGCTCGTACTCAGGCTCCTTGGGAACGGCAGACATCTCGGTGTAGTCCCCTTCATCCGCGCTTCCCGAGCGATCCGCGCCTCCCGATCGAGCGAGCACCGCATCGGGGTCTTCATAGACCGCTTCACCCGGCCCACCGGGATGCTTCATCTCCACATACTCCGACTCCTCGGAAACAGCCGACATCTCGGTGTAGTCCCCTTCGTCCGCACCCCCCGATCGGGCTAGCGCCACGTCCGGGTCTTCGTAGACCGCCTCACCCGGCCCACCGGGATGCTTCATCTCCACGTACTCCGACTCCTTGGGAACGGCAGACATCTCGGTGTAGTCCCCTTCATCCGCGCGAGCGAGCACCGCATCAGGGTCTTCATAGACCGCTTCATCCTGCACCCCAGGCTGTTTCATCTCCACGTACTCCGACTCCTCGGAAACAGCCGACATCTCGGTGTAGTCCCCTTCGTCCGCACCCCTCGATCGGGCTAGCGCCGCGTCCGGGTCTTCGTAGACCGCTTCATCCGGCCCGCCGGGATGCTTCATCTCCACATACTCCGACTCCTTGGAAACAGCCGACATCTCGGTGTAGTCCCCTTCGTCCGCACCCCCCGATCGGGCTAGCGCCGCGTCCGGGTCTTCGTAGACCGCTTCATCCGGCCCGCCGGGATGCTTCATCTCTACGTACTCCGACTCCTTGGAAACAGCCGACATCTCGGTGTAGTCCCCTTCGTCCGCACCCCCCGATCGGGCTAGCGCCGCGTCCGGGTCTTCGTAGACCGCTTCATCCGGCCCGCCGGGATGCTTCATCTCTACGTACTCCGACTCCTTGGAAACAGCCGACATCTCGGTGTAGTCCCCTTCGTCCGCACCCCCCGATCGGGCTAGCGCCGCGTCCGGGTCTTCGTAGACCGCCTCACCCGACCCACCGGGATGCTTCATCTCCACGTACTCCGACTCCTTGGAAACAGCCGACATCTCGGTGTAGTCCCCTTCGTCCGCACCCCCCGATCGGGCTAGCGCCGCGTCCGGGTCTTCGTAGACCGCTTCATCCGGCCCGCCGGGATGCTTCATCTCTACGTACTCCGACTCCTTGGAAACAGCCGACATCTCGGTGTAGTCCCCTTCGTCCGCACCCCCCGATCGGGCAAGAGATGCAACAGGATCTTCATAAGGAGATGCAGCAGGATCTTCATAAATTGGATCGCTTTGCCCGGTGGCCCCACTCATCTCCACGTACTCGGGCTCCTGAGCGGTACCCTGCGCCTGTTGTACATCCCTGCCGGACGCACCCCCCGATCGGGCGAGAGATGCAACAGGATCTTCATAAATTGGATCGCTTTGCCCGGTGGCCCCACTCATCTCCACGTACTCGGGCTCCTGAACGGTACCCTGCGCCTGTTGTACATCCCTGCCGGACGCACCCCCCGATCGGGCGAGAGATGCAACAGGATCTTCATAAGGAGATGCAGCAGGATCTTCATAAATTGGATCGCTTTGCCCGGTGGCCCCACTCATCTCCACGTACCCGGGCTCCTGAGCGGTACCCTGCGCTTGTTGTACATCCCTGCCGGACGCACCCCCTGATCGACCCTGAATCGCATCAGGATTTTCATAAATCGGTTCGTCCTGACCGCCGGCTGCTTCCGAGGTGCCGTGTTGCGCTTGATGAACATTGGCGTGGGCCGATTTGCCAGAAACACTGGCTCGAGAAGAAAACGCGCGGGAAACAGCCTGTTTTACCTTGCGTAAACCGAAGGGTTTCTTTGACGGTGTTTTGGGCAACGGATCTTCAGGAGACCGCGACCGCCCTGACACCGCATCGGTAGAAGTCCGTTGGACTCCACGGCTACGAAAAGCGCCCTGTGTCGAGACATCCGACTGCGTCGAAACACCTGACGCAGAATCGACTTGGGTCGGCGAAGCTGGCTTGGGCATAACCGGCTTTATGATAGTTGGCATACGACTTCCCTCCACTCAGAACCCGGTATAACACCCCATTTACCATAACATATTAAGTCCCTGCACAGGATTACGTTGTCGGGAAACCCGGCGGATCGCTCCGCTGGACCCACCGCCCTGCCCGGTCGCAACTCGGGAACCCCCAAAGGCAAGATCCTGGGCCGAAGGAGCGACGCATGCGTCGCCCTCTGCGCGTGGATTGACTCCGCCAGCGTTGCCATCAGGATGTTTTTTGTGGACCCCATACAACCCCATTGATTTCCCCTTGGCAATCCCCTTAAAGTAAGGACTGTCCGTTTCCATAAAACAGACTGCCTGCTCGTAAAAACAACCGGAGAAAGAAGATGGCGGAAATTACCTTGCACGGAAACAAAGTGCATACCGAAGGGAACCTCCCGGCAACAGGATCAAAAGCACCGGATTTTACGTTGGTCAACCAGGACCTTGAAAACGTCAGTCTTGCAAATTTTCATGGCAAACCAAAGTTGATGATTATCGTCCCGAGTATTGACACGCCTGTGTGCGCGAGTTCGGCAAAGAAGTTCAATCAAATGGCGCAGGAGCATCCTCATGCTGCATTTCTCGTGATCTCATCCGATCTGCCGTTCGCGATGTCCCGGTTCCGTTCCAGTGAAAGCATTGAAAACGTCGTTGCCCTGTCGCTGATGCGAGGAAAAAAATTCGCCAAGGATTACGGGGTGATGATAAAGGACGGTCCCCTGGCCGGCATTACTGCCCGAGCGATTGTTGTGACCGATAAAGATGACATCGTCCAATATACGCAGTTGGTGAAAGAAATTGCCGATGAACCCAATTATGACGCAGCGATCGGTGCCGTGGGCGAACTGCCTGCCTGAAAAACAGTCTCTCTACCATCCGCCACCGGCTTCATATCTCGCTGCCTTTCCCTAATCTACGAGCGAAAAGCGCGGATCAGCGATTTTCCGGCTCATACCGTTCGGGACCGGCGGGGTTGGAAAAATCCACGCAATCCAGCCCCATCGCTTTCCTCATAAACCAGGTTTTCAGCGGCAGGTAATACTCAACCAGGTTCAACCCAGCCGCTTGCGCCCTGTCTGCCAGGGGTCCTCGCCGGGTAAACCACCGATGAATCGCATCGAGTGCGTACTTCATGCCCATGTTGCGCCCTTTGACGTTGCGTTCATAGCGACGCAACACCGCACGATTGATACTCGCGTCATCCGCCGGGTATCCGCTACGAGCAACGCTCTCCAGTAAATCCCGCACATCGGCAAATCCCATGTTGGCTCCCTGGCCGGCCAGTGGATGCACACTGTGAGCGGCATCTCCGATCAACGCAACTCCGTGACCGATGTAATCGCGAGCCAAGGCGCCATGCAAGGGAAAAGCCGCTCGTTGCGAAACCAGCGTCGCATGGCCCAAGCGATACTCGAGCACTTGTGACAGGTTGCTACAAAACGCCGCGTCAGACAGGGCACCGAGTTCATCGGCGAGTCGCGCATCGCATGACCACACAATCGAACCGCGCCGACCTCCGGCACCGGATAGCGGCAGAAAAGCGGTCACGCCCTGCTCCGAAAAACGTTGCAGACAGGTATTGCGATGTTCCGATTCGCACTCGACCGTCGCGACGATCGCACACTGCCCGTAAGCGTGACGGCGGTAACCCAGCTTCGACTGGATACGTACTTGCGAATCCGCGCCGTCGGCACCCACAACCAAAGCTGCCGCGATGTCGTGACCATCATCGAGTACCAGACGCACGCCACCTTGCCTGGAAACAAAATGCATGGAGCGTAACTTTGCCGGGCAATGAATCGTCGCATTGTGATAGCCTTGCAGGCGCTCGAACAAAACGGCGCGCAACAAACGGTTTTCTACGATCACACCAAGGTGCGCGCGGCCAATATCGGTTGAATCAAAATGCAAGCGTCCACCAGCCGACCATATCTCCATTCGCTCGTAGTAGCATACGCGCTGCGCGGCAATCGCATCCCACGCGTCGACGCTCCGCAGTAACGCGCAGGAAGCATCGTTCAACGCGAGCACCCGCAGATCTTCCTCCTGCGCTGGATCAAACGGCGGTGGTACTTCACCGCACAGCAACACCGGATAGCCGCGATGGGCAAATCCGGCCGCGGCGACCAACCCGGTGACGCCGCTGCCGACGACGGCTATGCGCTCAACAGCCACGCGCCTGCTTTCGCGGTGTCAGGGGCAGGCCGCTCGCAAGACGGGATGCCGGAGGCAGCAAACCCAGGCTCCTGCGGATCACGCCGCGGCGTAGCGGCGGGAGCAGGGCAAACCCCAGCAACGCCGCACCGCGCAACGGCGCCAACGCCCCCCAGCGTTGGGTAAACGCACGGGCCAGGAAACCGGTAAACCGAACGACGCGATTCACGTCGGCGTGGCGCTGTTGTTGCCAGGACGCGAGCATATCGGCGTCGCCCGGGTCGGCTGAGCCGAACAGCTTTTGCGCAAGCAACGCGATATCGCGCAAAGTAAGATTAAAGCCTTGCCCGGCGACCGGGTGCAATGTATGCGCCGCGTTGCCGATTACGACAACGCGCCCTGCGACCATCCGGCTGACACGTATCAGGCGCAGGGGAAACGCCAGGCGTTTGCCGACGTGGAGTATCCTCCCCAGGCGATATCCGAAATCGGCTTGCAACTCCTGGATAAAACGCTGGTCCGACCATGTGGAAACCGCATCGGCTGCCGCCTGCTCGCAGGTCCAAACGACGCCGTGGCGAGTACCTCCCAGTGGAAGCACCGCCAAGGGACCGTGGGGCGTAAAGCGCTCATAAGCCACATGGTCCATCGCGGTTTCCGTCTCGATATTGGCTACCATGGCGACTTGCCGGTAGTCCGAACCATCCGTGTCAAAACCTGCGAGGGAACGTAATTCTCCACCGCCATCCGCCAACACCAGCAAGCGGGTCTTGATCTCATCTTTTGCGTGGTTCAACGCAACCACCACGTGGTCAGTGCGCTGATCGATCCGCGTCACCGTCGCCGGAGAAATAAGTTCGACGCCGGCGATCCGCTCGTGCAAGGCGCGACCAAGCAGTCGGTGGGAAACCGTCCACGCGAGCGCATCCATGCCCTCGCTTGCGGCACAGATACGGGTCTTGCCGAACACGCCTTTTTCCGATACGTGAATCTCGCGAATCGGATGGGCGCTCGACCGTAGCGCATCCCAAACCCCTGTCGTGTCGAAGATGCGGCGACTGACGTCGGCGAGCGCAATGCTGCGCTCGTCAAAGACGTCGCGTTGCAGGCCTGCATCGGTACGCGCTTCAACCAGCGCGACGGACCTCGAAGAATAGCCGCGCAGAGCCACCGCCAGGCTTGCGCCGGCAAGCCCCCCCCCAACAATCGTGACATCCAGCATCGTCACCGTCGGCTACGCAGCGCACAACGCTTCGACCGCGTCGATCTCTTTCGGCGCGCCGTCGCTCAGGACGTATGCCCCTTCCTTGGTTACCACAACGCTGTCTTCGATACGGATCCCGATATTGCGCCATCGGCGCGCTACGCCAGGCCCGGGGCGAATGTAAAGCCCGGGCTCAACGGTCAGTGCCATGCCCGGCTGAAATCGGCGCCACTCGTTGCCGCTGCGGTAATCGCCGACATCGTGCACGTCCATGCCGAGCCAGTGCCCGGTACGGTGCATGTAAAAGCGCCGGTACTCACCACGCTTGATCAACGTCGGCAGCCTGCCTTCAAGCAACCCCAGGGAAACCAGCCCCTTGGTCAGGGCGCGTACAGCCGTAGCGTGCACGTCGGCCCAGGTATTGCCAGGACAAACTTTTTTCAACGCTTCGCGCTGCGCCTCGAGCACGATTGCATACACTTCTCTCTGCGCCTCGCTGAAGCGCCCACTCACCGGGAAAGTCCGGGTCACATCGCTGGCATAGCCCTGGTACTCGGCACCGGCGTCTATCAACACCAGTTCATCCCGCCTGAGAGGAGCACAATTGCTGGTGTAATGGAGAACGCAACCGTTGGCGCCACCGCCGACGATCGATGGATAAGCACACACTGCTCGCTCGCGCTGAAACGCATAATCGAACTCGGCCGCCAACTGATATTCGTAAACACCGGGGCGACAGACCTGCATCGCACGGCGATGAGCCGCTACCGAAATCATCGACGCTGTTTTCATCCACGCGATCTCGGCGCGCGATTTGCGCAAACGCATCTCATGCAACAACCGCTCAACAGCAATCAAGGTACGCGGCGGTTGGCCATCCAGGCAACGCAGGTAGTCGATCAGTCTATTTTGCGGCACCGAACTTCCCTTGCCCACCGGCAGATATACCGACGCATACCCCGCGGCGATCTGCGGAAAAAATTTCTTGAAGTCCCCGATGGGGAAGGCTTGGTCTGCTCTGTAATCACGCACCGCACCCTCCAGACCGGCGTGCGCGCCTTCCCAGACCTCGCGTTGCCGATCGCGCGGCGCACAAAACAGAATATATTCTCCGTCACTTCTGCCGGGAGCAAATACCGCGATGGCGTCGGGCTCACAAAACCCGGTGAGGTACACAAGATTGCTGTCCGGGCGATACGGGTGGTCGACGTCACGACTGCGTCTCGCGGTCGGTGCTGCCACCACCACGGCCAGCGCGGATTGCCCAAGTTTGCGCATCAGCACGGCACGGCGGCGCGCGCACTCGACGGCTACGCGTTGCATCGAAGCTTCGGTAAGAGCACTGCCGGGTAGCTTCATCGCACCCGAAGAACCGACGCCGACACGCGGACACCCGACTCTTTGATATGGCCTGAAAACGGTTTTGGGTTACTCCGACCTTCTGCCATTTCCTTCACTCGACACCTATCCAATACAAACCAGACTCCGCTGGTATTGCCTTCCTGTTCCTGTTTGGCCAACAAAGCGCTCACGGATTATTTTACACAAAAGCAAATCGTTCGTTTCGCAAATCGCCTCGGCGTCAGCTCGGTCATGCCGGTTGGACTTCACGAACAACCTGACGAATTGGGGAGCCATCCGCTTCAGTGTGCAACGTCCCATGGTGTTGGGTCTCGAGTCGCTTCATGGTTGGGGTAAGCTCATTCCGGTTCATGGCGCCGAGTCGAAAGAGGCGATCCATACCATGAACACGAGTCACATTTATCCCATTAATTTTGTCCCATTCAATGTGGTAACCTCAAAACAATCTATTGACCGCGATCATTAAATGGGCATAATCCAATTGGATGAACGACAACCTGAGCCAAAGCGAGAACCTGCGTTTGCTTGACGAGCTCGAGCAACAAATATCCGGTTTGCTCGAAAGGAACAGGCAGTTGTCCCAGGAGAACGAAATACTGAAACAGCAGCAGGAAACGCTTGCGGCACGGGCGGCCGGTTTGGATGACAAACACCACAAGGTTCGTTCCAGGCTCGAGTCCATGCTCAAGCAACTAAACTCCCTGGAGCAGCAATGAGTGCTGTAAATCACTCGACGGTGAAAATATCCGACAAGGAATACCGGGTGGCGTGCCCCGAAGGTCAGGAGGAAAAGCTAAGCGAAGTAGCCGATTTGTTGAACAGAAGCATCGGGGAAGCAAAAAGCGCAAATGCGGGGGTTGGAAGCGAGCAGACTATCACCATCGCGGCACTCAACCTGACGCATGAACTGCTAGAGAAAAACCTCGCTCAGCGACAGCAGTTACAACGCGAAAATGACGCGATAAAAAGTTGCCTGCAGAAAATAAGCACGCAGAGCACGCCAACTATGAGCGGACAACCAACAACTAGTTTTGAAGCAACTCTGGATTGATCGAGAGTAGCCCGTAAGAACCTTCGAGCATAGTTAATCTGAAATGGAGCTTAGGAAAAGCGCTGTGTGCACATCCGCTACCAAGCGGAAAGCCTGACGCGCGGTCTCCGGGGCTCCGCCTTGGCATACAAAGCCCGAGGTGAAGGTTACAACGACATTCCGGAGTTGTTTCAATTAAACCGGCCCGTGAGGGGAAACAGAAATAGCTTGTAAACTCTTTAAGCTTGCATCACACAGTAAAAGCTATGTGGCTTGATTTTTCTGAACACCCGAGAGGAAGAGGTCGAAAACTGTTATACAACAACGGGAGGTAGCCTGATGGCTGTCAAAGGACGCACCAAAAAAAAATCAACACTGAAAAAAGCGAGCACAACCAAGCGCCGAACTGCCGCAACCAAAACAAGCGCGGCAAAAAGAGTAGTTCCTAAAAAGAAGAGCGCGGCCAAAAAAGCAGCTCCTAAAAAGAAGCGCGCTCCTAAAAAGAAGAGCGCGGCAAAAAGAGCGGCTCCTAAAAAGAAGAGCACGGCAAAAAAAGCGGCTCCTAAAAAGAAGAGCGCGGCCAAAAAAGCGGCTCCTAAAAAGAGGAGCGCGGCAAAAAAGCAACTCCTAAAAAGAAAAGCGCGGCAAAAAAAGCGGCTCCTAAAAAGAGGAGCACGGCCAAAAGAGCGGCTCCTAAAAAGAGGAGCACGGCCAAAACAAAAAAATAGCGACCGCATCCACCCCCGGCTTGCAGAGCAAGCCGGGGATCTTATGCCCGGGGAAATATCCTGACCCGCGCAATAACCGCCCGAGCCAGGGCAACCACGATAAACAACAACGCTCCGCTCAAGGCACCATACAGATGCGCCTCCGAAACCACCATCATGCCGATCCAGTCGACGGTCGCTCCAGCCGACCCCCAGACCCCCTCAAACACCAGCTTCGCCAGGACGGCAACGAGGATAGCCCACGCCGAATAGTCCCTCCGCCACGCCAGCAGACGCAACCCGGCGACTACGACCAACAAACCATGTAAAACGCCGGACAACCCGGAATACAACTCAATCTCCGGCAATAGCAACAACAGACCGATTCCGACGCCGCTGGCACACAGCAGCAACGATACCAGCCACGTGGCGAGACCACATACGCGCGCGCCATACACCCACACCAGGAACCATGCTACGAGATTGAGCGACGCATGCTGCCAATTCAAGTGAACAAAATTGCCGGTCACCAAGCGCCAGTATTCCCCGTGAAGAATACCGTCTCGCCAATAGACAAAAAGGCCGCTCACTGCCGCGAGCGACAATAACAGGCAAACCACGATGACCAGCGTCAGTACCGTAGCTTGCTCAATCCGGCGTTTCCACATCCCGGCACTTTGGACAGGTTGGCGGCGCCACAAACCGGACGCGCGCACAACTGCAACTATTGCGCGACCTCTTCGGTGCTACCGCCCGCTTCAAGCCAGGCCTTCAAGCCCCCACCGAGGCTACAGACGCTCTCCACTCCCATTTCCTGCATGCGGTGGGCCGCCAACAGCGAACGCCCGCCGCTCATGCAATATAAAACAAACCGCTTGCCCGACGAAAAAATCTTGTTGTGGTAGGGGCTCTGTGGATCGACCAGAAATTCGATCATCCCTCGCGAAGCATGCTCGGCTCCCGGAATACATCCCATCGCGACCAACTCGGAATAATCGCGAACGTCTACAAACTGAACCTGGGGATCGGCAGCCAGGGACATGGCCTCTTTGACGTCAATGGTCTCAACCGAGCGTTCGGCTGCTACCATGAAATCCTTGAAACTCTTCCTTTTACTCATCGCGCTACCGTCTTGCAACCTACAATAACGCTCCCCCGAAATCAAGGCTCTGTACTGCGCCACCACATATGGGACAGGTGTGACCCGTGTGAATGCTATGGCTCACCTCTCCTGACTCGGCGCCATGAGTGGTCCGCCCCGGACTCATCGGAGACAGTTTTATTTCAGTCAAGCCACCATGGTTGCCCCTTTCAACTGGCAATAATACGGCATCTGAATTGACCGTAGTCGGGTTAACTCCACCCCAAAAATCCAACCCCGGTTGAGTCGTTTGTCCCCTATGTGGTGGACCCATACAGTGTCTTGACACCTATCCTGCTGCGACGCACCATACCAATAACCCGCAGGGGAACAGTTCCTTGTGGGACGACCTCCTGCACCGACAAGAGGAGCCTGAAACATGGAAGTTACACTCGAGATAATTTACCGGCAACTGCTCGATACCAGGGCCGAAATGAAGGCCGAGGTCGGCCGACTGGAGTCGAAAGTAGACTCCGTCAAGACTTGGTTTATCTCGTTGTCGCTATCCACGATCCTCGTGGTTACCGCGATCATCACCACAGTGGTAACCGGACAACTGAACCGACCTGCGGCCTGATGCTGCTCTTTTGAAACAACGCCTCGCGGATGCGGGGCGAACCAATGGCCTGCCAGCCATCATCTGTGGAACAAACGAGGCCCGTGATGCATTTGTAGAAGCACCGCGTGTACAAGGGCGACGCATGCGTCGCCCCTGCAACTTGTATCAGAATTTTCCGTCGTCCGAAAGGGTGAAGGTGCCATCTTCGGATTTGCTGGCACTGCCCCTCAAAAAAGCCAGTAAGCTGGCATTTTCCGTCATAACGTCCATGCTGTAACGGTACGCCTTCTTTTGAAGATCAAGCGACGCCTGTCCCTTGACTTCGAAGTCCTTGCTGCCACCGCTGAAGCCGGACACCAGGGTGCCGTCGGGCTCCAGGTTCACATGCCACAGGTAGTCGCCCAACTCAAACTCCGGCGTGCCACTCCGCTTCCACTCGCCCTCGGCGATCAACTCCTTGAGGTACGTACCTTTGAGATCGAACAGCAGTTCCTGCAGGCGAATGGAACCCATACCTTTCAATCGCGACCGTATCCCCTGGAAATTCACCGGGTATCCCTGTACCTGCAAGTCGAGGCTGGCATCAAAAACCCGGTATTCCCTCGTCAGCAAAGCATATGCAACGCGCCCCTCTCCTCTGACCAGGGGAGACTCTACCTCCACACACCAGGCCAAAACCCCCTGAGACCAACCGGGACACCAATTCCAGGCGAGGTCCATGGAAACCTGTTGCAGATCGATCTGACCCAACCTGCGGCTGTACACAAAATCTCTCGCCCCGCCCGATTGCAGGGTTCCCGTTACAGTGCCGATCCGGATCGCCTCCGGCACCCCCCCCTGAATCACCATGAACTGCACCGGCATCGTAAACAGCAGCATTGCTCCCACGGTCAAAAACAGCCCGGACAAATAAACAAGCCGCTTCAGCCAGACGAGCACGCGCTTAGCTCCCGACGGCTATGGTTCCCGTCAGGAAACCGCCATTGTTACGCAGTTTGATCGTGGTGATCGCGTAGCCGTTACCGGCAAGCTCCTCGAGCCAACTCATCAGCTTCTTCCCAGGTGCCCGCTCCACGCTGATGGTTACCCGTTCGTCAGTGGCGGTATTCTCAATTTCAGCCCGACCTGTAATCTTCCTTTCTTCCATATCGCGCTCGATTTTTTCCTTGATGGCCGCAATCGGCAGGGAAACCGGCAGAATGCCACCCGCCGCATCACGCACCTCTGCCAGGATACGCACTTGCTCCTTGAGCCAACGGTAATCCTTGTCGGCGGCAATGACCTCATCCCTGGCGGTGCCATGCGCCAAAAAAACCGGATAAACCAGCGTATATAAAACCGCCGCAACAACAAACGCGCCCCCGACCAGAAGCAATTTCCGCTCCCTGCCCTCCAGCCCCTCCCACCAGGGCGAGATCGTGCTCTGGAGGGTCATACCTGCGCGTTGACTTCCAGCCGCAAACGCAACTGCTTTCTTTCTTTTTCGTCTTCCAGGCTTTCGGAGCTTACCTGGACCTGCTTGATATTGCGGACCTGCTGCAATAATGGATCGAGGTCCTGGGAAGAGCTCAGTAGCAGATACAGCGAAGATTCTTCCAGGCTGATTTCCTCAACCCGGCACGCTTTGCACGACGACAACGCCGGTTCGACATAACTCAAGGCTTTCCACAAGCTGGTATCCCGGCTCACCACCCCGCTTTTGAGCTGCTCCATACGGCGAACGACCTGTGCACGCAAACTCGCCACCGGCACCGGGTCACGAAAATGTTGCCGGTGCAATTCAACCGTTGCCTGCTGCAAGGAAGCGGTGGTTGCCTGGAACAACTTCGTCTGCATCGCGACCGAGGCGGTATGGATGCAAAGCAACGCAATCGCGGCGACGCCCGCCCACTTCCAGGCTTGCGCCAGAGAAACCAGCACCGAGGTCGGCCCGAAAGCACCCTGCAGAAAACTCATCGCCAGCGCGTCCGCGTCAAACCCCATACGCATCCGGTCGTCCAGGCTGCACGGGAGCGCCTGGGCACGTTCACGCAACGCCTCGGGCAACTGTTCTGCGGCATCGCTATAGACATCCATATCGTCGCTTCTCCCGCTTGCCTCGAGCAGTGACCGGATCCACTCTGGGGAACCCGCAACGCCGGTTTGCGCGTCAAGACGAAGCAGGCAGCGGCCATCCTCATGCCACAACACCGCCCTGTGGTGTTCAAAAGGGACAGCGAACATGTCGGGGCAGACCGCTTTGGGGGCGAGGCTTTCGCCTTCCCAGCCCGCGGCCCAAAGCTCCATCAGTGCCGAGGAAACTATCGCCACCGGTACCTTCTCATGGTCCGTGTCGCTGCGACCGATGACAAAGTGCTGATCTTCAATCGGCTCGATCAACTGTTCCTCAAGCAGAAAGGGTGCGGTCTGCTCCCATACCCGCTGTCGCCCGGGGGGGAAATCGACACGGTGAAACACCACCTGCTCGGACGGCACCCAGACGCCGGACTGCCCGGTAGGATCCGGGGCTAACGAAACCAGTTTGCCCTGTAAATCAAACTTCCACATAATCGTCGCTACGCCTCGCCATTGCTCAACGACCGCATAAAGGGCGGCATGGCGATCGCTACGCCTGTGTGGCGGAGCGCGGAGCGCGCGCCGCACCTCTGTCGCATCTGCCGCCTTTATAATAGCCTGAACCAATCCTCCTTTGCAGAACGACCACCTTTTTGTTCTCGTTCGCCTTGTTTCCCTGCCTCTTCAACACGCTCTGGATTTCGATCGGCCGGTCTGCCCCAAAGCGCACGCAAGCTGAAAACAGGAAGAACTTGCTTCTGACATTAAAAAACCTCGCGGCGAAACCCAGGTCTTCCTCCAGGGCAAGCTGCCTTTCCAGAATGTCGAAAAAATTTTTTATATCAGCATTGCTTTTAAAATAGTTTTCGTCCGCGAGCCGCCCCCGGATTTCACTGACTACGTCAGGCTGATCAAGACCCGGAATAGAACGCATCAATCTGGTGTCGATTTTTATATTATTGATGTTCATCCTCCTGCTACCCCCTGGCAGCGCAGCAAACACTGGCAGCAAGCGGTCGGCTACCCCGCCGCCAAACCCCTTGAGCAGGCGGATCTCATCGGGCCAGGCCATCAACACCTGTCCGGTTACATACGCAGGCTCCCGGTCCAGGTACTCCCCGTCCTCCGCGCCCCCGATGCCGACCTGGTCGTCCTGGTCAAACCAGTCAACGAGGGTGTTCCACAGCTCGTCCCCGGTCGCTTTGTCGCCCTGCGAGCTCCCTAGTAATGCCTTGAAAGTCTTTTCGTACATCACCTCCGAAAAATGCGGCGTGAATTCATCCGCTGATGGATCCACATCTTCCCTGCTCTTGAGAATCGCCCGTCTCACACCGTTGACATTGAGGAACCCGGACAGATCGTCGATCCGCGCTTCCACGCTGGCGTCCATGCGCTGAAAAACCTCCAGCCATTCTTCCGCCATTTCCCGGTTTGGAATCGGCCACGACCACTCCTCGAGTTTCGCATCGCCTTCCTCGTACTTCCCGTGGGGGTAGTAGTAGTCGTATTTCCAGTCGTCGCGCACGAGCAGGTCACGCGCGTAGGTCTCGAGACCGATCACATACAGAAACGCTTGCTCGCGGCTCATGATCCGCGTCGAGCGTTCAATGTCGATATGCTGGCGATATAACAACTGCGCGGCCATCGACGATACGATGGACACCACAACCATCACGCTGATCAAAGCGACGCCTCGCACCCCTTCCCTGGCGTTATACGTCATCGGCATCATCAGGCTCCTCCAGCCGACACTCCGCGCCGCCCGGAAACCATCGCACGAAGGTCTGTCCGTCGGTTTCTATCGTAACGACCACCCCTACCGGCAATTCGTAGATCTTGTCGAATGCTTCCCTGGCAACAGAGGAACCGCCACAGTCATCGATATCACCGGCTTGGCCCGCATCATCGACAGGAGCTTCCTTTTCTCCCTCCGGGTCGAAAGTTCGAGGGTAGGGTTCCACGATGAAATCATAGACATCTTCCATCAGCAGGCTCTCCTGGGCCAGGGTATCTCTCGCACGATCGAGCACCGGCCATACCAAACGGTACAGGTCACCGTCCCGGACACAGTACGCCAGACGCTGCATCCCCGCGGGCAAGGCGCTACTCGACGGCAAACCGGCGCGGGTGAAACCGACGACACAGTCGCTCTCGTCGTCCGGATCGAGGTCGAAGGCAGGGTGCGGCTCGTCCCGCCCTTCCTCGCGAACCGGACGCCGCGTCATGTTGGCAAAGTCCTGAAACAGCACCGTCCACACCAACTGCATTTCAGTGAGATCCTCGGCGTGGTCTACGGTTCGCTCCTGCACCATCATCGAACTGCGTATGCCCTGGAAGGTGATCACCGAAACCACGGCGAAGATAGACATCGCGATCAGTACTTCGATCAATGTAAAGCCTGAATGCCGCATCGGCTAAAGCGGCGCTTCCATCAACGCCTGGAGGCGAGCGACTACTTCGTCGGCGCCGGACTCCGGGTAAACCTTGATTTCGTAGAACAGCATGTTGCCTTCGATTTCATCGGACTCTATCGACCATGACCAGAAAGCGCCACCCTGCTCCTCGCTGTCCGATAGTTCGCAACCCACCTCGCCTTCGTCTTCTCCGCCCTGTTGCACCGACGCAATATAGCAACGCATCAAGGCGTTCCAGGCAATGCTGTGCGCGGTGTAGCGCTCGCCCATCTGTGCCTGAAACCTGACGTAATTGCCCAGCGCGCCGATCGAGGCACCGAGCGCGATCGCAAGCACCAGCACCGCGATCATCACCTCGATGAGCGTGAAGCCGCGATCAGGGGACATCGGAAGCATTGCCAGGCTCAAAAGTCACCCTGCCGGCAGCGGTCCATCGAATGGTCGCGTACATTCTGCCGGAAACGAAAAACCGCATTTCTCCGGACGGCTCCCACAGCCCGGTAGGCGAAAACTCGATCAAAGGGCCCTGGGCGGCACGCTTGCGATCCTCCTCCCGCTGGCCGGAATAGAAGTTAGCCGTGTCTTTGCGACGTTCGTCGATGCTCACCCCCAGGGTAATGATCTCGGCTTCGGCGATTCCTTTCCACGACACCGGCCTGAAATTGGGGCGCCCCTCGCCGGGGCTGGAATAAACCGACCATCCGCTGTTTCTCTCGGCCACCGGCGTCAGTCGTTGCTGATCGCGGTCGTACTTGAGACCATAGTGCTCGCCTTCGAGGATGGCTTCGTTCGCCAGCCCGCGCATTAGCAACTGGATATTGGAGATCGCGGTGCGGGTTTTCTGCGTACCGGTGATATCAATGGAGAACAGCACCGAGGATACGATGATACTGATGATGACCATGACCACCATCACCTCGATCAGGGTGAAACCCGCCACCGGCGATACGCCGCCGCGCCGGGAAGCTTTCGAGGCAAACGGCTGCACGCCGCCAGGGGACAAAACCGTCAGGGGGCAAACGGTGTCGGCATGACTACCTCTCGTCGAGGTTCCAGTTGCCGATATCCGCATCCAGGTCACTACCACCCTCGACCCCATCCACACCATAACTGTAAAGATCAAACCTGCCCTGGCCACGATAACCGGGGTGTTCGTAGTTGTACGGGCGACCCCAGGGATCTACCGGGACACGCTCGAGGTATTTGCCGCCGCTGGTCAGTTCGTCCAGCGTCGCAGGATAGCGAAAGTTATCGAGACGATACATGCTCAATGCGTTGGCAATGACCCGCACATCCTGTTTGGCGCGCACCTTGCGCGCATGGTCCGGACGATCCATGATATTCGGTACGACCAGTGCCGCGAGAATACCCAGAATCACAACCACGACCATGATCTCTATCAGGGTAAAACCACCCTGGTTGCCGTAGCGGCGAATGTTGCTTCTCGCGGATGGGTGTTTTGCTTTCATTCGGCGCCCCTCGCATGACCCAAAAGGGTCTTCTAAATCATCTGGTTCATCTCGATAATCGGCACCAGTACGGCCATCACGATCAGCAGCACAAGGCCACCCATTATTATAACCAATAACGGTTCGAACAACTTCAGCGTCGCATCAATCACCGTCTTGAGTCGTTGTTCATAGTAATCGGCCACCTTGAGCAACATCCCGTCCAGCGTGCCGCTGGATTCGCCGCTACCGACCATGTGGATCAGAAACGGCGGAAATGCCTCCACCTTGTTCAGTGCCTTGTGCAGGCTGTCGCCTTCCCTCACGCGCTCGGACACCGCGTCCAGGGATTTCCGAAGCGAGACGTTGTGCACCCGCTCGGAGGCGATTTTCATCGCTTCCAGCACCGGCACCCCGCTGCCAAGCAACATGCCAAGGCTGCGCGACCAACCGGAGACGTTGGCAAGCACCGCCCAATAGCCGAAACGCGGCATCCGCAGCACCAGCGAATCCCACTTGAGGCGAATATCAGGCCGCTGCAACGCGAGTGAAAAAGCGACGACGGCGACGAAAATGGCGACCAGGAGATAAGGACCATACGCCTGCAGCCACTCGCTCAGCGCGATCAAGCCGCGCGTGAGAGCCGGCAGCGTCTGGTTCATGTCAATAAACACGCGCGTCACCTGCGGCACCACGTACACCATCAGCAAGATGATCACGCTCAGGGCAACCGTCAGCATCAGGAAAGGATAGATCAACGCGCCCATCAGCGACTGCCTCGCCTTGCCCTGCACCTCGACATCGTCGGCCAGGCGTGCGAGTACCTCCTGCAGGTGCCCGGTCTCTTCGCCCGCGGAGACCGTCGCAATGTAGTCAGCGGGAAAGGTATAGGGAGAGTTTTTCAGCCCGTAGGCGAGGCTCCGCCCTTCGGAGACCTGGCTGCGCACGCTGGAAACCAGCCGCTTGATCACCACGTTCTCGGCCTGATCCGCCATCAAGCGAAGGCTTTCCTCCAGCGGCATGCCCGAACCAAACAAGGTCGCCAGTTGGCGGGTAATCAGCATCAGATCGTTTTGGCGGATTTTTTCGCGCATGCGAAACAGAGACAGGCCCTGGCGCACCTGGCTTACCTTGACGGGGATCAATCCCTTTTCGCGCAGCAACTGCCGCACCATGCGCTCGGAATCGCCCTCGATAACGCCTTTTTTCGTCTTGCCGCCGCGGTCGTACGCGGTGTAGTTATATGCCTGCATCCTCGATCAGCCGATAGACATCGACACGCTCGTCTCCAGGGAGACGAGGAGCGCTTTGGATGGTTCAGGAGTCAATCGTCACCGCGAGCACTTCGTCAAGCGAAGTCTCGCCCTCGCGAACGCGCTCGAGCCCCTCGTCACGCAGGCTCAGGCTAAAGCCGCGGATATGGCTTTCCATGTCGATTTCGCTCGAGTTTTCATGGATCATCTGGCGCAGATGGTCATCCATTACAATCAGGTCAAACAGCCCGAAGCGCCCGGTATACCCGGTGTCGTGGCACTCGTCGCAACCTTTCGCGCGATACGCCCGGCGATCCTCGCCAAAACGATCAATGTCTATCGACCAGAGTTTCAACTGCTCGGCGTCGACTTCATACGACTCACGGCAATTCGGACACAACCGCCTGACCAGGCGCTGCGCCAGCACGCCCTGCAGGGTAGAAGTCAGCAGAAAAGGTTCGACCCCCATGTCGCCGAGGCGTGTCACCGCCCCAATCGCGGTGTTGGTATGCAGGGTCGATAGCACCAGGTGCCCGGTCAAGCTGGCCTGCACCGCGATGTCAGCGGTTTCCTTGTCGCGGATCTCGCCAATCAGCACCACGTCCGGGTCCTGGCGCAGGATCGCGCGCAAGCCACGCACGAAAGTCATGCCAGCCTTGATATTCACCTGGGTCTGGCTGATGCCTTCGATGTTGTATTCGATCGGATCCTCTATGGTCATGATGTTGCGCCGACGCCGGTCGATCTCGCCCAGGGCGGCATACAGCGTAGTGCTCTTGCCACTGCCGGTGGGACCGGTCACCAGAACGATGCCGTGCGGTCGCAGCGTGATCTGCTTGAAACGCCGTTGCGTAGCTTCGCCCATGCCGACGCCATCGAGCGTGGGCTGCTCTACCCCCTTGTCGAGGATACGCAACACCGCACGTTCGCCATAATTGGACGGCAAGGTAGAAACCCGCAGGTCTACTGCCCGACCGCCAAGCAATAATGAAATGCGCCCGTCCTGCGGTACGCGTTTCTCGGCGATATCGAGCCGCGCCAACACTTTTATCCGGGATACCAGCAACGGCGCGGTTTGCACCGGCGGCGTCAGGACGCTCTTGAGAACCCCGTCGAGACGAAACCGGATATGCAGTTGGCGCTCGTATGGTTCGATGTGAATGTCGGAAGCCTTCTGCTTGATCGCCTCGAAAAAGATGGCGTTGAGCATGCGGATCACCGGCGCGTCATCTTCGCTCTTGAGCAAGTCTTCGGGTTCCTGCAGGGCCGCGGCGACTTCGTCCAGCCCGACGATGCCTTCGACCTCCGACAAACTGTCTTCAGAGCGATTGGCATACACCTGCTGCAAGGTTTTATCGAACAACTCGGTATCCAGCATCGTCACCGGCAACTCTTCTCCGAACCAGCGCCGAACCTCCTGCATCGCGTGCATCGGCGTGTTGGAACGACAGCACAGCACGGCACCCTCGCTCGGAGACTGATCGAGGATGACGCCGTTCTTCTCGGCAAACCTGTATGGAAAACGTCCCTGCGGCACCGGCTGGCCTCAACGAAACATGCTGCTGGCGCCGAGGCTGAACAACCTGCCCTGGAAATCAAGCACCACGCCGTCCGGCGTGATTTCGTCGATCATCAGATCGTCGTCCAGGTACTGCTTCTCCTTCAGCGCGATGCCATTCAGGATCACCTTGCGTGCCGTCGGGTGCCCTAATGAGTACAAGTGCCCCGACAGCACCAGCCGCGGCAACTGCCCGCGCAGAGACGGCGGCAGTTCGTCGATATCCAGGATCTGATCCGCGTAGCCTCGGGACGGCGAAAGGAAGTTGTCCCGCCTGGCTTCCTGCGAAGCAACGGGATCGCCGGCAAAATCCCGGGCGGAGGCTGGCACGTCCGGTACCGAAACAACCGGGGAAGCACCAGGATCACCGCCGCCCGTGGACATCGCCTCGTCCGACCGGCCTCGCACAGAGGCATCGAGAAACAGGTCCGGCCGGTCCGCGGATGGCTCGGATTGCAGCGGCACGGTGCTATAGATCGTCACGATGTTGTTGTCCGGATAAAATTCCTTCAGCAACCACAACCCTGCTAAAAACAGTATCGCAACGCTACCGATCCAGTATGGCATCACCATCGCTCCCCCGACGGCAGACTGGGGCCGCAGACCTTCCGGCTGCGAGGTCAGCATATCCGGGATGCCCCCGCGGTGGCGTTCATGCTCCGCTTTCTTCAGCGCCGAAAGAATATAGGACATGGAAAAAATTATAAAGCAAAACCCGGCAGGAATTGATCACGTGTACGAGTCCACCGCATAATGGGACAAACGAGGCAGGTATTGGGCGAGCATTTTGCAGGGTGTCCGGTTATCGATTCCTCGGTGTGGTCTCTGCCCATGATAGCCCGGCAAGCGCTGGTTGAGTGAGCGTAGAAGCAGGGACGGCGCATGCGTCGCCCCTACAACCATGCGTCCCGGGTGGCATTCGGACCGTAGCTGTTTCGGCTTCCTTTTTAGATCAGGCCACCTGTCTCATATGTTTCCGGCCTCGTGCATCCATGTTGAACCGCTCTCTAGACGTTAAACTGTCGCTTGCACTGTCGGTTGAACTGCCCGGAAAGCAGTGGTGCTTTGGAAAGCAGGCCGTTGATCAGCATCACGGTCTCGCGCCCGACCAGACCATCGACGGCCAGACCGCAGCGACGCTGTAAAACCTGTACGCGCGAGGATAGATCGAAAGCATAGACCCGCGACCGGCTGACCCCGACCTTGCGCCCGTCAAAGCGCGACATACGCTCCTCGACCCAGGCCGTGAAGTCGCTCGCCTGCCCCGGACGAAGGGTTTGCACAAACCCTGGCGGGCGCCTCCACAACACGGTAAATTCCCCCGTCCACGCGCGCTCGAACCGGTCGAGCGAAACCTGCGCGCTGTGATCGCCGATCCCCAGACGCAACGTAGCACCGTCGACACCAAGCAACGCCGCGTAAAACGGCCTGCCCGCGTCCGAGATCATTTTCAGCAGCACCGGACGATTCAACCGCTTGAGATCATCAAAGCCGCCGCTTTTATGCCAGCAGTCGAGTTGGTTTTCCACCGCCAGTTGACACGGCGTGCCTCCGTCGCCGGGCGAATAGTCTATGTCCCATTGCCTGAACAACGCGCGGTACGCGTCCGCCTCCGTGCCCCCTCTCCCCACCAGCGCCGTCCAGGTCAGCGGTGCAGGCGGCTGCCCGGGGGTGGCTGACACCACCGCGTCTGCGTCCGTCGGTGCCTCCGTCGGTGCCTCCGCCAGTACCTCCGTCGGTGCCGGTGCAACGCTCTCGGGAGAGTCGAGCGGAGGACGATCGTCGGCTGGGTCGGCTATCGGCTCGCCGAGGGGAGTGTGTCAGTCTGCAACGTCGCGCGCGCGAAGGCAACGGTGACTGCTTCAACCGCAGACGATGAGATGTCCTGCCAGACGATGAGATGTCCTGCCACCAAGCCGGGTCAAACCGCACCAGAACCACCCCGGCCAACAGCACTGCAGCGACCGCCACGGTGAACGATCGGCCACCTGCGGAGGAAGGTAGAAAGCGCCTGTGCCAGCGACGCATCCGGCCTGCCGCAACCGGACTGCCCAGGACTTCACGCGCCGCGCGCCGCAGCGTACGCGAATCGACCTGAAGCTGGTTTTGCACGTAGCAACCAAGTAGCGCGCGGTCGCACAGCAGATTGATCAGCCTGGGAACCCCTTTGCTCAAACGGGCAATGCGCGAGACGACGGCCGACGGGAAAATCGCCGCGCTGCCGCCGACAAGGCCGAGGCGATGGTCGATGTAGGCGCGCACTTCACCGGCTTTCAGCGCGACCAGGTGAAAGCGCGCGACGATTCTCTGGGAAAGCTGGCGCAGTTCGGGCTGCCTGAGCTTTTCCAGAAACTCGGGTTGCCCAAGCAGAATAATCTGCAACAGCTTCGCCTCGTCGGTCTCGAGATTGGTGAGCAGACGCAACTGCTCGAGCACCTGGACGTCGAGGTCCTGCGCCTCGTCGATCATCACCACCGCGCGCCGCCCCCGCGCATGGACATCGAGAAGGTAATGATGCAATGCATCGGTCAGAACCTTGGCGGTCGCACCCTGCCTGACCTCGATGCCGAACTCCTGGCAGATCGACTCGAGCAACTCTTCGGCCCCCAGCGTCGGGGTCAATATCAAGGCAAGGTCCACGTGGTCGGGAATACGCCCGAGCAGGCAGCGGCATACGGTTGTCTTCCCGGTGCCGACCTCGCCGGTCAACAGGACAAACCCACCTTTTTCCTGCAATCCGTAAGCCAGGTGCGCGAGCGCTTCGCGGTGCTGGTCGGTCAGGTACAGGTAACGCGGATTGGGCGCGATCGTAAACGGACTGGCAGAGAAGTTGAAGTGCTGTTCGTACATGGATCAGCCCAATGGATCAGCCCCGGGGACAGGCTCGATGGAAGTCAGCCCTCTTCGCGGGGAACTATCCTGCGCTTGATGATTTTTCTTTTGACCGTGCGGCCCTGCTCCGCGCCGACGCGATCGTCCACTGCGCCACCGTCCCGGTAGAGGGGCAGCTCGGGCAATACCATCTGTCCTTCATCGGGCAGTAGCGTCTCGGCGCCCTGCGCGTCCAGCAACTGCTCGAGGCGCAACTCGGCGTAGCGCCTGCGCGATTCCTCGCCGCCCGCTTCGGCGCTACGCAGGATCGTCGGGCGAATAAACACCATGAGTGTGGCCCGGTCACGCCTGCTCGAACGATTCTTGAACAGATGACCGAGCAACGGGATCCGGCTCAGTAATGGCACACGGCCCTGCGTTTCCGTCGCCGACTCGTTGGACAGGCCGCCGAGCACCAGGATATCGCCGTCGTTGACGAGCACGGTGGTTTCGATTTCGCGTTTCTTCGAATCCGGCCGAGCGCGATTAGCAGATCGGTCGCCGACTTCTTCGGTCTTGTACTTGATATCGAGACGTACCGCGTCCCCCTCGGTGATCTGCGGCGTGACCCTCAGTTCGGTGCCGAACTCCTGGCGCTCTATATCTGTGGTCGGCACTCCATCGCTGACCACGGTCCCGGCATCCACGCTGAGCACGTCCGAGACCTCGATCGAGGCCTCTTCGTTATTCAGCGTCAGAATCGACGGCGTGGATAAAACGCGCGAATCGGTATCCGTGCGCAATGCCTGAATCAGCAGTTGGATCGTGTTGCCGTCAATCGAGGCCTGCCCGCCAAGTAAAAAATCGCTAGCTCCCGCAATACCAAACGCGGCTCCCAGGAACTGTATGACCCCGTCACCATCGGTTATGATGTTCCTGTCTCCCAGCGCATTCCCTATCTTCAGCTTGCCTCCGGTCAACTGGCTATTCAGGGTGAACGCGCGGGACTCGCTCACGTCGGCAAAAATCGCCTCGATCAGCACCTGCGGGCGCGGCACGTCGATTTGTCGCACGACGCTCTCCACCGCCTCGATCACTTTCGGCGGACCGCCGACGATCAGCGCGTTCAAAGCCTTGTCGACCTCGATCACGTAATTGCGCCTCCCTGAAGCGACATTCTGCCTGGTCTCGACTACCCTGGTTTCCCCATCTGCGTCTGCCGGGGGGGCATCGTCCGCCGGGGGGGTATCCTGCGCCTTGGATCTGGTTCGCCGCGGAACCGGCTGCTCCCGCAAGGTGGTCACGATTTCGCCCCCTGCGCCGGCGAGCGTCTTGATGAACTCCGACGAGCTGAACAATCCCTTGATAATTTTCTCGACGTCTTCGGCACGCGCGTAATACAGCCTGATTACCTTGATCCGCCCGGACGCACTGCTGCCGGTCTCGCTGTCGAGTTCGGCGATGAGGGCCCGTAGCCTGATGCGCATTTTTACCGGGCCGGTCATGATGATGCGATTGCTCTGCTTGTCCGCGACCATCTGCACCAGGTGGCGCAGGTTCTTGTTGCTCGCGCGCTGCACCAGGCCGACGATATCGTTGGCTTGCGTGAAGTCCAGCGGTATGATTTCATAGTCGCCGATGTCGGCGACATCGACCTTGCCGATGATCCGCATCACACGCTGAAGGTTGGAAGCGATCTCGGTAACCAGGATGCTGTTGGTCTCCTTGTGCAGTAGCGTCTGCGCCTCCGAGGTCATCAACGGCTTGACCAGCGGCAGGACGCTCGCGGCGTTGATGTGCTGCAAGGGAATAATTGTGCTGACCAACTCTTCGACGCTGCCATAGGGCGGGCCTTCAAGGAACGTGGGGGTGTAGCGCGAAGCGATGCCGGCAGGCAATATCCGCGTGACGTATTCTCCCTCGACCGCGCGAAACCCGTTCATTCGCAAAATAGACAGCATCACGTCATACAGCGCCTCTTCAGGAATCGGTTGATTCGCGATAATCGTCACCTTGCCTCGGACGCGGGGATCCACCATGAAGTTCCTGCCGGTCAACTCACCGACACTTTCGATGATCTGGCGTACTTCGGTATCACGGAAATTCAGCGACAGCGGTTCCGAAACCACCAGCGACGATGCCAGGATCAATATCGCCAGCACCGACGCACAAGCCGTCATGCGAGCCTGCCGCATGGCTGTCCGGAACGGACGACGGCTCGCGACTGCCCTGATGGCAGACTCAAATGGAAAGATTGACTTCATCACCATTGCGAAAAACCCCGAACTTGATTTTGCCGGCCTTCAACAAGGCCTTCCACAACCTGGAATTGGATGCAACCTGGGATACCGGCGCGCCATTTACGCTCATGATTACGTCGCCTTGTTTCCACCCCATCGAGTCGAGCATTTTTTGCCCGTCATCGCGCTTTGCGGCCAGGTTGAACCCGGTGCGGCCGTTGACATCAACCTGCTCGAAGCTGAACAGGCTCAAAAGCTGCGCGGGGTTCTTGCTCAGCAACTGCTTGAACTGGTTCGGGGTCGAAATATTCTCGGGCAAATCCGGCGATTGCCCAGTGGGCGCACCAGCCGCCTTGCCTCCATTATCCGCCTTGCCGCCCGCTGCCACCTCGTTGTCACCGGAAAACAAGGAACTGGACTTCTGGATTTCCAACCTTTCAAACTGCCCGTCGCGCTGCAAAGTCACATGGGAGGCGGCAATTTCGTGCAGGACGACCGCAGCCGTGATTTCATCGCCAACCTTGTAAATGGCATCCTTCCCCTTGTGGCTTATAAACGCCATCCCCTTCCCGCTTTCCTGCGACACCGCGATGACGCCGACCAGTTTCGCATCGAGCCGGGACGGCGGCGGCGCTTTATTTTTCACCGCCGCAGCATCGGCAAACCAATCCCAACTGCCTTTCGCGCGCGTGGATTTCTCGGCAACCGCGCTGTCGATGGCCGGAAAGAAAGACCGGAATCCCTCTGGATAAAAAACCTGCCAGAACAGCAGGGAGGCATAGTACAAAAACAAGACGAGCAACAACACTGCCACTCCTCGTCCAGCGACGGCGTTGACCGCCTGGACCCCCGCCCCGGCAAAGATTCTTCCCCCCGCGGAAAACTGCAAACCCGACATACCGCAACTATACCCCCGCACTCAAAGGCAGATCAAGAATCACGGCCGCGCCAGAAAAGGACCGTGACCAGCAACAAACCGGCTGCAGCTCCTCCTGGCTCCTGGCTTCAAGCGAGAAACGGCCGGATCCGCCAGCCCACGATACTAGCTGGCATGGCCTTGCCTCACTCGCCTCTCGAGTTGCCTGATCTCCGCTTCTACCTCCTGTAACCGCTTCTGCACGCGCGCAAGACGCTCCGTACCGACCGGGTCCCCGCACACAGAGGCACCTTCTCCACGGCAAAATTCCGCAAGCTTCCTGATGTTCGACATCCGTACCCGGGGATCGTTGTCCATGCTGAAGCCACGCATGCCGATCCCGAATTTTTCTTCGAACCGCTGCAACGCGGAGGGCGGGATATCTGCCAAACGCCTGTGGTACCGATGCTGAAATGCAGGTAGCCAGAATTCTTCGATCTGCTCGATCGCATCCGAAGCCCTGCCTGCAACAGGCAGCACCTCCTTGTATCTTTTTCGCAAACGCCGATGATCGGCCACCGTCAGCATGTCCCGCAGCAAATCGGCCGCGTCCCCGGCCCTGCCCAGCCGCCGATAGGCTGCTTCCAGATTGAACACCGTGACCAGATCATACGGATAAGACTGCAGCACCTTCTCCAGTATCGCAGCGTTTTTCTCATCGGCTTCCCTCCCTCCCAGGGCCTGGATCGCAAACGCCTGAATCCTGAGCAAGTGCAGGTTCAATGGATTCAACGCAATCGCCTCTTTGATCTCTGCATCCAGTTGCTGATATTGCTTTTCCCCCTTCGCCAGAAGCGAACTGCGATAATGAAGCTCGGATTGGTACCAGTTGTAATGCAGGGCAAACACGCTCGCCGTCAACAGCACGGTTACTGCCACGGCAACTGCCTTGATCAGTGGCTTCGGCAATGAAAGGATATGTTCTCCAGAGCCAGTCGTAGCGCTGTACAGATTCGACAACGCTGCGGCATAGATCGCCAGCAGAAAAACGGGAACCGGCTGCTTGAAGGGAAAACTGAACACCGCGTTCAGCGCCATCCCGGAAACCGCGATGATGATCGGCAGCGCGAGGAAAAGACACTCTTTATCGCCTCTTCGCAACAAGGTGCCCGCGATCCTGAACAGGGATACAACGAACCAGATAAACAGGGCAAATCCGATGATCCCCAATTCGCACAGTATCTCTACATAGTCGTTGTGCGCATTCGCGTGGTATTGATAGTTTGCCAGCTGTGAGTCCTGTCGATACCAGGACTGATAGCGTGGATAGTGCACCATCCAGTTGCCCAGGCCTACCCCAAGCAAAAAGTGATCCTTGAACATCGGGATCGAGTTGGCCCACATCGTGAAGCGAATGTTGGAACTGCTACCCAGCCCGACGACCGTGTCGCGCAACATCTCACCGCCGTGCTCGACTTGCGCCGCGCGAGTGCTGGCGCCGATCGAAGCTCTCTCTACCTTCTCGGTAGTCTTCAGCAGAGAGGGCGTTGCATAACAGAGCCCCAACGCCAGCAGCAATGCCCCCGCAGCGGGCAACTTTCTGCCTGACGGTTTACCCGTGGAGCCAAAACCATGCTTGAACTTCAAGTAAGCAAGCAACAGGACAAAGAACAGGAACTCAAAAACCAGGCCCAGCCAAGCTCCCCGCGAGTGCGTATAAAAGATGTGCGTCGTCATCAAAGCGATCACGACCGCAAAAAACCAGGTTTCATGTTTTTTATCAGCCCGCAGGAAAAACACCATGGCAATCGGCAGCGAAATCAACCCGTACTGCCCCGCCATGTTCTTGTTGGCAAAAGTCGCCCCCGGCACGATATGCTGCATCACCCAGTCTATGCCCAGCAGGTACTGCCCGATGACCAGCAACGAAATCAGCAACCCGCTGACCAGCAGCCCCAGCAACATGGCTCTGATCAGCTTTGGATCGCGCAGGATGAGCATCACCAGCAACGCGCCTGCAAAGGCAGCACTCCATTCGAGGCCATCGACCATGGCTTCGTACCTGGCGTCGGCCCAATAGATGGACAGCATCGCAAAACCATAGAAAGCCACCAACGGCAACAGTAGCGGAGAACGAGGTATCACGATTCGCCTGCGCCCGAACGCCGACAAAAAGAACAGCGACAGGATGACCATCACACCCGTCTGTATAAAGGCCGCCATATGCAAATCCGGCCGATAGCCATTGTCCTGCCCCCACGGACCAACCAACGCAGGAGACGCGCTGACAAATATCAGCAACCCAACGAGTAGCGGATCCCATGGCGAAGCGGAGTCGCCACCGATACGCCTGCCAGCGGCGCCTGGTTGATGCTGACCAAGCTTGGTCCGCGCAACTGCAGGGGCACGCGCGCCGGTTTTTTTTGCCGAGGACTTCCTGCTACGAAAACGTCGTTGCCGTGTCATAAGCCTGAATACGCAGAATGGCCGCCGTCACTATTGCGACGGTGCTTCAAGGGCACGCTTCTGTCCCGGCGTCTGCGGTTGAAACCACAATGGGATATAGTCAATCAGCATCCGGATGGACTCCATTCCATTCTGGATTCTTTCCACATCACCCCCCATTCCCCCCAACAAGCTCTGGTGGCCATCAAACGCCCCCTGCAATCTTGCGTACCTTTCCCTGGCAACTTCATAAGCAGCCATGCGCGGCGGCAATACCACCTCTTCAAGCTGTTTGAGAGAATCCTGCAATCTTCCCGCATTCAGCAAAAACATGGCGTACTTCAACTCTTCTTTTCCAGACTGAACCGAGATCAACCGTTCGATACTGGCGGCCGCATCATCATGGCGGCCAACGTGATTATAGACGGTTGCCAGGTTGATCAGGGCACTGGAAGAATAAGGGTAGTGCCGCTCGACTCGCTTGAACATACCGATGATTTCTTCAGATGACTCCCAACGACCCAGTTGCATCAGCGCGGTTGCTTCCAGCCATAGCAGGATCGTGCGCATGGGATTCAGTGCATAAGCACGCCTGGCTTCCTGGTAAGCCCGCTCAAATTCTCCTCTCTCCAATGCGACCGTAGCGTACCGGTAATGAACCTCGGATTTGTACAAATTGACATGGAGCAAAAAGATTCCAACCGTGGCTGCCAAAATAACAAAGGCTGCTACAGCCTTTATCGGCAAGGATGGCAACGACAAAGTGTGTTCCTTACCTCTTCCGGGTATCATGCTGTACAGGTTTGAAAGTGCCGCCATATAAACCAGGATGATAAAAATCGGTATCGGTTGCTTGAACGGGAAACTGAATATCGCGTTCAGCGCGATGCCCGACAACGCCGACATCAGGCAGGCGGAAAACAAAAATTCCTGCCTGTCGTTACAGTTCAACAAGCCTCGCATCAGCCTGAAAAGCGCGAACACGAGCCACAAAAACAGCGCGAACCCGATCACCCCCAGTTCACACAGTATCTCGACATAGTCGTTGTGCGCATTGGCATGAAACTTGTTTCGCAACAACTCCGCGTCCTGCTTGAACAACGACTGGTACTTTGCATAGTGAATGGTCCAGTTCCCCAAACCCACCCCAATCAAAAAATGATCACGAAACATACCCGTTGAATTGGCCCAGATCGTGAAGCGCTTGTCAGCGCTATTCCCAGCGTTGCCAATGGTAGACGCAAACACATCAAGACCGGTCGGTGCTTGGAGATCCAGCGGTTTTGTGCCAATTGAGGCCGATAGAACTTTCTCCTGGTTGCCGAGCATCGAGGACGTCAGGTAAGACATGCCAAGAAACAAGGCCATGGATGCCGCAAGCGCGACCTTCTTGATCGGCAGATCGGAAAAGAAACGATAATCGTGTTTGAGCCTGACGTAGGCCAGCAAAACAAACAACACCGCCAGTTCAAAGAAAAATCCGACCCAGGCACCGCGCGCGCGGGTATAAAAGATACAGGTCATGATCAACGCGACGGCAACCGCGTAAACCCAGGCGAAAGCGGCATTTTTGGTGTACAGGAAAAACGCTACCGCGATCGGAAAAATCAACACGCCATACTGCCCTGCCATATTCTTGTTGGCGAACGTAGCCGCAGGCACGATATGCTGATTCACCCAGTCTATTCCCAGCAGGTATTGCCCGATGCCCAGCAACGCCATGAGCAGACCGCTGATCAGCAGAAAAAACAGTAACGCCCTGATTTGCGTTGCGCGGCGTAGTAACAATATGACGAGCAAGGCAGAAAAAAAAGCCCCGCTCCAATCCAGCGCATCAATGACCGCTTCGTATTTAGTATTGGCCCACAATACCGACAGCATCGCCCAACCGTACAGCAGCAACGCCGGCAATAGCAGCGGCGAGTGGTATATCGATACCCGTTGCCGAAAAAAAGTGGATACCGCAAATAAAAATAGAACCAGGAGAACGCCTGCCTGGATATAGGCGGCCATGTGCAAATCAGGGCTGTAACCGCCCGCTTGGCCGTATGGGCCAACGATTGCAGGCGTGGATATGATAAATATCAGCAAGCCAGCCAGATACAATCCCCACCTCGGTTCGGTATCTTCCACCGATGCCGCGCCAGCAACAGGCTGTTCGGCTGAAACGCGAACCTTGGACCCCGTAGCCCGTTGGCTCGCGGGATGCCCTCTGCTCTTTTTCGGGAACTTTTTCCTGGTGTTTTTCTTACCCATATCCAGCGCCGTATCTATTGTCAGCCTTTATCACCCCGGCCCGCCGTCAGGCACATCTAGGGGTGTGAGCCAAGGATAGCCGACACCGTAGAAAGGAAGCATTGGGCTACACGGCACTGCTGGCTGATCCACACGCACCGTACCCACGTGCCCGTGTTTTGTCAAACTCTTGTGTGAGGCCACCGCATAGGAGACAAAGTGGTACCATGAACCGGTTAACGGGATTTTTGGAACCCGGAAGTTCATGGTCAGGTTGCCTCTACCAGCTATCTTTGTATGGACATCGCTGGGAGCGGTGGCTGGCTGGTGGTTGCATGACTTTTCCAACGACTCATCCGATCAGGTGGCAGACGCCACCGTCTCGCAAACGCTCGCCGATACAGGCGTCGCGCAGGGCGCCGATGGAAAAGAACCCATCAGGGAAATAGACAGCCTGCTCGAACGCGGCAACTACGAGAGTGCACTGCTACGCTTGAACGATACAACCTATCTGGACGAGGGTGAAGCCGACAGAGACCAGGCGGCATTCATCTCGTCTTTGGCAAAGCTCAGTTCCGAAGAGCCGGAAAAGGCGCAGCCGATCCTGCATCAATTTCTGCAGAGCGATGCCTACAATCCTCGCGCCTTGCTACTGCTGGGAAACACCTATGCCGAAAACGGGCAACACATGAAAGCGCTGGAAACCCTGTTTGACCTGAGAAGGCTGAGCCAGGCCGAAGTGCCAATGGAAGACATCGACGCGCTCATCGGCAAAGTGGAAAACGAGTACGCGAAACAACTCAAAGACAACGAGCAACTGGGTGAACTGCTACACCTGTATGAGTCGCTCACACGCAACACCCCGGACAATCTGGTAGCATTTTACAAGCTTGCCGAAATCCAGCACCGCCTGCACCACTACTACGACGCGCTGAGTTCGCTCAATTACGTGCTGTACGATCCATTGTGGGGACCGCTTGCGCAAAGCATGGCTGAAAAAATCCAGAAATCAATTGACCTCATCGGCAACATCCAGATCCCACTGGAACGGTCCGGAAGCCACTTTATCGTAACCGCCCGCATCAATGGTATAGACGGCGCGCGCCTGTTGATCGATACCGGTGCGTCGCTATGCGTATTACGGCCGCAGGCGGCACAACAATTCGGGTTGCCGACAGAAAGCGAAGACCAGGTTACCCTGACCCTGACCTCGAGCATTTTCAATACTCCGCGCATAGAAATCAACAGCATGAGTATCGGTGACGTCGAATTACGCAACGTGAAAGCGGCGATCATCGAGATGCCGCCGGGTACCGAAACCGATGGGTTGCTGGGCATGAACTTTCTGGGTGAATTCAGTTTCTTCATCGACCAAACGGAAGAAATACTCTACTTGAGTGAAAAGTGAGGTGCGCCCGACGCGAGCTACCACCGACTTTTATTCCCCGCGCAGGGGATAGTAGCAGAGGAGCCTGTCCCATGGTCCTGCCGGAGTTCACCGATATCTGCTGCAACCTGACGCACGAATCTTTCAAAAAAGATACTGCGGACGTCCTGACGAGAGCGCAAGCGGCCGGGGTAAAGACGCTGGTGATCCCGGGCACGTCGATAGGCGACAGCGAGCAAGCGATCGACTTGGCGAAACGGACGCCCGGCAGGTTACTACCGGCGGTTGGCATCCACCCACACATGGCAAAAGAATGGGGAGCGGACTCACGAGAAAAACTGCTCCACCTCACGCAAGACGACACGGTCGTGGCAATCGGGGAAATCGGCCTTGATTACTGCCGCAACTTCTCGCCACCCGGGCAGCAGGCAACGGTGTTCGAAGAGCAGCTTGGCATCGCCGAGGAAACCGGCCTGCCATTGCTCCTGCACCAGCGTGACGCCCACGAGGACTTCATCGCCACGTTGCGAACCGCGAGGATCGAGGCGGCAGCAGTGCACTGCTTTACCGGATGCCGTGACGAACTGGAAGCCTGCCTGGAACTCGATCTGTATATCGGCATCACCGGCTGGATTTGTGATGAGCGCCGCGGGCGACACCTCGAAGGGCTACTGACGATGATCCCTGCCGATCGATTGCTGATAGAAACCGACGCGCCGTATCTATTGCCGCGCGACCTGGCACCCGAAGACCGCCCGCGCGGTCGTCGCAACGAGCCAGCCTTCCTGATCCACGTCGGCAAACGGATCGCTTCCGCTCTGGGTCTCTCTATCGAGGAACTCGCCCACCGCACCAACGCCAACGCCCGGCGGCTGTTCGGGAAGCCGGCCGAGCCGAACCCAGGCGATGCCCACAGCCGCAGCGAAGACCTCTCTCCCGGAAGCACCGCCTGTCCGCCACAGTAACTTCCTCTGCTAAGGTTTTCTGCACAAAATCCGGTCTGCCACACGCACGCTATCTTCCCTTCCTAGAAACCGACGCGCCGTATCTATTACCGCGCGACCTGGCACCCGAAGACCGCCCGCGCGGTCGTCGCAACGAGCCAGCCTTCCTGATCCACGTCGGCAAACGGATCGCTTCCGCTCTGGGTCTCTCTATCGAGGAACTCGCCCACCGCACCAACGCCAACGCCCGGCGGCTGTTCGGGAAGCCGGCCGAGCCGAACCCAGGCGATGCCCACAGCCGCAGCGAAGACCTCTCTCCCGGAAGCACCGCCGGCCGCAGAGCCAGCCTGTCCGCCACAGTAACTTCCTCTGCTCAGGTTTTCTGCACAAAATCCGGTCTGCCCACACACGCACGCTATCTTCCCTTCCTCTCCCGAAGCAATGATCTCCGGTTGCTCATGCTCCGGCTTCCTGGCCGCAACGCAGCATGGATCGCGGTTTGAACTTCATGGATTTATCCTCTCGACCCGATTGCACGGGGTGTGACTGGATCCATTCGCTCCATGCGCCAACGCGAGGCTGACCGCCGGGCAATCCGGCGATCTCCGCTCCGTGGCGAGCAGGTGTGGCAAGCGGTTTGCTCAGCGCGGCGTAGATGTTCTGTTGTTCTCCAATCGGGCGGCAACAAACTGTGCGCATCAAGATGATCGTGAACGCGGCGGTTGGCCGAACGCAGGATATGCTCGCCTCCGCTGTCAACGGGATTTTTCCCGCGTGGCCGGCAATTCAATTCGGCTACGCGTCGAGTTGCACCCGGCTGACGGTATAACCATAGTCCTCGAGCAGTTTCAAAACGCCTTTGTCTCCGTGCAGATGCAGGGCACCGACGGCAATGAACGCATTCTTGCGCCGCAAGGGCGCCAGCATGTGGTGCGCCATGACGATGTTGCGGATATGCAAAACATGCTTGAGGTACACTTTGTCAAACCCCTCGGTGATGGATTCACTGGAAATAAAGCCGGTGCTCAACTCGAGCATTCGCTGGAGGTCTTCGCGCAGATAAGCCTGGGTCATTTCCTCGAACGTCTGCGACAGCTCACCGTGGGTCTCAAGGCGGTCCCGCAACAGTCCGATCTGAGCATCGACAGGAAAAGCATAGTAAGCCGCCATCAACTCCTCCAGCGTTTCTACCTGGTACAGGTCGCTTACGTGCGAACCCGCAAGCTCGTACAGGAGGTGATCCATGATTTCGCCATGTTTTTCCCCTCCACGGAAGCTATGCTTGCTCAGTTCATTCATCGCCGCCCAGGGTTTCAGCCGCAGGATACGCTCTGACTGAACCCCCTGCTCGATGAGTAGCGCTTCAACGCGCGCATATGTTTTTTCGCCGATCAAGCCGCGCAGGGTTTTCCCCTCGGGCAGGGTCATATCGTCGATGATGTTTTTGAACCCCCAGTGCGGGTTGAAATAGCGCGCGCCGGGGAACGCTTCCATACTGAAGCTCGAAGCAGCAACCAAGGTGTCCTCGACGACCGGTACCAGGTCGACGACTCGCTCGTCATTCGAGTGAAACGTACCAAATATATGACCGATCTGCTCGCCGTCCTTCTGAATCTGCCAGAACAATCCTTGAAGAAAACGCTCGGTCTGCTGCACCTCATCGACGGCATCGGCAGCCACCGCCAGACCTGCCAGCCCCAGCGACACAAACCATACGAGTGACGTAAAGAAAAGACGCATCATGGATCTCCTGATAAAGAAGTCGATACCCCCTATCGGACCAAATCAATTATACATATACAGTTGCATCCTGGCTGCAGTGATCTGCAAAAAAAAAAACGCCGGTGGAGAAACCTCCACCGGCGTTCTCAGGAAGATGCTCGTTGCAGGCAGGATACTGCTACACGTAACCTGCTTCCTTGTTCATCACCTCGGCTATGCACAACTCGCCTTCCGAGGCCTCTTGCTCATCCCATTCCTTCAGCTTCTTCTGCATCATGTCATGAAACAGCATCGGCAACAAGGCGACCCCGAACAAAGAGAAATAGCCATAGCCCGTATTCGGCGCCCCAACTTCATCCAGTTCCCAGAAGTGGGTCTCGCCCCGGTCATGGTGATCCGCCTGACGGCCGATCTCGATGAAGTACCAACTGGTCAGCATCGTCGAGTTGTCCCACGAATGCCGGTAATCTATGGGCTGGCCTTTCTCGCGAATCATGCCGTAGTGCTCCATATAGTTGAGTGCTTCCAACTCGAAGTTGGCAATCATCCACACAACGGCGAGGCAGGCGATCCCGACCCAGCCACCGGCAAACCAGAACAGAAACAGCGTCGGCAGGCTCATCGCATAGCCGCGCAACCAGCGGTTTTGCCATGACACAAACGGAACACCGATGCGCTGCAGGCGTTGTTTCTCCATGTTATAGAGGAACTTGGACTGCCCCAGATAGGACAGCGGCAGGTGCTTGTAGAGACTACGTCCTCGAGGGGATGTCGCCGGATCGTCTTCGCAACCGAGCTCCAGGTGATGGTTGTAAACGTGCGCATAGCAGAAATGCGACGCGCCGCTCAAAGCCATCATCCAGCGCGCAATGACGAAACTGAACCCTTTCGTGTGCGCCAGCTCGTGGCCGTAAATGATCCCGATGCCGGCAAAGATCGCTGAAGACAGGGTTGCCCCCACCATCTGCGTGCCCGTAACCCCCTGATACACCGTGATGCCAAAGATCTCGGTGATGCCCAGCGGTACACCGATCACATATTCATATATGCGCCACGCCAGGTTCAGTTGCAGTAAAACAAACACGCCCAGCATCGTGTACATCACCGTATTCTGAAATGCCGGGATGCCGTTGGTGTTGCCGTCCTCGTCAAGGCCGGCGCCACGCGTACGCATGGACAGCAGGGTATCGATGACAATACCCGCACCCAGCATATAGACGCCCAGCCACATCCACGGCCCCCCGATGAAAACGCCATACAGGGCTGCTAAAATAGTGATCGGCGCCAACATATAGCGTGCATTGATAAACACCTTTTTCATCACTTGATTTCCTCCTTATCAGCTATTGGTTCAAGCTACTTTTTATTATCGACCGTATTCTATACGGCAAGGAAAGAATAGCATTTACCGAACACCATATCATATGCTTGTAATGCACAAAGATTGGTTTTTTCATGGAATAACAGGTTTCATCCCGGCTGAACCCTCCGTATAATATCTACATACGCTATACAAAGAAAATCCATGATCGCAGAGAATACTGAAAGAAGCCACCCGATTCAGGTCGTCTCCCGCTACACCGGGTTGAGCCCGGAACTGATCCGCGCGTGGGAAAAACGCTATGGGGTCGTCAAGCCGGCACGCACAAAAAGCGGCAGACGACTCTACAGTGACGCTGACATCGAGCACCTGTCTTTGGTCAGAAAGGTGACCCGGTTCGGCAGAAGAATCAGCGAGGTCGCAGTTTTGCCGGTCGAAAAACTGGTGGAAATAAGCAATCGTGATGAGAAGGCGGCGGCGCTCGCGGCAACCCATCGGCAAGACCGGCTGACTACCGGGAAAGTGATGGAGTATTTCGACCGCTGCACTGCGACCGTTGTAAGGTTCGATGCGAATGGGTTGCAAACCGTACTGCAGTATGCCACGGAAGAGCTGGACATCATCTTTCTGCTGGAAGACCTGTTGACCCCGCTGCAACGCCATGTTGCAGAAGAATGCCGCGAAGGAGAACTGCTCGACTGCCATCACAGCATGTTCAACGAAATGATCCGCAGTTACCTGATCTCTTTAGGCACAAGAAAAAAAACGACGGCAAAAAGCCTCGTCGTCTGCTCCATGGTACAGGATCCAATGCTGACCGGCGCAAAGGTCGCCGCGGTCGCCAACCACTATGGGTGGAACCCGATCTACTTGGGAGAATCCGTGGGCTGCAATGAAATCATCAACGCGGTCACCTCATCTTCGGCGCACGTCGCTGCCATCAGCTTTGACGACTCCAGGGAAAACACACTGATTCCCAACGAAATGAAAAGACTCGCTTCGACGCTGCCACATCACACCCGACTGATCGTCAACGCACCCAATGCATCCGGCTACTCGTCCGTACTAGGTAGCAGTGACGCGATGCACGTGAAAAACTTTGGAGAACTTCGACTCGGGCTGGAGAGACTGGAAGCCGACACGCCTGCGGAAAAAGCGACCTCGCAGATGATGGCGCATTTCCTGCGCAGGTCCTGAAATCAGCACATGAAAAAAACAGGCCCCGTCGAAGCAACGATCAAAGCCAAGCTGCAACACGCTTTGAACCCTGGGCACATGGAAGTGATCAACGAAAGCGGCAAACACAACGTGCCTCCAGGGTCCGAGTCGCATTTCAAGGTTGTCCTGGTGACCCACGCATTTGACAACAAGGTGCTGATTGACCGCCACCGTGAAATAAACGCCATCCTGGCAGATGAACTCAACTCCAGGATCCACGCGCTGTCCCTGCACACATTTACGCCGGACGAATGGCGCGCCCGTAACAAAACGCTTCGCCAGACGCCCCCTTGCCTCGGCGGCGGGAAACCCTGAGATCAGGGGCGCCCAGATCAGGCACAGCATCTTGGACTTGCCTGTGGGGGTCGGACGGGTCGCCACCAGGCGCATCTTCTTCGGTGCATCGGCGATCGGACCTCCGCTGGTCCGTGCGGCTCGGACACACCAGCCCGTGGAGGTCGGACGGGTCGCCACCAGGCGCATCTTCTTCGGTGCATCGGCGATCGGACCTCCGCTGGTCCGTGCGGCTCGGACACACCAGCCTGTGGGGGTCGGACGGGTCGCCACCGTGAAATAAACGCCATCCTGGCAGATGAACTCAACTCCAGGATCCACGCGCTGTCCCTGCACACATTTACGCCGGACGAATGGCGCGCCCGTAACAAAACGCTTCGCCAGACGCCCCCTTGCCTCGGCGGCGGGAAACCCTGATATCAGGGGCGCCCAGATCAGGCACAGCATCTTGGACTTGCCTGTGGGGGTCGGACGGGTCGCCATCAGGCGCATCTTCTTCGGTGCATCGGCGATCGGACCTCCGCTGGTCCGTGCGGCTCGGACACACCAGCCCGTGGGGGTCGGACGGGTCGCCACCAGGCGCATCTTCTTCGGTGCATCGGCGATCGGACCTCCGCTGGTCCGTGCGGCTCGGACACACCAGCCCGTGGCGCTCGCACCAGAGGGATAGCATCACCCGCAGCTTGTTTTGTTGTTTTGGTTCGGGTTCGGGTTCGGGAAATCCGTTCGCAAGCGGCGCAATCTCGGCACACAGTACAGGACACAGCACAGGCCGGCCATTCCGTGCCATTGACGCTGGCGCCGCGATGCTCTGCTACGGTCATGCAGGCCGCTCAGGCCGCCTTCGGTGTAAGACTTGCGCCAACGATACAGCGCCGAGCGACTGACTTTGTACGCGTCCTCGGTAGCATCCAGGCCGTGTTTGTTCCAAAATCCAAGTGCGTCGAGTTTCTGCTGGGCCATTTGCGCTCATCATCGCCTCCCATTTGGTGCTTACAGAGGCGATTGTATAGAAACCCCGCACGCGCAAGCCGATGTGTTGTAGCAAAATGTCGGCTTGCTTTTTACATCAGGCTATTTGTCCCATTCGTTTCCGGCTTCATACAAGGTGGGTCGAAGCCAACGCTCTGGTTTGCAGCAAGGCGATGCACACGTTGCTCCAACCGGGGTTCCCGGGTGGTATATACTGACATTCTTTCGGGAGAGGTACCGAAGCGGTCATAACGGCGCTGACTCGAAATCAGATGGTCGGTGTAAACCGGCACGTGGGTTCGAATCCCACCCTCTCCGCCACAGAAAGTCAGAGAAAACAAAGCTTGGCTGCCCTGCCGGGGTTCAGACGCGAACCGGACTTGCCCCACGTGCTTATAGGTCTTCCCTCTTGAGGCTTGATCAATGCCTTGGGGCTGGCACAGGCAACGTTTGAGCATGGTGCCGATGACCGGACTCGAACCGGCACGGCTTCCGCCACTGCCCCCTCAAGACAGCGTGTCTACCAATTCCACCACATCGGCACGCGAAAAGGGTCGCCTGATGCCCGAACTCTGCGCGGTCAGTTGGGGATATCCGACGGCGTACCCACCGCGCCATTGCCGGTATTCCCGCCCGCCCCCGCACTTTCGTCTCCATACATCGGAACGTCCTGCGTCCCATCCGCTGGATCCTGATCCAGCCTGAGCTTTTCGATGCCTAGGTCGTCGATCACGCTACTCTCTATATATTGAGAATTGGCCAGATAGGCAAGTCCCAGGCTGTTTAGCAAAAACAGGCCGACAAGTACGGCGATCACCTTGGTGATGAACGGCGTCGAGCCCTTCGAGCCAAATACCGACGAAGATGGAGAGCTACCGCCGAAAACGGCCCCGACTTCAGCACCCTGTCCGCGGTTGAGCAGAACCAGCACGACTACCGCGATCGCGAGCAGGGTGTCGATAACGACCAAGAAAGTGTACAGCATGCGAGCAGGTGTTTTCTTGCAGGGAACAGGTTTGCCGATTGAAACCCCTATTTTATACCAGAACCACAGGCACGGGTTGAAACCAGTGAGACTGGGCTTGAACTGCCTTGTATGTAGAGAACATGCGGCATGGTCTGGAAACGTGCACGGGCAAACCCCTGCGGCATCTGCCGGATGGGTTGGGCCTGGGTGCTGTGCCTGATCGGGGCGCCGGCGATACTCGAGCGCGTCGATGACCTCCTAACCAGGAAATTTCACCGATGGGGTAGAAAGAGGCTGCCTCTTATGGCATAACGGTTGTGTAATCAATCGGTTGGTTCAACCGACCAAGGAGGCAGCCTTGAATACACAATGTACTTCAAAACCATTGCAATTTCACCCGCTGGGCAGGCGGCGCGTTACCGGTCGATTCGATGGTGGGCGGATCAGTTCTGGTGCGGGTGGTTTGCTGCAAGCCGGCCCAACGAGTCATGGGTTGCCGACTTGACTTTTGTAGCCACTCGGTCTGGATTCGTGTATGTTGCCTTGATCATTGACGTGTATGCGCGCGCGACCGTCGGCTGGCGAGTGAGCGGTTCGATGCGTACGGACCTGATGCTGGATTCCCTGGAGCAGACGCTGTGTTGCAGAACGCCAACCCAAGGCGTTGTTCACCACGGTGACCGTGGCAGTCGGTACCTGTCGCTGCGCTACACCGAGCGGCTGGCCGAGGCTGGTGCAATGGCCTCGGTCGGCAGTGTCGGGGACTGTTACGACAACGCACTGGCCGAAACGATTATCGGTGTGTACAAGACGGAGGTGATCCGCCGCTGCGATTCGTGGCATGCGCTCAAGCAGGTGGAATATGCGACCCTGGAAGGGGTGGACTGGTTCAAAAACCGCAGACTGTTGAGCCAATTGGTAACGTGCCTCCTGCAGGGTTGGAAGGGTCAGCCATGACAGCCTGACTCAAGTAAAACAGTCTGCGGAATTCCCGGGGCGGTTCAATCCCGTTGATTGATGCTAACATTACACACGACATGACGTACGCACTTGCCTTTCTATTCCTGCTTGCGGTCTTTTTCGTGATGGCAATAGGGGTCGTGTTTGGCAAGCAACCGATCCGTGGCAGTTGTGGGGGGCTGAACTGCAAACTCTGCGAGGGAAACAAGACAGGTTGCGGCAACAAACTCCGCTCGGCACACAACGGGTAAGTGACGATGGCAAACAGAACCTACGATACGCTGATTTCGACCGACACGTTGTTCCAGATGCTGAACGACCCGTCGCTGGTCATCTTTGACTGTAGCGCCACGGGGGAGGATGACACCCAGGAAAACCGCATACCGGGGGCGCATCATGCCGACCTGGATAGAGACCTGTCGGCGGCGGTAACGCCGACCAGCGGACGCCACCCGTTGCCACCGGTCGATCTGTTTGCAGAAAAATTGCGCCGCTGGGGAGTCAACAGTCATTCGCAGGTCGTCGTCTATGATGACGTAGCAGGCGCGATCGCAGGCAGGATGTGGTGGTTGCTTCGCTACTTTGGGCACAAACACGCAGCGTTGCTCGACGGCGGACTCGACAAGTGGCTGGCTGAGGGCAGACCGCTCGCTTCAGGAAGCCCGACCGCCGTCGCGCCAGGGGATTTTTCGCCCGAGGTGCAAGCTTCGATGCAAATAGATACCCCTGAACTCGAACGCATCCTCAAAGACGACAACACCGCTGTCATAGACGCGCGCAGCCCGGAACGTTACTCGGGAGAAAAAGAGCCCGTTGACAGCGAAGGCGGACATATCCCAGGTTCGCTCAACCACTACTTCCACGATAATCTTGACGCATACAACTGTTTCCGTTCGAGCGAAGAGCTGAAAAACATCTATGCCGCACTAAGCAAGCCTCGCACCATCCACTCCTGTGGTTCAGGCGTCACCGCCTGCCACAACCTTCTCGCCATGCAGGTCGCTGGTTTGCCTGACAGTCGGCTTTACGTCGGTTCGTGGAGCGAATGGATCCGGTCGAGAAAAAGACCCCGGGCAATCGGGTCGAACGGATAGATCCAGGAAAGTCAAACCACGGTCCATTCTTCATCGCGGTCAAAAAACCAGGGAATGAAAAACCTTTACCCTGCAGACGCCTGCTCTGACTCCAAAAATTCCGAGAGCCAACCGGATCCAGCCTCGTTGCCGTTGCTCCAATGAATTATTGCAGCAACTGCGGATCACCGGATATCGCACTCACAACCCCTGCAGGTGATTCGCTTAAGCGGCATGTATGCCAGCGTTGCAGGGTTATTTTTTACGAAAACCCGAAGATAGTGGCGGGATGCATACTCGAGTGGCAACAGCGGATTCTGTTGTGCAAACGCGCCATAGAACCACGCTCTGGGTTATGGACGGTCCCGGCGGGTTTCATGGAAAAACACGAATCGATCGCCGAGGCCGCAGCCAGAGAAACGCAGGAAGAAGCCTGCGCTACTTCCGATGACCTCCGCCTTTACGGAATCTACAACCTCAAGCACATCAGCCAAGTGTACATGATCTATCGCGGCACACTGAAAGGCGGACAGGCCGCGCCCGGGAAGGAGAGTCTGAAGGTCGCTCTATATGAGGAAAAGAACATCCCCTGGGAAAAGATCGCTTTCCTCGTCATCTCCGAGTCGCTGAAACGCTACTTCAAGGATTGCGCCTCGGGGAGATTCAGGCAGCACAGCGTAGACATACAGCGTGACGAAAACGGCACGCCCAGGGTAACGAACGACTGACGCAAGGAGGGAGGAAAAGGACATCCCCTGGGAAAAGATCGCTTTCCTCGTCATCTCCGAGTCGCTGAAACGCTACTTCAAGGATTGCGCCTCGGGGAGATTCAGGCAGCACAGCGTAGACATACAGCGTGACGAAAACAGCACGCCCAGGGTAACGAACGACTGACGCAAGGAGGGAGGAAAAGGACATCCCCTGGGAAAAGATCGCTTTCCTCGTCATCTCCGAGTCGTTGAAACGCTACTTCAAGGATTGCGCCTCGGGGAGATTCAGGCAGCACAGCGTAGACATACAGCGTGACGAAAACAGCACGCCCAGGGTAACGAACGGCTGACGCAAGGAGGGAGGAAAAGGACATCCCCTGGGAAAAGATCGCTTTCCTCGTCATCTCCGAGTCGCTGAAACGCTACTTCAAGGATTGCGCCTCGGGGAGATTCAGGCAGCACAGCGTAGACATACAGCGTGACGAAAACGGCATGCCCAGGGTAACGAACGGCTGACGCAAGGAGGGAGGAAAAGGACATCCCCTGGGAAAAGATCGCTTTCCTCGTCATCTCCGAGTCGCTGAAACGCTACTTCAAGGATTGCGCCTCGGGGAGATTCAGGCAGCACAGCGTAGACATACAGCGTGACGAAAACGGCACGCCCAGGATAACGAACGACTGACGCAAGGAGGGAGGAAAAGGACATCCCCTGGGAGAAGATCGCTTTCCTCGTCATCTCCGAGTCGCTGAAACGCTACTTCAAGGATTGCGCCTCGGGGAGATTCAGGCAGCACAGCGTAGACATACAGCGTGACGAAAACAGCACGCCCAGGGTAACGAACGGCTGACGCAAGGAGGGATCGCGACGGGAAACCGATCGCACCGGGTCCGACACGCGCCGGGGTCTCCCAGGGGAGTAACCCGCAGACGCAATCCTCCATGTTCCGTGCGGCACACCGGGATGCTCGCTCGGGATGATAGATAGCTGAAACAGAAACCGGCTCGGTCAGTTCGCACCGGTCACCGCCCGCAGTACCCCGGGTTACGGTAAGTCAGCCGCACTTTGTCTTCGGCAGACCCTCCTCCCCCCCCACACACAGGACCGGCAACGAGATGTGATTGCTACTGGCAATGCCGTGGCGTCACCGGTGACGATGATCGAGCATCGGTTATTGGCCGGGTTTTCGTCGGATGATCCGGGTGTCGGGGAGGGAGTGCAGGGAGATGCGTGCGTCGGCATCTGCCGCAGACCAGAAAATCAATCGATGCGCTTGATGCGAAACCCATGCGTGGGAGAACGGTCGTCGCGATCGCTTTCGGCTCGGCTCGAAGCACGCAACGCCGCTGCACCGTCGCTCCAGGAGCCGCCACGAAGTACGCGCGTACCACCCTCGCAACCCATCGCACCCTGGCAACCTGCAACCCATTCCTCGGCGTTGCCGTGCATATCATGCAGACCGAAGGCGTTCGCCATGAAGCTCCCCGCCGGAGACGTATACTCATACCCGTCCCCGCATACGCTTTCGCGGCATCCGGCATTCTCCCACAACGACTCCTCATCATCGCCAAAGTGGTAATGCGTCCAGCTACCCGCGCGCGCCGCGTACTCCCACTCGACTTCGCTTAACAGGCCGTACCGCCTGCCGGTCTTCCTGCTCAGCCAAACCGTATACGCCACCGCATCAGACCAACTTACGCAAACCACCGGGTGGTCCAAAGTCTGGCTGAATACAGCATCCGCCCAGCAAGTGCCCGCGGCGTAACCCGTCTCCGCCACAAACGCCGCGTACTGCCCCCGGGTAATCTCGTGCCTGCTCACGAAAAAGCCATCGCCGGAAACCTCGCGCGCCGACAAACCATCCTCGTCACCGGGCACGTAAACCATCTCCGGTGCCTCAAACTCGACGATCGAAACCGGCAGACTGACCGAGACGGACTGCGTCCCAACGCCCTCTCTCATCCATCGCGCCAGCGCCACGATGGGCGCGACCACGGTCGTGGCCTGTGCGGCGCCGACCGTGAATGCCCCGTGCAAAATGCCCGGCGACAGTTCTAACGTTCCTGGATCGACAGCAACGCCTGCCGGTGCCTGTAGCGTGACGACAACGTTCTCGCCCACTTCCAGTCGGTACGAGTTCCGCAACACCAGACGCACTTGGGTGGAAACATTCGTCAGTAACCACAGCTGCGACAAAGAGCCCCCCGTGACTGTCTCGAATCCCAAAGCAATCTCCCGGCCAGAAGAGGAAACCGTCCTCACGACGTTCACCGGCAACAACGCCATCTCCACCGTCGCATTCGCCAGACCGGAAACAAAAGCAAGCAAGTCACCGGATGATGCCTCGGGCGCAACCTCCAGCACTACGTCGACCTGTCTGAGACGATCCGTAAACACCAAGCCGATGGATGGTTCGATCCCCTTGCCGTCGTGAGAAAACTCAACCAGCGGTCTCTCGGTGTCGCCAAGACGCGGCTCGCCCTGAATCGGATCCTCTATACCCATCAGCCGCAGGGGCACCGATATCGTGGTGCCTTCGACCACCACCAGCTTGTCCAACTCGAATGTCAACGCGAACCGGCGCACCAGACTCCGACCAGAACGAGAACGCGCCTGCGCTGATGACAGAAGTTCCACCGGCAGAGCCTGATCGGAGACCGTGGCAACAGGCGACTGACCTGCCTGCTCGCCGGTCTGTGACTCCACGAAGTTCCGGTGCCGCTGATCAAACAAAGAGGTGGGAGCCACTCGCGTCTTCTCGACCACGCTACCGCTACCGACCGACACCACCTCGCCCGACGCGATCACCATCCCCAGCGTCGACGACGCGTTGTAGGGCGCCTCGATGGTGAAAGTCGCACTCGATTTCACCGCGGTCAGTTCCAGTACAGATTCTCTGACGGTCACGACCTCCGTCGAGAAAGAGACCCGCACTACCTCGTCCTGACCCAGCGAATCCGCATTCTCCAGCACCACTGCCACCTTGGTGGAGCCGCCCGCCAGCACTCTCACCTGCTCCAGCGCCCTGCCTCCTGTCGTGGTAAATACCAGCGTGAATTTGCGCAGCTCTGGCTCTGCGGACCCGCGCAAGGCCCTGCCTTGTTAGTGTCGAGGAACCGCGTATCACCTTCACCGACAGAACCTGCTCGAAGACCGTGGCATTGACACCAGAGGGAAACTGACCCAGCGGCGCAATCGCCGTCAGTGTCGATGTAAAGACAGACACATCCTCCGCGAGCCTGGATACGTCGATCTGTAACTCCACCGGCTGCCGATGCCGTGCATCAAATCGTATCGCCGGCTCCGCTACCGTCACCGCCTCGCCCTCCACCGTAATCGAAACCTCAAGCTCCTCCATCCCGATCGGCAGACCTACATTATGCAACACCGGATGTTCCGGGATAGCCCCAAACTGGGCGAACAACGTGCCCGAAAGAATCAGGTCAATCATCGCCGATGCAGTCATCTCGCTCCCCTCCAGCTCAACCGTCAGCTCCAGTGGATCAAAAATCAGAGCATATTCGCTCCGAAACACCGGACGCACCGTCCTGATCGACAACGGCGCCCCCACGCTGACCCGCACTGCATCCGTCAACGTGCTCGAATCTACCGCAAAAGTCGCCACCACGGTAGATACCGCCGACAATACCCCCGGCGGCAACGCACCCGGTTCCGACGTCACCTTCAACAGGGCATATTGATTGCCGCCGTATTCGACAATCGCCCCCTGATCCGGAATATCCGCACCAAACACCAGCCGCGTCGGAGATACACTCACGCCTTCGCCCTCTACCATCAGATCCACCACCATGTGCTCGTCCGGCTGCAACAAAGCCCCATCCACCGGCCGCAGAACAAAGTACGCCTGTCCGGTACGTCCAGTCAGCAACTCCAGCGGCCTTTGCAGAACGAACGACAACTCGAATGCACGTCCCTGATGCACAACCTCCACTGGCAGGTCGTTCAACTCAACCGTGGCATTTTTCAGCCCGGATATCCCCCCCAGAGTCGATAGCAGCGTCGTCTGCTGCACAGGCGCATCCTCCGCCACCACCACCTCGATGTCGCCCTGCGTGCTACCTCTCGCAGACAGCAACAACGTCTCTGGAGTAAACGAAACCCCCTCCACCGGATCCGACCACACCGGAGAAAACCGCACCTGCTCGCCAAGCTCCAGCGGAAAATCTCCCGTCAGCGTCACCCTCACCCTCGACACGCTCCCTGGCTGCAACCGCAGAGCCGACGGATCAAACACCAGGCGCAGGTTCTTCTCCACCCGGATCGAAAGGAACTTGCTCGCCATACTGAACCTGGCATTCAAGTGGTCTGCCTCTTCGATTACCGCATCCACCCTGATCCCGCCCGACATGACCCCCTTGCGGCCAATCAGCAGATCCACCGTCGTGCTCCTTTCCATGTCACGAAACTCCAACACGGAAGGTTCAATGGCGAACGACGTAGTGTCACTTCCCAGCAACACGGATAGCGAGAGGTTCACGACCACCACCTCGTCGACCGCCAGCGGCACCTCCTCGTTCAACGAAACTGTCAGCGTCTGCGTATGGGTCGAGAGGGTCGCCGATGGCGAAACCGAAACTCCGAGAACGCTCACAGACCTGCCATCAATGGTCACTGCAAAACTGCGCACATCCGACACAACGTCCACGTCCAATCTGCCCTCGCCGATGGTTGCATTCGATACGTCTTCCTCGACGCGCGCGATCACAACCCCACCGGCAGAATTAACGCTGGCGGTCACCGTTAACTCGATGCTCGAAGTACGGCTACTGAAAACCAGCGGGTCCGGCGCATCGAACGTCACCCCTTGCAACCGCTCGAGACTGATCGGCAATTCCTCGGTGTCGCCCAAACCCGGGATGCCCAGACCGGTATCAATGCCCACCAGTGACAACCGGGTCAGACTCGGAGAACCCACAGCGGGCTGCACGGTGTCCGGCTCAAACACCAAGCTGAACGCACGCGGGACAATCTCCACCGCCAGCATCGCCGACTCGACCACCGCGTCGATTTCATCGGACGCCTCTGCCGTCAACGTGCCACTCGTCGCGGTCACCGTCGCCGACAGCACCACCCTAACCTCGGTGCTGCCTCTGAAAAACGTCACCCGCTGCGAAGACAGGGAAACCCCGCTCCCGTCGATGTAAGTAAACTCCGCCGTCAGCATCTCGTCCGCGCCCAGCGACGGAATCCCCAGAGAAGAACCCACACTCAGCAAATGCAGACGCAACGGCGTCGAGGCCCCCGCCAGCACGCGCAACGGTGAAGAACGGGTCCCCGCCTCGCTCAGAATCTCCAGCCGGAAACGACGCGCGACAACCTCCACCGCAAGAGCGGTCGAAACTACCCGCGTGTCCGCAGCCAGGACACCGCCCGACAGCACCCTGCCCGACGCAATCACCTTCCCCAGCGTCAACGGAACGTCGTACGCCGCTCCGATGATCACGCTCATACCTGGCATGGCCCGCGTCAACCTCAACCCGGGATCACCCTCGCCGACGATCGTCACTACCTCTGTCGTGAACGAAACTTCCACCGCTTCGTCTTCGCCCATCAGCAACTGTGGATTCACAAGCGACACCTCCACTACAGTCGTGCCGCCCGCCAGCACCCGCGCCGCGCCTCCCGATGCAGTAAAGGACAACACCAACTCGTGCACTACCCGCACCGGCAGTGCCGACTCCGCCTCTGTCTCCGCCATCCCCAACATCGGCTGCGACACCAGTTGCAACTGCGCCCCAGTACCTCGCGCCGCGTCAGTGGCCGCAGACAAAGTGACCAACTGCGACAGGTCGCGCCGAAGTATCACCGTCACCGGATCTACTACCAGATCCAGTGGTGACGACGACGTCAATGTCGCCTGCACTTGCTCATCGACGGTCAGGCGTTCGCCGAAATCACCTTCCAGGGAAACCAGAAACTGCGTCGAAGCGCCGGCGACCACCGCCTGTTCAGACAGACGCTCGCCGCTCTGCACCGAACGGAACACCCACGAAAAACGACGCAACTCAATGATGTTCACGGCTAGCTCGGCGTCCACAAAAATCGCGTCCGAAAGTGCCGTCGGCGATAACAACACCGCGGCGAACAATGTCGTCTCCCCGGGTTGACTGCCCCCAGTAGCGTGCAACGAGACAACATGGTTCGTCGTGGACGCACCGAACGACAGCACGGTCGACACCACGCTCACCGTGCTCCGATCCTCCAGCATCAACTCCACAAGCACCTCATCCCCTGCCGGCAACTGCGACGCGCCGCTCAGCGACAGAACCACCGTCTCCGTCGTGCCGGTCAGGATCCCGATCTGCGACGGCTCGAACATCAGCCGAAACTCGCCCGGCAACACCTCGATCGCCAGCGATGCCGGCGCAACCACCGCGTTCTCCAAGCCGCTACCGGTCAACTGCAACACCCCCGACGTCGCTGCCAGAGAGGCCATCACCGTCGCCGTGCCGGTCGAGTTGCCTGCGTTGAGCGACACCGGCGACAGGGTTACGCCCTCGCCGTCCGTGTAGACAAAATCAACCTGCAACGTCTCGCTCGCATCCAGCCGACTTGGCCCCAGCGGGGTATCCACGCCCGTGATGCCCACCACCACCTCGGTGCTGCCTCCGGCGACCACGTACTCGCTACCGGGTTCCGCCACAAACAGACGAAACATCCGCGGCACCACCTCCACCGACAAGGTGACCGAAACCACCTCCGTGTTCACGACCACGCTCCCGGTCGACACCACCTCGCCCGAGGCTGTCATCGTCCCAAACATCGGCGCGTCATGTGCCGCTTCGATGATGAAGGACGCACTCGGCTCGGCCACCGTCAACGTCCGCTCAAGTCCTCCGGTCACCACGATCCCCGGCGTCTGTGTCGAGAGCGAAACCCGCACCGACTCGCCAGCCCCCAGCGACCGCGGGTCCGCGAGCACCACCACCACCTCGGTCGTGCCGCCTGCCAGCACCGACACCGACGGCACATCGAGCACCAGCGTGAACGCCCGCGGCACGATCTCCACTGGAACCGACACCGGCTCCACCTCCGCGTTCTTCAAGCCATCGCCGCTCAACTCCAGCACCCCTACCCCTGTGGTCGCGTCCAGCGTCGCGGTCAGCGTCGCGGCGACCTCGACGCTGGATGTGGGACTCGCTACTTGAAACACCACCGGGGGCAGCGTCACGCCGACGCCATCGGTGTATGTCCAATCGACCGTCAGCGTCTCGCCCGCAAACAGACGCGACGCACCAAACGGCGTGTCGAGCCCCGACAGGGTGGCGACGACCGGCACGCTTTCCCCCGCGATCACCTGCGCGCCGGTGTTGATCTCCAGGTACCACGACTCCAGCGTGCCGGCGCTATTAGTTCCAGCAACATCTCTCACCGTCAGCAACCAATCGCCCTGCGCGCTACCCCCGACCAAGGCCGCCAGACCCGCGTCGCCCACCGACGTATATGCCCGGACGAGGTCGGACTCAAGGTCCAAAGAGCTAGGACTGTACAGTGTCACCGTCATTCCCCCGGGCAGTGTCAGCACAACCTCCAGATCGCCTCTCTCCGGGTGGCTGATCGCGACCCCGACCACCAGCGATTCGATCGTGATGCCCTCCGTCACGGTGATGGTACTGACCAGCGGCTCGGAATTCCGATCCGGAATATAAGCATGGGGACGCGCCTCCCTTGCGACGCGTTGCGCGGGGTCCGCCGGCGCGCCCGACAGCGACAGCCGGAAGCGCCGCGGCGCGATCTCCACCGGCAGCGCCGTCGGCGCGACCTCGACATTCACCGGAACGGCGCCCGCGACCACCGCCGTCAGCGTCCCCGGCGTCGCGTCGGGCGCCGCGTCCAGCGTCACGCCGACGGCGCTGCTCTCCGCGTCGAATGTCACCATCTGCTCGGACAACGCAACGCCGGTGCCGTCGTTATACGCCAGCGTCACCGCCAGCGTCTCGTCCGCAAACAGCCGCGGCGTCCCGAGCGGGGTTTCGACCGCCGCCAGCGAAGCCGTCACCGCCGCGCTGCCGCCTGCAAGCACCGGCGCGAAGCCGTTGATCTCCAGACCCCACGCCTCCAGCGTGCCCCTAGCTGCACCAGCTGCACCACTCGAAAAATCAGTTACCATCAGTGTCCACTCGCCCTGCGCGCTCTCGCCAGCCAAAGCAGCCAGACCCGCATGGTCCCTCGAGGTGTACGCCCGCTCGAAACCAAGCTCGGTTCCGCCCGTCTGCCCGTGCAACAGCATCTCCGCTCCCCCGGGAGAACGCAGCCTAACCAGCAGGTCCAAGGGAGCCGCGCCGCTGATCTCTACCCGCACCGCCAGCGATTTGATCGTGGTGGGCTCGGCCACGGTAATGCTGCTCTCCACAATCCTCCGCGTACCCGTAAGAATCATCTCGTTCGGGCGCACCGTCGCGCTGAACTGCCCCGGCCGCGCGCCCGGCGACAGCGACAGCCGGAAGTGCCGCGGCGCGATCTCCACCGACAGCGCGACCGGAATCACCTTCGTGCCATCAACTGCCGCGCCGCCAGCCAGTACCTCGCCTGAGGCGATGATCGTTCCCAACGGCGGCACTGCGTCGAAAAGCGCCGCGATGGTGAGGGAGATACCCGGCTGCTCTCGGGTCAACGTCAGTTCAGGCGGAATGACCGTCACCGTCGTCGACTGCAACGAAACCAGCAACTGCTCGTCCTCCATCAGCACATCCGGGTTCTCCAGTGCCACCACCACCTCGGTCGTGCCGCCCGCCAGCACCCGCGCGACCGCCAGCGGCGGTGTGCCGTCGGGTGCGGCAAACGCCAGCACAAACGCCCGCGGCACGATCTCCACCGACAGCGTCGTCGGTGTGACCGTCGCGCCGTCTACATCAAGTACCGATGCCTCCAGCTCGCCATCCGTCGCGGTCATCGCCGCTTCCAGCGTCACCACAGCCGCGGTGCTGCCCGCGGTGAACATCACCGGCTCCAACGCCACAACCTCTACGCCGCCGCCGGCCGGGTCATACGAAAACTCCACCGCGAACCGATCGCTCGCCGCGAGCGCACGATCTCCCGTCAGCGTCAGTGTCACCTGCGTCGTGGCGCCCGCGACAACAGAAACCGATGCCAAATCAAACACCAGCGCGAACGCACGCGGGACAATCTCCACACCCAGCGTCGCCGCTGTGACCGCCGCACCGTCCGCCTCAGGCACCAACGCCGTCAGTACGCCACCCGCCGCGGTCGTCGCCGCTTCCAGCGTCACCACAACTGCGGTGCTGCCTGCGGTGAACATCACCGACTTCATAATCTGTACGCCGCCATCCGGGTCGGACGGAGCATACGTAAACGTCGCCGCGAACCGATCGCTCGCCGCGAGCGCACGATCTCCCGTCAGCGTCAACGTCACCTGCGTCGTGGCGCCCGCAATCACCGATACCGTTGACGCATCGAATGCCAGCGTGAACGCACGCGGCACGATCTCCACATCCAGCGTCGCCGGTGCGACCGTCGCGCCGTCCACATCAAGCACCGATGCCTCCAGCACGCCACCCGTCGCGGTCGTCGCCGCTTCCAGCGTCACCACAGTCGCGGTGCTGCCTGCGGTGAACTCCACCGGCCCCGCAACCCGCACGCCGCCATCCAGGTCATACGAAAACTCCACCGCGAACCGATCGCTCGCCGCGAGCACACGATCTCCCGTCAGCGTCAACGTCACCTGCGTCGTGGCGCCCGCAATCACCGATACCGTTGACGCACCGAATGCCAGCGCGAACGCACGCGGGGTAATCCCCACAGCCAGCGTCGCCGGTGTGACCGCCGCGCCGTCCGCCTCGGGCACCGACGCCGTCAGCACACCATCCGTCGCGGTCGTCGCCGCTTCCAGGGTCACCGTGACCTCGGTGCTGTCCGTGGTGAACGTCACCGGCTCCAACGCCACAACCTCTACTCCGCCGCCATCCGGGTCGGACGGAACATATGCAAACTCCACCGCGAACCGGTCGCTCGCCGCGAGCGCACGATCTCCCGTCAGCGTCAACGTCACCTGCGTCGTGGCGCCTGCAATCACCGATACCGTTGACGCATCGAATGCCAGCACGAACGCCCGCGGGACAATCTCCACATCCAGCGTCGCCGGTGCGACCGCCGCGCCGTCTGCCTCGGGCACCGATGCCTCCAGCACACCATCCGTCGCGGTCGTCGCCGCTTCCAGCGTCACCACAGCCGCGGTGCTGCCCGTGGTGAACGTCACCAGCTCCAACGCCACAACCTCTACTCCGCCGCCATCCGGGTCGGACGGAACATATGCAAACTCCACCGCGAACCGGTCGCTCGCCGCGAGCGCACGATCTCCCGTCAGCGTCAGCGTCACCTGCGTCGTGGCGTCCGCGATAACAGAAACCGATGCCAGGTCAAACGCCAACGTGAACGCCCGCGGGACAATCTCCACATCCAGCGTCGCCGGTGTGACCGTCGCGCCGTCTACATCAAGCACCGATGCCTCCAGCACGCCATCCGTTGCATCCGTCTCCACTTCCAGCGTCACCACAGTCGCGGTGCTGCCTGCGGTGAACTCCACCGGCTCCACAACTTGCACGCCGCCATCCAGGTCATACGAAAACTCCACCGCAAACCGATCGCTCGCCGCGAGCGCACGATCTCCCGTCAGCGTCAGCGTCACCTGCGTCGTGGCACCCGCAATCACCGACACCGTTGACGCATTGAATGCCAGCACAAACGCCCGCGGGGTAATCTCCACATCCAGCGTCGCCGGTGTGACCGTCGCGCCGTCTACATCGAGTACCGACGCCGTCAGCACACCATCCGTCGCGGTTGTCGCCGCTTCCAGCGTCACCACAGCCGCAGTGCTGTCCGTGGTGAATATCACCGGCTCCAACGCCACAACCTCTACTCCGCCATCCAAGTCATACGAAAACTCCACCGCGAACCGATCGCTCGCCGTGAGCGCACGATCGCCTGTCAGCGTCAGCGTCACCTGTGCCGTGGCGCCCGCGACAACAGAAACCGATGCCAGATCAAACGCCAACGTGAACAACCGCGGGACAATCTCCACATCCAGCGTCGCCGGTGCGACCGTCGCGCCGTCCACATCGAGCACCGATGCCTCCAGCACGCCATCCGTCGCGGTTGTCGCCGCTTCCAGCGTCACCACAGTCGCGGTGCTGCCTGCGGTGAACTCCACCGGCCCCGCAACTTGCACGCCGCCATCCAGGTCATACGTAAACTCCACCACGAACCGATCGCTCGCCGCGAGCGCACGATCTCCCGTCAGCGTCAGCGTCACCTGTGCCGTGGCGCCCGCGACAACAGAAACCGATGCCAGGTCAAACGCCAACGTGAACAACCGCGGGACAATCTCCACCGCCAGCGTCGCCGGTGCGACCGTCGCGCCTTCCGCCTCAGGCGCCGACGCCGTCAGTACGCCACCCGTCGCGGTCGTCGCCGCTTCCAGTATCACCACAGCCGCGGTGCTGCCCGCGGTGAACTCCACCGGCCCCGCAACCCGCACGCCGCCATCCGGGTCGGATGAAGCATACGTAAACGTCACCGCGAACCGGTCGCTCGCCGCGAGCACACGATCTCCCGTCAGCGTCAGCGTCACCTGCGTCGTGGCGCCCGCGACAACGGAAACCGATGCCAGATCAAACGCCAGCACGAACGCCCGCGGGACAATCCCCACATCCAGCGTCGCCGGTGCGACCGCCGCGCCGTCCGCCTCAGGCGCCGACGCCGTCAGTACGCCACCCGTCGCGGTCGTCGCCGCTTCCAGTATCACCACAGCCGCGGTGCTGCCTGCGGTGAACTCCACCGGCTCCACAACCCGCACGCCGCCATCCGGGTCGGATGAAGCATACGTAAACGTCGCCGCGAACCGGTCGCTCGCCGCGAGCGCACGATCTCCCGTCAGCGTCAACGTCACCTGCCTCGTGGCGCCCGCGACAACGGAAACCGATGCCGGGTCAAACGCCAACGTGAACAACCGCGGGACAATCTCCACCGCCAGCGTCGCCGGTGCGACCGTCGCGCCTTCCGCCTCAGGCGCCGACGCCGTCAGTACGCCACCCGTCGCGGTCGTCGCCGCTTCCAGTATCACCACAGCCGCGGTACTGCCTGCGGTGAACACCGCCGGCCTCGCAACCCGCACATCGCCGTCGGCCGGGTCGGACGGAGCATATGCAAACGTGACCTCGATCGCCTCATCATCTCCTATGAGTTCCGTATCGCCTGTCAGCGTCAGCGTCACCTGCGTCGTGGCACCCGCGACAACGGAAACCGATGCCGGGTCAAACGTCAGCGCGAACGCCCGCGGGACGATCTCCACCGCCAGCATCGCCGACTCGACCACCGTGTCGATCTCATCGAACGCCTCTGCCATGGCGAAGATGGCATCTGCCGTCAACGTGCCACTCGTCGCGGTCACCGCCGCCGACAGCACCACCGTAGTCTCGGTGCTGCCTCTGAAAAACGTCACCCGCTGCGAAGACAGGGAAACCCCGCTCCCGTCGATGTAAGTAAACTCCGCCGTCAGCATCTCGTCCGCGCCCAGCGACGGAATCCCCAGAGAAGAACCCACACTCAGCAAATGCAGACGCAACGGCGTCGAGGCCCCCGCCAGCACGCGCAACGGTGAAGAACGGGTCCCCGCCTCGCTCAGAATCTCCAGCCGGAAACGACGCGCGACAACCTCCACCGCAAGAGCGGTCGAAACTACCCGCGTGTCCGCAGCCAGGACACCGCCCGACAGCACCCTGCCCGACGCAATCACCTTCCCCAGCGTCAACGGAACGTCGTACGCCGCTCCGATGATCACGCTCATACCTGGCATGGCCCGCGTCAACCTCAACCCGGGATCACCCCCGCCGACGATCGTCACTACCTCTGTCGTGAACGAAACTTCCACCGCTTCGTCTTCGCCCGTCAGCAACTGTGGATTCACAAGCGACACCTCCACTACAGTCGTGCCGCCCGCCAGCACCCGCGCCGCGCCTCCCGATGCAGTAAAGGACAACACCAACTCGTGCACTACCCGCACCGGCAGTGCCGACTCCGCCTCTGTCTCCGCCATCCCCAACATCGGCTGCGACACCAGTTGCAACTGCGCCCCAGTACCTCGCGCCGCGTCAGTGGCCGCAGACAAAGTGACCAACTGCGACAGGTCGCGCCGAAGTATCACCGTCACCGGATCTACTACCAGATCCAGTGGTGACGACGACGTCAATGTCGCCTGCACTTGCTCATCGACGGTCAGGCGTTCGCCGAAATCACCTTCCAGGGAAACCAGAAACTGCGTCGAAGCGCCGGCGACCACCGCCTGTTCAGACAGACGCTCGCCGCTCTGCACCGAACGGAACACCCACGAAAAACGACGCAACTCAATGATGTTCACGGCTAGCTCGGCGTCCACAAAAATCGCGTCCGAAAGTGCCGTCGGCGATAACAACACCGCGGCGAACAATGTCGTCTCCCCGGGTTGACTGCCCCCAGTAGCGTGCAACGAGACAACATGGTTCGTCGTGGACGCACCGAACGACAGCACGGTCGACACCACGCTCACCGTGCTGGCATCGTTCAGAAGCAATTCCACAAGCACCTCATCTCCTGCCGGCAACTGCGACGCGCCGCTCAGCGACAGAACCACCGTCTCCGTCGTGCCGGTCAGGATCCCGATCTGCGACGGCTCGAACATCAGCCGAAACTCGCCCGGCAACACCTCGATCGCCAGCGATGCCGGCGCAACCATCGCGTTCTCCAAGCCGCTACCGGTCAACTGCAACACCCCCGACGTCGCTGCCAGGGAGGCCATCACCGTCGCCGTGCCGGTCGAGTTGCCTGCGTTGAGCGACACCGGCGACAGGGTTACGCCCTCGCCGTCCGTGTAGACAAAATCAACCTGCAACGTCTCGCTCGCATCCAGCCGACTTGGCCCCAGCGGGGTATCCACGCCCGTGATGCCCACCACCACCTCGGTGCTGCCTCCGGCGACCACGTACTCGCTACCGGGTTCCGCCACAAACAGACGAAACATCCGCGGCACCACCTCCACCGACAAGGTGACCGAAACCACCTCCGTGTTCACGACCACGCTCCCGGTCGACACCACCTCGCCCGAGGCTATCATCGTCCCAAACATCGGCGCGTCATGTGCCGCTTCGATGATGAAGGACGCACTCGACTCGCCCACCGTCAACGTCCGCTCAAGTTCTCCGGTCACCACGATCCCCGGCGTCTGTGTCGAGAGCGAAACCCGCACCGACTCGCCAGCCTCCAGCGACCGCGGGTCCGCGAGCGCCACCACCACCTCGGTCGTGCCGCCTGCCAGCACCGACACCGACGGCACATCAAGCACCAGCGTGAACGCCCGCGGCACGATCTCCACTGGAACCGACACCGGCTCCACCTCCGCGTTCTTCAAGCCATCGCCGCTCAACTCCAGCACCCCTACCCCTGTGGTCGCGTCCAGCGTCGCGGTCAGCGTCGCGGCGACCTCGACGCTGGATGTGGGACTCGCTACTTGAAACACCACCGGGGGCAGCGTCACGCCGACACCATCGGTGTATGTCCAACCGGCCGTCAGCGTCTCGCCCGCAAACAGACGCGACGCACCAAACGGCGTGTCGAGCCCCGACAGGGTGGCGACGACCGGCACGCTTTCCCCCGCGATCACCTGCGCGCCGGTGTTGATCTCCAGGTACCACGACTCCAGCGTGCCGGCGCTCTCAGTTGCAGAAACATCTCTCACCGTCAGCGACCAATCGCCCTGCGCGCTACCCCCGACCAAGGCCGCCAGACCCGCGTCGCTCACCGACGTATATGCCCGGACGAGGTCGGACTCAACGTCAGAAAGGTTAGGACTGTACAGTGTCACCGTCGTTCCCCCGGGCAGTGTCAGCACAACCCCCAGCTCGCTCCTATCCGGGTGACTGATCGCGACCCCGACCACCAGCGATTCGATCGTGATGCCCTCCGTCACGGTGATGGTACTGACCAGCGGCGCGAAATCTATATACGGAATATAAGCATGGGGACGCGCCTCCCTTGCGACGCGCTGCGCGGGGTCCGCCGGCGCGCCCGACAGCGACAGCCGGAAGCGCCGCGGCGAGATCTCCACCGGCAGCGCCGCCGGCGCGACCTCGACGTTCACCGGAACGGCACCCGCGACCACCGCCGTCAGCGTCCCTGGCGTCGCGTCGGGCGCCGCGTCCAGCGTCACGCCGACGGCGCTGCTCTCCGCGTCGAATGTCACCGGCGGCCCGGACAACGCAACGCCGGTGCCGTCGTTATACGCCAGCGTCACCGCCAGCGTCTCGCCCGCAAACAGCCGCGGCGTCCCGAGCGGGGTTTCGACCGCCACCAGCGAAGCCGTCACCGCCGCGCTGCCGCCTGCAAGCACCGGCGCGAAGCCGTTGATCTCCAGACCCCACGCCTCCAGCGTGCCCATAGCTGTACCACTCGAAAAATCAGCTACCATCAGTGTCCACTCGCCCTGCGCGCTCTCGCCAGCCAAAGCAGCCAGACCTGCATGGTCCCTTGAGGTGTACGCTCGCTCGAAACCAAGCTCGGTTCCGCCCGTCTGCCCGTGCAACAGCACATCCGCTCCCCCGGGAGAACGCAGCCTAACCTGCAGGACCAAGGGAGACACGCCGCTGATCTCTACCCGCACCGCCAGCGATTTGATCGTGGTGGACTCGGCCACGGTAATGCTGCTGCCCACACTCCGCGTACCCGTATGAATTATCTCGTTCGGGCGCACCGTCGCGCTGAACTGCCCCGGCCGCGCGCCCGGCGACAGCGACAGCCGGAAGCGCCGCGGCGCGATCTCCACCGACAGCGCGACCGGAATCACCTTCGTGCCATCAACTGCCGCGCCGCCAGCCAGTACCTCGCCTGAGGCGATGATCGTTCCCAACGGCGGCACTGCGTCGAAAAGCGCCGCGATGGTGAGGGAGATACCCGGCTGCTCTCGGGTCAACGTCAGTTCAGGCGGAATGACCGTCACCGTCGTCGACTGCAACGAAACCAGCAACTGCTCGTCCTCCATCAGCACATCCGGGTTCTCCAGTGCCACCACCACCTCGGTCGTGCCGCCCGCCAGCACCCGCGCGACCGCCAGCGGCGGTGTGCCGTCGGGTGCGGCAAACGCCAGCACAAACGTCCGCGGCACGATCTCCACCGACAGCGTCGTCGGTGTGACCGTCGCGCCGTCTACATCAAGTACCGATGCCTCCAGCTCGCCATCCGTCGCGGTCATCGCCGCTTCCAGCGTCACCACAGCCGCGGTGCTGCCCGCGGTGAACATCACCGGCTCCAACGCCACAACCTCTACGCCGCCGCCGGCCGGGTCATACGAAAACTCCACCGCGAACCGATCGCTCGCCGCGAGCGCACGATCTCCCGTCAGCGTCAGTGTCACCTGCGTCGTGGCGCCCGCGACAACAGAAACCGATGCCAAATCAAACACCAGCGCGAACGCACGCGGGACAATCTCCACACCCAGCGTCGCCGGTGTGACCGCCGCACCGTCCGCCTCAGGCACCAACGCCGTCAGTACGCCACCCGCCGCGGTCGTCGCCGCTTCCAGCGTCACCACAACTGCGGTGCTGCCTGCGGTGAACATCACCGACTTCATAATCTGTACGCCGCCATCCGGGTCGGACGGAGCATACGTAAACGTCGCCGCGAACCGATCGCTCGCCGCGAGCGCACGATCTCCCGTCAGCGTCAACGTCACCTGCGTCGTGGCGCCCGCGACAACGGAAACCGATGCCAGGTCAAACGCCAACGTGAACAACCGCGGGACAATCTCCACCGCCAGCGTCGCCGGTGCGACCGTCGCGCCGTCCACATCAAGCACCGATGCCTCCAGCACGCCACCCGTCGCGGTCGTCGCCGCTGACAGGGTCACCACAGCCGCGTTGCTGTCCATGCTGAACGTCACCGGCTCCAACGCCACAACCTCCACGCCGCCGCCATCCGGGTCGGACGGAGCATATGCAAACTCCACCGCGAACCGGTCGCTCGCCGCGAGCGCACGATCTCCCGTCAGCGTCAACGTCACCTGCCTCGTGGCGCCCGCGACAACGGAAACCGATGCCAGGTCAAACGCCAACGCGAACGCACGCGGGACAATCTCCACAGCCAGCGTCGCCGCTGCGACCGCTGCGCCGTCTGCCTCGGCCACCGATGCCTCCAGCACGCCACCCGTCGCGGTCGTCGCCGCTTCCAGGGTCACCGTAACCTCGGTGCTGTCCATGCTGAACGTCACCGGCTCCAACGCCACAACCTCTACTCCGCCGCCATCCGGGTCGGACGGAGCATATGCAAACTCCACCGCGAACCGGTCGCTCGCCGCGAGCACACGATCTCCCGTCAGCGTCAGCGTCACCTGCGTCATGGCGCCCGCGACAACGGAAACCGATGCCAGATCAAACGCCAACGTGAACGCCCGCGGGACAATCTCCACCGCCAGCGTCGCCGGTGTGACCGTCGCGCCGTCTACATCGAGTACCGATGCCTCCAGCACGCCATCCGTCGCGATCGTCGCCGCTTCCAGGGTCACCGTAGCCGCGGTCGTACCCTCAGAGAACTCCACCGGCTCCACAACTTGCACGCCGCCATCCGGGTCATATGCAAACTCCACCGCGAACCGGTCGCTCGCCGCGAGCACACGATCGCCTGTCAGAGTCAGCGTCACCTGCGTCGTGGCACCCGCGACAACGGAAACCGATGCCGGGTCAAACGCCAACGTGAACAACCGCGGGACAATCTCCACATCCAGCGTCGCCGCTGTGACCGTCGCGCCGTCCACATCGAGCACCGATGCCTCCAGCACGCCATCCGTCGCGGTCGTCGCCGCTTCCAGCGTCACCACAGCCGCGGTGTTGCCTGCGGTGAACACCGCCGGCCTCGCAACCCGCACACCGCCGCCGGCCGGGTCAGACGAGTCATATGCAAACGTGACCTCAATCGCCTCATCATCTCCTATGAGTTCCGTATCGCCTGTCAGCGTCAGCGTTACCTGCGCCGTGGCACCCGCGACAACGGAAACCGATGCCGGGTCAAACGCCAACGTGAACAACCGCGGGACAATCTCCACCGCCAGCGTCGCCGCTGTGACCGTCGCGCCGTCTACATCGAGTACCGATGCCTCCAGCACGCCATCCGTCGCGGTCATCGCCGCTTCCAGCGTCACCACAGCCGCAGTGCTGTCCGTGGCGAACGTCACCAGCTCCACAATCTGCACGCCGCCGCCGGCCGGGTCATATGCAAACTCCACCGCGAACCGATCGCTCGCCGCGAGCGCACGATCTCCCGTCAGCGTCAACGTCACCTGCGCCGTGGCGCCCGCGACAACGGAAACCGATGCCGGGTCAAACGCCAACGTGAACAACCGCGGGACAATCTCCACAGCCAGCGTCGCCGGTGCGACCGTCGCGCCGTCCACATTGAGCACCGATGCCTCCAGCACGTCACCCGTCGCGGTTGTCGCCGCTTCCAGCGTCACCACAGCTGCGGTGCTGTCCGTGGTGAATATCATCGGCTCCAACGCCACAACCTCTACACCGCCATCCAGGTCATACGAAAACTCCACCGCGAACCGATCGCTCGCCGCGAGCGCATGATCTCCCGTCAGCGTCAGCGTCACCTGCCTCGTGGCGCCCGCAACAACGGAAACCGATGCCAGGTCAAACACCAACGTGAACAACCGCGGGACAATCTCCACCGCCAGCGTCGCCGGTGCGACCGTCGCGCCGTCCACATTGAGTACCGATGCCTCCAGCACGCCACTCGTCGCGGTCGTCGCCGCTTCCAGCGTCACCACAGCCGCGTTGCTGCCTGCGGTGAACTCCACCGGCCCCGCAACCCGCACGCCGCCATCCGGGTCAGACACATCCAGATCAGACGGATCGTACGCAAACGTGACCTCAATCGCCTCATCCTCTCCTATGAGTTCCGTATCGCCCGTCAGCGTCAGCGTCACCTGCGTCGTGGCACCCGCAATCATCGACACCGTTGACGCATCGAATGCCAGCGTGAACGCACGCGGGACAATCCCCACCGCCAGCGTCGCCGGTGCGACCGTCGCGCCGTCCGCCTCAGGCGCCGATGCCGTCAGTACGCCACCCGTCGCGGTCGTCGCCGCTTCCAGTATCACCACAGCCGCGGTGCTGCCTGCGGTGAACTCCACCGGCCCCACAACCCGCACGCCGCCATCCAGGTCGGACGGAGCATACGTAAACGTCGCCGCGAACCGGTCGCTCGCCGCGAGCGCACGATCTCCCGTCAGCGTCAACGTCACCTGCGTCGTGGCGCCCGCAATCACCGACACCGTTGACGCATCGAATGCCAGCACGAACGCCCGCGGGACAATCCCCACATCCAGCGTCGCCGGTGTGACCGTCGCGCCGTCTACATCGAGTACCGATGCCTCCAGCTCGCCATCCGTCGCGGTCGTCGCCGCTTCCAGCATCACCACAGCCGCGGTACTGCCTGCGGTGAACACCGCCGGCCTCGCAACCCGCACACCGCCGCCGGCCGGGTCAGACGAGTCATATGCAAACGTGACCTCGATCGCCTCACCATCTCCTATGAGTTCCGTATCGCCTGTCAGCGTCAGCGTCACCTGCGTCGTGGCACCCGCGACAACGGAAACCGATGCCGGGTCAAACGTCAGCGTGAACGCACGCGGGACGATCTCCACCGCCAGCATCGCCGACTCGACCACCGCGTCGATTTCATCGGACGCCTCTGCCATGGCGAAGACGGCCTCTGCCGTCAACGTGCCACTCGTCGCGGTCACCGCCGCCGACAGCACCACCCTAGCCTCGGTGCTGCCTCTGGAAAACGTCACCCGCTGCGAAGACAGGGAAACCCCGCTCCCGTCGATGTAAGTCAACTCCGCCGTCAGCATCTCGTCCGCGCCCAGCGACGGAATCCCCAGAGAAGAACCCACACCCAGCAGATGCAGACGCAACGGCGTCGAGGCCCCCGCCAGCACGCGCAACGGTGAAGAACGGGTCCCCGCCTCGCTCAGAATCTCCAGCCGGAAACGACGCGCGACAACCTCCACCGCAAGAGCGGTCGAAACTACCCGCGTGTTCGCAGCCAGGACACCGCCCGACAGCACCCTGCCCGACGCAATCACCTTCCCCAGCGTCAACGGAACGTCGTACGCCGCTCCGATGATCACGCTCATACCTGGCATGGCCCGCGTCAACCTCAACCCGGGATCACCCTCGCCGACGATCGTCACTACCTCTGTCGTGAACGAAACTTCCACCGCTTCGTCCTCGCCCATCAGCAACTGTGGATTCACAAGCGACACCTCCACTACGGTCGTGCCGCCCGCCAGCACCAGCGCCGCGCCTCCCGATGCAGTAAAGGACAACACCAACTCGTGCACTACCCGCACCGGCAGTGCCGACCGACGCGGGATCTGTCTCCGCCATCCGCCAACATCGGCTGCGACACCAGTTGCAACTGCGCCCCAGTGACACCCCGCGCCGCGTTAGTGGCCGCAGACAAAGTGACCAACTGCGACAGGTCGCGCCGAAGCATCACCGTCACCGGATCTACTACCAGATCCGGTGGTGACGACGACGTCAATATCGTCAATGTCGTCTCCACTTGCTCATCGGCGGTCAGGCGTTCGCCGAAATCACCTTCCAGGGAAACCAGAAACTGCGTCGAAGCGCCGGCGACCACCGCCTGTTCAGACAGACGCTCGCCGCTCTGCACCGAACGGAACACCCACGAAAAACGACGCAACTCAATGATGTTCACGGGTAGCTCGGCGTCCACAAAAATCGCGTCCGAAAGTGCCGTCGGCGATAACAACACCGCGGCGAACAATGTCGTCTCCCCGGGTTGACTGCCCCCAGTAGCGTGCAACGAGACAACATGGTTCGTCGTGGACGCACCGAACGACAGCACGGTCGACACCACGCTCACCGTGCTCCGATCCCCCAGCATCAACTCCACAAGCACCTCATCCCCTGCCGGCAACTGCGACGCGCCGCTCAGCGACAGAACCACCGTCTCCGTCGTGCCGGTCAGGATCCCGACCTGCGACGGCTCGAACATCAGCCGAAACTCGCCCGGCAACACCTCGATCGCCAGCGATGCCGGCGCAACCACCGCGTTCTCCAAGCCGCTACCGGTCAACTGCAACACCCCCGACGTCGCTGCCAGAGAGGCCATCACCGTCGCCGTGCCGGTCGAGTTGCCTGCGTTGAGCGACACCGGCGACAGGGTTACGCCCTCGCCGTCCGTGTAGACAAAATCAACCTGCAACGTCTCGCTCGCATCCAGCCGACTTGGCCCCAGCGGGGTATCCACGCCCGTGATGCCCACCACCACCTCGGTGCTGCCTCCGGCGACCACGTACTCGCTACCGGGTTCCGCCACAAACAGACGAAACATCCGCGGCACCACCTCCACCGACAAGGTGACCGAAACCACCTCCGTGTTCACGACCACGCTCCCGCCCGACACCACCTCGCCCGAGGCTGTCATCGTCCCAAACATCGGCGCGTCATGTGCCGCTTCGATGATGAAGGACGCACTCGACTCGCCCACCGTCAACGTCCGCTCAAGTTCTCCGGTCACCACGATCCCCGGCGTCTGTGTCGAGAGCGAAACCTGCATCGACTCGCCAGCCTCCAGCGACCGCAGGTCCGCGAGCGCCACCACCACCTCGGTCGTGCCGCCTGCCAGCACCGACACCGACGGCACATCAAACGCCAGCGTGAACGCCCGCGGCACGATCTCCACTGGAACCGACACCGGCTCCACCTCCGCGTTCTTCAAGCCATCGCCGCTCAACTCCAGCACCCCTACCCCTGTGGTCGCGTCCAGCGTCGCGGTCAGCAGCGAGGCGACCTTGATGCTGGATGTGGGACTCGCTACGTCAAACACGACCGGGGGCAGCGTCACGCCGGCGCCATCGGTGTATGTCCAATCGGCCGTCAGCGTCTCGCCCGCAAACAGACGCGACACACCGAACGGCGTGTCGAGCCCCGACAGGGTGGCGACGACCGGCACGCTTTCCCCCGCGATCACCTGCGCGCCGGTGTTGATCTCCAGGTACCACGACTCCAGCGTGCCGGCGTTCTCAGTTGCAAAGTTATCTGTCACCGTCAGCGACCAATCGCCCCGCGCGCTACCCCCGACCAAGGCCGCCAGACCCGCGTCGTCGCCCACCGACGTATATGCCCGGACAAGGTCGGACTGAAGGTCAGAAAGGTTAGAACTGTACAGTGTCACCGTCATTCCCCCGGGCAGTGTCAGCACAACCTCCAGATCGCCCCTCTCCGGGTGGCTGATCGCGACCCCGACCACCAGCGATTCGATCGTGATGCCCTCCGTCACGGTGATGGTACTGACCAGCGGCGCGAAATCTATATACGGAATATAAGCATGGGGACGCGCCTCCCTTGCGATGCGCCGCGCGGGGTCCGCCTGCGCGCCCGACAGCGACAGCCGGAAGCGCCGCGGCGAGATCTCCACCGGCAGCGCCGCCGGCGCGACCACGACGTTCACCGGAACGGCGCCCGTGACCACCGCCGTCAGCGTCCCTGGCGTCGCGTCGGGCGCCGCGTCCAGCGTCACGCTGACGGCGGTGCTCTCCGCGTCGAATGTCACCGGCGTCCCGGACAACGCAACGCCGGTGCCGTCGTTATACGCCAGCGTTACCGCCAGCGTCTCGTCCGCAAACAGCTGTGGCGTCCCGAGCGGGGTTTCGACCGCCGCCAGCGAAGCCGTCACCGCCGCGCTGCCGCCTGCAAGCACCGGCGCGAATCCGTTGATCTCCAGACCCCACGCCTCCAGTGTGCCGATATTTCCACTAGACGCAGGATCATCTACCACCAGTGTCCACTCGCCCTGCGCGCTCTCGCCAGCCAAAGCAGCCAGACCCGCATGGTCCCTCGAGGTGTACGCCCGGTCGAAACCAAGCTCAGCTCCGCCCGTCTGCCCGTGCAACAGCACCTCCGCTCCCCCGGGAGAACGCAGCCTAACCAGCAGGTCAAAGAGAGGCACGCCGCTGATCTCCACCCGCACCGCCAGCGATTTGATCGTGGTGGACTCAGCCACGGTAATGCTGCTCTCCACAATCGCCTGCGTACCCGCATCAATCATCTCGTTCGGGCGCACCGTTGCGCTGAACTGCCCCGGCGGCGACAGCGACAGCCGGAAACGCCGCGGCGCGATCTCCACCGGCAGCACGACCGGAATCACCTTCGTGCCATCAACTGCCGCGCCGCCAGCCAGTACCTCGCCTGAGGCGATGATCGTTCCCAACGGCGGATGTGCATCGTAGCCCGCTTCGATGGTGAAGACCCCGCGCGGCGTAGTCGGCGTCAGCGTCAGTTCAGACGGAATGACTGTCACCGTCGTCGGCTGCAATGAAACCAGCAACTGCTCGTCCTCCATCAACACATCCGGGTTCTCCAGTGCCACCACCACCTCGGTCGTGCCGCCCGCCAGCACCCGCGCGAACGCCAGCGGCGGTGTGCCGCCGGGCGCGGCAAACGCCAGCACAAACGTCCGCGGCACGATCTCCACCGACAGCGTCGCCGGTGCGACCGTCGCGCCTTCCGCACCGACCACCGATGCCTCCAGCACGCCACCCGTCGCGGTCGTCGCCGCTTCCAGCGTCACCACAGCCGCGGTGTTGCCCGCGGTGAACATCACCGGCTCCAACGCCACAACCTCCACGCCGCCGCCGACCGGGTCATATGAAAACTCCACCGCGAACCGATCGCTCGCCGCGAGCGCACGATCTCCCGTCAGCGTCAGTGTCACCTGCGTCGTGGCGCCCGCGACAACAGAAACCGATGCCAAATCAAACACCAGCGCGAACGCACGCGGGGTAATCTCCACATCCAGCGTCGCCGCTGTGACCGTCGCGCCTTCCGCCTCGGGCGCCGACGCCGTCAGCACGCCACCCGTCGCGGTCGTCGCCGCTTCCAGCGTCATCACAGCCGCGGTGCTGTCCGTGGTGAATATCATCGGCTCCAACGCCACAACCTCTACACCGCCGCCATCCAGGCCATACGAAAACTCCACCGCGAACCGATCGCTCGCCGCGAGCGCACGATCTCCCGTCAGCGTCAGCGTCACCTGTGCCGTGGCGCCCGCGACAACGGAAACCGATGCCAGGTCAAACGCCAACGTGAACAACCGCGGGACAATCTCCACATCCAGCGTCGCCGGTGCGACCGTCGCGCCGTCCACCTCGAGCACCAACGCCTCCAGCACGCCACCCGTCGCGGTTGTCGCCGCTTCCAGGGTCACCACAGTCGCGGTGCTGTCCGTGGTGAACGTCACCGGCTCCAACGCCACAACCTCTACACCGCCGCCATCCAGGTCATACGAAAACTCCACCGCGAACCGATCGCTCGCCGCGAGCGCACGATCTCCCGTCAGCGTCAACGTCACCTGCGTCGTGGCACCCGCAATCACCGATACCGTTGACGCATCGAATGCCAGCACGAACAACCGCGGGACGATCTCCACATCCAGCGTCGCCGGTGTGACCGTCGCGCCTTCCGCCTCAGGCGCCGACGCCGTCAGTACGCCACCCGTCGCGGTTGTCGCCGCTTCCAGCGTCACCACAGTCGCGGTGCTGCCTGCGGTGAACTCCACCGGCTCCAACGCCACAATCTCTACTCCGCCGCCATCCGGGTCGGACGGAACATATGCAAACTCCACCGCGAACCGATCGCTCGCCGCGAGCGCACGATCTCCCGTCAGCGTCAACGTCACCTGCGTCGTGGCACCCGCAATCACCGATACCGTTGACGCATCGAATGCCAGTACGAACGCCCGCGGGACAATCTCCACCGCCAGCGTCGCCGGTGCGACCGCCGCACCGTCCACATCAAGTATCGATGCCTCCAACTCGCCATCCGTCGCGGTCGTCGCCGCCTCCAGCGTCACCACAGCCGCGGTGCTGCCTGCGGTGAACTCCACTGGCCCCGCAACCCGCACGCCGTCATCCAGGTCATACGAAAACTCCACCGCGAACCGGTCGCTCGCCGCGAGCACACGATCTCCCGTCAGCGTCAACGTCACCTGCGTCGTGGCGCCCGCGACAACAGAAACCGATGCCAGGTCAAACGCCAACGTGAACGCACGCGGGACAATCTCCACATCCAGCGTCGCCGACTCGACCGCCGCGCCTTCCGCCTCAGGCGCCGACGCCGTCAGTACGCCACCCGTCGCGGTCGTCGCCGCTTCCAGTATCACCACAGCCGCGGTACTGCCTGCGGTGAACACCGCCGGCCTCGCAACCCGCACATCGCCGTCGGCCGGGTCAGACGAGTCATATGCAAACGTGACCTCGATCGCCTCATCCTCTCCTATGAGTTCCGTATCGCCTGTCAGCGTCAGCGTTACCTGCGCCGTGGCACCCGCGACAACGGAAACCGATGCCGGGTCAAACGTCAGCGCGAACGCCCGCGGGACGATCTCCACCGCCAGCATCGCCGACTCGACCACCGCGTCGATCTCATCGAACGCCTCTGCCATGGCGAAGATGGCATCTGCCGTCAACGTGCCACTCGTCGCGGTCACCGCCGCCGACAGCACCACCGTAGTCTCGGTGCTGCCTCTGGAAAACGTCACCCGCTGCGAAGACAGGGAAACCCCGCTCCCGTCGATGTAAGTAAACTCCGCCGTCAGCATCTCGTCCGCGCCCAGCGACGGAATCCCCAGAGAAGAACCCACACCCAGCAGGCGCAGACGCAACGGCGTCGAGGCCCCCGCCAGCACGCGCAACGGTGAAGAACGGGTCCCCGCCTCGCTCAGAATCTCCAGCCGGAAACGACGCGCGACAATCTCCACCGCAAGAGCGGTCGAAACTACCCGCGTGTCCGCAGCCAGGACATCGCCCGACAGCACTCGGCCAGAGGCGAGTACCATCCCTTCCGGCGGATCCGCGTCGTGGCGCGCTTCGATGGTGAAGGTCGCGCGCGGCGTAGCCAGCGTCAGCGTCAGTGAAGACGGAACGGCAATCACGATCTCCGTCGAGAGAGAGACCCGGACTACCTCGCCCATCTCCAGCAACCCCGGATTGTCCAGCGCCACCACCACCTCGGTCGTGCCGCCCGCCAGCACCCGCGCCGCGCCTCCCGATGCAGTAAAGGACAACACCAACTCGTGCACTACCCGCACCGGCAGTGCCGACTCCGTCTCTGTCTCCGCCATCTCCAACGTCGGCTGCGACATCAGTTGCAACTGCGCCCCAACACCCCGCGCCGCGTCAGTGGCCGCAGACAAAGTGACCAACTGCGGCAGGTCGCGCCGAAGTATCACCGTCACCGGATCTACTACCAGATCCGATGACGACGGCGTCAATGTCGCCTCCACTTGCTCATCGACCGTCAGGCGTTCGCCGAAATCACCTTCCAGGGAAACCAGAAACTGCGTCGAAGCGCCGGCGACCACCGCCTGTTCAGACAGACGCTCGCCGCTCTGCACCGAACGGAACACCCACGAAAAACGACGCAACTCAAGGATGCTCACGGGTAGCTCGGCGTCCACAAAAATCGCGTCCGAAAGTGCCGTCGGCGATAACAACACCGCGGCGAACAATGTCGTCTCCCCGGGTTGACTGCCCGCAGTAGCGTGCAGCATAACCTCATGACTCGTAGCAGAGGCGTTGAACGACAGCTCGGTCGACGACACCACGATCACCGTGCTGGCATCGTCCAGAAGCAATTCCACAAGCACCTCATCCCCTGCCGGCAGGCGCGACGCGTCGGTCAGCGACAGAACCACCGTCTCCTCCGTGCCGGTCAGAATCCCGATCTGCGACGGCTCGAACATCAGCCGAAACTCGCCCGGCAACACCTCGATCGCCAGCGATGCCGGCACAACCGCCGCGTTCTCCAAGCCGCTACCGGTCAACTGCAACACCCCCGATGTCGCTGCCAGGGAGGCCATCACCGTCGCCGTCCTGGTCAAGTTGCCCGCGCCGAGTGACACCAACGACAGGGTTACGCCCTCGCCACCCGTGTAGACAAAATCAACCTGCAACGTCTCGCTCGCATCCAGCCGACTTGGCCCCAGCGGGGTATCCACGCCCGCGATGCCCACCATCACCTCGGTGCTGCCTCCGGCGACCACCCGCTCGCTACCGGGTTCCGCCACAAACAGACGAAACATCCGCGGCACCACCTCCACCGACAAGGTGACCGAAACCACCTCCGTGTTCACGACCACGCTCCCGGTCGACACCACCTCGCCCGAGGCTGTCACCGTCCCAAACATCGGCGCGTCATGTGCCGCTTCGATGATGAAGGACGCACTCGACTCGCCCACTGTCAACGTCCGCTCAAGTTCTCCGGTCACCACGATCCCCGGCGTCTGTGTCGAGAGCGAAACCTGCATCGACTCGCCAGCCTCCAGCGACTGCGGGTCCGCGAGCGCCACCACCACCTCGGTCGTGCCGCCTGCCAGCACCGACACCGACGGCACATCAAACGCCAGCGTGAACGCCCGCGGCACGATCTCCACTGGAACCGACACCGGCTCCACCTCCGCGTTCTTCAAGCCATCGCCGCTCAACTCCAGCACCCCTACCCCTGTGATCGCGTCCAGCGTCGCGGTCAGCATCGCGGCGACCTCGACGCTGGATGTGGTACCCGCTACTTGAAACATCACCGGGGGCAGCGTCACGCCGACACCATCGGTGTATGTCCAACCGGCCGTCAGCGTCTCGCCCGCAAACAGACGCGACGCACCGAACGGCGTGTCGAGCCCCGACAGGGTGGCGACGACCGGCACGCTTTCGCCCGCGATCACCTGCGCGCCGGTGTTGATCTCCAGGTACCACGACTCCAGCGTGCCGGCGCTCTTAACTCTAGAATTATCTCTCACCGCCAGCGACCAATCGCCCTGCGCGCTATCCCCGACCAAGGCCGCCAGACCCGCGTTGCCCACCGACGTATATGCCCGGACGAGGTCGGACTCAATGTCAGCAACGTTAGGCCTGTACAGTGTCACCGTCATTCCCCCGGGCAGTGTCAGCACAACCCCCAGCTCGCCCCTCTCCGGGTGGCTGATCGCGACCCCGACCACCAGCGATTCGATCGTGATGTCCTCCGTCACGGTGATGGTACTGAGCGGCACGGAATCCAGATCCGGAATATAAGCATGGGGACGCGCCTCCCTTGCGATGCGCCGCGCGGGGTCCGCCGACGCGCCCGACAGCGACAGCCGGAAGCGCCGCGACGCGATCTCCACCGGCAGCGCCGCCAGCGCGACCCCGACGTTCACCGGAACGGCGCCCGCGACCACCGCCGTCAGCATCCCCCGCGTCGCGTCGGGCGCCGCGTCCAGCGTCACGCCGACGGCGGTGCTCTCCGCGTCGAATGTCACCATCTGCTCGGACAACGCAACGCCGGTGCCGTCGTTATACATCAGCGTCACCGTCAGCGTCTCGTCCGCAAACAGCAGCGGCGTCCCGAGCGGGGTTTCGACCGCCACCAGCGAAGCCGTCACCACCGCGCTGCCGCCTGCAAGCACCAGCGCGAATCCGTTGATCTCCAGACCCCACGCTTCCAGCGTGCCAATAGCTGCACCACCCGAAACATCATCTACCATCAGTGTCCACTCGCCCTGCGCGCTCTCGCCAGCCAAAGCAGCCAGACCCGCATGGTCCCTCGAGGTGTACGTCTGCTCCAAACCAAGCTCGGTTCCGTTCGTCTGCCCGTGCAACAGCACCTCCACTCCTCCGGGAGAACGCAGCCTAACCAGCAGGGACAAGGGAGACACGCCGCTGATCTCTACCCGCACCGCCAGCGATTTGATCGTGGTGGACTCGGCCACGGGAATGCTGCTGCCCACCATCGCACCTGTAAGAAACATCTCGTCCGGGCGCTCCGTCGCGCTGAACTGCCTCGGCGGCGCGCCCGGCGACAGCGACAGCCGGAAGCGCCGCGGCGCGATCTCCACCGGCAGCACGACCGGAATCACCTTCGTGCCATCAACTGCCGCGCCGCCAGCCAGTATCTCGCCTGAGGCGATGATCGTTCCCAACGGCGGATGCACATCGTAGCCCGCTTCGATGGTGAAGGTCGCGCGCGGCGTAGTCGACGTCAGCGTCAGTTCAGGCGGAACAACTGTCACCGTCGTCGGCTGCAGCGTGACCTGCAACTGCTCGTCCTCCCTCAGCAAATCCGCATTCTCCAGCACCACCACCACCTCGGTCGTGCCGCTCGCCAGCACCCGTGCGACCGCCAGCGGCGGTGTGCCGTCGGGCGCGGCAAACGCCAGCACCAACGCCCGCGGCATGATCTCCACCGACAGCATCGCCGGTGTGACTGTCGCGCCGGCAATGTCGGGCACCGATGCTGTCAGCACGCCACTCGTCGCGGTCATCGCTGCTGCCAGCGTCACCACAGCCACGGTGCTCTCCGCAGTGAACTCCACCGGCCCCGCAGCCTGCACGCCGCCGTCCAGGTCAGACACATCCGGATCAGACGGATCGTACGCAAACATGACCTTGATCGCCTCATCCTCTCCTATGAATTCCGTATCGCCTGTCAGCGTCAGCGTCACCTGCGTCGTGGCACCCGCAATCACCGATACCGTTGACGCATCGAATGCCAGCACGAACGCACGCGGGACAATCTCCACATCCAGCGTCGCCGGTGCGACCGCCGCGCCTTCCGCACCGACCACCGATGCCTCCAGCACACCACCCGTCGCGGTCATCGCCGCTTCCAGCGTCACCGTGGCCTCGGTGCTCTCCGCAGTGAACTCCACCGGCCTCGCAACCCGCACGCCGCCGCCGGCCGGGTCATATGAAAACTCCACCGCGAACCGATCGCTCGCCGCGAGCGCACGATCTCCCGTCAGCGTCAGTGTCACCTGCGTCGTGGCGCCCGCAATCACCGATACCGTTGACGCATCGAATGCCAGCACGAACGCACGCGGGACAATGCCCACATCCAGCGTCGCCGATGTGACCGCCGCACCGTCCGCCTCGGGCACCGACGCCGTCAGTACGCCATCCGTCGCGGTCGTCGCCGCTTCCAGCGTCACCGTGGTCTCGGTGCTGTCCGTGGTGAACGTCACCAGCTCCACAACCCGCACGCCGCCATCCAGGTCGGACGGAGCATACGTAAACGTCGCCGCGAACCGGTCGCTCGCCGCGGGCGCACGATCTCCCGTCAGCGTCAACGTCACCTGCGCCGTGGCGCCCGCGACAACGGAAACCGATGCCAGGTCAAACGCCAACGCGAACGCACGCGGGACAATCTCCACATCCAGCGTCACCGGTGCGACCGCCGCGTTGGCCACATCGAGCACTGACGCCGTCAGCACACCATCCGTCGCGGTCGTCGCCGCTTCCAGCGTCACCACAGCCGCGGTGCTGCCCGCGGTGAATATCACCACCGCCGGCCTCGCAACCCGCACGCCGCCATCCGGGTCGGATGGAGCATACGTAAACGTCGCCGCGAACACATCATCCCCAATGAGTTCCGTAGCGCCCGTCAGCGTCAGCGTCACCTGCGTCGTGGCGCCCGCAATCACCGATGCCGTTGACGCATCGAATGCCAGCGTGAACGCACGCGGGACAATCTCCACACCCAGCGGCGCCGCTGCGACCGTCGCGCCTTCCGCTTCGGGCACCGATGCTGTCAGCACGCCACCCACCGCGGTCGTCGCCGCTGACAGGGTCACCGTAGCCGCGGTCGTACCCTCAGAGAACTCCACCGGCTCCACAACTTGCACGCCGCCATCCGGGTCATATGCAAACTCCACCGCGAACCGGTCGCTCGCCGCGAGCGCACGGTCTCCCGTCAGCGTCAGCGTCACCTGCGTCGTGGCGCCCGCGACAACGGAAACCGATGCCAGGTCAAACGCCAACGTGAACAACCGCGGGACAATCTCCACACCCAGCGTCGCCGGTGCGACCGTCGCGCCTTCCACATCGAGTACCGATGCCTCCAGCACGCCGGCGGTTGCATCCGTCTCCGCTGACAGGGTCACCGTGGCTTCGGTGCTGTCCGTGGTGAACGTCACCGGCTCCAACGCCACAACCTCCACACCGCCGCCATCCGGGTCAGACGGGTCATATGCAAACATGACCTCGACCGCCTCATCCTCCCCTATGAGTTCCGTATCGCCCGTCAGCGTCAGCGTCACCTGCGTCGTGGCACCCGCAATCACCGACACCGTTGACGCATCGAATGCCAGCACGAACGCCCGCGGGACAATCTCCACATCCAGCGTCGCCGGTGTGACCGTCGCGCCGTCCACATCAAGTACCGATGCCTCCAGCACACCACCCGTCGCGGTCGTCGCCGCTTCCAGCGTCACCACAGCCGTGGTACTGCCTGCGGTGAACGTCACCAGCTCCACAATCTGCACGCCGCCGTCGGACGGATCGTACGAAAACTCCGCCACAAGCGCCTCTCTGGAGAATAGCTTCACATCTCCCAACAAAACCACCCCCACCTGTGCTGTGCCGCCTGCGACCACTTTCGCCTGACCCAGTGGCTCGCCTGCCAATGTGGTAAATGACAGCCTGTACTCCCGCGGGGTAATCTCCACATCCAGCATCGCAGATGCTATCTCGATGTTATCGATGCCGTCGGCCGGAATGCTCGCCGTCAGTACGCCCGGCAGCGCCAGACGAAACGCTTGCAACGTGACCTCGACCTCATCCCGATCCACACTGAACACAGACTCCAACCGTGCATCCGGCAACTGCGGAGATAACCCGCTGCCTGCGTAGGAAAACGCCGCGCGAGGCAACACATCCTCTTCCGCCAGCGCCGATAACCCCCACGGCGTATTCACTGCCACCAAGCGCAACGATACCCGCCTCTCGACCCCGGGCACCAGCGACACCGTAGAGGGGACAAACAAAAGCGAAAAACGTCTCGGCTCTACGATCAGCAGTAGCGTCTCGCTCGGGAAGTCCCCGACAAAATCCACGTTCAATGGCTCCGACACGGCACTATACCTGAACACCGCAGCCACTGCAGACGGCCTTACTTGCACCGTAACGGTCACGCGCGTTGTGCCCCCATCAAACGTAAGAGTCTCCGGTATCCCGTCAATCCCATTTATATTGCTCAAAGACGGCGGCAAGCTCAACTCCAGTTCCTCGTCCGGCAACAAAGGCACATGCCCGCTCGGCGGGTGCACCAGAGCCAGTGTCAACAGCGTCGATGTGTTCGCCAGCAACGCCACCTCCTTTCTATGGCTGCCGTCGGCAAGCTCTATTCTCAGACTAAATATACGCGGCGAAATATCTACCGACAACGTCCCCGGTACGACCGCTGCGTTGACAGTGCCAAGTGCCGACGCCGTCAGCACGCCATTCGACGCGGTCGTCGCCGCTGACAGCGTCACCATAGCCGCGGTGCTCTCCGCAGTGAACTCCACCGGCTCCAACGCCACAACCTCCACACCGCCGCCATTCGGCAGATACGAAAATTCCACCATGATCCTCTCGCCGCGGAAAAACTCTGCATCCTCCGAGAGGGACAGACCCACCTGTTCCGTATCGCCAGCCCGTATCGATACCGAGGGTGTGTCGAATGCCAGCACGAACGCCCGCGGGGTGATCTCCACATCCAGCATCGCCGGTGTGACCGTCGCGCCGGCCACATCGAGTACCGATGCCGTCAGTACGCCACCCGTCGCGGTCGTCGCCGCTTCCAGCGTCACCACAACCGCGGTGCTGCCTGCGGTGAACATCACCGGCTCCAACGCCACAACCTCCACACCGCCGCCATCCGGGTCATACGAAAACTCCACCGCGAACCGGTCGCTCGCCGCGAGCGCACGATCGCCTGTCAACGTCAGCGTCACCTGCGCCGTGGCACCCGCAATCACCGATACCGTTGACGCATCGAATGCCAGCACGAACGCACGCGGGACAATCTCCACACCCAGTGTCGCCGTCGCGCTGGCTGCACCGACCGCCGATGCCTCCAGCACACCACCCGTCGCGGTCGTCGCCGCTTCCAGCGTCACCACAGCCGCGGTGTTGCCTGCAGTGAACACCACCGGCCCCGCAACCCGCACGCCGCCGTCCAGGTCAGACACATCCAGATCAGACGGATCGTACGCAAACGTGACCTCGATCGCCTCATCCTCTCCTATGAGTTCCGTATCTCCCGTCAGCGTCAGCGTCACCTGCGTCGTGGCACCCGCAATCACCGACACCGTTGACGCATCGAATGCCAGCACAAACGCCCGCAGGGTAATCTCCACCGCCAGCGTCGCCGGTGTGACCGTCGCGCCGTCCACATTGAGTACCGATGCCTCCAGCACACCATCCGTCGCGGTCGTCGCCGCTTCCAACATCACCACAGCCGTGGTGTTGTCTGCAGTGAATTCCACCGGCCCTGCAACCCGCACGCCGCCGGCCGGGTCAGACACATCCAGATCAGCCGGATCGTACGCAAACGTGACCTTGATCGCCTCATCCTCTCCTATGAGTTCCGTAGCACCTGTCAGCGTCAGCGTCACCTGCGTCGTGGCACCTGCAATCATCGATACCGTTGACGCATCGAATGCCAGCACGAACGCCCGCGGGGTAATCTCCACACCCAGTATCGCCGGTGCGACCGTCGCGCCTTCCGCCTCGGGTGCCGACGCCGTCAGCACGCCGGCGGTTGCATCCGTCGCCGCTTCCAGCGTCACCACAGCCGTGGTACTGCCCGTGGTGAACGTCACCGGCTCCAACGCCACAACCTCCACACCGCCGCCATCCGGGTCATACGAAAACTCCACCGCGAACCGATCGCTCGCCGCGAGCACACGATCGCCTGTCAGCGTCAGCGTCACCTGCGCCGTGGCGCCCGCGACAACGGAAACCGATGCCGGGTCAAACGCCAACGTGAACAACCGCGGGACAATCTCCACATCCAGCGTCGCCGGTGCGACCGTCGCGCCGTCTACATCGAGTACCGATGCCTCCAGCTCGCCATCCGTCGCGGTCGTCGCCGCTTCCAGCGTCACCACAGCCGCGGTGCTGTCCGTGGTGAATATCACCGGCTCCAACGCCACAACCTCTACACCGCCGCCATCCGGGTCGGACGGATCATATGCAAACTCCACCGCGAACCGGTCGCTCGCCGCGAGCACACGATCTCCCGTCAGCGTCAGCCTCACCTGCGTCGTGGCATCTGCGACAACGGAAACCGATGCCGGGTCAAACGCCAATGTGAACAACCGCGGGACAATCTCCACAGCCAGCGCCGCCGGTGCGACCGTCGCGCCTTCCGCCTCGGGCGCCGATGCCGTCAGCACGCCACTCGTCGCGGTCGTCGCCGCTTCCAGCATCACCACAGCCGTGGTGTTGCCTGCGGTGAATTCCACCGGCCCTGCAACCCGCACGCCGCCGGCCGGGTCAGACGAGTCATATGCAAACGTGACCTCGACCGCTTCATCCTCTCCTATGAGTTCCGTAGCGCCTGTCAGCGTCAGCGTCACCTGTGTCGTGGCGCCCGCAATCACCGATACCGTTGACACATCGAATGCCAGCACGAATGCCCGCGGGACAATCCTCACATCCAGTGTCGCCGGTGTGACCACCGCGCCGTCCGCCTCGGGCACCGACGCCGTCAGCACGCCGGCGGTCGCGGTCGTCGCCGCTTCCAGCATCACCACAGCCTCGGTGTTGCCTGCGGTGAATTCCACCGGCCCTGCAACCCGCACGCCGCCGGCCGGGTCAGACGAGTCATATGCAAACGTGACCTCGATCGCTTCATCCTCTCCTATGAGTTCCGTATCGCCTGTCAGCGTCAGCGTCACCTGCGTCGTGGCACCCGCAATCACCGACACCGTTGACGCATCGAATGCCAGTACGTACGAACGCGGGACGATCTCCACCGGCAACGCCGCCGGCACGATCTCGGCGTTGACCGAAATGACACCCGCGACCGCCGTCAATGTCCCGCTCGTCGCGTCGAACAATGCGTCCAGCGTCACGACGACGGGGATGAGATCCGCGTCGAATATCACCCTCTGCGTGGACAGCGCAACGCCGGTGCCGTCGTCATACGCCAGCACCACTTCCAGCTCCTCGCCCGCAAACACCTTCGGAATACCGAGCGGCGGCGTCTCGACCTTCGACAGCGAAGCCACCAGCGACACGCTACCGCCTGCAAGCACCGGCGCGAATCCGTTGATCTCCAGGCTCCACGCCTCCAGCGTGCCGATACCACCAGCACCATAGTCACCTACCGTCAGTATCCACTCGCCCTGCGCGGGTGCCCCTACCAAAGCAGCCAGACCTGCATGATCCAGCGAGGTGTATGTCTCGAAGAGATTCTCCGTACCGCTGCCCGTCTGGAGATACAACGGCACCATCTCCCCCTCGGGAGAGACCAGAAAAACGCGCAGGTCTGCGATATCCAAGTGACTGATCTTTACCCGCACCGCCAGCGATTCGATCGTGGTGGCCTCGGCCACGGTGATGGTGCTGCGCACCGACTGCGTAGCCGTATTATCCGGAATCTCCTCGTTCGGGCGCTCCGTCCGACTGAACTGGACGACTCCCGCCGGCGACAGCGATAGCCGGAAGCGCCGCGGCACGATCTCCACCCGCAGGGTGATTGGAACTACCCGCGTGTGCAAAACCTCTTTGCCGTCCGACTCCAACACCACCCGGCCAGCTACTAAGCCCAGCGACACCGTTCTTAGCTGCAGATGTGATCCGTTGTCCATTGATAAGGTGAAAACATCCCCCGGTTCCGAGTTCTGACTGCTGCTGACGCGACCATTGGGCAGCGGCGGCAGAAGACTAAAAAAGAACTCCTCGTCCACCCCCAAAAACTCTAGATTGTCCAGCACCTGCACCACCGGACGAGAGCCGCCAATCAGAATCTGCACCGTCGTGATCCCGCGACTGGTATTGTCCGGCGAGGTGGTGATCTCAAGCGGCGTGCCGTCCGGCAGGGCGAAGGAGATAGTAAACTCGCGCAACACCTGCACCGGCAACGTCGCAGACGGCGGGATCTTCGTGCGCAGCGTACTCGGCACCGTCTCTAGCAACTGCAACTGCAAATCGTCCATCTGTACCGCAAGGGGAAGGAGCGCGGTCAGTTCCAGTTCCAGTTCCTGCGACATTTCTCCTGCACGGAAAGTGAACTCATCCGGCTTTATCTCCAGACCCAACTGCGCCCCAGCGCTTACAGACACATTGACCTGCTCGTTGTCGAGCAGGCGCTCGCCGGCAACGCCTTCCAGGGAGACCAACACCCGCGTCGAAGCACCGGTAACCTGCGGCGACGAAGCACCGTCAACCCGCGTCGAAGCACTGGCAACCACCACCGCGGTAGACAGCCGCTCACCCTGCGGCGAACGGAACACCCACTCGAACTCACGCACGCCGACGATGCTCACGGGTAGCTCGGTGCCCATAAACCTCGCGCCCGCCAGACTCGCGGGAGACATCTCTACCGAGGCGACCAAAACCGTCGCCCCGGGCGACGTGTCCGCAGCAACGCGCAGCACAACCACATGACTCGTAGCAGAGGCGTTGAACGACAGCTCGGTCGGCGACACCACGCTCACCGTGCTGGCATCGACCAGGCGCAATCCCACAAGCACATCATCCCCTGCCGGCAGGCGCGACGCGTCGGTCAGCGACAGAACCACCGTCTCCGTCGTGCCGGTCAGAATCCCGATCTGCGGCGGCTCGAACACCAAGCGAAACTCGTTCGGCAACACCTCGATCGCCAGCGATGCCGGCGCAACATCCGCGTTCACCAGACCGCTGCCGGTCAACTGCAACACCCCCGACGTCGCTGCCAGGGAGGCCATCACCGTCGCCGTCCTGGCCGAGTTGCCCGCGCCGAGCGACACCAGCGACAGGGTTACGCCCTCGCCACCCGTGTAGACAAAATCAACCTGCAACGTCTCGCTCGCATCCAGCCGACTTGGCCCCAGTGGGGTATCCACGCCCGTGATGCCCACCACCACCTCGGTGCTGCCTCCAGCGACCACGTACTCGCTACCGGGCTCCGCAACATCCTCCGCCACAAACAGACGAAACATCCGCGGCACCACCTCCACCGACAAGGTGGTCGAAACCACCCACGTGTTCGCGACCGGGGCGTCGCCAGACAGTACCTCGCCCGAGGCGACCACCCTTCCCAGCGGCGGCACTGCGTCGTGGCGCGCTTCGATGGTGAAGGTCGCGCGCGGAGTAGTCGGCGTCAGCGTTCGTTCAGACGGAATGACTGTCACCGTCGTCAGCTGCAGCGTGACCTGCAACTGCTCGCCCTCCCTCAGCAAATCCGGGTTCTCCAGTACCACCATCACCTCGGTCGTGCCGCCCGCCAGCACTCGCGCGACCGCCAGCGGCGGTGTGCCGTCGGGCGCGGCAAACGCCAGCACAAACGCCCGCGGGGTAATCTCCACATCCAACGTCACCGGTGTGACCGCCGCACCGTCCGCCTCAGGCGCCGACGCCGTCAGTACGCCACCCGTCGCGGTCGTCGCCGCTGACAGGGTCACCGTAGCCGCGGTGCTGTCCGTGGTGAACGTCACCGGCTCCAACGCCACAACCTCCACACCGCCGCCATCCGGGTCATATGAAAACTCCACCGCGAACCGATCGCTCGCCGCGAGCGCACGATCTCCCGTCAGCGTCAGCGTCACCTGCGTCGTGGCGCCCGCGACAACAGAAACCGATGCCAGGTCAAACGCCAGCGCGAACGCACGCGGGACAATCTCCACATCCAGCGTCGCCGGTGCGACCGTCGCGCCGTCCACATCGAGTGCCGATGCCTCCAGCACACCACCCGTCGCGGTCGTCGCCGCTTCCAGCGTCACCACAGCCGCGGGGCTCTCCGCAGTGAACTCCACCGGCCCTGCAACCCGCACGCTGCCACCGGCCTGGTCAGACGAGTCATATGCAAACGTGACCTCGACCGCCTCATCCGCCCCTATGAGTTCCGTATCTCCCGTCAGCGTCAGCGTCACCTGTGTCGTGGCGCCCGCAATCACCGATACCGTTGACGCATCGAATGCCAGCACGAACGCCCGCGGGGTAATCTCCACATCCAACGTCACCGGTGCGACCGTCGCGCCTTCCGCACCGACCACCAACGCCGTCAGTACGCCACCCGTCGCGGTCGTCGCCGCTTCCAGCGTCACCACAGCCGCGGTGTTCTCTGCAGTGAACACCACCGGCCCCGCAACCCGCACGTCGCCGCCGGCCTGGTCAGACGAGTCATATGCAAACGTGACCTCGATCGCCTCATCCTCCCCTATGAGTTCCGTATCGCCAGCCAGCGTCAGCGTCACCTCGGTCGTGCCGCCCGCAATCACCGATACCGTTGACGTATCGAATGCCAGCGTGAACGCACGCGGGGGAATCTCCACAGTCAGCGTCGCCGGTGCGACCGTCGCGCCGTCTGCCTCGGGCACCGATGCTGTCAGCACACCGGCGGTTGCATCCGTCTCCGCTGACAGGGTCACCGTAGCTGCGGTGCTGTCCGTGGTGAACGTCACCGGCTCCAACGCCGCAACCTCCACACCGCCGCCATCCGGGTCATATGAAAACTCCACCGCGAACCGATCGCTCGCCGCGAGCGCACGATCTCCCGTCAGCGTCAGCGTCACCTGCGTCGTGGCGCCCGCAACAACCGACACCATCGCTACGTCAAACGTCAGGCTGAACAACCGCGGGGTAATCTCCACATCCAGCATCGCCGGTGCGACCGTCGCGCCGTCCACATCGAGTACCGATGCCTCCAGCACACCACTCGTCGCGGTCGTCGCCGCTTCCAGCATCACCACAGCCGCGGTGCTCTCCGCAGTGAACTCCACCGGCCCTGCAACCCGCACGCCGCCGCCGGCCTGGTCAGACGAGTCATATGCAAACGTGACCTCGACCGCCTCATCCTCCCCTATGAGTTCCGTATCGCCAGCCAGCGTCAGTGTCACCTGCGTCGCGGCACCCGCAACAACGGAAACCGATGCCAGGTCAAACGCCAACGTGAACGCCCGCGGGACAATCTCCACCGACAGCGTCGCCGGTGCAACCGTCGCGCCGTCCACATCGAGTACCGATGCCTCCAGCACGCCACCCGTCGCGGTCGTCACCGCTTCCAGCATCACTACAGCCGCGGTGTTCTCCGCAGTGAACTCCACCGGCCCCGCAACCCGCACGCCGCCATCCGGCGCATACGAAAACGTCACCGCAAACGCCTCATTCTCCCCTATGAATTCCGTATCGCCCGTCAGCATCAGCGTCACCTGCGTCGTGGCGCCCGCAATCACCGATACCGTTGACGCATCGAATGCCAGTACGAACGCCCGCGGGGTAATCTCCACATCCAGTGTCACCGGTGTGACCGTCGCGCCGTCTGCCTCGGGCACCGATGCTGTCAGCACGCCGGCGGTTGCATCCGTCTCCGCTTCCAGGGTCACCGTGACCTCGGTGCTGTCCATGGTGAACGTCACCACCACTGGCTCCACAACCTCCACGCCGCCATCCGGCGCATACGAAAACATCACCGCAAACGCCTCATTCTCCCCTATGAGTCCTGTATCGCCCGTCAGCGTCAGACCTACCTGCGCCGCGCCGCCCGCAATCACCGATACCGTTGACGCATCGAATGCCAGCACGAACAACCGCGGGACAATCTCCACATCCAGTGTCGCCGGTGTGACCGTCGCGCCGTCCACATCGGGTACCGATGCCTCCAGCACACCACCCGTCGCGGTCGTCGCCGCTTCCAGCGTCACCACAGCCGCAGTGCTGCCCGTGGTGAACGTCACCAGCTCCACAATCTGCACGCCGCCATCCAGATCATACGAAAACGTCGCCGCGAACTGGTCGCTCGCCGCGAGCACACGATCTCCCGTCAGCGTCAGCGTCACCTGCGTCGTGGCGCCCGCAATCACCGACACCGTTGACGCATCGAATGCCAGCACGAACGCACGCGGGACAATCTCCACCGACAGCGTCGCCGGTGCAACTGTCGCGCCGTCTACATTGAGTACCGACGCCGTCAGCACACCACCCGTCGCGGTCGTCGCCGCTTCCAGCGTCACTACCTCCGCAGTGTTACCTGCGGTGAACTCCACCGGCTCCACAATTTGCACGCCGCCATCCGGGTCGGACGAAGCATACGTAAACGTCGCCGCGAACCGATCGCTCGCCGCGAGCGCACGATCTCCCGTCAGCGTCAGCGTCACCTGCGTCGTGGCGCCCGCAATCACCGATACCGTTGACGCATCGAATGCCAGCACGAACGCCCGCGGGGTAATCTCCACATCCAGCGTCGCCGGTGTGACTGTCGCGCCGTCTACATTGAGTACCGACGCCGTCAGCACACCACCCGTCGCGGTCGTCGCCGCTTCCAGCGTCACTACCTCCGCAGTGTTACCTGCGGTGAACTCCACCGGCTCCACAATTTGCACGCCGCCATCCGGGTCGGACGAAGCATACGTAAACGTCGCCGCGAACCGGTCGCTCGCCGCGAGCGCACGATCTCCCGTCAGCGTCAGCGTCACCTGCGTCGTGGCGCCCGCAATCACCGATACCGTTGACGCATCGAATGCCAGCACGAACGCCCGCGGGGTAATCTCCACATCCAGCGTCGCCGGTGTGACCGTCGCGCCGTCTACATTGAGTACCGACGCCGTCAGCACACCATCCGTCGCGGTCGTCGCCGCTTCCAAGGTCACCGTGGCCTCGGTGCTGTCCGTGGTGAACGTCACCGGCTCCAACGCCACAACCTCCACACCGCCGCCATCCAGGTCATACGAAAACGTCACCGCGAACCGATCGCTCGCCGCGAGCGCACGATCTCCCGTCAGCGTCAGCGTCACCTGCGTCGTGGCGCCCGCAATCACCGATACCGTTGACGCATCGAATGCCAGCACGAACGCCCGCGGGACAATCTCCACACCCAATGTCGCCGGTGTGACCGTCGCGCCGTCCACATCAAGTACCGATGCCTCCAGCACGCCACCCGTCGCGGTCGTCACCGCTTCCAGCATCACCACAGCCGCGGTGCTGTCCGTGGTGAATATCACCGGCTCCAACGCCACAACCTCTACTCCGCCGCCATCCGAGTCGGACGGAGCATACGTAAACATCGCCGCGAACCGGTCGCTCGCCGCGAGCACACGATCTCCCGTCAGCGTCAACGTCACCTGCCTCGTGGCACCCGCAATCACCGATACCGTTGACGCATCGAATGCCAGCGTGAACGCACGCGGGACAATCCCCACCGTCAGCACAGCCGACTCGACCGTCGCGCCGGCCACATCAAGCACCGATGCTGTCAGCACGCCACCTGTCGCGGTCGTCGCCGCTTCCAGCGTCACCACAGCCGCAGTGCTGTCCGTGGTGAACTCCACCGGCCCCAACGCCACAACCTCTACTCCGCCGCCGTCGGCCGGGTCAGACGAGTCATATGCAAACGTGACCTCGACCGCCTCATCATCTCCTATGAGTTCCGTATCGCCTGTCAGCGTCAGCGTTACCTGCGCCGTGGCACCCGCGGCAACGGAAACCGATGCCGGGTCAAACGTCAGCGTGAACGCACGCGGGACGATCTCCACCGCCAGCGCCGTCGATTCGACCTCTGCGGCGGCGACGGCCTCTGCCGTCAACGTGCCACTCGTCGCGGTCACCGCCGCCGACAGCACCACCGTAGCCTCGGTGCTGCCTCTGGAAAACGTCACCCGCTGCGAAGACAGGGAAACCCCGCTCCCGTCGATGTAAGTCAACTCCGCCGTCAGCATCTCGTCCGCGCCCAGCGACGGAATCCCCAGAGAAGAACCCACACCCAGCAGACGCAGACGCAACGGCGTCGAGGCCCCCGCCAGCACGCGCAACGGTGAAGAACGGGTCCCCGCCTCGCTCAGAATCTCCAGCCGGAAACGACGCGCGACAACCTCCACCGCAAGAGCGGTTGAAACTACCCGCGTGTCCGCAGCCAGGACATCGCCCGACAGCACCCTGCCCGACGCAATCACCTTCCCCAGCGTCAACGGAACGTCGTACGGCGCTCCGATGATCACGCTCATACCTGGCATGGCCCGCGTCAACCTCAACCTGGGATCACTCTCGCCGACGATCGTCACTACCTCTGTCGTGAACGAAACTTCCACCGCTTCGTCCTCGCCCATCAGCAACTGTGGATTCACAAGCGACACCTCCACTGCGGTCGTGCCGCCCGCCAGCACCAGCGCCGCACCTCCCGATGCAGTAAAGGACAACACCAACTCGTGCACTACCCGCACCGGCAGTGCCGCCGACAGCGGGATCGTCACGCTGTCCGCCAATTCCGGCGGCCTCGTCTGCTTCAGCTGTACCTGCAACTCGTCGGTGACGCCCCGAGCCGCGCCAGGGGCCGCAGACAAAGTGACCAACTGCGACAGGTCGCGCCGAAGCATCACCGTCACCGGATCTACTACCAGATCCGGTGGTGACGACGACGTCAATATCGTCAATGTCGTCTCCACTTGCTCATCGGCGGTCAGGCGTTCGCCGAAATCACCTTCCAGGGAAACCAGAAACTGCGTCGAAGCGCCGGCGACCACCGCCTGTTCAGACAGACGCTCGCCGCTCTGCACCGAACGGAACACCCACGAAAAACGACGCAACTCAATGATGTTCACGGGTAGCTCGGCACCCACAAAAATCGCGTCCGAAAGTGCCGTCGGCGATGACAACACCGCAGCGAACAATGTCGTCTCCCCGGGTTGACCGCCCCCAGAAGCACTCAACGAGACAACATGGTTCGTCGTGGACGCACCGAACGACAGCGACATCGATGTCACCAAGTTCACCGTGCTCCGATCCTCCAGCGTCAACTCCACATCCACCCGTTCCCCTGCCAGCAACTGCGACGCGCCGCTCAGCGACAGAACCACCGTCTCCGTCGTGCCGGTCAGGATCCCGACCTGCGGCGGCTCGAACACCAAGCGAAACTCGTTCGGCAACACCTCAATCGCCAGCGATGTCGGCACAACCACCGCGTTCTCCAAGCCGCTACCGGTCAACTGCAACACCCCCGACGTCGCTGCCAGGGAGGCCATCACCGTCGCCGTGCCGGCCGAGTTGCCCGCGCCGAGCGACACCAACGACAGCGTTACGCCCTCGCCACCCGTGTAGACAAAATCAACCTGCAACATCTCGCTCGCATCCAGCCGACTTGGCCCCAGCGGGGTATCCACGCCCGCGATGCCCACCACCACCTCGGTGCTGCCTCCGGCGACCACCCGCTCGCTACTGGGTTCCGCAACATCCCCCGCCACAAACAGACGAAACATCCGCGGCGCCACCTCCACCGACAAGGTGACCGAAACCACCCCCGTGTGTGCGACCGCCGTGCCGTCAGCCAGCAACAACACCTCGCCCGAGGCGACCACCATCCCTTCCGGCGGATCCGCGCCGAAGGGCGCCATAATGGTAAAGATCATGCTCTCCTCATCCGGCGTCAGCGTCAACGGAGTAGACGGAACGACAATCACGATCTCCGTCGAGAGAGAGACCCGGACTACCTCGCCCTCCCTCAGCAAATCTGCATTCTCCAGTACCACCACCACCTCGGTCTTGCCGCCTGCCAGCACTCGCGCCGTGGTCGCAGGGACGAACGCCAGCCTGAACCGGCGTATGGGCTGCACCGGCACCAACGCAGGGTCGATTTCTGCGTTGAGCAGCGTCGCACTGAATGTCGCCTCCAGTACCCCTGTGGTCGCGTCCGGCGTCGCGCTCAGCATTGAGGCGACCTCGACGCTGGATGTGGTACTCGCTACTTGAAACATCACCGGGGGCAGCGTCACGCCGGCACCATCGGTGTATGTCCAATCGACCGTCAGCGTCTCGCCCGCAAACAGACGCGACGCACCAAACGGCGTGTCGAGCCCCGACAGGGTGGCGACGACCGGCACGCTTTCCTCCGCGATCACCTGCGCGCCGGTGTTGATCTCCAGGTACCACGCGTTCAGCACGCCAACGTTCCGACTCTGAAAATCCTCCACCCGCAGTACCCAGTCGCCCGCCGGGAACCCCCGGCCGATCAGGTCGGCCAGACCGCTACGCACCGATGTGTATGTTTTTTCGAAGGCTGCTGCACGGTCGTGCAACAACACGCCTTCTTCCTCCGCCACACCGGGCGGCATCAGCACAACCCTCAGGTCGCTGATATCCAGATGCCGGATCGCTACCTGCACCACCAGCGATTCGATCGTGATCCCGGGCACGGTGATCACACTGCGTAGCGACGACTGCCCATCCGGGATCAGCGCCACCGGTCTACTCGCCCCGACGAACGGCGCGTCGCCAAACGGCGCGCCCGACAGCGACAGGCGGAAGCGCCGCGGCGCGATCTCCACCGCCAGCGTCGCCGGCTCCACCTCCGCGTTCTTCAAGCCATTGCCGTTCGACTCCAGCATCCCTACCCCTGCGGTCGCGTTCAGCGTCGCGGTCAGCGTCGCGGCGACCTCGACGCTGGATGCGGGACTCGCTACGTCAAACACGACTGGGGACAGCGTCACGCCAGCGCCATCGGGGTATGTCCAATTGACCGCCAGGCGCTCGTCCGCAAACAGACGCGACGCACCGAACGGCGTGTCGAGCCCCGACAGGGTGGCGACGACCGGCACGCTTCCACCAGCGGTCACCTGCGCGCCGGTGTTGGTCTCCAGGTACCACGCCTCCAGCGTGCCGGTGTCACCAGAAAGATAGTCACCTACCGTCAGTATCCACTCGCCCTGCGCGGGCACCCCTACCAAAGCAGCCAGACCTGTATGATCCAGCGAGGTGTATGTCTCGAAGAGATTCTCCGCAGAAGAGCCGCCCGTCACGTTATGCAACGCCACCACCGCCCCCTCGGGAGAAACCAGCAAAACGCGCAGGTCTCCGATATGCGAGTGCCGGATCTCTACCCGCACCGACAGCGATCTGATCGTGGTGGCCTCGGCCATGGTGATGGTGCTGCGCACCGACTGCGTAGCCGTGAAATCCGGAATCACCTCGTTCGGGCGCGCCGTCCGACTGAACCGGGCTCCCGCCGGCGACAGCGATAGCTGGAAGCGCCGCGAGATGACCTCCACCGCCACTGCCGTCGACTCGACCGACACGTTCCTCAGACCGAACTCCACGGCCTTTGCCGTCAACGTGGCATCATTTGAGCGCCCCCTCAGCAGCAGAACCACCTCAGTCTCGGTGCTGCCTCTGAAAAACGTCACCTGAGCCGGAACCAGGAGGATCCCGCTCCCGGTCCCGGTCGGGTCAATGAAAGTTAACAACACTGTCAGCATCTCGCCCTCACCCAGCGACGGAGTCCCCAGAGAAGAACTCACACTCAGCAGACGCAGACGCAATTGCATCTCAGACCCCTCCAGCACGCGCAACGGTGAAGAACTGATCCCCGCCTCATCCAGAATCGACAGCCGAAAGCGACGCTCGACAATCTCCACCGCAAGAGCGGTCGAAACTACCCGCGTATCTAAAACCCGGGCGCCATTCAGCATCACCTCGCCCGAGGCGACCACCGTCCCTTTCGGCGGATCCACGTCGTGGCGCGCTTCGATCGTGAAGATCGTGCTCGGCCGCTCCGCGGTCAGTGTCCACTCGGGCGGGATCACCGACACCTTCGTTGTCGCGGTCGCGAACGAAACCTGCACTTTCTCGCCATCAGCCAGCGACCCCGGATTCGCCAGCCTCACCGCGACCTTGGTCGTGCCGCCCGCCAACACCCGCGCCGTTTCCAGCGACGCGCCTCCCGGTGCAGTAAAGGACAGCACCAGCTCATGCAACACCCGCACCTGCAGTGTCGCAGATTCCACCGTGTCGTCTGCGTTGCCATCCGCCAACACCGCCATCGCCGTCAGCGTCCCATCCTGCGCGATCGCCGTCGCCATCAAGCTCACGGTCGCGCTCGTGACCTGCGCGTCCAACATCACCAGCTCCTCCTCGACAGAAATGCCGCCGTCTTGCGGATCGTATGAAAACATCACCGTGAACCGATCCGCAACGCCGATTTCTCCCGACACCGCCTCCACCACCACGCGTACCTGTGTCGTGGCACCCGCCACGACCCGCGCCATCGTATCCGCAAGCGGCTCGTTATCCAAGGTCAAAAACGACAGCGTGAATACTCGAAGCGGCACGAACGGCGGCATACCCGGTAGCCTAATGACATTCACCGACAGCGTCGCCGGCTCGACCATCGCGCCATCCGCCGCTGCCGCAGGCGCCGACGCCATCAGTTCGCCACTCGTCGCGGTTGGCGACGCCGACAGCGTCACCGTGGCCACGGTGCTGCCCGCAGTGAACTCCATCGGCTCCAACGCCACAACCTCTACTCCGCCGCCATCCGGCGCATACGAAAACGTCACCGCGAATCGATCGCTCGGCGCGAGCGCGTGGTCTCCCATCAGCGTCAGATTTACCCGCACCACCGTGTCATCCGTGCGCACCGATACTGTCGCTGCGTCAAACGCCAGCCTGTACGACCGCGGGACGATCTCCACATCCAGCGTAGCCGACTCGACCACCGCGCCTTCCGCCTCGAGCACCAACGCCGTCAACATGCCCCCCGTCGCGGTCGTCGCCGCCTCCAGCATCACCACAGCCGCGGTGTTGTCCGCAGTGAATATCGCCGGTGCCAACGCCACAACCTCTACTCCGCCGCCATCCGGATCATCCGGCGCATACGAAAACATCACCGCAAACGCCTCATCCTCCCCTATGAGTTCCGTATCGCCCGTCAGCGTCAGCGTCACCTGCGCCGTGGCGCCCGCGACAACCGACACCGTCTCTGCGTCAAACGCCAGACTGAACAACCGCGGGGTGATTTCCACCGACAGCGTCGCCGGCTCGACCATCGCGCCATCCGCCGCGGGTGCCGACGCCATCAGCACGCCATCCGTCGCGGTTGTCACCGCTTCCAGCATCACCACAACTGCGGTGCTCTCCGCAGTGAACTCCACCAGCTCCAACGCCACAACCTCTACTCCGCCATCCAGGTCATACGAAAACGTCACCGCGAAGCGATCGCTCGGCGCGAGCGCACGATCTCCCGTCAGCGTCAGCGTCACCTGCGCCGTGGCGCCCGCGACAACCGACACCGTCTCTGCGTCAAACGCCAGACTGAACAACCGCGGGGTGATTTCCACCGACAGCGTCGCCGGCTCGACCATCGCGCCATCCGCCGCGGGCGCCGACGCCATCAGCACGCCATCCGTCGCGGTTGTCACCGCTTCCAGCATCACCACAACTGCGGTGCTCTCCGCAGTGAACTCCACCGGCTCCAACGCCACAACCTCTACTCCGCCATCCAGGTCATACGAAAACGTCACCGCGAAGCGATCGCTCGGCGCGAGCGCACGATCTCCCGTCAGCGTCAGCGTCACCTGCGCCGTGGCGCCCGCGACAACCGACACCGTCTCTGCGTCAAACGCCAGACTGAACAACCGCGGGGTGATTTCCACCGACAGCGTCGCCGGCTCGACCATCGCGCCATCCGCTGCGGGCGCCGACGCCATCAGCACGCCATCCGTCGCGGTTGTCACCGCTTCCAGCATCACCACAGCTGCGGTGCTCTCCGCAGTGAACTCCACCGGCTCCAACGCCACAACCTCTACTCCGCCGCCATCCGGGTCATACGAAAACGTCACCGCGAATCGATCGCTCGCCGCGAGCGCACGATCTCCCGTCAGCGTCAGCGTCACCTGCGCCGTGGCGCCCGCGACAACCGACACCGTCTCTGCGTCAAACGCCAGACTGAACAACCGCGGGGTGATTTCCACCGACAGCGTCGCCGGCTCGACCATCGCGCCATCCGCCGCAGGCGCCGACGCCATCAGTTCGCCACTCGTCGCGGTTGGCGACGCCGACAGCGTCACCGTGGCCACGGTGCTGCCCGCAGTGAACTCCACCGGCTCCAACGCCACAACCTCTACTCCGCCGCCATCCGGCGCATACGAAAACGTCACCGCGAAGCGATCGCTCGCCGCGAGCGCACGGTCTCCCGTCAGCGTCAGACCTACCTGCGTCGTGCCGCCTGCGACAACCGACACCGTCTCTGCGTCGAATGCCAGCGCGAATAACCGCGGGACGATCTCCACATCCAGCGTAGCCGACTCGACCGTCGCGCTGTCCACCTCGGACACCGACGCAGTCAGCACACCGGCTGTCGCGGTCGTCGCCGCTGACAGCGTCAACACGGCCGCGGTGTTGTCCGCGGTGAATATCACCACCACCGGCTCCACAATCTCCACGCCGCCATCCGGGTCATACGAAAACTCCACCGCGAAACGCTCGCCCTCAAACAATTTCGGAGTGCCCAGCGGCGTCTCCACGCCAAACATCGCCACCGACACCTGCGTCGTAGACCCCGCAACGATCCGGAGCGGCGGTAATGCAGAATCCAGCAACATCGACAAGCGGAATCGACGATCGACTACCCTGACCTCCAAATCCGCCCCTATCAACAATCCTTCGCCATCAGATGCGCCGACTTCGCCGGACTCCACCCTGGGCGCCGCAGTGATCACAACCTCCCCTGACGTTACTGCCCGCGACAGCGTCAGCTGCACTGGATCCGTGCTCACTCCCACCGAAGATAAATCAACCAAAGCCTCCTCATCACCCAGCAACTCTGCATTCAGCAACACCAGTACAACCTGCACACTGCCGCCCGCCAGCACCTCAACCCTCCCCTCCAGAGACTCCCCTGACAGCGACTGAAATTCCAAGCCGAGGTCGTTGTCCAGCAGCATTACGGTCACAGCCAGCACTGACGGAAAAATTACATTGCTGATCGAACGCGCAATCTCCACCGCCACCACAAACTCCTCCGCAGACTCCGGCAAACTGTCGTCCACAATCTCGATGTCAAACCCGCCACGCGCTACATAGCGCCCATCCTCAAGGGAAAAGTCCTCTGGTCCATAAGTCACAAACAGCCGCTCCATATCGACAACCAGATCCTCCGGAGAACCCGCACCCTGCATCCTCAAAAACGGATGCTGCGACAGGTCCCTCGAGTTGCGGTGATATACGTTCACGGAAAAACGCACAGACGCGTGCACCTCCTCCCCGGGCTCCGAAACAATGCCCCACTGAACCGGAACCACCCCCGCAGATTCGGATACCGTCGTCCCCACTGCCAGAATGCTCTCCATCGTCGAAAGATCATCGTCCAGAACCAATACCCCGGCTGAAGAACCCGACGCGACGTACCCCTCGCCAGACAGCAACAGCACCGTCGCCGTTACCGTCGTATGCGGCTCCCACCCGATCAACGGCCTGAAGAAATACCGCTCGGTGAAATCGTCCTCGGTCCCAGCCTCCAGAACCACCGTCGAATCCCCGGGCTGAAAAGTCACCTCGTCCGACGGCGGATTGGCCGCATCCAAAACCCGGTTGCCATCCTGCGGCTCGCTCACCGACACCCGCACCGACAACCGTACCCCCACATCGCTCCCCTCGCGCGTCAGCGTGAAAAATACCGGGCTTCCCTCCGGCACCGGAGAGGTGTCCGCAGCGATGCGCACCGCAAACGCATGCACGGACAGCGACGCCGGTGCGACCCGGGCTCCCGCAGTCTCCGCCACCGATGCCGTCAGCGTGATCTGTGCCGCTTCCGCCGCTTCCAGCGTCACTACTGCTACGGTGCTACCCGCAGTGAACTCCACCGGCTCCAACGCCACAACCTCTACTCCGCCACCGTCCAGGTCAGACGGAGCATACGTAAACGTCACCGCAAACGCCTCATTCTCCCCTATGAGTTCCGTATCGCCCGTCAGCGTCAGACCTACCTGCGCCGTGCCGCCCGCGACAACCGATACTGTCGCTGCGTCAAACGCCAGACTGAACAACCGCGGGGTAATCTCCACCGACAGCGTCGCCGGTGCGACCGTCGTCGCGCCCTCCACACCGACCACCGATGCCGTCAGCGTGCCTCCCGTCGCGGTCGTCGCCGCTTCCAGCGTCACCATAGCCTCGGTGTTGCCTCGGGTGAACATCGCCGGCTCCAACGCTACAAACCGCACATCACCGCCAGTCGGGTCATCCGACTCATACGCAAACATGACCTCGACCGCCTCATCTTCCCCAATGAGTTCCGTATCGCCCGTCAGCGTCAGACCTACCTGCGCCGCGCCGCCTGCGACCACCGACACCGTCGTTGCGTCAAACGCCAGGCTGAACAACCGCAGGGTGATTTCCACCGACAGCGTCGCCGGTGCGACCGTCGTCGCGCCCTCCACATCAAGTACCGATGCCGTCCAGCACGCCACCCGTCGCGGTCGTCGCCGCTTCCAGGGTCACCACAGCCTCGGTGTTGTCCGTGGTGAACGTCACCGGCCCCAACGCCACAACCTCTACTCCGCCGCCATCCGGCGCATACGAAAACATCACCGCAAACGCCTCATCTTCCCCAATGAGTTCCGTATCGCCCGTCAGCGCCAGACCTACCTGCGTCGTGCCGCCTGCGACCACCGACACCGTCGTTGCGTCAAACGCCAGACTGAACAACCGCAGGGTAATCTCCACATCCAGTGTCGCCGGTGCGACCGTCGCGCCTTCCGCACCGACCATCGATGCCGTCAGCGTGCCTCCCGTCGCGGTTGTCGCCGCTTCCAGCATCACCACAGCCTCGGTGTTGTCCGTGGTGAACTCCACCGGCTCCAACGCCACAACCTCTACTCCGCCGCCATCCGGATCATACAAAAACATCACCGCAAACGCCTCATCTTTCCCAATGAGTTCCGTATCTCCCGTCAGCGTCAGACCTACCTGCGTCGTGCCGCCTGCGACAACCGACACCGTCGTTGCGTCAAACGCCAGGCTGAACAACCGCAGGGTAATCTCCACATCCAGTGTCGCCGGTGTAACCGTCGCGCCTTCCGCCTCGAGCACCGATGCCGTCAGCGTGCCTCTCGTCGCGGTCGTCGCCGCTGACAGGGTCACCACAGCCGCGGTCGTACCCTCAGAGAACTCCACCGACTCCACAACCTCCACGCTGTCGGACGGGGCATATGTAAACTCCACCGCGAACCGATCGCTCGCCGCTAGCGCACGGTCTCCCGTCAGCGTCAGCGTTACCTGCGCCGTGGCGCCTGCAACAACAGAAACCGGTGTCAGGTCAAACGCGAGCGTGAACGCACGCGGGACAATCCCCACACCCAGCGTCGCCGGTGCGACCGTCGCGCCGTCCACATCAAGTACCGATGCCTTCAGCACACCACCCGTCGCGGTCGTCGCCGCTTCCAGGGTCACCACAGCCGCGGTGTTGTCCGCAGTGAATATCGCCGGTGCCAACGCCACAACCTCTACTCCGCCGCCATCCGGATCATCCGGCGCATACGAAAACATCACCGCAAACGCCTCATTCTCCCCTATGAGTTCCGTATCGCCCGTCAGCGTCAGACTTACCTGCGCCGTGGCGCCTGCGACAACAGAAACCGGTGTCAGGTCAAACGCGAGCGTGAACGCACGCGGGACAATCCCCACACCCAGCGTCGCCGGTGCGACCGTCGCGCCGTCCACATCAAGTACCGATGCCTTCAGCACACCACCCGTCGCGGTCGTCGCCGCTTCCAGGGTCACCACAGCCGCGGTGTTGTCCGCAGTGAATATCGCCGGTGCCAACGCCACAACCTCTACTCCGCCGCCATCCGGATCATCCGGCGCATACGAAAACATCACCGCAAACGCCTCATTCTCCCCAATGAGTTCCGTATCGCCTGTCAACGCCAGACGTCACCTGCGTCGTGGCCGCCTGCGACAACCGACACCGTCTCTGCGTCAAACGCCAGACTGAACAACCGCGGGGTGATTTCCACCGACAGCGTCGCCGGTGCGACCGTCGCGCCTTCCGCCTCGAGCACCAACGCCGTCAACATGCCTCTCGTCGCGGTCGTCGCCGCTTCCAGCATTACCACAGCCGCGGTGCTGCCTGCGGTGAACATCACTGACTCCAACGCCACAACCTCTACTCCGCCGCCATCCGGGTCAGGCGGATCATATGCAAACTCCACCGCGAACCGGTCGCTCGCTGCGAGCGCACGATCTCCCGTCACCGTCAGCGTCACCTGCGCCGTGGCGCCCGCGACCACCGACACCGTCTCTGCGTCAAACGCGAGCGTGAACGCCCGTGGAACAATCCCCACACCCAGTGTCGCCGGTGCGACCGTCGCGCCTTCCGCCTCGAGCACCAACGCCGTCAACATGCCTCCCGTCGCGGTCGTCGCCGCTTCCAGCATCACCACAGCCGCGGTGTTGTCCGCAGTGAACATCGCCGGTGCCAACGCCACAACCTCTACTCCGCCGCCATCCAGATCATCCGGCGCATACGAAAACATCACCGCAAACGCCTCATTCTCCCCAATGAGTTCCGTGTCGCCCGTCAGCGCCAGACCTACCTGCGCCGTGGCGCCTGCGACCACCGACACCGTCGCTGCATCAAACGCCAGACTGAACAACCGCGGGGTAATCTCCATCGACAGCGTCGCCGGTGTGACCGTCGCGCCGTCCACATCAAGTACCGATGCCTTCAGCACACCACCCGTCGCGGTCGTCGCCGCCTCCAGCATCACCACAGCCGCAGTGTTGTCCGCAGTGAACATCGCCGGTGCCAACGCCACAACCTCTACTCCGCCGCCATCCAGATCATCCGGCGCATACGAAAACATCACCGCAAACGCCTCATTCTCCCCTATGAGTTCCGTATCGCCCGTCAGCGTCAGACCTACCTGCGCCGTGGCGCCTGCGACCACCGATACTGTCGCTGCGTCAAACGCCAGACTGAACAACCGTAGGGTAATCTCCACCGACAGCGTCGCCGGTGTAACCGTCGCGCCTTCCGCCTCGAGCACCGATGCCGTCAACATGCCTCTCGTCGCGGTCGTCGCCGCTGACAGGGTCACCGTAACCGCGGTCGTACCCTCAGAGAACTCCACCGACTCCACAACCTCCACGCCGCCATCCGGCGCATACGAAAACATCACCGCAAACGCCTCATTCTCCCCTATGAGTTCCGTATCGCCTGTCAACGCCAGCGTCACCTGCGTCGTGCCGCCTGCGACCACCGATACTGTCGCTGCGTCAAACGCCAGACTGAACAACCGTAGGGTAATCTCCACCGACAGCGTCGCCGGTGTAACCGTCGCGCCTTCCGCCTCGAGCACCGATGCCGTCAACATGCCTCTCGTCGCGGTCGTCGCCGCTGACAGGGTCACCGTAACCGCGGTCGTACCCTCAGAGAACTCCACCGACTCCACAACCTCCACGCCGCCATCCAGGTCATACGAAAACATCACCGCAAACGCCTCATTCTCCCCTATGAGTTCCGTATCGCCTGTCAACGCCAGCGTCACCTGCGTCGTGGTGCCCGCAATCACCGATACCGTTGACGCATCGAATGCCAGCACGAACGCCCGCGGGGTAACCTCCACACCCAGCGTCGCCGGTGCGACCGTCGCGCCTTCCGCCTCGAGCACCGATGCCGTCAGCGTGCCTCCCGTCGCGGTCGTCGCCGCTTCCAAGGTCACCACAGCCGCGGTCGTACCCTCAGAGAACTCCACCGACTCCACAACCTCCACGCCGCCATCCGGGTCAGGCGGATCATATGCAAACTCCACCGCGAACCGGTCGCTCGCCGCGAGCGCACGATCTCCCGTCACCGTCAGCGTCACCTGCGTCGTGGCGCCCGCAATCACCGATACCGTTGACGCATCGAATGCCAGCACGAACGCCCGCGGGGTAACCTCCACCGACAGCGTCGCCGGTGTGACCGTCGCGCCTTCCGCCTCGAGCACCGATGCCGTCAGCGTGCCTCCCGTCGCGGTCGTCGCCGCCTCCAGCATCACTACCGCCGCGGTGTTGCCTGCGGTGAATTCCACCGGCCTCGCAACCCGCACGCCGCCACCGGCCGAGTCAGACGGGTCATATGCAAACATGACCTCGACCGCCTCATCCTCTCCTATGAGTTCCGTATCGCCCGTCAGCGTCAACGTCACCTGCGCCGTGGCATCCGCGACAACGGAAACCGATGCCAAATCAAACACCAGCGCGAACGCACGCGGGACAATCTCCACATCCAGTGTCGCCGGTGCGACCGTCGCGCCATCCGCACCGACCACCAACGCCGTCAACGTGCCTCTCATCGCGGTCGTCGCCGCGGACAGGGTCACCGTAGCCGTGGTCGTACCCTCAGAGAACTCCACCGACTCCACAACCCCCACACCGCCATCCTGGTCATACGAAAACTCCACCACGAACCGATCGCTCGCCACGAGCGCACGATCGCCCGTCAGCGCCAGACCTACCTGTGCCGTGGCGCCCGCGACAACCGACACCATCGCTGTGTCAAACGCCAGGCTGAACAACCGCGGGACAATCTCCACACCCAGCGTCGCCGGTGCGACATCCGTGCCTTCAATTCCTGCCACCGACGCCTTCAACCTGCCAGTCATCGCGGTCGTCGCCACCGACAGGGTCACCGTAGTCTCGGTGCTGCCCGCAGTGAACACCACCGATTCCGCAACTTCCACGCCGCCATCCGGCACATACGAAAACATCACCGCAAACCGATCGTCGCCGGCGAGCGCATCGTCTCCCGTCAGCGTCAGACCCACCCGCGTCGTGGCGCCCGCGACAATCGGCACCCTCGCTACGTGAAACGCCAAGCGAAACGTGCGCAGAATGACCTCTACCGCGAGAGAGCCCGCAATCACCTCTATATAATCGGCCGTTGTGCCGTCCTCCAACTGCAACTCGCCCGAAGCGACTACCGCCCCCCGCGGCATATCCGTGTCGGCGGGCGCACTGATGACGAGGGTCTCGCTTGATCGAGCTTTGGTCAGCATCAGTCCAGGCTTACTGGCAACCACGATCTCCGTCGAGAGCGTAACCTGCACTACCTCGCCCTCCTCCAGCGTCTCCGGGCTATCCAGCACCACCGTCACCTCGGTCGCAGCACCCGCCATTATTCGCGTGGCCGCCAACGGCGCGCCATCCGGCGTGGCGAACGCCAGCCTGAACTGGCGCACGACCTGCACCAGAACCGGCGTCGACTCCACCACCGCGTTCGTCAAACCGCTGCCGATCAACTCCAGCAACCCTGACGTCTGGATCAGTGACGCTTCCAACATCATCAAGTTCGTCAGGGCGAGCGAATGAAACTCCAGCGTCGGCGGAGACATGGTCACACCGTCCCCTGCGGTATACCGCAATTCCACCAACAGCGTCTCGCTCGGAAACAACCGCGACCCCCCGTACAACGTTTCCACCCCCGACAGGGTCACCACGGCCGGCACGCTTTCGCCCGTGCCCAACTGCGTACGGGTATTGATCTCCAGACCCCACCCATCCAGCGTGCCGGTGAGGGCGCCTGTGGTATCAGCCACAATCAGCTCCCAATCCCCTCTCGTCCCCCCTCTGGTCAAAGCAGCCAGACCTGCATGACCCGCCGAGGTGTATGTCCTGAAGAGATCATCCGCAAAGCCCTCCGTTTGGTCATGCAGCAGCACCTCCACCCCCTCGGGGGAAATCAGCCGAACGCGCAGGTCTCCCCTGACCGGGTGCCGTATCTCTACCCGCACCACCAGCGACTGGATCTCGGTGTTTACAGGCACGGTGATGATGCTGTTCACCTCTCCGAGGTCCGGAATCGGCAACGGCCCATCACTCGCCTCCCCAACGAAGCGCTCCGGGGTGATGGTATTGATCTTCAGCTCAAACGCCTGCAGCCTGCCGTTATTAGGACCATCATGGTCTCTTACCGTCAACACCCACTCGCCCTGCGCGGGTGCCCCGATCAAAACAGCCATACCTGCATGATTCAACGAGGTGTATGTCCTGAAGATACCCCCGGAGCCACCCGTCCGGTTATGCAGCAGCACCTCCACCCCCTCGGGGGAAGTCAGCCGAACGCTCAGCTCTCTCCTAGCCCCGTGATTGATATCTACCCGCACCGACAGCCATCGGATCTCGGTGTCTACAGGCACGGTGATGCTTCTCCTCACCTCGGGCCGAATCAGATCCGACGGCAGATCACTCGCCTCCCCGACGACGTGCCGCTGCGCGTCGAGCTGCGCGCCCAACGGCGAAGCGCTACGGAGCGACAACTGGAAGCGCCGCGGCACGATCCTCACCAACCCACCCTCCGACACGATCTCGATGTTGCTTGAAGCACCCACGACCTCCGCCGTCAGTGACCCTTGCCTCGCGTTAAACGCCGCCTCCAGCGTGACGGCGGCAATGGTGCTGGATGCGCCAAACATCAGTGTCGGCGGAGAGACCTCGACGTTGGCGCCGTCGTACGTCAGCGCCACCGTTAGCATCTCGTGCACAAGCAACCGCGGCGATCCGAGCGGCGTCTCGACCGCCGTCAGCGAAGCCACCAGCGACGCGCTACCGCCCGCGATCACCCGCGTGAATCCGTTGATCTCCAGGCTCCACGCCTCCAGCGTGCCAGTATCAAAAGGCACATAATCACCTACCGTCAACACCCACTCGCCCTGCGAGGGTGCCCCGCTCAAAGCATCCAGACCTGCACGATTCGACGAGAGGTATGTCGCGGGGAGCTGACTCGCCCGGTTATCCAGCAACACCTCCGCGCCCTCGGGAGAAATCAGCACAATGCGTATTTCATTGTGCACCTGGCCTCGGATCTCTACCTGCACCCTCAGCGATCGGATCTCGATGTCTTCGGCCACAGTGATGGTGCTGCGCACCGACTGTGTATCCGAATTATCTGCGATGACCGCGTCCGGGCGCTCCGTCTGGCTGAACCGCCTGCCCGACGGCTGCAACGACAGCCGAAAGTGCCGCGGTATGATCCTCACATGTAGCGCCGCCGGCGCGACTTCGACATTCACCGGAGCGTCCGCGACCACCGCCGCCAGTGCCCCATCCGTCGCGTCAACCGCCGCCTGCAGCGTCACGTCGATGGCGGTAGTCATGCGTGCGCCGCCAAACGTCAGCGTCGACGGAAGGACCTCGACATTGGCGCTGTCGTACGTCAGCGCCACCGTCAGCATCTCGTGTGCAAGCAACCGCGGCAATCCGAGCGGCGTCTCGACCGCCGCCAGCGAGGCCACCAGCGATACGCTATCGCCCCCCGCGAGCACCAACGCAGATGTGTTGATCCCCAAGGTCCACGACCTCAGTCTGCCGCCGAAGCCACCAGCGTAATCACCCACCGTCAGCGTCCATGGACCTTCCGCGCGCTCCCCGACCAAAGCAGCCAGACCTGCATGATCCAACGAGGCGTATGTCTCGTTGATATGATTCCTGGTGCCGCCCGTCCGCCGATGCAACACCACCTCCGCCCCCTTGGGAGAAACCAGCACAACGCGCAGGTCTCCAATAGTCATGTGCCGGATATCTACCTGCACCAACAGAAGTCGAATCCTGATGTCTTCGGCCACCGTGATGATGCTGCGCACAGACTGCGTATCCGAATCATTTGCAATGAGCACGTTCGGGCTTTCCGTTTGACTGAACTGCTCCAGCGACAGCCGGAAGCGCCGCGGCACGATCTCCACCGTCAGGGTGATCGGAGCCACCCGCTTGTTCGCAACCCGGATATCGCCTGACACCACCTGGCCCGTGACGCGCACCGTCCCCAGCGGCGGCGTGTCGTGGGCCGCCGTAATGACGAAGGTCGCGCTCGTATTCGCGTTTGTCAGCCGTATCGGCTCGACCTCGCTGATGTTCACAAGCCCCGGCGAGAGAGAGACCCGCAAGACCCGCACTGCCTCGTCACCCTCCAGCAACCCTGGATTGTCCAGCACCACTCGAACTCTGGTCGCGCCACCCGCCAGTACCCGCGCCTGCTCCAGCGGCATCTCCCCCGGCGTGGCAGTGGCAAAGGAGAACGTCAATTCGTGAAACACCTGCACCGGCAACATCGCCGGCTCGATCGTCGCGCCGTCCGCATCGGACACCGATGCCGTCAGCACGCCACCCGTCGCGGTCGTCGCCGCTGACAGGGTCACCGTAGCCGCGGTCGTACCCGCAGAGAACTCCACCGACTCCACAACCTCCACGCCGCCATCCGGGTCGGACGGAGTATACGTAAATGTCGCCGCAAACGCCTCATCCTTCCCAATAAGCTCCGTATCGCCCGTCAGTGTCAGCATCACCTGCGTCGTGGCGCCTGCGACAACAGCCGCCGTCTCTGCGTCAAACGCCAACGTGAACGCCCGCGGGACGATCTCCACACCCAGTGTCGCCGGTGCGACCGTCGCGCCTTCCGCACCGACCACCGATGCCGTCAGCGTGCTTTCCGTCGCGGTCGTCGCCGCTTCCAGCATCACCACAGCCGCGGTGTTGTCCGCAGTGAACATCGCCGGTGCCAACGCCACAACCTCCACACCGCCGCCATCCAGGTCATACGAAAACGTCACCGCGAACTGATCGCTCGCCGCGAGCGCACGATCTCCCGTCAGCGTCAGCGTCACCTGCGCCGTGGCGCCCGCGACAACCGACACCGTCTCTGCGTCAAACGCCAGACTGAACAACCGCGGGGTAATCTCCACCGACAGCGTCGCCGGTGCAACCGTCGCGCCTTCTGCACCGACCACCGATGCCGTCAGCGTGCTTTCCGTCGCGGTCGTCGCCGCGGACAGGGTCACCGTAGCCGAGGTCGTACCCTCAGAGAACTCCACCGACTCCAACGCCACAACTTCTACTCCGCCGCCATCCAGGTCATATGAAAACTCCACCGCGAACCGATCGCTCGCCGCGAGCGCACGATCTCCCGTCAGCGTCAGTGTCACCTGCGCCGTGGCGCCCGCGACAACCGACACCGTCTCTGCGTCAAACGCCAGACTGAACAACCGCGGGGTAATCTCCACCGACAGCGTCGCCGGTGCAACCGTCGCGCCTTCCGCCTCGAGCACCAACGCCGTCAACATGCCTCCCGTCGCGGTCGTCGCCGCTTCCAGCGTCACCACAGCCTCGGTGTTGCCTCGGGTGAACATCGCCGGTACCAACGCCACAAACCGCACATCGCCGCCATCCAGATCATCCGATTCATACGCAAACATGACCTCGACCGCCTCATTCTCCCCTATGAATTCCGTGTCGCCCGTCAACACCAGCGTCACCTGCATCGTGGCGCCCGCGACCACCGATACTGTCGCTACATCAAACGCCAGACTGTACGACCGCGGGATGATCTCCACACCCAGCGTCGCCGGTGCGACCGTCGCGCCTTCCGCGCCGATCACCGATGCTGTCAGCACACCACCCATCGCGGTCGTCGCCGCTGACAGGGTCACCACAGCCTCGGTGTTGTCCGCAGTGAACATCGCCGGTGCCAACGCCACAACCTCCACACCGCCGCCATCCAGATCATCCGATTCATACGCAAACATGACCTCGACCGCCTCATTCTCCCCTATGAGTTCCGTATCTCCCGTCAGCGTCAGCGTCACCTGCGCCGTGGCGCCCGCGACCACCGACACCGTCGTTGCGTCAAACGCCAGACTGAACAACCGCGGGGTGATTTCCACCGACAGCGTCGCCGACTCGACCACCGCGCCTTCCGCCTCGAGCACCAACGCCGTCAGCGTGCCTCTCGTCGCGGTCGTCGCCGCTTCCAGCGTCACCACAGCCTCGGTGTTGCCTCGGGTGAACATCGCCGGTACCAACGCCACAAACCGCACATCGCCGCCATCCAGATCATCCGATTCATACGCAAACATGACCTCGACCGCCTCATTCTCCCCTATGAGTTCCGTGTCGCCCGTCAGCGCCAGACCTACCTGCGCCGTGGCGCCTGCGACCACCGACACCGTCGTTGCGTCAAACGCCAGACTGAACAACCGCGGGGTAATCTCCACCGACAGCGTCGCTGGTGCGACCGTCGCGCCTTCCGCGCCGATCACCGATGCTGTCAGATGCGGTCGTCAGCACCGTAGCCGCACCTCCTCCACCGACTCCACAACCTCCACGCCGCCATCGCGGACGGAGCATACGTAAACCAAACGCCTCATTCTCCCCTATGAGTTCCGTCACGGTCGCGCTCGTGCGTCACGCGAGCGTGAACCGCGTTCACCGACAGCGTCGCAGCCGCCTTCCGGCCGAACCGATGCGTCAGCGCCGTCGCCGCTGGCGGTTCGTACCCTCAGAGAACTCCACCGACTCCACAACCTCCACGCGTCCGGGTCGGAAGCTACGTATCGCCGCAAACGCCTCATGAGTTCCGTATCGCCCGTCAGAACCACCATCACCTCGGTCGTGCCGCCTGCGACCACCGATACCGTCGTTGCGTCAAACGCCAGACTGAACAACCGCGGGGTGATTTCCACCGACAGCGTCGCTGGTGCAAACGTCGCGCCGTCCACCCCGGACACCGATGCCGTCAGCGTCCCATCCTGCGCGATCGCCGTCGCCACCAAGCTCACGGTCGCGCTCGTGACCTCCGCGTTCAACATCGCAGCCTCGGCAGAAACGCCGCCGTCTGGCGGTTCGTATGAAAATATCACCGTGAACTCATCCTCCCCTATGAGTTCCGTATCGCCCGTCAGCACCACCATCACCTCGGTCGTGCCGCCTGCGACCACCGATACTGTCTCTACATTAAACGTCAGACTGTACGACCGCGGGATGATCTCCATCGACAGCGTCGCTGGTGCAACCGTCGCGCCGTCCACCCCGGACACCGATGCCGTCAGCGTCCCATCCTGCGCGATCGCCGTCGCCACCAAGCTCACGGTCGCGCTCGTGACCTCCGCGTTCAACATCGCAGCCTCGGCAGAAACGCCGCCGTCTGGCGGTTCGTATGAAAATATCACCGTGAACTCATCATCCCCTATGGGTTCCGTATCGCCCGTCAGCACCACCATCACCTCGGTCGTGCCGCCTGCGACCACCGATACTGCCGCTACATCAAACGCCAGACTGTACGACCGCGGGATGATCTCCATCGACAGCGTCGCTGGTGCAAACGTCGCGCCGTCCACCCCGGACACCGTTGCCGTCAGCGTCCCATCCTGCGCGATCGCCGTCGCTATCAAGCTCACGGTCGCGCTCGTGACCGCCGCGTTCAACATCGCAGCCTCGGCAGAAACGCCGCCGTCTTGCGGTTCGTATGAAAACATCACCGTGAACTCATCATCCCCTATAAGTTCCGTATCGCCCGTCAGCACCACCATCACCTCGGTCGTGCCGCCTGCGACTACCGATACTGCCGCTACATCAAACGCCAGACTGTACGACCGCGGGAGAATCTCCACATCCAGCGTCGCCGGTACGACATCCGTGCCTACAATTTTTGCCACCGACGCCCTCAACCTGCCATCCGTCGCGGTCGTCGCCGCTTCCAGCGTCACCATAGCCTCGGTGCTGCTACCCGCAGTAAACCTCAACATCACCGGTTCCACAACTTCCACGCCCGGCACATCCGAAAACATCACCACAAGCGGATCGTTGCCGACGATCATATCGTCTCCCATCAGCGTCAGCTTCACCTGCGTCGTAGCGCCGGCGACAACAGAAACCGATGCCGGGTCAAACTCCAAGCGAAACGTGTGCAGAATGACCTCTACCGCGAGAGAGCCCGCAACCACCTCTATATCGGCCGTTGTGCCGTCCCTCAACAGCAACTCGCCCGAAGCAACTACCTCCCCCCGCGGCATATCCGTGTCGGCGGGCGCACTGATGAGGATGGTCTTGCTCGCCTCATCCGGCGTCAGCGTCAGTGTGGGTTGCGACGGAATGACTGTCACCCTCGTTGTCGCGAACGAAACCCGCACTACCTCGCCCTCCTCCAGCGTCTCCGGGCTATCCAGCACCACCCTCACCTCGGTCGTAGCACCCGCCATCACCCGCGCCTGCTCCAGCGGCGCGCCCTCCGGCGTAGCGAACGCCAGCCTGAACTGGCGCACGATCTGCACCAGAACCGACGTCGACCCCACCACCGCGTTCGTCAAGCCGCCGTCGGGCAACTCGGTCAATTCCAGCAACCCTGACGTCGGGATCGGTGACACCACTTCCAACACCATCAAGTTCGTCAGGGCGAGCGAAGGTATCGGTGAACGAAACTCCAGCGTCGGCGGAGACATGGTCACACCGTCCTCTTCGGTATCGACATCCAGATCCTCATACCGCAATCCCACCAACAGCGTCTCGCTCGGAAACAACCGCGATTCCCCGTACAACGTTTCCACCCCCGACAGGGTCACCACGGCTGGCACGCGTGCGCCCGTGCCCAACTGCACATGGGCATTGATCTCCAGACCCCACCTCTCCAGCGTGCCGGTGAGGATTCTTATGCGATCTTCCACAATCAGCTCCCACATCCCTATCGTCCCCCCTCCGACCAAATCTTCCAACTCTTGATCATCCGCCGAGGTGTATGTCCTGAAGAGATCACCCGTAATGCCGCCCTCCCCCTGATGCAACACCGCAAGCACCCTCCCGGGGGAAAACAGCTGAACGAGCAGGTTTCCCCTGGCCGGGTGCCGTATCTCTACCCGCACCGCCAGCGACTGGATCTCGGTGTCTACAGGCACGGTGATGATGCTGTTCACCTCTCCGCCGTCCGGACCGTCCGGAATCGGCAGCGGCCCATCATTCGCCTCCCCGACGAAGCGCTGCGACGCGTCGAGCTGCGCGCCCAACGGCGAAGCGCTACGGAACGACAACTGGAAGCGCCGCGGCGCGATCCCCACCAACGCCCTCTCCGGCATGATATCGACGTTGCTTGGAATAGCCACCTCCGCCGCCGTCAGTACCCCCCCCGCGGCGTCGCGTTAAACGCCGCCTCCAGCCTGAAGGCGGCGGTCGTAGCGGATGCGCCAAACACCAGCGTCGACGGAGTAAACCCGACGTTGGCGCCGCTGTGCCTCAGCTCCATCGTCAGCGTCTCGCCTGGAAACAACCGCGGCAATCCGAGCGGCGTCTCGATCTCCGTCAGCGAAGCCACCAGCGACACGTTTCCCCCCGCGAGCACCCGCGCGAATCCGTTGATCTCCAGGCTCCACGCCCTCAGCGTGCTGGTATCCATAGGTACATAATCACCTGCCGTCAACACCCACTCGCCCAGCGCGGGTGCCCCGCTCAAAGCATTCAGACCTGTACGATTCAACGAGGTGTATTCTGCGGGGGCGCTCCCAGCCGACCGGAGGTTATGCAACAACACCTCCACGCCCTCGGGAGAAACCAGCACAATGCGCAGTTGCGGACCCACCGGGCCTAGGATCTCTACCCTCACCCTCAGCGATCGGATCTCGATGTCTTCGGCCACAGTGATGGTGCTGTGCACCGACTGCGTACTCGAATTATCTGCAATGACCGTGTTCGGGCGCTCCGTCTGGCTGAACTGCCTGCCCGACGGCCGAAACGACAGCTGAAAGCGACGCTTGACAATCTCCACCGCAAGAGCGGTCGAAACTACCCGCGTATCTAAAACCCGGGCGCCACCCAGCATCACCTCGCCCAAGGCGACCACCGTCCCTTCCGGCGGATCCACGTCGTGGCGCGCTTTGATGGTGAAGGTCGTGCTCGCCTCACCCGGCGTCAGCGTCAGTGTAGACGGAATAACTGTCACCGTCGTCGGCCGCAGCGTGACCTGTAACGTCTCGCCATTCCTCAGCACATCCTTCTCCAGCCTCACCGCGACCTTGGTCATGCCGCCTGCCAACACCCGCGCCGTCGTATCCGCAAGCGGCTCGTTATCCAAGGTCAAAAACGACAGCGTGAATACTCGAAGCGGCACGACCGGCGGCGGCATATCCGGCTGCCTAATGACAGTCACCGTCAGCGTCGCTGGTGCAAACGTCGCGCCGTCCACCCCGGACACCGATGCCGTCAGCGTCCCATCCTGCGCGATCGCCGTCGCCATCAAGCTCACGGTCGCGCTCGTGACCGCCGCGTTCAACATCGCATCCTCGGCAGAAACGCCGCCGTCTTGCGGTTCGTATGAAAACATCACCGTGAACTCATCATCCCCTATGAGTTCCGTATCGCCCGTCAGAACCACCATCACCTCGGTCGTGCCGCCTGCGACTACCGATACTGCCGCTACATCAAACCCCAGACTGTACGACCGCGGGATGATCTCCTTCACGATCTCCACCGGCAGCGTCGCCGACTCGATCGTCGCGCCGTCCACCCCGGACACCGATGCCGTCAGCGTCCCATCCTGCGCGATCGCCGTCGCCATCAAGCTCACGGTCGCGCTCGTGACCGCCGCGTTCAATATCACCGCCTCATCGGCAGAAACGCCGCCGTCTGGCGGTTCGTATGAAAACATCACCGTGAACTCATCCGCCCCTATGAGTTCCGTATCGCCCGTCAGCACCACCATCACCTGTGCCGTGGCGCCTGCGACCACCGATACTGCCGCTACATCAAACGCCAGACTGTACGACCGCGGGATGATCTCCCTCACGATCTCCACCGGCAGCGTCGCTGGTGCAAACGTCGCGCCGTCCACCCCGGACACCGATGCCGTCAGCGTCCCATCCTGCGCGATCGCCGTCGCCATCAAGCTCACGGTCGCGCTCGTGACCGCCGCGTTCAATATCACCGCCTCATCGGCAGAAACGCCGCCGTCTGGCGGTTCGTATGAAAACATCACCGTGAACTCATCCGCCCCTATGAGTTCCGTATCGCCCGTCAGCACCACCAGCACCTGCGCCGCATCGCCTGCGACCACCGATACTGCCGCTACATCAAACGCCAGACTGTACGACCGCGGGATGATCTCCTTCACGATCTCCACCGACAGCGTCGCTGGTGCAAACGTCGCGCCGTCCACCCCGGACACCGATGCCGTCAGCGTCCCATCCTGCGCGATCGCCGTCGCCATCAAGCTCACGGTCGCGCTCGTGACCGCCGCGTTCAACATCGCAGCCTCGGCAGAAACGCCGCCGTCTGGCGGTTCGTATGAAAACATCACCGTGAACTCATCCGCCCCTATGAGTTCCGTATCGCCCGTCAGCACCACCAGCACCTGCGCCGCATCGCCTGCGACCACCGATACCGTCTCTACATTAAACGCCAGACTGTACGACCGCGGGATGATCTCCTTCACGATCTCCACCGGCAGCGTCGCTGGTGCAAACGTCGCGCCGTCCACCCCGGACACCGTTGCCGTCAGCGTCCCATCCTGCGCGATCGCCGTCGCCATCAAGCTCACGGTCACGCGAGTGATATCCGCGTTCAATATCACCGCCTCATCGACAGAAACGCCGCCGTCTGGCGGTTCGTATGAAAATATCACCGTGAACTCATCCGCCCCTATGAGTTCCGTATCGCCCGTCAGCACCACCATCACCTCGGTCGTGCCGCCTGCGACCACCGATACTGCCGCTACATCAAACACCAGACTGTACGACCGCGGGATGATCTCCCTCACGATATCCACCGCTAGCTTCGCCGGTGCAAACGTCGCGCCGTCCACCCCGGACACCGTTGCCGTCATCGTCCCATCCTGCGCGATCGCCGTCGCTATCAAGCTCACGGTCGCGCGAGTGATATCCGCGTTCAATATCACCGCCTCATCGACAGAAACGCCGCCGTCTGGCGGTTCGTATGAAAACATCACCGTGAACTCATCCGCCCCTATGAGTTCCGTATCGCCCGTCAGCACCACCATCACCTGCGCCGCATCGCCTGCGACCACCGATACCGTCTCTACATTAAACGCCAGACTGTACGACCGCGGGATGATCTCCACCGACAGCGTCGCTGGTGCAAACGTCGCGCCGTCCACCCCGGACACCGATGCCGTCAGCGTCCCATCCTGCGCGATCGCCGTCGCCACCAAGCTCACGGTCGCGCTCGTGACCGCCGCGTTCAACATCGCAGCCTCGGCAGAAACGCCGCCGTCTGGCGGTTCGTATGAAAATATCACCGTGAACTCATCATCCCCTATGAGTTCCGTATCGCCCGTCAGCACCACCATCACCTCGGTCATGCCGCCTGCGACTACCGATACTGCCGCTACATCAAACGTCAGACTGTACGACCGCGGGATGATCTCCTTCACGATCTCCACCGGCAGCGTCGCCGACTCGATCGTCGCGCCGTCCACCCCGGACACCGATGCCGTCAGCGTCCCATCCTGCGCGATCTCCATCGCCACCAAGCTCACGGTCGCGCTCGTGACCGCCGCGTTCAACATCGCAGCCTCGGCAGAAACGCCGCCGTCTGGCGGTTCGTATGAAAATATCACCGTGAACTCATCATCCCCTATGAGTTCCGTATCGCCCGTCAGCACCACCATCACCTCGGTCGTGCCGCCTGCAACCACTTGCGCCTGACCCAGGCCTGCCAACGTGGTCAATGACAGACTGTACGACCGCGACCTACCTCACGTCGTCCGCGACAACCGACACCGTCGTTGCGTCAAACTCCAATCGTGAACGCCCGCGGGACGTCTCCACCGGCAGCAACGATGATCTCCCTCACGATCTCCACCGCCAGCGATCGCCGACTGAACAATCGTCGCGCCGTCCACCCCGGACACCGATGCCGTCAGCACACCACCCATCGCGGTCGTCGCCGCTGACAGGGTCACCGTAGCCGTGGTCGTACCCGCAGAGAACTCCATCGGCTCCAACGCCACAACCTCTACTCCGCCGCCATCCGACTCATATGAAAACATCCACCGCGAACCGATCGCTCGCCGCGAGCGCACGATCTCCCGTCAGCGTCAGACGTCACCTGCGCCGTGGCGCCTGCGACAACCGACACCGTCGTTGCGTCAAACGCCAACATGAACGCCCGCGGGACGATCTCCACACCCAGTGTCGCCGGTGCGACCGTCGCGCCTTCCGCCTCGAGCACCAACGCCGTCAGCGTGCTTTCCGTCGCGGTCGTCGCCGCTTCCAGCATCACCACAGCCGCGGTGTTGTCCGCAGTGAACGTCACTGGCTCCAACGCCACAACCTCTACTCCGCCGCCATCCGGGTCATCCGGCGCATACAAAAACGTCACCGCAAACGCCTCATCCTTCCCAATAAGCTCCGTATCGCCTGTCAGCGTCAGCATCACCTGCGTCGTGGCGCCCGCGACAACCGACACCGTCGTTGCGTCAAACGCCAGGCTGAACAACCGCAGGGTAATCTCCACATCCAGTGTCGCTGGTGCAAACGTCGCGCCGTCCACCCCGGACACCGATGCCGTCAGCGTCCCATCCTGCGCGATCGCCGTCGCCACCAAGCTCACGGTCGCGCTCGTGACCGCCGCGTTCAACATCGCAGCCTCGGCAGAAACGCCGCCGTCTGGCGGTTCGTATGAAAACATCACCGTGAACTCATCATCCCCTATGAGTTCCGTATTGCCCGTCAGAACCACCAGCACCTGCGCCGCATCGCCTGCGACCACCGATACCGTCTCTACATTAAACGCCAGACTGTACGACCGCGGGATGATCTCCACCGACAGCCTCGCCGGTGCAAACGTCGCGCCGTCCACCCCGAACACCGATGCCGTCAGCACACCACCCATCGCGGTCGTCGCCGCTTCCAGGGTCACCATAGCCTCGGTGCTGCCCGCAGTGAACACCACCGATTCCGCAACTTCCACGCCGCCATCTGGGTCATCCGGCACATACGAAAACATCACCGCGAACCGATCGCTTGCCGCGAGCACACGATCTCCCGTCAGCGTCAGCGTCACCTGCGTCGTGGCACCCGCGACAACGGAAACCGATGCCGGGTCAAACGTCAGCGTGAACGCACGCGGGACGATCTCCACCGCGAGAGAGCCCGCAACCACCTCTATATAATCGGCCGTTGTGCCGTCCCCCAACTGCAACTCGCCCGAAGCGACTACCGCCCCCCGCGGCATATCCGCGTCGGCGGGCGCACTGATGACGAGGGTCTCGCTCGATCGAGCTCTGGTCAGTATCAGTCCAGACTTGCTGGCAACCACGATCTCCGTCGAGAGCGTAACCAGCACTACCGCCCCCCCCCCCAGCGTCTCCGGGTTATCCAGCACCACCGTCACCTCGGTCGCATCACCCGCCATTATCCGCGTGGCCGCCAACGGCGCGCCATCCGGCGTGGCGAACGCCAGCCTGAACTGGCGCACGACCTGCACCAGAACCGGCGTCGACTCCACCACCGCGTTCGTCAAACCGCTGCCGATCAACTCCAGCAACCCTGACGTCTGGATCAGTGACGCTTCCAACATCATCGAGTTCGTCAGGGCGAGCGAATGAAACTCCAGCGTCGGCGGAGACATGGTCACACCGCCCACACGGCCCCCTGCGGTATACCGCAATTCCACCAACAGCGTCTCGCTCGGAAACAACCGCGACTCCCCGTACAACGTTTCCACCCCCGACAGGGTCACCACGGCCGGCACGCTTTCGCCCGTGCCCAACTGCGTACGGGCATTGATCTCCAGACCCCACCCCTCCAGCGTGCCGGTGAAGGTGCCTCTGGTATCAGCCACAATCAGCTCCCAATCCCCTCTCGTCCCTCCTCTGGTCAAAGCAGCCAGACCTACCTGATCCGCCGAGGTGTATATCCTGAAGAGATCATCCGCAAAGCCGCCCGTCCGGTCATGCAGCAGCACCTCCACCCCCTCGGGGGAAATCAGCCGAACGCGCAGGTCTCCCTCAGCCGGGTGCCGTATCTCTACCCGCACCGCCAGCGACTGGATCTCGGTGTCTACAGGCACGGTGATGATGCTGTTCACCTCTCCGAGGTCCGGAATCGGCAGCGGCCCATCACTCGCCTCCCCAACGAAGCGCTCCGGGGTGATGGTATTGATCTCCAGCCCCCATGCCTGCAGACTACCGGAGAGGTTAAAATCGTGATGACTCACAATCAGCTCCCAATTCCCTCTCGCCCCCCCTCCGGTCAAAACAGCCAGACCTGCATGATCCAGCGAGGTGTATGTCTCGGAGAGATTATTCGCAAAGCCGCCCGTCCGGTTATGCAGCAGCACATCCACCCCCTCGGGGGAAATCAGCCGAACGCGCAGGTCTCCCCTGGCCGGGTGCTGTATCTCTACCTGCACCGCCAGCCATCGGATATCGATGTCTACAGGCACGGAGATGATGCTATTCGCCGACATGCCGACGACGTCTGGAATCGGCAACGGCCCATCACTCGCCTCCCTGACGAAGCGCCGCGGCGCGTCGAGCTGCGCGCCCAACGGCGAAGCGCTACGGAGCGACAACTGGAAGCGCCGCGGGACGATCTCCACACCCAGTGTCGCCGGCGCGACCATCGCGCCTTCCGCACCGACCACCAACGCCGTCAGCACACCACTCATCGCGGTCGTCGCCGCTGACAGGGTCACCGTAGCCGTGGTCGTACCCGCAGAGAACTCCATCGGCTCCAACGCCACAACCTCCACGCCGCCATCCAGGTCATATGAAAACTCCACCGCGAACCGATCGCTCGCCGCGAGCGCACGATCTCCCGTCAGCGCCAGACCTACCTGCGCCGTGGCGCCTGCGACCACCGATACTGTCGCTGCGTCAAACACCAGACTGAACAACCGCGGGGTGATTTCCACCGACAGTGTCGCCGACTCGACCACCGCGCCTTCCGCCTCGAGCACCAACGCCGTCAGCGTGCTTTCCGTCGCGGTCGTCGCCGCTTCCAGCATCACCACAGCCGCGGTGTTGTCCGCAGTGAACATCGTCGGTGCCAACGCCACAACCTCTACTCCGCCGCCATCCGGATCATCCGACTCATACGAAAACATCACCGCAAACGCCTCATTCTCCCCTATGAGTTCCGTGTCGCCCGTCAGCGCCAGACCTACCTGCGTCGTGCCGCCCGCGACAACCGACACCGTCGTTGCGTCAAACGCCAACGTGAACGCCCGCGGGACGATCTCCACCGGCAGCACCGCCGACTCGACCATCGTGCCGACCACATCGACCACCGATGCCGTCAACGTGCCTTCCGTCGCGGTTGTCGCCGCTTCCAGCGTCACCACAGCCGTGCTTCTGAAATATTCGTTGTCCGCAGTGAACATCGCCGGTGCCAACGCCACAACCTCTACTCCGCCGCCATCCAGATCATCCGGCGCATACGAAAACATCACCGCAAACTGATGGCTCCCTCTCGCCGCGAACGCACGATCTCCCGTCAGCGTCAGCGTCACCTGCGTCGTGGCACCCGCGACAACCGACACCGTCGTTGCGTCAAACGCCAGGCTGAACAACCGCAGGGCAATCTCCACATCCAGCGTCGCTGGTGCAACCGTCGCGCCTTCCGCCTCGAGCACCAACGCCGTCAACTTGCCTCCCGTCGCGGTTGTCGCCGCTTCCAGCGTCACTATGGCCGCGGTGTTGTCCGCAGTGAACATCGCCGGTGCCAACGCCACAACCTCTACTCCGCCGCCATCCGGGTCGGACGGAATATACGTAAACGTCGTCGCAAACGCCTCATTCTCCCCAATGAATCCCGTATCGCCCGTCAGCGTCAGACCTACCTGCGCCGCACCGCCTGCGATCACCGATACTGTCGCTGCGTCAAACGCCAGACTGAACAACCGCGGGATGATCTCCACCGACAGCGTCGCCGACTCGACCACCGCGCCTTCCGCACCGACCACCGATGCCGTCAGCGTCCCATCCTGCGCGATCGCCGTCGCCACCAAGCTCACGGTCGCGCTCGTGACCTCCGCGTTCAACATCGCAGCCTCGGCAGAAACGCCGCCGTCTGGCGGTTCGTATGAAAACATCACCGTGAATTCATCATCCCCTATGAGTTCCGTATTGCCCGTCAGAACCACCATCACCTCGGTCGTGCCGCCTGCGACTACCGATACTGCCGCTACATCAAACCCCAGGCTGTACGACCGCGGGATGATCTCCACCGACAGTGTCGCCGGTGCAACCGTCGCGCCTTCCGCACCGACCACCGATGCCGTCAGCACACCACCCATCGCGGTCGTCGCCGCTGACAGGGTCACCGTAGCCGTGGTCGTACCCGCAGAGAACTCCATCGGCTCCAACGCCACAACCTCCACGCCGCCATCCAGGTCATATGAAAACTCCACCGCGAATCGCTCGCTCGCCGCGAGCGCACGATCTCCCGTCAGCGTCAGTGTCACCTGTGCCGTGGCGCCCGCGACAACAGAAACCGATGCCAGATCAAACGCGAGCGTGAACGCACGCGGGATGATCTCCACCGACAGCCTCGCCGGTGCAACCGCCGCACCGTCCGCCTTGAGCACCAACGCCGTCAACATGCCTCTCGTCGCGGTCGTCGCCGCTTCCAGCGTCACCACAGCCTCGGTGTTGCCTCGGGTGAACATCACCGACTCCAACCCCACAAACCGCACATCGCCGCCATCCGGATCATCCGGCGCATACAAAAACATCACCGCAAACGCCTCATTCTCCCCTATGAGTTCCGTGTCGCCAGTCAGCGTCAGACCTACCTGCGTCGTGCCGCCTGCGACAACCGACACCGTCGTTGCGTCAAACGCCAGGCTGAACAACCGCAGGGTAATCTCCACATCCAGTGTCGCCGGTGCGACCGTCGCGCCGTCCACATTGAGTGCCGATGCCTCCAGCACGCCACCCATCGCGGTCGTCGCCGCTGACAGGGTCACCGTAGCCGCGGTCGTACCCTCAGAGAACTCCACCGACTCCACAACCTCCACGCCGCCATCCGGCGCATACAAAAACATCACCGCAAACGCCTCATTCTCCCCAATGAGTTCCGTGTCGCCCGTCAGCGCCAGACCTACCTGCGTCGTGCCGCCTGCGACAACCGACACCGTCGTTGCGTCAAACGCCAACGTGAACGCCCGCGGGACGATCTCCACCGGCAGCACCGCCGGCGCCACCACCGCGTTCTCCAGGCCACTGCCGCTCAACGCCACCGCCCCCGACGTCGCGCCCGGCGCCGCGGTCAGCATCAAGGCGACCTCGACGACGGACGTGCTATCCGCTGTCTGGAACATCACCGGAGACAGAGTCACGCCGCTCACGCCAGGATCATCCTCCCGCTCCACCACCAGCGTCTCGTCCGCAAACAGCCGCGACACCCCGAACGGCGTGTCGAGCCCCGACAAGGTGACGACAACCGGTACGTTCCCCCCCGCGATCACCTGTACGCCAGTGTTGATCTCCAGATACCACGACTCCAGCGTACCGGTGTTCTCGCCGAACATAAAATCGCTCACCTCCAACGTCCAGTCACCCTGCGTGCTGCTCCCGACCAAGCCCGCCAGACCCGCCTCGCCCACCGAGGTATACGCCCGGACGAGATCGGGCTCCAAGTCTGCATCATCATTCATGTGCAGTGTCACCGCCGTTCCCCCGGGCGGTGTCAGCACAACCTCCAGCTCGCCCGGGTCCGGGTGGCGAATCTCGACCCCGACCACCAGCGATTCGACTGCGATGTCCTCCACCACGGTGATGGTACTGACCAACGGCCCGGGATCCGGTAGCTGCGGAATCAACGCAGGGGGTCGCACCTCCCTTGCGATGCGCCGCGCGAGGTCCGCCTGTGCGCCCGACAGCGACAGCTGGAAGCGCCGCGGCGCGATCTCGACCGGCAGCGCCGCCGGCTCGACATCGGCGTTGACCGGAACGGCGCCGGCGAACACCGCCGTCAGTGTCCCCGGTGCCGCGTTGAACGCCGCCGTCAGCGTCACGTCGGCGGCGGTGCTTTCCGCGTCGAACATCACCATCGACCCAGCAGGCAGCGAAACGCCGGCGGCGTCGGTGCCGCTATACGTCAGTTCCACCGCCAGCGTCTCGCCCATAACCAGCCGCGGCACGCCGAGCGGGGTCTCGACCGCCGCCAGCGAAACCCTCACCGCCGCGCTACCGCCCGCCAGCACCGTCGCGACGGAATTGATCTCCAGACTCCACACCTCCAGCGTGATGGCCGCCGGGAAGGACTCCGCATTTGTAACGATCAGCTCCCAACTGCCCTGCGCACTCTCGCCGATCAACGCGGCCAGACCCGTATGGTCCGCCGAGGTATACGCCAAGTCGATATGCCTCGTTGGATCGGCGATAACATCAGCAAAGCTGCGCGTCTCCCCGTACAGCAACACCGCCTCTCCCTCGGGAGGACGCAACGTCAACGTAACCGACTGGAGCCGGGGCGACAGCTCGCCGCTGATCCTGAACCGCACCGCCAACGACCAGACCTCGATGTCCTCGTCCACATCAATCGTATCGTGTATATCGGAAAATCCACCTCCACCACCCAGGCGCCTCGTCACGCTGAACTGCCCTGGCGGATCGGGATCGCCCGGCGACAGCGACAACCTGAATTGCCGCGGGACGATCTCCACCGACAGCGTCGCCGGTGCGACCGTCGCGCCTTCAATTCCTGCCACCGACGCCATCAACCTGCCAGTCATCGCGGTCGTCGCCGCTTCCAGCGTCACCACAGCCGCGGTGCTGCCCGCAGTGAACACCACCGATTCCGCAACTTCCACGCCGCCATCCGGGTCATCCGGCACATACGAAAACATCACCGCGAACCGATCGCTTGCCGCGAGCACACGATCTCCCGTCAGCGTCAGCGTCACCTGCGTCGTGGCGCCCGCGACAATCGGCACCTTCGCTACGTGAAACGCCAAGCGAAACGCGCGCAGAATGACCTCTACCGCGAGAGAGCCCGCAACCACCTCTATATAATCGGCCGTTGTGCCGTCCCCCAACTGCAACTCGCCCGAAGCGACTACCGCCCCCCGCGGCATATCCGCGTCGGCGGGCGCACTGATGACGAGGGTCTCGCTTGATCGAGCTCTGGTCAGTATCAGTCCAGACTTGCTGGCAACCACGATCTCCGTCGAGAGCGTAACCAGCACTACCGCCCCCCCCCCCAGCGTCTCCGGGTTATCCAGCACCACCGTCACCTCGGTCGCATCACCCGCCATTATCCGCGTGGCCGCCAACGGCGCGCCATCCGGTGTGGCGAACGCCAGCCTGAACTGGCGCACGACCTGCACCAGAACCGGCGTCGACTCCACCACCGCGTTCGTCAAACCGCTGCCGATCAACTCCAGCAACCCTGACGTCTGGATCAGTGACGCTTCCAACATCATCGAGTTCGTCAGGGCGAGCGAATGAAACTCCAGCGTCGGCGGAGACATGGTCACACCGCCCACACGGCCCCCTGCGGTATACCGCAATTCCACCAACAGCGTCTCGCTCGGAAACAACCGCGACTCCCCGTACAACGTTTCCACCCCCGACAGGGTCACCACGGCCGGCACGCTTTCGCCCGTGCCCAACTGCGTACGGGCATTGATCTCCAGACCCCACCCCTCCAGCGTGCCGGTGAAGGTGCCTCTGGTATCAGCCACAATCAGCTCCCAATCCCCTCTCGTCCCTCCTCTGGTCAAAGCAGCCAGACCTACCTGATCCGCCGAGGTGTATATCCTGAAGAGATCATCCGCAAAGCCGCCCGTCCGGTCATGCAGCAGCACCTCCACCCCCTCGGGGGAAATCAGCCGAACGCGCAGGTCTCCCTCAGCCGGGTGCCGTATCTCTACCCGCACCGCCAGCGACTGGATCTCGGTGTCTACAGGCACGGTGATGATGCTGTTCACCTCTCCGAGGTCCGGAATCGGCAGCGGCCCATCACTCGCCTCCCCAACGAAGCGCTCCGGGGTGATGGTATTGATCTCCAGCCCCCATGCCTGCAGACTACCGGAGAGGTTAAAATCGTGATGACTCACAATCAGCTCCCAATTCCCTCTCGCCCCCCCTCCGGTCAAAACAGCCAGACCTGCATGATCCAGCGAGGTGTATGTCTCGGAGAGATTATTCGCAAAGCCGCCCGTCCGGTTATGCAGCAGCACATCCACCCCCTCGGGGGAAATCAGCCGAACGCGCAGGTCTCCCCTGGCCGGGTGCTGTATCTCTACCTGCACCGCCAGCCATCGGATATCGATGTCTACAGGCACGGAGATGATGCTATTCGCCGACATGCCGACAACGTCTGGAATCGGCAACGGCCCATCACTCGCCTCCCTGACGAAGCGCCGCGGCGCGTCGAGCTGCGCGCCCAACGGCGAAGCGCTACGGAGCGACAACTGGAAGCGCCGCGGCACGATCTCCACCGCCAGGGTGATCGGAGCCACCCGCTTGTTCGCAACCCGGATATCGCCTGACACCACCTGGCCCGTGACGCGCACCGTCCCCAGCGGCGGCGTGTCGTGAGCCGCCGTAATGACGAAGGTCGCGCTCGTATTCGCGCTTGTCAGCCGTATCGGCTCGACCTCGCTGATGTTCACAAGCCCCGGCGAGAGAGAGACCCGCAAGACCCGCACTGCCTCGTCACCCTCCAGCAACCCTGGATTGTCCAGCACCACTCGAACTCTGGCCTCGCCACCCGCCAGTACCCGCGCCTGCGGCAGCGGCAGCGGCATCTCTCCCGGCGTGGCAGTGGCAAAGGAGAACGTCAATTCGTGAAACACCTGCACCGGCAACGTCGCCGGCTTGATCGTCGCGCCGACCACATCGAGCACCGCTACCGTCAGCGTCCCATCCTGCGCGATCGCCGTCGCCATCAAGCTCACGGTCGCGCTCGTGATATCCGCGTTCAACATCGCGTCCTCGGCAGAAACGCCGCCGTCTGGCGGTTCGTATGAAAATATCACCGTGAACTCATCCTCCCCTATGAGTTCCGTATCGCCCGTCAGCACCACCATCACCTCGGTCGTGCCGCCTGCGACTACCGATACTGCCGCTACATCAAACGTCAGACTGTACGACCGCGGGATGATCTCCTTCACGATCTCCACCGCCAGCGTCGCCGACTCGATCGTCGCGCCGTCCACCCCGGACACCGATGCCGTCAGCGTCCCATCCTGCGCGATCTCCATCGCCACCAAGCTCACGGTCGCGCTCGTGATATCCGCGTTCAATATCGCATCCTCGGCAGAAACGCCGCCGTCTGGCGGTTCGTATGAAAATATCACCGTGAACTCATCCTCTATGAGTTCCGTATCGCCCGTCAGCACCACCATCACCTCGGTCATGCCGCCTGCGACTACCGATACTGCCGCTACATCAAACGTCAGACTGTACGACCGCGGGATGATCTCCTTCACGATCTCCACCGCCAGCGTCGCCGACTCGATCGTCGCGCCGTCCACCCCGGACACCGATGCCGTCAGCGTCCCATCCTGCGCGATCTCCATCGCCACCAAGCTCACGGCCGCGCTCGTGATATCCGCGTTCAACATCGCGTCCTCGGCAGAAACGCCGCCGTCTGGCGGTTCGTATGAAAATATCACCGTGAACTCATCCTCCCCTATGAGTTCCGTATCGCCCGTCAGCACCACCATCACCTCGGTCGTGCCGCCTGCGACTACCGATACTGCCGCTACATCAAACGTCAGACTGTACGACCGCGGGATGATCTCCTTCACGATCTCCACCGGCAGCGTCGCCGACTCGATCGTCGCGCCGTCCACCTCGGACACCGATGCCGTCAGCGTCCCATCCTGCGCGATCTCCGTCGCCATCAAGCTCACGGTCGCGCTCGTGATATCCGCGTTCAATATCGCATCCTCGGCAGAAACGCCGCCGTCTGGCGGTTCGTATGAAAATATCACCGTGAAATCATCCTCTATGAGTTCCGTATCGCCCGTCAGCACCACCATCACCTCGGTCATGCCGCCTGCCAACACCCGCGCCGTCGTATCCGCAAGCGGCTCGTTATCCAAGGTCAAAAACGACAGCGTGAATACTCGAAGCGGCACGACCGGCGGCGGCATATCCGGCTGCCTAATGACAGTCACCGTCAGCGTCGTCGGCTCGACCATCGCGCCGTCCACCTCGGACACCGATGCCGTCAGCACACCACCCATCGCGGTCGTCGCCGCTGACAGGGTCACCGTAGCCGTGGTCGTACCCGCAGAGAACTCCATCGGCTCCAACGCCACAACCTCCACGCCGCCATCCAGGTCATATGAAAACTCCACCGCGAACCGATCGCTCGCCGCGAGCGCACGATCTCCCGTCAGCGCCAGACCTACCTGCGCCGTGGCGCCTGCGACCACCGATACTGTCGCTACGTCAAACACCAGACTGAACAACCGCGGGGTGATTTCCACCGACAGTGTCGCCGACTCGACCACCGCGCCTTCCGCACCGACCACCGATGCCGTCAACGTGCCTTCCGTCGCGGTTGTCGCCGCTTCCAGCGTCACCACAGCCGTGCTTCTGAAATATTCGTTGTCCGCAGTGAACATGAACATCGCCGGTGCCAACGCCACAACCTCTACTCCGCCGCCATCCGGATCATCCGGCGCATACGAAAACATCACCGCAAACTGATCGCTCACCGCGAGCACACGATCTCCCGTCAGCGTCAGCGTCACCTGCGCCGCGCCGCCCGCGACAACCGACACCGTCGTTGCGTCAAACGCGAGCGTGAACACACGCGGCACGATCTCCACCGGCAGCACCGCCGACTTGACCACCGTGCCTCCCACACCGACCACCGATGCCGTCAACTTGCCTCCCGTCGCGGTTGTCGCCGCTTCCAGCGTCACTATGGCCGCGGTGTTGTCCGCAGTGAACATCGCCGGTGCCAACGCCACAACCTCTACTCCGCCGCCATCCGGGTCGGACGGAATATACGTAAACGTCGTCGCAAACGCCTCATTCTCCCCAATGAATCCCGTATCGCCCGTCAGCGTCAGACCTACCTGCGCCGCACCGCCTGCGACTACCGATACTGCCGCTACATCAAACGCCAGACTGTACGACCGTGGGATGATCTCCACCGACAGCGTCGCTGGTGCAAACGTCGCGCCGACCACATTGAGCACCGCTACCGTCAGCGTCCCATCCTGCGCGATCTCCGTCGCCATCAAGCTCACGGTCGCGCTCGTGATATCCGCGTTCAATATCGCATCCTCGGCAGAAACGCCTCCGTCTTGCGGTTCGTATGAAAATATCACCGTGAAATCATCCTCTATGAGTTCCGTATCGCCCGTCAGCACCACCATCACCTCGGTCATGCCGCCCGCAACAACCGACACCGTCGTTGCGTCAAACGCGAGCGTGAACGCACGCGGCACGATCTCCACCGGCAGCACCGCCGACTTGACCACCGTGCCTCCCACACCGACCACCGATGCCGTCAACTTGCCTTCCGTCGCGGTTGTCGCCGCTTCCAGCGTCACTATGGCCGCGGTGTTGTCCGCAGTGAACATCGCCGGTGCCAACGCCACAACCTCTACTCCGCCGCCATCCGGGTCGGACGGAATATACGTAAACGTCGTCACAAACGCCTCATTCTCTCCAATGAATCCCGTATCGCCCGTCAGCGTCAGACCTACCTGCGCCGCACCGCCTGCGACCACCGATACTGTCGCTACATCAAACGACAGCCTGTACGACCGCGGGATGATCTCCATCGCCACTGACGTCGACTCGACCGCCACGTTCCTCAGACCGAACTCCACGGCCTTTGCCGTCAACGTGTCCTCACTTGAGCGCCCCCTCAGCAGCAGAACCACCTCAGTCTCGGTGCTGCCTCTGAAAAACGTCACTTGACGCGGAATCGGGAGGATCCCGTTCCCGGTCCCGTTCCCGTTCCCGTTAGTGAAAATTAACAACACTGTCAGCATCTCGTCCTCACCCAGCGACGGAGTCCCCAGAGAAGAACTCACACTCAGCAGACGCAGACGCAATTGCACCTCAGACCCCTCCAGCACGCGCAACGGTGAAGAACTGATCCCCGCCTCATCCAGAATCGACAGCCGAAAGCGACGCTCGACAATCTCCACCGCAAGAGCGGTCGAAACTACCCGCGTATCTAAAACCCGGGCGCCATTCAGCATCACCTCGCCCGAGGCGACCACCGTCCCTTTCGGCGGATCCACGTCGTGGCGCGCTTCGATCGTGAAGATCGTGCTCGGCCGCTCCGCGGTCAGTGTCCACTCGGGCGGGATCACCGACACCTTCGTTGTCGCGGTCGCGAACGAAACCTGCACTTTCTCGCCCTCACCCAGCGACCCCGGATTCGCCAGCCTCACCGCGACCTTGGTCGTGCCGCCCGCCAACACCCGTGCCGTCTCCAGCGACGCGCCTCCCGGTGCAGTAAAGGACAGCACCAGCTCATGCAACACCCGCACCGGCAGCACCGCCGACACGACCTCGACGTTCTCCGGAGCGTCCGCGACCGCTGCCGTCAGCGTCCCATCCTGCGCGATCGCCGTCGCCACCAAGCTCACGGTCGCGCTCGTGATATCCGCGTTCAATATCACCGCCTCATCGACAGAAACGCCGCCGTCTTGCGGATCGTATGAAAATATCACCGTGAACTCATCCTCCCCTATGAGTTCCGTATCGCCCGTCAGCACCACCATCACCTCGGTCGTGCCGCCTGCAACCACTTGCGCCTGACCCAGGCCTGCCAACGTGGTCAATGACAGACTGTACGACCGCGGGATGATCTCCCTCACGATCTCCACCGCCAGCGTCGCCGACTCAATCGTCGCGCCGTCCACCCCGGACACCGATGCCGTCAGCGTCCCATCCTGCGCGATCTCCATCGCCACCAAGCTCACGGTCGCGCTCGTGATATCCGCGTTCAACATCGCGTCCTCGGCAGAAACGCCGCCGTCTGGCGGTTCGTATGAAAATATCACCGTGAACTCATCCTCCCCTATGAGTTCCGTATCGCCCGTCAGCACCACCATCACCTCGGTCGTGCCGCCTCCGACTACCGATACTGCCGCTACATCAAACGTCAGACTGTACGACCGCGGGATGATCTCCTTCACGATCTCCACCGCCAGCGTCGCCGACTCGATCGTCGCGCCGTCCACCTCGGACACCGATGCCGTCAGCGTCCCATCCTGCGCGATCTCCGTCGCCATCAAGCTCACGGTCGCGCTCGTGATATCCGCGTTCAATATCGCATCCTCGGCAGAAACGCCGCCGTCTGGCGGTTCGTATGAAAATATCACCGTGAAATCATCCTCTATGAGTTCCGTATCGCCCGTCAGCACCACCATCACCTCGGTCATGCCGCCCGCAATAACCGACGTCTCCATCGGTACAAAACTCAACTCAAACACCGGCTCAACCACCCGCAACGGTAACGACCCTACCTGTGCAAACGCGGCGGTACGCGGAAAATTGCTGGGACCCACACCGAATTTGCTGGTTTTTAGTTTCTCAGCGGGTATGGATGCCAACTCGTTGTTAACAAAAGTAAAAACAGATGCAAAGCTCGGGTGCGTCGGATCTTTCAGACGCCGGGCGATTCTCACGTCAAAGGTATCGCCCTGCGAATACTCCCGGTCGGTCGGCATGACCAAGGTCAATTCAGTGATGCCGTCTCGCGGCGGCTGCGGTGTCCCGACCGCGACTGGGGAAAATCTCTCGGCGCTCCCATCTCCCCGATAACGAACGATGATGAAATCACCGGTCGAGGGGCTGGGAAGTGACAAAGAGCCGGTAATAACAGTGGGCGGGCTGAGCAGGCTGACATTAAACTCGATTCCGAACTGTACGGGCTTATCGAAAACGATTTCGATCGCCCGGCCCTCCTCGCTCACCTCGGCGGTCTGGATATAGGGTGCCGCATGATCGAAAAACACAGCGAGCCTCCAGTCGTCACCGGAATGTAATGCTCGCCCTTCTACATCTTCAATGCCTGTCGCGGGCGGAGTGATGAATACGAAGTAAGAGGAAGAGAGGAGCCCGGGCGAAACGCGCTCGGCAAGGATTCGCAGATCGTCTTCGAAATGAATCCGTAACACGGTCGAGGAAAGGCGTGTCACCCGGCTCACCTCCAGTTCGACAGCATCGCTGTTGGGCGCACCGTTATCGAAATTAGCCATGCCGGCCATACTGATGGTGGTGGCATTAAAAGCGGCTACGAAAGCAGCCGTCTCCTCTCCGCTGGAAGTAGCGACCACCTCCTCGCTGAAAGTCAGGTCTAGGTACGCCAAGCCAGGCCCACCGGCACCAAGCTCGGCATCGATGATCGCCGGCGCGCCGTCCAGCGGGTAGTACCACAGATTGTTGGTAGCGATAGCGGCATACGATTGAGTGTCCTCGTCCCTGGACTCTAAAGCCTCGGGATTCTTGATCCTCTGGCCATCCTCGCCCATCATCAGTCCCTGAAAAGCAAACCTGGCGGGCTGGTCGTTGCTGCCAGCGATAGGGCAAGCGATCTCCGCCATCGTTCGGTATTCCTCGTGAGGCAGGATCAGTGATTCAACCAGTGCTCTAAAATCATCCCCAAAAGTATCCAAGAACTCTTGGCTTACACCTAAAGTATTGGCCAACACCATTTGCAGGCCATCATCGTCTCTCCCCGTCTTGTTATAGTGCACTGATCTTGATCCAGCAGCACGACGCAATGCTGCTAGCACATCTGACTCCTCGGATTTACACCCAGGACCCCAGTTGTCCTTGCTCTGCTCGCCCGCCCCCTTGCCGAAAGCCGCTGTGTTTAAATAGAGAAGAAGCCGCATCCTTGCCAGTAGATTGGCTAATTTGCCGTCGTTCACAAGCTCAGTGATGTCCGTGGTTTCAGGCGGTTGCGCGGCTTTGATCTGCCAGTCGAAAACCAGTTTTTCGGCACCGTCGCGCTGCTCGATTCGAGGGTTGTAGAACTGATGCATGAGGCCGCCGACACACGGAGAAAGCCGGCTGCCACAGTCACTCTGCGAGTTTGATCGATTGAACCCCGTGTCAGTGAAAGCACCGAAGATGTCCGGATCAATATCCCCCGGAGGCTCTTGTCCCAGGCTTGTAAGTCCCGGCAGATAAACCTGCGCCTGTGCAACTGACAGGCATGCGATGAACCCGAGCAATAGTCCCGTGACTAAAGTGATCCCAACCTTCATGATCCCCACATTGTTTCTTGCTTCTTGCTTCTTGCCTTTAAGTCAAAAACAGGCAAAAACGAATTTGCCCTCGGTATGTGCCGCACATGACTTATGCCGACTCACTAGAAATTAATGCCTCTAAGCGCAGCTTCTCTAACGTTGCGATCCACGAACTCTCTCTCAACAGGCGTCATGTTAGCTGTCAGGTCAACATCCTGTTGCAGATAGTCAGTCTTTGTCTCCGTCCTGACGGCGTTAAAAATCTCAACCAAATCCTGCTCATCTATGCCGTTGTCGCCCTTCGCATCTCCGCCAGGAAGAACACGTACGCCCTGACTCACGATGATACCTCCCCGAATTCCTGCCGCCGGGTCCGGGTCGGTGAAATCATACCTATACTCGCCCTTGGCTAGAGGTTCATCCTCCTCGTCATCATTTGCGTCCTTATCCACTTTCCCGGACAAGACCGATAAATGGTTGCGATGGTTGATGGCGACATACATGTCGTGTGTAACCGGGTCAAAATTGACCTCGTCTCTGTCAAAAACCAGAACACCTATTGCCAGATCGTCCGCATCTACATCCCCGTCCGCGTCTGCGTCCGCGTCTGCGAACGAAACAGTGCCGTCGGTCAGTAGCAAGGCAACTTTTGTCACTATTCTAACGTTAGCCTTGCAGCTGCTATCGTTAAGACATAAATCGTCCGGCACCGGGGTGCCCTGAGGCACCAAGCGTAATTGAACCAAAACCCAATCGACAACTCCGACAGTGCCCCCGCCTTTGGATATGGACTCAAGCGAAGAGTCTATCTTGCCATTGTTATCCTTATCAAACGCCGACACCGCCGACACCAAGATATCCTCAGCAATAGGCTCATCAGAGAAACCGGAAAGCGGCCCGGGATAAGCCATCGCAGAGTTGGCGGGTATTACTTCCCTCATGGAGAGGTCACTGTTCATCAACTCTTGTCCTGCAACCGGAGAGCAAACCATTGTCACCATCACCAGCGTCAGAAAACAGCCCGCCATTGGCCGGTACCACCAAGTGGCTGCAATGAGGCCGAAAACATAACGGAAATTGTGCTTCATATACCTTACCTTTCAACCTCCCTTTACTTACTATATTGACTTAAGAATCCGCTACAGCCGATATAACGGGAACAGCTCAAGGGACTCTATCATCGCCCTGAAAAAAGTCAACCACATGTACTGCGCCACCACATATGGGACAGATCAGGCAGCTATTGAGCAAGCATTTGACAGAGTATGCGGTTGTCGATTCCTCGGTGGGGGCGTTGGCCATTATAGCGGTCGAGGTGGTCCAGCAGATACTGGTTGAACGCCCGTAGATCCTCGGCCAGAAGGTCTTCCTGCACAGTGCGGTTGAAACGCTGGCGGTGCAACGGTTTGGCCTTGCCTTTCGGCGTCAAGCGCGTCGGCACAAGACGCATCTTGCCCGGTGTTAGCCCATCTTTAACCAATTTCCCTGAGATTGTGGCTGGATTTTGCAGTGATCGGCGGTTTTTGTGGTTGTAACCTATTGATTTTTGGTGTGCGTGGCGGGGTCATTCGAAGGAGAAGCGCAACGATTACAAGTTGCTCCTGACTTCGACGGTTGAATGAGTCAAGTGATTGATTTCATTGGAGTTTGATTTCCAGCAAGGCACTACATCCGCCAACCCTCGAAATGCACCCCAAAAACCCTTATTTATCAAACTTCTTGAAATCTACAGGTCCCCCAACCGTCGAAGTCAGGATGAAAGCATATCAAGCCTTTCCTTCCGTAAAGGCTTCCCAACCGCATACGCGCAGTTTGAAAGCCACTTTGGCTCGGGATGAAAATGCATCCGGCCGCTACAGCCTTGCCGGGTTTCATGCTACGCCCACAGCCGCCCTTGGCACTCCGCCCGACATGCGCCGCCACTCATGATAAGGGGTAACAAGCCTATAGGTGAAACAGTTGTGTGGAAGCCAGCGTTGAGCAAGTATTTTGCAGGGTGTGCAGTTACCGAATTTCCGGTGTGGCCTGACCGCCATGGCGCTCAAGGTAACGACCTGGCGTTCATCTCTTGGCTCTACTCCTTCAGCGGCCCTTCGAGCAGTACCCGCAGGTACAATTGAAACGCCGGTGGTGCTTCACGAACCACAACCCGCAATGTCGCCGGTGCAAACGTCGCGTCGGCCCTATCGTCCACCGATGCCGTCATCGTCCCATCCTGCGCGATCGCCGTCGCTATCAAGCTCACGATCTCGCTCGTTTCCCCCGCCTTAAATGTCACCGGCTCCTCGACAGAAACGCCGCCGTCTTGCGGTTCGTATGAAAACATCACCGTGAACTCATCCGGCCCTATGAGTTCCGTATCGCCCGTCAGCGTCAGCGTCACCTGCGCCGTGGCGCCCGCGACAACCGACACCGTCGTTGCGTCAAACGCGAGCGTGAACGCACGCGGCACGATCTCCACCGACAGTGTCGCCGACTCCACCTCCGCGTTCTTCAAGCCATTGCCGTTCGACTCCAGCATCCCTACCCCTGCGGTCGCGTCCAGCGTCGCGGTCAGCGTCGCGGCGACCTCGACGCTGGATGCGGGACTCGCTACGTCAAACACGACTGGGGACAGCGTCACGCCAGCGCCATCGGGGTATGTCCAATTGACCGCCAGGCGCTCGTCCGCAAACAGACGCGATGCACCAAACGGCGTGTCGAGCCCCGACAGGGTGGCGACGACCGGCACGCTTCCACCAGCGGTCACCTGCGCGCCGGTGTTGGTCTCCAGGCTCCACGCCTCCAGCGTGCCGGTGTCACCAGAAAGATAGTCACCTACCGTCAGTATCCACTCGCCCTGCGCGGGCACCCCTACCAAAGCAGCCAGATCTGTATGATCCAGCGAGGTGTATGTCTCGAAGAGATTCTCCGCAAGGCCGCCCGTAAAGTGATGCAACACCACTGTCGTCCCCTCGGGAGAAATCAGCAAAACGCTCAGGTCTTCGATACGCGGGTGCCGGATCTCTACCCGCACCGACAGCGATCTGATCGTGGTGGCCTCGGCCATGGTGATGGTGCTGCGCACCGACTGCGTAGCCGTGAAATCCGGAATCACCTCGTTCGGGCGCACCGTCCGACTGAACCGGGCTCCCACCGGCGACAGCGATAGCTGGAAGTGCCGCGAGATGACATCCACCGCCACTGCCGTCGACTCGACCGACATGTTCCTCAGACCGAACTCCACGGCCTTTGCCGTCAACGTGGCATCATTTGAGCGCCCCCTCAGCAGCAGAACCACCTCAGTCTCGGTGCTGCCTCTGAAAAACGTCACCTCATTCGGAACCAGGAGGATCCCGCTCCCGGTCCCGGTCGGGTCAATGAAAGCTAACAACACTGTCAGCATCTCGCCCTCACCCAGCGACGGAGTCCCCAGAGAAGAACTCACACTCAGCAGACGCAGACGCAATTGCATCTCAGCCCCCTCCAGCACGCGCAACGGTGAAGAACTGATCCCCGCCTCATCCAGAATCGACAGCCGAAAGCGACGCTCGACAATCTCCACCGCAAGAGCGGTCGAAACTACCCGCGTATCTAAAACCCGGGCGCCATTCAGCATCACCTCGCCCGAGGCGACCACCGTCCCTTTCGACGGATCCACGTCATGGCGCGCTTCGATCGTGAAGATCGTGCTCGGCCGTTCCTCGGTCAGTGTCCACTCGGGCGGGATCACCGACACCTTCGTTGTCGCGGTCGCGAACGAAACCTGCACTTTCTCGCCCTCACCCAGCGACCCCGGATTCGCCAGCCTCACCGCGACCTTGGTCGTGCCGCCCGCCAACACCCGTGCCGTCTCCAGCGACGCGCCTCCCGGTGCAGTAAAGGACAGCACCAGCTCATGCAACACCCGCACCGGCAGCACCGCCGGCTTGATCGTCGCGCCGACCACATCGAGCACCGCTACCGTCAGCGTCCCATCCTGCGCGATCGCCGTCGCCATCAAGCTCACGGTCGCGCTCGTGACCTGCGCGTCCAACATCACCGGCTCGACAGAAACGCCGCCGTCTTGCGGATCGTATGAAAACATCACCGCAAACGCCTCATCCTCCCCTATGAGTTCCGTATCGCCCGTCAGCGTCAGCGTCACCTGCGTCGTGGCGCCCGCGACAACCGACACCGTCGTTGCGTCAAACGCGAGCGTGAACGCACGCGGCACGATCTCCACCGGCAGCACCGCAGACACGACCTCGACGTTGCTTGAAGCACCCACGACCCCCGCCGTCAGTGACCCTGGCCTCGCGTCAAACGCCGCATCCAGTGTGAAGGCGGCGGTCGTAGTGGATGCACTAAACACCAGCGTCGCCGCCGGAGAGAACCCGACGTTGGTGCCGTCGTAAACCAGCGCCAATGTCAGCGTTTCGTGTGCAGACAACTGCGGCGATCCGAGCGACGTCTCGACCGCCGCCAGCGAAGCCACCAGCGATGCGCTGCCGCCCGCGAACACCGACGCGAATGTGTTGATCTCCAGGCTCCACCCCTCCAGCATGCCGTCGGTTGAGGGAACGTAATCACCCGCTGTCAGCTCCCACACCCCCATCGCGCGCTCTCCGACCAAAGCAGCCAAGCCTGCATGATCCACCGAGGTGTATGTCTCGAAGATATTATCCGCAGTGCCGTCTGTCCTGTCATGTAGCGCCACCTCCACCCCCTCGGGGGAAACCAGCAGAACACGCAGGTCTCCCCTGGCCTGGTGCCGGATCTCTACCCGCACAGACAGCGATCGAATCTCAATGTCTTCGGTCACGTTGATGGTGCTGCGCGCCGACTGCATCCTTATCTGATCTGCAATGAGCACGTTCGGGCGCTTCGTCTGGCTGAACTGCCCGCCCGGCGGCGACAACGACAACCGGAAGAGTCGCGGCACGATCCTCACCGGCAGCGCCGCCGACACGACCTCGACGTTCTCCGGAGCGTCCGCGACCGCTGCCGTCAGTGACCCTTGCCTCGCGTCAAACGCCGCATTCAGTGTGAAGGCGGCGGTCGTAGTGGATGCACTAAACACCAGCGTCGCCGGAGAGAACCCGACGTTGGCGCCGTCGTAAACCAGCGCCAATGTCAGCGTTTCGTGCGCAAACAACCGCGACATCTCGACCGCCGCCAGCGAAGCCACCAGCGATGCGTTGCCGCCCGCGAGCACCGACACGAATGTGTTGATCTCCAGGCTCCACGCCTCCAGTATGCCGTCGTTTAAGCGAATGTAATCACCCACCGTCAGTGTCCATGGGCCATCCGCGCGCGCTCCGACCAAAGCAGCCAGACCTGCATGATCCACCGAGGTGTATGTCCTGAAGAGACCATCCGCAGTGCCGCCTGTCCTGTCATGTAGCGGCACCTCCACCTCCTGAGGAGAAACCAGCCGAACGCGCAATCCCCTGACACCCTGATGCCGGATCTCTACCCGCACTGATAGCGATCGAATCTCGATGTCTTCGGCCACGGTGATGATGCTGTGCACCGACTGCATACCCGAATTATCCGGAATCGCCTCATTCGGGCGCGCCGTCTGAATGAACTGCCCGCCCGCCGACGCCAGCGACAGCTGGAAGCGTCGCGAGTGCTCGCGCGCGTCCGAGTGCTCGCGCGCGTCAATGATACCTACTGGCAACTCGGCGTCCACAAACTCCGCGCCCGCCAGACTCGCGGGAGACGTCTCCACCGAAGCGACCAAAACCGTCGCCCCGGGCGACGTGTCCGCGGCAACATGCAGCACAACCTCATGGCTCGTAGCAGAGGCGTCGAACGACAGCTCGGTCGGCGACACCACACTCACCGTGCTGGCATCGTCCAGAGACAATCCCACAAGCACCTCATCCCCTGCCGGCACCCGCGACGCGTTGGTCAGCGACAGAAGAACCACCGTCTCCGTCGTGCCGGTCAGAATCTCGACCTGCGGCGGCTCGAACACCAGCCGAAACTCGTTCGGCAACATCTCGATCCTCAACGCCACCGGCGCAACATCCGCGTTCACCAGACCGCTGCCGGTCAACTGCAGCACCCCCGACGTCGCGCCCTCGTCGGCGTCTACCGTCGCCAAGGCGAGCAAGGCGTCATTCCCAACCATGGACGTGTTGCCCACGCCGAGCGACACCGGTGACAGGGTTACGCCCTCGCCACCCGTGTAGACAAAATCAACCTGCAACGTCTCGCTCGCATCCAGCGCGCTGACCCCCAGCGGAGAACCCGCATCTTCGATGCCCACCACGACTTCGGTGCTGCCGCTGGCGACCATGTGCTCGAAATCGATCCTCGCGCCACCCTTCTCCACCACCAAGCGGAAGCGCCGCGGTGCGATCTCCACCGGCAGCACCGCCGGCGCCACCACCGCGTTCTCCAGGCCACTGCCGCTCAACGTCACCACCCCCGATGTCGCGCCCGGCGCCGCGGTCAGCGTCGAGGCGACCTCGACGACGGACGTGCTATCCGCTGTCTGGAACATCACCGGAGACAGAGTCACGCCGCTCACGCCGGGATCATCCTCCCGCTCCATCACCAGCGTCTCGTCCGCAAACAGCCGCGACACCCCGAACGGCGTGTCGAGCCCCGACAAGGTGACGACAACCGGTACGTTCCCCCCCGCGATCACCTGCGCGCCAGTGTTGATCTCCAGATACCACGACTCCAGCGTGCCGGTGTTCTCGTCGAACATAAAATCGCTCACCTCCAACGTCCAGTCGCCCCGCGTGCTGCTCCCGACCAAGCCCGCCAGACCCGCCTCGCCCACCGAGGTATACGCCCGGACGAGATCGGGCTCCAAGTCTGCATTATCATTCATGTGCAGTGTCACCGCCGTTCCCCCGGGCGGTGTCAGCACAACCTCCAGCTCGCCCGGGTCCGGGTGGCGAATCTCAACCCCGACCACCAGCGATTCGACTGCGATGTCCTCCACCACCACGGTGATGGTGCTGACCAACGGCCCTGGATCCGGTAGCTGCGGAATCAACGCATGCGGTCGCACCTCCTTTGTGATGCGCCGCGCGAGGTCCGCCTGTGCGCCCGACAGCGACAGCCTGAATTGCCGCGGGACGATCTCCACCGCAAGAGGAGCGGTCGAAACTACCCGCGTGTCCGCAGCCAGGACATCGCCCGACAGCACCCTGCCCGACGCAATCACCTTCCCCAGCGTCAACGGAACGTCGTACGCCGCTCCGATGATCACGCTCATACCTGGCATGGCCCGCGTCAACCTCAACCTGGGATCACCCCCGCCGACGATCGTCACTACCTCTGTCGTGAACGAAACTTCCACCGCTTCGTCCTCGCCCATCAGCAACTGTGGATTCACAAGCGACACATCCACTGCGGTCGTGCCGCCCGCCAGCACCAGCACCGTGTCTCCCGATGCAGTAAAGGACAACACCAACTCGTGCACTACCCGCAGCGGCAGTGCCGCCGACAGAGGGATCGTCACGCTGTCCACCAATGCCAGCACCAGCGGCACCGTATGCGTCAGCTGTACCTGCAACTCGTCGGTGACGCCCCGAGCCGCGCCAGGGAGCGCGGCCAAAAAAATCTCCCTCGGCATGCCGCGGGAGATAAATACATCCCCCGGCGAAAAAAGAGACATAACAGCACCCGGGACAAGAGTCAGCACTACGAACACCTGCTCGCCGTCGAACAGCCGCTCTCCGGCAACGCCTTCCAGGGAGACCAGCAACTGCGTCGATGCACCTGCAACCACCACCGCGGCAGACAGCCGCTCACCCTGCGGCGAACGGAACACCCACTCGAACTCACGCGCGCCGACGATGCTCACGGGCAACCCGGCGGACACAAACCTCGCGCCCGCCAGACTCGCGGGAGACATCTCCACCGAGGCGACCAAAACCGTCGCCCCGGGCGACATGTTCGCAGCAGCGCGCAGCACAACCTCATGACTCGTAGCAGAGGCGTTGAACGACAGCGCGGTCGGCGGCACCACGCTCACCGTGCTGGCATCATCCAGAGATAATCCCACAAGCACCTCATCCCCTGTCGGCAGGTGCGACGCGTTGGTCAGCGACAGAACCACCGTCTCCGCCGTGCCGGTCAGAATCCCGATCTGCAGCGGCTCGAACACCAGCCGAAACTCATTCGGCAACACCTCGATCCTCAACGCCACCGGCGCAACATCCGCGTTCACCAGATCGCTGCCGGTCAACTGCAGCACCCCCGATGTCGCGCCCTCGCCGGCGTCTACCGTCGCCAAGGCGAGCAAGGCGTCATTCCCAACCATGGACGTGTTGCCCACGCCGAGCGACAGCGGCGACAGGGTTACGCCCTCGCCACCCGTGTAGACAAAATCAACCTGCAACGTCTCGCTCGCATCCAGCACGCTGACCCCCAGCGGAGAACCCGCATCTTCGATGCCCACCACGACTTCGGTGCTGCCGCTGGCGACCACGTGCTCGAAATCGATCCTCGCGCCACCCTTCTCCACCACTAAGCGGAAGCGCCGCAGTGCGATCTCGACCGGCAGCACCGCCGGTGCGACCGTCGCGCCTTCCGCACCGACCACCGATGCCGTCAGCGTGCCTCTCGTCGCGGTCGTCGCCGCTTCCAGCGTCACCACAGCCTCGGTGTTGCCTCGGGTGAACATCGCCGACTCCAACCCCACAAACCGCACATCGCCGCCATCCGGATCATCCGGCGCATACGAAAACGTCACCCCGAACGCCTCATCCTCCCCAATAAGCTCCGTATCGCCTGTCAGCGTCAGCATCACCTGCGTCGTGGCGCCCGCGACAACCGACACCGTCGTTGCGTCAAACGCCAACGTGAACGCCCGCGGGACGATCTCCACCGGCAGCACCGCCGGCGCCACCACCGCGTTCTCCAGGCCACTGCCGCTCAACGTCACCACCCCCGACGTCGCGCCCGGCGCCGCGGTCAGCGTCGAGGCGACCTCGACGACGGATGTGCTATCCGCTGTCTGGAACATCACCGGAGACAGAGTCACGCCGCTCACGCCGGGATCATCCTCCCGCTCCACCACCAGCGTCTCGTCCGCAAACAGCCGCGACACCCCGAACGGCGTGTCGAGCCCCGACAAGGTGACGACAACCGGTACGTTCCCCCCCGCGATCACCTGTACGCCAGTGTTGATCTCCAGATACCACGACTCCAGCGTACCGGTGTTCTCGCCGAACATAAAATCGCTCACCTCCAACGTCCAGTCGCCCTGCGTGCTGCTCCCGACCAAGCCCGCCAGACCCGCCTCGCCCACCGAGGTATACGCCCGGACGAGATCGGGCTCCAAGTCTGCATCATCATTCATGTGCAGTGTCACCGCCGTTCCCCCGGGCGGTGTCAGCACAACCCCCAGCTCGCCCCTGCCCGGGTGGCGAATCTCGACCCCGACCACCAACGATTCGACTGCGATGTCCTCCACCACCACGGTGATGGTGCTGACCAACGGCCCTGGATCCGGTAGCTGCGGAATCAACGCATGCGGTCGCACCTCCTTTGTGATGCGCCGCGCGAGGTCCGCCTGTGCGCCCGACAGCGACAGCCGGAAGCGCCGCGGCGCGATCTCGACCGGAAACGACGCCGGCTCAACATCGGCGTTGACCGGAACGGCGCCGGCGAACACCGCCGTCAGTGTCCCCGGTGTCGCGCTGAACGCCGCCGTCAGCGTCACGTCGGCGGCGGTGCTCTCCGCGTCGAACATCACCATCGACCCAGCAGACAGCGAAACGCCGGCGGCGTCGGTGCCGCTATACGCCAGTTCCACCGCCAGCGTCTCGCCCATAACCAGCCGCGGCACGCCGAGCGGGGTCTCGACCGCCGCCAGCGAAACCCTCACCGCCGCGCTACCGCCCGCCAGCACCGTCGCGACGGAATTGATCTCCAGACTCCACACCTCCAGCGTGATGGGTAGCGGGAGCTCCGCATGTGTAACGATCAGCACCCAACTGCCCTGCGCACTCTCGCCGGTCAACGCGGCCAGACCCGGATGGTCCGCCGAGGTATACGCCAGGTCGATAGGCCTCGTTGGATCGGCGATAACGTCAGCAAAGCTGCGCGTCTCCCCGTACAGCAACACCGCCTCTCCCTCGGGAGGACGCAACGTCAACGTAACCGACCGGAGCCGGGGCGACAGATCGCCGCTGATCCTGAACCGCACCGCCAACGACCAGACCTCGATATCCTCGCCCACATTGATCGTATCGTGTATATCGGAAGTTCCACCTCCACCACCCAGGCGCCTCGTCATGCTGAACTGCCCTGGCGGATCGGGATCGCCCGGCGACAGCGACAGCCTGAATTGCCGCGGGACGATCTCCACCGCAAGAGGAGCGGTCGAAACTACCCGCGTGTCCGCAGCCAGGACATCGCCCGACAGCACCCTGCCCGACGCAATCACCTTCCCCAGCGTCAACGGAACGTCGTACGCCGCTCCGATGATCACGCTCATACCTGGCATGGCCCGCGTCAACCTCAACCTGGGATCACCCCCGCCGACGATCGTCACTACCTCTGTCGTGAACGAAACTTCCACCGCTTCGTCCTCGCCCATCAGCAACTGTGGATTCACAAGCGACACATCCACTGCGGTCGTGCCGCCCGCCAGCACCAGCACCGTGTCTCCCGATGCAGTAAAGGACAACACCAACTCGTGCACTACCCGCAGCGGCAGTGCCGCCGACAGAGGGATCGTCACGCTGTCCACCAATGCCAGCACCAGCGGCACCGTATGCGTCAGCTGTACCTGCAACTCGTCGGTGACGCCCCGAGCCGCGCCAGGGAGCGCGGCCAAAAAAATCTCCCTCGGCATGCCGCGGGAGATAAATACATCCCCCGGCGAAAAAAGAGACATAACAGCACCCGGGACAAGAGTCAGCGCTACGAACACCTGCTCGCCGTCGAACAGCCGCTCTCCGGCAACGCCTTCCAGGGAGACCAGCAACTGCGTCGATGCACCTGCAACCACCACCGCGGCAGACAGCCGCTCACCCTGCGGCGAACGGAACACCCACTCGAACTCACGCGCGCCGACGATGCTCACGGGCAACCCGGCGGACACAAACCTCGCGCCCGCCAGACTCGCGGGAGACATCTCCACCGAGGCGACCAAAACCGTCGCCCCGGGCGACATGTTCGCAGCAGCGCGCAGCACAACCTCATGACTCGTAGCAGAGGCGTTGAACGACAGCGCGGTCGGCGGCACCACGCTCACCGTGCTGGCATCATCCAGAGATAATCCCACAAGCACCTCATCCCCTGTCGGCAGGTGCGACGCGTTGGTCAGCGACAGAACCACCGTCTCCGCCGTGCCGGTCAGAATCCCGATCTGCAGCGGCTCGAACACCAGCCGAAACTCATTCGGCAACACCTCAATCCTCAACGCCACCGGCGCAACATCCGCGTTCACCAGATCGCTGCCGGTCAACTGCAGCACCCCCGATGTCGCGCCCTCGCCGGCGTCTACCGTCGCCAAGGCGAGCAAGGCGTCATTCCCAACCATGGACGTGTTGCCCACGCCGAGCGACAGCGGCGACAGGGTTACGCCCTCGCCACCCGTGTAGACAAAATCAACCTGCAACGTCTCGCTCGCATCCAGCACGCTGACCCCCAGCGGAGAACCCGCATCTTCGATGCCCACCACGACTTCGGTGCTGCCGCTGGCGACCACGTGCTCGAAATCGATCCTCGCGCCACCCTTCTCCACCACCAAGCGGAAGCGCCGCAGTGCGATCTCGACCGGCAGCACCGCCGGTGCGACCGTCGCGCCTTCCGCACCGACCACCGATGCCGTCAGCGTGCCTCTCGTCGCGGTCGTCGCCGCTTCCAGCGTCACCACAGCCTCGGTGTTGCCTCGGATGAACATCGCCGACTCCAACCCCACAAACCGCACATCGCCGCCATCCGGATCATCCGGCGCATACGAAAACGTCACCCCGAACGCCTCATCCTCCCCAATAAGCTCCGTATCGCCTGTCAGCGTCAGCATCACCTGCGTCGTGGCGCCCGCGACAACCGACACCGTCGTTGCGTCAAACGCCAACGTGAACGCCCGCGGGACGATCTCCACCGGCAGCACCGCCGGCGCCACCACCGCGTTCTCCAGGCCACTGCCGCTCAACGCCACCGCCCCCGACGTCGCGCCCGGCGCCGCGGTCAGCATCAAGGCGACCTCGACGACGGACGTGCTATCCGCTGTCTGGAACATCACCGGAGACAGAGTCACGCCGCTCACGCCAGGATCATCCTCCCGCTCCACCACCAGCGTCTCGTCCGCAAACAGCCGCGACACCCCGAACGGCGTGTCGAGCCCCGACAAGGTGACGACAACCGGTACGTTCCCCCCCGCGATCACCTGTACGCCAGTGTTGATCTCCAGATACCACGACTCCAGCGTACCGGTGTTCTCGCCGAACATAAAATCGCTCACCTCCAACGTCCAGTCGCCCTGCGTGCTGCTCCCGACCAAGCCCGCCAGACCCGCCTCGCCCACCGAGGTATACGCCCGGACGAGATCGGGCTCCAAGTCTGCATCATCATTCATGTGCAGTGTCACCGCCGTTCCCCCGGGCGGTGTCAGCACAACCCCCAGCTCGCCCCTGCCCGGGTGGCGAATCTCGACCCCGACCACCAACGATTCGACTGCGATGTCCTCCACCACGGTGATGGTACTGACCAACGGCCCGGGATCCGGTAGCTGCGGAATCAACGCATGGGGTCGCACCTCCCTTGTGATGCGCCGCGCGAGGTCCGCCTGTGCGCCCGACAGCGACAGCCGGAAGCGCCGCGGCGCGATCTCGACCGGAAGCGACGCCGGCTCAACATCGGCGTTGACCGGAACGGCGCCGGCGAACACCGCCGTCAGTGTCCCCGGTGTCGCGTTGAACGCCGCCGTCAGCGTCACGTCGGCGGCGGTGCTCTCCGCGTCGAACATCACCATCGACCCAGCAGACAGCGAAACGCCGGCGGCGTCGGTGCCGCTATACGCCAGTTCCACCGCCAGCGTCTCGCCCATAACCAGCCGCGGCACGCCGAGCGGGGTCTCGACCGCCGCCAGCGAAACCCTCACCGCCGCGCTACCGCCCGCCAGCACCGTCGCGACGGGATTGATCTCCAGACTCCACACCTCCAGCGTGATGGGTAGCGGGAGCTCCGCCGCATGTGTAACGATCAGCACCCAACTGCCCTGCGCACTCTCGCCGGTCAACGCGGCCAGACCCGTATGGTCCGCCGAGGTATACGCCAGGTCGATAGGCCTCGTTGGATCGGCGATAACGTCAGCAAAGCTGCGCGTCTCCCCGTACAGCAACACCGCCTCTCCCTCGGGAGGACGCAACGTCAACGTAACCGACCGGAGCCGGGGCGACAGATCGCCGCTGATCCTGAACCGCACCGCCAACGACCAGACCTCGATATCCTCGCCCACATTGATCGTATCGTGTATATCGGAAGTTCCACCTCCACCACCCAGGCGCCTCGTCATGCTGAACTGCCCTGGCGGATCGGGATCGCCCGGCGACAGCGACAACCTGAATTGCCGCGGGACGATCTCCACCGGCAGCGTCGCCGGTGCGACCGTCGCGCCTTCTGCACCGACCACCGATGCCGTCAGCGTGCCTCTCGTCGCGGTCGTCGCCGCTTCCAGCGTCACCGTAGCCGTGGTCGTGCCCGCAGAGAACTCCATCGGCTCCAACGCCACAACCTCCACACCGCCATCCAGGTCATATGAAAACTCCACCGCAAACGTCTCATTCTCCCCTATGAGTTCCGTATCTCCCGTCAGCGTCAGACCTACCTGCGCCGCACCGCCTGCGACCACCGATACTGTCGCTACATCAAACGCCAGCCTGTACGGCCGCGGGATGATCTCCACCGCAAGAGCGGTCGAAACTACCCGCGTGTCCGCAGCCAGGACATCGCCCGACAGCACCCTGCCCGACGCAATCACCTTCCCCAGCGTCAACGGAACGTCGTACGCCGCTCCGATGATCACGCTCATACCTGGCATGGCCCGCGTCAACCTCAACCCGGGATCACCCTCGCCGACGATCGTCACTACCTCTGTCGTGAACGAAACTTCCACCGCTTCGTCTTCGCCCATCAGCAACTGTGGATTCACAAGCGACACCTCCACTGCGGTCGTGCCGCCTGCCAGCACCAGCGCCGTGTCTCCCGATGCAGTAAAGGACAACACCAACTCGTGCACTACCCGCAGCGGCAGTGCCGCCCACAGAGAGATCGTCACGCTGTCCGCCAATTCCGGCGCCGCCGTCTGCGTCAGCGTCAGCTGTCTCAGGAGGACAATTGTGAGCAACACCTGCAACTCGTCGGTGACGCCCCGAGCCGCGCCAGGGAGCGCGGCCAAAAAAATCATCTCTTGCGGCACGCCTCGGTAAATCAATACCTGCTCCGGCAACAAAAGAGACACAACAGCAGCCGGGGTCAGGATTGATGCCCCGCGCTTCACAAGATCCAGCGCTACGAGCACCTGCTCGCCTTCGAACAGCCGCTCTCCGGCAACGCCTTCCAGGGAGACCAGCAACTGCGTCGATGCACCTGCAACCACCACCGCGGCAGACAGCCGCTCACCCTGCGGCGAACGGAACACCCACTCGAACTCACGCTCATGCGCGCCGAGGATGCTCACGGGCAACCCGGCGGACACAAACCTCGCGCCCGCCAGACTCGCGGGAGACGTCTCTACCGAGGCGACCAAAACCGTCGCCCCGGGCGACGTGTTCGCAGCAGCGCGCAGCACAACCACATGACTCGTAGCAGAGGCGTTGAACGACAGCTCGGTCAGCGACACCACGCTCACCGTGCTGGCATCGTCCAGAAGCAATCCCACAAGCACCTCATCCCCTGCCGGCAGGCGCGACGCGTCGGTCAGCGACAGAACCACCGTCTCCTCCGTGCCGGTCAGAATCCCGATCTGCAGCGGCTCGAACACCAAGCGAAACTCGTTCGGCAACACCTCGATCCTCAGCGCCACCGGCGCAACATTCGCGTTCACCAGACCGCTGCCGGTCAACTGCAGCACCCCCGACGTCGCGCCCTCGTCGGCGTCTACCGTCGCCAAGGCGAGCAAGGCGTCATTCCCAACCTTGGACGTGTTGCCCACGCCGAGCGACAGCGGCGACAGGGTTACGCCCTCCCCGCCCATGTAGACAAACCCAACCTGCAACGTCTCTCTCATCACATTCAGCACGCTGACCCCCAGCGGAGAACCCGCATCTTCGATGCCCACCACGACTTCGGTGCTGCCGCTGGCGACCACATGCTCGAGTTTGATCCTCGCGCCACCCTTCTCCACCACCAAGAGGTGGTGGTGGCGCTGGACAATCCGGAGTTGCTGGAGGCGGAAGCGCCGCGGCGCGATCTCGACCGGCAGCGTCAACGCCGCCGGCTCGACTTCGACGTTCACCGGAACGGCACCCACGACCTCCGCCGTCAGTGACCCTTGCCTCGCGTTAAACGCCGCCTTCAGCGTGACGGCGGCAATGGTGCTGGATGCGCCAAACATCAGTGTCGGCGGAGAGAACCTGACGTTGTCGCCGTCGTACGTCAGCGCCACCGTTAGCGTTTCGTGCACAAGCAACCGCGGCGATCCGAGCGGCGTCTCGACCGCCGTCAGCGAAACCACCAGCGACGCGCGGCCGCCCGCGAGCACCCGCGCGGATCCGTTGATCTCCAGGCTCCACGCCTCCAGCGTGCCGGTACCCGTAGGCTCATAATCACCTACCGTCAACACCCACTCGCCCTGCGCGGGTGCCCCGCCCAAAGCATCCAGGCCTGCATGATCCACCGAGGTGTATGTCTCGAAGATATTATCCGCAGTGCCGCCTGTCCTGTCATGTAGTGCCACCTCCACCCCCTCGGGGGAAACCAGCAGAACACGCAATCCCCTGACACCCTGATGCCGGATCTCTACCCGCACTGATAGCGATCGAATCTTGATGTCTTCGGCCACGGTGATGATGCTGTGCACCGACTGCGTACTCGAATTATCTGGAATCGCCCCATTCGGGCGCGCCGTCTGAATGAACTGCCCGCCCGCCGGCACCAGCGACAACTGGAAGCGTCGCGAGTGCTCGCGCGCGTCAATGATACCTACTGGCAACTCGGCGTCCACAAACTCCGCGCCCGCCAGACTCGCGGGAGATGTCTCCACCGAGGCGACCAAAACCGTCGCCCCGGGCGACGTGTCTGCGGCAACGTGCAGCACAACCTCATGGCTCGTAGCAGAGGCGTCGAACGACAGCTCGGTCGGCGACACCACACTCACCGTGCTGGCATCGTCCAGAGACAATCCCACAAGCACCTCATCCCCTGCCGGCACCCGCGACGCGTTGGTCAGCGACAGAACCACCGTCTCCGTCGTGCCGGTCAGAATCTCGACCTGCAGCGGCTCGAACACCAGCCGAAACTCGTTCGGCAACATCTCGACCTGCGCTCGCCCCTCACCGGGAAACAACGTCAGCGCAACGAGCATCATCAAGCCTGAAACAACCGCACCCGGCCTTCTTCCCGCAATAACACGCCGACCTCGAACCCGACGAACAGTGCCACCTGCGCCCGCCAACTGGAAATCCGTCTGTCCTGTCCGCATGCTTTCTAGCTCCTCAACGCCCAGCCTGAATAGCACCAGCCACTGCTGGATACACCGGCTCATCATCCACCGCGCAGGCCAAATCAAGACCTGGCAAAAACACATCAAAGCACACCCTCTCCCTAAAGCACACCCTCTCCCTTGCAGGGATACCACCACTGCAGAAAATGCGATACAGACATCATTGCAACGGGCCTTCGAGGAATACTCGTACACGTACTCTGACCGCAGACCTCAGGGTTGCGGAAAACTCCGTCCCGGAGATCCTGGCGTTCGCTGGAGGTGGAGGGGCTGCCTGTATGGTCCAGGTCGCTACATTGCCGGCGGCCTCTATGGTAGTGATCGTCAGGGTCACGCTTTGCAGCACCGAGGTGAAGTGGAGGCTATCCGAGGTTAATTCAACGCCGCCCAGATCGCCGCCATCCCGGGTCAGCAAGACCTCAATCATCTCTCCCTCGTGCAACCTCGATTGACCGTCTATCGCAACCAGAGACAACTGTACCTCCTGCGTGTCATTCCTGCCGATGGAAACCCCATCCGACTCGAGCCTCAACTCGAATTGACGCTCGACTATTATAACCTGCAGAGAAGGTGAAGCCACCTGCGTGTTCGGAATCTGTGCGGCGCTTTCCGCGTCGGACACCGATGCCGTCAGCACGCCACCCGTCGCGGTTGACGTCGCTTCCAGGGTCACCGTGGCCTCGGTGCTGTCCGTGGTGAACGTCACCAGCTCCAACGCCATAACCTGCACGCCGCCGCCATCCGGGTCATATGAAAACGTCACCGCGAACCGATCGCTCGCCGCGAGCGCACGATCTCCCGTCAGCCTCAGCGTCACCTGCGTTGTATCGCCAGCCAGTATCGATACCGATGGCGCGTCGAATGCCAGCGTGAACGCCCGCGGGACAATCTCCACACCCAGTGTCGCCGGTGCGACCGTCGCGCCGTCCACATCAAGTACCGATGCCTCCAGCACGCCGGCGGTTGCATCCGTCGCCGCTTCCAGCGTCACCACAGCTGCGGTGCTGCCCGTGGTGAACGTCATCGGCTCCAACGCCACAACCTGCACGCCGCCGGCCGGGTCGGACGGAGCATACGAAAACGTCACCGCGAACACCTCATCCCCAATGAGTTCCGTAGCACCCGTCAGCGTCAGCGTCACCTGCGTCGTGGCGCCCGCAATCACCGATACCGTTGACGCATCGAATGCCAGCGTGAACAACCGCGGGACAATCCCCACACCCAGTGTCGCCGGTGCGACCGTCGCGCCGTCCACCTCGGGCACCGATGCCTCCAGCACGCCATCCGTCGCGGTTATCGCCGCTGACAGGGTCACCGTAGCCGCGGTGCTGTCCGTGGTGAACGTCACCGGCTCCAACGCCACAACCTCCACACCGCCGCCATCCGGGTCATATGAAAACTCCACCGCGAACCGATCGCTCGCCGCGAGCGCACGATCTCCCGTCAGCGTCAGCGTCACCTGCGTCGTGGCGCCTGCAATCACCGATACCGTTGACGCATCGAATGCCAGCGTGAACGCACGCGGGACAATCCCCACCCCCAGTGTCGCCGGTGCGACCGCCGCGCCCGCGCCGTCCACATCGAGTACCGATGCCTCCAGCACGCCGACGGTTGCATCCGTCTCCGCTGACAGGGTCACCGTGGCCTCGGTGCTGTCCGTGGTGAACGTCACCGGCTCCAACGCCACAACCTCCACGCCGCCGCCATCCGGGTCATATGAAAACTCCACCGCGAACCGATCGCTCGCCGCGAGCGCACGATCTCCCGTCAGCGTCAGCGTCACCTGCGTCGTGGCGCCCGCGACAACGGAAACCGATGCCAGGTCAAACGCCAACGTGAACATCCGCGGGACAATCTCCACACCCAGCGTCGTCGGTGCGACCGCCGCGCCGTCCACATCGAGCACCGATGCCTCCAGCACGCCACCCGTCGCGGTCGTCGCCGCTGACAGGGTCACCGCAACTGCGGTGCTCTCCGCGGTGAACGCCACCGGCTCCAACGCTACAACATCCACACCGCCGTCGCCATCCGGGTCATCCGGCGCATACGAAAACGTCACCGCGAACTGATCGCTCGCCGCGAGCGCACGATCTCCCGTCAGCGTCAGCGTCACCTGCGTCGTGGCGCCTGCAATCACCGATACCGTTGACGCATCGAATGCCAGCACAAACGCCCGCGGGACAATCTCCACACCCAGCGTCGTCGGTGCGACCGCCGCGCCATCCACATCGAGCACCGATGCCTCCAGCTCGCCATCCGTCGCGGTCGTCGCCGCTTCCAGCGTCACCACAACTGCGGTGCTGCCTGCGGTGAACATCATCGGCTCCAACGCTACAACCTCCACGCCGCCGCCGGCCGGGTCGGACGGAGCATACGTAAACGTCGCCGCGAACACCTCATCCCCTATGAGTTCCGTAGCGCCCGTCAGCGTCAGCGTCACCTGCGTCGTGGCACCCGCGACAACGGAAACCGATGCCAAATCAAACGCCAGCGCGAACACACGCGGGACAATCTCCACACCCAGCGTCGTCGGTGCGACCGCCGCGCCATCCACATCGAGCACCGATGCCTCCAGCTCGCCATCCGTCGCGGTCGTCGCCGCTTCCAGCGTCACCACAACTGCGGTGCTGACTGCGGTGAACATCATCGGCTCCAACGCTACAACCTCTACTCCGCCGCCATCCGGATCATCCGGAGCATACGAAAACGTCGCCGCGAACACATCATCCCCAATGAGTTCCGTAGCGCCCGTCAGCGTCAGCGTCACCTGCGTCGTAGCACCCGCGACAACGGAAACCGATGCCAGGTCAAACGCCAACGTGAACGCACGCGGGACAATCCCCACACCCAGTGTCGCCTGTGCGACCGCGCCGTCCACATTGAGTACCGATGCCTCCAGCACGCCATCCGTCGCGGTCGTCGCCGCTTCCAGGGTCACCGTGGCCTCGGTGCTGTCCGTGGTGAATATCACCGGCTCCAACACCACAACCTCCACACCGCCGCCATCCGGCGCATACGAAAACGTCACCGCGAACCGGTCGCTCGCCGCGAGCGCACGATCTCCCGTCAGCGTCAGTGTCACCTGCGTCGTGGCGCCCGCAATCACCGATACCGTTGACGCATCGAATGCCAACGTGAACGCCTGCGGGACAATCTCTACCGCCAAGGTGGTGGAAACCACCCTCGTGTGTGCGACCGCCGTGCCGTCAGCCAGCAACAACACCTTGCCCGTAGCGACGACCATCCCCAGCGGCGGATCTGCGTCGTGGCGCGCTTCGATGGTGAAGGTCGCGCGCTGCATAGTCGATGTCAGTGCCAGTTCAAGCGGAATGACTGTCGCCGTCGTCGGCCGCAGCGTGACCTGTAGCGTCTCGCCCTCCCTCAGCAAACCCGCATTCTCCAGCACCACCTCCACCTCGGTCGCGCCGCCAGCCAGCACCCGTGCCGTGGTCGCAGGGACGAACGCCAGCCTGAACCGGCGCACGACAATCACCGGAATCTCTTGAGGATCAACTGTGGCGTTGACCAGATTGGCCGCATCGAAGATCGCCGCCAGCACCCCTGCGGTCGCAGCCGACGTCGCGGTCAGCATTGAGGCGGCCTCGACGCTGGATGTGGTACTCGTTACGTCAAACACCACCGGGGACAGCGTCACGCCGGCGCCATCGGTGTATGTCCAATCGACCGCCAGGCGCTCACCCGCAAACAGGCGCGACGCACCGAACGGCGTGTCGACCCCCGACAAGGTGACGACGACCGGGATGCTTTCGCCTGCAAGCAGCGGCGTGAATCCGCTGATCTCCAGGCTCCACGCCTCCAGCGTGCCGGTATCATCACCAGCATAGTCACCTACCGTCAGTGTCCACTCGCCCTGCGCGGGCGCCCCTACCAAAGCAGCCAGACCTGCATGATCCAGCGAGGTGTATGTCTCGAAGAGATTCTCCGCAGTGCTGCCCGCAGGGTCATGCAACGCCACCATCGCCCCCTCGGGAGAGACCAGCAAAACGCGCAGGTCTCCGATAAACGGGTGCCGGATCTCTACCTGCACCGTCAGCGATTCGATCGTGATTTCGTCCTCCACAGTGATGATGCTGTGCACCGACTGCATACCCGTACCATCCGGGATCAACTCGTTCGGGCGCACCGTCCGACTGAACAGACCGCGACCGGAGAGCGACAGCCGGAAGCGCCGCGGTGCGATCTCCACCGGCAGCGCTGCCGGCGCGATCTCGGCGTTGACCGAAATGGCACCCGAGACCACCGCCGTCAATGTCCCGCGCGTCGCGTCGAACAACGCGTCCAGCGTCACGCCGACGGCGGTGCGCTCCGCGTCGAACGTCACCCTCTGCGTGGACAGCGCAACGCCGGTGCCGCCGTCATACGCCAGCGCCACTTCCAGCGTCTCGTCCTCAAACAACTCCGGCACACCGAGCAGCGGCGTCCTGATCGCCGACAGCGAAGCCACCAGCGACACGCTATCGCCCGCCAGCACCCGCACGAATCCGTTGATCTCCAGGCTCCACGCCTCCAGCGTGCCGGTGGTCTCACCAGGAACATAGTCACCTACCGCCAGTGTCCACTCGCCCTGCGCGGGCGCCCCTACCAAAGTAGCCAGACCTGCATGATCCAGCGAGGTGTATGTCTCGAAGAGATTCTCCGCAAGGCCGCCCGTAGAGTTATGCAACACCACTATCGTCTCCTCGGGAGAAATCAGAAAAACGCGCAGGTCTCTGATACGCGGGTGCCGGATCTCTACCCGCACCGCCAGCGATTCGATCGTGATTTCGTCCCCCACAGTGATGAAGTTGCGCACCGACACCGCACTATCCGGGATCGCCTCGTTCGGGCGCTCCGTCCGACTGAACTGGACGACCCCCGCCGGCGACAGCGATAGCCGGAAGCGCCGCGGCACGATCTCCACCCGCAGGGAGACTGGAACTACCCGCGTGTGCAAAACCTTTTCGCCGTCCGACTCCAACTCCACACGGCCAGTTAAGTTCAGCGTCACCGTTCTTAGCGGCAGATCCGATCCGGCGTCCCTGGACAAGGTGAGAACATCCCCCGGTTCCAAGTTATTACCGCCGCTGACGCGACCATTGGGCAGCGGCGGCACAAAACCCAAAAAGAACTCCTCGTCCACCCCCAGAAACTCCGGATTGTCCAGCACCAGCACCAACCTACGAGAGCCGCCAGTCAGAATCTGCACCGTCGTGGCCCTGCGACTGGCATTGTCCGGCTGGGTGATGATCTCAATCGGCGCGCCGCCCGGCGTGGCGAAGGAGAAAGTAAACTCGCGCAACACCTGCACCGGCAACGTCGCAGACGGCGGGATCGTCGTGCGCTCCAGCGTATCCGGCACCGTCCCTTGCAACTGCAAATCGTCCATCTGTACCGCAAGGGGAAGGAACGCGGTCAGTTCCAGTTCCAGTTCCTGCGACATTTCTCCTGCACGGAAAGTGAACTCATCCGGCTCTATCTCCAGACCCAACTGTGCCCCAGCTCTTACAGACACATTGACCTGCTCGTTGTCGAGCAGGCTCTCGCCGGCAACGCCTTCCAGGGAGACCAACACCCGCGCCGAAGCACCGGTAACCCGCGGCGAAGCGCCGTCAACCCGCGTCGAAGCACTGGCAATCACCATCGCGGTAGACAGCCGCTCACCCTGCGGCGAACGGAACACCCACTCGAACTCACGCGCGTCAACGGTGCTCACGGGCAACTCGGCGTCCATAAACTCCGCGCCCGCCAGACTCGCGGGAAACATCTCCACCGAGGCGACCAAAACCGTCGCCCCGGGCGATGTGTCTGCAGCAGCGCGCAGCATAACCTCATGACTCGTAGCAGAGGCGTCGAACGACAGCGCGGTCGGCGACACCACGCTCACCGTGCTGGCATCGACCAGAAGCAATCCCACAAGCACCTCATCCCCTGCCGGCAGGCGCGACGCGTCGGTCAGCGACAGAACCACCGTCCCCGTCCTGCCGGTCAGAATCCCGATCTGCGGCGGCTCGAACACCAAGCGAAACTCGTTCGGCAACACCTCGATCCTCAGCGCCGCCGGCGCGATCTCGGCGTTGACCGAAATGGCACCCGCGACCGCCGTCAATGTCCCGCGCGTCGCGTCGAACGACGCGTCCAGCGTCACGTCGACGGCGGTGCGCCCGGCGGTGAACGTCACCGTCTGCTCGGACAGCGCAACGCCGGTGCCATCGTCATACGCCAGTACCACTTCCAGCGTCTCGCCCGCAAACAGCCGCGGCGTCCCGAGCGGCGGCGTCTTGACCCTCAACAGCGAAGCCACCAACGACACGCTATCGCCCGCCAGCACCCGCACGAATCCGTTGATCTCCAGGCTCCACGCCTCCAGCGTGCCGGTAACACCAGAAAGATAGTCACCTACCGTCAGTGTCCACTCGCCCTGCGCGGGCACCCCTACCAAAGCAGCCAGACCTGCATGATCCAGCGAGGTGTATGTCTCGAAGAGATTCTCCGCAGAGCCGCTCATCCGGTCATGCAATGCCACCACTACCCCTTCGGGAGAAACCAGCAAAACGCGCAGGTCTCCGATATCCAAGTGACTGATCTCTACCCGCACCGTCAGCGATTCGATCGTGATTTCGTCCTCCACAGTGATGCTGCTGCGCACCGACTGCGTACCCGTATCATCCGGGATCTCTTCGTTCGGGCGCTCCGTCCGACTGAACTGGACGACTCCCGCCGGCGACAGCGATAGCCGGAAGCGCCGCGGCACGATCTCCACCCGCAGGGAGACTGGAACTACCCGCGTGTGCAAAACCTCTTCGCCGTCCGACTCCACCTGGCCAGTTAAGTCTCGACCCAGCGTCACCGTTCTTGGTCTCACATCCGATTCGGCGTCTATCGAAAAGGTGATTACATCCCCCGGTTCCGGGGTTTGACCGCTGCTGACGCGACCATTGGGCAGCGGCGGCAGAAGATCCAAAAAGAACGTCTCGCCCACCCCCAGCAACCCCGGATGGTCCAGCACCAGCACCACCGCATGAGAGCCGCCAACCAGAATCCGCAGCGTCGTGGCCCTGGGACCGGCATTGTCCGGCGGGGTGGTGATCTCAAGCGGCGCGCCGTCCCGCGTGGTGAAGGAGAATGTAAACTCGCGCAACACCCGCACCGGCAACATCGCAGACGACGGGATCGTCGTGCGCTCCAGCGTACCCGGCACCGTCCCTAGCAACTGCAACTGCAACTGCAAATCGTCCATCTGTACCGCAAGGGGAAGGAACGCGGCCAGTTCCAGTTCCAGTTCCAGCGACGTTTCTCCTGCACGGAAAGTGAACTCATCCGGCTCTATCTCCAGACCCGACTGCGCCCCAGCGCTTACAGACACATTGACCTGCTCGTCGCCGAGCAGGCGCTCGCCGGCAACGCCTTCCAGGGAGACCAACAACCGCGTCAAAGCACCGGCAACCTGCGGCGACGAAGCGCCGGCAACCCGCGTCGAAGCACTGGCAACCACCACCGCGGCAGACAGCCGCTTACCCTGTGGCGAGCGGAACACCCACTCGAACTCACGCTCGCCGACGATGCTCACGGGCAACCCGGCGTCCACAAACCTCGCGCCCGAAAGTGCCGTCGGCGATGACAACACCGCGGCGACCAAAACCGTCGCCCCGGGCGACGTGTCCGCAGCAGCGCGCAGCACAACCTCATGGCTCGTAGCAGAGGCGTCGAACGACAGCTCGGCCGACACCACGCTCACCGTGCTGGCATCGTCCAGAAGCAATCCCACAAGCACCTCATCTCCTGCCGGCAGGCGCGACGCGTCGGTCAGCGACAGAACCACCGTCTCCTCCGTGCCGGTCAGAATCCCGATCTGCGGCGGCTCGAACACCAAGCGAAACTCGTTCGGCAACACCTCGATCCTCAGCGCCACCGGCACAACATCCGCGTTCACCAGACCGCTGCCGGTCAACTCCAGCACCCCCGACGTCGCGTCTTCGTCGGCGTCTACCGTCGCCGGGACGATCAAGGCATCCCTGTTGAACAACACCGGCGACAGGGTTACGCCCTCGCCACCCGTGTAGACAAACCCAACCTGCAACGTCTCGCTCGCATCCAGCACGCTGTCCCCCAGCGGGGTATCCACGCCCGCGATGACCACCACCACCTCGGTGTTGCCTCCGGCGACCACGTACTCGAAATCGATAAGCACGCCATCCTTCTCCAGCACCGCCAAGAGGAAGCGCCGCGGCGCGATCTCCACCGACAGGGTGGTCGAAACCACCCGCGTGTTCGCGACCGGGGCGTCGCCAGACAGTACCTCGCCCGAGGCGACCACCATCCCCAGCGGCGGCACTGCGTCGAAGGGCGCCGCGATGGTGAGGGTCACGCGCGGCGTAGTCGGCGTCAGCGTCAGTGCAGACGGAGCAGACGGAACGGCAATCACGATCTCCGTCGAGAGAGAGACCCGGACTACCTCGCCCATCTCCAGCAACCCCGGGTTCTCCAGCACCACCACCACCTTGGCCGTGCTGCCCGCCAGCACCCGCGCCGTGGTCGCAGGGACGAACGCCAGCCTGAACCGGCGTATGGGCTGCACGGGCTGTACCGGCACCAACGCAGGGTCGATTTCTGCGTTGACCAGACCGGCGGCCGCATCGAATGTCGCCTCCAGTACCCCTGCGGTCGCGGCCGACGTCGCGCTCAGCATCGAGACGACCTCGATGCTGGATGTGGGACTCGCTACGTCAAACACCACCGGGGACAGCGTCACGCCGACACCATCGGTGTATGTCCAATCGACCGTCAGTGTCTCGCCCGCAAACAGACGCGACGCACCGAACGGCGTGTCGACCCCCGACAGGGTGGCGACGACCGGGATGCTTTCGCCCGCGATCACCTGCACGCCGGTGTTGATCTGCAGGCTCCACGCCTCCAGCGTGCCGGTTTCACTACTAAGATAGTCACCTACCGTCAGTGTCCACTCGCCCTGCGCGGGTGTCCCTACCAAAGTAGCCAGACCTGCATGATCCAGCGAGGTGTATGTCTCGAAGAGATTCTCCGCAGGGTCGCCCGTCTCGTTATACAACGCCACCATCGCCCCCTCGGGAGAGACCAGAGAAACGCGCAGGTCTCCGATAAACGAGTGCCGGATCTCTACCTGCACCGTCAGCGATTCGATCGTGATCTCGTCCTCCACAGTGATGACGCTACGCACCGACTGCCTCTTCAGATTATCCGAGATCACCTCGTTCGGGCGCACCGTCGCGCTGAACTTCCCAGCCGCCGACGATAGCGACAACCGGAAGCGCCGCGGCGCGACCTCCACCGGCAACGCCGCCGGCGCGATCTCGGCGTTGACCGAAATGACACCCGCGACCGCCGTCAATGTCCCGCGCGTCGCGTCGAACAACGCGTCCAGCGTCACGTCGACGGCGGTGCTCTCCGCGTCGAACGTCACCCTCTGCGTGGACAGCGCAACGCCGGTGCCGTCATACGCCAGCACCACTTCCACCACTTCCGGCCCCACTCCCGCCAGCGCCTCGTGCGTAAACAACTGCGGCACACCGAGCGGGGTTTCGACCGCCGACAGCGAAGCCACCAGCGACACGCTACCGCCTGCAAGCAGCGGCGCGAATCCGTTGATATCCAGGCTCCACGCCTCCAGCGTGCCGATATTTCCATTAGCATGGTCACCTACCGACAGTGTCCACCTGCCCTGCGCGGGCCCCCCTACCAAAGCAGCCAGACCTGCATGATCCAGCGAGGTGTATGTCTCGAAGAGATTCTCCGCAGAGCCGCCCGCCTCGTCATGCAACTCCACCACCGTCCCCTCGGGAGAAAGCAGAAGAACGCGCAGGTCTTCGATACGCGGGTGCCGGATCTCTACCCGTACCGCCAGCGATTCGATCGTGATTTCGTCCCCCACAGTGATGGCGCTCTGCACCGACACCCTAAACGCATCCGGGATCGCCTGGTTCGGGCGCTCCGTCCGACTGAACTGGACGACTCCCGCCGGCGACAGCGATAGCCGGAAGCGCCGCGGCACGAACTCCACCCGCAGGGAGACTGGAACTACCCGCGTGTGCAAAACCTCTTTGCCGTCCGACTCCGACGCCACCCGGCCAGTTAAGCTCAGCGTCACCGTTTGTAGCGGCACATCCGAGTTGGCGTCCGTCGAAAATGTGACTACATCCCCCACTTCCGTGCGTTGACCGCTGCTGACGCGACCATTGGGCAGCTGCGGCACAAGATTCAAAATGAACTCCTCGCCCACCCCCAGCAACCCCGGATTGTCCAGCACCAGCCGCACCGAATTAGAGCCGCCAACCAGAAGCTGCATCGTCATGGCCCTGCGATCGGCATTGTCCGGCTGGGTGATGATCTCAATCGGCGTGCCGTCCAGCGTGGTGAAGGAGAAAGTAAACTCGCGCAATAGCTGCACCGGCACCACCGCAGGGTCTATTTCTGCGTTGACCAGACCGGTGGCTGCATCGAATCTCGCCTCCAGCACCCCTACCCCTGTGGTCGCGTCCGGTGTCGCGCTCAGCATCGAGGCGACCTCGACGCTGGATGTGGGACTCGCTACTTGAAACACCACCGGGGGCAGCGTCACGCCGGTGCCATCGGTGTATGTCCAATCGGCCGTCAGCGTCTCGCCCGCAAACAGACGCGACGCACCGAACGGCGTGTCGACCCCCGACAGGGTGACGACGACCGGGATACTTTCGCCTGCGAGCATCTGCACGCCGGTGTTGATCTCCAGGTACCACGACTCCAGCGTGCCGGTGCTCTCAGTTGCAGAAAAATCTCTCACCGTCAGCGACCAATCGCCCTGCACGCTACCCCCGACCAAGGCCGCCAGACCCGCGTCGCCCACCGACGTATATGCCCGGACGAGGTCGGGCTCAATGTCAGCAACGTCAGGCCTGTGCAGTGTCACCGTTGTTCCCCCGGGCAGTGTCAGCACAACCCCCAGCTCGCTCCTATCCGGGTGGCTGATCGCGACCCCGACCACCAGCGATTCGATCGTGATGTCCTCGCCCTCCTCCGTCACGGTGATGGTACTGACCAGCGGCGCGGAATCCAGATCCGGAATAAAAGCATGGGGACGCGCCTCCCTTGCGATGCGCCGCGCGGGATCCGCCGACGCGCCCGACAGCGACAGCCGGAAGCGCCGCGGCGCGATCTCCATCGGCAGCACCGCCGGCGCGACCTCGGCGTTCACCGGAACGGTGCCCGCGACCACCGCCGTCAGCGTCCCCGGCGTCGCGTTGAACGCCGCGTCCAGCGTCACGCCGACGGCGTTGCTCTCCGCGTCGAACGTCACCCTCTGCTCGGACAGCGCAACGCCGGTGCCGTCGTCATACGCCAGCCCCACTGCCAGCGTCTCGCCCGCAAACAGCCGCGGCGTCCCGAGCGGGGTTTCGACCGCCACCAGCGAAGCCGTCACCGCCGCGTTGCCGCCTGCCAGCACCACCCCCGCCCCCGGGAATTCGCTGATCTCCAGGCTCCACGCCTCCAGCGTGCCGATATCAGCAAGATTATAGTCACCTACCGTCAGTGTCCACTCGCCCTGCGCGCTCTCGCCAACCAAAGCAGCCAGACCTGCATGATCCAGCGAGGTGTATGTCTCGAAGATATTATCCGCAGAGCTGCCCTCCTCGTCATGCAACGCCACCATCGCCCCCTCGGGAGAGACCAGAAAAACGCGCAGGTCTCCGATATGCGAGTGCAGGATCTCTACCCGCACCGCCAGCGATTCGATCGTGATTTCGTCCTCCACAGTGATGATGCTGCGCACCGACTGCATATCCGTACCATCCGGGATCTCCTTGTTCGGGCGCTCCGTCCGACTGAAGGACCGATAGGAGAGCGACAGCCGGAAGTGCCGCGGCGCGATCTCCACCGACAAAGTGGTCGAAACCACCCGCGTGTACGCAACCCGGCCTTCGCCCGACACCACTCGGCCAGAGGCGAGCACCATCCCTTCCGGCGGATCCGCGTCGTGGCGCGCTTCGATGGTGAAGGTCGCGCGCGGCATAGTCGGCGTCAGCGTCAGTGTAGACGGAACGGCAACCACGATCTCCGCCGAGAGAGAGACCTCGACTACCTCATCCATCTCCAGCAACCCCGGATTGTCCAGCACCACCTCCACCTCGGTCGTGCCACCCGCCAGCACCCGCGCCGCGCCCTCCGGCGTGGCAAAGGAGAGCGCCAGTTCGGAAAACACCCGCACCGGCAATGTCGTCGACGACGGGATCGTCACGCTGTCCACCAATCCCGTCGGCATCGTCTGCGTCAGCTGTACCTGCAACTCGTCGATGTCGCCCCGAGCCGCGTCAGGGAACGCGGTCAAAACAATCGCCTGCGGCGAGCCGCGCTGGATCGATGCCGTCTCTGGAGACACAGCCGACAGAACAGCACCCAGCGTTACGCCCACCTGCTCGCCTTCGAACAGCCGCTCTCCGGAAACACCTTCCAGGGAGACCAGCAACCGCGTCGAAGCATTGGCAACCACCCCCGCGGTAGACAGCCGCTCACCCTGCGGCGAACGGAACACCCACTCGAACTCACGCATATCCAGCAAGTTCACCAGCAGCTCGGCACCCACGAACGAAGCGTGGATGTCCGTGTCCACGGAGGACACTGACGCCATCAGTGTCGCGCTACCCGTGCTGCTGCTATCCGGAACCATCAGCTCCACCCTCAGGCTCGTGCTGTCCCGGCTGAACATCAGCGGTGGATGCATCAGCGTCAGTGATCCTTCAGGCTCAGGCGGCCCCACGGTCACATTGACATTGACCGACTCCGGCAACAGCGACGCGTCCGACAGCGTCAAAACAACTGCCTCCGTGCTGCCGACCAAGATCCCGATCATCCTCGGCTCGAATGCCAAACGAAGCTCCCTCGGAAAAATCTCCACTACGAGGAACTCCTGTTCGACATTCGCGTTCACCAAGGAGGGGGAGGGCAACGGGCCGGGTTGCAGGACAGGGACCCTGGATGACGAATCCAACGCCACCGCCAGCACGATTTCGCGCTCGGTACTGCCCGCACGAAACTCCACTGTCCCCGGCAGCACCTCGATGCCTGCATCGGCGGGAAGATTATCCTGCAGATTCAATTCAAACACCTCGTCAGCAAACAGTTGCGGCCTCCCGAACCCGGTATCCACCCCCGACAACCGCACCCGCAACGGGGTCGAACCAGCCGCGAGCACGCGCACCACCGAAACCGGGACGCCGGTTTCGCTCAGCAGCGACACGCGGAAACTCCGCGGCACGATCTCCACCGCCAGGGCGGTCGAAACCACCCGCGTGTTCGCGACCGTTGTGCCGTCATCCCGTTGCACCTCGCCCGAGGCGACCACCATCCCTTCCGGCGGATCCGCGTCGTGGCGCGCCGTGACAGAGAAGGTCGCGCTCGACTGCACCGCAGTCAGCGTCAGCGGTGCAGACGGAGCGACTGTCACCGCCGTCGTCGTCGGCTGCAGCAAAATCTGCACTGTCTCGCCCGGAAACAGGGCTGCGGGATTGCGCAGGATCAGCCTCACCCCGGTCGTAGCACCCGCCAGCACATCCACACCAAAGGAGTCCACACCAAAGGAGTTCGAGAAGCCGGTGTACAGGGGCACCCCCGACGCCGTCTCCAGCCCCAGGAACAGCTCGCGCTCGAGAATCTCCACCCGCTGCGGCACCAGCTCCTCCAGATTCCGGTTCGGTGCTGTCAGACTACTGAAGAACAAGTTGCCGTCGCTCGCGTCCGGCAAAACCGACAGGGTAACTGTCGTCCGGTCGCTTGTCGCCATGAAAATCGCCTTCGACAGGGTCACCCCAGATCCGTTTCTGTAGCCAAAGGCGATCTCCAGCTGCTCGTCACTGGCCAGCCTTGGCACGGACCCATCTACCCGGGTCAAAACCGCCTCCAACTCCCATTCCCCGGGCATGACTCGCAAGGCGCTGTCCTGCTGCTGCGACGGCAGCAAGTCAAACTGCAGAGACCATTCATTCACCGCGATTTCTTCACTGCCAGGCACCTCCCTGCTCACAAACAGGGTCCATTGCCCCCGCGCCGAAAGCCCGGACACCGCCTCGGAAAACGTGCCGGAATCATCCGCTACCGCCACCGCCCCCAGGTGCACTGTCCCATCCATGATCTGCACCGGACTACTCTCAAACCTTCGGCCGGTCGGATCCTCCAGCTGGAACTGCAAGTCGACCGGGTTCCGGTGGGCGATCGACACGGTCAAATCCATCCGCTCGATCACGCCGTCCACCGGCACGATGATGCTCGACTTGATCGACCTGAAGCCGCTTCCCGACAACAGCCGGTACGGATAGGCATTCTGAGCGAACGACTTCACCCCCAGCGACACCCGTAGCCGCATCGGGGTGATGTCCACCGGCACGACCGGCGGCAACAGGCTGTCCGGTGCCACAAGATCCCCTGTCACCTCGCGCGCGCTCACAACCTGGAACCAGCCCTCAGCCACTTCCACCTCCGGCGGCGCGGAAATGGTAACCACCATGCTCGACGTCGTTGCGGTCAAAATCAGCGTCGACGGGAAAACAACCACTTGCGACGATTCCAACCCAACCTCCACAGACTGCGTCGCATCCAGCGTTGCAGCGTTTGTCAGTACCACGCGCACCTCGGTGGAGGCACCCGACTCCACCTCCACCCGGGTCGTCGCAAGCAACACTTCGCCGGCGAGCGTCTCGAGCGCGAGCAGCGGCAGGAATTCCACATCGATCCGCAGGGTCGCATCGTTGGCCTCGACGTCGGCTACCAGGCTGTCCTGCTCGAGGCTTGCACGCAGCGTCAGCCGCGACCCCGCCAGCGTAACCGGTACCGTCATCGTAACGGTCGACGAGCGCGCCTGACCCGAGCCCTCCCGCGCGGCCAGCAACGCCCCCATCCCCGTATTCCCGTCACTCTCGAGCATGATCTCCACCGTGGCACCGTCCTCGTCCACCACCATCAAACGTGCCCGCGGCGCGTCGTCCGGCACAAACCTCGAGTCGTCCAGCGCAGTCAGCGTCAATACCAGTTCTACCGTGGTCGACACCGCGCCGGTGCGCACTGCCAGGAAGCGGTTGCCTTCCGCATCCACCTGCACATCCCCTTCCGTGGGAGAGTCGAGCGCCAGCGCGAATTGTCGCGGCAAGAGGTCAATCCGCAGGTCGTTGACCTTCACCCGGACGCAATCGCTCTCATCCGGCGCCAGCTCCGATGATCTGCACAGCGGCTCAAGCGAAAGCGGATCCGGATCCTTCGTAACCGTCGCGCCCAGGCTGTACGGCTGCAAAACTGCCCCCTGCCTGACTTCGCTGCTGACGACGACCGCAAACCGTGTCCTGAGCGCAACCGCATCAGAGCCCTCCGGCGCGGCTTCGAAGACAACTCTGGTGGGACTGACCGACAACAGCGCGGTTCCCGTCCATTCCAGATCCAGCGCCAGTTCATTCAACCCCAGCGGACCCGACAGACCCAGCGGATGGAGACTCTCCAGCACTACATCCACCGTCAACTCGCTGCCCAGCGTCAGCGTCGTCGCAGCCGCCTCTTGATGGAGGAACGAGATGTTCACTTCGTGAATCACTTCGATGAAACCCGAATCCGGGTGCAATGTCGCGCCCTCCGCGACATTCGCAAAGCCCTCGAACCCAATGTCGTCACTCGGGTTCGCCACCACCGACACCGGGCCACGCGGCGCATCGAAGGCCACGATCACCGCTACCTCGGCCCGTGTCTTGTCAGAGTTCAGGGTCACGAGAGGCTGTGATGGTGATGACCCTGGAATCTGACCCACACTATTCATCGCCTGAAGGCCCAGCATCACAAGCTGGAACTGCCTGATGTCCTCCAGAATGTCCGACAGCTCTCTGTCCGACAGCTCTCTGCCCAACAGATCCGGATCCGTCGCAGCAAACGCGTTCGACGACAACCACACACCCATATCCTGCAGGGAATTGTCGGTCAATACCACGGTTACGCGCTGCATATCCGAATCGACCCTCGGTATCGTCGTTACGATGAACGTCGAGGCCCTCGTACCTGCCACCACCACCGGCGTCGTCGGCACAAAAATCACCTGCACCTGCGCCGCCCCTTCCGAATCGAACCGCACCGACAACGACTCGACGTCAACCTGCATCCGCGTCGATGCTGTAATCCGCGCCGTAACCACGCCGTCCTCCGCCGGTTCATCCAGCACCACCAGCACCTGCACCTGCGTGGTCTCGCCATCGAGCGACACGTACAGGATGCCGTCGAACCGGTCGCCGTCGACGATCAGGTGCACATCCCCGGTCGCTTCAATCGACAATCTCGCCTCCTCGCCTGCCATCAGCCCCAGGCCCTGCGTGAGAGCATCGTGAAAAGTAAACACCAGCGGCGTCACTTCGCCTGCCGGAACCCTCCCCATCAGCGGGTCGCTGATCAGCGTCAGCGTGCGAATCACGACCAGTGCGCGTGTCGACGACCCCGGCTCCGCCAGCGCGACGGAATCCGCGTCCAGGATGCTCGCGCGCAGGACATAGTCGACCGCCGCCGCCGTCGAGGCGACCGCCACAGCGACCGTGATCGCCGCCCTGGACCGATGTTCCTCGCCAAGCCCCGGCGCCGTGCCTGTGAACCGCAACTCCCCGCCGTCAACCGGCGCAAACGTCACGCCGACCATCGTCGACCCATCGGGTGCCTCGGCCATCATCGCCAGACTCAGGAACTCATTCACCCGCAGGTCGGAAATCAGCTCCACCTCCACCTGCGTGCTCTCCCCCTGGATAACCACCAGCGGGGTCTGTGCGTCCACGATGCGCAACTGTGGCACCGGACGCGGAATCACGACCAGTCTACGTGTCGACGCCTCCGGCTCCGCCAACCCAACGACGCCCGCGTCGGGGACGCTTGCGCGCAGGACATAGTCGACCGCCGCCGTCGCCAAGGAGACCATCACAACGACCGTGACCGCCGCCCTGGACCGATGTTCCTCGCCAAAGCCGGTCGCCGTGCCTGTGAACCGCAACCCCCCGCCGTCAACCGGCGTAAACGTCACGCCGACCATCGTCGACCCATCGGGTGCCTCGGCCACCATCTGCAGTGCCAGACTCTCCCCCGGCTGCAGATCGGAATCCAGCACCACCTGCACCTGCGTGGTATCCCCGCGGACCAGCACCAGCGAGGTGTCCGCGTCCACGATGTGCAACTGTGGCACCGGACGTGGCGCAACGACCAGTGCGCGTGTCGACGCCCCCGGCTCCTCCAACCCAACGTCGCCCGCGTCGGGGACGCTTGCGCGCAGGACATAGTCACCCGCCGTTGCCGTCGAGGCGACCGCCACAGCGACCGTGACCGTCGTGAAAGACCGATACTCCTCGCCAAAGCCGGTCGCCGTGCCTGTGAACCGCAACCCCCCGCCGTCAACCGGCGCAAACGTCACGCCGACCATCGTCGACCCATCGCGCTCGGCCACCATCTGTAGTGTCAGGCTCTCCCCCGGCTGCAGGTCGGAATCCAGCGCCACCTGCACCTGCGTGGTATCCCCGCGGACCAGCACCAGCGAGGTGTCCGCGTCCACGATACGCAACTGTGGCACCGGACGCGAAACCAAGCGCACTTCCAGACTCCCGCGCACCTCCGGGATATGCAACGCCTCGTGACTGTCAGCGAGTGAGCGAAGCACGAACTGCAAGGTACTCGGCAAAGCGATTTGCTCCTCGACGACGCGGCTTGTGCTGCTTACAACCTGCAAACTCACCGGCACCGCACCGCCACTGCCGTCGCCCACCAACTCGAGGGGGGCTTCCGGTGTGATCGGACTGCCGTCCTCGTGCCGGGCATCCAGTATCCTCGACACGTGGGTCGCCTGCAGCACCTCGCCGAGGCCCAACACCCCGCGCCCGGGGTCGAACGCCAACTGCACCGTCACCACCGTCGTATCGCCAGCGACCAGCTCCACCACGGGCGGGATAAACTCGAGCGCAAAGCCGCTGCGCGGCTCGATCACGAAAACCACCGTGGTTGGCACGAACACGCCGTCGAGCGTGCTTGCGTCGGGATCCGACCCGACCACCGCAACGATCACCGAGGTGGTCGCCGGCGCCGTTTGCGGAGGAATGCCGACCTGCACCGTCACGGCTTCGCCCGGCTCCAGCGCAATGCGCTCAACGAGCCCGCCGTCGGGAGAGATAAAGCCGACTTCGATGTCCGGATCCACCACCCCGGCGACCAACTGCAACGGCAGACGTTCGCCGGCGTTCAGCGGCTCGCCATCGACTGTATTCAGCGTTACCTCAAACCGGTGCGGCGTATCTATCCCCGGAATCACCGTCACCTCGTCCGGCGAAGCGGCCAGCACAAACCGCGGGCGCACAATCGACACAGCCAGCGGTCCGGCCGCCCGCGCCTCCACCAGTGTCGAAGCCACCACCTCCAGTAGTACTTCTCCCCGCGACAGCGGTGGCGTGCCGCGCGGCACCGACAACATCAGGGGCACCCGCTGATCTCTCTGCCTCAGCAGAAACTGCCTGCCGTCAAAATCGGCACCCAGGCCCGACACCGCAAGCGGAGTGGAAAAAACGAGCCGGACACCAATCTCTTCCTCGCTCAGCAAGCTACGCGGCGTAACCAACAGAACAACGTCCTCGGGGGTGCTGCGACCCGCGACCAGCGTAACCTCATCCGGATCGAACGCCACCCCCAGCCGCGGCAAAACGCGCAGCGGCAGCCTGCTCTCGCTACGAATCAACTCCCGGTCAACGCCATCCACGCGCAATACCCCAAACGCATCAGCAACCGGGGATATTCCCTGGGCAACGGCTATCCGCACCGTGGTGGCATTGGCAAAAGAAGCCTCGGGCAATGAAGAAGCCTCGGGCAATGAAATCGGCGTGGTCTGCAGAAGCAACGACCTGCTTCGTTTGCCATTCTCATCCAGCAGGTCAAAGTACCGGCTCAACTCCCCGGTGGCGTCCCCGGCAGCGTTCACATTCTCCACCCGCAAAGTCAGCGTGGTCTGCAACCCTTCGCGTAGCGGCGGGGCCAAGAACAACAGAACCTCCTCCTGCTCGCCACGGCTCACGACCAACACCTTCAGCGTGTCGAGGGGCTTTGCGGCAGAGCGAAACTCCACTACCGAAGGCGGCGTAGTCACCTGCACGAACATCGCGATCAAGTCTCCGGCATCCGGACCAAACGGAGCGGGCGCCGGCATCAACTGGTCGAACATCCGGTTGAAATCCGCCAGGTCGCCGGCTTCAAAGTCTCGCGGAACACGGATCACCTCGACCGCCTCCAGGCCTGCCCGCGTTCCCGCCACCGTCGAAAACGGATCGACCACCAAACCGATCGGCGCGTCCGGGTGCGCGTGCACCGTAACCGGATACTGCGTGACGAACCCCCCGACGGCGTAGGAACCGAGCGTCGCCAGAACATAACCGGGACTATACGAGGACGTATACGAGGACGGGCGAGGCTCGCCGAGGTCGGTGACGGAAACCAGCGGAACGTTCCGATCCGTGAGCGTATCGAGATCGGAGAGAAATACCACCACGCCCTGCGGCCCCCGATCGGGCAGGCCTTCCCGGCTCAACCACGGCCAGGTCGTCACCACCGCCGTCGCGCTACTGTCCTGCTGGACGAAAATCCGCTCGTAGTGATAAAACGCCGGCGGCTCCTCCAGGAGGTCGTTGACGAAAAACAACGTTACGTGGGTCGAGGCTGTGGTGCGCACGAGCTGCCTGTCCGCGTCCAGCACACCCACGCCGGTGCTCGCCTCAACGGTGGCGACCAGCCGGCCGTACTCCATGAAGGTGCTACCCAGATCCGGCGCTGCCGCCAGCAGCGTAACCGGAACCCGCAGCGAATCTGCGCTCAGAGACACCGACTGCGTCTTGACGGCAACGTCACCGACCTCCAGCAGGTACAGACCGGTACTCTCTGTCGCCGGCAGCCGCACCTGTGCCAGCAATTCTTCGCCTTCCAGCAACGGCGGATTCGTGGTAATCCACAACTGCGTCGTGCTTCCCGCCATCATCCCCGCGCCCTCAATATCGCCCGTGGGCTGGATCACCAGCCGCACGCCACGCAGCAACTGCACGTCGAGCCGTGCGTCAAAATGCACCTCGGCGTTGCCCGTCAGCACCGTCTGTGACGAGAACACGACCTGCACCGCGCTTGAGCGCTCCGGAACGACTCCGTCGGCGACGCCTACCTCGATCGTCTTCCGCGACGACGCGGCGTCAAACACGAGCGTGACCGGCGTCACCGAAACCGCATCCTGAGGCGCGCCAAGCACGCCGACGCTGTCCACTGCCTCGGCAAGCAACAGCGGCCGATCCAGCGCGACCTGCACCGGCTGCGACGACAGACCCAATAGCTTGCCGACCTCGCCGACCACCAGCTCAATCCGCGGAGGCATAAACTGCGCCCGAATCTGACGCGGCACTACCTCGACCGTCACCACGCTCGAAACCAGTTCCAGGTTGGCGCGATAGGCGTCCGGGTTGGAGATGACCCCCCCTGTAATCGTGCTCTCCTCGCGTAACAACTCGACCTCGATGTCCCCCATCGGTGCCACCCCGATCTCGGCCGACAACCTCACCGCGTCGATCTGCAACTGCGTATCGGTAAACACCAAGGTCTCGCTGGTCAACAGCCGCGCGTCCGATGGCCGCAGGCGCACATGCAGCTCCTCGTCCGCAAGCACGCGACTGAAAGCGTCATGTGGCTGCAGCGCCACCGAAAACCTGATGTTGCCGTCGGCTTCAACGACCAGATTCCCGACTGCAACGCCTTCCTGCTTGAACACGACGTCAAACCGGCGCGGTTCGACCGTGACCTCCAGGGGTTCGAGCGGCAAAACATCCGCCGGCGTCGTCCTGAACCGGCTGGAACCGGCGTCTCTGGCGAACAGGGTAGTGCCCACCGCATCCGGAGCCGCATGAACCTGGAACATCAGCGCATCCTCGCCGAAATCAAGCCTGCCGTCCGACAACAGCGTCAAGCCCGCGCCCGAATCTTCGAAACCGGCATCGACCGCGATCGATTCGCCGTTGCGAAGCGCAGACAGGTTCGGAGCGGAGACTACGCTGAATTCGGTGGAACTTGCCGCCGTTACCCGCACGTCGCCGAACACAGCCAGCCTGAATGTCCGAGACACGTTCACTTCCAAGGGGGTCGAGACGACGAGACTCGCATTATGAAACTCATTAATCGGCCCCGGCTCAATCTGCAACCGCCCGCGCAATGCCTCTCGTCCCACGCCGACAGTGGCAGTCACCTGCGTCGTGCCCTGGAATGTAACCACAACCGATCCATCCAGCGTCTCCGATATCCCCATCCCCAATGCAGAAATGGTCACCCCTTCGGGGTCAGTATCATTTAACGCATCTTGCGTCAGCGCTCCGTTATTCAACGCGTCCTCGTACAGATACCTGGCCAGAAGAAGCAACACCTCACTCGGGGCAAACCGATGTCCCGCCGGCGAAGTAAGCAGGATCCTCACCTCTGTGGTGCTTCCGGAGCTGTCGGCGCGCAACGACACACGTTCGGGCTCGAAGCTGACCACGAATTGCCGCACGCCGATTCGCACCGACAAAGTCGCCGGGACAAACTGCGCATTCAATGCAGCGGCGCGCTCGTCCGAAACCGCCGCGTGGACGCTCGCCGCGACTGCGGTGGAAGCGACAAACAGCCCCAACTCCGAAAAAGCCCGCTCCGCGTCCAAGGAATGCATTTGGTCGGCCGCATGGCCCAAGGAGGGGGTTACCAGAAACACTCCACTACCAGGAGCGGCGGTTACATCGACCGTGGCCGCGTTGGGTGGCTCGGGCAACCCGACCCCATCCAGTGACCGCACCGCCACCACGAACTGCTGCGTCGTGTTGGCAGTAATTACCGTCTCACCGATGCCATCGCCGTCCTCTGTGAGCGCAAAGAACACCTCGAACCGCGGACGCCTGACCTCGACCGGCAGGCCCGGCCCCGCGACGATATCCAGACCGGTTGGTGTCCTGATGTTCTCCCGCAGCACCGTAACCTCCACCACGCCAGAGACCGGCTGTGCATCCCGGTCTGCATGCAGGTACACCGCCGCGACAGGGGTCGACTCCGACAACTCTACCGTCACCCGGGTGGTCCTCTCCCTGGCGAGCCGGTTCAGGTCCGGATCCTCCAGCGACAGCAACAATCCACCAACCGATCCCGCAACCGAACTTGAATCCAGCAACAATGTCGCCACCTGGCCAGGCCCAAGCGGGGGATCCGTAGAGACCTGCACCGGGGTCGACACGCACGCCGCATAGTCCACGCACCCGGAGATCACCGTAGCGCTCGAAGGAGCAAAAACCACCGTCGATTGCGGCAACACCGTGATACCCAGGCGCCCTGGCTGTTCAAGATCCACGGTGCCGCCCGACTCCCTCGCCACCAGGTTGCCCCGCTGATCCGCGCGCGACGCCAGGATACTCACCGTCGTCCGCGTCGAGTCCGCCGTCAACGTAACTTCGCTCGGCGACACCGTCAGGCCTTCCACGCCTTCCGGGGTCAGCGACAGCGTGATCGTCTGCGCCGCCCGCAGGGTGAAGTTCAGGGACACATTTGCTTCCTGCTCACCACCCACGACCAGAACCAGATCGGGCGGATCAAACACCACCGTTGCACGCGGCCTGACGATCCTCACCAGTGGAACGAACTGCGGGTCGCGCTCAAATACGATCGGTGGCGCCGGCGGCTTGAGGTTCGACTGAACGATCGACGGGGCAAAGTCAAACAGGGGCACCACCGTGCCAATCTCGGCGTCTGCCGCGGCCCACACCTCGATCTTCTTCTCACCGACGCCGTGCTCGCCACCCAGATCAACGCCCAGATCAAACAACGCCGTGTCAAAGAAGTCGCTCTCGCGACCCCTTTCGAACAATGGCCGTACGTCGACGAATACCTTGCTGTCCACCGCGTCAAACAGCACCACCCCCATAAGGCTCTCCTCGTCGAGGATCCCGTCGGGGGGATCCAGGATCCCCTCGGGCTCGATGCGCACCATCAACTGCGCCGCTTCCACCGCGCCCTGCTGAACATCCAGCGGCTGCGGCCGGAACACGATCACTGCGCGGCGCTCCGCCAGGATGCCCAGCCCGTCGCCTTCCAGCAACGTGCCCAGATTGACCGGTGCGCCCGCAAGGTCTACCGTCATCCGCAACCCAAGCGGCGCCGTCGCGCAGAAGGTAACCGCCGCGGTCGATGCTGCTGCGGTAAAGACCACCGTGCTCGAACCCACGGACGACGTGCTCGACGAGTTGTCCGGGTACCCCTTGCAAAATGCCGAGTTGTTCATCTGGTCCGAGCCGACACTCACCCGCAACGAATCCGGGTCGACCGCAACCCGATCTGCGCCGTTATCCAGCGTATAGACCAGCCGCAACCCGACTTCGCTGTCTCCCGACAGGCCTTCCATGCGCAGACCCACCACGTGCGGAACCCCCACGGCGATCACCAGATTGCCATCTTCGATCGGCGACGCGTCCGTGACCAGGCGAAACTGCGCCGTATCGAACCGCAGGGCACCATTGTCCTGCACCGCGTCCGCTACGCTGATCGTCGGTTTCATCGTCGGCACCGCGGCAGTCACAGTGGACGCGATTACCCGCGCTTCAAGATAAAACACCTGGCGTGGCGAAGCGTCGAAATCTTCCGCCAACTCGACCGGTATCTCTATACTCCGCTCGCCCAGCGGATCCGCCGCAGCGGCAGGCTCGATCTGCGGAAGCACGCCGCCGCCTGCAAAGGTAACCACGAAGTTGGTGCTCATAACCGGGGCCTCGCCCCCGGTGAAGAGTTCCGCCGTGTAACGCAACGAAACCACCAGCCGCTCGGTGCTCGCCAAGCTACCGCCCGCAAGCGCCAGTTCGACCCGCACAACATCGTCTTCGCCAGACAGCGCCAGCCGCGGCGGCGTGAACACCAACTTGAACGAACGGAACACATTGATCGCAAGAGGCGCCGGTTCCACGGGGATGCCCACGTCGCTGCTAATCAACATAAAATCGACAAGCGTCGGAATCGCCTCCACGCCCGCGGAAAACGTGATCATGGCCTGGTCTTCGTCGCCGCTCAACCGCACCAATGCAGGAAACTCGATCTCGCTGACCCTCCGCAGGCTCAGCAGCACGTTGACCCCCTGGTCGGCAAACAGGCGCGGGAAAGTCGTTATGCGCAAATTGGAACTCCCGCCTGCGACCATGTCGATCACCTCCGGCGCGTACAGCAACCTGACAGTGCTCGCCTCCAGCACCATCACGTCGAATGACGCGACCGTCACCCCGCCATCTGTCGCCAACGGCACGCCCGCGCTATCCGTCAGCGTCTCCAACGGCCGGCCGGCCGCGTCGATCACCTCGACCAAAGTGCTACTGGCGACCACGCGCAGGGACGCAATTCCACCCGGCTCGATGCCCAGGATCGGAATCACCGTCTCGCTGGACATCCCGTCCAGCACGACACGGATCACCGTCGAAGCCGCCAGCGGCTCTTCTGCCAGAAACGCCGCCTTCACCGCCGCGTTGCCTGCTTGGTAACTTCCCGGAAATACTGCCGAACCTTCGATCCGCACTTCGATTTCGATCTCTTCGTTTTCGCGCAACATGGCACCGATTCGAAGATCCCGGGACTCCCCGGCGACCACGGTCGAAGGCGAGAGAATCTCGCCGGTCACATCGACATCGCCGAACTCGACCTCCACCATCAGACCCCGTTTGACCAGCACCTCCAGCGTCGCTTCTTCACAGTAATCGCGATCGACTTCATCGGGCGGATTCCCGTACGCATCGCAATCCTCGAACCCCGTCACGCCCTCCGCTCGCAGCTCGAAGCGGCCATAAACGAAATCGGGTGAAGAGACATCCACCAAAAAGCTCACTCCGATACGCGTTGAGGCAACATCCTCGGAAGGCTTCAGGAATGTCGGGGCTTCCTCCCTCTCCAGTTCCGCCAGCACCGCATTGTTCCCATCCTCTCCCCCAGGGTCCAGCGTTGTCAGACTGATGTCCAGGCCCACGCCTGCCAGCAGCCGCGCGCTCAGGCTCACGTCGACCATGCTCCTGCGGTTCTCGCTGGCAATCTCGATACCCGGCAACAGAATTACCTGTTGCGGAGAAAACGCCAGCATCGGCCGGTAGGGTTCGACGATCACCAGCAACGATGTGGTCGGCTTCAGCACCGGTTCGCCACCGGTGCTTGTATCCATCACCGTGCTCCTTACAACCTCGATGGTGGCGCCGACGACGTCGTCGGAACGCAGACCGAAGGTCCCGAGTAACGTTGTGGGCATGCTCGGGTCCGTCAGCATCACCCGCGTCGAGGCCAGGGTCAGGATCACCGGAAGCAGAGGCGACACCTCCACCATCAGTTCCACCTCTGCCGTTATGCCGCTCAAAGACCCCCCTGCCAAGGGCAGCAGAACCAGTGCCGCCAGTTCCTCCGGATCGCACGAGACCTTGCACACCTCGGCAACGACCCGGCTCGGCATGAACACCAACTGGAACATCCGCGGCGCAACCTCCACCTGCAGACTGAAGGGAGAAACAACTTCGGCGCCATCCGGCACCTCCACTGCTTCCACACGCAGATCGCCGCTGGCCAGAAGATCCGCTCCCGCGATCAGCGTAAGGCCAACTTCGGTACTACCCGCGCTAAACACCACCTGTTGCGTGGACAACGCCAGGCCGGCCCCGTCGTAATCCAGCGTCGCCACCAGCGTCTCACCTGGCAACAACCGCGACGTTCCAAACGAGGTATCCACCCCCAGCAACAGCAACGACAGCGACGTCGAACTGAGCGCAGACATCGGAAACGACCCAACAAGCTCGGACCCCGCCTGGCTGACCACTGCAAAACGGAACTGACGCCTTTCCACTTCGACCGCCACCGACACCGGCAGAACCTCGGCGTTGATCACGGCGGCGGGATCGACCGACGCCGTCAGCGTCCCCGGCGTCGCGTCGAGCGCCGCGTCCAGCGTCACGCTGACGGCGGTGCTCTCCGCGTCGAATGTCCCCGGCGTCACGGACAACGCAACGCCGGTGCCGTCGTTATACGCCAGCGTCACCGCCAGCGTCTCGTCCGCGCCCAGGGACGGAATCCCCAGCGAAGAGGCCATCCCCGCCAGTTGCACCCGCAACGAGGTCGAGCCCCCCGCCAGCAGGCTCACCACCGGAGCCGGGGCCCCGCCTCGCTCAGAACCACCAAGCGGAAGCGCCGCGGCGCGATCTCCACCGTCAGGGTGGTCGAAACCACCCCCGTGTTCGCGACCGGGGCGTCGCCCGACAGTACCTCGCCCGAGGCGACCACCATCCCCAGCGGCGGCACTGCGTCGTGGCGCGCTTCGATGGTGAAGGGCACGTGCAGCATAGTCGACGTCAGCGTCAGTTCAAGCGGAATGACTGTCACCGTCGTCGGCTGCAACGAAACCAGCAACTGCTCGCCCGCCCTCAGCACCTCCGGGTTCTCCAGTGCCACCGCCACCTCGGTCGTGCCGCCCGCCAGCACCCGCGCCGTGGTCGCAGGGACGAACGCCAGCCTGAACCGGCGTATGGGCTGCACCGGCACCACCGCAGGGTCTATTTCTGCGTTGACCAGACCGGCGGCCGCATCGAATGTCGCCTCCAGTACCCCTGCGGTCGCGTCCGGCGTCGCGCTCAGCGTCGAGGCGGCCTCGACGCTGGATGTGGGAGTGGGACTCGTTACGTCAAACTCCGCCGGGGACAGCGTCACGCCGGCACCATCGGTGTATGTCCAATCGACCGTCAGCGTCTCGCCCGCAAACAGACGCGATGCACCGAACGGCGTGTCTACCCCCGACAGGGTGACGACGACCGGGATGCTTTCGCCTGCGAGCATCTGCGCGCCGGTGTTGATCTCCAGGTACCACGCGTTCAGCACGCCAACGTTCCCACCCTGAAAATCCTCCACCCGCAGTACCCAGTCGCCCGCCGGGAACCCCCGGCCGATCAGGTCGGCCAGACCGCTACGCACCGATGTGTATGCTTTTTCGAAGGCTATTGCCTGGTCGTGCAACAACACGCCGTCTTCCTCCGCCACACCAGGCGGCACCAGCACAACCCTCAGATCGCTGGTATCCGGGTGCAGGATCGCTACCTGCACCACCAGCGATTCGATCGTGATCTCGGGCACGGTGATCACACTGCGTAGCGACGACTGCCCATCCGGGATCAGCGCCACCGGGCTACTCGCCCCGACGAACGGCACGTCGCCAAACGGCGCGCCCGACAGCGACAGGCGGAAACGCCGCGGCGCGATCTCCACCGACAGTGCCGCCGACGCGATTTCGACGTTGACCGGAACGGCGCCCGCGACCACCGCCGTCAGCGTCCCCGGCATCGCGTCGAACAACGCGTCCAGCGTCACGCCGACGGCGGTGCTCCCCGCGTCGAACATCACCATCTGCTCGGACAGCGCAACGCCGGTGCCGTCATACGCCAGCGCCACTTCCGGCGTCTCGCCCGCAAACAGCCGCGGCGTCCCGAGCGGGGTTTCGACCGCCACCAGCGAAACCGTCACCGCCGCGCTGCCACCCGCCAGCACCCGCGCGAATCCGCTGATCTCCAGGCTCCACGCCTCCAGCGTGCCGATATCACCATCAGCAAAGTCACCTACCGTCAGTGTCCACTCGCCCTGCGCGGGTGCCCCTGCCAAAGCAGCCAGACCTGTATGACCCAGCGAGGTGTATGTCTCGAAGAGATTATTCGTAGCGCCGCCCGCCCGGTCATGTAACGCCACCACCGCCCCCTCGGGAGAAACCAGCAAAACGCGCAGGTCTCCGATATGCGAGTGCCGGATCTCTACCTGCACCGTCAGCGATTCGATCGTGATTTCGTCCTCCACAGTGATGATGCTGTGCACCGACTGCGTATCCGTATCATCCGGGATCGCCTCGTTCGGGCGCTCCGTCCGACTGAACCGATCGGAGAGCGACAGCCGGAAACGCCGCGGCGCGATCTCCACCGACAACGCCGCCGGCGCGACCTCGACGTTCACCGGAACGGCGCCCGAGACCACCGCCGTCAGCGTCCCCGGCGTCGCGTCGAGCGCCGCGTCCAGCGTCACGCCGACGGCGGTGCTCTCCGCGTCGAATGTCATCAGCGTCCCGGACAGCGCAACGCCGGTGCCGTCGTGATACGCCAGCGTCACCGCCAGCGTCTCGTCCGCAAACAGCCGCGGTGTCCCGAGCGGGGTTTCGACCGCCGCCAGCGAAGCCGTCACCGCCGCGCTGCCGCCCGCCAGCACCCGCACGAATCCGCTGATCTCCAGGCTCCACGCCTCCAGCGTGCCGATATCCTCATCAGAATAGTCACCTACCGTCAGTGTCCACTCGCCCTGCGCGGGTGCCCCTACCAAAGTAGCCAGACCTGCATGATCCAGCGAGGTGTATGTCTCGAAGAGATTCTCCGCAGTGCCGTCCGCCTGGCCATGTAACGCCACCACCGCCCCCTCGGGAGAAACCAGCAAAACGCGCAGGTCTCCGATATGCGTGTGCCGGATCTCTACCTGCACCGTCAGCGATTCGATCGTGATTTCGTCCTCCACAGCGATGATGCTGCGCACCAACTGCATATCCGTATTATCCGTATTATCCGGAATCGCCTCGTTCGGGCGCTCCGTCCGACTGAACCGATCGGAGAGCGACAGCCGGAAGCGCCGCGGCGCGATCTCCACCGACAAAGTGGTCGAAACCACCCGCGTGTTCGCGACCGGTACATGTCATCGCCCGACAGTACCTCGCCCGAGGCGACCACCATCCCCAGCGGCGGCACTGCGTCGTGGCGCGCTTCGATGGTGAAGGTCGCGCGCGGCGTAGTCGGCGTCAGCGTCAGCGTCAGTGCAGACGGAATGACTGTCACCGTCGTCGGCTGCAGCGTGACCCGTAGCGTCTCGCCCTCCTTCAGAAAACCCGCATTCTCCAGCGCCACCACCACCTCGGTCGTGCCGCCCGCCAGCACCCGCGCCGTGGTCTCCAGCGGCGCGCCCTCCGGCGTGGTGAAGGAGAGAGCCAACTCGCGCAACACCCGCACCGGCAACATCGCAGACGGTGAGATCGTCGCACGCTCCAGCGTATCCGGCATCGTCTCCAGCAACTGCAACTGCAAATCGCCCGCCTGCGCCGTGTCGGCCGCGGTCAGCGTGATCTCCGGCGGCCGGTCACGCTCAACCGACACCCTGGCCGGCCCTACATCGATATCCAGACCAGACTGCACAAAGCTCAGACTCGCATCCACCTGCTCGTCTTCGAGCAGACGCTCGCCGGCAACGCCTTCCAGGGAGACCAGCAACCGCGTCGAAGCACCGGCAACCACCACCGCGGTAGACAGCCGCTCACCCTGCGGCGAACGGAACACCCACTCGAACTCACGCTCGCCGACGATGCTCACGGGCAACCCGGCGTCCACAAACCTCGCGCCCGAAAGTGCCGTCGGCGATGACAACACTGCGGCGAACAATGTCGTCGCCCCGGGCGACGTGTCCGCAGCAGCGCGCAGCACAACCTCATGACTCGTAGCAGAGGCGTTGAACGACAGCGTGGTCGGCGACACCACGCTCACCGTGCTGGCATCGTCCAGAAGCAATTCCACAAGCACCTCATCCCCTGCCGGCAGGCGCGACGCGTCGGTCAGCGACAGAACCACCGTCTCCTCCGTGCCGGTCAGAATCCCGATCTGCGGCGGCTCGAACACCAAGCGAAACTCGTTCGGCAACACCTCGATCCTCAGCGCCACCGGCGCAACATTCGCGTTCACCAGACCGCTGCCGGTCAACTGCAGCACCCCCGATGTCGCGCCCTCGCCGGCGCCTACCGTCGCCGGGGCGACAAAGTCCCTATCGGTGAGAGACACCGGCGACAGGGTTACGCCCTCGCCACCCGTGTAGACAAAATCAACCTGCAACGTCTCGCTCGCATCCAGTCGACCTAGCCCCAGCGGGCTATCCGTGTCCAAGAAGCCCACCTGCACCTCGGTGTTGCCTCCGGCGACCACGTACTCGAAATCGATAAACCTGCCACCCTTCAGCACCGTCAAGCGGAAGTGCCGCGGCGCGATCTCCACCGCCAGGGTGGTCGAAACCACCTGCGTGTACGCGACCGGGGCGTCGCCAGACAGTACCTCGCCCGAGGCGACCACCATCCCCAGCGGCGGCACTGCGTCGAAGGGCGCCACAATGGCAAAGATCGTGCTCTCCTCATCCGCCGTCAACATCCGTTCAGACGGAATGACTGTCACCGTCGTCGGCTGCAGCGTGACCTGTAACGTCTCGCCCTCCCTCAGTAAATCCACATTCTCCAGTACCACCATCACCTCGTTCGTGCCGCCAGCCAGCACCCGCGCCGTGGTCGCAGGGACGAACGCCAGCCTGAACCGGCGGATGGGCTGCACCGGCACCACCGCAGGGTCGATTTCTGCGTTGACCAGACCGGCGGCCGCATCGAATGTCGCCTCCAGTACCCCTGCGGTCGCGGCCGGCGTCGCGGTCAGTATCGAGGCGGCCTCAATGCTGGATGTGGTACTCGTTACGTCAAACACCACCGGGGACAGCGTCACGCCGACACCATCGGTGTATGTCCAATCGACCGTTAGTGTCTCGCCCGCAAACAGACGCGACGCACCGGACGGCGTGTCGACCCCCGACAGGGTCACGACGGCCGGGATGCTTTCGCCCGCGAGCACCTGCACGCCGGTGTTGATCTCCAGGTACCACGATTCCAGCGTGCCGATTTCACCAGAAACATAGTCACCTACCGTCAGTACCCACTCGCCCTGCGCGGGTGTCCCTACCAAAGCAGCCAGACCTGCATGGTCCAGCGAGGTGTATGTCTCGAAGAGATTCTCCGCAGAGCCGCCCGCCTCGTCATGCAACGCCACCACCGTCTCCTCGGGAGAGACCAGAAAAACGCGCAGGTCCATGATACGCGGGTGCCGGATCTCTACCCGCACCGTCAGCGATTCGATCGTGATTTCGTCCCTCACAGTGATCAAGTTGCCCACCAACTGCGTAACCGTACCCGTACTATCCGGAATCGCCTCGTTCGGGCGCTCCGTCCGACTGAACCGACCGCCACCCGATAGCGACAGCCGGAAGCGCCGCGGCGCGATCTCCACCGGTAGCGCTGCCGGCGCGATCTCGGCGTTGACCGAAATGACACCCGCGGCAACCGCCGTCAATGTCCCGCGCGTCGCGTAAAACAACGCTTCCAGCGTCACGCCGACGGTGGTGCTCTCCGCGTCGAACGTCACCATCTGCTCGGACAGCGCAACGCCGGTGCCGTCGTCATACGCCAGCGCCACTTCCAGCGTCTCGCCCGCAAACAACTCCGGCACACCGAGCAGCGGCGTCTCGATCGCCACCAGCGAAGCCGTCACCACCGCGCTACCGCCCGCCAGCACCCGCGCGAATCCGTTGATCTCCAGGCTCCACGCCTCCAGCGTGCCGGTCTCACCAGAAAAATAGTCACCTACCGACAGTGTCCACTGGCCCTGCGCGCTCTCGCCAGCCAAAGCAGCCAGACCTGCATGATCCAGCGAGGTGTATGTCTCGAAGAGATTCTCCTCCGCAGGGCCGCTCACAACCTCACTCAACACCACCACCACCGCCCCCCCGGAAGAAATCAGCAAAACGTTCAGGTCTCCGATACGCGGGTGCCGGATCTCTACCCGTACCGCCAGCGATTCGATCGTGATTTCGTCCCTCACAGTGATGTCGCTCTCCACCGACTGCCTAAACGTACCCGGGATCGCCTCGTTCGGGCGCTCCGTCCGACTGAACTTACCAGCCGCCGGCGACAGCGATAGCCGGAAGCGCCGCGGCACGAACTCCACCCGCAGGGAGACTGGAACTACCCGCGTGTGCAAAACCTCTTCGCCGCCCCGGCCCAACTTCACCTTGCCAGTTAAGCCCAGCGTCACCGTTTTTGGCCTCACATCCGATTCGGCGTCTATCGATAAGGTGATTGCATCCCCCGGTTCCGAGTCCTCACCGCTGCTGGTGCGACCATTGGGCAGCGTCGGCACATCACCCAAAAAGAACTCCTCGCCCACCCCCAGCAACTCCGGATTGTCCAGCACCAGCACCACTCTACGAAGGCCGCCAATCAGAATCTGCACCGTCGTGGCTCTGCGATCGGCATTGTCCGGCTGGGTGGCGATCTCAATCGGCGCGCCGTCCAGCGTGGTGAAGGAGAAAGTAAACTCGCGCAACACCTGCACCGGCAACGTCGCAGACGGCGGGATCGTCGTGCGCACCAGCCTACCCGGCACCGTCTCTAGCAACTGCAACTGCAAATCGTCCCTCTGCACCGCAAGGGGAAGGAACGCGGCCAGTTCCAGTTCCAGTTCCAGCGACATTTCTCCTGCACGGAAAGTTAACTCAGCCGAATCTATCTCCAGACCCGACTGCGCCCCAGCGCTTACAGACACATTGACCTTGACCTGCTCGTCGTCGAACAGGCGCTCGCCGACAACGCCTTCCAGGGAGACCAACAACCGCGTCAAAGCACCGTCAACCCGCGGCATCGAAGCGCCGTCAACCCGCGTCGAAGCACTGGCAACCACCACCGCGGTAGACAGCCGCTCACCCTGCAGCGAACGGAACACCCACTCGAACTCACGCTCGCCGACGATGCTCACGGGCAACTCGGCGCCCACAAACTCCGCGTCCGAAAGTGCCGGCGGCGATGACAACACCGTGGCGAACAATGTCGTCGCCCCGGGCGACGTGTCCGCAGCAGCGCGCAGCACAACCACATGACTCGTAGTAGAGGCGTCGAACGACAGCGCGGTCGGCGACACCACGCTCACGGTGCTGGCATCGACCAGAAGCAATCCCACAAGCACCTCATCCCCTGCCGGCAGGCGCGACGCGTCGGTCAGCGACAGAACCACCGTCTCCGTCGTGCCGGTCAGGATCCCGATCTGCGGCGGCTCGAACACCAAGCGAAACTCGTTCGGCAACACCTCGATCCTCAGCGCCACCGGCGCAACATCCGCGTTCACCAGACCGCTGCCGGTCAACTGCAGCACCCCCGACGTCGCGCCCTCGCCGGCGTCTACCGTCGCCGGGACGGACGGGGATCTATCCATGAGCGACACCGGCGACAGGGTTACGCCCTCGCCACCCGTGTAGACAAAATCAACCCGCAACGTCTCGCTCGCATCCAGCACGCTGTCCCCCAGCGGGGTATCCACGTCCGAGATGCCCACTATCACCCCGGCGCTACCTCCGGCGACCACGTACTCGAAACCCTTCACCAACACCAAGCGGAAGCGCCGCGGCGCGATCTCCATCGCCAGGGTGGTTGAAACCACCCGCGTGTGTGCGACCGGGGCGTCGCCAGACAGTACCTCGCCCGAGGCGACCACCATCCCCAGCGGTGGCACTGCGTCGAAGGGCGCCACAATGGTAAAGATCGTGCTCTCCTCATCCGCTGTCAGCGTCAGTGCAGACGGAACGACTGTCACCGTCGTCGGCTGCAGCGTGACCTGTAACGTCTCGCCCTCCCTCAGCAAACCCGCATTCTCCAGTACCACCATCACCTCGGTCGTGCCGCCCGCCAGCACCCGCGCCGTGGTCGCAGGGACAAACGTCAGCCTGAACCGGCGTATGGGCTGCACCGGCACCACCGCAGGGTCTATTTCTGCGTTGACCCGAACGGCGGCCGCATCGAATCTTGCCTCCAGCACCCCTACCCCTGCGGTCGCGTCCAGCGTCGCGCTCAGCAGCGAGGCGACCTCGACGCTGGATGTGGTACTCGCTACGTCAAACACGACTGGGGACAGCGTCACACCGACACCATCGGTGTATGTCCAATCGGCCGTCAGCGTCTCGCCCGCAAACAGACGCGACGCACCAAACGGCGTGTCGAGCCCCGACAGGGTCACGACGACCGGGATGCTTTCGTCCGCGAGCACCTGCACGCCGGTATTGATCTGCAGGCTCCACGCCTCCAGCGTGCCGATTTCACCACCAACATAGTCACCTACCGTCAGTGTCCACTCGCCCTGCGCAGGCGCCCCTACCAAAGCAGCCAGACCTGCATGATCCAGCGAGGTGTATGTCTCGAAGAGATTCTCCGCAGAGTCGCCCGCCTGGTCATGCAACGCCACCATCGCCCCCTCGGGAGAGACCAGAAAAACGCGCAGGTCTCCGATAAACGAGTGCCGGATCTCTACCTGCACCGTCAGCGATTCGATCGTGATTTCGTCCTCCACAGTGATGACGCTACGCACCGACTGCGTATCCGTATCATCCGGGATCAGCTCGTTCGGGCGCACCGTCCGACTAAACCGATCGTCACCGGAGAGCGACAGGCGGAAGCGCCGCGGCACGATCTCCACCGGTAGCGCTCCCGGCGCGACCTCGATGTTCACCGGAACGGCGCCTGCGACCACCGCCGTCAGCGTCCCGCGCGTCGCGTCGGGCGCCGCGTCCAGCGTCACGCCGACGGCGGTGCGCTCCGCGTCGAACGTCACCATCTGCCCGGACAGCGCAACGCCGGTGCCGTCGTTATACACCAGCGTCACCGCCAGCGTCTCGCCTTCAAACAGCCGCGGCACACCGAGCGGCGGCGTCTCGATCGCCGACAGCGAAGCCACCAGCGACACGCTACCGCCCGCCAGCAGCGGCGCGAATCCGTTGATCTCCAGGCTCCACGCCTCCAGCGTGCCGATATCACCAACAGCATAGTCACCTACCGTCAGTGTCCACTCGCCCTGCGCGCGCTCGCCAGCCAAAGCAGCCAGACCTGCATGATCCAGCGAGGTGTATGTCTCGAAGAGATTATCCGCAGTGCTGCCCGTCTGCCCGTGCAACAACACATCCGCTCCCCCGGGAGAGACCAGAAAAACGCGCAGGTCTCCGATATGCGGGTGCAGGATCTCTACCCGCACCGCCAGCGATTCGATCGTGATTTCGTCCTCCACAGTGATGACGCTACGCACCGACTGCGTATCCGTATGATCCAGGATCTCCTCGTTCGGGCGCTCCGTCCGACTGAACTTCCCAGCCGCCGACGACAGCGATAGCCGGAAGCGCCGCGGCACGATCTCCACCCGCAGGGAGACTGGAACTACCCGCGTGTGCAAAACCTTTTCGCCGTCCAACGCCAACTCCACCCGGCCAGTTAAGTCCAGCGTCACCGTTTGTAGCGGCACATCCGATCGGGGGTCTATCGTCAACCTGATTTCATCCCCCGGTTCCGGGTTTTGACTGCTCTCGATGCGACCATCGAGCGGCTGCGGCACAGGATCCAAAAAGAACTCCTCGCCCACCCCCAGCAACCCCGGATGGTCCAGCTCCAGCACCACCGCATTCGTGCCGCCAACCAGAACCTGCATCGTCGTGGCCCTGCGACCGGCATTGTCCGGCTGGGTGATGATCTCAAGCGGCGCGCCGTCCAGCGTGGTGAAGGAGAAAGTAAACTCGCGCAACACCTGCACCGGCAATGTCGCAGACGGCGGGATCGTCGTGCGCTCCAGCGTATCCGGCACCGTCCCTTGCAACTGCAAATCGTCCATCTGTACCGCAAGGGGAAGGAACGCGGCCAGTTCCAGTTCCAGTTCCTGCGACATTTTTCCTGCACTGAAAGTGAATGTAGCCGGCTCTATCCCCAGACCCAACTGCGCCCCAGCGCTTACAGACACATTGACCTGCTCGCCGTCGCGCAGGCGCTCGCCGGCAACGCCTTCCAGGGAGACCAACACCCGCGTCGAAGCACCGGTAACCCGCGGCGACGAAGCGCCGTCAACCCGCGTAGAAGCACTGGCAACCACCACCGCGGTAGACAGCCGCTCACCCTGCGGCGAACGGAACACCCACTCGAACTTACGCTCGCCGAAGATGCTCACGGGCAACCCGGCGCCCACAAACTCCGCCCCCGCCAGACTCGCGGGAGACGTCTCTATCGAGGCGACCAAAACCGTCGCCCCGGGCGACGTGTCCGCAGCAGCGCTCAGCACAACCTCATGACTCGTAGTAGAGGCGTTGAACGACAGCTCGGTCGGCGACACCACGCTCACCGTGCTGGCATCGCCCAGACGCAATCCCACAAGCACCCCATCCCCTGCCGGCAGGCGCGACGCGTCGGTCAGCGACAGAATCACCGTCTCCGTCGTGTCGGTCAGAATCCCGACCCGCGGCGGCTCGAACACCAAGCGAAACTCGTTTGGAAACACCTCGATCCTCAGTGCCACCGGCGCGATCTCGGCGTTGACCGAAATGGCACCCGCGACCGCCGTCAATGTCCCGCGCGTCGCGTCGAACAACGCGTCCAGCGTCACGCCGACGGGGGTGAGATCCGCGTCGAATATCACCCTCTGCGTGGACAGCGCAACGCCGGTGCCGTCATACGCCAGCACCACTTCCAGCTCCTCGCCCTCAAACACCTTCGGAATACTGAGCGGCGGCGTCTCGACCTTCGACAGTGAAGCCACCAGCGACACGCTATCGTCCGTCAGCACCCGCACGAATCCGTTGATCTCCAGGCTCCACGCCTCCAGCGTGCCGGTCTCACCAAGAGCATAGTCACCTACCGTCAGTGTCCACTCGCCCTGCGCGGGCGCCCCTACCAAAGTAGCCAGACCTGCATGATCCAGCGAGGTGTATGTCTCGAAGAGATTCTCCGCAGAGCCGCCCGCCGGGTTATGCAACGGCACCACCGCCCCCTCGGGAGAAACCAGTAAAACGTTCAGGTCTCCGATATCCAAGTGACTGATCTCTACCCGCACCTCCAGCGATTCGATCGTGATTTCGTCCTCCACAGTGATGGTGCTGTGCACCGACTGCGTAGCCGTATTATCCGGGATCGCCTCGTTCGGGCGCTCCGTCCGACTGAACTGGACGACCCCCGCCGGCGACAGCGATAGCCGGAAGCGCCGCGGCACGATCTCCACCAGCAGGGTGATTGGAACTACCCGCGTGTGCAAAACATCTTTGTTGTCCGACTCCGACACCACCCGGCCAGTTATTGAGCCCAGCGACACCGTTTCTAGCGGCAGATGTGATCCGTTGTCCATTATTAATCCGAAAACATCCCCCGGTTCCGAGTTCTGACCGCTCTGGACGCGACCATTGGGCAGCCGCGGCAGAAGATCAAACAAGAATTTCTCGTCCCCCCCCAGCAACTCCGTATCCAGAAACTCTGGATTGTCCAGCACCCACATCACCCGACGAGAGCCGCCAATCAGAATCTGCACCGTCGTGACCCTGAGATCGGCATTGTCCGGCGGGGTGGTGATCTCAAGCGGCGTGCCGTTCGGCAGGGCCAAGGAGACAGTAAACTCGCGCAACACCTGCACCGGCAACGTCGCAGACGGCGGGATCGTCGTGCGCTCCGGCGTGTCCGACATCGTCCCTAGCAACTGCAACTGCAAATCGTCCCTCTGCACCGCAAGGGGAAGGAACGCGGTCAGTTCCAGTTCCAGTTCCAGCGACATTTCTCCTGCACTGAAAGTGAACTCAGCCGGATCTACCTCCAGACCCGACTGCGCCCCAACGCTTACAGACACATCAACCTGCTCGTCGCCGAGCAGGCGCTCGCCGACAACGCCTTCCAGGGAGACCAACACCCGCGTCGAAGCACCGGTAACCCGCAGCGACGAAGCGCCGTCAACCCGCGTAGAAGCACTGGCAACCACCATCGCGGTAGACAGCCGCTCACCCTGCGGCGAACGGAACACCCACTCGAACTCACGCTCGCCGACGATGCTCACGGGCAACTCGCCATCCACAAACCTCGCGCCCGAAAGTGCCGTCGGCGATGACAACACCGAGGCGACCAAAACCGTCGCCCCGGGCGATGTGTCCGCAGCAGCGCGCAGCACAACCACATGACTCGTAGCAGAGGCGTTGAACGACAGCGCGGTCGGCGACACCACGCTCACGGTGCTGGCATCGACCAGAAGCAATTCCACAAGCACCTCATCCCCTGCCGGCAGGCGCGACGCGTCGGTCAGCGACAGAACCACCGTCTCCGTCGTGCCGGTCAGAATCCCGATCTGCGGCGGCTCGAACACCAAGCGAAACTCGTTCGGCAACACCTCGATCCTCAGCGCCACCGGCGCAACATCCGCGTTCACCAGACCGCTGCCGGTCAACTGCAACACCCCCGATGTCGCGCCCTCGTCGGCGTCTACCGTCGCCAGGGCGAACGGGACATCCTCGTTGAGCGACACCGGCGACAGGGTTACGCCCTCCCCATCCGTGTAGACAAACCCAACCTGCAACCTCTCGCTCGCATCCAGCCGACTTGGCCCCAGTGGGGTATCCACGCCCGAGATGCCCACCACCACCTCGGTGCTACCTCCGGCGACCACGTACTCGAAATCGATAACCCCGCCACCCTTCACCACCACCAAGCGGAAGCGCCGCGGCGCGATCTCCACCGCCAGGGTGGTTGAAACCACCCGCGTGTTCGCGACCGGTACATCTACATCGCCCGACAGTACCTCGCCCAAGGCGACCACCATCCCCAGCGGCGGCACTGCGTCGAAGGGCGCCACAATGGTAAAGATCGTGCTCTCCTCATCCGCCGTCAGCGTCCGTTCAGACGGAATGGCAACCACGATCTCCGTCGAGAGAGAGACCCGGACTACCTCGCCCTCCCTCAGCAAATCCACATTCTCCAGTACCACCATCACCTCGGTCGTGCTGCCTGCCAGCACCCGCGCCGTGGTCGCAGGGGCGAACGCCAGCCTGAACCGGCGTATGGGCTGCACCGGCACCACCGCAGGGTCGATTTCTGCGTTGACCAGAACGGCGGCCGCATCGAATGTCGCCTCCAGCACCCCTACCCCTGTGGTCGCGTCCGGCGTCGCGCTCAGCGTCGAGGCGACCTCGACGCTGGATGTGGTACTCGCTACTTGAAACATCACCGGGGGCAGCGTCACGCCGGTGCCATCGGTGTATATCCAATCGGCCGTCAGCGTCTCGCCCGCAAACAGACGCGATGCACCAAACGGCGTGTCGAGCCCCAACAGGGTCACGACGACCGGCACGCTTTCGCCCGCGAGCATCTGCACGCCGGTATTGATCTCCAGGTACCACGACTCCAGCGTGCCGGCGCTCTCAGTTGCAGAAACATCTCTCACCGTCAGCGACCAATCGCCCTGCGCGCTACCCCCGATCAAGGCCGCCAGACCCGCGTCGCGCCACCGACGTATATGCCCGGACGAGGTCGGACTCAAAGTCAGAAAAGTTAGGACTGTACAGTGTCACCGTCGTTCCCCCGGGCAGTGTCAGCACAACCCCCAGATCGCCCCTCTCCGGGTGGCTGATCGCGACCCCGACCACCAGCGATTCGATCGTGATGCCCTCCGTCACGGTGATGGTACTGACCAGCGGCGCGAAATCTATATACGGAATATAAGCATGGGGACGCGCCTCCCTTGCGATGCGCCGCGCGGGGTCCGCCGGCGCGCCCGACAGCGACAGCCGGAAGCGCCGCGGCGAGATCTCCACCGGCAGCGCCGCCGGCGCGACCTCGACGTTCACCGGAACGGCGCCCGCGACCACCGCCGTCAGCGTCCCTGGCGTCGCGTCGGGCGCCGCGTCCAGCGTCACGCCGACGGCGGTGCTCTCCGCGTCGAATGTCACCGGCGTCGGGGACAACGCAACGCCGGTGCCGTCGTTATACGCCAGCGTCACCGCCAGCGTCTCGTCCGCAAACAGCTGCGGCGTCCCGAGCGGGGTTTCGACCGCCGCCAGCGAAGCCGTCACCGCCGCGCTGCCGCCTGCAAGCACCGGCGCGAAGCCGTTGATCTCCAGACCCCACGCCTCCAGCGTGCCGATAGCTGCCACCAGACGAAAAATCAGCTACCATCAGTGTCCACTCGCCCTGCGCGCTCTCGCCAGCCAAAGCAGCCAGACCCGCATGGTCCCTCGAGGTGTACGCCCGCTCGAAACCAAGCTCGGTTCCGCCCGTCTGCCCGTGCAACAGCACATCCGCTCCCCCGGGAGAACGCAGCCTAACCAGCAGGACCAAGGGAGGCACGCCGCTGATCTCTACCCGCACCGCCAGCGATTTGATCGTGGTGGACTCGGCCACGGTAATGCTGCTGCCCACACTCGCCTGCGTACCCGTATCAATCATCTCGCTCGGGCGCACCGTCGCGCTGAACTGCCCCGGCGGCGCGCCCGGCGACAGCGACAGCCGGAAGCGCCGCGGCGCGATCCTCATCGGCAGCGCCGCCGGCGCGATCTCGGCGTTCACCGGAACCGCGCCCGCGACCACCGCCGTCAGCCTCCCCGGTGTCGCGTCGGGCGCCGCGTCCAGCGTCACGCCGACGGCGGTGCTCTCCGCGTTGAATGTCACCAGCGATTCGGACAGCGCAACGCCGGTGCCGTCGTTATACGCCAGCGCCACCGCCAGCGTCTCGTCCGCAAACAGCCGCGGTGTCCCGAGCGGGGTTTCGACCGCCACCAGCGAAGCCGTCACCGCCGCGCTGCCGCCTGCAAGCACCGGCGCGAATTCGCTAATCTCCAGGCTCCACGCCTCCAGCGTGCCGGTATCCTGAAAAATATAGTCACCTACCGTCAGTGTCCACTCGCCCTGCGCGGGTGTCCCTACCAAAGTAGCCAGACCTGCATGATCCAGCGAGGTGTATGTCTCGAAGAGATTCTCCACAGGGTTGCCCAGCTGGCGATACAACGTCACCATCGCCCCCTCGGGAGAGACCAGCAAAACGCGCAGGTCTCCGATAAACGAGTGCCGGATCTCTACCTGCACCGTCAGCGATCCGACCGTGATTTCGTCCTCCACAGTGATGACGCTACGCACCGACTGCGTCTCCGTAGCATCCGTAATCGCCTCGTTCGGGCGCACTGTCGCGCTGAACTGCCCCAGCGGCGACAGCGGCGACAGCGACAGCCGGAAGCGCCGCGGCACGATCTCCACCGACAAAGTGGTCGAAACCACCCGCGTGTACGCAACCCGCTCTTCGCCCGACATCACCCGGCCAGAGGCGAGCACCATCCCTTCCGGCGGATCCGCGTCGTGGCGCGCTTCGATGGTGAAGGTCGCGCGCGGCGTAGTCGCCGTCAGCGTCAGCGAAGACGGAACGGCAACCACGATCTCCGTCGAGAGAGAGACCCGGACTACCTCGCTCATCTCCAGCAACCCCGGATTCTCCAGCTCCACCACCACCTCGGTCGTGCCGCCCGCCAGCACCCGCGCCACGCCCTCCGGCGTGGCAAAGGAGAGCACCAGTCCGGAAAACGCCCGCACCGGCAATGTCGTCGACGGCGGGATCGTCACGCTGTCCGCCAATTCCGTCGGGATCGTCTGCGTCAGCTGTACCTGCAACTCGTCGATGCCGCCCCGAGCCGCGTCAGGGAACGCGGTCAAAACAATCGCCTGCGGCGAGCCGCGCTGGATCGATGCCGTCTCCGGAAACACAGCCGACAGAACAGCACCCGAGACAGGAGCCAGCGTTACGTCCACCTGCTCGCCTTCGAACAGCCGCTCTCCGGAAACACCTTCCAGGGAGACCAGCAACTGCGTCGATGCGCCTGCAACCACCCCCGCGGTAGACAGCCGCTCACCCTGCGGCGAACGGAACACCCACTCGAACTCACGCTCGCCGACGATGCTCACGGGCAACCCGGCGCCCACAAACCTCACGCCCGCCAGACTCGCGGGAGACATCTCCACCGAGGCGACCAAAACCGTCGCCCCGGGCGACGTGTCCGCAGCAGCGCTCAGCACAACCACATGACTCGTAGCAGAGGCGTTGAACGACAGCGTGGTCGGCGACATCACGCTCACGGTGCTGGCATCGTCCAGAAGCAATTCCACAAGCACCTCATCCTCTGCCGGCAGGCGCGACGCGTCGGTCAGCGACAGAACCACCGTCTCCTCCGTGCCGGTCAGAATCCCGATCTGCGGCGGCTCGAACACCAAGCGAAACTCGTTCGGCAACACCTCGACCCTCAGCGTCACCGGCGCAACATCCGCGTTCACCAGACCGCTACCGGTCAACCGCAGCACCCCCGACGTCGCGCCCTCGCCGGCGTCTACCGTCGCCGGGGCGGAGGTGAACAAGGCATCCTCGTTGAACGACACCGGCGACAGGGTTACGCCCTCCCCGCCCGTGTAGACAAAATCAACCTGCAACGTCTCGCTCACATCCAGTCGACCTCGCCCCAGCGGGGTACGCACGCCCGAGATGCTCACCACCACCTCGGTGCTACCTCCGGCGACCACGTACTTGAAATCGATCCTCGCGCCATCCTTCTCCAGCACCGCCAAGAGGAAGCGCCGCGGCGCGATCTCCACCGCCAAAGTGGTGGAAAGCACCTGCGTGTACGCGACCGGGGCGTCGCCAGACAGTACCTCGCCCGAGGCGACCACCATCCCCAGCGGCGGCACTGCGTCGAAGCGCGCTTCGATGGTGAAGGGCGCCTGCAGCATAGTCGACGTCAGCGTCAGTTCGGACGGAACGACTGTCACCGTCGTCGGCTGCAACGAAATCCGCAACTGCTCGTCCTCCATCAGCACATTCGAGTTCTCCAGTACCACCATCACCTCGGTCGTGCCGCCCGCCAGCACCCGCGCCGTGGTCGCAGGGGCGAACGCCAGCCTGAACCGGCGTATGAGCTGCACCGGCACCAACGCAGGGTCGATTTCTGCGTTGGCCAGACCGGCGGCCGCATCGAATGTCGCCTCCAGTACCCCTGCGGTCGCGGCCGACGTAGCGGTCAGTATCGAGGCGGCCTCGATGCTGGATGTGGGACTCGTTACGTCAAACACCACCGGGGACAGCGTCACGCCGACACCATCGGTGTATGTCCAATCGACCGTCAGTGTCTCGCCCGCAAACAGACGCGACGCACCGAACGGCGTGTCGACCCCCAACAGGGTCACGACGACCGGCACGCTTTCGCCCGCGAGCACCACCTGCACGTCGGTGTTGATGATCTGCAGGCTCCACGCCTCCAGCGTGCCGGTCTCACCAGGAGCATAGTCACCTACCGACAGTGTCCACTCGCCCTGCGCGGGTGTCCCTACCAAAGCAGCCAGACCTGCATGATCCAGCGAGGTGTATGTCTCGAAGAGATTAGTCTCAAAGCCAAAGCCGCTCGCCTGGTCATACAACGCCACCATCGCCCCCTCGGGAGAGACCAGAAAAACGCGCAGGTCTGTGATAAACGTGTGCCGGATCTCTACCCGCACCGCCAGCGATCCGATCGTGATCTCGTCCTCCACAGTGATGACGCTACGCACCGACTGCGTACCCGTATCATCCGGGATCAGCTCGTTCGGGCGCACCGCCCGACTGAACCGATCGTCACCGGAGAGCGACAGGCGGAAACGCCGCGGGACGATCTCCACCGGTAGCGCTGCCGGCGCGATCTCGGCGTTGACCGAAACCGAAATGGCATCCGCGACCGCCGTCAATGTCCCCGGCGTCGCGTAGAACAACGCGTCCAGCGTCACGTCGACGGGGGCGCTCTCCGCGTCGAACGTCACCATCTGCTCGGACAGCGCAACGCCGGTGCCGTCGTCATACGCCAGCGCCACTTCCAGCGTCTCGCCCTCAAACAGGCGCGGCACACCGAGCGGCGGCGTCTCGATCGCCGACAGCGAAGCCACCAGCGACACGCTACCGCCCGCCAGCACCCGCGCGAATCCGTTGATCTCCAGGCTCCACGCCTCCAGCGTGCCGATATTACCAGAAACATAATCACCTACCGTCAGTGTCCACACGCCCTGCGCGGGCGCCCCTACCAAAGCAACCAGACCTGCATGATCCAGCGAGGTGTATGTCTCGAAGAGATTCTCCGCAGGGTCGCTCACAAAATCATGCAACACCACCACCGTCCCCTCGGGAGAAATCAGCACAACGCGCAGGTCTCCGATATCCAAGTGCCGGATCTCTACCCGCACCGCCAGCGATTCGATCGTGATTTCGTCCCCCACAGTGATGAAGTTGCGCACCGACTGCGAATCCGTATCATCCGGGATCTCCTCGTTCGGGCGCTCCGTCCGACTGAACTTCCCAGCCGCCGGCGACAGCGATAGCCGGAAGCGCCGCGGCACGAACTCCACCCGCAGGGAGACTGGAACTACCCGCGTGTGCAAAACCTCTTTGTTGTCCGCGTCCGACTCCACCCGGCCAGCTATTAAGCCCAGCGACACCGTTTGTAGCGGCACATTCGAACCCAAGTCCGTCGATAAGGTGATTACATCCCCCGGTTCCGGGTTCTGACCGCTGTCGATGCGACCACGGGGTAGCGGCGGCAGAAGATCAAAAAAGAACGTCTCGCCCACCCCCAGCAACCCCAGATTGTCCAGCACCAGCACCACTCTCCTATTGCCGCCAATCAGAATCTGCACCGTCGTGGCCCTGCGACCGGCATTGTCCGGCTGGGTGATGATCTCAAGCGGCGTGCCGTCCGGCAGGGCGAAGGAGATAGTAAACTCGCGCAACACCTGCACCGGCAACGTCGCAGACGACGGGATCGTCGTGCGCTCCAGCGTATCCGGCACCGTCCCTTGCAACTGCAACTGCAAATCGTCCCTCTGTACCACAAGGGGAAGGAACGCGGTCAGTTCCAGTTCCAGTTCCTGCGACATTTCTCCTGCACGGAAAGTTAACGTAGTCGGATCTATCTCCAGACCCGACTGCGCCCCAGCGCTTACAGACACATTGACCTTGACCTGCTCGTCTCCGAACAGGCTCTCGCCGGCAACGCCTTCCAGGGAGACCAACAACCGCGTCGAAGCACCGGTAACCCGCGGCGAAGCGCCGTCAACCTGCGTCGAAGCACTGGCAACCACCACCGCGGTAGACAGCCGCTCACCCTGCGGCGAACGGAACACCCACTCGAACTCACGCGCGCCGAAGATGTGCACGGGCAACCCGGCGCCCATAAACTCCGCGCCCGCCAGACTCGCGGGAGACATCTCCACCGAGGCGACCAAAACCGTCGCCCCGGGCGACGTGTCCGCAGCAGCGCTCAGCACAACCTCATGACTCGTAACAGAGGCGTCGAACGACAGCTCGGTCGGCGATACCACGCTCACCGTGCTGGCATCGTCCAGACGCAATCTCACAAGCACCTCATCCCCTGCCGGCAGGCGCGACGCGTTGGTCAGCGACAGAACCACCGTCTCCGTCCTGCCGGTCAGAATCCCGACCTGCGGCGGCTCGAACACCAAGCGAAACTTGTTCGGCAACACCTCGATCCTCAGGGAGACTGGAACTACCCGCGTATACAAAACCTCTTCGCCGTCCGAGCCGCCCGACTTCACCTGGCCAGTTACGCCCAGCGTCACCGTTTGTAGCGGCACATCCGATCCGGCGTCTATCGAAAAGCCGATTTCCTCCCCCGGTTTCGGGTTCTGACTGCTGAAGACGCGACCATTGGGCAGCGGCGGCAAAAGATCCAAAAAGAACTCCTCGTCCACCCCCAGCAACCCCGGATGGTCCAGCACCAGCACCACCTCATTAGAGCCGCCAACCAGAACCTGCACCGTCGTGGCCCTGGGACCGGCATTGTCCGGCGGGGTGGTGATCTCAAGCGGCGCGCCGTCCGGCGTGGCGAAGGAGAAAGTAAACTCGCGCAACACCTGCACCGGCAACGTCGCAGACGGCGGGATCGTCGTGCTCAGCGTATCCGGCACCGTCCCTAGCAACTGCAACTGCAAATCGTCCCTCTGTACCGCAAGGGGAAGGAACGCGACCAGTTCCAGTTCCAGTTCCAGCGACGTTTCTCCTGCACCGAAAGTGAACTCATCCGGCTCTATCTCCAGACCCAACTGCGCCCCAGCGCTTACAGACACATTGACCTGCTCGTCGCCGAGCAGGCGCTCGCCGGCAACGCCTTCCAGGGAGACCAACACCCGCGTCAAAGCACCGGTAACCTGCGGCGACGAAGCGCCGGCAACCTGCGTCGAAGCACTGGCAACCACCACCGCGGCAGACAGCCGCTCACCCTGCGGTGAACGGAACACCCACTCGAACTCACGCGCACCGACGATGCTCACGGGTAGCTCGGCGTCCACAAACCTCGCGCCCGCCAGACTCGCGGGAGACATCTCCACCGAGGCGACCAAAACCGTCGCCCCGGGCGATGTGTCCGCAGCAGCGCGCAGCACAACCTCATGACTCGTAGCAGAGGCGTCGAACGACAGCGTGGTCAGCGACACCACGCTCACCGTGCTGGCATCGTCCAGAGACAATCCCACAAACACCTCAACCCCTGCCGGCAGGCGCGACGCGTCGGTCAGCGACAGAACCACCGTCTCCGTCGTGCCGGTCAGAATCCCGATCTGCAGCGGCTCGAACACCAAGCGAAACTCGTTCGGCAACACCTCGATCCTCAGCGCCACCGGCGCAACATCCGCGTTCACCAGACCGCTGCCCGCGACCACCGCCGTCAGCGTCCCCGATGTCGCGCCCTCGTCGGCGTCTACCGTCGCCGGGACGATCAAGGCATCCCTGTTGAACAACACCGGCGACAGGGTTACGCCCTCGCCACCCGTGTAGACAAACCAAACCTGCAACGTCTCGCTCGCATCCAGCACGCTGACCCCCAGCGGGGTATCCACGCCCGAGATGCCCACCTCCACCTCGGTGCTACCTCCGGCGACCACGTACTCGAAATCGATAACCTCAACCCCGCCACCCTTCACCACCACCAAGCGGAAGCGCCGCGGCGCGATCTCCATCGCCAAAGTGGTGGAAAGCACCCGCGTGTACGCGACCGGGGCGTCGCCAGACAGTACCTCGCCCGAGGCGACCACCATCCCCAGCGGTGGCACTGCGTCGAAGGGCGCCACAATGGTAAAGATCGTGCTCTCCTCATCCGCCGTCAGCGTCAGTGCAGACGGAATGGCAACCACGATCTCCGTCGAGAGAGAGACCCGGACTACCTCGCCCTCCCTCAGCAAATCCACATTCTCCAGTACCACCATCACCTCGGTCGTGCCGCCCGCCAGCACCCGCGCCGTGGTCGCAGGGACGAACGCCAGCCTGAACTGGCGTATGAGCTGCACCGGCACCACCGCAGGGTCGATTTCTGCGTTGACCAGACCGGCGGCCGCATCGAATGTCGCCTCCAGCACCCCTGCAGTCGCGGCCGACGTCGCGCTCAGCGTCGAGGCGACCTCGATGCTGGATGTGGAACTCGTTACGTCAAACACCACCGGGGGCAGCGTCACGCCGACACCATCGGTGTATGTCCAATCGACCGTCAGCGTCTCGCCCGCAAACAGACGCGATGCACCAAACGGCGTGTCGAGCCCCGACAGGGTCACGACGACCGGCACGCTTTCGCCCGCGAGCACCTGCACGCCGGTGTTGATCTGCAGGCTCCACGCCTCCAGCTCGCCGACCAGACCAGAAGAATAGTCACCTACCGTCAGTGTCCACTCGCCCTGCGCGGGCGCCCCTACCAAAGCAGCCAGACCTGCATGATCCAGCGAGGTGTATGTCTCGAAGAGATTCTCCGTACCGCCGCCCGCCCGCTCATGTAACACCACCGCCCCCTCGGGAGAGACCAGAACAACGTGCAGGGTTCCGATCAAGATGTGCCGGATCTCTACCCGCACCGCCAGCGATCCGATCGTGATCTCGTCCTCCACAGTGATGATGCTGTGCACCGACTGCGTACCCGTATTATCCGGGATCAGCTCGTTCGGGCGCACCGCTCGACTGAACTGATCGTCACCGGAGAGCGACAGGCGGAAGCGCCGCGGCACGATCTCCACCGGTAGCGCTCCCGGCGCGACCTCGGCGTTCACCGGAACGGCGCCCGCGGCCACCGCCGTCAGCGTCCCCGGCGTCGCGTCGAACAACGCGTCCAGCGTCACGCCGACGGCGGTGCTCTCCGCGTCGAACGTCACCATCTGCTCGGACAGCGCAACGCCGGTGCCGTCGTTATACACCAGCGTCACCGCCAGCGTCTCGCCTTCAAACAGCCGCGGCACACCGAGCGGCGGCGTCTCGACCGCCACCAGCGAAGCCGTCACCGCCGCGCTGCCGCCTGCCAGCACCGGCGCGAATCCGTTGATCTCCAGGCTCCACGCCTCCAGCGTGCCGATATCATCACCAGAATAGTCACCTACCGTCAGTGTCCACTCGCCCTGCGCGGGCGCCCCTACCAAAGCAGCCAGACCTGCATGATCCAGCGAGGTGTATGTCTCGAAGAGATTATTCGTAACGCCGCCCGTCCGCTCATGTAACACCACCGCCCCCTCGGGAGAGAACAGAAAAACGCGCAGGTCTGCGATATTCGGGTGCAGGATCTCTACCCGCACCGTCAGCGATTTGATCGTGATCTCGTCCTCCACAGTGATGCTGCTGTGCACCGACTGCGTATCCGTCTCATCCGGGATCTCCTCGTTCGGGCGCACTGTCGCGCTGAACTGCCTCGGCGGCGGCGACAGCGACAGCGACAGCTGGAAGCGCCGCGGCGCGATCTCCACCGGCAGCGCCGCCGGCGCGATCTCGGCGTTGACCGAAATGGCACCCGCGGCAACCGCCGTCAATGTCCCGCGCGTCGCGTCCAACAACGCGTCCAGCGTCACGCCGACGGGGGTGCGCTCCGCGTCGAACGTCACCATCTGCTCGGACAGCGTAACGCCGGTGCCGTCATACGCCAGCGCCACTTCCAGCGTCTCGTCTTCAAACAACTCCGGCATCCCGAGCGGGGTTTCGACCGCCACCAGCGAAGCCGTCACCGCCGCGCTATCGCCCGCCAGCACCCGCACGAAGAATCCGTTGATCTCCAGGCTCCACGCCTCCAGCGTGCCGGTCTCACCAAGAGCATAGTCACCTACCGACAGTCTCCACTCGCCCTGCGCGGGCGCCCCTACCAAAGCAGCCAGACCTGCATGATCCAGCGAGGTGTATGTCTCGAAGAGATTCTCCGCAGGGTCGTTCGTCGTGCCATGCAACGTCACCACCGCCACCTCGGGAGAAATCAGCAAAACGCGCAGGTCTCCGATATCCAAGTGACTGATCTCTACCCGCACCGCCAGCGATTCGATCGTGATTTCGTCCTCCACGGTGATGTTGCTGTGCACCGACTGCGTAGCCGTATTATCCGGGATCAGCTCGTTCGGGCGCTCCGTCCGACTGAACCGATTGGAGGGCGACAGCGATAGCCGGAAGCGCCGCGGCACGAACTCCACCCGCACGGAGACTGGAACTACCCGCGTGTGCAAAACCTCTTCGCCGAACCGGCTGTCCGCCTTCACCTGGCCAGTTAAGCTCAGCGTCACCGTTCCTAGCGGCAGATCCGATCGGGATTCCGTCAATAAGGTGATTACATCCCCCGGTTCCGGGTTCTGACCGCTGCTGATGCTACCAAAGGGTAGCGCCGGCAGAAGATCCAAAAAGAACTTCTCGTCCATCCCCAGCAACTCCGGATTGTCCAGCACCAGCCGCACCGCATTAGAGTTGCCAACCAGAATCTGCACCGTCGTGGCCCTGCGACCGGCATTGTCCGGCTGGGTGATGATCTCAATCGGCGTGCCGTCCGGCGTGGCGAAGGAGAAAGTAAACTCGCGCAACACCTGCACCGGCAACATCGCAGACGACGGGATCGTCGTGCGCAACGTACTCGGCACCGTCTCTTGCAACTGCAACTGCAAATCGTCCATCTGTACCGCAAGGGGAAGGAACGCGGTCAGTTCCAGTTCCAGTTCCAGCGACGTTTCTCCTGCACTGAAAGTGAACGTAGTCGGCTCTATCTCCAGACCCGACTGCGCCCCAACGCTTACAGACACCTTGACCTGCTCGTCGTCGAACAGGCGCTCGCCGGCAACGCCTTCCAGGGAGACCAACAACCGCGTCGAAGCACCGGTAACCCGCAGCGACGAAGCGTCGTCAACCCGCGTCGAAGCACTGGCAACCACCACCGCGGTAGACAGCCGCTCACCCTGCGGCGAACGGAACACCCACTCGAACTCACGCTCGCCGACGATGCTCACGGGCAACTCGGCGTCCACAAACTCCGCGTCCGAAAGTACCGGCGGCGATGACAACACTGCGGCGAACAATGTCGTCGCCCCGGGCGACGTGTCTGCGGCAGCGCGCAGCACAACCACATGACTCGTAGCAGAGGCGTTGAACGACAGCTCGGTCGGCGACACCACGCTCACGGTGCTGGCATCGACCAGAGACAATCCCACAAGCACATTAACCTCTGCCGGCAGGCGCGACGCGTCGGTCAGCGACAGAACCACCGTCTCCGTCGTGCCGGTCAGGATCCCGATCTGCGGCGGCTCGAACACCAAGCGAAACTCGTTCGGCAACACCTCGATCCTCAGCGCCACCGGCGCAACATCCGCGTTCACCAGACCGCTGCCGGTCAACTGCAGCACCCCCGACGTCGCGCCCTCGCTGGCGTCTACCGTCGCCAGGATGGCCGGGGATCTCTCCATGAGCGACACCGGCGACAGGGTTACGCCCTCGCCACCCGTGTAGACAAAATCAACCTGCAACCTCTCGCTCGCATCCAGCACGCTGTCCCCCAGCGGGGTATCCACGTCCAAGATGCCCACAAACATCTCGGCGCTACCTCCGGCGACCACGTACTCGAAATCGATAGCCACGATACCCTTCAGCACCACCAAGCGGAAGCGCCGCGGCGCGATCTCCACCGCCAGGGTGGTTGAAACCACCCGCGTGTGTGCGACCGGGGCGTCGCCAGACAGTACCTCGCCCGAGGCGACCACCATCTCCAGCAGTGGCACTGCGTCGAAGGGCGCTTCGATGGTGAAGGGCGCCTGCAGCATAGTCGACGTCAGCGTCAGTGCAGACGGAATGACTGTCACCGTCGTCGGCTGTAGCGTGACCTGTAACGTCTCGCCCTCCCTCAGCAAACCCGCATTCTCCAGTACCACCTCCACCTCGGTCGTGCCGCCCGCCAGCACCCGCGCCGTGGTCGCAGGGACAAACGTCAGCCTGAACCGGCGTATGGGCTGCACCGGCACCACCGCAGGATCGATTTCTGCGTTGAGCAGCGTCGCACTGAATGTCGCCTCCAGTACCCCTGCGGTCGCGGCCGACGTCGCGCTCAGCAGCGAGGCGACCTCGACGCTGGATGTGGTACTCGCTACTTGAAACATCACCGGGGGCAGCGTCACGCCGACACCATCGGTGTATGTCCAATCGGCCGTCAGCGTCTCGCCCGCAAACAGACGCGACGCACCAAACGGCGTGTCGAGCCCCGACAGGGTCACGACGACCGGCACGCTTTCGCCTGCGAGCATCTGCACGCCGGTATTAATCTCCAGGTACCACGACTCCAGCGTGCCGGCGTTCTCAGTTCCAGAATTATCTGTCACCGTCAGCGACCAATCGCCCTGCGCGCTACCCCCGATCAAGGCCGCCAGACCCGCGTCGCCCACCGACGTATATGCCCGGACGAGGTCGGACTCAATGTCCAAAGGGTTAGTCCCGTACAGTGTCACCGTCGTTCCCCTGGGCAGTGTCAGCACAACCTCCAGATCGCCCCTCTCCGGGTGGCTGATCGCGACCCCGACCACCAGCGATTCGATCGTGATGTCCTCCGTCACGGTGATGGTACTGACCAGCGGCGCGAAATCCAGATACGGAATAAAAGCATGGGGACGCGCCTCCCTTGCGATGCGCCGCGTGGGGTCCGCCGGCGCGCCCGACAGCGACAGCCGGAAGCGTCGCGGCGAGATCTCCACCGACAGCGCCGCCGGTGCGACCTCGACATTCACCGGAACGGCGCCCGCGACCACCGCCGTCAGCGTCCCCGGCGTCGCGCCGGGCGCCGCGTCCAGCGTCACGCCGACGGTGGTGCGCTCCGCGTCGAATGTCACCGGCGCCGGGGACAACGCAACGCCGGTGCCGTCGTTATACGCCAGCGTCACCGCCAGCGTCTCGCCCACAAACAGCCGCGGCGTCCCGAGCGGGGTTTCGACCGCCGCCAGCGAAGCCGTCACCGCCACGCTGCCGCCTGCAAGCACCGGCGCGAAGCCGTTGATCTCCAGACTCCACGCCTCCAGCGTGCCGACATTTGCATCTGCTATCAGTGCCCACTCACCTTGCGCGCTCTCGCCAGCCAAAGCAGCCAGACCCGCATGGTCCCTCGAGGTGTACGCCCGGTCGAAACCAATCTCGGTTCCGCCCGTCTGCCCGTGCAACAGCACCTCCGCTCCCCCGGGAGAACGCAGCCTAACCAGCAGGTTCAAGGGAGCCACGCCGTTGATCTCTACCCGCACCGCCAGCGATTTGATCGTGGTGGACTCGGCCACGGCAATGCTGCTGTCCACCGCATTCAGCGCACCCGTAAAAATCATCTTGTTCGGGCGCACCGTCGCGCTGAACTGCCCCGGCCGCGCGCCCGGCGACAGCGACAGCCGGAAGCGCCGCGGCGCGATCTCCACCGCCAAAGTGGTGGAAAGCACCTGCGTGTACGCGACCGGGGCGTCGCCAGACAGTACCTCGCCCGAGGCGACCACCATCCCCAGCGGCGGCACTGCGTCGAAAAGCGCTTCGATGGTGAAGGGCGCCTGCAGCATAGTCGACGTCAGCGTCAGTTCAGACGGAATGACTGTCACCGTCGTCGGCTGCAACGAAATCCGCAACTGCTCGTCCTCCATCAGCACATTCGAGTTCTCCAGTACCACCATCACCTCGGTCGTGCCGCCCGCCAGCACCCGCGCCGTGGTCGCAGGGACGAACGCCAGCCTGAACCGGCGTATGGGCTGCACCGGCACCAACGCAGGGTCTATTTCTGCGTTGAGCAGACCGGCATCGAATGTCGCCTCCAGTACCCCTGGGGTCGCGTCCGGCGTCGCGGTCAGTATCGAGGCGGCCTCGATGCTGGATGTGGTACTCGTTACGTCAAACACGACTGGGGACAGCGTCACGCCGGCATCATCGGTGTATGTCCAATCGACCGTCAACGTCTCGCCCGCAAACAGACGCGACGCACCGAACGGCGTGTCTACCCCCGACAGGGTGGCGACGACCGGGATGCTTTCGCCCACGATCACCTGCGCGCCGGTGTTGATCTCCAGGTACCACGCATTCAGCACGCCAACGTTCCGACTCTGAAAATCCTCCACCCGCAGTACCCAGTCGCCCGCCGAGAACCCCTGGCCGACCAGGTCAGCCAGACCGCTACGCACCGATGTGTATGTTTTTTCGAAGGTTTCTGCACGGTTGTGCAACAACACACCTTCTTCCTCCACCACACCGGGCGGCACCAGCACAACCTCCAGCTCGCTGATATCCAGGTGCCGGATCGCTACCTGCACCACCAGCGATTCGATCGTGATCCCGGGCACGGCGATCGCACTGCGTAGCGACGACTGTACATCCGGGATCAGCGCCACCGGTCTACTCGCCCCGACGAACGGCGCGTCGCCAAACGGCGCGCCCGACAGCGACAGGCGGAAGCGCCGCGGCGCGATCTCCACCGGCAGCGCCGCCGACGCGATCTCGGCGTTGACCGAAATGGCGCCCGCGGCGACCGCCGTCAATGTCCCCGGCGTCGCGTAGAACAACGCGTCCAGCGTCACGCCGACGGGGGTGCGCTCCGCGTCGAACGTCACCCTCTGCGTGGACAGCGCAACGCCAGTGCCGTCGTCATACGCCAGCGCCACTTCCAGCGTCTCGTTCGTAAACAACTGCGGCGTCCCGAGCGGGGTTTCGACCGCCACCAGCGAAGCCGTCACCGCCGCGCTGCCGCCTGCAAGCAGCGGCGCGAATCCGTTGATCTCCAGGCTCCACGCCTCCAGCGTGCCGGTATCACCAGCAGCATAGTCACCTACCGTCAGTGTCCACTCGCCCTGCGCGGGTGCCCCTACCAAAGCAGCCAAACCTGCATGATCCAGCGAGGTGTATGTCTCGAAGAGATTCTCCGCAGAGCTGCCTCTCTGGCTATGCAACACCACCACCGCCCCCTCGGGAGAAGCCAGCAAAACGCGCAGGTCTCCGAGAAACGAGTGCAGGATCTCTACCTGCACCGTCAGCGATTCGATCGTGATTTCGTCCTCCACAGTGATGATGCTGCGCACCGACTGTATATCCGTACCATCCGGAATCGGAATCGCCTCGTTCGGGCGCTCCGTCCGACTGAACTTACCAGCCGCCGGCGACAGCGATAGCCGGAAGCGCCGCGGCACGAACTCCACCCGCAGGGAGACTGGAACTACCCGCGTGTGCAAAACCTCTTCGCCGCCCCGGCCCAACTTCACCTTGCCAGTTAAGCCCAGCGTCACCGTTTTTGGCCTCACATCCGATTCGGCGTCTATCGATAAGGTGATTACATCCCCCGGTTCCGAGTCCTCACCGCTGCTGGTGCGACCATTGGGCAGCGTCGGCACATCACCCAAAAAGAACTCCTCGCCCACCCCCAGCAACTCCGGATTGTCCAGCACCAGCACCACTCTACGAAGGCCGCCAATCAGAATCTGCACCGTCGTGGCTCTGCGATCGGCATTGTCCGGCTGGGTGGCGATCTCAATCGGCGCGCCGTCCAGCGTGGTGAAGGAGAAAGTAAACTCGCGCAACACCTGCACCGGCAACGTCGCAGACGGCGGGATCGTCGTGCGCACCAGCCTACCCGGCACCGTCTCTAGCAACTGCAACTGCAAATCGTCCCTCTGCACCGCAAGGGGAAGGAACGCGGCCAGTTCCAGTTCCAGTTCCAGCGACATTTCTCCTGCACGGAAAGTTAACTCAGCCGAATCTATCTCCAGACCCGACTGCGCCCCAGCGCTTACAGACACATTGACCTTGACCTGCTCGTCGTCGAACAGGCGCTCGCCGGCAACGCCTTCCAGGGAGACCAACAACCGCGTCAAAGCACCGGTAACCCGCGGCAACGAAACGCCGTCAACCCGCGTCGAAGCACTGGCAACCACCACCGCAGTAGACAGCCGCTCACCCTGCAGCGAACGGAACACCCACTCGAACTCACGCGCGTCGACGATGCGCACGGATTGCACCGGCACCACCGCAGGGTCTATTTCTGCGTTGACCAGACCGGCATCGAATGTCGCCTCCAGCACCCCTGTGGTCGCGGCCGACGTCGCGGTCAGCATCGAGGCGACCTCAATGCGGGATGTGGGACTCGCTACTTGAAACATCACCGGGGGCAGCGTCACGCCGACACCATCGGTGTATGTCCAATCGGCCGTCAGCGTCTCGCCCGCAAACAGACGCGACGCACCGAACGGCGTGTCTACCCCCGACAGGGTTACGACGACCGGCACGCTTTCCTCCGCGATCACCTGCGCGCCGGTGTTGATCTCCAGGTACCACGACTCCAGCGTGCCGGCGTTCTCAGTTCCAGAAAAATCTCTCACCGTCAGCGACCAATCGCCCTGCGCGCTACCCCCGACCAAGGCCGCCAGACCCGCGTTGTCGCCCACCGACGTATATGCCTGGACAAGGTCGGACCCAGCGTCAAAAGGGTTAGAACTGTACAGTGTCACCGTCGTTCCCCCGGGCAGTGTCAGCACAACCTCCAGATCGCCCCTCTCCGGGTGGCTGATCGCGACCCCGACCACCAGCGATTCGATCGTGATGCCCTCCGTCACGGTGATGGTACTGACCAGCAGCCCGAAATCCAGATACGGAATAAAAGCATGGGGACGCGCCTCCCTTGCGATGCGCCGCGCGGGGTCCGCCTGCGCGCCCGACAGCGACAGCCGGAAGCGCCGCGGCGAGATCTCCACCGGCAGCGCCGCCGGCGCGACCTCGGCGTTGACCGAAATGGCACCCGCGACCACCGCCGTCAATGTCCCGCGCGTCGCGTCGAACAACGCGTCCAGCGTCACGCCGACGGGGGTGCGCTCCGCGTCGAACGTCACCCTCTGCGTGGACAGCGCAACGCCGGTGCCGTCGTCATACGCCAGCACCACTTCCAGCATCTCGTTCGCAAACAGGCGCGGCACACCGAGTGGCGGCGTCCTGATCGCCGTCAGCGAAGCCACCAGCGACACGCTACCGCCTGCAAGCACCGGCGCGAATCCGTTGATCTCCAGACCCCACGCCTCCAGCGTGCCGATATTTCCACCCAACGAAGTACTATCTACTATCAGTGTCCACTCGCCCTGCGCGCTCTCGCCAGCCAAAGCAGCCAGACCCGCATGGTCCCTCGAGGCGTACGCCCGCTCGAAACCAAGCTCGGTTCCGCCCGTCTGCCCGTGCAACAGCACATCCGCTCCCCCGGGAGAACGCAGCCTAACCAGCAGGAGCAAGGGAGACACGCCGCTGATCTCTACCCGCACCGCCAGCGATTTGATCGTGGTGGGCTCGGCCACGGTAATGCTGCTCTCCACAATCGACTGCGTACCCGTATGAATCATCTCGTTCGGGCGCACCGTCGCGCTGAACTGCCCCGGCGGCGCGCCCGGCGACAGCGACAGCCGGAAGCGCCGCGGCGCGATCTCCACCCGCAGGGTGATTGGAACTACCCGCGTGTGCAAAACCTCTTTGCCGTCCGACTCCAACACCACCCGGCCAGCTATTAAGCCCCTCAGCGGCACCGTTCCTGGCAGCAGATCCGATCTGTCGTCCATCGTTAAGGTGAAAACATCCCCCGGTTCCGAGTTCTGACCGCTGCCGACGCGACCATCGCGCAGCCGCGGCAGAAGATCAAAAAAGAACTCCTCGTCCACCCCCAGCAACTCTGGATTGTCCAGCACCCACATCACTGTCCTATTGCCGCCACTCAGAATCTGCACCGTCGTGACCCCGCGACTGGCATTGTCCGGCGCGGTGGTGATCTCAAGCGGCGTGCCGTTCGGCGTGGCGAAGGAGACAGTAAACTCGCGCAACACCTGCACCGGCAACGTCGCAGACGACGGGATCGTCGTGCGCAGCGTACTCGGCATCGTCTCTAGCAACTGCAACTGCAAATCGTCCCTCTGTACCGCAAGAGGAAGGAGCGCGGTCAGTTCCAGTTCCAGTTCCTGCGACATTTCTCCTGCACGGAAAGTGAACTCAGCCGGCTCTATCTCCAGACCCAACTGCGCCCCAACGCTTACAGACACATTGACCTGCTCGTCGTCGAACAGGCGCTCGCCGGCAACGCCTTCCAGGGAGACCAACAACCGCGTCGAAGCACCGGTAACCTGCGGCGACGAAGCACCGTCAACCCGCGTCGAAGCACTGGCAACCACCACCGCGGTAGACAGCCGCTCACCTTGCGGCGAACGGAACACCCACTCGAACTCACGCTCGCCGACGATGCTCACGGGCAACCCGGCGTTCACAAACCCCGCGCCCGCCAGACTCGCGGGAGACATCTCCACCGAGGCGACCAAAACCGTCGCCCCGGGCGACGTGTCCGCAGCAGCGCTCAGCACAACCTCATGACTCGTAGCAGAGGCGTCGAACGACAGCTCGGTCGGCGACACCACGCTCACCGTGCTGGCATCGACCAGGCGCAATCCCACAAGCACCTCATCCCCTGCCGGCAGGCGCGACGCATCGGTCAGCGACAGAACCACCGTCTCCGTCGTGCCGGTCAGAATCCCGATCTGCGGCGGCTCGAACATCAAGCGAAACTCGTTCGGCAACACCTCGATCCTCAGCGCCACCGGCGCAACATTCGCGTTCACCAGACCGCTGCCGGTCAACTGCAGCACCCCCGAAGTCGCGCCCTCGCCGGCGCCTACCGTCGCCGGGGCGACAAAGTCCCTATCGGTGAGAGACACCGGCGACAGGGTTACGCCCTCGCCGTCCGTGTAGACAAAATCAACCTGCAACGTCTCGCTCGCATCCAGTCGACCTAGCCCCAGCGGGCTATCCGTGTCCAAGAAGCCCACCTGCACCTCGGTGTTGCCTCCGGCGACCACGTACTCGAAATCGATAAACCTGCCACCCTTCAGCACCGTCAAGCGGAAGTGCCGCGGCGCGATCTCCACCGCCAGGGTGGTCGAAACCACCTGCGTGTACGCGACCGGGGCGTCGCCAGACAGTACCTCGCCCGAGGCGACCACCATCCCCAGCGGCGGCACTGCGTTGTGGCGCGCTTCGATGGTGAAGGTCGCGCGCGGCGTAGCCGGCGTCAACATCCGTTCAGACGGAATGACTGTCACCGTCGTCGGCTGCAGCGTGACCTGTAACGTCTCGCCCTCCCTCAGCAAATCCACATTCTCCAGTACCACCATCACCTCGTTCGTGCCGCCAGCCAGCACCCGCGCCGTGGTCGCAGGGGCGAACGCCAGCCTGAACCGGCGGATGGGCTGCACCGGCACCAACGCAGGGTCGATTTCTGCGTTGAGCAGACCGGCGGCCGCATCGAATCTCGCCTCCAGCACCCCTACCCCTGTGGTCGCGTCCGGTGTCGCGCTCAGCATCGAGGCGACCTCGACGCTGGATGTGGAACTCGTTACGTCAAACACCACCGGGGGCAGCGTCACGCCGACACCATCGGTGTATGTCCAATCGGCCGTCAGTGTCTCGCCCGCAAACAGACGCGACGCACCAAACGGCGTGTCGACCCCCGACAGGGTGACGACGACCGGGATGCTTTCGCCTGCGAGCACCTGCACGCCGGTGTTGATCTGCAGGCTCCACGCCTCCAGCGTGCCGATTTCACCACTAAGATAGTCACCTACCGTCAGTGTCCACTCGCCCTGCGCGGGTGTCCCTACCAAAGCAGCCAGACCTGCATGATCCAGCGAGGTGTATGTCTCGAAGAGATTCTCCGCAGGGTCGCCCGCCTGGTCATGCAACGCCACCGCCGTCCCCTCGGGAGAGACCAGAAAAACGCGCAGGTCTCCGATATCCAAGTGCCGGATCTCTACCCGCACCGCCAGCGATTTGATCGTGGTGGCCTCGGCCACGGTGATGGTGCTGCGCACCGACTGCGTAGCCCTGAAATCCGGAATCGCCTCGTTCGGGCGCTCCGTCCGACTGAACCGGACTCCCGCCGACGACAGCGATAGCCGGAAGCGCCGCGGCACGATCTCCACCGACAAAGTGGTCGAAACCACCCGCGTGTTCGCGACCGGGGCGTCGCCAGACAGTACCTCGCCCGAGGCGACCACCATCCCCAGCGGCGGCACTGCGTCGAAAGGCGCCGCGATGGTGAAGAGGGTACTCGGCTGCTCTCGGGTCAACGTCAGTTCAGACGGAATGACTGTCACCGTCGTCGGCTGCAACGAAACCAGCAACTGCTCGTCCTCCATCAGCACATCCGGGTCCTCCAGTGCCACCACCACCTCGGTCGTGCCGCCCGCCAGCGCCCGCGCCCGCTCCACGGAAAAGTTCAACAAAACCCGCCGTGGAACGACCAGACCCAGTCGAGCTTCGGTGGTTAACAGGGGTTGGCCCGGCTCCAGAACGATGTTCGATTGCCCCCTGTCGACTTCAGCCACCAGCGTCGCCGTCTGTGGCGACGCGCCGGAGCTCACGATGATGGAGACCTCGGTGCTGAATTGCGCCTGCTCAGAGCCGCTCAAAACCCACTCGGTCGGCGAGACGGTGATGTCCTGCGTGTCGGGTTCAACTCGCAACCGCACTGTCACGCGCTCGGTGTCGACCAGCGCCAACTCCAGAAACACATCGTCTTGCGACACGCTATCGGCAACAATGCTTATGGAACGCAAGACAACATCCACCATCGTCGAGCCACCTGGCTCAATCCTGCTTACCTGGTCGGGATCAAACGCAAGCCGTAACTCTCTGGGGATGATCACGCCCTGCTGCGACTGGAACTCGAGTTCCAGCTTCGGCTGGTCGGGAGAAATGCTGACGCCGGCTGGATACCGGAATTGTGACTGTGCAGGATCGAGATCAACAAACAGCGTATAGTCTCCTGTCAGCAACGGCGGAATTGTAATCGGCACCGAAAGGCGGCCGTCGTCGGACGCAACATCGCTGCCGCTGAAGATTACGTCAAGGGTTGCCAAGAAAGGTATCTCTGGGTTACCGACGCGCACCACGAGACGCTCGGTGCTGGATAGCGGCACCCATGCGGCCGGGCTCTCCGGAACCAGCGACAGCACTATCTCTTCGTGTTCCCGGTATACCTGATTTTCATCCGGGGAGAACAATTGGTTGTCAATCAACAGAACGGAATCAGGCTCAAACACCAAGCTGAACGGACGGCTGGTTACAACGCTGATCACGACCTCCGGCTCGTCAATGCGTACCGCATCTCCGCCCGCCAAAGCGGTCAGGGTACGTACCGGCACCTCCGAAGCCCTGTCCGGCTCATCAAATGTCACCTGCACCGTCGCGCGGGTGCTGCCGGCAGAGGCGATAAACTCCGTCGGCTGGAGCGTGGCGCCGAAAGCGCCGCCCTCCTCGAAAGCCAGTGTCACAAGCACCTGCTCGCCATCTGCAAGCCCCAGCCCGCCGCCGACAACCTCCAGACCGAGGGAGAAACGCAATGTCTCTCCCGGCACCAGAACCGGGGTGGTCGGGTCAGCCGCAAGAACAAACAGACGCGTATCAACCGGCACCGAACCCGCCTGGGCAAACGCTGCGGTACGGGGAAAATTGCTGGTGCCGCGCAAGTTGGAAAAGGAACCGTCCCTGGTTTCCGCAGGATCGTCAAAAACGGAAGCCAGACTGGGGTGCGTCTGATCCTTCTGGCGCTCGGCGATCCGGATATCGAAGTTGCCGCCCAGAGAAAGCACCGGCAAGTGCAGGCGCAATGAAACCGCTTCGCCTGCGAACGTCGCCGGATCAAGCACATCGACCTGCGACAGGGGCAGATCCTCGAAACTGTCGCCGACGGGGTCATACTGCCGGACAATGAAATCCGCCGGCTCAGGCAAAACAGCCGTGCCGGGCGCGACCACCCGGCCATCCGCATCGAACTGGATCGCGAACCTGACGGGCTCGTTGAAAACAATGTCTATGTAGCTGTTGCCGGGGGATACCTCGGCAGATAGGTTGCCGGCAGATACCTCGGCAGATAGAAGGTAAGGCGCCAGCGGGTCGTACCACACCTCGACCGCCCACTCTTCGCCGGTGTGCAGGGGCGCATCATCATCGAAGGCGAAAATGCTACCCGCCGACGGCGCGACCCGAAGCATGAAATTGGGTAACTGCGACGAGAGTAGCGCAGGCAACCGCTGGGGAGACTCGGCAAAATGCAAGCGCACAACCTGGTCGCCCGCTCGCAGGGGCGCGCCTCCCGGGCGGGTCACCCGGTCGACCTCCAGCGGCACCGAAAAAGCGTCGTCAGCACGGCTGACGACAGATACCGCACCAGCGAAATCGGCCACCCCCGGCGGAGCCGCATCCAGGTTCGGCCTCGCTGCCGCCTTGACCCCTTCACTGAAGGTCAGATCAAGGAAAAAAAACTCTCCGTCAGCGTGGCCAACCTCGGCATCGACAATGGCAGGCGCCCCGTCGAGGGGGTAGTACCACAACTGGTTATCCGCCACCGCCGCATATGCTTCCGTCTGAGGACCCGCATCCGTCAGCTGCAATGTGGCCGCAAGCATCGAAGCGTGAAAAGCGACGTTGGCCGGCTTCGACGAATCGACGATGCCGCAGCTCACCGTGGCGACCGTCTCGTAAACGTTGTCAGGGAAAACGTAGGGGTCGAATCCTTCGTCGGGGCCGAATGGCGCGCCGACCCACTCAATGGCGATGCTCGCCACATCGGGGGCGACGTCCTCCACTGTCTGCGGCCATTCTCCGGGAGAAAATATCTCCGCGGTTTCAATCCGGCAGTTCTCCGGGCCGCTACCGACAAAGCGGTTCATACCGAAAGCTTCGCTGTTGTAGCGAATGGCTGCCTCTATGGAAGACGCGACATTGCCGAGGTTAGCCGGCTTGTCAAGCTCGTTGATATCCTCACCTACCGCGCTCGGCGGCTGGCCCGCCCTGACCTGATAATCGAATTCGAAGCGAGGCAGAGCCGGTGCCTGGGATGGAATGACCCGGTAATTGTCAAACCGATACCTGACAATGCCCGTGCACGGGTCGTCCGAAGATCCGCATTGCGGCGCCTGCGTGCGGATTATTTGCCCGTCGGCGACAAACCCCTTGAGTATGTCCGGGTCGATGTCGGTCGGGGGAGATGCCGTAGATACAGTCGAACTGCTCGGCAAATACACTTGCGCCTGCGCTATTCCTGCACTGAGGAGGAGGAGGATGAGCCATGCTGCCCCATGCAAACGCAAAAATCTCAACTTATGTACTCCAATCAGATTTCAATGCGTGCAACATAAGATACGTGACCGCGCTACAGGTCATCACAAAATTCTTTACAAGTTATCGGTTTCACGCGCAAATTGCAAGACCTTGATGGGCCCACCACATTGGGACAAACGAGGCAGGTGCTGGGCGAGCATTTGGCAGGGTGTTCGGCAATTGATTCCTTGGTGCGGTCTCTGTCCCATTTGTTTCCGAACTCATACACACCTCGGGCTGTGCGATGAACTTTCTGCCGGGTAAAACCAATCCGCGAGAGCGAGACTGTATCACAATTTCCATGGCTCTACCAAACATTTGTTATGCGTCCACCACATTTGTTATGCGTCCACTATATATGAGACAGGTCAGGCAGATATTGAGCGAGCATCTGGCAGGGTGTTCGGTTATTCAGTCCCCGGTGGGGTCGCTGACCATTATAGCAGTCGAGGTAGTCCAGCAGATGCTGGTTGAACGCCCGTAGATCCTCGGCCAGAAGGTCTTCTTCATAATCCACAAGGTCTTCCTGCACGGTGCGGTTGAAACGCTCGTTGAAGGCGTTCATTTTCGGGCTTCCCGGGTAGGTGTGGCAGTGGCGCCATCCCTGCGCTCGGGCATAGTCGGCAAAGGCGCCCTGGAACTCGCTGCCATTGTCCGTGAGTATCTGCTCGATATGCCCCGGAAACATGGTTTTGACCCATGCCGCGAAGCGGACGGCATGCTGGCTGTCGTGACGTGGTACCGCGATCGTCAGGGCGAAGCGGCTGGCGTGGTCGGTGGCCGCGAGCAGGTAGCGGCGGGTGCGCCCGATAAAGCGCACCACCGTATCGAACGCGACGCAGTGCCCCGGGTAGTCCGCACAGAAGCCTTTGCCCAGCCGTTGCTTGAAACGTCTGGCGGCGCAATGATTTGGCCTTGCCTTTCGGCGTCAAGCGCGTCGGCACAAGACGCATCTTGCCCGGTGCATCGGCGATCATGGGACACCTCAGCCCGTGGCGCTCGCACCAAGGGGATAGCATCACCCGGAGCTGGTTTTGGCCCAGGTTCCGGAAACCCGTTCGCAAGCGGAGAATCTTTGTGCACAGTGCCGGTGCTACAAAGCTCTGCTGCGATCATGCCGGCCGCTTATGCCGCCTTCGGCGTAAGACTTGCGCCAACGATACAGCGTCGAGCGAGCTCACCTTGTATGCGTTCCGGGTAGCATCCAAGCCGTGTATTGCCCCAGAATACAAGCGCGTCGAGTTTCTGTTGCGCATCCGTGCTCATCATTGCCTCCCATTTGTTGGATCAAGAGGCGATTTCATAGAAACCTCGCACGCGCAAGCCGATGCGTTGCATCGACATGTCGGCTTCCTTTTTACACCAGGCCATTTGTCCCATATGTTTCCGGCTTCATACAGGGGTATTACAGCTCCGGACCGACACGGTCGATGCCGATCACTGCCGGGGCGGACTGTTCTGCGCCATGCTTGCTGTCGGTCATGGTTTTTCTCCTGCCAGTGTCGGACAATGAAATCGATCTGGCTGTTTGCAGTCGGATCCGGAAGAGGGGAAACCCCGACCCACGCTTGCTACCCCGGATGACCCGTGTTCCCCGCTTCCGGTTCCGCACGAAAGGTAGACCGTCGCAGATCCTGCAGAACACAGCGTCCCACGGTGCTGGATTTCGAGTCGCTTCGATAATTGGGGTAATCTCATTCCGGTTCATGGCGCCGCGTCAGGAAGAGCGAGCCATGCCATTCACGTTGCCCAGGGCCTGATCCCCTGGACAATACGGCAAAAGCTTTCGCTGTCAAGCGATGCCGCGCCGACCAGACCGCCATCGACGGCGTCGATGGCGAACAGTGCAGTCGCGTTGGCCGGTGTGATGCTGCCGCCGTAAATCACCCGGACGCCCTCGTGCGCGGCAAGCCTGCGTAGCCGGGTTCGAATGCTGGCCTGCGCCTCGGCGAGTTGTTCCGTCGAGGGGATGCGCCCAGTGCCTATTGCCCATACAGGTTCGTAGGCGACCACCCAGTCCCTCCCGGAGGCAATTTCGCCGGAGATCGCCGCCAACTGACCGCCGATCACCTCATCGGTCGCACCTGCCTCGCGCTGCGCGAGAGTTTCCCCTACGCACAGGACAGGAACCAAACCAGTAGCGAGTGCCTGCGCAAACCTGCGCGCAATCGACCGATCCTCTTCTTTATACAAGCACCGCCGCTCCGAATGACCCACGATCACGTAATCGCAACCGATCTCCCTGAGCATCGGCGCCGATACCTCGCCCGTGTATGCGCCCTGCCGGTGGTCGCTGACATGTTGGGCTCCCAGCATGATGCCGCTGCCGTCCAGCACCTCGCGCGCCTGCGCCAGAGACACGAAGGGCGGACACACCACGATGTCGACTCCCTCGACGTCGGCCAGTCGCACCGCCAACTGCGCCAGCAGGTCGGCGGTAAACCCGGCCCCGCCGTGAAGCTTCCAGTTGGCAACGATCAGGGGGCGAGGCATGCGTCGCGCCTGCGTAGCTGGAGGCAGAACCTCATCATGCCGCTACCGTCCAGCACCTCGCGCGCCTGCGCCAGAGACACGAAGGGCGGGCACACCACGATGTCGACTCCCTCGACGTCGGCCAGTCGCACCGCCAACTGCGCCGGCAGGTCGGCGGTAAACCCGGCCCCGCCGTGAAGCTTCCAGTTGGCAACGATCAGGGGGCGAGGCATGCGTCGCGCCTGCGTAGCTGGAGGCAGAACCTCATCATGCCGCTGCCGTCCAGCACCTCGCGCGCCTGCGCCAGAGACACGAAGGGCGGACACACCACGATGTCGACTCCCTCGACGTCGGCCAGTCGCACCGCCAACTGCGCCAGCAGGTCGGCGGTAAACCCGGCCCCGCCGTGAAGCTTCCAGTTGGCAACGATCAGGGGGCGAGGCATGCGTCGCGCCTGCGTAGCTGGAGGCAGAACCTCATCATGCCGCTGCCGTCCAGCACCTCGTGCGCCTGCGCCAGAGACACGAAGGGCGGGCACACCACGATGTCGACTCCTTCGATGTCGGCCAGTCGCACCGCCAACTGCGCCGGCAGGTCGGCGGTAAACCCGGCCCCGCCGTGAAGCTTCCAGTTGACAACGATCAGGGGGCGAGGCATGCGTCGCGCCTGCGCCAGAGACACGAAGGGCGGGCACACCACGATGTCGACTCCCTCGACGTCGGCCAGTCGCACCGCCAACTGCGCCGGCAGGTCGGCGGTAAACCCGGCCCCGCCGTGAAGCTTCCAGTTGGCAACGATCAGGGGGCGAGGCATGCGTCGCGCCTGCGTAGCTGGAGGCAGAACCTCATCATGCCGCTGCCGTCCAGCACCTCGCGCGCCTGCGCCAGAGACACGAAGGGCGGACACACCACGATGTCGACTCCCTCGACGTCGGCCAGTCGCACCGCCAACTGCGCCGGCAGGTCGGCGGTAAACCCGGCCCCGCCGTGAAGCTTCCAGTTGGCAACGATCAGGGGGCGAGGCATGCGTCGCGCCTGCGTAGCTGGAGGCAGAACCTCATCATGCCGCTGCCGTCCAGCACCTCGCGCGCCTGCGCCAGAGACACGAAGGGCGGACACACCACGATGTCGACTCCCTCGACGTCGGCCAGTCGCACCGCCAACTGCGCCAGCAGGTCGGCGGTAAACCCGGCCCCGCCGTGAAGCTTCCAGTTGGCAACGATCAGGGGGCGAGGCATGCGTCGCGCCTGCGTAGCTGGAGGCAGAACCTCATCATGCCGCTACCGTCCAGCACCTCGCGCGCCTGCGCCAGAGACACGAAGGGCGGACACACCACGATGTCGACTCCCTCGACGTCGGCCAGTCGCACCGCCAACTGCGCCAGCAGGTCGGCGGTAAACCCGGCCCCGCCGTGAAGCTTCCAGTTGGCAACGATCAGGGGGCGAGGCATGCGTCGCGCCTGCGTAGCTGGAGGCAGAACCTCATCGGCAACGGGTGGCGCGCGTCGCCCGTGCGTGCCTGCGGGCATGGGATCATCGGCATGGCGACATGCGCGGTGCCTCTGCATGCCCGGGGGGTCGATTCGCCGTGGCGTCAGCGCTGGTCGAGCCACCGCGGCGTTGGTGCCGCCGTGAGGTCATGGCTGCATCGGCAGGGACGACGCATGGCGTCACGTCTGCGCGACCGGGCCATATCGAATCATCGGATTCCATTAATTTCCCTTACCACTTCACAGACCTGCCTGCCCCAGGTTTCGCACAGGTCATCGGATTCCGCCTCGACCATCACGCGCACCAGCGGCTCGGTGCCGGATGCGCGCACCAACACTCTCCCGCTCTCGCCCAGGGCGTCGTCGGCTGCCGCGATCACTTTGGCGAGACGGTGGTCGTTCTCGTCGAAGCTGCCGTTGCGCTCGATGCTGAACTGCTTTTGTGGATAGACCGCCATCACCTTGCGTGCGTCCGACATGGGCCGCCCGCCCAACGCGGCGAGTACCTGCAAGGATGCCACAATGGCATCTCCGGTGGATGACTTGTCAAAACAGATAATATGGCCCGAAGACTCGCCACCCAGCATCCATCCCTTCTGCATCAGCAACTGCATGACGTGACGGTCGCCAACTGCCGTGGTCGCAAAGGGAATCCCATGCTCCTCCATCGCTTTTTTCAGGCCGGCGTTACTCATCTGCGTGCCAACAACGCCACCGCAAAGCAGGCCCTTCTGCCGCTGATCGACAGCGATCATCGCCAGCAGTTCGTCACCGCTGACTACCGCTCCCTTTTCATCGACCATAATCAGGCGATCGCCGTCACCGTCGAAACCGATGCCCAAATCGGCCTGACGGCTGAGCACTTCCCGCTGCAACATCGCCGGCGCGGTCGCCCCACAGTTCCTGTTGATGTTGGTGCCGTCCGGCTCGACCCCAATGAGATGCACACTGCTCGCGCCCAACTCCTTATATACGTACCCGGCGAACGAGTAGCTCGCGCCGTGCGCACAATCGACGACTATATTCATGCCGTTCAGGTCAAGATCATCGGGTACGGTGCTCTTGCAGAATTCGACATAGCGGCCAGCCGCGTCATCGATGCGGCGCGCCCGGCCGAGTTTGCGTGGCTCTTCCACGACCTGCAGTTCCTTGCCCATCCAGTACTCGATCGCGGCCTCCTGCTCGTCGGACAGCTTGATGCCGAGGCTGGAGAAAAGTTTGATCCCGTTGTCGCTGTAAGGATTATGCGACGCGCTGACGACGATGCCGGCAGCCGCCCGGAAAGTCTTTGTGAGATAAGCGATGCCTGGGGTCGGCAGGGGGCCAAGCAGAAACACGTCCATGCCGGCTGCCGACAACCCGGCCTCAAGCGCGGATTCAAACATGTAACCGGAAATCCGGGTGTCCTTGCCGACCAGTACCCTGGAACCGTCTCCAGCCAGGGCCTTGCCCACGGCCCACCCGATCTTCAGGATCGTCTGAGGCGTCATCGGCTCACGCCCGACCGGGGCGCGAATACCATCGGTGCCGAAGTACTTCCTGGGTGTCAATTTCGCGCCCCGAATCCGCACCCGACAAACCAGCCGCGTCCGACCCCCACTGATTTCAGTGTTGACCCGCGGGTGCGCCGATCTTCCCTACCAGATCATCCCCATCGGTGGGGTCCACCCTGGTCTCGTGACCGCCGGAATGGTCGTCATCATCCCAACCCTTGGGAGGGCGCGGTTCCTTGCCTGACATCACATCGTCTATCTGATCGGCATCCAGCGTTTCGTATTTCATCAGCGCGTTTGCCATGGCATGCAGCTTGTCCATATTTTCCGTGAGAATGCTGCGGGTGCGTTCGTAGTTTTCATCGATGATGCGACGAACCTCCCGGTCGATCTTTTCGGCGGTATCTTCCGACAGGGTTTTGCCCTGGTGTGCAAGCGCCTGCCCAAGAAACGGGTGATCCTCTTCGTCGCCGTAAGAAAGCGGACCGAGGCTGTCCGACAACCCCCAGCGGGTCACCATCTTGTAGGCGATTTCGGTGGCACGCTCAATATCATTCGAGGCACCGGTGGTGACCGACTTCGGACCAAAAACCAACTCCTCGGCTATCCGCCCGCCAAACAGGCTTGAAATCTGGCTTTCGAGCTTGCGCTTGGTGTGGCTGAGCTTGTCCTTCTCGGGCAAAAACATGGTCACCCCCAACGCCCGCCCGCGCGGAATGATCGTGACCTTGTAGACGGGGTCATGCTCCGGCACGCTACGCCCGACGATCGCGTGTCCGGCCTCATGGTAGGCGGTCAGCTTTTTCTCTTCCTCGGTCATTACCATCGACCGACGCTCGGTACCCATCAGGATCTTGTCCTTGGCTTTCTCAAAGTCTTCCATCTCGACCAGGCGCTTGCTGGCCTTGGCAGCAAACAAAGAAGCTTCGTTGACCAGATTGCTCAGGTCGGCGCCGGAAAACCCGGGCGTGCCCCGCGCCAGCAAGTCGGACCGCACATCCTCGTGGCATGGCACCTTGCGCATGTGCACTTTCAGTATCTGCTCGCGCCCCAGTACGTCCGGCAACGGTACCACCACCTGCCGGTCGAAACGTCCCGGCCTCAGCAGCGCCGGGTCGAGCACATCCGGACGGTTGGTCGCCGCGATCACGATCGTGCCTTCCTGCCCCTCGAAGCCGTCCATCTCGACGAGAAGCTGGTTCAGGGTCTGCTCGCGCTCATCGTGGCCACCCCCCAGACCGGTGCCTCGATGCCGGCCGACCGCGTCGATCTCGTCAATGAAAATAATGCATGGCGCGTGCTTTTTCGCCTGTACAAACATGTCCCGAACCCGGGAAGCACCGACGCCGACAAACATCTCGACGAAATCCGACCCTGCAATGGAAAAGAAGGCAACCTGGGCTTCTCCCGCTATGGCTTTCGCCAGCAGGGTCTTGCCGGTGCCCGGCGCGCCGACCATCAATACACCCTTGGGGATCCGCCCGCCAAGCCTCTGGAACTTGCGCGGGTCTTTCAGGAACTCGACAATCTCGCTGACTTCCTCCTTGGCTTCCTCAATGCCGGCAACGTCCTTGAACGTTACCTTGGTCTGGTCTTCGCTCATCAACCGCGCCTTGCTTCTGCCAAAGGACATCGCGCCACGCCCCCCGGCACCGCTTTGCATCTGGCGCATGAAAAACACCCACAAACCAATGAGCAGGAGCATGGGGAACCAACTGATCAGAATGTCAAGCAACAGGGATGGTTGCTTGTTGGGCGCGGTATGAATCTCGACCTCGTGGGAGAGCAGATCGTTGACCATATCCGGATCGCCCGGATTGAAGGTGGTAAAGCGCTCGTTGCTGAAGGTGTAGCCGTGGATGGTGCGGTTGTCCGCGTCGATCTCGACGCTACGGACCACCCCCCCCCTGACGTCGGCAATAAACCGGGAGTAGGGAATCTGGTCTATTTTCTCGCGATGGCCAACGAAATTGTTAAAGACCGTCATCAACATAACCGCGATGACTGCCCATATAATCAGATTCTTCGCCATGTGGCCTCGGCTCGTTCGACCTGCTGTGATGAAGCAACCATGTGCCCCAACTTCAATATGGGCCGATTATACCTTTTTTAAGGCCCCTGCAATGGCGGGGGAGAACCAATGGCACCAGACGAGTTTCCATCTGCACCTGCAAGGGAGGCGCGGAACCGGCACCGGCGCAATACGCATCATGGGTGTGGCCGAGCTTGTCCTTCTCGGGCAGAAACATGGTCACCCCCAACGCCCGCCCGTGCGGAATGAAAGAAACCCGGCCACTTTCCATCCATCCATGGCCCCGGGTGCCCGTTGCCTCTCATCTGCAATGGCGATGACCGATGGTAACCGACACCTCTGTCGATGCCCCGGCCATCAAAATCTCGCCAGGATGTATATCTCCCGACTTTGAGGACGCGAGGCCGCAGGTTTGATCGATGCCACGTGTGCGCAACGCCGCCTGAGACAAACCAGGTATTCGGCAAACCCTGTCCCCTGGAACAGCTTGAACAGCAACCTGCCGCTGTCTGCCAGCACCGCGTCGGCGACATCGGAAGCAGCCTGCGCCAATGCCAACGCCGCTGGCATATCCACCGACGCGTTCCCCGTTATATTGGGAGACATATCCGAGATGACAAAATCGGCGCGCCGGCCGGCCAGCCTGTCGCGCAGACGTTTGAGCCCCTCCGGGGTCGCTGCGTCGCCAAGCAGAATATCGACGCCGGGCAACGGCTGCATTTCGAGCAGATCCATTGCCACCACGCGGCCGCTTTTCCCAACCTTTTGTGCCGCATATTGACTCCATGCACCTGGTGCCGCGCCCAGATCGACCACACACATCCCGCGCCTGAGCAGCTTGTGCTTCCTGTCGATTTCCTGGAGCTTGAATACCGCGCGCGACCGCCACCCCTCCTGCCGGGCGGCCTTGACCCACGGGTCTCTGTCCTGGCGGGACCGCCAACTCAACGCGCCTGCCGACCGCCGAGGTCGGGTTCCATCCGGCCCCGGAAGCCACGCACGCAGCCGAAGCCCCTCGCCAGGCCCGATCCGGTTCGATGTCGCCGTGACTTTTTCATGTAAAAAATGGCACCGCCAGATGCCCGTTCGATCCGCCGATCCTGAATATGATGCCGCCTGTCGTGTAATAAACAACACCCCAGCGGATTTTATGTATAAACCGATTCCTGGTGATCTTTCCCTGTAATCCGGCCCATGCGAAGTGAGAATTTTTCCATTCTTCCGACGCGAAGGAGATCATCAGTGGAGATGAAGCGATTGGGGTTGCCGAGAGCTTCTGTTGGAAGATCTACGCTCATTCAACCAGCACTTGCCGGGCTACCTCGATCGCTATAATGGACACAGACCACACCGAGGGATCGATAACCCGACACCCTGCCAAATGCTCGCCCAACGCCTGCCTCGTTTGCCCCATATGTGGTGGACTCATACAACCCAGGTTGCCAGAGTGCATCCTGATGACCCTGTATATACTTGATGCGTAGCTTAACCTTTCGACCTCCGCAATCAAGTCGCAAATGACCATCACGAATCCGCAATCTCAAACCGACCCCATGCCGAAGTCGGCAGCGACTCCGAATCGTCCGGCAATCCGGGCAGTGGACATGTTCTGCGGAATCGGCGGTCTCACGCACGGCCTGCGAGACGCCCTGCCCAGCAATCCTTACCTCAAGCAATGGTACGACGCACTCCGTCTGCCGCACCTCAAGGAATTCGCCAACAAAATTTTCGGAGATATCGACAAGGCCGGAATCGATGAATTGCCCTATTCCTGATTTACATATCAAGGAAGAATATGAGCAAAGAGCCAAACGACGGGTTTCAGAAGCCTGAATCAGGCAAGCGGATCTCCGGCGGATAACCGAAAAACGGCGTCGGGCGCTCCCGGTTCCGTTCCCAGCCTGGTGCAACGCATGCGTCGCGCCTGCACCTCTTTGCCAATGTCTTATACTGAGACGGCCATGACTTACGTTGTTACCGAAGACTGTATCAAATGCAAATATACCGACTGCGTCGAGGTCTGTCCGGTGGACTGCTTTCACGAAGGCCCGAATTTTCTTGCGATCGACCCGCAGGAGTGCATCGACTGCGCGGCGTGTATTCCAGCCTGCCCCGTGAACGCGATTTATGCCGACGATGATTTACCGAACGAGCATAAAGGCTTTCTGGAGCTCAACGCTGAACTGTGTGAGCGATGGCCGGTGATTACAGTCAAACGGGACGCGCCAACCGACGCGGACCAGTGGAGAGGCGCGCCGGATAAGCTGAAGTTGCTGGAACGCTGAAATCGTGGCGTCCACCCCGAAACGACTGCACGCGGTCGGCGGGGATTGCGATTTGATCGATGCGTGCGCGCAAGCGGTCATCACGCATTTTGCCGACACCCTGCCTGATTTGCGGCGCGCCGTTATCGTCGTGCCGCAACAGTTCTACCAGGCGCAGTTGCGACAACGCCTGCTGGCGCATGCACAAACGCATGGGTGCACGGCACTGCTGGCGCCGACCATTGCCACGCTGAACATCCTGTTCGGTGAACGTGTGCCGACCTCTCCCGAGACGCTCTCCCAGTATGAATGCGAGTTGCTGATCGCGGACGCGCTCGCGGAACACCCGCGCCTGCTGCCGTATGTTTCCCACTGGGAATTCGCCAAACAGTTCCTGCGCTTGTTCGATCAACTGGCGGCGACGTACCCGCAAACGCTACCGACAAACCTGAATGCTTCCGTCACGGCGGAAATTGTGCGGCAACTGCATGCGGCCTGGCACATGATCCAGGAACAAACGCCGGATACCAGGACGTTGTACCGCAACAGCCTGCAAGGAAACGCGTTGCTCGATGATGACCGGCACGTATTCATCTGCGGACTGCACGAACTGTCCCTGGACGAAAGCGCGTGGGCCCGGCGGTTGTATGAAACCGGACGGTTGACGTTGACCACCCGCGCGCGCGCGCAGGGGCGCTATGTTTCGCCCGCCCTCGAGGTCGCCGGGGCCATTACCGGAAAACCGCTCGTGCCGGTGGCAACCGACACGGCGTTCGGTCACTTTCTCGACGCGGCATTTTCCGATGATCGTGTGGTATCCGCTCGCGCGTGCGACATCAGGGGCCGCTTCGAGAGCAGCCCGGTGAGCGGGCGCGTCAGTGTGTTCAAACCCGAAACCCTGGAACAACACGCATCCGGCATTTATCTGCAGGTTCGGGACTGGCTCGAAGCCGGCCTCCTGCCGATTGCCGTCGTCAGCCAGGACAGAAAGCTGTCGCGTCGGCTCAGGGCAGTGCTGGAGGCCAATGGTGTTCCGCTACACGACCACGTAGGCTGGGCACTGTCTACCACTGCCAGTGCGACGGCGATAGCAACACTGATCCCACCGAGCGAAAGGGGGTTCGACGCAGGTGCCATCCTGGCACTGGCGCGATCGCCTTACTGCGGCTATGGCATCGAGGTGGAACGTATCCAGGCAGCCGGTTCATACCTTGAAAGAGAGTTCGCCGGGCTCGATGCATTCAGAAGCTTTGATGAAACCGTGGCAGCGTTGACATCCCCGGATGTCGGACGCCACGAAGCGGACCGGGCGGCTGAAGATGCCAGGATGATCGTCAGGCGCATCGACTCCGCGGTCGCCGGTTTACGCGAGCGGACACAATCCCGTCGATTGGCTTTGCCGCGGTTGTTTGATGGGCTGCTGACATCCATGCAGAAGCTGGGGATGGACACGGCACTGCGACAGGATGATGCCGGAAAGGCAATCGTCGAGGCACTGGAAGCGATGGCCGTAGCTGCCGGTCGCCAAAGCACGTACGGGAACTGGAACCAATGGCGTGGCTGGATCATCCACATGCTCGAGAACAAAAAATTCGTGCCGAAAGAGCACCGGCATCTGCTCGCGTTCTACAACCTGTCGCAAGCGACACTGGTGCGCCCCGCCGGATTGGTCATCGCGGCACTCGATGCCGATCATGCGTTGCCCCATGATCCGTTGCCGCTGATGGATGAAGAGTTGCGTCAAACCCTGGGTCTGCCGAGCCGTAGCCAGCGGGTCGCCACGCAGTTCGATCTGTTCCGCACCGCGCTGGAAAACGCCGGGCAGACGCTGCTGACTTGCCAGAAGACGGATGGCGGGCGGATGCTGACACCGGCGCCCTGGCTGGATGGGCTACAGCACTTCCATGCGCTGGCATACGACTGCGACCTGGAGGAGGGACAACTCAGGCGCCGGGCCGAAATATCCATCCGCGACTCGACCGAAACCACGCTGCCGCCTCCGACAAGGCCGCGGATGCCCGCGCCGAGGATACCGCCCGGGACACCGACAACGATCGAAAAGCTAAGCGTCAGCGCGGCGCAGATGGCGGTCGTATGCCCGTATCGCTTTTTCGCACGGCACATCCTGCGGCTCAAACCTGCTCCCGAGGTGGAGCCATACGACAGCCGGCGCGTCTACGGTGAACGCATGCACCGTTGCATGGCGGCGCTGCTCGGCAACATCGACGATCGCCTGCCTGGGCCGATGGACAGGCCGTGGATCGAGGAACATCGAAGTTACGCGCTCGAATTGGCGCACGCCATCGTCGAAGCTGAATTCTCCCCGCATGTCGAACGTCACTATTCGTCCGTAGAAGGGGCACAGCAGACGCTCGTCTCGATCGACTGGTACGTGGACTGGCTCATCAAAAACACCAGTGCCGACGCGACATTTGAAGTCGAGACGCCTCGCGAGAAGGAGCTTTCGGACAGACTACGCCTGCATGGGAAACCGGATTGCGTGATTCACGAGAGCGACGGCATTCATATCCTTGACCACAAGAGCCGACACCGGCAGCCACGCAGCGCCATGCTCAATGGGGAAGATATTCAACTCACTGCCTATGCTCTGTTTTACGACAAGGTCAAGGCGGTGAGTTACCTGGATATGAAAGACCTCAGGGCGGTGACGCTCGCGGGGGAGGAACTGGACCAGGCGCGGAGGCGGTTGCGCGAAAGGCTGCAGACGTTCGGGGAGGATCTCGTCGAGTTGCCCCTGCCGGCGTGGGCCAGCGACGAGGGTTGCCAATACTGCGACTACGGTGGCGTGTGCCGTCGCAAGTCCTGGAGTTGAAATCCACTGCACCCGCAGGTGTACCCGGGAGGGTCGATCCTGCAAGCCGACACCCCAGGCCGCAAAGCCTGGAACTGCCTCCGCAACTGCAGGCGTTGATAGCAGCCTGACAAGATGTTTTTTTCTCATTTCAAGCGGGCCTGTATCAGGGGGAAGATCAGGTGAACCATCAATCCGGACCAGATCGCCCAGGCGGGGGCGGCGAAGCCGGGGTTGATGGATACGTGGCGGTTTGCGTCGTTTGAGCTGCCAGAGCCCCGCGTCGATGAGCCATCAGCGCAGAGTCTCGGCCGAGAGGCGTTGCCCGTGCAGTTGCGCCAGCTTCTCGCAGGCCAGGGTGGGCCCAAAGTCGCTATAGCGCTCCCGGATCAAGGTGAGTATGCCCTGGTGCACCGATGGAGCTATCGCGTTGCCTGGCCGCTTCCCTCGGTGGCCTGATACCAAGCTCCCGGCTCCCCCTCACGGTAGCGACGAGCCAGGCGCTTGACCTGTCGCACGCTCAAACCCAGTTGCCACGCCGCCTCACGCTGACGCACCCGCTTGTCGGATGATCGAGGCACGATCCAGTTCTTTCTTGCTCAAAATAATGGTCTCCTTTGACACAGCCCCTCCGATTGCCAAAAGGGGACATTATTGCTTTGGGATGACAACATGCGTTAAGCTCTTTGATGTCCGCATCCCTTAAGATAGTCTTGCCACATTTATTATATTTAGTTTCGTGGTAACCCAAGGCCGTTGAGGCAGGACAGGTTAAAACCATATATGTCCAGTAACCACCCATCAATTTAAACTAAAGAGTTAGGGTATGAGTAATGATTAATCCACCAAACGAGCTGCATTTCAGTATAAAAAACCTGGGTTGTATTTACGAAGGTGAATTTACCCATAAGCCGTTAACTGTTTTCTGTGGTCCCAATAACAGCGGAAAAACCTGGGCTATGTATTCCCTTTATCACTGTTATCAAGAGTTGAACATATTACCTCGCAGGCTGGATAAGGATCGGGGTAAGGATAAGGATCGGGGTAAGGATAAGGATTATATAGTGGAGAAACGCCTTGACAATCTGAAAAAATTTAACAACCATGTCTCGGCAACAATTCCCGATTTTTTTAATACCTCGGAAGAGAAACTGGCCGGTGTCCGCTTTGAAATCAAGAATGAAACAGGTTGGAAGGAACTGGTTGACGCAACAAAGAACTACCAGCCATCTGTTTTTCTTATGCCTGCTGAGCGCAATGGCTTGCATCTGTTTTTTCGGGAATTGAGTACACGCCGCACCGCACTGTTACATCATGCCTCCAAAGAGAATATCAACGTTGGCGAATTGTTGCGTGATGTTATTCACTCCCGTTATACCACTCCAATTGCTGATTATATCAACTGGCTAAATAATATGATGGAAACTCAACGTGGAGCATTACATGAGTTCCATGTTTTTGCCGAACGCCTAAAAAAAGATCTCGCTGGAGGAGTATACACGGTCGATAAGAGTACTGGCAGCGTTGAGTTTAAACCCTATCAAGTAAGGCGTGATGGCCGCAAAACTCAGAGGATGGGTTTACACATTACATCCAGCACAGTTAAAAGCCTGTTTGGGCTTTGGTTTTATCTTGAGTACCAAGCGCGTCAAGGCGATATTCTCATGATTGATGAGCCAGAATTAAATATCCATCCTGAAAATCAGATCAAAATAGCGCGTTTTCTGGTCAGGCTAGTCAATGCCGGTTTGAAAATTGTCATTAGTACACACAGTGACTACATAATACGCGAATTCAACTCCCTCATTATGCTCAGTCAAGACAACACCACGGAGTTAAGGAAAAAGCACCGATACAAAGAAAATGAAATCCTGAAACCTGATCAGGTGGGTGCCTACCTGTTTGATAAGCAGCAAATTACACCTTTTGAGATAACGCCTGATGATGGTATCTATGCAACAACATTTGACGAGGTAATCCGAAAACTCAATACTGTAAACAATGACATTTACTATGACTTACGAGAAGGAGGAGTTGAAAAGCAGGATGGGCATGGGCATGACTGAAATTGAAACGATCAAAAATACCATTCATCAAAAATACCACCTAAAAAGAGATCATCGACATTGGGTGCTAAATGAACAGCCAACTGTGAAGCTCAGGGTACCGAATTGCCACTCAATAGGATTTTCATTGGATAACCAAAACCATCCCCTGGCATTTTTTAGTACGGAACCGCCAAAGCACCTACGAAAAACACCTGATGCAATTCTGGCACTAAAGTATCAGCGTAAAATTTACTGGTTTATTGTAGAGCAGAAAACTGCGCACAAGTGCAGCTACAAAGACCAGTTGATAAATGGTAAGTATTTTTGTGACTGGATCATAGCGTTGTGTGAACGATACGGATACCTGCATAGTGATTCAGTTTGTATCGGTCTGCTGGTCTGGCAACCACGCGAAAAATTCGTTTGCAAAGGTACCACATCCCACCACAATAACCAGCCTGAAGCAATTCAAGTAGACACGTTTCAGCACTCCTTTGAGGTGCGAGACATTTTGGATTTTTCCCTCAATGAGGTTCTACAATCTCTTTAGCAGGATAGGATTAGATGGCAAGGTATAAAGGGAAATGCAAATAACTGTCCAATAAAGAACGCCAAATGTCGCTGAAGACAAGTAAATCAAGCTAAGTGACGCCTGACTTCGACGGTTGAATGAGTCAAGTGATTGATTTCATTGGGGTTTGATTTCCAGCAAGGCACTACAATGCAGGGTTTGAGCCCTGTAGAACTATCAGACGAGTTCGAACGGAACCCGGGAATGCTTCAAACCCATCACCTGGTAGATCTTCTCCGCCTCCCGGCTCACCGAGGAAGGAATGACATAGCGTCGCCCCGTGCCCAGATGCTCCAGCACGTGATCTTCCCCCTAATATAGGTCCACTTCTCTCGGCTGGGGTGGCGTAACCCAGCGAGCTATGCGGTCGTTGCTGGTTGTAGTGGCGGCGCCAGTCCTCGATCAGTTGCCTGGCTTCGTGTAGGTTCCGGAACCAGTGCTGGTTGAGGCAGTTGTCTCTAAGCCGGGCGTTGAAACTTTCCACGAAAGCATTCTGCGTGGGTTTCCCAGGCTGAATGAAATGCAGTGTCGTGCCGCTACGGGCACTCCAGAAAAACATGGCTTTGCTGGTCAGTTCCGTCCCGTTATCACACACCAGGGTTTTGGGCAGTGGCTGACGTTCGCCAAGCTGATCCGTATAGCGTGCCAAACGAGTACCGGAAATTGAGGTGTCGACGATCTGCCCCACGCACTGCCTGGAAAAATCATCCACCAGGTTGAGAATACGAAACCGCCGACCGTTGGCTAATTGGTTGGGCACGAAATCCACTGACCACCGCTCGTTTACTCGCGTGGGTAGCGGCATCGCCACCCGCGAACGCTGTAGCTTTTTGCGCCGCTGTGTACGCACCTGCAGCCCCAACTGTACGTACACACGGTATGTGCGCTTGCGGTTGACGACCAAGCCTTCGTTCCTCAGTAACCGGTGCAGCAGCAGATAACCGTAACGCGGGTACCGGTGAGCCAACGCTTTCAGACGCGCCTTCAGCGCCTCATCGTCCCGACTACAAACCGAATCGTATCGGGCCACCGATCGGTGCAATTCTAACAGCCGGCACACCCGTCGCTGGCTGACCTGATGCGTCTGTTGTAGTCGGCCTGCGGCTCGACGCTTGGCTGCAGGCATTACCAGTTTTTTGACATCTTGATGACGTCTTCGAGCATCTGCTTGTCCAGGCTCAAATCCGCCACCATCCGCTTTAGCCGCCGGTTCTCCTCTTCCAGCAACCTCAGCCACCTCACCTTGGAGACTTCCAGCCCGCCGTACTTGCTCTGCCAACGGTAGATCGTCTGCTCCGATACCCCATGCTTGCGTCCCAGCTGGGCAACCTTCATGCCGGCCTCTCGCTCTTTCAGGATCGAAATGATCTGTTTCTCGGTAAATCGCTTGTGTTTCATCTGAGGACCTCCTTCGTGTCGGAATAATGGAAAAATCCTCACTTCGCATGGACCGGATTACGGGGGAAAGATCAAACGCCCCGCAGATGCGGAGCGTTGTATAATTTCCCTATGAGCACAACCGCCCTGTACAAAGCTTTGGTTGAGGCTGGCGCTTCCGAGGCCTCGCCGAGCGCGCCGCCGAAGCCTTGGACTTGATTCCCTCCAGGGAAGTCGCCACAAAGACTGATATCGCCCAACTTGAAGTCCGTCTCACCTGGCGATTGCTCGGCGGGGTCTCTGTGCTACTCGGCATCGCAATCGGCTTGCTCAAAATAATCCTGGGCTGATCCACGCGACCCCTCTCGAAATCAAATTGACAAGCCAAAATTGTTTGTAACCACACCAAGGTCTCAGTGCCTTGGCCCGACGCCAGCCAGGTGCCAGCACTAGTGCCGACATTTCTCGCTGGCTTTTTTATCGATATCCCCGCCCAGGATAAGCCGCGGTCACCTGTCCCCGTTCATGCTCCAGTTCCCGATTGATGACCAGTCTGGCTTCGCGGGTTGGTGCGGATGTGCTAGGGCTGGCGGACTTTGAACAGGAGCATCCCGCCGGCGATGAACAATGTGGCGATCGACAATATGCCGAGCCTTGGGGTCTCCGTGACCATACCGACCCAGCCGAGAAGCGGGGGGCCTATGAGTACGGCGAAACGCCCGAGCAGGTTGTAGATGCCGAAAAACTGGGTGACTTGCGACGCCGGCACCAGGCGCAGGAACAGTGCACGGCTCTGTGCCTGCACCCCGCCCTGCACGCAGCCGATCAGTACCGCTACCGCGTAAAACGCGAGCAGCGTTTCAAGTGCTGCCGCCCATACGCAGATCAAGACATACACGGCGATGCCAAGCAGCAGGGAGCATCTGGCGCCGACGCGCGTTGCCAGAACGCCGAAAAACAAGGTTGCCGGAAACCCAACCAACTGTACCACCAGCAGGGCAACGACTACCTGCCCGGGGCCGAAACCCAGCGCCTGCCCATAATCGGCTGCCATCCTGATGATCGTGCCAACGCCGTCTATGTACAGCCAATAGGCGAGCAAAAACCAGACCGCCTGCCGGTGGGATCTGAGCAACCGCAACGTCCCCAGGAAGCGTTGCAGGCCTGCGTAGGCCCACCTGGCGACCGGCTTCCTTTCCTGCTTCCACCACCACATCGGCAAACTGAAGGCCAGCCACCATACGCCTGTCGCGTAAAACGCGCTACGCATGACGGCGACGGAGTCCAGGTCGTCGAAATGGTCGACACTGACCAGCAACACCACAAACACGGCGAACAGCAATCCGCCGCCCGCGTAGCCCAGCGCATAGCCCAGGGAGGAGACGCGCTCATAATCATCGCGGCGGCTGCACTCTGCCAGCAAGGCGTCATAAAAGACATTGGCGAACATGAACGCCGCCACCGCCACAACGTAAACCGCGGCCGCCAGGCGCCACTCTCCGGCGGGAACCCATCCCAGCAGCAGGGTCGTCATGCCGCCGATGACCGTGAACAGCAACAGGAAACGCTTGCCGGCGGCACCGGCGTCGGCGAGTGCGCCCAGCAATGGCGCAAACAGAACCAGCAATACGCTACTCGCGGAGTTGGCCAGCCCCAGGGTAAAAGTGATCTCGGTTCCGGGTAATGAATCCGCCCATTGATTGCGATATAAAATCGGGAAGAAGCCGGCAATGACTATCGTGGCAAAAGCGGAATTTGCCCAGTCATACAGCGCCCAGGCAACCGTCCTGCGATCAGGCTTCCACTTCATCGGCATGGCGGGTGTACAGGATCCAGTGTGCCAGACCCAGACGTGGGGTCTGCCCGGCCTTGCGGTGCCCGGGAAACCATCCTGCGATCAGGCTTCCACTTCATCGGCATGGCGGGTGTACAGGATCCAGTGTGCCAGACCCCGACGCGGGGGCTGCCCGGCCTTGCGGTGCCCGGGAAACTGCCTTGCGGCCGGACACCCTCTGCATCGGCAGCCCGGGTGCGTAGAGGTTCGATATGCCAGACCCAGACGCGGGGGCTGCCCGGCCTTGCGACGCCCGGGAAACCATCCTGCGATCAGGCTTCCACTTCATCGGCATGGTGGGTGTACAGGATCCAGTGTGCCAGACCCCGACGCGGGGGCTGCCCGGCCTTGCGGTGCCCGGGAAACCATCCTGCGATCAGGCTTCCACTTCATCGGCATCCATGCGATCAGGCTTCCACTTCATCGGCTGGTGGGTGTACAGGATTCAGTGTGCCAGACCCAGACGTGGGGTCTGCCCGGCCTTGCGGTGCCCGGGAAACCATCCTGCGATCAGGCTTCCACTTCATCGGCATGGCGGGTGTACAGGATTCAGTGTGCCAGACCCAGACGTGGGGTCTGCCCGGCCTTGCGGTGCCCAGGCAACCATCCTGCGATCAGGCTTCCACTTCATCGGCATGGCGGGTGTACAGGATCCAGTACCAGACCCCGACGCGGGGGCTGCCCGGCCTTGCGGTGCCCGGGAAACCATGCGATGCCCGCTTCATCGGCACCCAGGATCCAGTGTGCCAGACCCCGACGTGGGGTCTGCCCGGCCTTGCGGTGCCCAGGAAACCATCCTGCGATCAGGCTTCCACTTCATCGGCATGGCGGGTGTACAGGATTCAGTGTGCCAGACCCAGACGTGGGGTCTGCCCGGCCTTGCGGCGCCCGGGAAAGTGCCTTGCGGCCGGACACCCGCTGCAGCGGCAGCCGGGGTGCGTAGAGGTTCGATATGCCAGACCCAGACGCAGGGGCTGCCCGGCCTTGCGACGCCCGGGAAACCATCCTGCGATCAGGCTTCCACTTCATCGGCATGGCGGGTGTACAGGATTCAGTGTGCCAGACCCAGACGCGGGGGCTACCCGGCCTTGCGGTGCCCGGGAAACCATCCTGCGATCAGGCTTCCACTTCATCGGCATGGTGGGTGTACAGGATCCAGTGTGCCAGACCCAGACGCGGGGGCTGCCCGGCCTTGCGGTGCCCGGGAAACCATCCTGCGATCAGGCTTCCACTTCATCGGCATGGTGGGTGTACAGGATCCAGTGTGCCAGACCCAGACGCGGGGGCTGCCCGGCCTTGCGGTGCCCAGGCAACCATCCTGCGATCAGGCTTCCACTTCATCGGCATGGTGGGTGTACAGGATTCAGTGTGCCAGACCCAGACGCGGGGGCTGCCCGGCCTTGCGGTGCCCGGGAAACCATCCTGCGATCAGGCTTCCACTTCATCGGCATGGTGGGTGTACAGGATCCAGTGTGCCAGACCCAGACGTGGGGTCTGCCCGGCCTTGCGGTGCCCGGGAAACCATCCTGCGATCAGGCTTCCACTTCATCGGCATGGCGGGTGTACAGGATCCAGTGTGCCAGACCCAGACGTGGGGTCTGCCCGGCCTTGCGGTGCCCGGGAAACCATCCTGCGATCAGGCTTCCACTTCATCGGCATGGTGGGTGTACAGGATCCAGTGTGCCAGACCCCGACGCGGGGGCTGCCCGGCCTTGCGGTGCCCAGGCAACCATCCTGCGATCAGGCTTCCACTTCATCGGCATGGTGGGTGTACAGGATCCAGTGTGCCAGACCCAGATGTGGGGTCTGCCCGGCCTTGCGACGCCCGGGAAACTGCCTTGCGGCCGGACATCCGCTGCAGCGGCAGCCGGGGTGCGTGGGACTCGGCAAACCTACAGTAACCTGACCAGTACCAGTGCGTCCTCACGTCCGGTCGATGTCGGATAGTAGCCCTTGTGCAGACCTATTGCACGGAAGTCTTCCCTGGCATACAGCGCCCGCGCTGCCCGATTGGATGGGCGCACCTCGAGAAACACTCGCTTCACCCTCTGCGACCTGGCGGCGTCGAGCATCGAGCCAAGCAGGCGGCTTCCGAGGCCTTGTCCCTGAAAATACGGTTCTACCCCCAGGTTGAGCAGGTGGCAGTCCTTACCGAGGACCTGCAGGACACCGTACCCGACGATACGCCGATATAACTCGAGCGCCTGGCCCAGATAGTCCTCGCCGAAACAGGACATCAGCGCGTTCGGGGACCACGGAAAAGCGTAGATGGCCTTTTCCAGCTCCCACACGCGCGCGAAGTCCCTGATCTGCAGCGGGCGAATGTGCAGCGGCGCGGCGGCCGGTACGAAAATCTCTTCCTGGCACGCGCTCATGCTGTCTCCTCGCCGGCGACCACGCGCTGCGCAAGCTGCAGATCCTGCCACGCCGCTCGCTTCTGCTGCGGCGAACGCAGCAGGTAAGCGGGATGGTACGTGACGACCAGCGGGATCCCGGTGGCGCCAAACCGGTGGACCTCGCCGCGCAACTTCCCGACCGCGACTCCGACGGTTCCGAGCAGGGCGTTGGCAGCGACGCCACCGAGCGCGACAAGAATCTGTGGCTCGACCAGCGCGATCTGTTCTCGCAGGTACCCTCCGCAGGCGGCCAATTCTTCCGGACGCGGGTTGCGGTTGTCCGGTGGCCGGCACTTGACCGCGTTGGCGATATACACCTGGCCACGCTCGAACCCGAGCGCGGCGATCATCCGATCGAGCAGTTTCCCGGCGCGTCCGACAAAAGGTTCCCCGCGACGATCCTCTTCGAAGCCCGGCCCTTCTCCGACGAACATCCAGCGAGCGTTATGGTCACCGGTGCCGAACACCGTGCGGGTACGTGACTTGTGCAACGCGCACTCGACGCAGGTGCTGACCTGTCGTTCGAGTCGCTGCCAGACCACGCCCTTGCTCTCTACGCCCTTGCTCTCTACGCCCTTGCTCTCTACGCCCTCTCTCTACGTTCCCTTGCTCTCTACGCCCTTGCTCTCCACCGGTGCTTTGATCGCGGCTGCGGCCCGGGGAGACTGCCCGTCGGCGAAGACACCACGCTCCCGACGTACATAGACGTCGATGCCCATCTGTTCGAGGTACTCCATGCGCGATAATGTCGCCATCCTGGTTTCCGATCCGTTGGCAGGGTTGTCCGTAGCCATGCGCGACTTTCGCCGCTGCCGCTGTTGCCGATCAAATGCCGTCGCGCTGCAGGTGGACGCGATCAACGCCACTGTGCAATTTGTTCAGCGCGTTGACATAGGCCTTCGCCGAGGCCGCGACGATGTCTGTGTCGGCACCCAGGCCATTGACAACGCGCCCGCTCCGGCTGAGCCTCACGGTCACTTCCCCTTGCGAGTCGGTGCCGGTAGTGATGTTGTTCACCGAGTACAGGAGCAACTCGCTCCCGCTGTCGACCAGTGCCTCGATCGCTTTGAAAGTCGCATCCACGGGGCCACTGCCGGTCGAGTGCGCGGTTCTCTCGTCGTCGCCAAACTTCAGCCTGACCGTCGCGTCCGGCGTTTCCCCGGTCTGCGACAGCACTTTCAGGGACAACAGGCGGTAGTGCTCGAAGCTCTGGTCGAACCCGGTTTCAGACGCCAGCGCCTGCAGGTCCTCATCGTAAATATCGTGCTTCTTGTCGGCCAGCGTCTTGAAGCGCCGGAACACGTCGTTCATCTCCTCGTCGTCCTTGATGGTGATGCCCAGCTCTTCGAGGTGGGTGCGCAGCGCATTGCGTCCCGAGTGCTTGCCCAGAACGATGCGGTTCTGCTTCCAGCCGACGGATTCCGCGCGCATGATCTCGTAGGTCTCACGCTCCTTGAGCACGCCGTCCTGATGAATACCGGATTCGTGCGCGAACGCATTGGCGCCGACGATGGCCTTGTTCGGCTGCACGGGAAAGCCGGTGATGCCGGAGACCAGGCGCGAGATCGGCACGATGGCGGTGGTGTCGATCTCGGTGTCGCAGGGAAACAGATCCTGACGGGTTCTGACCGTCATCACAATTTCTTCCAGCGCGGCGTTGCCGGCACGCTCGCCGAGACCGTTGATCGTGCATTCGACCTGCCGGGCACCGCGCATAACCGCCGCCAGGGAGTTGGCAACGGCAAGCCCCAGGTCGTTATGGCAGTGAACGGAGAACACCGCGCGGTCGGAGTTGGGAACACGCTCGATGAGGTTGCCCACCATAGCGCCAAACTGTTCCGGTACGTTGTAGCCTACGGTGTCGGGGATATTGATCGTCGACGCCCCTGCGTCAATAACGGCTTCGATGACCCGGCAAAGAAAATCCTCGTCGGAACGCCCTGCATCCTCGGGCGAAAACTCGACGTCTTCGGTATGGTGGCGTGCCAGCTTCACCGCAGCGACCGCGCGATCCAGCACTTGCTCGGGCTGCATCCTGAGTTTCGCGCGCATGTGCACCGGCGACGTCGCGATAAACACGTGGATGCGCGAGGCCTCCGCACGCTCGAGTGCCCGGCTGGCACATTCTATGTCCTTGTCGAGCGCCCGCGCCAAACCGCATACGCGGCTTTCCCGCACCTGCTCGGCAATCGCGGCCACCGCGGCGAAATCTCCCGGGCTCGCGATCGGAAACCCGGCCTCGATCACATCGACCCGCATTCTTTCCAGTGCCTTGGCGATACGAACTTTTTCTTCCGCAGTCATCGAAGCACCCGGACTTTGCTCGCCGTCACGCAAGGTCGTGTCGAAAATAAACAATTTGTCAGGAATTGAATTTGTCATTGCAGCTTCGATTTTACATGAAAACCAAACGGGGAGACCTGCCGAATCAGGCCAGAGGAATCAGAGCAAGCGAATCAGGCGGGTGCAGGCACAAACCAATCCGGCGCGACCCGTTTCATCGGATTTGCTCCCAACGGGGCTTGTCGTCTTTGGTCTTCGGTGCCGGTTTGTGCCACTTCCTGAACAGGTACAGGAACGGGCCGGAAACCATGTAGATCAGGGAGAGGAAAAAGATGAAGCGCGGGAAATCAATCAAGACGATGACGAAACCTGCGACGATCGCAAACAACGCAACAAACGGCACACGGCCTTTCAGGTCGATCCCCTTGAGACTGTAGTAGCTGAAATTGCTGACCATCAATGCCGACACGATGACGACGATGCCCGACACCAGCCACACGAAGCGTTCGCCTTCGTATCCCAGATCCTGCCACGCCCAGATGAGCGACATAATCAGCATCGCGGCGGCGGTGCTTGGCAGGCCCCTGAAAAAATACCGGTCGTTGCCGTGCTGCGAGTTGAACCGTGCCAGACGTAACAATGTCGAGGCGAGATAGAAAAAAGCCGAGAGCATCCCGACGCGGTGCCAGATATCTCCTGCGCCGATATCCGCGAACGCCCAGAGATAAATGGCCAGGGCGGGGGCAACCCCGAATACTACCGCGTCATTGAGGCTGTCGTACTCGGCGCCAAAACGTGTCGATGTTCCCGTGGCGCGAGCAACGCCTCCATCGAGCACATCGAGCGCTGCACTGACGAACAGCAACAAAGCGGCGGTTTCAAACCGGCCTTCGAGAATCTGCATGATGGCCAGAAAGCCGCAAAACAACGACACCGTCGTAATCAGGCTCGGCAACAGGTATATGCCGCGCTTCCTGCCTGGTTGCCTGTGCATGGCCTGCCTGCTCAGTTCCTGTCCCTGTCAACGACGCGTTCGTTGGCGATCCACGCCATCATCGACCGCAGCTTCTCGCCGGTTTTTTCGATCTGCGACGCCGCGCATTCGGTGCGTGCCGCCTGCAGCCGGGACGCGCCGTCTTCGTATTCGGCGATGTACTCATCGGCAAACTGTCCGGAGCGGATTTCATCAAGGATACGCTTCATCTCGGCACGGGTCTCGTCGTTGATGATGCGCGGGCCGCGGGTAATGTCGCCGTATTCGGCGGTGTTGGAAATGGAATATCGCATATTCGCGATGCCGCCCTCATACAGCAGGTCGACGATGAGTTTCAACTCGTGCAAACATTCGAAGTAGGCCATCTCGGGGGCGTAGCCGGCTTCTACCAGGGTCTCGAAGCTGGCCTGAATCAACGCCGTCGTGCCTCCGCAGAGAACCACCTGCTCGCCGAACAGATCGGTCTCGGTCTCCTCACGGAAAGTGGTTTCGATGACTGCCGCGCGTCCGCCTCCGTTGGCGCAGGCATACGATAAAGCCAGCGCGTGGGCGCCGCCCGTGGCATCCTGCGCGACCGCGATGAGGGTAGGCACCCCCTGGCCTTTGCGGTAGGTGGAGCGCACCAGATGGCCGGGAGCTTTGGGTGCCACCATGATGACGTCGAGGTCTTCCCTGGGCTCGATCCGCTTGAAGTGGATGTTGAACCCGTGCGCGAACGCAAGCGTCGCGTTGTGGCGGAGGTTAGGCTCGATTTCGCTGCGATAGACCTCAAGATGGTTTTCGTCGGGTATCAGTAGCATCACCACATCGGCTCCCTTGACCGCCTCGGCGACCGGGAGGCAGGCGAGGCCGCCGGCGCGTACCTTGTCTGCGGAAGACGACCCGGCGCGCAAGCCAACCACCACGTCGACACCGGAATCTTTCAGATTGCCCGCGTGCGCGTGCCCTTGTGAGCCGAACCCGAGGATGGCGACTTTTTTACCCCTGATCAGGGAAAGGTCGGCGTGCTTGTCATAGTAGATGTTCATTCAAATTTCCTGCGGAAGCCCATGGCGCGTCCCGACACCACGCTTCGATGAAAGATTCGGCGGGGTTCGGGGAGACGCCTGGTACGGTTCTAGCAGATGAGATTATACAGTCGCGCGGGAGGCAAATGAAAACTGTTGCACGCGACCCTGCGATTACGCCTTCAGGGTGACCGCGCCACGCTCGAGGCCGATCGTCCCCGAGCGCACGACCTCCAGCACCGACCATTCTTCGAGCGCCTCGATGAAAGCGTCGATGGCGACCGGCGTCGACGTCAGTTCCATGATGCAGATGTCATCCACGTGCTCGACCACACCGGCGCGATGGCTTGATGCAAATCGTACGAGGCGCTCATGGGCCGCCTGATCCATCGGGCACCTGATTTTGACCAGCAACATTTCCTGCTCTACGTACTCCCGCTCGCTCAGATCCACCATCCAGAGCAAATCGACCAGCTTATTCAGTTGCTTCTCTATCTGCATAATGAGCTCGTCTGCGCCAAACGTAACGACGGTCATCCTCGAGACCGCCGGATCCTCGGTCTTGGCGACGGTCAGCGATTCGATGTTGTATCCGCGGGCGGAAAACAGGCCAGCGACGCGCGTGAGCACGCCTGCTTCGTTGTCAAGCAGTATCGAGAGGATATGTTTGTTCGGTGCCTCGTCCATTCAAGGGGCATTCAAGTGTTGCGACATAGAGCGGACAAGGCCGGGAACAGTCCGGAAACCCACCCGGCGCGACCTGGATGCTCGCGCGAACCGGGGATCGGTGACACTGCACTGCGCGGGCGACCCACGCGTCGCGTGGGCTTGCTGCCGTATCCTGCCCGGGGGGTCAGTTCTTTTGCAGAAGAAAATAAAATTTGCCGTCTTCTTCGCGCGAACCCAGCAGTGCGTTGCCGGTTTGCCTGGAAAAAGCCTCGAAGTCTTTCACCGCCCCAGGGTCGGTGGCGATAATATGCAACACCTGCCCCGAGTCCATACCGATGAGTGACTTCTTTGCGCGTAAAATGGGTAACGGGCAATTAAGCCCGCATACATCAAGCTCCTGATCATATTCCGGCATATCGACTTTACCTCTTTTACATGGATCGCAACCGCATGATTGTATGACATGGGACATGGAATCACAATAAACACCGGCGGCAGAACCCAGTGATGACGCCACGACCCATGCCAGCCGATCAAACCCGATGGGGGCAGGCTCGATCGAGCCTGTTCGCCCTGCTTCTGGCCGCTGCCGGCGCCGGCGCGCAAACGCCGCTGAACCTGCCGGACCTCGGAGACCCGGCCGCGGGGGTGTTGTCGCTGTCGCAGGAAAAGCGTCTCGCTCCCATGATCCTGCGGCAACTGCGCGCACAATTGCCGGTGATGGAAGACCTGGAGTTGGGAGAGTACATTTCCGCGCTCGGTAACCGGCTGCTGGCGGCGAACGTCAATAATCGGCTTGAGTTTCATTTCCTGCTGATCGACCGGCCGCAAATCAACGCGTTCGCGACCCCCGGCGGGATCATCGTAATCAACCGCGGCCTGATACTCGCTGCCGATTCCGAAAGCGAACTGGCCAGTGTGCTCGCGCATGAAATCTCCCATGTCACGCAGCGCCACCTTGCCCGGTTGCTCGCGGATGCGCAAAACACCTCCTGGAGCAGTTATCTGGCGGCTGTTCTGACAACGTTGGCAGCCATCTACGATGCCCGGCTGGCAGGGTTGGGCGCCTATGCGAGCAGCGCGCTGCCCATTGAGCGTGCGTTGAGTTATTCGCGCCTGTTCGAGAATGAAGCCGACAACCTTGGCATGCGGCTGCTGGCGGCCGCTGGATACAATCCTGCGGCGATGATCCGCTTTTTCCGGAAACTGCAGGCACAGGAAAGCGGCGGGCGGGTGCCGGAGTTTTTACGTACGCATCCACTGACCATCGACCGGATCAGCAACGCGCTCAACCGAAGCGCGCGGTACCAGGGTGAATACCGAGAGAACAGCGATGAATTCCTGTTCGCGAAAGCGCGGCTCGATGCGTTGACCGTCAAGCGAGCCGTGCCGGTGAAGTCTCCGACAGGAACCAACGCGCGCGTCGAGCAATACCAGCGCGCGGTGGCACTGCTGGAGGCGGGTCAAGGGCACGAGGCCGCTCGCTTGCTGGAAGCCATTCAGCAGGGAGACCAACCGATCCAGATCGGTCTGGCGCTGGCGCAAGCGTACCGTGTGCAAGGCAACCCCGGGGCAGCGATCGCCTTGCTTGAACGCCTCGACAAAATTTACCCGGGACGGGAAAGCATCATCAATCAACTGGGCGAGGCGCTGCTACAGGCAAACCGGGCCCAACAGGCACTGACGCGGTTGCGCTCGCTCGCGCAACGTCGGCACGCGCCGCTCATCGACAGGTCGATTGCAAAAGCGGCGATTGAAAGCGGTGTCGACTGGCTCGGACACAAGCACCTTGCCGAATACTATCAAGCGAACGGGCGCATGCGGGAAGCGCTCGAACAACTCGCCCTGGCTGCCAGAGACCCGATGATCAATGAACCCGCGCGCGAGGAAATCAAGGCACGGCGCGAGGCGCTGGAAAAACTGCAAAGAGAGATCGACGAAGAAACCAGGTGAGACCGAAACGTTGCAGGGGTGGCGCAGGTGGCGCCCCTGCGAATGTGTTACGGGTCTCGTCTGTCTCGCAGGTGGTGGCCGGCAGGCCGTGGTATACCGGGTTGTGTCGCCTGTGCGGAGAAGCCAGCGCGGCCTGATAGCGCGGGCACCGCCAGAGGCGAGCCTCGGTCATGGCACGACCAAGGCTCGCCCGCGGGCTTGCGATCAGTCGGCCCGGGCCGCTCTGCGACGCCGGTTGCCTGCTCCGGCGAGTAGCACGATGAGCGTCAAGGCCAGCAGCCAGACCAGAGCCACGGCACCGCCGCCACGGCCACGACGCGAGCCGCTGGAAGCGAACGCACCAGTGCTGTAGGCGAAAGCGTTTGCCGTCTGGTCCGCAATTCATGCCGCCATCGCTGAACTCCACCAGCACGTAGCGGTGATCCGTCCCCAGACCCTCGTGCGCCAACTCCCAGGCGTACACCCTGCCGGGCTCCGGCACGACCGCCTCGCGCGAGGAAATCAAGGCACGGCGCGAGGCGCTGGAAAAACTGCAAAGAGAGATCGACGAAGAAACCAGGTGAGACCGAAACGTTGCAGGGGTGGCGCAGGTGGCGCCTCTGCGAATGTGTTACGGGTCTCGTCTGTCTCGCAGGTGGTGGCCGGCAGGCCGTGGTATACCGGGTTGTGTCGTCTGTGCGGAGAAGCCAGCGCGGCCTGATAGCGCGGGCGCCGCCAGAGGCGAGCCTCGGTCATGGCACGACCAAGGCTCGCCCGCGGGCTTGCGATCAGTCGGCCCGGGTCGCTCTGCGACGCCGGTTGCCTGCTCCGGCGAGTAGCACGATGAGCGTCAAGGCCAGCAGCCAGACCAGAGCCACGGCACCGCCGCCACGGCCACGAAGCGAGCCGCTGGAAGCGAACGCACCAGTGCTGTAGGCAAAAGCGTTTGCCGTCTGATCCGCATCATTCATGCCGCCATCGCTGAACTCCACCAGCACGCAACGGTGATCCGTCCCCAGACCCTCGTGCGCCAACTCCCAGGCGTACACCCTGCCGGGCTCCGGCACGACCGCCTCGCGCGAGGCTGACAGGGCAGGACACGGCTTCGGCGCACTGTAGATCCTGTTGGCATCATCTACCACGAAGGGAGCCCAGCCCCATCCCTCATCCGACTGTCGCTGGTACACGTGATAGGCCAAGCCGTCCACTTCCTGGCCATCGGCAAACTCGATCGTCACGGCTGCCCGGCCACCTTCCAGCGGCGAACCTGTCCGGCCACTTTCCAGCGGCGGACCCCCTTTGACCACATAGTCGAACACCTCGCCAACCATACCGGGCAAAGCAGGGAACAGGTCTGCCTCGGCAAACACGGACGAACCGCCGCCACTGTGTGTGGCATACGGGCCACCCTCAATTTCGTCGTTACTCGCCAGCGTTCTCACCAGCGTTACAGTTCTTGCACCATCCGTAAAGGCACCGGCACCCTTGGACAGCGGAAACGAGTCAACGGCGAATGTCCTGATGTTGCGCGTCCGTGTAACCACCTCGATGGAAGTGGTCCCGTCAGCCGGATCCACCACCACCTCGGTAGAGGCCAAAGACACCACGATCTCAAAGATAGACGAACTCGTCGACGGATATGTCAAATATGTCAACTCGGTAAGAGTCGCGCCCTTGGGAAGAGTCTCGATTACCACGCGTCCTGTGCTGGCCTCGATTGTCACGCTGGCCACAGAACTGGCTTGCCCAAGCGGTTCAAAAGCGCGGGTTTCGCTACTGTAGCGGTAGATGGTCACATCGGAACCAGCCTCGAAGACAATGGTCTTGGGTGTGTTCGCCAAAAACGGACCGTCGTCGCGACCTTCCATGTCGCTCGTGGGCAACGACGCCTGGGGCACCAAGGTAACGCGGTCGTTGCCCAGGGAGAACAGTTTTTCATCTTCAACCAGCCTGACTAACCCGTCATCCGATGGTCGACCGGTGCCATCAAGGAACGCGATGAACGCGACACCCTCCACTTCGGTGATACGGATTTCGGTACTCTCAGTAAGCGTCCCGGCCAGGACGGAAGCATCATACTCACTTTCATTGGTGGAAAATGATACCACCCGAGGAGCTTCATCATCGGCTACAGGCAGGTCCAGAGCCAGAGCTATAGAATCCGGGATGTTTGTAGATCCAACGCCTATCCCAAGCGGTAAAATCGCGTCTGGATTGGTGCTGTCGTATACCCAGAAACTGGTCTTGAATCCGACCGGTGGCGCTACATAGACTACCTGGGGCTCACCCACCTGGATTGGGGCACCACCGGCGTCGGTCGCCACCGTGCCAGCGGCGCTGAGGCCCACCCAGAACAACACGTTTCTGTAGGGACTCACCGGTATGTTGGGGTCTTCCGCCAGCGATCCGGACAGAAAGTCGCATCCTGCCGACGGCGGTGCGGTCGGTGCCGAACCCCCGCGCATGACAGATGCCACGCAGACACCCAGCGAAGGGCTGAAATTATCCCCCAGCAATGCGGCGACGTTTATTATGGTCTCGACACCAATGCCCGGAACCAGTATATAAGGTCGCCCGGCCTCGGTAACAGTCGTCGCGATCGCCCCTGGCACCAACGAGTCGACGGCGTCAACGAAACCATCCGCGATGTTGCTGTCGTCATCCAGATCCGGGATGAAATCGACGACAGGGCGAACCTCGGCAGCCAGCACCGGCCACTCTGAAGTCGGCAGATCAATCAGCATCCGCTCATTCTCAGCGCCTTGGGTCACGGTGGTTCTCATAATCTGCAAAAGGAACGTACCCGAGGGAGCATCTCCAGAGACACCCAGTTCCACCTTGCTTGTCGTGGAATTGGAATCGAAGGTAACCAGCATCATGCTTACAGTTACACGAGGCTCGGTTGTATCCGCAAGGGCAAGCTCGACCTCGACGCTCTCGTCCTCATTCAAGGTATCTCCCGGGGACATGCCGAATACCAGCATCACGCTGGTGGACTGACCGGAGGTCAGTTGCAGAACGTCAATGAATTCGCCGCTCGCCGACTGAAAATCCAGGGTGAAGGGACGGCCTCCGGCCGCGCTGACCGTGGCAACGCAATCAGAACGATTCCCGCAAACGTCGTCCGTTCCTTCGTAAACAAAGCTCACACTTGACGGAATATTTTCCGCAACCAGCAACAGATCAGTCGCCGCAAGCGCAGGGTCCGTCACAGCGATGGCAAACGTCGCAGTTGATTTTTCAGGCGTGAGTACCACACGCAAAGTGCTCTGTGATGGATAAACAGTAACAGAGCCTGTGTCTTCGCTGGAGACGCTGATTCCTATTTCCGATTGGAGCAACTCACCGTCCGTGTTTTCCAATTCGAAAACAAGGCTAAGAGTACTATCCCCCGGCACCAACTGAGCACCGGTGTCAGTCAGGCCCAGCGTAATCGTCTTGGCACCCACTCCCCGTATGTCTATGTCATGGGAGTCGGGCTCCGGCTCCACCAGCAATACCGCCACCCTGAAGGTACGCTCGAAGACGAACCGTGCCGTCGATTCGGCATTCAACTCCACCGAAATCGGCCCTGTAGCCTCGATCGAAGGTTCGACATCGACCGTGAAAACAGATGGTTGCCCCGATGCATCCAGCGCGGTTCTATCCGGGGTCCAGATAACCTCTGTTTCGGTGCTATTCGCATCGAACGTGATCGATTCGGGTGCCTCTCCGAAGCCTGTCGGGGTCACGAAAGAAACCCTGACGGTATCCCCAGGCACCAGCGGCTTGGAACCCGTGAGCGTGAATGTCAATGTCGAGGGGTCTCCGGTAGCCACCGGACCCTCGGGGACAGACGCTACGAGCGTATATTCACGCCCCCGCAACTGCAACCCACTTACCTGGGCAGGGGCGGCGGTGCGCGGGAAATTACTTGGGCCTGCGCCAAACTTGCTGTCCTTGAAATTCACATCATCGTCAACAAAATCAAACACGGACGCGAGGCTTGGGTGCGCCGGGTCTTTCAGGCGCTCGGCGATTCTCACGTCCACGGTCTCGCTCGGCAGGTACTTCCGATCCGTTGGCATCTCCAAGGTAAGCGTGGTAATGCCGCTGCTAGCCAGCAGTGGCGACTCGGCGAACATCACACCAGCAGGGGAAAACTCATCAATGAAGCTACCAGTGCTACTACGGCGTACGAGGACGAAATCGGCTGTGGAAGGAGCTGGAAAGACGGACGAAGTGCTGGAAGCATTGCTGTCGTCAAACTCAAGCCCGAACTGCACGGGCTCACTGAAGGTAATTACAATCGAGCGGCTCTCCTCGGTCACGACAGCCTCTGTTATATAAGGTGCCTCGTGATCGAAGAACACGGCGAGCCGCCAGTCGTCGCCGGTGTGCAACCGATCCCCGTCAAGGCCTTGAATACCTTCCTCCGGCGGGATGATGAAGATGAAATTCGGGGTCGTGTCCTCCGAAATCTCTTGCAGGTCTGCAGAAATCTCTCGCAGGTCTGCATCCAAATGAAGCCGTAGCAAGGTCGTAGAAAGATACGTCACCCCGCTCACCGTCAGTGTGGCGGAAGTAACCGTGGGCGCGCCTGTATCGGGATCGGACATGCCGGCAAGATGGATGGCACCGTCAAAAACTCCAGCACCGTCTGGCGGCGAGACAGCTACCGGTGCACTAAAAGTCAGATCAAGGTACGCCTGCTCCCCACCGGCACCGAGCTCGGCGTCGATGATCGCCGGCGCGCCGTCGAGCGGGTAATACCACAGGTTGTTGGCAGGTATGGAAGCAGCACGTTGAATGTCGAGGTCCCCGGAACTCCCATTCGCTGCAAGCCTCTGGGCGGTTTCCTCCATCATCGTCCCCTGAAAGGCGATTTGGGCAGGCTTGTCAGCCGACCGGATGGGGCAGGAAATGGTTAACATAAGCGCGTAGCTGTCGTGCGGGATAGTCAGTTGCCCAAAGAAAGGTCTGACGCCGGGAAAGGCTATCTCTGTTATTGCTACCGTGTTATTGGCTAGCAGTTGCATGTTATCCGCTTGCCCGCTGTAGGCTAGCCCGTTTGGCGTAAGCATTGCTATGGCCTGCAACACAGGCCCTGTCTCGGCTATGCACCCGGGACCCCAGTCGGCGGCGGCGTTACCGGTTGCCGGGCCAAAAGCTTCCGTGTTGAAATACAGATTGAGTCGGGACTGATCCAGCAGGTTGGCCAATGTCCCTTCTTCCTGAACAGTCAGAAAGTCTTCAATATCCTCTAGATCCTTCGGTAGCGCGGCTTTGATCTGCCAATCGAATACCAGCCAGGGGGAGGAACCACGCGTCTCGACGCTGGGACTGCTAAAGCGATGCCTGAAACCGCCGAAGCAATCACCGCAGCCGATTTGAGATTCCGCGCGTCTGCTGGAACCCGAATCCGTGAAGGTATTATACAAATCTGGATCGACATCCGCCGCCGGTGCTAACGAGCCCGGAATCCCCGGCAAATAGACTTGGGCCTGCGCTACAGGGAGAAGCAGGATACCCCCCGCAAGCAGTACCCAGGAAGCCAAACCCTTCTGAAGCTTTGTTATTTTCATGCTAGTTTTTCCTTGACATTTTCAAATTTAGTTTAGTAGAGACATGCTCTAGCCACGACGCGTAGTTGCCCGGCAGGCCGCTAGAAATCAACACCCCTCGACGCTCCGAGCCTGTTGTTCATGTCCACAAGCTGTACATCAGAAAGTGCCATGTTGGATGTCATGTCCACATCTGCCTGCAGATAGCCGGTCTGCCCGGCTCTGTTCGCCTCGTCGGCCGCGATGAGGTCCGCGAGACCCAAGGCACTGTTTCCGTCGGCATCCCCGGCAGCGATGGCAAGGACATCGTTTCGAAGCACCTCCCCGAGGACTTCGGCTGCATTGGCCGGATCAGTAAAGTCATACGCGTACTCTCCCTCTCCCTGCGATTCGTCCACTTTGCCGGACAGCACCGGCAGATGATTGCGGTGGTCGATGGCGATATACATGTCATGGGTATCGGGATTAAACTCGACATCGTCGAACTCGAGAATGCCTTCTGCCAGATCGCCCGCGTCCGCAGACGTAACGCTGCCGTCGCTCAGTAGCAGGGCGGCTTTGGTCACCACGGTAACCTGATCCCGGCAAGTAGCGCTAACACGGCAGTTGTTGTCTGGAACCTGCCCGTCCTGGAGCACCACACGCAACTGAACCAACACCCAGTCGACCACCGAGACGGTGCCGCCGTCTTTGGCTATGTCCGCCAGCGACGCGTCTATCAAGTCGTCATTATTGTCATTAAGCACCGTTGCCGGAATATCTACGGATGGATCATTCGAGATCTGTGAAAAAAACACGGAAAACGGCTGAGGATAGGCTGCCGCCGAATCGGCAGGGATCACTGGTGGAACCATCAGGTCGCGGCTCATAATCACCTGCGCGGTGACCGGGGTCGCAACCAGCGCCAATGCCAGAAAACATCCTGCAGCCGCCAGACACCGTCCGGCAACGACAACTCGCTTCCCCATGTGCGAACGCAAAAATCTCAATTCATGCTCCAGTCAAGTCAAGTAATAAGTGCAACACAGACGCGTGGTCGCGCTACAGTTCATAGACTTCGTTTCATAGAATCCGCTACAAGTTATCGGTTTCACGCACAAATTGCAAGTCTCAGGCTATGTGTTGATTTCCTGTTGGATGAAACAAATCTGCGAGAGCGGAACTGTACCACAATTCCTATGGTGCCACCATGATAATGTATGAGTCCACCACATGTGGTACAACGGGCCGGACCTAGTAGATCTTCCCGCAGCAGTTCTTGAAGCGCTTGCCGCTGCCGCAGGGACACAACTGGTTGCGTGTCGCCGCGGTCGTCACCATCCTTCTGTTGCCCTTATGCAGCCGCTGATGCTCCGCGACAAAATCGATCGCGCCGAGCGGCGGCACTCGAAACGAAAACATCATCTTGCGGTCCTGGTTCGACAGGCAGCAGTCGGCGCAGGAAAGAATATCCATGCCGATCAGGCAGTCGGCCTGCGCTTCCAGTTCGACCGGCATTCGCGTCACCGGCACCTTGGTGAAACGAATCATGTTCGGCAAATAGACGTCGGCGTGGTACTGCGCGGACGCGCCATTGCTGCCGCTGGATTCAAGGCCGACGGACTCGATGACCTTGCGCGATACACGCGTGCGCTCGGCGACCGTGTCCAGAAGCGCCTTGTATTGCTTCAATTGCGCCCGGGGCACGCCAGCTTCACCGGGCACGGCAGGCGTGATGCCGACGTCAAACTGGATCCTCCGCACGGGGGCATCCGCCTTCAATGTGAACGCCGTGAATTGGGGCACCGCTGGCGCACGAGGTTTTTTCCTGGGAGGCTTGGATGAAGAATCAGACATGTCGACCTGCTCTCATTATATTCCCAAAGCCGTAGACCCGGAACGCCAGCCTTACCGGTGTTAGCCAAAAGCCGTAATGTCACCTTTGTCAAATTCTAATATATCCCCTTTTGATTTCAGGAGGGGTAATGACAGAGGGGATACTTACGATGAGCCAGAAAGAGCTCGACCGGCTGGAGGTAATCCAGCGTGTCGTCAGCAAGCGGTTGCGCCAGAGACAAGCGGCCGGCCAACTCATGCTTTCCATTCGCCAGGTCAAACGCCTGGTGCACCGCTACCGAGAGCAAGGCGCCGTCGGGCTGGTTTCACGGCACCGGGGTAAACGCCCCGGCAATGCCATCCCAGAGGCGCTACGCGAGGAGATTCTGCGGCTGATCCGCACCCAGTATGGTGATTTCGGTCCCACCCTGGCGGTGGAGAAGCTCCACGAGCGTCACGGTCATCGCCTGAGTGCCGAGACCCTGCGGCAGTGGATGATCGCCGACGGCCTGTGGCAGCCTAAAAGTCGCAAGCGGGCACGGATTCATCCACGCCGCCCTCGACGACCCTGTCGAGGGGAACTGGTGCAGATCGACGGCTCTCCCCACGACTGGTTCGAGGGTCGTGGCCCCCGCTGCACCCTGATCGTCTTCATCGACGATGCTACCGGGGAACTGATGGCGCTACGCTTTGCCCCGGCCGAGACCACCTGGGCCTACCTGTGTTAGCCAAAAGCCATAATGTCACCTTTATCAAATTCTAATTTTGCAATGTATACTGTTTAATTCTATAACTACAAGGGAGATAAAACCGATGCCTCACTACCGAAAAAGAAAAGGAAGCGATACATGGCACTGGTGTAGCAACTGCTCGAATTGGCCCACTTCAGACTATGATAGCGAGTGGCACTCCGGCACAAATCGTCCAAGTTCTGGAGAACTGGACAACGAATGCAAAGCCAAAGAAGATAACGATGAATGTAAATTAAGTTAGAGGTAGCATTGTCCAATGGAACATGAGCCTGAACGGGAGGTGTATTTCCAACGGAAGATGAGCCTTAAGGCGGTGATTTCTGGATCATTGGAGGATGATCGTGAAATTACACAGCCAACGTTTACAGACGGTGGACGAGATCCGGGCGTTTTTGTCCGGGTCCACCACTTTCGACTTTGAACTCCATTCCCGTGAGGAGGCCTTCGACGGGACGGTGACCCTGCTGTACAGGGGGCGAGCGCTGCCGTACCGCCTGCTGCAGGAGGGAGAACCCCCGGCGCCCCTGGCGGATGAGAAGAGCGTCCGATCGGTAGTTGAACAGGCCAAAGCCGACCGAACCGGTCGGCCTCGCTGGAAGCCCGCTGCGGATCACCCCTGGCGGCGTTCATCCGCAGCCCCCGCAGGGCGCTGAGGATGAAGTCAGCGTCTTGCGCCAAAGGCGGCACCGGGTTCGGCTCCGTTCGCTACGCTCTCTGCGCCGAACTCGTAGTTGTAGTAACGTCTCTGTTCAGCAAAAAGGGGGCATTTTATAATTGGGCTGACAACTGATAAATGCTGGTTTACTCGCGAGGTGTTGGACAGTAGAGTAATCCTTTAATCAGTCAAAGGGGCTGGCGGTGCTTAAATCTCTGGACATTACTAACTTCACGGCGTTTCAGAAGGCGCGGCTGAAGTTCGCCGGACCCGGTCTGAATGTCATTGTTGGTGAAAATGGGACCGGAAAAACACATTTGCTGAAACTTCCATACGCGGTTATGGCGCTAGCAAGTGACAAAAGTCGGCGGCGAGACGGCCGTACGCCAACCAAGGCTTTCCTTCAGACCGGAATCGCAGAAAAGCTGGCCAATGTATTTCGCCCGGAAGATAGTCACCTGGGACGTCTCGCACATCGGCAGCAGGGCCGTACCAAATGCACAGTGTCTGTTCGTTTCAACGAACCAACTCCCTTTGGATTCAATTTTGCTTCCCAAAACAAATTCGAGGTTGTTGTAGAGCGGCGCCCAACAAAGTGGCTGGGCATCACACCTGTATACTTGCCTCCTCATGAACTGCTGACGATTTATCCTGGGTTTGTCTCTTTATATGAGGAAAGCAATGTTGAATTCGAAGAAACGCTTTACGACACCTGCCTTTTACTGGGGAAGCCTACCGCAAAAGGGCCTCGTGACAAGGCGTTCGCGGGAGTCCTGGAACTACTAGAGAAGCAGATCGGAAACGTAGTCCACGAGCGGAATGATCGTTTTTATCTGAGGCAGACGCAGACCGCCGCTGCCAACATTGAAATGCACCTCGTTGCCGAGGGATGGCGAAAGCTCGCAATGCTGTATCAGTTGGTCGCGACCAAGTCCATTGTTCAAGATGGTACCTTGTTCTGGGACGAGCCTGAGGCCAACCTGAACCCGAAGCTGATCAGGGAGGTTGCGAGAGCAATACTTCATATTTGTAGCGTGGGCGTGCAGGTGATTGTCGCGACGCACAGTCTTTTTCTTCTCAGGGAGTTCGAAATCCTGCTGAACTCGAAGAAATTCCAGAAAGTGAAGCAGCGTTGTTTTGCCTTGAAACGCGATGACCCTGGGGTACAGGTCTCTCAATATAACAAGGTGGCGGATGCGGATCCTTTGGCGATGCTTGACGAGGAGTTGGAACAGTCGGGTCGCTATCTTGATGAGTTCATGTCGTGAAGGACATCAAGACAGGCAATCTCACGTTCGGGTTTCAGGCACAGTGTAAGGCAACAAAATACGATGATTGGAAGTTTTACCAAAAGCGATTTCAGTCGATCAAGGATGGTACAAAGGCTGTTGACATTGTTTGTGTAGGGTCAGATGAGACATGGCTGATCGAGGTGAAAGATTATCGCACTCGCGGCCCCAAAAAAAAGTCAACGAGAGATTCTCTTGCAGAGGTGGTTGCCGGAAAGGTGCGTGACACACTTTCCGGGTTGGCGGCCGCGAGTGCTAATGCGGAAGACGGGGACGAAAAAGAGATTGCGGAACGAGCACTCGGAAAGAAGCGTTGGCGGGTGGTGCTGCATCTGGAACAGCCTGCGGTCAAGTTATGGCCAGATGGTCCTATCTCTATTGCAAACATTTTTAAAAAGTTGAGTCGCAAATTGAAGGCTGTCGATGAGAAAATGGTAGTGTCCAGCCTGGGGTCGCCGACAAAAGAGGCTCCGTGGACCGTCCGTCAGCTGAAGGAGGGTTCCCGGCTTTCTCTGTGACGCTGGCTGATGGAAAACCTTGTGAATCGGGACGGCGGGGAGCGTAATGTGCTGGCACGGTCACGATTCAGGCTGGGATGTATGAGGCCAGAAACCTATTGGACAACTCCGGGCACTTGACGGGGAAGCCTGCGAAGGCATTCCAGACACTAAACGGACAAGCCACCCTCCCCCTCGCGCAAGCGAAAAACGTCTGCTTTCTGCAAAGGGCGCAGGCAAAGGCATTGCGCCCGAGCGTATCCTGTTGCGTTTCCCTCCGTTGCGCCGGCGGACAATTTCGCTCGCACACTGGTGTGTGCTTTTCTGCACAATGCGTGATGCCGGAAGCATACAGGACAAGCGGCTGACCTTGAATGCGCCCGGGGGGCATTCAGACCGGGATTGTTCCAAAATGTCAACGTATAGCATTGTCCAATGGAACATGAGCCTGAACGGGAGGTGTATTTCCAACGGAAGATAAGCCTTGAGGCGGTGATTTCGGGATCATTGGAGGATGATCGTGAAATTACACAGCCAACGTTTACAGACGGTGGACGAGATCCGGGCGTTTTTGTCCGGGTCCACCACTTTCGACTTTGAACTCCATTCCCGTGAGGAGGCCTATCGCTGGATCCAGGACACCCTGCGGCAGTTCGGCTACCTACGGCTCGACAGACCCGACCGAGGGGTGGTCAAGGCCTACCTGGAGAAGGTCAGTGGCCTGTCCCGCGCCCAGCTCGCCCGGTTGGTCCGGCAGTACCGGGACACCGGGCGGATCCAGGATCAGCGGGGCCGGCCCGCCAATGCCTTTCCCAGGCGCTATACCCCCCAGGATGTGGGGTTGCCGGTAGAGGTCGACACCCTGCACGCCACCCTCTCGGGACCAGCCACGCGCAAGCTGTGTGAACGGGCCTTCGAGGTGTTCGGGGATACCCGTTTCGAGCGACTGACTCGCATCTCCAACGGCCATCTGTACAACCTGCGTAATTCTGCCGGTTATCGGTGCCAGCGTTGCCATTTCCGCAAAACCCGCCCCACGCAGGTGCGTATCGGCGAGCGGCGCAAACCCACGCCCGAGGGCCGTCCGGGGTTCCTGCGCGTCGATACGGTGCACCAGGGCGATCAGGACGGCGTCAAGGGGCTTTATCACATCAATGCGCTCAATGAGGTCACGCAGATGCACGTGGTTGTCAGCGTGGAGAGAATCTCCGAACGCTATCTGCTACCGGTGCTGGAGGAGTTGCTGAAAACCTTCCCGTTCACCGTCCTCGGCTTCCATACAGACAGCGGCTCGAAACACATCAATCGCCGGGTGGCCGGTCTGCTCAAAAAACTGCACATCGAACCGACCAAAACCCGGCCCAGGAAAAGCAACGACAACGCCTTGGTCGAAAGCAAAAACGCCAGTGTGGTCTGTCAGGCATAGGGGCAACATCCTGGGATCCCGGACATTTCGTTCAACCGGTTGGACGGCTTCCTCGTCAACGTGCCGACACCGTACCTGAACTTCCATTGAAGCCTGAGCTGTTGGTCAGAACGCACCGGCGCGGAATGCATCAAGCGCCAGGTGGCCGGTCTGCTCAAAAAACTGCACATCGAACCGACCAAACCCAGGCCCCGGAGAAGCAACGACAACGCCTTGGTCGAAAGCAAAAGCGCCAGTGTGGTCTGTCAGGCATAGGGGCAACATCCCGGGATCCCGGACATTTCGTTCAACCGGTTGGACGGCTTCCTCGTCAACGTGCCGACACCGTACCTGAACTTCCATTGAAGCCTGAGCTGTTGGTCAGAACGCACCGGCGCGGAATGCATCAAGCGCCAGGTGGCCGGTCTGCTCAAAAAACTGCACGTCGAACCAACCAAACCCCGGCTCCGGAAAAGCGACGACAACGCCTTGGTCGAAAGCAAAAGCGCCAGTGTGGTCTGTCAGGCATAGGGGCAACATCCCGGAATCCCGGACATTTCGTTCAACCGGTTGGACGGCTTCCTCGTCAACGTGCCGACACCGTACCTGAACTTCCATTGAAGCCTGAGCTGTTGGTCAGAACGCACCGGCGCGGAATGCATCAAGCGCCAGGTGGCCGGTCTGCTCAAAAAACTGCACGTCGAACCAACCAAACCCCGGCTCCGGAAAAGCGACGACAACGCCTTGGTCGAAAGCAAAAGCGCGAGTGTGGTCTGTCAGGCATAGGGGCAACATCCCGGAATCCCGGACATTTCGTTCAACCGGTTGGACGGCTTCCTCGTCAACGTGCCGACACCGTACCTGAACTTCCATTGAAGCCTGAGCTGTTGGTCAGAACGCACCGGCGCGGATTCCGTCAAGCGCAAAGGGAACGACATCCCTCAAAGCGAACCCTCGAGACAGGCCGGATACAGGGCCACAGCCTGATTCCTGCCGAAACAAAGATCATTCCCGATTAGAACCCCGCTCTGTCAAAACAGCGCGGAACCCTATCAGGTTCGTACGCTCAGCCGGGTCCTGTTTCCCGGCTCCAGCCCCCCTCCGTTGCCTGACGAGCAAGCTGGCGAGCAGTACGATGAGTGTCAAGGCCAGCAGCCAGACCAGAGCCACGGCACCGCCGCCACGGCCACGACGCGAGCCGCTGGAAGCGAACGCACCAGTGCTGTAGGCGAAAGCGTTTGCCGTCTGGTCGGCGTCGTTCAGGCCACCATCGCTGAACTCCACCAGCACGCAGCGGTGATCCGGACCAAGCCCCTCGTGCGCCAAATACCAAGCGTACTTCCTGCCGGACTCCGGCACGACCGCCTCGCGCGAGGCTGACAGGGCAGGACACGGCTTCGGCGCACTGTAGATCCTGTTGGCGTCATCTACCACGAAGGGAGCCCAGCCCCATCCCGCATCCGACTGTCGCTGGTACACGTGATAGGCCAAACCGTCCACTTCCTGGTCATCGGCAAACTCGATCGTCACGGCTGCCCGGCCACCTTCCAGCGGCGAACCCCCTTTGACCACATAGTCGAGCACCCCGCCAACCATGCCAGGCAAAGCAGGGAACAGGTCTGCATCGGCAAACACGGACGAACCGCCGCCACTGTGTGTGGCATAGGGGCCACTCTGAATTTCGTCGTTACTCACCAGCGTTACAGTGCTTGCACCATCCGTAAAGGCACCGGCACCCTTGGACAGCGGAAACGAGTCAACGGCGAATGTCCTGATGTTGCGCGTCCGTGTAACCACCTCGATGGAAGTGGTCCCGTCAGCCGGATCCACCATCACCCCGGTAGAGGCCAAAGACACCACGATCTCAAAGATAGACGAACTCGTCGACGGATATGTCAAATATGTCAACTCGGTAAGAGTCGCGCCCTTGGGAAGAGTCTCGATTACCACGCGTCCTGTGCTGGCCTCGATTGTCACGCTGACCACAGAACTGGCTTGCCCAAGCGATCCAAAAGCGCGGGTTTCGCTACTGTAGCGGTAGATGGTCACATCGGAACCAGCCTCGAAGACAATGGTCTTGGGCATGTTCGCCAAAAACGGACCGTCGTAGCGACCTTCCATGTTGCTCGTGGGCAACGACGCCTGGGGCACCAAGGTAACGCGGTCGTTACCCAGGGAGAACAGGCCGTGGCTCGAAATCAGCTCCCTGACGTAGCTGTCAACCAGCAGTTCGACACCGTCACGAAACGCAACGTCGTTGAGTTTGGTTATCTGTACATCGTTGGTTATCCGTGTGTCGATGAGCGGCGTAATATCCACGGTATATCCAGGAGCGGCGAAAGTAATCTCGACGCCGACAGGAGTCGTCTCACCTCCTACTACGGCAAAATCTCCACTGATACCTTGTTCTGTGTCGACGCCGCCGACCTCAAGCGGCACAACTACTTCCGTCGTATTCCTGTCATACAGCCAGGAGCTGGTGACAAATCCGACCGGTGGCGCTATGTAGATCAGCCGGGGGGCGCCCAACTGAATCAAATCACCTTCGGCGTCTTTCGCCACATCGCCACCGGCGTCAAGACCCACCCAGTACAGCACGCTCCTGTAGGGAGGTAGCTCTATCCGCGGGCGTTCCGCCAGTCGCTGCAGAATAGCGCAGTCATCTCCTGGCGCTAGCGTCAGCGTCGATGTCGATACCACCGAATTGGCAGCCAGATGCACCACGCAAGCGCCGAGCGAGGGGCTGAAGCCGCTCCTCAGCAACGCGGCGGCGTCTATCTCGGTTTCAGCACCGATGCCCGGAACCAGAATATAAACGGGAAAGTCGGTACCTGTAGTCGCAATCGCTCCGGGCGCAAGATTCTCGACGGCGTCAATGAAGTCATCCGCGATGTCGCCATCCTCATCAATGGCCGGGACAGGCTCAAAGGCAGGGAGAATCTCGATTTCGGCAGGCACCGCCAGTAGCTGCGAAGCCGGCATGATCGGCGTCCGTTTATCCAAATCGCGGATCAGGGTCGCTTCCGCAACCTGTAGCATGAACGTACCCGCCGGGGCATCCTCCTCGGAGACACTCAGGGTCACCTCGGCTCTTGTGAGACCAGAAGTGAACGTAACAGTCTCAGGATCAATGCTCACGCCGGAGGAAGCAAGCTCAAGCCTGACCTCAACGCTCTCACCAAGCTTCAGGGCGTCGTCTGCGTCGCTCGTGCTGAAAACCAGATACACGCTTGTCGACTGGCCGGACTTCAATCGCAAAAGGCCGATGGGTTCGCGATCCGCCGACTGAAACGCCAGCGAAGCCTGCCGCACTGCACTGACCAGAACCGACGCCGGCGTCGGCGCAGCGTTATAGTATTCGCCACTCTCCAAACCCGTCGGTGGTGCTATCGACGGATCCGGCGCTAATACCACCGCCGTCACCGTCGTGTCTAACTTGAACACATCGCCGTCGCCAACCGTCGGCACCGTCAGTTGCGCCGTTGACGCACCCGCCGGAAACACCACAGCCTTCATAGACGACGCGGTGTCCTCAAGTACGCGATTGCGATCTTCCGGTTCGTCAATCCGCACCGCCACCGTCAGCGTTGAAGTCAGACCGCCCCCCGGGCGCGTCAGCACAAAGTTAATGGTCGTGCCTGCGGCCACTTCCGACGTATCGGGAGCAATCGTCACGAAGTCGTTGTCCACGATGGTGATAATCGCCTCGCCCACTAATCACTTCTACCACCAGCAACACCAGCTATGACAAAGCTATTAACAAGCCTAATTCGAGCGTCGCTTGGTGTCGTAAAATCGAGCACCAGGGTCTCGTCTCCTTCCATTTGCTCGTCCTCCCCGGCTGTGAAATTCACCACCGAGAGGCTCCACTGCCAAACCCCCTCCACCTGCTTAAAGTTCGATCCGGAAATAGCCCCAGGAAAGGGAAAAAGCCCGCCTTCATTAACTGGATCACCCATCAGATTGACTGCGATGTCGCCTGCGGATGCGCCCTTATAGAAGATGGCTATTAAAAAAAGCCTAGCCTCAATCCCTCGGAGATGGGGACGCTCGTCGGCTTCAAAAATGATCGGCAAAACCCCAGCCTCTCCCTCAGTGATGCTCACTTGCGTGGTCGCAGTATAAAAACGTATTTCCGGAATGTCGTCATCCCGCACCAGCACCGACGCCAACCCCGGCGACCCCACAGCATAATGTCCGGGCTCCCCCTCCGCCACCGCTGCCAGTAGTACCGTCGCCGTCACCGTCGTGTGCTCCTCGAACTCATTGTCGGCATTCGTGTTTTCCACCAGTTGCACTGTTGACTGGCCCGCCGGAAACACCACAGTCTGTATAGGCGACACGGTGTCCTCAAGTACGAGATTGGCATCTTGCGGTTCGTCAATCGCCACCGTCACCGTCAGCTCTGAATCCGGGTCGCCCGTGTGCGTCAACTCAAAGACAATCTGATCGCCTTCGATCACTTCCACCAGCGAAGAATCGCCGACAGCGCCCACTGCGGTGATGGTCACCATCGTCGTGTCGTCGTTGCGGACCAGAACCGACGCCGAGCCCGGCGACCCCACAGCATAATATCCGGGCTCCCCCAACAGCGTATCCGGCGGTGATACCACCGCCGTCACCGCCGTGTGCGGCTCGTACGCATCGTCATTAACCGTCGGCACCCTCAGTTGCCTCGTTGACTCGCCCACCGGAAACACCACAGGCAGAGTAGACGGCGTAAGCGGCACGGTGTCCTCAAGTACGCGATTGGCATCTTGCGGTTCGTCAATCTCCACACCCACCGTCAGCGCTGAATCCGGGTCGCCCGTGTGCGTCAACTCAAAGACAACCTCCTCGCCTTCGTCCACTTCTGCCTGCCCGGAATCGCCGACAACTGCGGTGATGGTCACCATCGTCGTGTCGTCGTTGCGGACCAGAACCGACGCCGGCGTCGACGCAGCGTTATAGTATTCGCCACTCTCCAAACCCATCGGTGGTTCTATCGACGGATCCGGCGGTAATACCACCGCCGTCACCGTCGTGTCCGACTCCACTGTATTGTCATTAACCGTCGGCACCGTCAGTTGCGCCGTTGACGCGCCCGCCGGAAACATCACTTCCTTCTCAAACGGCGCGGTGTCTTCAAGTACGCGATTGCGATCTTGCGGTTCGCCAATCTGCACCGTCACCGTCCAGTTCTGAGGCCAGATCGCCCCCCGGGCGCGTCAACTCAAAGACAATCTCATTGCCTTCGGCCACTCTCAGCTTATCGGGAGCGATCGTCACGAAGTCGTTGTCCTTGATGGTGAGCGTCACCCTGTTCCCAGGGCTAAGAATTTTGATTTGAGGGTTAAGATTGGCACTTCTCTCCAACTTCAACAGTAGCGACTCCTCTCCTTCCATTAGATCGTATCGATACCCGCCTTCCTATCGATAGTGACGAGCGTCGAAGGTTCAACGACCTGCCGGTAAAAGAAGGTCACACCTTCGTCGACGCTAACCCGCTGAAATTCTGAAAAGAATATCTCGACCACCTCATTTACCGGCTCAAAGTCTTCCCGGAACTGTGCGCTCCTGAGACTCGCTTGAAAATGCAAAACCAAAAGATAATAGCCTGCCATCACTGTCATCGAGACTAACGGGGACGCTCGTCGGATAGCGTCTCCGCAATGACCCGAAGCCTAAAACCGCTTCCTTCGCTGACGCTCGCCTGGGTGCTGGCAGCATAAACGTTTATCCTGGGAACGTCGTTATCCCGCACCAGAACTGATGTCGACCCCGGCGACCTCACCACATAATGTCCGGGCTCCCCCAACACCGTGCCCGGCGGTACTACCACCGCCGTCACCGTCGTGTGCGGCTCGAACTCAAAGTCATGAAACCGTCGGCACCTCCAGCTGCGCCGTTGGCATGTCCGACAGAAACACCACAGCCTCGGTCGACCGGACGCTATCAAAAAGTATGTCGCCGCCGGCTTCGTCAATCCCCACCACCACCGTCAGCGGTGAAGACAGGTTGCCCTCCGTGCGCGTCAACTCAAAGACAAGCTTCCTACCTTCCATCACTTCCACCAGCCCGGAAGGGCCGACAGCGCCCACTGCGGTGATAGTTACCAGCGCCGTGTCGTCATCAAGGACCAGAAGAGACGCCGTCGTCGGCGCAGCGTTATAGTATTCGCCACTCTCCAAACCCGTCGGTGGCGCTATCGACGAATCCGGCGGTAATACCACCGCCGTCACCGTCGTGTCCGACTCCGCTATCGCGTCATCAACCGTCCGCACCGTCAGTAGCGTCATTGAATCGCCTGCCGGAAACACCACTTCCTTCTCAAACGGCGCGGTGTCCTCAAGTACGCGATTGGCATCTTGCGGTTCGTCAATCTGCACCGTCACCGTCAGCGATGAAGTCAGGTCGCCCCCCGGGCGCGTCAGCACAAAGTTGATGGTCGTGCCTTCGGCCACCCCCAGCTTATCGAGAGCGATCGTCACGAAGTCGTTGTCCACGATGGTGATACCCTCATGCGCAGGGAAACCTTCGAAACGTCCTGGAGGATCAATGACATATTCTGGGGCGAGACCCGGGCTCATTTCGATCAGCATCCCAAACGTCTCGTCTCCTTCCATTAGATCGTCATCGTTGATGGTGAGCGCTCTATACACGACCTTCCGGTAAACCCCGTCTTCGAGCAACTTAAATCCTGAATGGCCGGGATCAAACATAGAAGTGAACGCTGGATAGTCTCCCGGGCTTTTTGCACTTCTGGTTTTGCTCGAAAATGAAATGAAAAAACCCTCAGGAGGCGGCGCCTCGGCATCTATAACGATCCCGGCTTGATACACACCGTGTCCTTCATTGATGCTCGTCCGCGAACTGGCAATATAAATGCGCATTGCGGGAAAACCGTCATCCAGCACCAGAACCGACGCCGACCCCGGCGACCCCACCTCATAATACCCAGGCTCCCCCAACACCGTATCCGGCGGTGGTACCACCACCGTCACCGTCGTGGGCTGCTGGTACGCACCGTCATTAACCGTCTGCACCGTCAGTTGCGTCGTTGACTCGCCCACCGGAAACACCACAGTCTTTATAGACGACGCGGTGTCCTCAAGTACGCGATTGGCATCTAGCAGTTCGTCAATCTCCACACTCACCGTCACCGTCAACGATGAAGCCAGGTTGCCCGCGCGCGTCAACTCAAAGACAATATCCTCGCCTTCGTCCACTTCCACCAGCCTGGAATCGCCGACAGCGCCCACTGCGGTGATGGTCACCACCGTCGTGTCGTTGTCGAAGACCAGAAGCGACGCCGGCGTCGACGCAGCGTTATAGTATTCGCCACTCTCCAAACCCCTCGGTGGTAGTATCGACGGATCCGGCGGTAATACCACCACCGTCACCGTCGTGGGCGGCTCGTACGCATCGTCATCAACCGTCCGCACCGTCAGTTGCGTCGTTGACTCGCCCGCCAGAAACATCACTTCCTTCTCAAACGGCGCGGTGTCCTCAAGTACGCGATTGCGATCTCGCGGTTCGCCAATCTGCACCGTCACCGTCAGCTCTGAAGCCAGGTCGCCCCCCGGGCGCGTCAGCTCAAAAACAATCTCATTGCCTTCGGCCACCCCCAGCTTATCGGGATGCTCATCAGGATCGAGAGCGATCGTCACGAAGTCGTTGTCCACGATGGTGACAAACCCGTGAAGGGTACCTCCATCTAGTTTTCTAGGATCAATGACATATTCAACGGCGAGAGCCGGGCTCATTTCGATCACAAGCCCAAACCTCTCGTCTCCTTCCATTAGATCGTCATCGTGGATGCGCAACCGGTCATACACGACCTTCCGGTAAACCCCGTCTTCGAGCAACTTAAATCCTGAATGGCCGGGATTAAACATATTACTTTTCGCTGGATAGTCTTCCGGGGATTCTGCACTTCTGCTTTTGGTCGAAAATGAAATGAAAAAACCCTCAGGAGGCGGTGCCTCGGCATCCAGCACGATCCCGGCTTGATACACACCGTGTCCTTCATTGATGCTCGTCTGCGTACTGGCAATATAAATGCGCATTGCGGGAAAACCGTCATCCAGCACCCGAACCGACGCAGACCCCGGCGACCTCACATAATAATGTCCGGGCTCCCCCAACACCGTATCCGGCAGTGATACCACCGCCGTCACCGTGGTGGGCTGCTCGTACGCAGGGTCATTAACCGTCGGCACCGTCAGTTGCACCGTTGACTCGCCCGCCGGAAACAACATAGTCTTCTCAAACGGTGCGGTCTCCTCAAGTACGCGATTGGCATCTTGCGGTTCTTCAATCGCCACACCCACCGTCAGCGATGAAGCCAGGTCGCCCGTGCGCGTCAACTCAAAAACAATCTCATCGCCTTCGGTCACTTCCACCAACAAAGAATCGCCGACAGCACCCACTGCGGTGATGGTCACCAGCGCCGTGTCGTCATCGAGGACCAGAACCGACGCCGGCGTCGACGCAGCGTTGTAATATTTGCCACTACTCGTTCTCGTCGGTGGTGTTTCCGGCGGATCCGGCGGTATTACCAGCGCCGTCACCGTCGACACTCCCTCGTCATTAACCGTCGGCACCGTCAGTAGCGCCGTTGCCATGCCCTCCGGAAACACCACAGTCTGCGTAAACGTAGACGGCGCGGCGCCGTCGACTTCGGTAATCACCGTCACCGGCAGTTCCGGAGCCAGATCGCCCGCCGGGCGCGTCAGCACAAAGTTGATGGACGTGCCTTTTGCCACCACCCCCAGCGTCTCGGAACCGGTAGCGATCCTCGTATTGAGATCGGTAGCGATCGTCACGAAGTCGTTGTCCTCAATGGTGAACGTCACCCTGTTCCCAGGGCTAAGAATTCTGATTTGAGGGTCAAGATTGGCACTTCTCTCCATCTTCAACAGTAGCGACTCCTCTCCTTCCATTAGATCGTCATCGATAGTGACGAGCGCCGGAAATTCAACGACCTGCCGGTAAAAGAAGGTCACACCTCCGTCGACGCTAACCCGCTGAAATTCTGAGAAGAATATATCGACCAGCTCATTTAGCGGCTCAAAGTCTTCCCGGAACCGTGCGCTCCTCGACTCGCTTGAAAATGCAAGAGGAAAAGCTGAATCACTAAACCTGCTATTGAAACTACGGGGACGCTCGTCGTCTAGCGTCTCCGCAATGACCAGAAGCCTGGGGCTGCTTCCTTCGCTGACGTTCGCCTGCGTACTGGCAGCATAAACGTTTATTCTGGGAACGTCGTTATCCCGCACCAGAACTGATGTCGACCCCGGCGACCTCACCACATAATGTCCGGGCTCCCCCAACACCGTATCCGGCGGTGATACCACCGCCGTCACCGTCGTGTGCGGCTCGAAATCCTCGTCATTAACCGTCGGCACCTCCAGCAGTGCCGTTGGCATGTCCGGCAGGAACACCACAGCCTCGGTCGACCGGACGCCAGCAGCAAGTACGTCGCCGCCGGCTTCGTCAATCCCCACCACCACCGTCAGCGGTGAAGACAGGTTGCCCTCCGTGCGCGTCAACTCAAAGACAAGCTCCCTACCTTCTATCACTTCCACCAGCCCGGAAGGGCCGACAGCGCCCACTGCGGTGATGGTCACCAGCGCCGTGTCGTTGTCGCGGACCAGAAGCGACGCCGGCGTCGGCGCAGCGTTATAGTATTCGCCACTCTCCAAACCCGTCGGTGGCGCTATCGACGAATCCGGCGGTAATACCACCGCCGTCACCGTCGTGTCCGACTCCGCTATCGCGTCATCAACCGTCGGCACCGTCAGTAGCGCCGTTGACGCGCCCGCCAGGAATACCGCTTCCTGCGTAAACGGCGCGGTGTCCTCAAGTACGCGATTGGCATCTTGCGGTTCGTCAATCTGCACCGTCACCGTCAGCGATGAAGCCAGGTCGCCCCCCGGGCGCGTCAGCACAAAGTTGATGGTCGTGCCTTCGGCCACCCCCGGATTGTCGGGAGCGAGATCGGGAGCGATCGTCACGAAGTCGTTGTCCACGATGGTGATAACCTCATGAACAGGGCATACTAAAACCGAAACCTCTGTTTCCTGGAGGATCAATGACATATTCCGGGCGGAGATCCGGGCTTCTTCGATCAGAAGCCCAAACGTCTCGTCTCCTTCCATTAGATCGTCATCGTTGATGGTGACCGGTCTATACACGACCTTCCGGTAAACCCCGCCTTCGAGCAACTTAAATCCTGAATGGCCGGGATCAAACTGATTAGTGAACGTTGGATAGTCTTCCGGGATGTCTGCACTCCCGCTTATGCTCGAAAATGCAATGAAAAAACCCTATCAGGAGGCGGCGCCTCGGCATCCATCACGATCCCGGCTTGATACACACCGTGTCCTTCATTGAGGCGCGTCTGCGTACTGGCAATATAAATGCGCATTACGGGAAAACCGTCATCCAGCACCCGAACCGACGCAGACCCCAGCAACCTCACATAATAATGTCCGGGCTCCCCCAACACCGTATCCGGCGGTGATACCACCGCCGTCACCGTCGTGGGCTGCTGGTACGCATCGTCATTCACCGTCGGCACCCTCAGTAGCGTCGTTGACTGGCCCGCCGGAAACACCACAGTCTTCTCAAACGGCGCGGTCTCCTCAAGTACGCGATTGGCATCTTGCGGTTCTTCAATCGCCACACTCACCGTCAGCGATGAAGCCGGGTCGCCCGTGCGCGTCAACTCAAAGACAATCTCATCGCCTTCGGTCACTTCCACCGGCAAAGAATCGCCGACACCTGCACCTCCGGTGATGGTCACCAGCGCCGTGTCGTCATCGAGGACCAGAACCGACGCCGGCGTCGACGCAGCGTTGTAATATTTGCCACTCCTCGTTCTCTCCGGTGGTGTTTCCGGCGGATCCGGCGGTATTACCACCGCCGTCACTGTCGACATCCCCTCGTCATTAACCGCCGGCACCGTCAGTTGCGCCGTTGCCATGCCCGCCGGAAACACCACAGTCTGCGTAAACGTAGACGGCGCGATGCCGTCGACTTCGGTAATCACCGTCACCGGCAGTTCTGAAGCCAGGTCGCCCGCCGGGCGCGTCAGCACAAAGTTGATGGACATGCCTTTTGCCACCACCCCCAGCGTCGTATCGGGATCGGTAGCGACCCTCATGTCGGGATCGGTAGCGACCCTCATGCCGAGACCGGTAGCGATCGTCACGAAGTCGTTGTCCTCAATGGTGAGCGTCACCCTGGACCCAGGGCTAAGTCTTCTTATTTGAGGGTGAAGATTAGCACTTCTCTCCAACTTCAACAGTAGCGACTCGTCTCCTTCCATCAGGTCGATATCGATACCATCCTTCCTATCGATAGTGACGAGCGCCGGAAATTCAACGACCTGCCGGTAAAAGAAGGTCACACCTCCGTCGACGCTAACCCGCTGAAATTCTGAAAAGAATATCTCGACCACATCATTTACCGGCTCAAAGTCTTCCCGGAACCGTGCGCTCCTCGACTCGCTTGAATATGCAAGAGCAAAATGTCGAGCACTAAACCTGCTATCAAAAACATGGGGACGCTCGTCGTATAGCGTCTTCGCAATGACCCGAAGCCTAAAACTGCTTCCTTCGCTGGCGCTCGCCTGCGTGCTGGCAGCATAAATGTCTATTCTGGGAACGTCGTTATCCCGCACCAGAACCGACACCGACCCCGGCGACCTCACCACATAATATCCGGGATCCTCCTTCGCCACCGCCGCCGCTACTACTACCACCGTCACCGTCGTGTGCGGCTCGAAATCGAAATCCTCGTCCCTCCCTCCCGCAGACCCAGGCGTCGGCACCGCCAGCTGTGCCGTTGGCATGTCCGGCAGAAACACCACAGCTTCGGTCGACCGGACGCTATCAGCAAGTATGTCGCCGCCGGCTTCGTCAATCCCCACCACCGCCGTCAGCGGTGAAGACAGGTCGCCCGTGCGCGTCAACTCAAAGACAAGCTCCCTACCTTCTATCACTTCCACCAGCCCGGAAGGGCCGACAACGCCCACTGCGGTGATGGTCACCTGCGTCGTGTCGTCGTCGAGGACCACAACCGATGCCGGCGTCAGAGAAGCGTTATAGTATTCGTCATCCCCCGGCGACACTGAACTATCCGGCGGTAATGGTAATACCACCGCCGTCACCGTCTTGTTCGCCTCCGCTATCGCGTCATCAACCGTCGGCACCGTCAGTCGCGTCATTGGCTCGTTCGCCGGAAACATCACTTCCTTCGTAAACGGCGCGGTGTCCTCAAGTACGCGATCGGCATCGGCATCTCGCGGTTCGTCAATCGCCACCGTCACCGTCAGCTCTGAAGCCGTGTCGCCCGGGCGCGTCAACTCAAAGACAATCTCCTCGCCTTCGTCGACTTCCGGATTATCGGGATGCTCATCAGGATCGAGAGCGATCGTCACGAAGTCGTTGTCCACGATGGTGATAATCGTGTCGGGGGTCGTCACCTCCCCACCATCAAGTATGACAGCCGATAAGCTACTAATAATGCTGATTCGAGAGTTCCTGACTGGCCTCAAATCGAGCACCAGGGTCTCGTCTCCTTCCATTTGATCGTCATCCTCGGCTGTGAGCCTAAGCCTGACGAAATCATTGTTGAGCTGATAATTCAGCCGCCAACGCCCATCCACCCGTGTAAAGTCCGATCCCGGAATAAACTCTGTAATGCTAACAGTCTCGGTGAGCCGCATTGAGGTCTCACCAAAGCTGAATGAGACGTCGGCTGCGGATGCGGATGCGTCCTTCAAGCGGTAGCCAACAGTAAACAAATTAACAAAAAGAGAACGGTCATGGGGACGCTCGTCGGCTTCAAGAATGATCTCCCCAATACTATACGAGCGGCCTTCATTGATACGCACCTGCGTGGTCGCAACATAAACGCGCATTTCGGGAATGTCGTTATCCAGCACCAGAACTGACGCCGAGCTCGGCGACCCCACCGCATAATATCCGGGACCTCCCTCCGTTCCCGCATCCGCCGGTCGTACCGTCGCCGTCACCGTCGTGTGCTCCTCGAACTCATTGTCGGCAATCGTGGGCACCCTTAGTTGCCACATTGAGTCGCCCGCCGGAAACAACTCCTCCGTCGAAAACGGCACGGCGTTATTGTTACCTGATTGCCACCTCCCGCTCCTTCAACCAACACCGTCACCGGCAGTTCTGAAGTCGAGTCGCCCGTGCGCGTCAACCTAAAGACAATAATTCCGCCTTCGTCCATTTCCACCAGCCCGGAATCGCCGACAGCGCCCACTGCGGTGATGGTCACCAGCGCCGTGTCGTTGTCGCGGACCAGAAGCGACGCCGGCGTCGGCGCAGCGTTATAGTATTCGTCATCCCCCGGCGACGCTGAATAATCCGGCGAAAATACCACCATCGCCGTCACCATCGCCTCCGCCTCCGCTATCGCGTCATCAACCGTCGGCACCGTCAGTCGCGTCGTTGGCTCGTTCGCCAGAAATACCGCTTCCTTCGTAAACGGCGCGGTCTCCTCAAGTACGCGATTGGCATCTTGCGGTTCGTCAATCGCCACCGTCACCGTCAGCTCTGAAGCCGTGTCGCCCGGGCGCGTCAACTCAAAGACAATCTCCTCGCCTTCGTTCACTTCCGGATTATTGGCAGCGATCGTCACGAAGTCGTTGTCCACGATGGTGATAATCGTGTCGGGGAACACCTCATCACCATCAACATCAAGCCTGCCCGGTAAGCTATTAATAAGACTAATTCGAGGGTCACTATCGTTGTCTTGATAAAAATCAACCAACAGGGTCTCGTCTCCTTCCATTTGATCGTCATCCTTGACTATGAACTCATGACCCCCCTGGATAAAAAGACGCCACTGCAAACGCCCACTCACCCGACTAAAGCTCGGTCCGTGAATATCCTTAGGGCTATCCTCAGGAGGGGAGGCAGGTAATTCATCATCATCAAAACCACCAGGAAGCAGGAATGAGACGTCGTCTGCGGATGCGGCGGATACGGATTCCTTCTCCAAGAGATAGTTAGCTACAAAAAGCCGAATAGCAAGAATCCTGTTATGGGGACGCTCGTCGGCTTCAACAATGGCACGCCACTTATACTTCCCTCCATTTTCATTGATACGCACCTGCGTGGTCTCAGCATAAGCGCGCATTTCCGGAATGTCGTCATCCAGCACCAGAACCGACGCCAACCCCGGCGACCCCGCCGCATAATACCCGGACTCCCCCTCCGCTACCGCCGCCGGTGCTACCCCCGCCGACACCTCCGTGTCCTCCTCGAACTCATCGTCGGCATTCGTGTTTTCCCTCAGTTGCACCGTTGACTGGCCCGCCGGAAACACCACATCCCTCGAAAACGGTGTCATTGCTACCTGATTGCCATCTCCCGCTTCGTCAATCGCCACTGTCACCGTCAGCGGTGAAGTCAGGTCGCCCGTGCGCGTCAACTCAAAGACAACATCATCGCCTTCGTCCACTTCCACCAGCCCGGAAGAGCCGACAGTGCCCACTGCGGTGATGGTCACCAGCGTCGTCTGCTGAGCCGCAACCTGAGCGGCGGCGAGCATCAACGCCAAAAACAACCCCGCCAGTGGCAGACAGCGTCCGGCAACAAAGAAATATGGGGGAACGCGGTACGGAACCTGTTGCATGTTGTTATAAAGGGTCTCTTGGAGGAATAGGTACGCAACCGCGCTGCCGCCAGCACGACAAAACCAACTTGCGGAAAGAATATCACCGTTCCAAATATGGATCCACCACATATGGGACAAACGAGGCAGCTACCTCATGATGCAAGACCGTCAAGTAGCCCGAAAGAGGCCACTTTAGCTTGGGTAAAAGGGGACACATCTGGATTGGGTTGACACGCCAGCCTTACCTGCATCAGCCGCTATCGGGGAGCGGACGACCAACTGCCGATCGAGGTATCTGGTCCCAGGTTCGGCCATCCGGAATCCGACCGGTTCGCTTTTTGAAGACGCCGACCCACTGCTTGAAGAAGAACGGAACCTCGTTTTGCAGGCAGGTGTCCCGAATGCCCCTTACCCAGCCTGCCTCCATCGGTCTCGCCCCCGGACCCGACTCGCCTCCCGCGATCACCCAGTCGATCCCTTGAAGCGGCAGATCCGGTAGCGGGCCGAGCAAGGGTTCCAGCGACAGAAACTTCGTATGGGCGCCGGTGTCTCCGAGCGCGGCGAGTCGTCCAAGCCATCTTTCGGACTCGATACTCGTGCCCAGCCAGATGTTCGGCGTCCAGCGCAGCCTCCCATCCAACAGGACGACGCGGCTCGGGCGTTTGGTCAGGACCTGGAAGATATGCTGGGAGGCGCGGTTCATAACCCTGAAAACAGACTCGATGAAGGTCAACGGAACCGACTTGTGAAACAGATCGGACTATGGGGTTGACAAAAACCAGCCGCGGCCGCCGCCATCCGAGCGGGGTGTCGAGCGCGTCCTCATGCACTGTAACCGAGAACCCGCCCGCATATTTGCTGACCCCCATGGCCTGCAGCCTGCCGGACATGCGCTGTGCATAGCAATGCTTGCACCCGTGGCTGATCTTCGTGCAACCGGTAACGGGATTCCACGTGGCCTCGGCCCATTCGATCGCGGAGTTCGTAGACATGACGCGGATATGACTACAGGTGCTTCAGGATGTGTGCCGCAATCCTTTTACATAAGCCGGAATCGCTGTTTCTTCAGTGCCGTTGTATACGCGTCGAGGTAGTGCTTCAGTATGTCGAGCTTTTCCTGCGTCCACGCGCCACCGAATCTGCTCATGGCCGATTGCGTCCGCAGACAGCCGCCGTTGCAGCGCCGGGTGCCGGGGGTGTGGTGGGTCGTGCAGGTCTCGAACCTGCGACCATCGGATTAAAAGTCCGGTGCTCTACCAACTGAGCTAACGACCCATGATCAAAGCCAATCCCGACCTCACCCAAACAGTGTAGCAAGAGTGAATCGCTAGACCGCATCCAGCTTTCGCCACCTGGCAGGGAACAGCCGCAGGTCAGCCATCCCGGCTGCGAGCGCCTTGCCGAAGGTCGCTTCCTGTTCGTACACCAGACGGTAGTATTCTACTTTCATCGTCAACGCCGCGCCCAGTACGATGAAAATGAACGTGACCAACGAGCCAAGCGCCAGGGTCGAGGCACCGGTGATCGCCTGACCGAAAGTGCACCCCAGCGACAGCACCCCGCCGATCCCCATCAACAGGCCACCGGCGATGTGGCGAACGAAATCCCGCCAGGAGGAAAACCACTCGACGCGAAAATTGCGAGAGAAGACCGAATAGAGGAACGAGCCGAGCACCACGCCCGCGGAAGCCACCAACCCAAACGTGAGGATATGAGACGCGAAGCCCTCCTGGATGAAGTAGTAGAAGTGCGCCGTGGGCTTTACGAAGGTCAGCGACTGCGCGCCGACATCGTAAGGGCGCTGATCGAGAAACTCTATCTCATCCAGCAGGCTCTGCCCAAGCGGGCCAGCGGTGACAAACCAGGCGGCGGCCACCGCGATGCCGACGACGAGGCCACCGAGCACGTGGTCAAACTTCGCGCGCAACGCATCCGACTTCAGCGACCACGCCAGCAACAGGGCGGCGAGCACGATGCTGACAATCAGGCGCAGGTCGGCTCCATCAAGCCTGAAAAGACCTGCGAGCAGATCCGCAATGCTCTGGCTGGCGATGCCGTAATCGGCAAAGTTTACCGCCAGCGGCTGCATCCAGCGCAGGAACGCGTCGTGGCTGAAATCCGTGTAAATCATCGCGTACGCACCGGCGCCCATCGTCAGGAACACGACCACAGATTTGAGGTTGCCGCCACCGATACGCACCATCGTCTTGTTGCCACAGCCGGAACCAAACGTCATGCCGATGCCGAACAACAGACCGCCCAGCACGTAACGCAGCCACACGAACTGAGGTGTGGTGTAGGGTGGTTTGCCGGTTTCGCCGCTGTTGACCAGCGACATGTCCACCAACGCAACGCTGTCAAGCAACGAGACACCGACCATGGCGGTCGCGATAGCGAGCACCCAGGCGCGTAGCCGACCGGTGTCGCCGATGTTGACCCAGTCAGACACCGCGCCCATGGTGCAGAAACCGGTCTTGCTGACCACCGCGCCCATGACCAGCGTGACCGCCAGCGCCCAAAGCAGTACCTGGGTAGTCAACTCCATCAGGCTGGCCGCTGATCCATCTGCAACACGACCTCGCCCGCAACGGCGGCAGGGGCGAACGTGACAGGCTCCATGCCGCCACCTGCCATGGTGTCGGTATCGAAGCCAGCTTTGTGTTCTGGCGAGAAGTCCATGTGCTTAATAATAGCAGGAAACAATGCTGTCCCGGTACGCAGGACAACGCGCATCGCTGGCGGATACGGGAACGGATGTCGGACAGCACCGACAACGGAAGCCGAGGCAGGCAGCGTGGACGCGTTGTAGGAGCGACGCACGCGTCGCCCTTGCGAATACGCTACGGGGCCCGTCTGTTCCACGGGTGGTGAATGCGAACATTTGACGCCGCAGACGACGACGGTCGAAGCAGGCGGCGTGGACGCGTTGTAGGAGCGACGCACGCGTCGCCCTTGCGAATACGCTACGAGGCCCGTCTGTTCCACAGGTGGTGAATGCGAACATTTGACGCCGCAGACGACGACGGTCGAAGCAGGCGGCGTGGACGCGTTGTAGGAGCGACGCACGCGTCGCCCTTGCGAATACGCTACGGGGCCCGTCTGTTCCACAGGTGGTGAATGCGAACATTTGACGCCGCAGACGACGACGGTCGAAGCAGGCGGCGTGGACGCGTTGTAGGAGCGACGCACGCGTCGCCCTTGCGAATACGCTACGAGGCCCGTCTGTTCCACAGGTGGTGAATGCGAACATTTGACGCCGCAGACGACGACGGTCGAAGCAGGCGGCGTGGACGCGTTGTAGGAGCGACGCACGCGTCGCCCTTGCGAATACGCTACGGGGCCCATCTGTTCCACAGGTGGTGAATGCGAACATTTGACGCCGCAGACGACGACGGTCGAAGCAGGCGGCGTTGCTACAGTCAGGCGGGGAGACGCGAGGGAGCCTTGAGAGGCTCATACATACCGGGTTGGGTCGGGAACGCCCGCGTCGGAGAACCCCCGCGCGCGCAACTGGCAGGACTCGCAGCGCCCGCAGGCGCGCCCTCCAGGGGTGGCGCTGTAGCACGACACCGTCAGCGCGTAGTCGACCCCCAGTGCCGCACCGCGCTGAATAATCTCCCGCTTGCTCCAGTCGAGCAGCGGGCTGTGGATGCGAATATCGGCGCCACCGACACCCGCTCGTGTCGCCAGGTTGGCAGCGGTCTGAAACGCCAGCAGAAATTCGCGCCGGCAATCCGGGTAGCCGGAATAATCCACTGCGTTCGCGCCAATAAAGATGTCGTGCGTCTTGAGGGTCTCCGCCCAGGCCAGCGCCAGCGACAGAAACACCAGATTGCGCGCCGGCACGTAAGTGACGGGGATGTCGCGGGAAGCACCGCCTTCGGGCGTCTTCAGCATGGGGTCGAGATCAGGCTCCGGCACCGGAATCGCTGGGTCGGTCAGCGCCGATCCGCCAAACAACACCGGCGACAGCGAATAGATTTGATGCGCTCGGGCGCCGAGTTGGGTGGCGACGCGGGCGGCCGCTTCCAGTTCGGCTCGATGGCGCTGGCCATAATCAAAGCTCAAGGCAGAACACGCGTACCCCTCCTCGCGGGCAATCGCAAGTGTGGTCGCGGAATCAACGCCTCCGGAAAGCAGAACGACAGCACGCAACATTTTTTGACCAACCTGAAATCAATGCGACTCGGTTACGCTGATTCTTGTCGTCCACGCCGAAAAAATCAACGGTGACGAGCACCGCAGTCGAGCCATGCTGTCAGGCAGACGGGAGCAATAGCTCGTAGCGCGACGCCTCACGAGTCGACACTGTACCCCATCCGTGATCGATGCCCGGCACCGCGGACTCGACGAAAGGGGTGAAAATCCCGATGAACGGCGCGCGCCCTTGACACCCGTTTGGATGCATCGCACCATAGCCTTACATGCTGCTCAGGGGCTACCCCCTGTGACAACTATGGTGTAGATAGAAAGATGGAAGTCACACTTGAAACAATCTACCAGCAACAACTGGAACTCTCCCGGCAACAACTGGAACTCTCCCGGCAACAACTGGAGTTGAAAACCGAGTTGAGGGTTGAGGTGGGGCGACTGGATAGCAAGATCGATAGCCTGGGTAGCAAGGTCAGTGGACTGGACAGCAAGGTCGGTGATCTGGACAGCAAGGTCGGTGATCTGGACAGCAAGGTCACTGACCTGGGGAAGAGGTTCGAGTTTCTGGAGCGCAAGGTGGACGAGTCAAGGATCAGGACGACCCAGTGGGTCGTCGGTATTTTCATCGGCACAGTGGTGATGATCTCGTCGCTCGGAGGTGTCTATATCTCGGCAACGATGCTACTCGCCAGGTAGCCTGCAATACCCCGCCCTCGTTAGACTTTCACCTGCCGAGGACCGTTGCCCTGCAAGAGCTTGTGCAACTGCAGTTGTAGCCTGACCGGCAGATGGTCTGAGAGTATCCACGCGGTGAGTTCGGCCGTGTCCTGGCGCTGCCGGACAGAAGAAAGCAACACTTCGCAGCGCGACGCCAGCCGAGTCGACACTGTGCCCCATCCGTGATTGATGCCCGGCACCGCGGACTCGACGAAAGGGGTGAAAATCCCGATGAACGGCGCGCGCCCTTGACACCCGTTTGGATGCATCGCACCATAGCCTTACATGCTGCTCAGGGGCTACCCCCTGTGACAACTATGGTGTAGATAGAAAGATGGAAGTCACACTTGAAACAATCTACCAGCAACAACTGGAACTCTCCCAACAACAACTGGAACTCTCCCGGCAACAACTGGAGTTGAAAACCGAGTTGAGGGTTGAGGTGGGGCGACTGGATAGCAAGATCGATAGCCTGGGTAGCAAGGTCAGTGGACTGGACAGCAAGGTCAGTGGACTGGACAGCAAGGTCGGTGATCTGGACAGCAAGGTCACTGACCTGGGGAAGAGGTTCGAGTTTCTGGAGCGCAAGGTGGACGAGTCAAGGATCAAGACGACCCAGTGGGTCGTCGGCATGTTCATCGGCACAGTGGTGATGATCTCGTCGCTCGGAGGTGTCTATATCTCGGCAACGATGCTACTCGCCAGGTAGCCTGCAATACCCCGCCTCGTTAGACTTTCACCTGCCGGGGACCGTTGCCCCGCAAGAGCTTGTGCAACTGCAGTTGTAGCCTGACCGGCAGATGGTCTGAGGGTATCCACGCGGCGGGTTCGGCCGCGTCCTGGCGCTGCCGGACAGAAGAAAGCAACACTTCGCAGCGCGACGCCAGCCGAGTCGACACTGTGCCCCATCCGTGATCGATGCCCGGCACCGCGGACTCGACGAAAGGGGTGAAAATCCCGATGAACGGCGCGCGCCCTTGACACCCGTTTGGGTGCATCGCACCATAGCCTTACATACTGCTCAGGGGCTACCCCCTGTGATAACTATGGTGTAGATAGAAAGATGGAAGTCACACTTGAAACAATCTACCAGCAACAACTGGAACTCTCCCGGCAACAACTGGAGTTGAAAACCGAGTTGAGGGTTGAGGTGGGCGACTGGATAGCAAGATCGATAGCCTGGGTAGCAAGGTCGGTGGACTGAACAGCAAGGTCGGTGATCTGGACGGCAAGGTCACTGACCTGGGGAAGAGGTTCGAGTTTCTGGAGCGCAAGGTGGACGAATCAAGGATCAGGACGACCCAGTGGGTCGTCGGCATTTTCATCGGCACAGTGGTGATGATCCCGTCACTCGGAGGTGTCTATATCTCGGCCATGATGCTCGCCAGGTAGCCTGCAATACCTCGCCTCGTTAGACTTTCACCTGCCGGGGACATCGCCCCACAAGAGCTTGTGCAACTGCAGTTGTAGCCTGACCGGCAGATGGTCGGCGAGTATCCACGCGGCGAGTTCGGCCGCGTCCTGGCGCTGCCAGGCAGGGGAGAACAACACTTCGCAGCGCGACGCCAGCCGATGCCTCGCGAGTTGGCGTTTTGCCCATTCATAATCCCCGCGCTCGCAAATGACGATCTTGACCTGATCATGGGGGCGCAACCATTCAATGTTGGAGTCGAGGTTGCGCCCACATTCTCCGGAAGCGGGCGTTTTCAGGTCCATCACCCGCGTGACGCGCGGATCGATTGTCGAAACGTCATACGCGCCGCCGGTTTCGATCGAAACCCGGTATCCAGCGTCGCACAAGCGAGTCAGCAGATCGAGGCAGTGCTGCTGTGCAAGCGGCTCTCCACCGGTGACGGTTACGTGGTCGCAGGCGTATCCGGCCACCTGGGACAGGATGTCGTCACACGTCATCCATTCCCCTCCGGTGAAAGCGTATGCGGTATCGCAATAACTGCACCGCAACGGGCAGCCGGTGAGACGCACGAACACGGTGGGGATGCCCGCGGAGGTGGATTCTCCCTGCAGGGAATAAAAGAGTTCGGTGATTTTCAGCCGATCGGCTGTTTCGGCTCTGCGTTCACTCACCGGGATCCTTGGCGATCAGCCGGAGCCTGCGTTGCGCCAGTTCGCGAACGCGGCTGTTCCTGGAGTCGGATAACTGCTCAAGCAGACGAACAGCGGCCGCGACCTCGCCTTGCTCATGCCGTATGTAGGCAACTTTGAGTCGCGCATCATCGACGCGATCGTCGTGCGGGAAATCATCAATGTAGAGCAAAAAGCTCCGCGCCGCTCGCTCATGCTGTTTTTCCGTGTAGTAGGAATCGGCTATGAGGTAACGCGCTTTTGGCTCGTAGGGTCCCCCCTGATAAGTGCTGACAAAGCGTTGCAACATCGCACGAAACTGCCTGTAATCCCCATCCGCCCCGCCGCGTTCGAGATACGCGAGCGCGTCGAGATACGCCTGCTTCTCCTGCGCCTGTGCAGTCGGCGAGCGGTCGGCCCAGGCAAACTGCCGTCGCACGGAAAAGGCGTCGTCCCGCGGGGAGGGTGGCATCGCGGGCGCAACGGATGTCGCCCGCAAGGTGGATGAGCGTGGCGCCGTTCGCGGAGGTGTGGCGGCTGCTTGTATGGAATCGGTGCCGGTCACGGGCGGCTCCGGTAACTCTGGCCGATCGATGGTCTCTGCTTCGATCTGCTCGATCCAGGCATGTAGCCTGTCGTCCAGAACCTCGCGTTGGTTCTGCAAAGCCTCCGCTTCAAGGAGCCACCCGCGCATCTGTTCAGCCAGGCGCGCGGACGGTGCTTCCTGAGAGGGGACGGTCGCCTCTATGGAACCGGTGCCGGTCGCGGGCGGCTCCGGTGACCCTGGCCGATCGGTGATCTCTGCTTCGATCTGCTCGATCCAAGCTTGCAGCTTGTCGCCCAGAGCCTGGAATCGGTCCTTCAAGGCATCCGCTTCAAGGAGCCACTCGCGCATTTGCTCAGCCAGGTTCGCGGACGGTGCTTCCTGAGAGGGGACGGTCGCCTCTATGGAACCGGTGCCGGTCGCGGGCGGCTCCGGTGACCCTGGCCGATCGGTGATCTCTGCTTCGATCTGCTCGATCCAGGCTTGCAGCTTGTCGCCCAGAGCCTGGAATCGGTCCTTCAAGGCATCCGCTTCAAGGAGCCACTCGCGCATTTGCTCAGCCAGATTCGCGGGTGCTTCTTCCTGTTGTTGCGCGGCCAGGGGAGACGCGGAGAACAGTGCGACGAGAACCAGCGCGTGATGCTGCTTCACCATGTAAGGGGAGACCATTGGGCACCTCGTACGTCAATCACGGGCAACGGTATCAGCTTACCGAAAACGCCGTCTGTGGTCATAAGCCCAAAAGCACTTTTGCCGTTGCGATCGGTGATGTAGCCGAGCAGTTGGCCGTTCGCGGTAAAGCGTGGCCCCTCGATCCCAATGCTGGAAACCAGTTCGGTTTCATCTCCGTCCGTGCGGGTAAAATCCTTGGTGACGATCATGAACTGCTGCTCGCGCTGGCTCAGGAAGGCAAGGCGGTCACCACTCGGGGAAACATCCGCGTCGGAGTTGTAAGCACCTTGAAACGTGATACGTTCCGGCGCGGCGTCCAGACCGTCCAGGCGATACAACTGCGGGCTTCCGCTACGATCCGAAGTGAAAATCAACGTGCCATCAGGCGCCCAGGTGGGTTCGGTATCGATGAGGTTGCTCCGGGTCATGCGCGTTACCCGCTTCACTGCCAGTTCCAGGACGTAAATGTCGGGGTTGCCGGCTGCCGAGCCGACGTAAGCCAGGTATCGGCCGTCATGAGACCAGCTTGGCAGACTTGCGGCCCCGGTATAGACACCCAGCATTTCACGCTCACCGGTGGCCAGCGTTTGTATCACGATCTGGGACCGCCCGCTTTCATACGACACATAGGCGATCCGCTCGAGATCAGGCGGCCACGTCGGCGACATGAGTTGATACGGCGAAGTATAAATTGCGCGCGCGTTGTGCCCGTCAGCGTCGCTGATGTACAAAGTGCTGTGATGCCTGCGCCAGCCGTATCGTTCGGTGGCGACAAACGCGATGCGCGTAGTGAAGATGCCCGGGAACCCGGTCAATTCTTCATAGACCACATCGCTGATCTGGTGCGCGGTATAGTCCGTCAGCCCGGTGCCCACCGTCATGATGCTGAACCCTTTTATAAGCCTGCGGCGTACAATGTCGTGCAACTCGACCCGCACACGGTCTGGCATGACCTCTCCAAGTATGAGCTTTTCCACTCCTCGCATCAGCCACGCGCCATAATCAACCTCCCTTGCGGCGCCTCCAGGGGAGGCCGCACCGGTGTCAATCACCGAAAACAACACACTGTAGGCAAAGTCGTTGGCAACAATGCTGCGGAGGCTTCGCTTGCGCCCTTGCGGCTCACCCTTGAAAGGGGCCACTGCGATCGGCACGCCTCCCTCGAAACCTTGCGTAACCTCCACTTCCAACTTCGCCGGCAACGGCTGCGAAAAAAGCACCAGCGCCAGCAATACCCCGCCACACAGGCACAGGGTTTCAATATTTCTGCTTGAAAGTAATCTCGACTTCATAATCAAATACATCCCACGAAGGCGGCGAAGGCAATGTATTCGCTCTCCATACGGCATCCTGCACAGAGAGCATGTATAAACGGTCTCCCTCGCAACTCTCTATCTTCACGCTCTCGATATTCCCCTCACGACTCTGTCGCAGTTTCACGACGCAGTCCCCTCCCTTGACGCTCGAAAGCGGACGCTTCCAGTTGCGTTCGATCTTGTAGCGGATACTGCGAACGTATTCCTGTGTCCAAGCTGCGATCTTGGCACGTTTGACCTGCTGGCGAGCCTCCTCCACCAGACGCTGCTGCTCCGCCTCGGCCAGACGCTGCTTCTCTGCCTCGGCCGCGCGCCGGGCTTCCTCGGCCAGACGCTGCTTCTCTATCTCGGCCTCGCGCCGGGCTTCCTCGGCCAGACGCTGCTTCTCTACCTCGCCCTCGCGCCGGGCTTCCTCGGCCAGACGCTGCTTCTCTACCTCGGCCTCGCGCCGGGCTTCCTCCGCCAGACGCTGCTTCTCTACCTCGGCCTCGCGCCGGGCTTCCTCGACCAGACGCTGCTTCTCCGCCTCGGTCGTGCGCTGGGATTCCTCGGCCAGGCGCTGTTTCTCCGCCTCGGTCGTGCGCTGGGATTCCTCGGCCAGGCGCTGTTTCTCCGCCTCGGTCGCGCGCTGGGATTCTTCGGCCAGACGCTGCTGCTCCGCCTCGGTCGTGCGCTGGGATTCCTCGGCCAGGCGCTGCTGCTCCGCCTCGGTCGTGCGCTGGGATTCCTCGGCCAGGCGCTGTTTCTCCGCCTCGGTCGCGCGCTGGGATTCTTCGGCCAGACGCTGCTGCTCCGCCTCGGTCGTGCGCCGGGCTTCCTCTGCCAGACGCTGCTGCTCCGCCTCGGTCGTGCGCTGGGATTCTTCGGCCAGACGCTGCTTCTCCGCCTCGGTCGTGCGCCGGGCTTCCTCTGCCAGACGCTGCTTCTCCGCCTCGGTCGCCCGTCGAGATTCCTCTGCCAGACGCTGCTTCTCCGCCTCGGTCGCCCGTCGAGATTCCTCCTCCAGACGTTGCTTCTCCGCCTCGGCCGCGCGCTGGGTCTCCTCTATCAGATGCTGCTGCTCGGCTTCGGCAGCCAGACGGGACTGCTCGGCGAGGCGTCGCTGTTCTTCCGCCTCCAGCCGTGCTGCCTGTAGACGTTGTTGTTCTTCTTCGGCCTCGCGCTGGGCTCGTTCCTGCGCCAACCGACGCTGTTCGGCCTGCTCGCGCAACTGACGATCCCTTTCGCTCTTACGTTGCAGCAGCGTTTCTATTTCCTCGGGGGACACCGCGTTTGCTTCGATCACCTGTTCCGGTTGTCGCACAACAGATGCCGCGTCAGTCGAAGGGTCTGAAGGCGGCCCGATACTGAATGCCGCCAGACCGATGAGCGAAAGGTGGATGAGAACCGAAGCGAAAAGCGACTTCCTTTGACGCCCGGCAAGCGGCCCGGTCATCTTCGTGCCACACTCTCCGGCGGCTCAGTAATCAACCCGATGCTGTCGGCACCAGCCGTTTGCAGCATGACCATCGCCGAGACCACAGCGCCGTAAGAAGCGCCCTGGTCGCCACGCACATAAGCGATGCCCTGCTGATCCGGAAGCAATACATACAACTGGCGCAGCAGGAAATCCGGCGTCAGCGGCTGATTGGCCACATCCCCCTTGTTCAGGGTGATTTGCCCAGCGCGGCTGACGGTAATGATCAGCGGATCAGGCGCTTCCCCACTGTCAACGGTACGCGCCTGGGCCTTCGGCAGATCGATTTCAATCCCTTGCTGGATGAGTGGTACCGTCACCATGAAAATCACCAGCAGCACCAGCATCACGTCGATATAGGGAACGATGTTGATGTCCGCCATCAATTTGGGGGCGCGGCGCGGCAACATGTTCTCTTCAAGCTCCGGCTGTGCGCGCAACGCCCGGCACCTGCCTGCTCAGGAGAGTGGTGAACTCTTCCAGGAAATTGTCAAACCGGGAAATCAGCCGCTCGACACGGTCGCGAAACCTGTTGTAAGCGATCACCGCGGGAATCGCGGCGAACAGCCCCATCGCGGTTGCGATCAACGCTTCGGCGATGCCGGGAGCAACCAGGGAAAGAGTGGCGTACTGCACGTTGCGCAACGCAAGAAACGCGTCCATGATGCCCCATACCGTGCCGAACAGCCCAATATAAGGAGCGGTCGACCCCACCGTTGCAAGGAAGTTGAGCTGGTTTTCCATGCGATCTATTTCGCGCGACAGGGCGACTTTCATGACCTTCACCGAAGTCGAGGAAATCATCTCCACCGACAGCGCGCTGTCTTCGCGCAGGCGCATATACTCGCGGAACCCTTCGCAAAATATCGCCGACATACCCGCCTGAGCGCCTTCCTGCTGCAAATCCTCATACAGGCGCGACACCTCCTCGCCAGACCAGAAACGGTCCTCGAAGTTGTCGGCCGTGACCTTCATTTCTTTCAGTTCGCGCCATTTGTTGAAAATGAAAGACCAACTGATAACCGAGGCCAGTAGCAATATCAGCATGACCAATTGCACCACGAAAGTGGCGTCAATGACCAAACTTAAAAAATCCAGATCCGTTTGCATGGGAGTCAGACTCACGATTATATATCAACGCATCAAGGCTTGACGCCAATACCTCGAACGAAGCCACCCAACTTGAAGTTCGCAGTGGGGTGTATGGGCACCACCCAAGGGACAAACGAGTCAGCATTGAGCAAGCGTCTGACCGTGCGCGTGGTGATCGAGTCTTCGGTGTGTCTGACGATCTACCGGGGTGTCGCTTCGCATTGAAACCCTGGACCTCACCTGGTGCGTGATGCAATCCCGTGCCTGCCGGGCGCAAGATCGCCTGGGTGATCCGGTTTCAGAAGAGGCTCGGCGGAGACGGCACAGCGTGGTCGTCCGGTGGGTCAAGATTGAAATAACGCCAGGTGAGCGCGGTCACCTGGCGCCCGCGCGCGGTGCGCAGCAGGTACCCGCTCTGGATCAGAAACGGCTCGATGACATCTTCTATGGTGCCGCGTTCTTCGCCGATCGCCGCCGCCAGACTGTCGATGCCGACGGGGCCGCCGCGGAAACGCTCGATCATCATCTGTAGTAGACGGCGATCCATCGTATCGAATCCGCTGGCGTCGACTTCCAGCAGCGCCAGGGCCTGCGACGCGACTTCCTGTGTAATCGCGCCATCGAACTTGACTTCGGCATAATCGCGCACCCGGCGCAACAGGCGATTGGCAATGCGCGGGGTGCCACGCGAGCGACAGGCTATTTCGCTCGCGCCGGCGTCGTCGATTCCAATCCCGAATATCTTCGCGCTACGTGTCACGATGCGCGTGAGTTCCTGTGCCGTGTAGAACTCCAGCCGCTGCACGATGCCGAACCGGTCACGCAATGGCGAAGTCAGCAAACCGGCACGCGTGGTTGCTCCGACCAGGGTGAACGGCTGTAGTTCCAGCTTGATCGAGCGCGCGGCCGGCCCTTCGCCAATAATAATGTCCAGTTGAAAATCCTCCATCGCCGGATACAGAATCTCCTCGACAACCGGGTTGAGGCGATGGATCTCATCGACGAACAATACATCGTGCGTTTCGAGGTTGGTCAGCATCGCTGCCAGGTCGCCGGCCTTTTCAATCACCGGCCCCGAGGTCTGGCGCAGGTTGGCGCCCATCTCTTTGGCTACGATATGGGCCAGCGTGGTCTTGCCGAGCCCCGGCGGGCCAAAGATCAGTACATGATCGAGTGGGTCGCCGCGGCCGCGCGCCGCTTCGATAAACACGCGCATCTGCTCGCACACCGTCTCCTGGCCGATATATTGGTCCAGTTGCTCGGGGCGAACGTGCGCGTCCGCACCGATTTCGCCCTGGGTGCGGCGTGCGTTCAGCAGAGAGTTGGATTCAGTCATTGCCTGGCTCGTCAAAATCCATCGCTTGTGGCCATATCGGATGTTACAGACTGTCTTTCAGCGCGGCTTTGATCATGTCTTCCACCGAGTCATCCGATTTTGCCGCCTGCCGGATCATCCTGCGCGCATCGGCAGCCTTGTAGCCGAGCGACACCAAGGCTTGCGCCGCGGCGGCATGGCTATCAACGGACAAACCTCGATCCACGCCCACGTGGCCAGACTGCGTCCAGTAATCGTCCTTGAAACGGTTCTTCATTTCCAGCACCAGCCGCTCGGCGGTCTTCTGACCGATGCCTGGAACGCGCGTCAATCCCACAGGGTCTCCTTCGAGCACCAGTTCCTTGAAGGTGGCGGCTTCCATTGCCGAAAGGATGGCCAGCGCAATTTTCGCGCCGATGCCGCTGATTCTGATCAGGGCACGGAACAGGCTGCGGTCATACTCCGAGACAAACGCGTACAGCAGGTGTGCATCATCGCGCACCTGCAGATGCGTGAGCAGGGTGACGTGCTGGCCGGTCTCGGGAAGGCTGTAGAAGGTCGACATCGGAGCCTGCATTTCATAACCGACGCCGTTGACGTCGACAATCAGATGCGGTGGACTCTTCAGTACAAGCTCGCCGACCAGCCGTGAAATCATGGCATTGCCCGCTCCAGCCGGGTCTTCGCGCCGTGCGTAAAAATGTGGCACAGGGCAAGCGCCATCGCGTCCGCTTCGTCGCTACGCTGGCGCTCGGCTACTTGCAGCAGACGCGCGACCATGAACTGCACTTGCTGCTTGCTGGCGTTGCCCTTGCCGACGATGGTTTTCTTGACCACGCGGGTGTCGTATTCATACACGGCCACGCCGTGGATCACGTTCGCGCAAACGGCGACACCGCGGGCCTGCCCGAGCTTGAGCGCCGCCGATGCGTCCTTGTGCATGAACACGGTTTCTATGGAGGCTGCCTCGGGGCGGTAGGATTCGATGACCGCGCTCAGGCCATTGAAGATCACGCCGAGGCGCACGGGCAACGTCTGACCATTCGGCGCTGCGATGACATTGCTACAAACCAGGCGTACGGCACCTGCGTCGCTTTCGATCAGGGCGTAACCGGTCGCAACGAGTCCCGGGTCTATGCCTAAAATGCGTTGCATGTTGCAATCATCGCCACGGCAGCCAAGGGGTATCCGACAGGTTGGCGTTGCAGTAAATGTTCTGCACATCTTCGAGTTCTTCCAGCGAGTCGAGCATCCGCACCAGCCGGTCGGCATCTTCACCGCCGATCTCGATCAGCGAAGTTGGAACCATGCCCAGCTCCGATTCATCGGGCGCGAACCCGCTGGCCCCCATGGCCTGTCCAATCTCGAACAGTTGCTCCGGGACAGTAAAGACCCACACCGCGCCGTCTTTGCCGACCACATCGTCGGCGCCCACTTCGAGCGCCGCTTCGAGTATCGTGTCTTCGTCCGCCTGCCCATAGCCCAGCACGCCTCGCCGCTCGAACAGGTAGGCGACCGAGCCGTTCTCTCCCAGGCTGCCGCCGTGGCGTGTAAACACGTTGCGTACTTCTGCGACGGTGCGGTTGCGGTTGTCCGTAGCGCAGTCGACGAGAACGGCCGTGCCAGCCGGACCGTATCCTTCATATTGCACGCTTTCGTAAGGCCGGCCTTCCACCAGACCGGCACCACGCTTGATTGCGCGGTCGATGGGCTCCCTGCCCAGGTTGGCCGCGGCCGCCTTGTCGAGTGCCAACCGCAGGCGCGGGTTGGCGCCCGGCTCATGCCCACCGAGACGGGCGGCGATAGTGATTTCGCGAATCAACCGCGTGAACAGCTTGCCGCGCCTCGCGTCCTGGGCTTTCTTGCGGTGCTGGATGTTGGCCCACTTGCTGTGCCCGGACACGCTACATCCTTTTGATGATTGTCGAGTTCAGAAAACCCACTGCTCGATCGCCTCGAAATTGGTATAAGAACTCACTCGCTCCAGTGCTTCGCGGCGAGACACCCACTGGTATTCCGCGTGCTCCCGCTCGTTGAGCGTAATCTCGCATATAGTGTCGAGCTTGAGCCTGAACACGTATTCGAGGCCCTCCACGACACCGGGCGCATAGCGGTCTCGCCACATAGGATAGATCAGAAACCTGTTCAACACGTAACAGTCCACGACTTCCTTGCTTTCGATACCGGTTTCCTCGCGTAGTTCGCGCACCATGGCCTGTTGCGGGTCTTCGCCCCATTCGAGACTGCCTGCAACCGACTGCCAGAAGCTCGGTGGTTCCTTGCGGCGCAACAGCAGCACCCGCCTGTCAGCAGTGTACACGACGACCAGCACCGACTCGGGGCGCTTGTAGCGTGACTCATTTCTTGTCGTGGGACTGGGCAAGGCGTATACCTGCTTCTCGCAGTTGCTCTGACGGCACGCGCGCGGGCGCGTCGGTCAGAGGACAATGCGCATTCTGGGTTTTGGGAAAAGCGATGACGTCGCGTATCGATGCGCTCCCGGTCAACAGCATCACCAGCCGATCGAGGCCAAACGCGATACCCCCATGCGGAGGGCACCCATATTCGAGCGCGCGCAGCAGAAACCCGAACTTCTCTTCGAGTTCGTGCTCCTCTGGGTCCAGGATGTCAAACACCGCACGCTGCGTCGCTGGATCGTGAATGCGGATGGAGCCGCCGCCGAGTTCGACGCCGTTGATCACGAGGTCATAGGCGCGCGCGCGGCAGGCGGCAGGCTCCCCGGACAGCAATACCTGCGCGTCGGTCGGCGCGGTAAACGGGTGGTGCAGCGAAGTCCAGCGCTGCGCTTTGTCGTCAAACTCGAACAGCGGGAAGTCAACGACCCACAGAGGGCACCACGCCGCTTCGACCAGCTTCAGGTCGTGACCGAGACGCACCCGCAATGCGCCCATGGATTCGTTGACCGTCTCTCGCTTGCCTGCGCCGAAAAAAATCATGTCGCCATCGGCTGCGCCGGTGCGCTCGAGCAGCTTCGCGATCACATCGTCGGGCATGAACTTGAGAATCGGCGATTGCAGACCTGCGCGCGCGCGCGCAAGTTCGCCGCACTTGATATAGGCCAGACCGCGCGCGCCAAAGTTGCTGACGTACGCAGTGTACTCGTCGATTGCCCCGCGCGTGAGCCTGCCGCCGCCGGGAACGCGAAGGGCGACGACGCGGCTGTCGGGTGCCGTGGCATGGGCGGAAAACACCTTGAAATCAACCCCGCGCATCAGGTCCTCGATGGGGACAATCTCAAGCGGGATACGCAGGTCGGGGCGGTCGCTGGCATAGCGCCGCATCGCTTCATCATGGGAAACGCATGGAAATGGATCCGGCAATGCCACGCCGACAACGCGCTCGAACAACAAGCGGATCATCCGCTCCACCAGCCGCATGACGAAATCCTCGTCGACGAAAGACATCTCGATATCGAGTTGCGTGAATTCTGGCTGCCGGTCGGCGCGCAGGTCTTCATCGCGAAAGCAACGAACCACCTGGTAATAGCGATCGAACCCGCCCATCATCAACAACTGCTTGAACAACTGCGGCGACTGCGGCAACGCGAAGAAGGCACCTGCGTGCGTGCGACTCGGAACCAGATAGTCGCGGGCACCTTCGGGCGTCGAACGGGTCAGCATCGGCGTCTCGATGTCGATAAAGCCATGATCATCGAGAAACGCGCGCAACTCTCGAGTCGCGCGCGCGCGCGTCCCAAGATTGCGTTGCATCGCCGGGCGTCGCAGGTCGATATACCGATAGGCGAGGCGTACTTCATCGCCGACGTTGCTGTCGTCGATCTGCACAGGGGGCGGGCGGGCAACGTTGAGAATCTCGAACACCGCGGCGACGATTTCAACCCGGCCGGTCTTCAGCGCAGGGTTTTCCGTATTCTCCGGGCGTAGCCTGATCTCTCCGCGCACGCGCACGACAAACTCGCTACGCACCCGATCGGCGACCGAGAACACCGCGGGCGTATCGGGGTTGGCGACCACCTGCACGATGCCTTCCCGATCACGCAAATCAATAAAAATAATGCCGCCATGGTCGCGGCGTCGATTGACCCAGCCACAGACCGCCACCTCCTGACCGAGCATCGCGTCACCGATCTCTCCACAATAATGGGTACGCATCGACGAGGGCGCAAACCGGCCAGGCATCATCAGATTACTGTCGGAGGCGCTATTCGCTTGCTGCAGGAGAGACAGGTCGACCTGCCGGTTTCGATTCAGGCTTCTTCTCAGGCTTCTTCTGATTTTTGTCGGCGGTGGACCCTCCGCTCGCGGCGGATTCCTTGCCGGGGGCAGGGTCTTTACCGGCATCGGGTCGCGCGTCGGAACCTGTCGCCAGATTGCGCTTGTCCCCGGTCTTGAAATCGGTCTCGTACCAGCCGCTGCCAGCCAGGCGAAAGCCCGCCACCGTCACCAGCTTGACCAGGTCGGGTCTGCCGCATTCCGGGCAATCGCGCAATAGTGGCGCATTGAGTTTCTGCAAGGCCTCGTGACGCGCTCCGCAGACGGCGCATTGATATTCATAAATAGGCATACGGTTGCATTATACCGACGCGCATGGAAAGCAGGAACACCTTTGGATTGGGTTGACACACCTTTGTACTGCGCCACCACATAGAGCAAGGCGCCGCCAGGCTGAAAGTCCAGGTTCCGACCGCTTATCCGAATTTTGGTGCCGTTGGTCGGATCCGTCTTGAACCAAATAAACAACGTCCCGCGGATGCGGGGCGTCATGTCAACTAATAGGCGCGGCCTCCGGCCGCAAGTGTTATCGCGCGAGCAGCACCGAGATATAGACGCCGGAGAGCGTCGCGACGACCACCGTCGAGCCCAGGAACAGACCGACCACCCACTGGATGATCCGGGCCTGGGAAGCAACGATCTCACGCGAGAGATCCTGCTTGACGCCAACGACCTCGCGCTCAAGGTCTCGTTGCCCTTGTTCAACAGCCTGCAGGCGATTGTCAAATTGCTCAAGGCGGTTGTCAAATTGCTCAAGGCGATTGTCAAATTGCTCAAGGCGATTGTCAAATTGCCCAAGGCGGTTGTCAAACTGTTCAAATTGCTGGACTGTCAGTTCCATGTTTCAGATTCCTCCTGTCACGTGCAGAAAACCGTCCCGCAAGGAACCATTCCCCTGCGGATTATTGTTGCCGTCATAGTGCAATGCAACCGGGTGTAGGAGTTTACCACCTATGGGACAACCCGGGATTTTGTTGGTGAGGGTGTCCGCCGAGCGTTGTTGCAAAGCCGCCCCACGCTCGCCTGATACTGATCCCGTGTTGCGCGGGTGTGCCAGAACCTGGAGGAGGTGTGCGCGCGAGCCTGCGCTACCGCGATCACGCGCCCGAGGGATGTTCGGCATGGCTGCCGGTGTGCACCGCCAGCCGGGCGCAGGTTTCTTCCCCGCGCCAGGGGGCTCCCTTAGTCCGCTGCGCGTCGGTGGGCGACTTCAGCGTAGCGGCGCCCCAGCGCACGGCACAACGCTGTTTCGTCCTGGGTAAGCGGCAGTGTACTGTCCTTGCCTGCGACGTGGCTCGCGCCGTAAGGCGTGCCGCCGCTGCGCGTGGTGATGAGTTGTGACTCGCTGAAGGGAATGCCGTAGATCAGCATGCCGTGGTGCAGCAGAGGCATCATCATCGTGATCAAGGTGGTTTCCTGTCCGCCGTGTGCGCTGGCCGAGGAAGTGAAGACACCGGCCGGCTTGCCGACGAACGTACCGCTCATCCATTGCCCGCCGGTTTGGTCCAGGAAATGCTTGAGTGGAGCGGCCATGTTGCCGAAACGGGTGGGGGGCTGCCGAGCAGCAACCCAGCGCACCGATCGAGATCGTCGAGCGTCGCTTCGGGCGCGGTATCGGCGGACACGGCGCTATCCGTGCCCGGCGTGGTGATCGCTGGCGCGACGCGCAACCTGGCCTCGGTATCGGCAACGCTTTCGACGCCCCGTGCAACCGCGCGCGCCATTTGCCCGACTGCGCCATAACGCGTGTAATACAGGATCAGTATCGGTAGCGGAGATATTGCAGGTGGTACCAGGCAGGTTCTGGGGCATCTCCCTGAATAATACATCCACACGCGCTCGCGACCAGCCCCCGGTTGAGAAAGGCTCCATCTTCTCTTGACGCCTACCCGGTGTATGAGTTCAGAAACAAATGGGACAGATGGTCTGATGTAAAAAGGAAGCCGACATGTTGATGCAACACATCGGCTTCCGCGTGCGAGGTTTCTATGAAATCGCCTCCTGACTTCGACGGTTGAATGAGTCAAATGATTGATTTCATTGGAGTTTAATTTCCAGCAAGGCACTACAATGCAGGGCTTGAGCCCTGTAGAACTATCAGACGAGTTCGAACGGAACCCGGGAATGCTTCAAACCCATCACCTGGTAGATCTTCTCCGCCTCCCGGCTCACCGAGGAAGGAATGACATAGCGCCGTCCTGTGCCCAGATGCTCCAGCACGCTGGACTGGACATGGAGCAGAGCCGTGCGGATAGCTTCCGGGGAAAGGCGGCGAGACTGAAGCTCGACACGGTAGGCCAGATGCCGCACGCACAGCAGGGCCATGAACGTGATCGCCAGATGCGCCTGGATGCGCGCGGGTGTCCAGTGAAAGATCGGTCGCACCCGAAGGTCGTGCTTGCTGACCCGGAATGCCTCCTCCACCTGCCACAGGCCCCGGTAATGCCCCAGCACCTCTTCGGCCTCCAGAGGAGAGTTACTTAGTCGGGGTGTAGCGTAAGGCTGTACTAGACGGTGCTCGTCGAACCGCGAATTCACCGACTGGCAAGCTGAGGCATGGACCGAAGCACCGTCGGGCATGGCGAAACTCCGAGATCACGAAGCAATAGCGGCGGCGGGTCCGGTCAATCGCGGGATTGAATGAGGTTGGCCTCCCGGGGTGTTGCCCGCAGCAGTGCCTTGACGACGCTGGCTGCGTTTTTTGCTGCAAGGCGCAGGAAAATCTCCATCTGGTTTTCATGCGCCTCCCCGCCCGCCAGGTCGGACAGGCTACGGATGGCGATAAATGGCGTCTGGTTTGACCAGGCGACATGCGCTACGGCGGCGCTCTCCATATCCAGCACGCGCGCGCCAAAGGTCTTGAAGGTGTAGTCGCGAAAAGCGGCGTTATCAACAAAAGCGCCGCCGGATACCCCCGAGCCGCCAATTACGATCCGGGGCGATTGCTCGAGACACATGTCATGCGCCGTGCACTGCTCGAGTATGACTCCCGTGGCTGCGGCGCGGGCATTGTCCAGCAGGGTTTCGTTGACCGGAAACCAGAAGCGGGTTTGCGGTTCGGCCCCGGCTTGTCGTACGTCAACGGCTCGCGGGAACATCATGCCGAAGTTGCCGAAGGGATACTTGAAGAACGCCGGTTTGCTCCACCCGCCGTTGACTTCACGGGCGAAAAGCATTTCGAGATACTGCCCCCAGCGGTCCGCTATGACGACATCGCCAAGGTTCAACTCTGGATCGACGCCGCCGGCAATGCCCGAGAACAGAATCCACCGGATGTTGAATCTGTCGAGCGCGAGTTGCGCTGTCATAGCAGCGTTGACGACGCTGATGCCGGTCAGAAGCAACACGACATCGTGCTGCTGCAATGTGCCGACGGAGAATTCAACGCCGTTTATCGAGTGCACTACTGTGTTGCCCAACTCTTCTTTCAGGGCGGACATCTCCGGCGCGAAGGCTGACATCACGGCAATGCGCGGAACGTTGTCGCGGATGCCATGCGCCGCCCCAGACGAGGCGAAGCATACCAGCGCCGTGCAACACAGCAGCAGGCAACGCCGGCTTATGATCTCCCGTTGCCTGTGCATTTTACCGTTGCGTTTCACGCGCAACGACCTTTCCCCTGTAATCCGGTCCAGGTGTAGTGAGGATTTTTCCAGGCAGTGCGCGGGGCAGATCGTAACACCTCCATTTCCGGTGCTCGTCTGGTGCGTTATCTGGATCAGCCTGGCGAGCATCAGCAACTACCCAAAACCTTGGTGCGCGATAACGGGACGGAGTTGACCAGTAAAGCCATGTTTCTCTGGAGTGCCCGTAGCGGCACGGCACTGTATTTATTCAGTCTGGCAAACCCACGCAGAATGCCTTTGCCCATCGTTTACCTCTCATAGTTACGTTACATTATTTACCATGAAAAGTGTCGGGTATACTCAGGCCGTATCAGAGATCGCGATGCAACACAGTGATAATGAAGCTGCCCGGATGCTCAACGAGGCCCGGGATAAACTGTTTCAGTGCTTTAACAAAACCCGAAACCACGCCGACTGAGTGCAAGCCGAGACGTAAATAAAACTGCTCTCTTCAGGCTCGTTTCCAGATTGGAAAACACTTTTGTTGTATGCGTTCACCGCACATTCATGATTTCATATCCCCAGATATGCCTTGCGTACATGGTCGTTATCCATGAGTTCCTTGGCCTTGCCTTCCAGCGCGACGGATCCCGTTTCCAGCACGTAGCCATGCTGTGCAAGCTCCAGGGCAAGTTCCGCATTCTGTTCGACCAGCACTATACTCACCCCTTTCCGGTTTATCTCTGTCAGGATTTTCGCAATTTCATGCACAATTACAGGTGCCAGACCCAAGGATGGCTCATCCAGCAACAGCACGCGCGGATCGGACATCAGGGCCCGGCCGATTGCCAGCATCTGCTGTTCACCGCCACTCATGGTTTTAGCCAACTGATTTTTACATTTCCGCAAACGTGGAAAGCGGTCGAACACCTCTTCGATGTCCTTTGCAATCTGTTTTTTGTCGTCTCGAACAAACGCACCCAGCTGCAAATTCTCATATGCGGTGAGCCCTTTGAATACACGACGTCCTTCGGGAACATGGGCAATCCCCAGCTTTAATATCCTGTCAGCAGTGAAACGATCGATTCTATTTCCGTCAAAAAGAATTTCCCCTGAGCTTGGATGTTCAAGTCCGGAGATTGTACGTAATGTCGTACTTTTGCCAGCACCGTTGGAGCCGATCAGGGTGACAAAATCGGATTCTCCCAGCTCCATGGAAACGCCTTTGAGTGCAGCCACTTTCTGGTAATACACATGGATGTCCTTGATTTGCAAAAGCATACTAGTCCGCCTTGCCCAGATAAGCTTCGATCACTTTTTCGTTGTTGCGGATTTCTTCCGGGGTACCTTCTGCCAGCAAGTGACCAAATTTCAACACCGTAAGATAGTCGCACAGCCCCATCACTGCTTTCATGTCATGTTCCACCAGTACAATGGTCACTCCCGACTCACGTACTTTTTTGGTCAGTTCCATCATGCGATTGGTTTCTTCCGGGTTCATGCCTGCAAACGGTTCATCCATCAGCAGGATTTTCAACTCCGTGTTCAGGGCGATGGCAATGGCCAAGGCGCGTTGTGAGCCCAAGGGGAGGGCTGAGGCCAGTTGATCCTTGCGGTCAGTAAGGCCCATGAATTCCAGCACTTTCAGGGTCTTTTGCTCGGCACTGCTTTGCTTTTCCCTGTCCGTACCAAAAATCGCAGCAAAGATATTGGAACGTGCACGTATATGGCAACCCACCAGGGCATTTTCAAATACCGTTAGTTCCTGGAACAGGGTCGTCTCCTGGAAAGTGCGTACGATGCCAAGTTTCGATACGGTGCTGGGCTTCTTACCTGCAACATTTTGTCCCTGATAGATGATCTCGCCTTTGGTGGGCGTGTAAAATCCTGCAATATTCTTGAACATGGTGCTTTTACCGGCGCCGTTGGGTCCAATCAGGCCACGTATTTCACCCTCTTCTACCTGAAAACTGACATCGTCCAAGGCAGTCAAGCCATCGAACTGCTTGGTTACATTTTTAATTTCAAGTATCGCCACCTAATGCCACCTGAATGGATTATTTCTGCATGAATACTAGGGCTTGCGGAACAGCCACCAGAGCGAGGTTCTTTCCTGTTCCAGTCTATTGCCGCCAGCTCCAAAGGTTAGCTTTTCCCCATCCTCCGACATGCCCATACCCAGCCAGCTCCGGACTTTGACCGGCACACTCTCAAGACCTGCAGGCAAAAACATAATTGAGAAAATCAGGATCGTGCCATAAATAGCCGGGCGTATGTCTTCGAAACTGCGGAAAGATTCGTCCAGGACAGTCAATACGGTCACTCCCAGAATCGGTCCGTAAAATTTGCTGTATCCGCCGACGATGACCCAGACCAAGACAAACACCATGGCACCGATACCGAACTGGTGTGGGGTAATGGTGCCAAGATAGTGAACTTTCAGGCCCCCTGCGATGCCGACAAACAAGGAACCCACTATGAAGGCAAGCGAACGGTAACGCCAGGTGTTCACTCCGACGGATTCGGCCAGTGGCGCCTTCCAGTGCACCGCGTGCAACGTCAGACCGATGCGGGATTCTTCAATACGGTACAAAACGGCCAGGCAGACGGTTACCACAGCCAGACACAGGTAGTAATAGGGGATGGGATCAATGAACTCGAAACTACCCAGCTTCGGTGGCGGAATATTGCTTAAACCGCTTGAACCCCCGAACGGCTTTACAAAATATATCCAGCACAGCCGAATGGCTTCCCCGACCGCAAACGATCCGATCAGAAAATAGAACTGGCTGGTACGGAAAAGAGGAAAAGAGAGCAATGCCGCAACGATACCTGCAACGCCTCCTGCAAGCGGCAGTGAGAGCCAGAAAGAGAAATCGAAGTGCTTGGTCAGCAAGGCCGTGGTATAGGCCCCCACACCCATCATGATGATGTGGATCAATGACCACTCTCCGGTCAGCGTGACCAACCGGTAGCTGGCCACCACCAGCACGTTGATGACCAGAAAAATCATCAGATCCTGATGATGGAATTTCAGGAAATGCGGCAGGATTGAAAGGCCGATCAACAGGGCGATCAAGCCGGCCGTTTTCTTGATTCTGCCATTCACGATTTCATTCGCTCACCTGCTTGCCCATGATGCCCGTAGGTTTAAAGATCAGGACCACCACCATAATGAGCAATCCGCAAATCGTTGCAACCGTGCCGCTGATATAGGCGGTAATAAAGGTATGAAACATGGCATACAGAATACCGGCCATTACAGCCCCCGACAAACTACCGATCCCCCCCACGATGGTGACGATGAAAGCCGTAATGATGACATTGTGTCCCATATGAGGATTGATATTCGTCAGAGGGGCGATCAGGCCTCCCGCCAGACCCGCCAGGGCAGCGCCTATTGCAATGGCGATCATGGAAGTACGATTGATATTAATGCCTTGAAGGGCTGCCGCATCCCGATCCAGTGCTATGGCACGCAATGACCAGCCCAATTTGGTGCGCGTTAGAAAATACCACAGTATCGCTAGAACCGAGACAGCTACACCGATGGCAAACAGCCGTTGATAGGGGATACGCAGGAACTCAAACAATATGAATGTGCCCTCAAACGGAGGCGCAACCTGTTTTGAGGGTCCGGTACCGCCTACCACGTGCGCAATTACCTGCAAGATAAACAGCACCCCGATTGAACAGATCAATCCGCCCAAAGGATCGTCTCGTTTGGGACGAAACAGGAAGCGCTCCATGAGCAAACCGATTATCGTTACGACAAGAATGGCGACGATCAGGGCCATCAAGAACGGCATATTGTTTTGCGCATGCAGTAACCAGATAGTGTATGCACCCACCATCACCAGTTCGCCATGGGCAAAATTGACCACGCCCATGACACCGAATATCAACACAAAGCCAACGGCCCAAAGTACGAAGAACCCACCCTGAATAAGACCGTTGACGACAGACAGAAGAAAAAGCTCCAAGAGGCTCTCCGTAGTATTCAGTTGTTATTGCATAAAGCCAGACTTTGTATGCGGGCACCACATATGGACAAATCAGGCAGGCGTTTTGTAAGTATTTGGCAGGGGGGCGGCTGGTCGAATCCTCGGTATGATCGCTGGTTATTATAGCGATCCAGGTAATCCAGCAAAATGATGGTTGAACGCCTGCAGATCATTGCGCGGTAGGTCCTGGTAGATCCCCGTTCATAATCGACGAATCCTTCCTGAATCGTGCGGTTGAAGCGTTCGTCGAGGGCATTCATTCCCGGGCTACGCGGGAGGTATGGCAATGGCACCATCCTTCGGCTTTGGCATATTCGGCAAACTCACCGCAAACTCACCCTGGAACTAGCTTCCACGGAAAGATTTACCCGGACGTTGCTTGAAACGCTGTCGGCGCAACGGTTTGCGCTTGCCTTTCGAGGTCGGATGCATCGGCGCGTAGCGCATTTTGTCCGGCATGTTGCCAATCAACTGCCCGGGCGGTGCTCACGTTGAGGTGCACGCTGGGACGTACCGTCTCGCAACGTTTGCATCAAGGCTGTAACAGCACATGCAATTTGCCCCTTTCCAGATTTGGAAAGCAATGTGCAACCGGCGTTGCGAAGCGTTGCTATGGTTGTGTGGACTATTCGCACTGGCTTCCCGATATGGTTTGCGCCAGCGATACAAGGTCGCACGGCTGAGAATGTCAGCGCATCCAGTTTCTGCTGGGCATTCGTTCCCATGACCACCACCCATTGGTTGAACCAACGGGTGATGTCATGGAAACCTTTAATACGAAAGCCGACATGCTGGATTAGCTCATGCTGGATCAACTCATGTCAGGCCAGTTGTCCAATATGTTTCTAGCCCCCTCAGGTTGTCCTCAGGTCTAGAGCCCGCATGTGCTTTTTCAACACACCGTTGTGCTTTTCCAGCCAGGTGTGCACGTTTCTGAATTCAACGATGCGGGCCTGTCCGCCCTGCATGGTGACGACAGGCCAGTCACCCACTACGGCATTGTCCTGGCCCCATAGATCCTTGCCCCACCAGTGACCGGGACCAAAGGCATGCGGTGGTGTCCGGTTTGCCTTGAGTGTCTCCAGGACATCCATGGGCTCAATGCTGCCTGCGGTTTCTGCCGCATCCGCCCAGAGTTGCAGGATGGAAGGATACTCCCAAGCTACTGCCGACCATTCACCTGCGTGATCTTTCTTGAATGCGGCATCAAATGCACCAGGCGACGGGTTGGGGAAATACACCTGGCTATTTGACTCCAGCGCAGGGTCGTCAAAGTCCGGGAACTGGAAGATGATGCCATCTACAAACTCCTGGCTTGTTTTGGCGATAACATCCTGGTACCCATCCAGTGTGCAGGAAACCACCTTGCCCTTAAATCCCTGGTGGTACAGTTGTTCAACCAGCGATGTGGTGTACACGTCGGTTGCCATGCAGAAGATGTCAGGCTTTTTGGCCAGCAACGAGCTCACAATGGGAGCAAAGTCTGTCACATCAAAACCATGGAAATTGGTATCAAGCACCTCGATACCTGCAACTTCAAAGGCCGCTTTATACGTGGCAGCGGACTGCTTGCCATATTCGATATCATCCGTGGTGACAATAACTGCAGTTTCTGCATTCGGAAAATTCTCTGCCAGCCACTCGACACCCGTAACGTTATACACGGGATGGGTTTCACAAAGTGCAGTCAGGTACGGGGTATCAGGCGTGATATCGCTTGGCAGGAGTGTATTGGTGAGCATTTTCTGTCGGTGTGCCCAAGGCAATACCGATGCCACGGTGGAACCACCAAGCATCATGACCATTTTCACTCCATCTTCCAATACGAGCTTTTTATAACCCTGTATGGCCTTTTCGGTGTCGTATCCGTGGTCGTAACTCGCAATTTCAATCTTGTAGGTGTCACCCCCTACCTTGATTCCTCCCTTGGCGTTAATCGCGTTAGCAACAATGTTGCAACCATACATGCCAGGCAATCCCCAAGGCGCATAATCGCCAGTCATCGGTATATTCATTCCGATTTTGACTATTTTTTCGCCCGCCAGCAAAAAGCTGGGCGTTAGCCCGACAGCTCCTGCAGCAGTTCCAGCTACAGTCGCTTTTAAAAAGCCTCGACGTGTAATTCCCATATTCCAACCCTCCGGTTCGCGCTAAGTCCTATGAAATCAGCTTTAAAGTCTAAAATTTGCAGACATATTGAACTTGGGTTTACTAAAGTAGTCTGTACGTGAATAGCCCAATATCTCCAAGGAGAGATAATTGTCTGTCAGCCAATTTCCGTCAATGACCCATCTGAAGTAACTCTTTAGTGGTAGTAATCTTGTAAGCCTCTCTGTAAAGTTGACAGTGCAAAAGTAGGGGATCTGATGTTTTCAAGTGCCTTGATGGATGTCATCCTACCCAGGCTGTCATAGTCTTGCTCCTCGTTGTACTCGAGCATCCAGGTCCAAGTGGTTTCTCGCACTTCGTCCAGATCCCCGAACAGCCAGGTATCTGGAGCTTCGGTGCGGTACGTGCGGTTGAAGCGTTATCTGGATCATCTCGGCGAGCGGTAGCCGCTGCCGAACCCCTGATGTCTGGTAATGTGTAATGACATCTGCGGCGCGCATTGGCTTCGATGCTGTTTGAGGGTGAGGGTCGGGAGGGAGCAAAGCCCGTGCCTTGCGAGAGACGCCGGTGCAAAAGGCGGCCTGCATCTCGTCCCAAGCCCAAGCGGGGCAGTATCTAGAAAGATCTTTCGACGACCTCCCTGTGCATAGTCTCCAAACCTTGATACGGGATCTCGCCACCCTGACCTACAATGAAGTCGGCTTGCCGAAAAAGTCGGGCGGCTCGGCGACCGACAAGGAAGAAGGAAGAGTGGGCCGTTGCATTCCACCTGCCGACCCGACCGACACCGGTACAGGTAAGGGTGCTGGAACTGCTTGAGGTGAACCTCGCCCGGACTGTTCCCATCTAATTGGACAGGAGCGGATCGCCGAATTCCCTGCCGTAATTCCCCTATGAAACAGGCGAAGTCCACCTATTCAGCAAATGGAGTTCCAATGAATACCGCTTTATAGGTATAACCTAAGTCGCATTGACTCGCCCATCGCTCAAGGACATTATTTTTTATAGTTGAAAAATGTTCTTTAAATGCCGTAACCTGCCACATGCGAGTTGACCGCACTCAAAGAGTCCTCCTTAGGCTGTCAAGCCGGTGGTGGTCTCTTTCGGCGGGAACGCCATAAGCGTTACGTCAGTAACTGAACACTGCCCGGCTCATTATGTTTGTAGGTTAGGAGGATAAAAATGGCGCGTGACCCTAAATATGATATCTTGTTTGAGCCAATTGACATTGGCCCCAAAACGTTAAAAAACCGGTTTTATCAAGTCCCGCATTGCATCGGCGCCGGCTCGGAAAAACCCGGATTTCAGGCTGCCAACCGCTCCGTCAAGGCAGAAGGCGGCTGGGCCGGCATCAACACCGAGTACTGTTCCATTCATCCTGAGTCGGATGATGTCCACCGGGTGTCTGCGCGTCTGTGGGACGCGGGTGACGTACGCAATCTTGGCGTCATGACTGAGCATATACACAAGTATGGCGCTTTGGCGGGTGTTGAAATGTGGTACGGCTCGGCTCATGCACCCTGTATGGAATCGCGCTGTACGCCGCGAGGTCCAAGTCAGTACGCTTCCGAGTTTGAGTTGCAGACTTACTGCCATGAAATGGACCAAGAGGAGATCGACGAAGTAGAGGGATTCTATGTGGAATCCGCGAAACGTGCACGTGATGCCGGGTTCGATATCGTTTATGTGTATGGAGCACACTCCTATTTGCCGTTGCAGTTTCTTTCCAAGTACTACAACAAACGTCATGACAAGTACGGCGGTTCGCTTGAAAACCGCGCCAGATTCTGGATCGAGACTCTCGAAAAAGTGAAGCGTGCAGTCGGTGACGACTGTGCAATCGCGACCCGCTTTGCTGTAGATACCTTATATGGCGAAGGCGGGATTGAAGTTGAAAAGGACGGCTTGGCATTTGTCAGACTAGCTGACCCGCTTGTCGATGTTTGGGATATCAATGTCGGCGATATCGCCGAATGGGGTGAGGATGCCGGACCATCACGCTTTTACCGACAGGGGCATCAGCATTCCTGGCAGCAATTTATAAAACAAGAGTCCAAGAAGCCGGTGCTGGGTGTGGGACGTTTCACGGATGCGGAAAAAATGGCTGAAATAGTGCGTTCCGGTCAACTGGATATCATCGGTGCAGCAAGACCCTCGATTTCCGATCCTTTTTTACCGAACAAGATCGATGAGGGGCGTATTGACGATATTCGTGTCTGTATCGGCTGTAACGTATGTATCTCCAGATGGGAAATTGGTGGGCCTCCTTTCATCTGCACTCAAAACGCCACTGCAGGAGAAGAATATCGCCGGGGCTGGCATCCTGAAAGATTTCCCAAGGCAGGTTCTGACGATTCCATTCTGGTCGTGGGTGCGGGCCCTGCGGGTGCCGAGTGCGCACGTGTGCTGATGGAGCGGGGGTATGTAACCCATATTGTGGACCAGGCGGACAAGATAGGGGGGTACGTCAATGATGTCGCAACCTTACCCGGTCTAGGTGAATGGAGCTACCACCGCGATTACCGTGAAACGCAACTGCAAAAGCTGGTCAAGAAAAACAAGGAATCCCAGGTCGCTCTAGGTGCCAAGCCTTTGAGTGTGGACGACTGCCTGGAATATGGTGCGGAGAAAATCGCCATCGCCACCGGTTCCGCATGGAACACCGATGGCACCAACGCATTTACCCACGACCCCATTCCGGGAATCGATGCGAGCCTACCGAGCCATGTAACCCCTGAGCAGATCTTTGCCGGGAATAAGGAAATTGGCAAGAAAGTCATGCTCCTGAATTACGACCCTTATTACATGGCGCCGAGTCTGGCGCAAAAACTGGCCGAAGCCGGTCACGATGTAACCATCGCCTCTGCCGCAGGACTGGCCAGTTACATGGACTTCACGCTGGAGGCACCCAACATGCACCGCCGTTTGCATGAACTGCATGTCGAAGTGCTGAGCGACACCGCAGCGAGTCGCGCCGAAGCCAACCGCATTGAGTTGTATAACGTCTGGGGGGACGGTTCGGAGCGTACTTACCGAGGACCGGGAAAACTGCCGCGCAGTGAAAACAAGACGTATGCATGGCATGAGTTTGATACCCTGGTACTGGTAACGGGTCGGCATTCTGTGGATGACCTGCATCGCGGCCTGAAAGCGCGTAAGGATGAGTGGGCCAAGAACGGTATCAAGGATGTCTATGTCCTCGGTGATGCCTGGGCACCGAAGCTGATTGCAGATGCTACGTTCGAAGGACATCGTCTTGCGCGGGAGATCGAAGAGCCTCGTGCGCAATACCCCAAGCCGTACCGGCGTGAAGTGGCTGTCTGGGGCACGCCGTATATACCTGACGGCACATTCGAGATCAGTTACCAAGGCTGAAAACAACTTCCTCAAGCCAGATAATAATGGGCTTGGGTATGTTGTCCGCGACGAATCCGTATCACCACGGACCCACCGAGAGGGTCCGTGGTAACCCATCTACACGGATACAAACAAGATCGGCTGATGAATATGAATGATTCGTATCATGCCGCCGAACAGATTACCCGCATTCTGTTTCAGGATTTTCCTGCCTGGATGATGGTGTCTTTTTATATTGCCACAATCCTGACCATCGCAATCTTTGTATACGGCTGCTACGTGCAGGTGCGCAAGTACCGGCGTGGAACGCCTGTGCAGTTCAGTGCGTCAGGCAACGGTATAGTAAATATGGTCAAGGATGTCTTGACCCATCGCACCATCAAGCGCCGTGATGCCGCTGCCGGGCATACCCACGCACTCATCTTTTTCGGTTTTACATTGTTATTCATCGGTACCGCAACCATTACCCTTGAATACGACATTCTCGAACCCCTGATCGGCTTCACGTTCTGGTACGGATCCTTCTATCTGTGGTTCTCGTTAATTCTGGATGCAGCCGGTATTGCGTTGATAACAGGACTGATTTATATGATGTATCGGCGCAAGTGGTTAAAACCGCCAAAACTCGAGTACGCGCGACCGGATCGCACGGAAGACGAACCTGACTATGATCGCAGTTGGTATCGTACGGAAGACTGGGCTTTTTTGTGGACGCTCATCTTGATTGGAATTACCGGCTTTATGCTGGAAGCCGCGCGATTGGTATGGTTGCAGGGCGATTCGACTGTGTGGGAGTATCGATGGTGGTCACCTGTAGGGACACTGCTCGCATATCTGCTGCAAGGTGCAGGCGTATCGGCTGATGGAGGTGGGGTTTTACGGCTTTACCTGTGGTGGTTTCACGGGCTGCTGGCCTTTGCCTTCATTGCCTTGATCCCGTTTACCAAGGTCAAACACATCTTCACTGCGATGGTGTCTTTGGCAATGCGTGATGAGCGGCCGGCAGCATGCCTGCCGAAAGCGGATCTGGGAGGTGAGACCATTGGCTATAACAAAATTACGGACCTCAGTTGGAAATATCTGCTGCAGGCAGATGCCTGTACCATGTGTGGACGCTGCCATGAAGCGTGTCCGGCGAATGCGACCGGCTTTGCGCTGTCTCCTCGAGATGTGATCCTGACCTTGCGCGAACTGGCGGCCAGCACACTGGAGCACGCATCCCTGCCAGATAACACCGCCTTGGCGGCCATCGGAAACAACGTACACCAGGTGCGTTCAGAAACACTGTGGGCTTGTCGTGCTTGTGCGGCATGTGTCGAGATCTGTCCGGTAGGAGTGGAACACGTCCCGATCATCGTGGAAATGCGTCGTGCCCTGGTCGAGCAAGGCGATATGGACTCTACCGTGCAAACGGCACTGCAGCAGATTGAGAAAAAAGGCAACGCCTTCGGTGAAAACAAACGTAAACGGCCTGCATGGACAAAAAAGCTGGATTTTAAAATCAAAGATGCGCGCAAAGAAGCCGTAGATATCCTTTGGTTTGTAGGTGATTTCGCCTCATTTGATCCACGCTATCAGAAAGTATCCCGGTTATTCGCCAAAATTCTGCATGCCAGCGGTGTAGATTTTGGCATTCTGTATGAAGCGGAAATGAATGCGGGCAATGATGTACGCCGTGTGGGGGAAGAGGGGCTTTACGAACATCTTGCAGAAACCAACATTGATACCTTACAAGGGTGTGAATTCAACAGGATCGTGACCACCGATCCGCATTCGTTTAACACTATTAAAAATGAATACCCGCAATTTGAAGGTCACTTTGCAATAGAACATGCCAGCACCTTGATTCAACGCATGCTTGAATCAGGCCAGATTAAACTGACTGAAAAACTGGACTGTCGCGTTACCTATCATGATCCGTGTCATCTAGGCCGGCTGAACAAAGGTTACGATGCGCCGCGCGATGCGATCAAGTTTTTGGGTGCGGAGCTGGTGGAAATGGAACGTTCACGCGATAACTCATTTTGCTGTGGGGCTGGCGGCGGGCGTATCTGGATGGCTGATCCTGCTGATAAAGACAAGCCTTCGGAACATCGTATGCAGGAAGCTGCACGGATTGACGATTTGGACGTAGTTGTAGTGAACTGCCCAAAATGCATGAACATGTTTGAGGATGCGGTAAAATCCACGGGGCACGAAAACGACTTCAAAATAAAAGAACTCATCGAACTGGTGGCAGAGTGCATGGACTTCAATGCCGCCAGTTAACGAGGTTTGGATGATATTGCTTCTTAAGCAATCCGGTTGCAGCACACTTGCGTAATAGCAGATGCCCCCTTGGATGAGTTGGTTCAACATACACTGGACCACGGCGATCCGTATTGCGCTGCGGCATTGCATCCTTTTGTTGAATCCGGGGCACGTGAGCAAGTGGAGGGCATGCTGCTCACTACGAAAAAACGCAAACTTCAATTTGCACGCGCACCTTATACACCTTCAAGCGTGTTGGAACGCCTGGCCCATGATAGAGATGCAAAAGTCAGAATATGTGCACTACGCCATCCGTCTATTCCTGACAAAGTGCTGTCTGCGCTATCAGAGGGCACTTTAGAGGTTTTAATCGCCGTCGCATCGAATCCGGGTGCCGGTCAGCATGTGCTTGCACAGATGCCTTGGCATCAATCCGACAGGCTTAAACAGGCTCTTTGCAAGAACAAAAATACCGGGACGACCGTACTCAAGGCAATGCTGGAAAATACCAGCATGCTACAAAAAAAAGAGATAGCCAAAAACCCTAATGCCGATGGAGCAATATTGCATCAATTATGGCAGTGCGAAGATAAATACTTGCAAGCCGAGATTGCAGCACATGCGCAATGTCCTGTGGATTTAATGTCTACTGCACTGTGCAGCGACTCTTCATTGCTACGAAGGATGCTGGCGGGCAACCCAGGCATCCCGATTGAACTTTCATCTATTTTGCTTTCTGACCCTAATGCACAGGTACGCGTTGCTGCAACCCGTAGTTCAGTGCTACCCGGTGCTCGGCTGAATGAGGTGTTGAGCGACCCTTCCAGGCAAGTGAGACGTGCTCAGGCACGCAAGCCAAGGCTTGCAACCGGTTTAATCAAGCGTCTGGCCAACGATGACGATTCCTGGGTGCGCCGGTGGATTGCACGCAATACAGACACACCACAGGAATGCCTGGCGGCGTTAGCCTGTGATTCGGTCATGGAAGTTCGGCGAGGGGTGGCGCGCAACCCCGCATGTCCGCCTGCGCTTATCGATGAACTTGCAAAGGACTCGTGTGCATGGGTGAGGGCAGGCGTGGCATCACGTACCGATGCCTCTGAAAAAACCATTCGCAAACTTGCAGGCGAAACGGACCTGGATGTGATTTCATCGGTTGGCAGAAACCCGAACACCCCCGGCGAGATAGTAAAATATATTGCCGGACATCCGAACAAGGATGTGCGACGTGCCGTGCTTCTCAATAAAAGCTCAACATACCCGGTTCTGCAAAGGCTGCTCGAAGACCCTTACCCCCTTAACCGCTTTATGCTGGCACAGCATCCTAATCTGGCAGTGGATGATTTATGGCGTTTGCTTCACGACCCGGAGGCTCGGGTACGATTCATGGCTACCACCAGACTGGCCCGATATTTGTCCAGGCAACTATAATTTTTTCAAGATATAAAAAATTATAATGTAGGTTCAACCTTCCGAGCCAATTTTAATGAAAATACTGATAGCCATTAAACAGATTGCAACGCTTGATGAGGATTTTGAGGTGCGTGAGGACGGCAAAGATGCCGATCCTGATTACCTTGATTACGAACTCAATGAATGGGATGACTATTCCTACGAAACCGCACTGCAGATCATGGAAGCACATGAAGGAGTGGAAATCATTCCGGTTACCGTGGGTCCGAAAGAGGCCGAAGATGGCCTGCGTAAATGCCTGGCCAAGGGCGGTGAACGTGGCATTCGTGTCTGGAGTGATGAATTGAAAGGTTCTGATTCACTTGTGATCGGAAAGGTAATTGCAAGAGTTGCCATCAAGGAGCATGTTGACATGGTATTTGCAGGTACTCTGTCTGCAGATCATGCCCATGCAAGCACTGGCATCGCAATCGCTGCAGAGCTTGGTTGGTCGCATGTTGCAGTGGTCTCGAGCCTCGAATACTCTGCGGGAGATTCTACTGCCAAAGTACGGCGTGAACTGGAAGGAGGACTGGAAGAGGTGCTTGCAGTGGACTGCCCGGCTGTACTGACAATTCAGCTCGGGATTAACGAACCCCGTTATGGATCGCTACGTGGCATCAAACAAGCCAGGGCTAAACCGGTTGAAGAACTGACCCATACCGATCTGGGCTTGAGTGACAACGATGTGGGCGAGGCGGGTTCTGCTTTTCGTTTACGCCGGATGTTCATTCCTGAAAAAGGTCAGGCGGAATTGATTGAAGGCACTGCAGCAGAACAGGCGGCACGTATGGCCGAAATCATCAAAGAATTAAAAGGAGAGGCACCATGAGCGGGATACTGGTACTTGCAGATCACCGACAGGGCGAACTTAGCGTGGCAACGCTGGAAGTTATCCGTGTAGCTTCCATGCTCAAGTCTCAAAATGAACAGCAATTATCCGTGGTCATACTGGGTAAAGACCCGGACAGGTTTGTGGAACCGGTCAGTGTAACCGGTGTGGATGAGGTCATTACCATTGAAACACCTACCGAGAATTTTCAGCCGGATATTTATGAGTCAGCAGTACTGGCACTTGCACGCGAGCGTATGCCGGCGGTCATCCTGATGCCGCATAGTGTGGATGCGTGGGGATACGCCCCGGTGGTAGCGGCAAAAGGCGGCTTTGGTTTTGCCAGCGATGTATTTGCCATCCACTACGACGGAGATGAACTGGTAGCAACTCGTGCCGCATATGCCGAAAAAATGCATGTGGAAGTGGACTTTCCCGGCAAAAAAACAGTTTTGGTCACCATCCGTATTAACGTCTTCAAGCCTGTCGAAGGGACTGCACGTCCGAAAGTAAACTCCTTCGCTCTGCCTGAAACACAGATGCATACCAGACATTTGGAATTTATAGAACCTGAATCCGGCGGCGATGTAGACATCACCCAAGCGGAACACATTCTGTCAATAGGGCGTGGAATCAGCGAAGAAGACAATGTTGAACAATTCCAGGAACTGGCAGACTTGATAGATTTCACCCTTGGCTGCTCACGCCCCATTGCGGACAATGGCTGGCTACCAAAATCCCGCCAGGTAGGGCAGTCAGGCAAGACCGTAAGCAGTTGCAATATTTATATTGCGATGGGAATTTCCGGTTCCGTACAGCACATGGCGGGCATGAAACATGTACCTAATATTATTGCAGTCAATACGGATGCCGAAGCTTCAATATTCAATATTGCACGCTACGGGGTTATTGCAGATATTTTCTCAATCAGCGAAGAGTTGCGCACTCATTTCGAGTAAAGAGGCGCAATGTCAGAGTAAAAATCGGTGTGGACAGCCGAATCAGGCTGATACAACTCAATGATTGTCACGGCGGCGAATGCGCATGACAGCCCGGTTCCGGGGAACTTGCTGCACGGTGACGAGACCCGAGTATGGAGCGATTCGGCCATACGGGGTAAAGGAACACGTTTCGGGAACATGCGTCCCATGCAAAGGCCTTTACTCACCGCAAAGGCTGCTGGCACTCATCAAATATTGATACGCGCCGGCAATTAGATAGTATCGGGTAGCTACAAAAATGCACTGCATTCTTCCAAGCGTTTCTTAATTTTACACATAAAACAAACTTGTTCTGGCCCAAGAAAAATAAAAAGCGCGCTGCCGGCCAGGAAGTTCCCTGTCCGGAATTTTTAGAATATCCCGGCGAACACAAACACCTTCATTTCCTCAATGCCGTGCTACGGGATATAGTTGAAGCCCCCGGTTCCGTTGCCCCGTTCCTGACGTTGTTAAAAGAAATTGAATCCGTAACCCATGCCGTTACGAGCGCAATTTTCATCACCAAGGAATCTGGTGGAAATGAGCTTGTAGCCATTACCGACGAATCGGAGCGGGATGTGCTAAATGATCATTTAGGCCATATCTCAATCGCTGCGAATTACGACACATTGCATTCATATAGCCAAGCAGATAGCCAAGCATCGAGCAGTTTATACGATATTAAAATTATCCGCTTGAGCGACAGCAATCAGAATCCTTATGGAATACTTGTCTTGAAAATTCCCCGATCCGTGTCAAACAGAATTTCTGTAATGGAAATAGAATCCATAAAATGTGCATTGAATGGGATTTTATCAAGCTCACAATATCTGGATATGAGCAAGCGACTTGCCCTGCACGAAGAAAGAGCTTTAATAGCGAGAGAACTGCACGATTCCCTGGCCCAATCTCTTTCATATCTGAAAATACAGGTAAGTCGTCTGCAGTCACTACTGAAAGTTAACCCACTAAACAGTGACAGTAATATCAATGCAGTCAATGGCATCGTTGAAGAGTTGCGAGCAAATCTCAATGTTACATACAACCAGTTACGTGAATTGATTACTACTTCCAGATTGGTGCTAAAAAGTCGTGACCTTGCTCATGCGCTGGAAGATTCCGTAGAGGAGTTTGAAAATCGCAGCAATGTAGCAGTCAGCCTGGATAACAGGTTGTCTCGCATGGATTTGGCTGTTGATGAGGAAATTCACGTTTTGCAAATCATCCGCGAAGCAATTTCAAATGTCGTAAGACATTCGCATGCCAGTTGTGCTGAAGTGACGTTATGCATTTCAAATCATGGATTGATATGCATTAGTGTTGATGACGATGGGGTAGGCATGAAAAATATACAGGCTAAAACACATCGTCATGGATTGATTATCATGCAGCAGCGGGCACATGAACTGGGAGGTAAATTTCGTGTGCAGACCAGTCAGCTTGGAGGAACACGAATAACAGTGACTTTTCAAACAAAAAACCATAAAGAATATTCACCAGGTTTAAAGTGAGATTTCCGATGCGGGCAGAAAATTCCGTTTTGATCATTGACGATCATCCACTCTTTCGCAAAGGTGTTGCACAGCTCATTGACGGCATGGGTGATGAATTTAAACTTGTCGGTGAAGCCCAGTCAGGGCAGGAGGGAATCGAGCTGGCTTTAAAACATAAGCCCGATTTGATTTTACTGGATCTGAATATGGATGGAATGAGTGGCATCAGAACATTAATCGAGTTAAAGAAACACGGCATCAATTCGAAGGTGGTTGTATTAACCGTTTCCGATGCAGAAGAAGATCTGGTCAATGCTCTGCGTAATGGAGCCGATGGTTATTTGTTAAAAGATATGGAACCGGAAGTATTGCAATCAAAACTACAAAGTGTAATGGCTGGCCAAACGGTGCTCGATCAGAATTTATCCGAAAAATTGGCAAGCTCTATCCGTCATAACCAAAACGCCTCGCTTACACAGAGGGAAACAGAGATTTTAGAATTAATTGCTGGCGGCAAGAGCAATAAATTCATTGCGCATAAACTGGATATAAAGGATGGCACCGTAAAGGTTCATGTGAGAAATCTGTTAAGAAAGCTCAACGTTCATTCAAGACTCGAAGCTGCTGTGTTGGCCTTGAATCATGGGTTTGGCAAGTGATCTTCCCCCTGATACAGGTCCACTTGAAATGAGAAAAAAACATCTTATCAGGCTGCTCGTGCTGCGTACTCGGCTGGGGTGGCGTAGCCCAGCGAGCTATGCGGTCGTTGCTGGTTGTAGTGGCGGCGCCAGTCCTCGATCAGTTGCCTGGCTTCGTGTAGGTTCCGGAACCAGTGCTGGTTGAGGCAGTTGTCTCTAAGCCGGGCGTTGAAACTTTCCACGAAAGCATTCTGCGTGGGTTTCCCAGGCTGAATGAAATGCAGTAGCGTGCCGCTCCGGGCACTCCAGAAAAACATCGCTTTGCTGGTCAGTTCCGTCCCGTTATCACACACCAGGGTTTTGGGCAATGGCTGACGCTCGCCAGGTTGATCCGGATAGCGTGCCAAACGAGCACCGGAAATTGAGGTGTCGACGATCTGCCCCACGCACTGCCTGGAAAAATCATCCACCAGGTTGAGAATACGAAACCGCCGACCGTTGGCTAATTGGTCGGACACGAAATCCACTGACCACCGCTCGTTTACTCGCGTGGGTAGCGGCATCGCCACCCGCGGACGCCGTAGCTTTTTGCGCCGCTGTGTACGCACCTGCAGCCCCAACTGTACGTACACACGGTATGTGCGCTTGCGGTTGACGACCAAGCCTTCGTTCCTCAGTAACCGGTGCAGCAGCAGATAACCGTAACGCGGGTACCGGTAGATCAAGGTTCACAATATACAAGCGGTCGGTGTAAGAAGTTACTCAAGGCACTGAATATACAAGCCAGTATGAGTCGTCGTGGCAACTGTCATGACAATGCAGTGGCAGAGAGCTTCTTTGCCAACCTGAAGAAAGAGAAGATCAGAAGAATAAAGTACAAAAGCCGTGCAGACGCACGGCAATCTATGTTTAACTATATCGAGATGTTCTACAACCCGAAGCGCCGACATACGCATAATGATCGCGTTGCACCAACGGTCTATGAACAACGATATTTAATGAATCAGGAAAGTGTCTAACAAACCCAGGCCGTATCAGACTCTGCTGGCCACTTTTTTCCACCAACCACTTGTTGGTTTTTGTCGATTCTACCTATTTAGTGTTAATCCGCGAGTGGAATTGCGCTAATGAGCGGTACATAAGATTATGCTCCTAATAACTACTCCATACCTATGGAAAGGGAGAGACTACAGTGAAATACCAAACTTATAAACCAGCTGCAATAGCCGTTCTATTGCTGTCTTTAAGTTACACCGGAATCGCTTCTGCGGAAGGTGCATTTGCAAAAGAGAACTTCAGCAATACGCTTACCTTGACGAGCGATTATGTTTTCCGCGGCGTATCGTTTACCAGCGAGGACCCCGCTATTCAAGGTAGTTTTGATTGGGGCTACAACACCTGGTATGCCGGCGTATGGGCTTCCAATATCGAGTTGCCTAATAGTTCGGTAGAGCTTGATTACTATATAGGGTATGCAGACTCCACTGCCGGAGGACTCGATTACGATTTCATGCTCATCTATTTCAACTTCCCCAGCGCAGAAGACTCGGGTGTGGATGTGGAGGTGGTGTTGGATGAAGACGGTGAAGGTGGTGTTGAAAACTGATCAATGGGAATTCTGGGGAACCCTCGGCTACACCATCCAGTCTGCCTATGTGAGCCTGTTTGCAGCGTACTCGCCTGATTTCACACTGGAAGACGGTGACGGTTATTATGTCAAAGGCTCGCTTGCGTTGCCTTTACCCAACGACATGGGGATTGACTTTGCAGTGGGCTATCAGGATGTTGAGGGTGACAAGGCGAGCCCCGGCGGACCGGGCCCGACGGATATTCGTATTCGCACTGGGAAGTCGGTCTGACCAAAGCCGCCGGTGAGTTCAACTTGGATCTTCGTTACCACGATACCGATGATGATCATGGGCCTTCTGACATCTGACAACGAAAGAACGGATCGTGTTCAGCATTTCACGCTCTTTTTAGGAAGAATGCTTGAACGACAATACGCGGGCCCAAGCTGGCCCGCGGTTGTCTGACACACTGATCTTCCCCGTTGATAACGGTCCGGTCCACTTGGACTGAAAAAAAACATCTTGGCAAGCCGCTTGAGCTGGGAGCGTAAGTAACTCAGCGAGCGATGCAATCTTATCTGGTTGCAGTGGCGGTACCAGCCAGTCTTCGGTCAGTTGCCTGGCTTCGTATAGACCTTGGAACCAAGTGCTGGCTGATGCAAATTGCCTGCCTCTAAACCGAGCGTTGAAGCTTTCGACGAGCGTTTCAACCGCACTGTGCAGGAAGACTTTGTTGATTATGAAGAAGACCTTCTGGCCGAGGGTCTACGGGCGTTCAACCAGCATCTGCTGGACCACCTCGACCGCTATAATGGCCAACGACCACACCGAGGAATCGGCAACCGCACACCCTGTCAAATGCTCGCTCAACACTGGCCTCATTTGTCCCATATGTGTTGGACTCATACAGTTTGCGGCACCACAATCCGCGACAGCGCGGCATATCCGACTGGCGCTCCTTTGAATTCTCTACAGGCATCCGTCAAGCAGGACCACATGTAATCGGCTGATGCGCTATCGAACAGCAGGTGGAAAGCAGGCACTTCACCCAGGCCGTTGCGAATGACGATACCGTTCGTGCGTGCAATCGAGGTCTGCGCGATGGCTTCCGGAGGAAATTTTCCCGCACGCAAGTCCACACCGCAGATTTTTGCGAACATTTCACTCGCACACTGGCCGGTAACCATCAACCAAGCCGATGTGTCGAAGCGAGGTACGGAATAACACCCTGCAGAATGGCCGCGCGCGTGTTCCTTCTCCAGGTTTGCCAATTGATTGTCGCGACTGCTCAAACTGTTCAGGATCATGATTTCAGAATCGGCAATTCGCACAACCAGCATGCCGTTTGACTGAAGGTAGGTCTGGTTGCTACGCTGGCCGATTTCCAAACCTTGCGACCTTAACCATCGGATCGCTTCCCGTCCTTTGAACCCCGTTCTTGGCAACGGCGTTAAATCAGCCAGGCCCAGTTGTCTAGCCTGGGATATTTCCTGCTCTTCGCTTCCGCCATAGTCCATCGCACAAGCGGTGTCCATATAGCTTCCAAACCGCGCGCCGGCCGCCAATAGGGTTCTGTAGAGGGGGCTTCGCGTCTTGAAATCCTCAGGACGCACTTGTTGTAACGGGGTTTGCACTCGACTACATTTTCTGGCGGTTGTTTTCCGGATCGTAAAACGGCAGCTCCACGACCTGGGCAGTATGAATGTTGCCGTTCTTCAGCTTGATACATATCGACATACCTGGCTCGGTGTCAGCCCGGGCATACCCCATTCCGACAATTTTCTTCAAGGTAGGGGAGTATCCGACCGAAGTAATATGTCCGGCAATGGAATCGCCGTCGAGTATCAGGTTCGACTCTTGCGGCGCTTCATGCTCTGCGGCTTCAGTCGAAAAGCCCACGAGTTTGCGGTTTGACGGATGGCGTTCGGTGATCTGCAAAGACCGCTTTCCCACGAAAAATGGTTTGTTTCTGGATATTGCCCACGCCAAGCAGGCTCCCTGTGGGGTCGTCATGGCGTCGGTATCCTGACCGACAATCAGGTGGCCTTTCTCCAGGCGTAACAGGCGCTGTGCCCCGATACCCACCGGCTTGATTCCATATCCCTGTCCTGCGTCCAGCAACGTGTCCCACAACGCCTCACCCTGTGAGGACGGCACATGTATTTCATAGCCCAGTTCTCCTACAAAGCCCACGCGGAGCAAGCGCGCCGGAATACCGGCTACGACGCCGGTACGTACCGCCAGGTAAGGAAATCCCTCGGGAGAGAGGTCGGTGTCGCTGCACACCTGTTGCAAGACCGCCCGGGATTGGGGGCCTGCCAGGTTTATGCCCGCGTATGCCGCCGTGACATTGTTTATAACGACGTCGAGGCACCATTGCGCGTTCCACCATAGCATCATTCGGTGAACGTTATTCACGCCGCCGGTTGTTGCGGTGACATAAAAATGTTCATCGCCAAACCTGCACGCAATCCCGTCATCGGTGATCATCCCGGCGGAGTTCGTCATCAGCAGGTACCGGGATGTGCCCGTCTTTTGCTTAGAGTAGGAAAAGGTATATATGCGGTTTATGAATTCTGCGGCGTCCGGCCCCCAAATTTCCAGTCCCCCCAGGGTCGATACATCGATTACGCCGACATTGTTACGAATTTGCAGGTTTTCTTCACGAATGCACTGATCGCAGTGCTCGGGAGGACCGTAGTAGGCAGGTCGCCACCATGTTCCGACAACCATCATCTGTGCGCCCGCTGCCAGGTGACGATGGTGTATTGCGGTCAGTTGCTCAGGCTCGAAACTGCGTCCCGCGATCACGGCCAGTTTCTCCGCGCAAAGCGGAGGACGGGCTGTCGTGACACCGATTTCCGACACGCTGCGCCGAGTTATGTCCGCAACCAGGCGCGCGGTAGCCAGCGCCGAGTGGCGACCCTGTGAAGGCCCCATGCCGACCGTCGAATAGCGCTTCACCAATTCGAGTTCGGCATATCCGTCCTGGCACGCGTGCACGATATCCTGGTATTGCAAATCCTCATCCAGGTCTATGAACTCCTTGTTCCGGGGGTGTGGAAAAACAGGCCAGGGGTGATTAGCGCTGGTGTAGGAAGTGGGAAATATCCGCTTTGGAGGAGCATCGCCCGGCACGGTAAATCCCAGTTTCTCAGATGCGGTTTGTCCGGCACGCGTGCCGGACTCGGTTATCGCACCGAGCTGATTTTCTCCATTGATTGCACCCGCCAGATGTGCGCCGGCAGGCAACCCTGTAATCGAAAACATGGACGCCTCGTCATCGTATGACAGTTTGCCACCGGCTTGTAGCGCAAGCTGGAAGGCAGGCATGAACCCCGTAGATACGCAAAGCAGGTCGCAGTCGTACTGTTGCACCCTGTCGCCACATTGTCCCTTGCCCTTGATCCTGCGTAACTCCACGGCACGTATGTGGCACGTGTGCTTGTCCGGAAGCGCTTCGTAGACCGCGCACGCCGTGTGGACGGGTATATCGCTGGCGCGCACTTTCTCGTACAGGGGCGTTGCGTCAAAAGTTTCGCGCAGATCAGCGACAGCCGCGACATGCACGCCGTTTTCCAGCAACTCCAGTGCCGTTGCATAACCATCGTCGCCAGCTGTGAGAACTACGGCCTGTTTGCCCGGACGGACGCCGTACAGGCGAATCAATCGCTGTGCAGCTGTCCCCAGCAATACGCCCGGAAGGTCGTTGTTGTGAAAAATTGCAGGTTGTTCCATTTTTCCCGTGGCGAGTATCAATTCCTTCGCGCGCAGCTTGTACATGCGACGATCGCGGATAACAGGCAGCCAGTTATCGGCGAACCATCCATTGCAGACAGCGTCTGTCATGACCTCGATGTTGAGGTGGTTTTCGACCGCGGTGGCGAGTTCAGTGCGCAGTTCAGGCGCCAGCTTGCCTTCCGCGTCAAACCGGCCGTAATTGAGTGAGCCACCAAGCACGGCTTCCTGCTCGATGAGAAGAACTTCTGCGCCCGAGTTGGCCGCGCTCAAAGCGGCACTCATGCCGGCCGGCCCGCCGCCGATGACTGCGACTTCGTAAAACAGGTATTTTTTGTCGTAGTAATCGCGCGGGGAATCGAGATGTACTTGCCCAAGTCCTGCACGTTTCCGGATGATGGGCTCCCAGAGATTCTGCCACACCCCCCGGGGACGGAAAAATGCCTTGTAGTAAAATCCTACCGGAAGAAATCGGCTTGCCAAGGCTATTTTTGCAGATCGGTCGTTGACCAGGCTACCGACGTAATTCTGACCGGTCACCTCGAGTCCCGGGGTGATTTTTCGCCTGTCGGCAGCTACATTGGGCTCGTGCTCGACCTGCACGAGGGTATTTGCCTCGAGCCCTGCCATTGACAGTATCCCGCGTGGGCGGTGGTACTTGAATGAACGCGACAGCAGCCAGATGTCGTTTGCAGCCAAGGCACTTGCGATGGTGTCTCCAGCCAGCCCTGTACATTGCCTACCTTCAAAACTGAAGCTTACCGGCTTCTCGTGATTGACCAGTATTCCTGCAGGAGAAGGTAACCGATTGAGAGAAGTTTTCATTACAATTATTTGATAAATATACTTATAGAGAATTCAGAAATCAATCCGTTCGTTAAAGATATCGCTCGCGGGGTAGGTTCTCAGGATCTCGTCTGTGATTGTGTTGCGTTCCGCAATGAACCAGTACGCCGTTACGGTATGGCACCACCACTCCCGAACCACGCCCGCGGTATTGTTCGACATCCAGATAAAATCCGCCCATTCGTCGTCATTGGTGCTTTGAGGGTCTGGCATCCTGGAAACTTCGCCAAAGCAGATGAATTCCGAGATATTTCGCGGGCCATTCAGTGGACAGTTCATTATTTTCATGCGTGTGTCCCTAATGACTTGCGGCGGTAGCTCCCGCCTCGTTGGTCAGCTTGAAGGTCTTGAACCGGTCGAGCCCAAACGGCTGGATCAGCGGGGCTGTTTTTTCGTTCGCGAGCGTCTCCGCCATGCATTTCCCTGAAATGGGTGTAGCCTTGAACCCCCAGGTGCCCCATCCGGCATCCAGCCAGTAATTTTTCACCGGGCTGGCACCCATGATGGGACTGTAGTCTGGAGTCATATCTGTAATGCCTGCCCATTGCCGCAGCAGTTTCAACTCGGCAATGAACGGGAACAACTCAAGCGTGTGCGCAATGAGCGTTTCCTTGAGGTCCAGGGTTGAGCGTGTCGAATACAGTTCGTATGGATCCGAACCCCCACCGATGACAAATTCCCCGCGTGCTGTCTGCGAGACATAGACATGCAGCCCCGCGGAACTGACCAGAGGATCAAGGAAGGACTTGACCGGCTGCGTAACCATCGCCTGCAAAGGATAGCTTCGTATCGGCAACCGGATCCCGGCCATTTTCGCAACCACCGAACTCATGCCGGCAACAGCCTGGACGGCATGGTTGCACTTGACGGTGCCACGATCTGTTTGCACTGCCACGACCCTGCCTGCGTCAACCTGTATGCCGGTGACTTCGGTCCGTTGATGAATTTCGACGCCCATTTGCGCCGCTCGCATCGCGTATCCCCAGGCAACGGCATCATGCCGCGACGTGCCGCCATCACGGTGCCACAGGCCTGCCTGGATCGGGAAGCGCATGTTTTTGTCCATATTTAGGCACGGCACGATCTCACGGATCTGTCTTCGATCCACCATCTCGGATCGGACTCCCAAGTGTTTGTTGACTTCCGCACGTAGCGTAAATGCGCGTACGCTGGCATCAGAGTGAGCGAGGGTCAGCTGGCCGCGCTGGGAGTACATCTGGTTATATCCCAGCTCGTTGGATAGATTTTTGAACATCTCCACGGAGGCCTTGTAAAACGCAACCGCCTCGGGCGAGATATAGTTCGAGCGAATCACCGTTGTGTTGCGTGCGGTGTTGCCGCCGCCTACATACCCTTTATCCAGCACGACGACATTCGTGATACCGTGATAACGCGCCAGATGATAGGCGGTGGACAGACCGTGTCCTCCGGCTCCGATAATGACGACATCGTAGGATTTTTTCAGATCGCGTGGAGCAGGGATATCCCGGCGGGCCGGGTACCTGACGGCGAAGCCGTATTTTAACAAACTCCATGGCATGGAAAGTTCCTCTTATTGACAGGCTACCGGATTGCTTTCGGTCGCTCGATTCCCCGCTGGGCGTATTACAGATCGGGTAATAAACCCCGACTTCGACATTCCTGGTTTTCGATGTGGCAAGGCGAACTGGTCTCCGGAGTGACGCACGGATGATACCGGGTTAGCCCCCAAGCGGGAAATGGCTGGTGGATAAAAGCATCGTAGAACCATAAAGCTATATCAGTCGGCAACCAGTTTCTGATTGGGCACGACCCTTACCGGGTAATCCATTCTACAGCCTGAGCGATATGTTCCGCTATACGCACACCAGAACCGCGAACACGCTGGTCGTCGCCGCTTCGATATTTTCCTGTCTTGACAAGGATTGCCTGAAGCCCGACGGCGGAAGCACCGTTTATATCGGCCTCGACGTCATCCCCGACCATCACGACCTCGCCAGGCGAACAGCGGAAATCCCGGATGGCTTCCAGGAAGAACTCTTTTGCGGGTTTCCCGAGCACGGTCGCCTTGACCCCACTTGCCGTTTCCAGCGCGTGCACGAAAGGTCCTGCATCCAGGCTGAAGCCATCCTCCTCCTTGAAATAGAGATTATCTCCCATGGCAAACAGGGGCGCCCCGTCAAACAGCAAGCGAAACGCCTCGTTCAACTTTTCATAGGTGAAGCCTGTTCCGGCGTCTCCCAGCAACACCGAGTCGAATTTTTGCTGGTCGAACTCTGAAAACTCCGGAACGAGGTTGGCATGCAGCAACAGGTAAGGGGAAAGATTTTTTCTCTTGATGTAATTGCACGCGGCTATGGCGGCAGTGAACAGTTCGACCTGGGCAACGTGTAAACCCATGTTTGCAAGCTTTTCCAGGATTGCGCCGCGGGTGCTGCGAGTAGTGTTCGTGATAAAGCGGACCGGCAAATTGTTTCTGCCCAGATGCTGCATCGCATCCAGAGCCCCTGGTAGAAGCTGGCTTCCTACATACAGGACTCCGCTTAAATCCAATAGTACACCTTTGATCATGGCATATATCAGTGCAGCCATCCGATTGAACCAAGCTTGATTCTAACCCGCATCCGTCACCGATTCATGATTGCGATGCAGTTTCCCGTTGAACACAGCTGATTACGTGTCTGTAGCCGGTATCCGGGCATCTGGTGTCGCGATCGCCCGTGCCGTCAGGCCGATGCGCCTGTCGACCTCGCGCAACGGTACTCCCCCCGTCTACCTCCGTCCGAACTGATCCGGCCGCCATCGAATCGACCTGTCACGGATCGTCTGCCCAGCGGTGAAAGTACACTGTGCCTTCAAGGTTGCCTCCTTGGTCGGTTGACCTAACTGCTTGTTTAAACAACTGTTATGCCATAAGAGGCAGCCTCTTTCTACCCCATCGGTGAAATTTCCTGGCTAACTGTTTCACCCGGCTCTTTATGATTTTCCCCGCCCGGATTCCCGGGGCGGGTTATTTTGCGCCTGGAGCGGCTTCGTTTCATGACGTGCGGTTGAGGAGCGTTGTGAGGAAAATGCGGTACTTCCCGGCTAATCGATTAGAATTACATCAGGCTCGCAACTTTTCCGGTAATGAGCAGATATCGATCGAGAGAGTCGTTCGGATTTGTTTTCAGCAGCAAAACAGGTAACACTCCATCCATAGATGCGTAGTATTTTCCAGGAGGAACAAGATGGCAGTTACAAGACATTCAGCATTGGAATCCCGCCACTGTGCGCTGGGCTCGGAGCTTGGCGATTGGAACGGCATGGATGTACCGTGGGAGTACGACCAGGATGTGCGGGGTGAACACCTCGCTGTACGCAACGCCGCGGGTTTGTTCGATGTCTCGGGTCTGAAAAAGGTCCATATCGTGGGGAGCGACGCGCTTGCGGTTGTCGATCACGTGTGTACGCGTGACATGTCGGCCGTGTACCCCGGCAGATCGACATACGCCATTATTCTGAATGCGGAGGGGCGTATTACCGATGATTGCATCATGTTTCATATGTCTCCCAATCACGTGATGATGGTGCATGGAGGCGGTACGGGTATGAAACAGTTGCAAAAAACGGCAGAAGGCAAGGAAGTCACGATCATCTTCGATGACGATCTGCATGATATCTCGCTACAGGGTCCCAAATCGGTCAGGTTTCTTAGCCAGCACACAACTGCCGACATACCGAACCTGAGGTATTTTCATCAGATACCCGCTGTTTTGTTCGGTCGTCAGTGCCTGATTTCACGTACGGGCTACTCCGGCGAGCGTGGCTATGAAATTTTTGCGAAGGCCGACGATGTCGTCCCAATATGGGATGCCATTCTCGAAGAGGGTAAGGCGGTTGGTATCATCCCTTGCTCATTTAACTGCATCGACGCTATTCGGGTCGAAGCGGGCCTGTTGTTTTACCCATACGACATGATGGAAGACAACACGCCCTGGGAAGTCGGACTGGGATTCGCGGTGAGCAAGAAGAAAGCGGCCAGCTATCGAGGTAAGGAAGCCGTGATGCAATCCAAAGGCAAAGAGAAAATCAGGACATTTGGTGTCATTGCCGATTGTGACGAGGCAGTGGACGCTGATGCGGATGTTTTGCAGGGTGGAGAGAAAGTCGGCGTGATCACGGCTCCGGTGTTTTCGCCCGTTTTGAATAAATCACTCGCAATGGCTCAACTTCGCCCTGACCTCGCCCAAGCTGGAATCAAGCTGGAAATCAAAGGCGAGAACGTATCGTGCACGGCCACTACCGCAGAGATTCCCTTCCTTGACCCGACCAAACAGAAGAGGTCCGTGCTCGGTTGAAACCTTATTGTATGGCGCGTCCATGACACGATCATTTAATTCGAACGAGGTAGCCGTTGCAGCTGTTTGAAAGATATGGAATTATTAATTCTTACCTGGATTCATTGAGCAAGCATCTGGCAGGGTGTTCGGTTATTTAGTCCTTGGTGAGGTAGCCCGGCAGGTGCTTGGTTGAACGACCGTAGATCCTCGGCCAGAAGGTCTTCTTCATATATCCACAAAGTCTTCCTGCACAGTGCAGTTAAAACTGCTCGTTAAAAGCGTTCATTTTCGGGTTTCTCAGGTAGGTGTGGCAGTGGCGATATGCCCTGCGCCCAGGCATAGTCTGCGAAGGCCCCCTGAAACTCGTTGCCGTTATCGGTAAGTATCTGAGGTATGCGCCCCGGAAACAGAGTTTTGACCAACGCCGTGAAGCGTGCGGCATGCTGGCTGTCATGGCGTTGCACCGCGATCGCCAAGGCAAAGCGGCTGGCGTGGTCGGTGGCCGTGAGCAGATAGCGGCGGGTGCGCCCGATAAAGCGCACTACCGTGTCGAATGCGACGCAGTGACCTGGCTAATCCGCGCAGAAGCCTTTGCCCAGCCGTTGTTTGAAACGTTGGCTGCACAACGGTTTGGCCTTGCCTTTCGGCGTCAAACTCGTCGGCACAAGACGCATCTTGTCCGGTGTATCTGCGATTAAGCGCCCGGATGGTGCTCGCACCGAGACAGGCCAAGCCCCTGGCGCGCACACCAATGCACCAACAGCACCTACAGCTTATCCTTGCCCAGGTTCGGAAAAACGTTACGTAGCCGGCGTATTTCGCACACTCGCGTATTTCAGCACACAGCGCCGGTGGCCAGTTGCGTCGGCGGGCGCGCGCTGGTGCGGAGCTCTGCTGCGAGCATGCAGCCTACTCAACCCGCCTTCGTGGTGAGCTTTGCGCCAGCGATACAGCGTCGAGCGACCGACCTTGAAAGCATCCCGTGGGGGCATTCAATCCGTGATTGTTCCGGAATGTTGGCGCCTCCGGTTTCTGTTGGGAATTGGTTCCCATCATCGCCTCCCATTTGTCAGATAAACGGGCGATTTTATAGAAACCTCGGACGCGCAAGCCGATGTGCTGCATCAGCATGTCGGCTTCCTTTTCAGATCAGCCCAGTTGTCCCATATGTTTCTGAACTCATACAGTTGCCCATCGTGTGCAATACCGATACCCGCCTGATTGACAAGAACAAGCAATGGAAGCCTTGAAGGCTGTGGGGCACGGAATCCACGAGGAGATGTTTCCCTCTGGGGGTGTGAGATGCGGATCCTATACAGCCGGGGTGGGTACGGCGCATCAATATATCCGCTACCCTGCTCTCCCGGTGCTACCTCTTTCAGCGTGGCTTGACTAAACGGGCTTTCTGCCGGTAGCTTCTTCGCTTTCGCGTACCCGGTCCCGGTTCACGTAATTGCTTCACATGGGAGGTTGCCCTCCCCCAGCCTCTACCGGTTACCGTGGTGGCCTGAGCCCCGGTAATCGCTTTTGCTTCGGCACGAAGCTTTTTCTGTTTCGGTTCAGTCTCTCTTCAAGGCCGACTTCTCCCGCACCGGAAGCCAGTTTTTGGCATTTTCGATGCTTTTTCGATGTTCGTTGTTTTCGATGCGGGTCTGCCAGATATGCCAGATAATCCAGATCGCGACACCGATTACAACCAGTAGACCTTCACTGCCTCCCATTGGATAGATGCGGCCTATTTGATCTAGGTTTGCAAAGCTTTCTACGTGTGTTGACATATGCTTGTTCCTATTAGTGATTTTAACTGTCTGTATCGCCGTTGCAACACTATGTTTTTGCCTCCAGCGCGTTCTCGAGGTCCGCCTCAGCCTCTTCGGCTTCTACGCTTGCAGTGATATCAAGGCCGCTCAACTCGACTTCCCTGGGAACACGCAACAACCCTACTCTATCCAGGATTTTAGCTGCGACCAGACCAGGAAAAAATCCCAGCACGAAGAACATGATGAGCGCGCCTGCGAATTGCCCCCAGGGTGTAATGGTCGCGTATCCTTCAAAAGGGGAAGCCGGGTAACCCCACAGCACGAATCCGCATATCACCACACCGAAGAACCCGGCATATCCGTGAACCGCGACGGCGCCCACTGCGTCGTCGACCTTGAAGGTGCGTTCTACCCAATGGTGCATGTTGTACGCAATGAACACGCCGACAATGGAGATGATAAATGCCTGGAGGGGATGATACAGGTCGTTTCCAGCTGAAGCTGCAATGAGCCCCGCAAGCCCTCCGGAAAATGTCCAGAATGGATCGCCCTTGGAAACAACGTATCCAGCCAGCAGGCCGCCTGACAGGGAGATCAGGAAGTTAACGGTGATCGCAGACAGTGTGGTCGGCCCCAGATAGATGTTGGTTGCGGTAAACAGGGTTTTGTCTTCCACATCCAGCATGTCACTGCCAAAGAAATCAATGATCGGCACGTTACACGCTGCGTAAAATCCCCAGAAGCCCGTGTAGATCAAAAAGATCCCTATGCACACCAGCCACGGGTTGTGCGGAAGGATCTTGCGCGCAGACCCGTCCTTGCGAAATTTTCCTATCCGGGGACCCAGGATCAGTAGCACGCCCAGGGCGAAGCCGCCCGCGATGGCATGAATTACGCCAGACGCATAGGCATCATGGTAGCCCAGCTTGTGTACCATCCACCCGTCCCAGTGCCAGCCCCAGGCTGCGTCGACAATCCACAGAAAGGAGCCTATCAGCACCGCCAGGATCCAGAATCCACTTGATTTTATTCGCTCGATTACAGAGCCGGATACAATGGATGCTGCGGTCCAGGAGAATAGCAGGAACGCAGCCCAGAAAACGCCGTTCAGGTGTGCCCAGTATGCGGTGTCGCCGGCGCTCAGTGCTTCCTGTGCGGGAGGACCACCCATGTGTGGGCCCATTAGCTCGCTCCAAGGAGTAGCATGTGCCGCACTTTGAATGCCCCCCATGATTCCTGGTCCGTACGGGAACGCAAAATAAATCCACCAGCCAAAGAAAAAGAACGTGATCGTGACCAAGGGGATAATCATGATGTTTTTCATCAAGGTGTGCAAATGGTTCTTATGTCTCGAAGCGCCCACCTCATACATGCAGAATCCCACGTGGATTAAAAACATGAATACCACCGTTATCCAGTAGTAGAATTCGGTAAAGACGACAGTCAGCGAGTTTAGTTGATCGATCATTGTTGATTTCCTATTGTGTTGCGGGTTCTTGTTGTGGGCCATGAGGCCATTGGTTTCTCCTTCTCCCTGGTGCTTCGCGCTTCCCTCCGCTGGTTGTCGCGAAAGCATTCCAGATTGGAAAACACTGCCCCCTTGTTCCGGTGGGGCAAAGCATGTGATGAATCTTCAATGCAAACTTTCCGGACCATCTCGCATGCACCTAAAACTTGGCGTACGCTTTCCTCAAATCGACCAGCGGGTGACTGGAAGACATCTGGAACTTGACCAATAACTCTCGTGCGAGCATGTCGCGGTCTTGCTGGTTATCGGGCAGCACGATATTTTCCGGAATCTTGACCCAGCCATTGATGTTGCGATCAAAAACCGCCGGATACTGATCTTCATAACCCATGTGGGTGTCTTCGAGCCAGTTCAGGTCTTTCCAGCCCATGACCTTCATGTATTTTTCAAGGAACGGTGTGACGCGACTCAAATCCGGAACAAGGTTGGAATCATACCGGTAGCCGATATGCTGCCCGATCATTTTCTCGCGTTCACTGTCTAAGCCATCGGCTTTCAGGAAATGGTCGATATCGTTTTGTTTGCTCATCTTTTCTCCTTAATCCGTTTGTTTCAGTATCTCGTCATGTCCGGGCGCCCAACGGTGTGCTGTGTTCCTGCCAGGGGCACCTGTGCCATTGCGGAAGCTTCCATCGTCAGGGCGGCCAGGTCTTCGGGTTCCAGCGAATGTATGTTTGTCTTCGCACAGGCCCGTGCAAACAACTGAGCTTCAATCGTCAGGGTGTGCAGGAAGTTATACACGCGCTCGGCTGCTTCGTCGGGATTCAGTCGCTTACGCAGTTCGGGGTCCTGAGTTGCGACGCCTACCGGGCAGCGGCCTGTGTGGCAGTGATAGCAATGCCCGGGGCGCACACCCACTTCGCGGGGGAAGTCTGCTTCCGGAATATCCTTGTTGCAGTTCAGCGCGATCAGGGAAGCGTGTCCGATCGCAATGGCGTCCGCGCCCAGAGCCAGCGCTTTTGCGACATCGCTGCCGTTACGAATGCCTCCGGCGTATACCAGTGAGATTTCCCCGGTTTTGCCCAAATCATCAATTGCCTTCCGTGCCTGACGGATTGCGGCAATCCCGGGAACTCCCGTATCTTCCGTCGCCAGGTGCGGGCCGGCACCGGTACCACCTTCCATCCCGTCTATATAGATGGAGTCCGGGTCTGTTTTAACGGCCATGCGCACGTCATCATAGACACGCGCGGCCCCCAGTTTCAACTGGATCGGTATTTCCCAGTTGGTGGCCTCTCGAATTTCCTGAATTTTCAATGCCAGATCATCCGGGCCGAGCCAGTCCGGATGCCGGGCCGGGGAACGCTGATCAATGCCCGCCGGCAATGAACGCATCTCGGCGACCTGATCGGTCACCTTTTGCCCCATCAGGTGACCTCCCATACCAACCTTGCATCCTTGGCCGATAAAGAACTCTACTGCGTCGGCCAGTCGCAGATGATGCGGATTGAATCCGTAACGCGATTGAATGCACTGATAGTACCATTTCTCTGAATATCTGCGCTCGTCTGGAATCATGCCGCCTTCGCCTGAACAGGTTGCCGAGCCTGCCATGGTCGCGCCACGCGCCAGCGCCGTTTTCGCCTCGTAGCTAAGCGCGCCGAAGCTCATGCCGGTGATATAAACCGGGATATCCAGCTCCAGTGGCCGTTTGGCGCGCGGTCCGATGACTGTTTTGGTCAGGCATTTTTCCCGGTAGCCCTCAATCACGAACCGGGTAAGCGTGCCCGGCAGGAATGTCAGATCATCCCATGTCGGAATTTTCTTGAACAGCGAAAATCCGCGCATGCGATAACGTCCAAGCTCGGCTTTAATGTGAATGTCATTAATGACATCCGGCGTAAACATAAAGCTCGATCCCAAGTTATGATGGTTCCTCTCGAGCTCGGGTTCTGTCTCGGCCAGTACTTTTGGAAGCTCGATCTGTTTATCTGGTGTAGCCATGGGAACCTCTTCGTGTATTCAATTAAAGGATCAGCTTTTTCTCGGTTGGCTCGAGATTATCATAATTCCAGAGCTGTTTCCCGGATACGATCTTGGTGAGATTTTCCACGCTACGTGGCACTTCCATGCCGTAGATCGAAAGCTTGTTGGTGAGCCATTGCTTGTCGGTTTCCGTTAATTCCCCTTCCACCGCGTCGATACCAAGGCTCTGGATTGTTCCGGCGATGAAAATCATGCCGTCGTACATCGAGTCGCCCAGGTTGGGGCCTGAGTCGCCAAGCAATATCATGCGACCGCGTTGCATCATGAATCCCGTGTTCATACCAACGTTTCCACCCACGATGATAGTGCCACCTTTCTGGTTGATCCCCGTGCGGCTACCAACATCGCCTCTGCATACCAGGTCTCCGCCTCGGAGCGCGGCTCCAAAGGTCGAGCCCGCGTTTTTTTCAATCACGACCGTTCCCGACATCATGTTCTCCGCGCAGGACCATCCGACACGACCTTTGACATGTACGTTGGGGCCATCGATCAGCCCGCACCCGAAATAACCGAGGCTGCCCTCGAAAACCAAGTTCAGGCGGTTGAGAATTCCCACGGCAAGAGAGTGTTTTGCGCCAGGATTTTTGACCGTGATCGTGCCGTATCCCTCCTGCATAAGTTCCCTGATCTTGATATTGATGGCAGAGATCTCCATGTTGGCAACATCAAACTCGGTTTTTCGGTCAAAATCCACCTCGCAGGCAGTTGGATTCGTAAAGTTTTCTTCTTCCGTGGGAGAGAAAAATATCCGTCGACTGCGTCCGGCAAGCTGCTCGGTGTGCATGCCCATTTCATGGGAGGACTGTTTTAGCTGTGCCATACGCGCACCTCGCCCTCGTAGGGGTCCGTCGTGTCGATCTCGTGCGGGAAAATACTGCGAATGGCCACTTCCTCGGATGCCATCGCAATATAATCATCGCTCTCATACAGTACCAAGGGCTTTGCGGCCATGGTGTCTTTGGCCATCCCCAGGGAATCGTGCGTTGCCACCAGGTAGGTGAAAACGCCATCGAACTCTTCCACGGAATTGTGCATAGTATCCTTCAGAGAGGTGCCATCCTCGAGTTTGTCCGCAATGTAAACGGCGATTAACTCGGAGTCGCAGTTCGACTTGAAGCGATGCCCCTTGTGCTCCAGCGCGCGCCGTGAATTCCAGTAGTTGGTCAGTTGGCCGTTGTGTACGACTGCAATATCGTTATATGGATAGGCCCAATACGGATGCGCCGAGCGAATATCAACATCCGATTCCGTAGCCATCCGCGTATGCCCGATCGCGTGAGTGCCTTGAAACGAATCCAGGTTGTATTCTGACGCCACTTCCCGGGCATTGCCCAGATCCTTGATAAGCTCGAGTGAATTGCCGAGTGAAAGAATTTCAATCCCTTCGACATCTTCAATGTAATCGGCCAGCTTGCGCATGTCGCCTTCGTAACCGAACACGCACCGGTAGGCGTACTCGGTTGCCTGATCCATCGATCTAATCTCGGCACCAAGTTCCCGCAGGCGTGTTTCGACTGCGGTCTTGCGTTCTTCGATCAGATGATGGATATTGAAACCGGATTTCAGTTCATCGCGCTCCGCAGCCTTGAAGCGCATGATGTTCCTGCTTTTCTGCTCGCCGTTTCCATACAGCGCAAAACCCGCCGAGTCAGGGCCGCGGTGTTTTAAGGCATGCAACATGGAGGTCATCTTCTGCCCAATGTTGGCAGGCGAGCCTCTATGTATCACTCCGGCAATTCCACACATTAAACTGATCCTCCTGTTATACCTTACGGCAGATAATCCAAATAGGTGTCTACGTCCCAATTGGTAACCGTGTGGTTGAATCGTTCCCACTCGTCATTTTTGTAGTGAGTAAACACCTTGTACATTTCACCGGGCATGGCCGACTTGATTACTTCGTCCTGTTCCAGCGCCTCCAAGGCTTCACCCAGGGACATTGGCAACTTTTTCACGCCCTTCCCTTCTTTTATAGCCTCATAGATATTGCGCTCTTCGGGCTCGCCAGGGTCTATGTTCCTGATAATGCCATCGTCAAAGGCTTTCAGCAAGGCGGCGCCCATTAAATATGGATTAACCATGGAATCGACGGAACGATATTCGAACCGCCCCGGAGCGGAAACGCGCAAACCGCAAGTGCGGTTCTGGAACCCCCAGTCTGCGAAAACAGGCGCCCAGAAACCAGTATCCCACAGCCGCCGGTAAGAATTCACGGTGCAGGAACCAATGGCTGTCAGCGCCCGTAAATGCTCCCTCACGCCGCCAATGCACCGAAGTCCGATTGGTCCAGGTTTGCGTTCATCGATTTCGGGGACGGGCATAAAGGTGTTTTCACCATCCTGCAGGTAACTGAACACATCCTCCATACCTCCCATAGGATCCTGGTGCATATCATTCACCACGGACCTTCCTCCTCTCCACAAAGACATGTTGTGATGGCATCCCGATGCGGAAACTCCCATGAACGGCTTTGTCATGAAGCAGGCCACCAGATTTTGTTCGCGTGCGACTTGCGCGCAGATCTGCCTGTAGGTGGTCAGGCGATCCGCGTTGCGCAGCACGTCATCGAACATCCAGTTCAATTCAAGCTGACCGGGCGCATCCTCGTGGTCACCTTGAATCATGTCGTAACCCATTTGCTCGGCATACTCGATTACCTTCATGAAAGCTGGACGCAACTCCTCGAACTGGTCAATGTGATAGCAGTTCGGCTTGGTAACTCCGCCATCGAGATTTCCACTTTCGTCTTTCTTCAGCCACATCATCTCAGGCTCGGTACCCATGCGCATGTGCAGTCCATCGTGCCTGGCCTTGAATTCGCCATGGATGATGCGCAGGTTGCCGCGGCAGTCCGAGCTCAGGTGTGCTCCAGGGTTTTCTTTTTCTTCGCGGTTGCGAAAACAGGTGCAAAACACGCGCGCAAGACGCTTATCCCACGGCAACTGGCAGAAGGTCTCCGGGTCGGGAATCCCCACCAGTTCGGATGCTTCCGGGCCATACCCGATATAGTGGCCGTGGCGGTCGGTGTACAGGTTGGCCGTTGAGCCATAGACGAGCTGGAACCCTCTCTCCGCAAGACGTTCCCAATGATCCGCAGGGATGCCCTTGCCCACGATACGACCGGTGACTGATACGAACTGAAAGTATACGTATCTGACCCCCAGGGCCTCGATCATGCCGCGAACCTGCTTGACCAGTTCGCTACGTCCCTCTGCATTGACATGTCTTTCCAGATCTGTAGTCATTTGTTTCGCTCCTTGAGATTTGCGTGCTTTATTGTTTCTAGACTTCCTAGCTCCACGGGTAGGGGCTGTTCGATACCGGGTGCAGTTTCCCTTCCGCATAGCGGGAAAATCTGAATGGCTCGAGCAATTTTTGCCGCTCGCCGACAATTTCCTCGGCAACCAGTTTCCCGACGCCAATCATTTTGTACCCGTGATTGGAGTCGGCAATGATGTAGCAGTTGTCACAAAAAACATCGAAGACGGGAAAACTGTCCGGCGTGAACGCGCCAATCCCACCGGAAGCCTCATTTTTATAACTTGGAAGCGTGCCTTCAAATCTTTTTTGACAATGCGCCAAGGCTGAAACCCACATCTCCGCGAAGCTTTCATCAACGATATAGTCAGGCGAATCAGGCCCGTATGGGTCCACGTTCACTTCATCAGGGTTCGTATCTATTTTGAAAGGTACGGTTCCTCCCTGTACGCCGCCAAAATTGAAATCAGGCTTGTAGTAAATGCCCCATAGCTTGTTTGTGATCAACTTGCCGTTGCGATCTGAATACAGTGGCGCGTCCGTATCCACGTGTATAACGGGCGGAAAATCACCGTTATTCATTTTTTGCATGGCGGGATCGACACCCAATGTGCCTTCCTGCAACGACCAGAACACCCACATCGGCATGTTGTTACGGGTTGTGCCGTTTAAGCTCTTGACTGTAATATTCTTAGGTAATTCAAGCATTTCCCAGATAGTTTTTATCCATGGCCCTGCAGCGATAATCACATACTCGCATGAAATGGTGCCTTGGTCCGTCTCTACCCCTTCGATTGCGTCGCTTGCGGAATGCCTTCGAAACCCCGTCACCTGGGTGTTCGGCAAAATACGCACGCCTTCGTGCTCGGCTTTTGCGGCAAGGCCTTTCATGCTAGGCAGGTTATTCGCATAACCGCCGCGTTTTTCATGCAGGACCACGGAAATGTTTTTGGCCTGCCAGTCGCTGAAAATATTTCGCATGTATTTACCGCATTCCTTTTCGCCTTCGATGTATACGGATTCATATCCAATTTCATTTTGTTGTCTGGAAATGCTGGCGGTGTCTGCGCGCATCGCTTCGGGGGCCGCCTGAATATAGCCTACGGGGTGATAGTGAAAAGCCTCCAGGTCGCTTTCCCACACTTCCACGCTGTGTTGCATGAGCTCCCGCATGGCTGGCTGGAAATAGTTGTTGCGAATCACGCCACACGCAATCCCTGAAGCACCTGCCCCAATGTCGTTTTTATCCAGCACGAGGATATCCCGTCCGCTTCCGGTACCGCGAGCCTTGAACTGTGTCGCAAGATGATAGGCGGTACTGAGCCCATGCACCCCCGCGCCCACTACCAGATACTTGGCGTGCTTTGGAACACTCATCGATTCCATATGCATGGATTTTTGGGAAGCCGCTGCTTCTCAAGCCTCTGCAATCCTGTCCCTTGATAAATCAAATCCTGCGCGCCGGCTACAAGGGAACTATCCGCAGGCCCCGGTGCTTTAAAGACTGTTGCAACCAGCATGTTTTTCAGCGCATTGCTTTCCGTTGCTCGATGGTCCTGGGTTTGGCTCATCGAATTATAAAACGGTTCAAGTCAAGGACACAGATTTTTCATTCCTCGGTTGGCAGAGCTAAGATTCTATCCATTTTGGGTAGCCTATGGCAAGCACCTGTATGGGTCCACCACATATTGGGACAAATGAGGCCAGTGTTGAGCAAGCATTTGACAGGGTGTGCGGTTGTCGATTCCTCGGTGTGGTCGTTGGCCATTATAGCAGTCGAGGTAGTCCAGCAGATGCTGGTTGAACGCCCGTAGATCCTCGGCCAGAAGGTCTTCTTCATAATCAACAAAGTCTTCCTGCACAGTGCGGTTGAAACGCTCGTTGAAAGCGTTCATTTTCGGGCTTCTCGGGTAGGTATGGCAGTGGCGCCATCCCTGCGCTCGGGCATAGTCGGCAAAGGCGCCCTGGAACTCGCTACCATTGTCCGTGAGTATCTGCTCGATGCGCCCCGGAAACAGGGTTTTGACCAATGCCGCGAAGCGTGCGGCGTGCTGGCTGTCGTAACGGGAAACCGCGATCGCCAGCGCAAAGCGGCTGGCGTGGTCGGTGGCCGTGAGCAGGTAGCGGCGGGTGCGCCCGATGAAGCGCACTACTGTGTCGAATGCGACGCAGTGACCTGGGTAATCCGCGCAGAAGCCTTTGCCCAGCCGTTGCTTGAAACGTTGGCGGCGCAATGATTTGGCCTTGCCTTTCGGCGTCAAGCGCGTCGGCACAAGACGCATCTTGTCCGGTGTATCGCCGATCAAGCGCTCGATGGTGCTCACACTGGGGCAGGCCAGCTCGTGACGTTCGCACCAGGGGCGCAACAGTACGTGCAGCTTGTCCTTGCCCAGGTTCGGAAAAACGTTGCGTAGCCGGCGTATTTCAGCGCACAGCGCCGGTGGCCAGTTGCGCCGGCGGCGCTGGTGCGGAGCTCTGCTACGATCATGCAGCCTACTCAACCCACTTTCGTGGTGAGCTTTGCGCCAGCGGTACAGCGTCGAGCGGCCGACCTTGAAAGCATCCCGGGTGGCATTTAATCCGTGATTGTTCCAGAATGTTGGCGCGTCCGGTTTCTGTTGGGCATTGGTTCCCATCATCGCCTCCCATTTGTTTCTGAACTCATACATCCCGTGCCTGCCGGGCGCAAGATCGCCTGGGTGACCCGGTTTCAGAAGAGGCTCGGCGGAGACGGCGCAGCGTGGTCGTCCGGTGGGTCAAGATTGAAATAACGCCAGGTGAGCGCGGTCACCTGGCGCCCGCGCGCTGCTTCGATGAACACGCGCATCTGCTCGCACACCGTCTCCTGGCCGATATATTGATCCAGTTGCTCGGGGCGAACGCGCATGTCCGCACCGATTTCGCCCTGGGTGCGGCGTGCGTTCAGCAGAGAGTTGGATTCAGTCATTGCCTGGCTCGTCAAAATCCATCGCTTGTGGCCATATCGGATGTTACAGACTGTCTTTCAGCGCGGCTTTGATCATGTCTTCCACCGAGTCATCCGATTTTGCCGCCTGCCGGATCACCCTGCGCGCATCGGCAGCCTTGTAGCCGAGCGACACCAAGGCTTGTAGCCGCGGCGGCATGGCTATCAACGGACAAACCTTGATCCACGCCCACGTGGCCAGGCTGAAAGTCCAGGTTCCGACCGCTTATCCGAATTTTGGTGCCGTTGGTCGGATCCGTCTTGGACCAAATAAACAACGTCCCGCGGATGCGGGGCGTCATGTCAACTAATAGGCGCGGCCTCCGGCCGCAAGTGTTATCGCGCGAGCAGCACCGAGATATAGACGCCGGAGAGCGTCGCGACGACCACCGTCGAGCCCAGGAACAGAACGACCACCCACTGGATGATCCGGGCCTGGGAAGCAACGATCTCACGCGAGAGATCCTGCTTGACGCCAGCGACCTCGCGCTCAAGGTCTCGTTGCCCTTGCTCGAGGTCTCGTTGCCCTTGTTCAACAGCCTGCAGGCGATTGTCAAATTGCTCAAGGCGGTTGTCAAACTGTTCAAATTGCTGGACTGTCAGTTCCATGTTTCAGATTCCTCCTGTCACGTGCAGAAAACCGTCCCGCAAGGAACCATTCCCCTGCGGATTATTGTTGCTGTCATAGTGCAATGCAACCGGGTAGGCGTCAAGAGAAGATGGAGCCTTTCTCAACCAGGGGCTTGTCGCGAGCGCGTGTGGATGTATTATTCAGGGAGATGCCCCAGAACCTGCCTGGTACCACCTGCGATGTCTCCGCTACCGATACTGATCCTGTATTACACGCGTTATGGCGCAGTCGGGCAAATGGCGCGCGCGGTTGCACGGGGCGTCGAAAGCGTTGCCGATACCGAGGCCAGGTTGCGCGTCACGCCAGCGATCACCACGCCGGGCACGGATAGCGCCGTGTCCGCCGATACCGCGCCCGAAGCGACGCTCGACGATCTCGATCGGTGCGCTGGGTTGCTGCTCGGCAGCCCCACCCGTTTCGGCAACATGGCCGCTCCACTCAAGCATTTCCTGGACCAAACCGGCGGGCAATGGATGAGCGGTACGCTCGTCGGCAAGCCGGCCGGTGTCTTCACTTCCTCGGCCAGCGCACACGGCGGACAGGAAACCACCTTGATCACGATGATGATGCCTCTGCTGCACCACGGCATGCTGATCTGCGGCATTCCCTTCAGCGAGTCACAACTCATCACCACGCGCAGCGGCGGCACGCCTTACGGCGCGAGCCACGTCGCAGGCAAGGACAGTACACTGCCGCTTACCCAGGACGAAACAGCGTTGTGCCGTGCGCTGGGGCGCCGCGTCGCTGAAGTCGCCCACCGACTCGCAGCGGACTAAGGGAGCCCCCTGGCGCGGGGAAGAAACCTGCGCCCGACTGGCGGTGCACACCGGCAGCCATGCCGAACATCCCTCGGGCGCGTGATCGCGGTAGCGCAGGCTCGCGCGCGCACCTCCTCCAGGTTCTGGCACACCCGCGCAACACGGGATCAGTATCAGGCTCGCTTTGCCTTTTCTCCGGTACAGGCTTTTTGCCAACGACCTGTGCAGAGAAACACGCCACTTGCCAGAAACAGGACGCGAGGGGCGGATACGGGGCAAATGCAGGCTTTTTTCTGACAGAACGGCGCGAACAAAATTGCCGCCGGTTTTGGGCACATGGATAAAAACAAAATCCTTACTCACCCACATCGGCGCTATGACCAAAGTAAACGCGGGACAGGCCGGTCAGACGCGACCATCTAGCGTCTCCGTCGATCCCGCGCTGTCGTCACGCCAGAAATACCGATAGTAAATCCAGTTCTTCTCTTCGATATAGTCGATGAGCCCCGGGGTGAACCAAGTCTCGGGATCCTTTTTAACGCTCACGTTAGCTTTTTCCTGCGCTGGAATGAACCTGAGCACCTCCCGGTCAAAACCTCCGCTCAAAAGAAAATCGTGCAGATCGGCATTCAGATGCCCCGTGCGAAGAAAGTGTACCCGGCACATGTCCTGCCGGTAACGCTGACTCTCAAAATACTCGGCCAGTTGCACATCGGTTTTGGAAAGCACCTTCATAGGCTCCCTGAAAAAATACCAGATATAAATGTAACTCATAAACCCGATGGACGAGGGCAGACGGCAGCGCTTATGCCTGAAAAAATGCATGCGGGGCAACTCTTCGTTGAAAAACCTTACGAATTCACCGAAGTCAGGAATCTCCTCCTGCCTGGAATTGATCCTGTCTTCCTCTTTCCTGGACGCCGCTTGCTGATACTGTTGGTGCCAATACCGTTTTCTCCACCAAAACACGGCGCCATCCCGATAACAGTAGCAGGACACATGGTATGCAAGCGGATCCCGCTTTATGGAAAGCACCGGTTTGTGCTGGTGCGCTTCCGGTATACACTCGCAGTTCGCATGAAGCATCAGATCCCTCGGAGACCACCGTTGCGGATACAGACGATCGAACGTCCTACGCAAGGTCCACAACCAACGAATCAGTAGCAGGCTCGCTTTGCCTTTTCTCCGGTACAGGCTTTTTGCCAACGACCTGTGCAGAGAAACACGCCAGCCTGTCGGCGTGGCATGCCACATTTCCAGCACGGTACGCCAGTACCACCCACTTAGAAAAACACGCCACTTGCCAGAAGCAGGGCGGATACGGGGCAAATGCAGGCTTTTTTCTAACAGAACGAGAACGGCGCGAACAAAATTGCCGCCGGTTTTGGGCACATGGATAAAAATAAAATCCTTACTCACCCACATCGGCGCTATGACCAAAGTAAACGCGGGACAGGCCGGTCAGACGCGACCATCTAGCGCTCCCGTCGATTCCGCGCTGTCGTCACGCCAGAAATACCGATAGTAAATCCAGTTCTTCTCTTCGATATAGTCGATGAGCCCCGGGGTGAACCAAGTCTCGGGATCCTTTTTAACGCTCACGTTAGTTTTTTCCAGCGCTGGAATGGACCTGAGCACCTCCCGGTCAAAACCTCCGCTCAAAAGAAAATCGTGCATGTCGGCGTTCAGATGCTCCGTGCGAAGAAAGTGCACCCGGTACATGTCCTGCCGGTAACGCTGACTCTTAAAATACTCGGCCAGTTGTGCATCGGTTTTGGAAAGCACCTTCATAGGCTCCCTGAAAAAATACCAGATATAAATGTAACTCATAAACCCGATGGACGAGGGCAGGCGGCAGTGCTCATGCCTGAAAAAATGCATGCGGGGCGACTCTTCGTTGAAAAACCTTACGAATTCACCGAAGTCAGGAACCTCCTCCTGCCTGGAATTGATCCTGTTTTTCTCTTTCCTGGACGCCGCTTGCTGATACTGCTGGTGCCAGTACCCTTGTTTCCACCCAAACACGGTGCCATCCTCATAACAGTAGCAGGACACATGGTATGCAAGCGGATCCCGCTTTATGGAAAGCACCGGTTTGTGCTGGTGTGCTTCCGGTATACGCTCGCAATTCGCATGAATCATCGGACCTCTCGGAGACCACATAAAAACTAAACGGCGGTGGACTTTGCGCACAGCCTCCACCCAACGAATCGGCACCCAACTCCATTTATTTTTCCTCCGGTAGTACAGGTTTTTGCCCGCACCTTGCGTAAAAAAAACGCCACCCTTTATTAGCAGCCACTTGCTCAATAAACCGCCATGGTAATGTCTTATACGGAGCAAAGGCAGGCTTTCTTTTGACAGAATAGAACGAACAAAACTGCCGCCGGTTTTGGGCACATGGATAAAAACAAAATCCTTACTCACCCACATCGGCGCTATGACCAAAGTAAACGCGGGACAGGTCGGTCAGACGCGACCATCGAGCGCTCCCGTCGATTCCGCGCTGCCGTCACACCAGAAATATCGATAGTAAATCCGGTTCTTCTCCTTAACGTAGTCGATGAGCTCCGAGGTAAACCAGGCTGCAGGGTCCGTTGCCACGCTCACGTTGACTTTTCCCTGTGCTGGAATGAACCTGAGCACCTCCCGGTCAAAACCTCTGCTTAAAAGAAAATCGTGCATGTCGGCGTTCAGATGCTCCGTGCGAAGAAAGTGCACCCGGTACATGTCCTGCCGGTAACGCTGACTCTCAAAATACTCGGCCAGTTGCACATCGGTTTTGGAAAGCACCTTCATAGGCTCCCTGAAAAAATACCAGATATAAATGTAACTCATAAACCCGATGGACGAGGGCAGGCGGCAACGCTTATGCCTGAAAAAATGCATGCGAGGGAACTTTTCGTTGAAAAACCTTACGAATTCACCGAAGTCAGGAACGCCCTCTTGCCTGGAATTGATCCTGCATACTTCTCTCTTGGACACCGCTCGTTGGTATTGTTGTTCCCAGTACCGTTTTCTCCACCAAAATACGCGTCCACCCCGGAAGCAGTAGCAGGACACATGGTATGCAAGCGGATCCCGCTTTATGGAAAGTACCAGTTTGTGCTGGTGAACTTCGGGTATACACTCGCAATTCGCATGCTGCACATTGAAACCAGATTTCCTTCGCCTAGCGCCTCGCCAACGAATCAGCAGCAGGCTTGCCTTATCTTTCCTCCAGTAAAGATTTTTTACGAACAACCTGTGCAGAGAATAATCCCAGTTTCTTAGCGTGGGGCGGTAATACTTACGCAGAAACGCAAGCCATCTGTTTGGAGGTGCACGCCTGGAGCCGAGAAGGAACAAATGCGGGCTTTTTTCTGACAGAACATGAAGCACGTTGCGCATAAAAATGCCGCCGGTTTTGGGCACATGGATAAAAATAAAATCTCTGCTAACAAGCATCGGTAATAAAGGCTGAAGCTCACAGAGGGGCAAACCCGTGCGTTTAAACCGCCCCAAGAGTTCCAGAGACTGTTTTGTTTGAGTCAAGTGGTAACAATACACCATTTCCACCTCCTCAAGAGACACGTGGCCAATTGCCCCCAACAATCTGCGGTTGTTGAACCAGTCCACCCATTCCAGGGTCGCATGTTCCACTTGCTTGAGCGTATGCCACGGACCGCGGCGGCGGATCACCTCCGTCTTGTACACACCGATGATCGTCTCGGCCAGTGCGTTGTCGTAACCCAAGTTTACCAACAAAAAAAATAAATCTTTATATCTCAACGGGTTACGTTGTTAGAATCGCGTGTATGGCACTACATTCGCGCCGCACCCGATGATTTCGGCTCAGACGATCGCCTTCTGCGTCCCCCCGGCCGATAAAGTAATTCCCAAGGCATCGAGTATCGCCTGTTGTTTCGGCTCTGCACGCGTCGCCTTGCGCACATGCACGGTGCGCCTGTCGGCGCGCTTGAACGTCGCGGTCACGCGTTGGCGCCCGCCGAGTATCCGCCTGAGCGTCGTCCAGCTCGCACTGCGGATCGGCTCGTCGCCGCGCTCGGCCAGGCGCCGGCGGATCACCTGGACGAGTTGGTAGGCGATTACCGTGATGAACAGATGCCCCTCGGCGCGGCGCGCCTTGCGGTGATGGATGGGGCGCAGGCCCAGTTCGGATTTCAGGGCACGGAACACCGCCTCGAGATCCGTGAGCAGGGTGTAGGTGCGCCACAGCCGCTGCTCGCTCCAGTCGATCTCGTTGCTGCGCAGACAATAGACGCCGGGATGGGTGAGCATCGTGCCCGTCACGGGCTTTTTCCGCCAGCGCACTGCCACCGCCCGCTCGCCCGTCTCGTTGGCCTCGACCTCAATGTCGTAGTGCTGGCCGACGCCGCGGCTTTTCTCCTTAAGTCGCCCGATGCGCTGCCAGATCTTGTCCGGCTTCTTCTGCGTGCGCGGCCGCGACAGCCCCTCGTCGAGCGCTTTGAGACCCCGCTCGAAGCGTGCCGCAAAAAGCTCGGCGATACCGCGTTCCTTGTTCGCCCGTTCCTCGGAGTAACAGTACAACCGCACCTCGCCGCCATCGGGATCGGCCACCTTCTCCAGATGCACCGTGCCGCCCGTGCGGGTGCGATGGGCCGTGGCCGCCTCGGCGTCGAACCGGCGCCGGCGCTCGCGGCTGACCACGATGTAGCGGTAACCGTGCTCGGCAAGCCAGTCGATCTGCGCCTGTGTGGCGATGCCCCGGTCGAGCACCACGCGCGACCCCGGCGGCGCCCCGAGCGCCTCGAGCATACCTTGCAGGGTCCGGTCTTCCTTGACGTTGCCCGCGAACACCCGCGAGCGCCGCACGAAGCCGCCCGCATCCAGCCCCAGCCCCAGCGTCAGCAACTTGCAATCGCTACGCTTCTCCTTCGAATGACCCCGCCGCGCGTTGGGCTGATCCGCCGCCTCGCCCTCGTAGAAGGTGTTCGTCAAATCGTAGAGCGTCACCGTCGGCGCCAGATCGAACAGGTCTATCGCCCGATCGAACAGATGCGCCTCGATCGCTTCGCGGTGCTTGATCAGCGCATCGGATGCCCGGTACAACTGCATAGCCCCCATGGTCTCGAAGTCCACCTTGAGCAACTCCCCCAGCGCGCTGCGCTCCCGAAGCCAGGCGTGCGTCGCCCGCTCCGAGGCCGGATACGCCAACCGCGCCACGATCGAACCCAGCGCCGCCATGCGCAAGGCCGCGTTGACCCCCAGCCCGGCCAACAATTCCACCAGACCCAACCGCTTGATCGCCCACAGCCCCACCTGCTCGACACCGACGCTGCGTGGGCGCGTCAACGAAAGCGTATCCACATCCACCGTAACCAGATCGCGCGCCGCCTCCGCGTCCCCCGCCCGGCTTCGGGCCAGCAGTTGCGCGGCGATCCGTTGCGCCTCGTCCTCGACGGCGCCCGGCACCTCGTCGAGCAGCGGCGCCTGACCGTTCAAGATCTCGTCGATGCGCCGGCACAGTGCCGGCCACTGTGCCTTGGGGATGTCGAAATTGCCGAGGTTCAGCAGCGTGCGCTGGTGCACCTTGGCGCCGTCGCGCTCGCTGTGCACGAGGCGGTGGGAGTGGTAGTCCTGGCCGCCGGTACGGCGGGTGAGGGTTCGGCGGACGAACATGGGGAGTATGGTAGCGGGAACGTGCCGAGGTGTCAACCTTATAATTCATATTATGGCACTACATCAGCTATTCCACCGCCACACACCAAAAATCAATAGGTTACAACCACAAAAACCGCCGATCGTGCAAAATCCAGCCACAATCTCAGGGAAATTGGTAAAGATGGGGTAACAGTCCCCGACACTGTGCCGACCGAGGCCATTGCACCAGCCTCAGCCAAATGCTCGGTGTAGCGTAGCGACAGGTACTGATTGCCACGGTCACCGTGGTAAACAACGCCTTGGGTTGGCGTTCTGCAACACAGCACCTGCTCCAGGGCATCCAGCACCAGATCTGTACGCATCGAGCAGATACTCACGGACAATGGTAGCGAGTTCCAGGGCGCCTTTGCCGACTATGCCCGAGCCAAGGATGGCGCCACTGCCATACCTACCCGAGAAGCCCGAAAATGAACGCTTTCAACGAGCGTTTCAACCGCACTGTGCAGGAAGACTTTGTTGATTATGAAGAAGACCTTCTGGGCGAGGATCTACGGGCATTCAACCAGCATCTGCTGGACTACCTCGACCGCTATAATGGCCAACGACCACACCGAGGAATCCGCAGCGGAAAATGGCCTGAAGGTGAATACCGGCACCATCGTGGAGGCCACGATCATTTCCGCACCCGCTTCGACGAAGAACAAGGACAAGTCCCATGACCCGGAAATGCGTCAGGTTCGCAAAGGCAACCAGTGGTATTTCGGCATGAAGGGACATATCGGTGTGGACAGCCACAGCAAGCTGATTCATTCGGCGGTTGCCACAGCGGCGAATGTACATGACAGCCAGGTACTCGGTGAGTTGCTGCACGGTGGTGAAACCCGGGTATGGGGTGATTCGGCCTATATGGGACAAACAGACACGCTTCGCAAGCACGCGCCCAATGCAAAGGATTGCACCCACCGCAGGGGATGCCGCCACCGCCCGCTGAGTGAACGGGACAGGGCCGTCAACCGGACGAAGTCGAAAGTCAGGGCCAGGGTGGAACATCCCTTCCTGGTCCTCAAGCAGATCTTTGGCTTCACGAAAGTTCGTTACCGAGGATTGGAGAAGAACGCCACCCGGCTGCTTGTGGCCTGCGGGTTGGTAAATCTGTATCTGGCACGCCGCCGGTTGTTGTGCGCCACGTAGGATTGGTGCGCCTGAAATCCACCGATTGTGCCCGGAATCACGAAAAGACCGACAAAACAGGCCAACAAAGGTCGTAAAATCAGCCTGACTTCAGCGCGATCCTGCGCTTTCCAACCCGGTGTTCCCCAGTGTTCCATCAAATCAGGGGAATTGTGTGTCAACGTCGATTGATCAGACTTTCCCTGAAATGTGGGAACAGGTAAAGGGGTCAATTGCGATCGGTTGTCTCTTCTGCCGACTTCTACTGGTGCAGTATTTGCCGGGTCAGGCCAGGGAAGTCGGACGCGTCGATATCGACAAAGTTTATTCCAGGTATTCCTTCAGGAAAAATGTGACAAAGCCGCTTCATTACATTGTTGGCCATGTTGATGCTTTTGGTGTTTTTTACTCTGGATAGCTTGTGTAGCAACAACACAACAGGCATATTCGTCCGATCTCTGTAAAAATCCGCCAGACATGTGAGCAAATGACTCTGTCCCGGAAAGGCGGCGATGAAGAGGTCGGCTTCGACTGCCGCATGGACGAGTTTGAAAAGCTGACTCTTTTTTTCTCCGATAAAGCAAGTGCTGTTCGGCAGGCTTTTGAGTTGCGACACAAGCAAACGCTGCTGGCATTTCAGGCTTTTCTCCAGAAGCCTGGATTCTGTCCAGGCAAGAGGGGGGACGATCAAATTCCGTCTGCATATGCCCTTGATTGTGTGCTCGAACCCGTCGGAGAAAATCTGTGCGTCAGTCGTGTCGGGAGGAAAGTGTTCAAGCAACTTCTGCATGAATTGATAGAAATCAGTGGCTGTGACTTGCCAAAAATCGTTTTCGCTCGGGCATTGCCGCCACCGGTATAATCTTGGCGGGTTATATATCCAAGTTCCCCAAGGCGTATAGGCAACGCCTCGGTCACCCAGACGCAGGTGCGCAAGTATTTTCAGGCGCCCGCGTGCGAACCCCGATTGCACGGGATGTTTTTTTTGCCGCTGAAAATAGGCCGCGCGAAAGTCCAACGGGTCTGTGGGGTCGGGAATGGTGTGCAGGATCCTGGAAACCTCCTCTAAGGGAATACTTCTTTGCAAGACAAGCAACAAAGGAAAGCCGGGCTTTTTTCTTTGGGAGACGAGGTTTTTTATGTGACGCTCCAACGCTTTGTAAGAGGAAATGTTGTTTTCCTGCAGAAGCTGGTCGGACAAAGTTATATGGCAACATGATTTTTTCGGGAACCTGCTTGCGTCCGGAGAAGTTTTATCCGAGGCGAAGTATTGATTTAGCCCCAGGAAATCGTATATCTCCTGGGAGATGGTCCGAGAGATGGTCCGAGAGATGACTTTACCAAGCCTTGCAGATAGCCAATACCATGCTTTTTCGAAAAAGCGAACTTTTCCGATCCATCTGGGAGGGGAATTTGGCAGCAAATGGCGCGTCGATGTCAACCGTGTGTGGCAGTAGGCGTACCCCAGTGACAGGCCTAATTTTCTGAAGATTTTGTAACTGTTCAGATGGTCTGCCATTCCCACGTGCTCCGGCATGCACACGGTGAAATACACTTGCTCCGTTCGTGAATCTGCGCCGTACTGTGCCTGGGTTTCTGGTTCTTGGACCATTCATTTATCGTATCAGCTAGGGAAAGTCTGATCAATCGACGTTGGCACACAATTTCCCTGATTTGATGGAACACTGGGGAACACCGGGTTGGAAAGTGCAGGATCGCGCTGAAGTCAGGCTGATTTTACGACCTTTGTTGGCCCGTTTTGTCGGTCTTTTCGTGATTCTTGGCGCAATCGGTGGATTTCAGGCGCACCCATCCTACGTGGCGCACAACAACCGGCGGCGTGCCAGATACAGATTTACCAACCCGCAGGCCACAAGCAGCCGGGTGGCGTTCTTCTCCAATCCTCGGTAACGGACTTTCGTGAAGCCAAAGATCTGCTTGAGGACCAGGAAGGGATGTTCCACCCTGGCCCTGACTTTCGACTTCGTCCGGTTGACGGCCCTGTCTCGTTCACTCAGTGGGCGGTGGCGGCATCCCCTGCGGTGGGTGAAATCCTTCGCATCGGGCGCGTGCTCCCGAAGCGTGTCTGTTTGTCCCATATACGAGGAGGAGCTGCTGCTCGAAGACCTGCGGCTGTTCAACCAGCGCCTGTTAGATTATCTTGATCGCTACAACGGACAGAGACCGCACCAAGGAATCAATTGCCGAACACCCTGCCAAATGCTCGCCCAGCACCTGCCTCGTTTGTCCCATATGGGGTGGACCCATACACCCATTTTTGATTTCTGGGCGTCTCAAGGTATGATGCTCCCGGCTTGCCGTAGCTGTGCACCAGACAATTGCCAGACAGTTGCCAGACAGTTGAATAATTTGTCGTAACCCGTACCTTGCATGATGAAAAAGCTTGACGTTGCTTTTGCCGCCATCGCCGCCACCCTTCTGATCCCGGCCTGGTCGTCGCTGCCGGGAGCGGATCTTCAGCCTTACAACATGCGCGTCGGCGTAACAGAAATCAGCCGGGAGGTGTTCAGCCTGCACATGCTGATCTTCTGGATTTGCGTAGCCATTGGCTTGGTCGTCTATGGCGTCATGGTGTATACAATCATCGCGCATCGAAAGTCCAAAAAGCGTGAGGCGTCCCAGTTTCACGAAAGCGCAACCGCTGAATTCGCCTGGACCCTGGTGCCGTTTTTGATCATTGTGGCGATGGCGATACCTGCGTCCAAAACCCTGGTGAAGATGGAGAGCACCGGCGATGCCGATATGACGATCCAGATCACCGGCTATCAGTGGCTGTGGAAGTATCATTACCTGGACGAGGACATCAGCTTCTACAGTGCCCTTGCAACTCCGCAGGAAGAAATCTACAACCTGCAGGAAAAGGATGAAAACTACCTGCTCGAAGTCGATAATCCTCTGGTGCTTCCCACCAGCAGGAAGGTGCGTTTCCTGATGACGTCGAACGACGTCAACCACGCCTGGTGGGTGCCGGATCTGGCGGTGAAAAAGGACGCCATCCCCGGCTTTATCAACGAAGCGTGGGCGACCATCGATCAGCCCGGTGTTTATCGCGGGCAATGCGCCGAATTATGCGGCCGCGGCCACGGCTTCATGCCGATCGTGGTACACGCGGTCGAACCAGCGGAGTATGAGCAGTGGCTGGCAGGTATGAAGTCACAGCCGCTCGCATCCCATCATCAGACAACCACCAACAGCGAGGAAAACGAGTGAGCGCAGTAATCACTGACAAACACGCCCACACAGGCCACCACGAAGACCACCCCAGCGGAATCAAGCGCTGGCTGTTCACCACGAACCACAAGGACATCGGTACGCTGTACCTGTGGTTCGCGATGATCATGTTTTTCATCGGCGGTGCCATGGCACTGGTTATCCGTGCCGAGTTGTTCGAACCCGGTCTGCAGTTCGTCGACCCGCTGTTCTTCAACTCGATGACGACGATGCACGCGCTGGTGATGATCTTCGGCGTCGTCATGCCGGCGTTCACCGGTCTCGCCAACTGGTTGATCCCGATGATGATCGGCAGCACCGACATGGCGCTGCCCCGGCTTAACAACTGGAGTTTCTGGATCCTGCCGTTTGCATTCACCATGCTGCTGGGGACGCTGTTCATGGACGGAGGCGGCCCCGCCGGTGGCTGGACGCTATACCCTCCGCTGACGTTGCAAACCGGCGACGCGTTGCCGTTCGTGGTGTTCTCCATTCACTTCATGGGACTGGCCTCCATCATGGGGGCGATCAACATCATCGCCACCATCCTCAACATGCGGGCACCTGGCATGAACCTGATGAAAATGCCGCTGTTCGTATGGACCTGGCTCATCACCGCCTATCTGCTGATCGCCGTGATGCCGGTGCTCGCCGGCGGGGTCACCATGCTGCTGACGGACAAGTTCTTCGGCACCAGTTTCTTCAACGCCGCCGGCGGTGGCGATCCGGTCCTGTTTCAGCACATCTTCTGGTTTTTCGGCCACCCCGAGGTGTACATACTGATCCTGCCGTCGTTCGGTGTGATCTCGAGCATCCTGCCGACGTTCTCGCGCAAACCTCTGTTCGGCTACAGTTCCATGGTATACGCGACCGCTTCGATCGCTTTTCTGTCGTTCATCGTCTGGGCGCACCACATGTTCACCGTCGGGATGCCGCTCGCGGGGCAGTTGTTTTTCATGTTTTCGACGATGCTCATTGCGGTACCCACCGGGGTCAAGATATTCAACTGGGTAGCTACCATGTGGCGCGGCTCGCTGACTTTTGAAACCCCGATGCTGTTTTCCATCGCCTTTATCATGCTGTTTACGCTGGGAGGATTCTCAGGGCTGATGCTGGCCATAAGCCCCGCGGACTTTCAGTACCACGATACTTACTTCGTGGTCGCGCACTTTCATTACGTGCTGGTGCCCGGGTCGATCTTCGCGATCCTGGCCGCTGTTTATTACTGGTTGCCCAAGTGGACCGGCAACATGTATAACGAAACCCTCGGCAAGTGGCACTTCTGGCTATCGACTATCTTCGTCAACCTCACATTCTTCCCGATGCACTTCGTTGGGCTTGCCGGTATGCCTCGCCGGATACCTGATTACAACCTGCAGTTTACCGACTACAACATGCTCGCGTCGGTAGGCGCTTTCGGCTTCGGATTCGCGCAGTTGCTGTTCCTGTACCTGGTGTTCGCCACGATCCGCAGCAAGCAGAAGCAGAAAGCGACGGCACAGGTCTGGGACGGCGCCACGGGACTCGAATGGACATTGCCGTCGCCACCGCCGTATCACAGCTTTACGACGCCCCCCGTCGTCAAGTAGCGCGAGCCGGACGACCGCAGCAACAACGTGCGACGGAGATACGAGGATTGATGGGTGAAAAAGACATGGGCAAGATAAAAGCCACGGCGCTGCAACTGGCTTTGGTCGCGCTCGCGATCTACATCGGCTTTTACCTGCTGATGGCAAGCCGATGAACACTCCTTTCCGACGTACGCATCTCTTATCCCGCCCGGCCCAATGACCGACATGCAAAAGAAATCGAATGGTGCCGCTCTCAAGCTGGCGGTTTTCGCGCTGGCGATGTTCGGCTTCGGCTTTGGTCTGGTCCCGCTGTACGACATCCTTTGCGACATCACCGGACTCAACGGGAAAACGGGTAGCATCGCAGAAAATCAGGCCCGCGCCGGCAAGGTAGATGAACAGCGTCTGGTCACCGTCGAGTTCGTCTCCAACCTGAACCAGTCAATGAACTGGAGTTTTGCTCCAACCGTCAAAAAGCTGCTGGTCAAACCCGGCGAGATTTACGAGATCGATTACGTCGCAACCAATCACAACCCGGTGCTGACCGTCGGGCAAGCGGTCCCCAGCGTCGCTCCAGCGGCGGCGGCGGGTTTTTTCAACAAGATCGAGTGCTTCTGTTTCTCGCAGCAGCGCTTTGATCCGGGAGAGCAACGAACGTTGCCGGTACGCTTCGTCGTCGACGCAGGTCTGCCGCGGCATATCGACACGATCTCCCTCGCCTATACCTTCTTCGACACGACCGACAAGGTCCAACCGGATAAAACCTGAGCCATGTCTGAAGCCCAATCCTCCTACTATATTCCCAACCCCAGTTACTGGCCCCTGGTCGGATCGGTGGCGCTGTTCTCGTTGATGGTCGGTGCCGCGTCGCTGCTGAACGGCGCGTCCTTCGGGGTGATACTGATGGCCGCCGGCGGCCTGATCCTGACGGTCATGCTGTTCGGCTGGTTCGGCACCGTGATCCGCGAAAGCGAAGCCGGTATTTACAACAGCCAGGTCGATGTCTCGTTTCGCTGGGGTATGTTCTGGTTCATATTTTCCGAAGTTATGTTCTTCGCCGCGTTTTTCGGTGCCTTATTCTATGCCCGCATCTATTCGATGCCCTGGCTGGGCGGCGAAGGCAGCGGGGCATCGACCAACCTGTACCTGTGGCCGAAGTTTGAAGCGGTCTGGCCGCTGACAGGAAATGGCCCGGAGGGAATCGGCGGAGAGTTCAACCCGATGCCGGCCTGGGGGGTACCCGCGATCAACACCATGATCCTGCTATCCAGCGGGGTGACCGTGACCTGGGCACACCACGCGCTGAAAGCAGCAAAACGCGCACAACTGATCGCAGGGCTACTGTTGACGGTATTGCTCGGCGTCCTGTTTATTGCGTTGCAGGCGGAGGAGTACATCCACGCTTACACCGAACTGAACCTGACCCTGAACTCCGGTATCTACGGCTCGACCTTCTTCATGCTGACCGGGTTTCACGGACTGCACGTAACGCTGGGGGCCATCATGCTGGCTACGGTACTGTTTCGCTGCATCGCGGGGCATTTCACCCCCCAAAACCATTTTGCATTCGAAGCCGCGGCATGGTACTGGCACTTCGTCGACGTTGTATGGCTGGGCCTGTTCATCTTCGTCTACTGGCTATAGAAACCGAGGCGCGTACCCCGCGAGATTTATGGGACGACGCCGTGCGGGGTAAGCAGCCCGGTTGCAAAACCGACCAGCAATAACACGAACACCACGAGTGAAAGCGCGATCCGTAGCGTCAGGGCTTTCAACGTGCGTTTGGTGGAGCCTCGGTCCTTGACCAGGTAAAAAAGCGCCGAAGCCAGACTGACCATAATGACCAACAACAGAACAATCACTGTCAGTTTCAACAGCATGGCGTCAGGCCCTCCCGGCCCATCTACCCCAACCCTCCGGGGTGTCACTGGCATCATACTCGACCGGGTTTGTCTGCGGGTGAATCCGACTTGATCGCCTGACTTGATCGCCTGATATGAACCTGTATCTCAAACAAACCGTGCTGGGGGGATTGTTAGCGTTACTGCTGATCAGCCTTTCCATCGGGTTCAGCCGCTGGCAACTGGACCGTGCCGAAGAAAAAAACCAGATACTCGAGGCTTACCGGCAGCGCGCGTCGGAATCGGCAGTGCCGCTTCCCGGGAACATCGAGGAACTCGACCAATGGCGCTATCGGAAAGTTCACGCCACCGCGACCCCGGTTCCCGATCGGCAGTTTCTGCTGGACAACCAGACGCACCAGGGGCGAGCCGGCTTCAACGTGCTGACGCCGTTCAAGCTGGAAAGTGGCGATCTGCTCCTGGTCGATCGCGGCTGGGTTCCGCTCGGGGAAGATCGGCAGACGCTGCCCGACGTGTCGATTCCAGAAGAGCCGATACGCATGGAGGGCACGATTTACGCCCCCCACAAGCAAGCCTTCAGCCTGGGAGACATGGACGAAGGTGAGGTTGGTTGGCCTCGAATCATCCAGTTCCTGGATTTCGATCTGCTGGAGAGGCGGCTGGATCAAACCCTGCACAGGTTCACCGTGCGCCTCGACCCGGCAGCACAGTACGGCTACTCGCGCGACTGGAACATAATCAGCCTCTCACCCAACAGGCACAAGGGATACGCCTTCCAAGGCTTCGCTTTCGCAGCGACGGTACTCGCGATCTTTCTCATACTGACCCTGAGGCGCAAAAAGAAATGACGCCTTCCCTCGGGTTATCCCGTCTGAAATTGACCGGCCTGGCACTGGCTTTCCTCGGCCCCCCGATCATCGCGGCAGTGCTGTACCTGAACCCGCAACTGCTCATGCACAGGAGCGATAGCTACGGGGAGTTGATTGCCCCGGCGCAGCCACTCGCTACCCTGGATGCCGTGTCCCGGGAACGCGAAGAATTGCCCGGCGACCTGTTGACCGGCAAGTGGACGCTACTCTACTGGGGTGACGCCGATTGCAATCTGTCTTGCGAAACCAATCTGTTTATCATCAGACAGGTGCGTCTGTCGCTGAACAGGGGTATGGCCCGCGTGCAAGCCGTGTATCTCTCGGACGAGCCGATTGATCCTCTGCGGGCCGCGCCGCTTGAGCGTCATCCGCAGCTTACCGTCGCGTACTTCCTCGGCAGCCGGGTCAGCATGCTGGAAAAACAAATGCGTGCCTATCCTGAAAACAGGATTTACATCATCGACCCGCTTGGCAACCTGATGATGCGCTACCCGGACAACGCCACATCCAAGGGCATATTGAAAGATCTGAAAAAACTGTTGCGTGTATCGAGAATCGGCTAACAACGTCTTGTCGCACGCACTGTTTATCCGGCTGGTCCGGATCGCGACGGTGCTCACCCTCTGCGTCATCAGCCTCGGAGCTTATGTACGGCTCTCCGACGCCGGGCTTGGTTGCCCCGACTGGCCCGGTTGTTACGGCAAGCTGGTCGGTGTGCCGGAGACCTCCGCGGAACTCGAACGAGCCGCGCAGAATTATCCGGGTGCCCCGATCTACCCGGACAAGGCCTGGAAAGAAGTATTGCATCGATACCTTGCCGGCGCTCTCAGTCTGTTCATTTTCCTGATCGCCGCGCTCGCCGTCATCCGTCGCAACCACCCTCGACAACCATTGGCGCTGCCGCTGTTGCTCGCCGGGCTGGTCACCATACAGATTATTCTCGGTATGTGGACGGTAACGATGCTGCTCAAACCATTGATCGTCAGTGCTCACCTGCTGTGCGGTTTGCTGATTCTGGCATTGCTCTGGTACCTGGCGATGCCCGAGCGCTGGAGAGGCAACGCTGCGTCGAAGTTTGCGAAGAGAAGACGCTGGCATCTCATCCTGCTGATCGGCATCGGCATACTGGTGACTCAGATCGCCTCCGGGGTCTGGACATCGAGCAACTACGCGGCGCTGGCGTGCACAGACTTCCCCACCTGCCAGCAACAATGGTTGCCGCCGATGGATTTCGCCGACGCCTTCCGGGTCGACCCATCGCCTGACGGCATAAATTACGAATACGGCATCCTCGACAACACTGCCCGCACTACGATTCACATGACCCACAGGAGCGGTGCGCTGCTGACGTTACTGGTTCTCGGTAGTTTCCTGCTGGCCCTGCTGTCAGGTTCCCCGCCGCCCCTGCTGAAGATAGCTGTAAAAGCCGCGCTGGCGCTGCTCGTTGTGCAAATCCTGCTTGGCATACTCAATGTTGTGCTGTCATTGCCGCTATCCATCGCGACCGCGCATACCACGGTAGCCGCGATGTTGCTGCTGAGCCTGATCACGATGGTTCGCATGTTAGAATTCCGAGCGCAATGACGCCTACAAAAACCACTTCCGGTATCGAAACACCGCTGGGTCAGTTCGGCGCATCTGCCAGAAGTTACCTTGAAATCTGCAAACCCCGGGTGGTCGCCACCATGCTGTTTACCGTCCTGGCCAGCATGTTTCTGGCCTCTCCGGGGGAAATCCACTGGCCGGTCATCATTTCCGGTACCGTCGGCATCGGGCTGGTCGCAAGCGCGGCGGCGGCACTGAATCAGATCGCTGACCAACGCATAGACACCATAATGGAACGAACCCGGTCACGGCCGCTACCCGCGGGCCACCTGGAAACGCGACAGGCATTGGCTTTTGCCGCGACGATCGGGATCCTGGGAACGACGATACTAATCGTCCAGGTCAACCTGCTGACGGCGATGTTGACCGTGTTATCGCTGATCGGCTATGCCGTGGTGTACACGCGGTACCTGAAATACGCCACCCCCCAGAATATCGTTATCGGCGGTGCCTCCGGCGCAATGCCGCCGGTGCTCGGCTGGAGCGCGGTAACCGGACAGGTTGGATTCGAGGCGGCACTATTGTTTCTGATCATTTTCGTCTGGACGCCCCCACACTTCTGGGCGCTCGCCCTGTATCGAAAAGAGGACTACGCAAATGCCCGAGTGCCGATGCTGCCGATCACGCACGGGGAAGCATTCACGCGCCTGCAAATCCTGCTGTACACGTTGTTGCTGACGATCGTCACGATGTTGCCGTATGTCACCGGCATGTCCGGTGCCGTGTACCTGTTCGGCGCAACCTTGCTGAACGGTTGTTTCATTTATTATGCCGTGGGTCTGAAGATCACCGGCAGCCGCGATTGGGCGAAAAACACCTTCGCCTATTCCATCACTTACATCTTGCTGCTGTTCGCCCTGTTGCTGTTCGACGCCCATCTGAAGAACGGAACCATAGGGATCTGAAACAAACGCACGCGACCCCGTTGCTCGCGCGGTTGCCCAACTCGCTACCCCGGACACGCACCAGCGCACGCCACACGCGAGGCATCGGTAACCGAACACCCTGCCAGATGCTCGCACAACACCTACCCGAGTTGTCCCATATGTGGTAGCGCAGTACAACTCCTTTACTTTTTGCACAGATTTGTCAACACTCAAGATGTATCGAAACCCCGTCACTGGTCAGGAGGCGAACGGTGACCAAATATGCAGTCAAAAAGAGCGATCTTTCTGTGGAGGGATTTTTTGCCAAACCTGCTTTCAATCTTCTGCACACAGACTCCGATTTGCTCAACGTCGTTACGTCCTGCCTCTCTGCCTTTTGTCCCCTTCGCGGCACTGATATCAGGATCGACAAGGATTCCAATCCTCTAGGCAACGCAAACGTGATCTTCGAGTTACATCCATTCAATGGAGTTGCTCGAATTTCCATTGACAGAGCTCGGATTGCTTTGTCCAGCCCACATTCACTGGACACCGACATAATTTCACGCCTATCCTCCTCATTTTTCTGCGCGGTCAACGAGACGCTGTCAGACAACTCATACGGGCACTACCTCATTCAGTATTCTTTCCACGCCGCTTTGGAAAATATCACCCCGGTAGCTCACACACGCCGGTTTATTTCGGCTCCATCTGAAGATTCCGATTCCATAATCGGAAATTCCGTCACTTATTACTTCGGGCAATACGGTCCACGACTTCATTCTTCGATCACGTTGGACATGTCTGGAGAATTCTCGGAATGCGTCTTTGTACGCATAGCAATTGGATTTGACGCGAGTAAGATTTCCGCTTCTGAATTGAAAGAACCGGTAGTTGAGCACGGCAACAGCCTGCTCACTCTGATAGGTCTGGAGTCGGATTTATGAGGATAGAACCTTACGCCCTTGCAAATTCCAGATCTCCCGCTTTCCCCGCTGTTCGAGCGGAACCCAGTTTGCTGCAGCGTCTTCATCCATTGTCCGCGCCTCAACGTGCAGAGCCATATTTCGGGCGAGTGGCGCCTGTTTTGCAGTACAGACCCGACATGCCCGGGGCTATACGTCTGGCTACTCCATTGTGGAACTTTCTCGGTTCAGCGTTAGAAGTGAACTCGACTCCACCTGACCCGGCCTTCGCACTGCAACACCCATGGCCTCGTGTCCTCGGCGATACCTATTCCAGAGACCGGTTCGGCGGCACCACGATACATGTTCCGCATCATGCGGCGACCGCACGCCATTTGTTTACCAATCGCACTGTCATCCCTCCGTCGCCTAGCCGGCGGTCTCCTGTCTACACAAGCACCCGAAAGTCTCCCAATCCCGGCGCACAGTCTTTCGTGTTGATTGAACGCGTGAAGCATTTGCTTGGCCAGCAAAGGATTCGCGACGCCCGCAGCACACTTGAACTCGGATTGGTTCGCTACCCGGCAGATGGGCAAATCGTAAGCCTGCTTCGGGCCATTTCACCTGGTCGAGTGTCTCCGACAGGCCGAGCAGCAGCCAGCCGCGAACGGGAGACCGCCTGGATTAGACAACATGGTCACAAGTACCGCAGCCAATGGATTGCACTTGATGGGGATCGCCTGATCGCGTTTGCCGGCACCCTCAAAGAATTGCTCGCAGACATGGATACTACAGACGAGCGAGAGGAGCCCCCGTTTATTCAACATTTGTTGCCTGAGTGAATGTCGGTATGCTTAAGCTCAATGAGGAGATATTTGCACCCAACTCCGCTAGTTACTATGACGAAGACCCCTCCTTGGAATCTGGCCAAACATCCATACACGTTCAGATTGTCATAAAAGGCGACATGGAAATCGCCACTCTTGCGCGATTGGACCCGGCCACACCCTGGGTTGTCCTGAATGCGGAACTCAATGAGCGGCTGGGGTTTGGCGCTGCTGCTGATCCTGACGTATGCCTGCAAACGGCAGCGGGTCGCATGATGGGCACGCTCGAAAGATATCCGATCGTGCTGGCAGCTCAAGAAGGACAATCTCTAGAGATTGACGCTACGCTTTTCGTCTGTAACAAATGGCGAAGAGGAAATTTCTTGGGATACACCGGACTTCTAGAAAGAATTCGATTTGCCGTCGACCCTATGTCTCAGCTTTTCTATTTCGGGCCCGCCTCAGGGTGACGCCATCAATACCGTTTTCTTGACGCACTCTTTCGACATCCATCTGCAGGGCAACCTATTATTCTTCCCTCATCCAAAAGTTCGCCTCCATTCTGGTGGTCTATCTCCCGTCAACCCAGCTATCCCCTTCTGTTCGTCGACACCTCAATTTTCGGTGCTCGTTTGGCGCGTTATCCAGATCAGATTGGCGTCAGAAAATTTAAAGTATCATCGCTCTAATCATCATCACTTCGACGGTCTCGTGAGTGAAGTGACGATTCGTAGAGACTGACTCTTTCCGTCATATCCAACAAGGGGAATGATGCTTCCCAATTTTTTTTCACGGTCTAGATCGATTGCTTGTTTCTCGTCCGGTTTTCGGGAGTGGTATGACCCCACGAAACTTAGAAAAGCGTCTATGCTCGCGATATATTCGTCTTCCGAGCAATCTTCACGAATCAGGAGTTTTATCTGATGGCCATCAACAACCGCATAAATTGAGAACAGCGGTGCGTCGTGTCGTGAGCTGCTTGCGTCAGTGCCGCAAGCCGTCGTGCCCCAAGGCTCTTCACCTTGGAGCGGGGGGTGCTCAGGCTTCTGCCGACTGCTTGATCCTGGCGATCGCCTGGGCTTCGATCTGGCGCACTCGCTCAGCCGAGATCCCATACCTGACGGCGAGCTTATTCAAGGTCGGTCGTTTGCCATCGGACATCCAGCGGGCTTGCAGAATCTCCAGGCTGCGCTCGTCCAGAGTTGACATGGCCTGCCGGAGCATCTGACGGCAGTGGACTCGCCAGTCGTCACGCTCGGCCTGGTATGCAGGGTCGGGGTGCGTCTCATCTACAAGGTGCATTGAGGGTGAGTAAGCGTGCTCGTCGTCGTCATCGGAGGCAAGGTCAAACCCGATGTCCTGACCGCTCATGCGTTGCTCCATTTCGGTGACCTCTTCCGGCTTCACACCGAGCTGTGCCGCAATCTCCCTTGCTTCGGACTGGTTCAACCATCCCAGGCACTTCTTCATGCTACGCAAATTGAAGAACAGCTTACGCTGCGCCTTGGTCGTGGCGACTTTGACGATACGCCAGTTTTTCAAAATGAACTCATGCATCTCCGCGCGTATCCAGTGTATGGCGAAGGAAACCAGACGCACTCCCACCCGGGGATCGAATTTCTTCACGGCCTTCATCAAGCCGATATTGCCTTCCTGTATCAGATCCGCAAAGGGCAGACCGTAGCCGGAATAGCCGCGCGCGACCTGGATAACAAACCGCAGGTTATGGATAACCAGCTTGTGGGCGGCCTCAAGGTCGTTGTGCTGGCGGTAACGCGTTGCCAACGCGCGCTCTTCCTTCGCGTCCAGGATCGGCAATGCGTACGCGGCAGCGATGTAGCCGTTCAGACCGGCGACCGGCACCAGCGAGTATTGCTTCAATGCAATGGCGTTTCCCATGTTGTTTTCTCCTCCTCCGGTACCCTTGTTTCCTATGGGTACAGGCTTTGATTGTATCGTGTATACCCGGTCAGGAGCAATTTCGCTCCGGCGCAAACCCGCCCCGGGGAGGGTTTGTGTCGACTATTCGCTCTCGTGCCTGATCCGCATCAAGCGCTTGGTTCTGATGGCAGCGTACGCAAGAAACACCAGGAACATGATGGCGAGAACACCCATCGCGAGCGGCAGCGAGAAGAAATACAAAATGGTAGCCAGCGAAACAAACAGCCCGATGCCCAACAGCGCGCCCAGGATTTCCTTGAGCACGGGTATCTTTAACCGGGACAAGCGGTCGTTCGCCAACAAAAAAGCCAGCCACGCAAGCAACCCCAGCGCCACAGCGATCAAAAAATCAATAGTGTTACCAATAAACCCTGTCATCGTCCTACCTGTCTCAGTGCAAAAACGATTGAATACAAGGCGCTAACCATACCATAAAACAGTGCCTTGAAAAGGGGAGAAAATGCGTCGATCGAGCCTGAGCCCCTGAGCCGATTCAGCGTAGAAACAGTGCATAGACGGGATTGTCACTCTCCTCCTGGTACCAGTAACCCAGTCGGCCCAGATACTCCTCCCACGCGGGCAAATCATCCTGCGATACCTGGATGCCGGCCAGCACCTGTCCATAAGCAGCGCCATGGTTGCGGTAATGAAACAGGCTGATGTTCCAGTCCTGGGGCATCTCCTCCAGAAAATCGAGCAAGGCACCCGGCTTTTCCGGAAACTGGAACCGGTACAAACGTTCGTCTTTCAGGTTGCCCGCGTGACCACCGACCATGTGGCGCAGATGCAGTTTCGCCATCTCGTCGTCAGAGATATCGCGCACGGCGTAACCGCTCTCCTCAAGTCTGGCGACAATTTCAGCTTTTTCTTCCGGTATGCCCTCAAAACGCAACCCGACGAACACGCAGGCATTTTCGGTGTCGGCGTAACGATAATTGAACTCGGTGATGCTGCGCTTGCCGATGACGCTACAGAACTTCAGGAAACTACCTGGGCATTCAGGAATCTTGATGGCGAACAATGACTCGACGCGCTCGCCCACTTCATACCGCTCAACCACATGCTTGAGACGGTCGAAACTGATGTTTGCGCCTGAAATGATGGCAACCAACGTGCGCTGGCGGACGCCATACCGGGCGACGTATTTCTTGAGGCCTGCCAGCGCCAGTGCACCTGCTGGTTCGGCAAGCGTACGGGTGTCGTCGAAGTTATCCTTGATCGCAGCGCAAATTTCATCGATGGTCACGAGGATGACTTGGTCCACGACCTCCCGGGCGATACGAAAATTTTCCTTGCCGACCTGCCTGACCGCGGCGCCATCGGCAAACAAGCCGACTTGCTCGAGTACCACGCGCTCGCCTTTTTCCAGTGCCGCGTGCAGGGATCCGGCGTCTTCAGGCTCGACGCCGATGATCCGAGTGTCAGGGCGCACATGCTTCAAATAGGCGCCGACCCCGGCAATCAGCCCGCCACCGCCAACCGGCACGAACACCGCTTCGATGCGCCCGGGGGACTGCTGATGAATTTCCTTGCCCACGGTGCCTTGCCCGGCGATCACGTCAGGATCGTCATAGGGAGGAATGAAAATCATATCAGCGGAAGCGGCTCGCTCGAGCGCGTAAGCGAGCGCCTCATCATACGTGTCGCCATGCAGCTTCACGTCGACGCCGAATCGCCGCACGGCGGCAACCTTGATCGTCGGCGTGGTGCCCGGCATGACGATCAACCCGCGCACGCCCAGCCTGTGGCAAGCCAGTGCCACGCCTTGAGCGTGGTTGCCTGCCGACGCCGTGATCACCCCGCTGGCGGGAACCTGCGGCAAATTGACGATCTTGTTGTAGGCTCCGCGCAGCTTGAAGGAAAATACTGGCTGCGTATCTTCCCGCTTCAACAATATCCGGTTGTCGAGCCGCTCGGAAAGGCATCCGGCCTCGTCAAGAGGAGTTTTTATTGCCACTTCGTACACCCGGGCGTCATCGATTTTTTTCGCGTACTCCTCTTTCATACCCTTTATACTTGCACATCGTCCGAACGGTTCGGAAGGTTACCATGTTGCCCGCAGAAAACCATAAACGGAAGGCGGCCAAAGCGGCTCTGGAATACGTTGGCAGCGGTGATGTCGTTGGCGTTGGCAGTGGTTCCACGGTACGACATTTTATTGACGCGCTCGCTACAATCAGACCCCGCATCGAAGGCGCGGTAGCAGGTTCCAAAGCAAGCGAAACGCAACTGAAGCAACACGGCATCCCGGTATTCAGCCTCAACCAAACGGGCGACCTGCCCATTTATATCGACGGCGCCGACGAAGCCGACCGACACCTGCGGCTGATCAAGGGCGGGGGCGGCGCCCTGACCCGGGAAAAAATCATCGCCTCGGCCAGCCGGCGTTTTGTCTGCATCGCCGATCGTTCAAAACTGGTCGACCAGCTAGGCAGATTTCCCTTGCCGATCGAAGTCATTACCATGGGTTGCAGCCGGGTGGCGCGTACGCTCGCGGCGCTTGGCGCAACACCGATCCTGCGCGAGGCGTTTACCACCGACAACGGCAACCCTGTCATCGATGTGCGAAACCTGGACATGCGCAACCCCACCGAACTGGAAACGGAGTTGAACCAGATTCCCGGCGTGGTCACAGTCGGCCTGTTCGCCCGGCGCCCGGCGGACATCCTGCTGCTGGGAGATGAACGCAACGTCGAAGCGATCACCGCCCGCGGGAACAACCCCCGGGAATAACACAACGGCGGGATTCTGATAATGCAGCACGATTTCATGGAGGTGATGCACCTCTTTTCCCTGTATCTGCTCGCTTTCCTGATGTTTGGATTGATGACCGGTATCGTTGTCATCGCTTTTCTCTACGTGACCGATATTACCCAGACCAAACAGACTGTGCGCCGCAATTATCCGGTCATCGGCAGGTTCCGCTACGTCTTCGAGCACCTGGGGGGATTTTTCCGACAGTACTTCTTCGCCCAGGATCGGGAAGAGATGCCGTTCAACCGGGCGCAACGTACCTGGGTTTACCGTGCCTGCAAAGACATGGATACAACGGTCGCATTCGGCTCCACCAAGGATCTGCGCAAACCCGGTGCGGTGCTGTTCGTCAACGCTCCTTTCCCGGCACTGTCGATCAGCTTCAAGGAGCCACAGAAGATCACCATCGGGCCATATTGCCGGGTGCCTTACACCACCACATCCCTGTTCAACATATCCGGTATGAGTTATGGCGCGATTTCCAAGCCCGCGGTGCTGGCCCTGTCAAAAGGTGCAAAAATGGCAGGAAGCTGGATGAATACCGGGGAAGGCGGGCTGACCCGCTACCATCTCGAGGGAGATGCCGACCTCGTTTTCCAGATCGGCACTGCGAACAATGGCGTGTGCACCCTCGACGGCAGACTCGATGACGAAAAACTGCGTAAGATTGCCGCACACGAGCAGGTGAAAATGTTCGAACTCAAGCTCAGCCAAGGCGCGAAACCCGGCAAAGGCGGCATCCTGCCTGCGGAGAAAGTAACCGAAGAAATTGCCTTGATCCGCGGCATCGAGCCGCACCAGACAGCAATCAGCCCCAACCGCCACCCCGAGATCGGCAACAACGACGAACTGCTCGACATGCTGAACCGTATTCGTAAAGTGACCGGCAAGCCAGCCGGCTTCAAAGCGGTAATGGGCGCTCATGGTTGGCTGGATGAGTTGTTTGAAAAGATCCGCGCGCGCGGCATCGAATCAGCGCCCGACTTCATCACCGTCGATAGCGCCGATGGCGGCAGCGGCGCGGCACCCATGCCGCTGATAGACGACATGGGGCTGACGTTGCGCGAAAGCCTGTCCCTGACGATTGACAAACTCAGCGCATACGGCTTGCGGGAACGCACCCGCGTGATCTGTTCCGGCAAGCTGATCACGCCGGCCGACATCGCCTGGGCTTTTTGCGTAGGCACCGATTTTGCCGTGTCGGCACGCGGCCATATGTTCGCGCTGGGATGCATACAGGCCATGCAGTGCAACCGCAATACCTGCCCCACGGGCATCACCACACATAAAAAACACTTGCAGGCGGGACTGGTACCGGAAGAGAAAGCCGTGCGCGTTTACAGCTACATCAAACGTATTACCTCCGAAGTCGGCGTCATCGCCCACTCGTGCGGTGTCGACGAGCCGCGCCAACTCAGACGTCACCACGCGCGCATCGTAAACGCAGACGGGCTTTCGAAGAGCCTGAGCGAACTGTACCCGGAAGTCACCCAGACCTTTCACTAAACCGGGAGCAACCATGCCCTACGACGCTGTTTATTTCCTGACACTATCAATGGCCGTGCTGGCGAGTATCGCCATCTCGTCGCCCCTGGCGAGAAGCCTGCACCTGCCACGCGGCCTCGTACTCATGGCAATCGGTCTTGCCGGGAGCGAATGGATGTCCGCACAGGGCACCGATAGCGGTATCCGTGCGGAGGATTTCCGCGAGTTGGTCATCTACCTGTTTCTGCCCGCGTTAATATTCGGAGCTTCGATGCGGATCGACATCAGCAGGTTCACGGAGAATATCGCCGCAGCATTCACGCTTTCGGTACCGATGCTGCTGATCGCGGGTCTGGCCGCAAGTACCACGATCTACTTCCTGGTGAACGACCCTCAAACCCTCCCCTGGATCGCTGCCTTGCTCGCAAGTGTTTTGGTCATGCCGACCGACTCCGTCGCAGCAGCCACTGTCAGGGAGTATCTTCGCTTGCCCGAACGGGCCAGGATCACCATCGAGAGCGAAAGTCTGCTGAATAACCCGATGGTGCTCGTTCTGTTCGCTTTCTTGCTGGGAATCGTGTCCGTTGAGCACACCGGATCCTTTTACACCGAGGCCGCGTTCAACCTGCTACTGATGCTCCTTGGCGGCAGTGCGCTAGGCGTACTCTTCGCAATACCCGTGTGCATGCTGTTCGGCAAACTGCAGGATGCCAACGCGCGTGCCGCGTTAACCCTGGCATGCGCCTACGGCGCTTATATGCTGGCGGGTTTCAAGTCGATCGAGGTCTCCGGAATCATGGCGGTGCTGGTATGCGGTGTCATAATCAATTCCAGCATTCGCAATAAAAACCCGGAAGAACCCATGTCGGACCTTGCAAAAACCTGGTCCTTGATCGGCGCCGGTTTTGGATCGGCAATCTACCTGCTCGCCGGCATTACCATGAGCCTCGCCTTGTTCAGCGAGCAATGGGTGGCCGTGCTCGCCGGCATCGCCGCAGCAGTCGTTGCGCGCGCGATTACGGCCTATGGCGGCTTCCTGCTGTTGAACAGGACCCGGTACAAGGCCAGCCCTGCCGACTTCAGTGAGCAACACGCCGTAGCTCTTGGCGGCACACGCGGCGTAATCACGGTAGCCATTGCTCTGTCGCTGCCACCGGATCTCCCCTACACCGGCACGCTGCAGGCCATTGCCTACAGCGTCGCGATTTTTACGCTACTGACGCAGACCGGCGCACTGGCAATATTCGCGAAAAAGTTTCCGCCACCACCCAATGAGCAGGGAGCGTTACCCGATTGACAAGGATCCGGTTCGATGCAGCATCGCAACGTAGTATAATCACGCCTCGTTTCATTTCTTTGGCAGACTGATGGCGAATCTCAAATCAGCAATCAAGCGCGTGCGGCAGAATGAAAAGCGCAGACAGCACAACGCAAGCCTGCGGTCGCGTATGCGCACCCATCTCAAGCGCGCCCTCACCGCCGCGGCAAAGGGAGACGATACCCTCCTGAGCAGCCATCGTCAGGCGGTGTCTGCGGTCGACGTTGCCGCGAGCAAGGGTTTAATACACAAGAACAAAGCCAATCGGCACAAACGGCGCCTGAACGCACGCGTGCAGAGTGCGTTGGGAAACTGAAGTCAGGCGACCTTGGCCATTGCCGGTTTCCTTACACGCCAGACGGTCACCCCCCAAGGTTCCATTTTCTTCCAGCCCAGGAAATCCCCTGGCCCGGCAACGAAAACCGCGCTGTCAAGGACTCGCGGCCCTCGGGCGTCATTGCAAAGCGGGTATCGGGCGCGCTCGAACGATTGATTTTTAAAGCGGCACGGTCGGTTTATAGCCCCTTTTCCCTCCGGCAAAGACCAAAGGCATTGCAGGAAAACATACGGGTGGCTACCAGATGTTTTTGCCACGAATTGCAGCGACTTACGGACCGAGAAAAAGTTCGCCTGTAAAATGAAATCCCCCGGGGATCGGGCTCACGGTAGGCTGGCGGCAAACCAGCCGATCGGGTTCAGGCGATAACCACCATGTTGTCGTAATGAATCGCCGAGGGTTCGTAGCCACCTGTGACCAGCCTGCTGACTTCCTCGCTTCGCTTTCCCATGATCCTGCGCATCTCATCGGCGGCATAATTCGTCAAGCCATGCGCGATCACTTCGCCTCCGGCATTGCAGCAGACGACCGGGTCGCCCCGGCCAAACGTGCCGGTGACCACCGCAACGCCAACCGGCAACAAGCTGTTACCTCTCTTCAACAGCGCATCGCAGGCACCTTCATTGAGGGTCAACGAACCGCAAGGCTTCAAGCCGGCGATCCATTGCTTGCGCGCGGCGGACGCCGGCTTGTCCGGATACAGCCAGGTACCTACCTGTTCTCCCTGCACGATTCGCTCGATAACCCGCTCCTCATGCCCGAACGCGATGCGGGTTTCGGTGCCCGACAATGCCGCGCGCCTTGACGCCGCGATCTTTGTAATCATCCCGCCTCGCCCCAACGCGCCGCTGCTGGGACCTGCCATGCGGTCCAGCCGTGGATCGCTGACCGCGATACTTTCTACCAGCCGCGCATCCGCATCGGTCGCGGGATCAGCCTCGTAAAGACCTGCGCGGTCGGTCAAAATCAGCAGGCAGTCGGCATCGATCAGGTTGGCCGTCAGCGCCGCGATCATGTCGTTGTCGCCCATGCGAATCTCTTCGGTAGCAACCGCGTCGTTTTCATTCACGACCGGAATCACATCCAGCCCAAGCAACGTGGTCAACGTCGAGCGTGCGTTCAGGTAGCGCTCGCGGCTAGTGAAATCCTCGTGCGTCAGCAATACCTGCGCGGCGTGCAGGTGGTGCCTGGAAAACTCTGATTCATACGCGTGCACCAGTCCCATCTGACCGACGGCGGCGGCGGCCTGCACCCGGTTCAGACGACGCGGACGGGATGACCATCCCATCCGGCGCATACCTTCCGCGACGGAACCGGAAGACACCAGAACGATCTGCCTGCTCTCCCGCTTGAGCTTCGCGACCTGCCTCGCCCAATCGTGGATGGCAGCGTGGTTCAGCCCGCCCACGCTCCCGGTAACCAGGGAACTGCCGATCTTGATGACCCAGCGTCTCGCGCCAGCCTCAGCCGTATGTTTTGTCATCTTCCAGAAACTCGGTAATCGCCTGCTTCAAGGGCTCGAGCCCGCGCCGTGCCTGCGCCGATATGAAAAATACCGGCGCTCGCCAGTTGCAATCATTTACCACCTCGCGTCGGCACGAAGCAAGCTCGTCTGCGCTCAGCAGATCGATTTTAGTACACACCAGCCACCGCGTCCGGCATGCCAGCTCGTCATTGAAGACAGCAAGCTCCTTTTCTATGGTCCGCACGGCACGAACCGGATCCGCCACGGTCACATCCACGAGTTGCAGTAGCAACCGTGTCCTTTGCACGTGTCGCAAAAAACGAATCCCCAGCCCTTCGCCCCTGGCAGCACCTTCGATCAAGCCCGGCAGATCGGCCACCACAAAACTCCGCCAGCGGTCGGTATTCACGACCCCGAGAGAAGGATGCAGCGTAGTGAACGGATAGTCGCCAATCTTCGGCGACGCGGCGCTGATCGCACTCATCAACGTGGATTTTCCTGCGTTGGGCAAGCCAACCAGCCCCACGTCGGCGAGCAGTTTCAACTCCATCGTCAGCCTGCGACTGTCGCCTTGCTCCCCCTGCGTGCTTTGCCGTGGCGTGCGGTTGGTCGAGCTTCTGAAACAAGTGTTTCCCCGCCCACCGATCCCCCCACGCGCAACCAGCAGCTTCTGCCCGTCATGGGTCATATCACCGACGGCTTCCCCCGTATCCTGATCGCAGACCAGCGTGCCGGTGGGTACTGGAACCAGCAAATCCTTGCCTTTTCTGCCGGTACACAACTTGCCCATGCCGTGCCCGCCGTGCATCGCTTCAAAATGGCGCTTGTGCCTGAAATCGACCAGCGTATTCAACTGCGCCCGCGCGACCACGTAAACCGAGCCGCCGTCGCCGCCGTTGCCGCCGTCCGGACCACCGCGGGCAATGAACCGCTCGCGCCGAAAACTGACAATGCCGTTGCCGCCATTGCCGGCGCGCACGGTGATGGATGCCTCGTCAACGAATTTCATCTATCGACCGCGCGCAACGCAGCAAATAACAATTACGACAAGGAAAATCCGCGACGGGTTACGCATTGGGCCAGGAAAGGCGAACGCTACGAAGCCCTCGCGGGTTGGCGAAACGGGACCCGGTCAGATTGGAACGACGCTGACAAAGCGCCGCTTGAGAGGCCCCTTGCGGGCGAAAACGACACGCCCAGGTACTTTTGCGTACAAGGTATAGTCATTGCCGCAGCCGACATTGCCACCAGGGTGGAAATGGGTGCCGCGCTGGCGAATCAGAATGTTGCCCGCCCGGACGACCTCGCCGCCGAATTTCTTGACGCCAAGACGCTTTGACTCCGAATCGCGACCGTTGCGGGAACTGCCACCTGCTTTTTTATGCGCCATCGCTACACCTCTGCTGCTTCACGCTGCAGCGACCGATTGGAGATGCCGGTAATCTGAATTTCCGTATACTGCTGACGATGCCCCTGGTGCCGCATGAAAGATTTGCGCCGCTGGAACTTCACCACTTCGATCTTCTTTGCGCGCCCATGGGCCAGGACTTTGGCAGATACCTTCCCGTTCTCGAGGTAGGGCGTGCCGACGGCCAGGTCGCCCTCGGCTTCAATCATCAGCACCTTGTCGAAATCGACCACGCTCCCCGTTTCGGCGATCAATTTCTCAACGCGTATGACATCGCCCTCGCTGACGCGATACTGCTTGCCGCCGGTTGTGATAATTGCCTGCATAGCGCCGGATAAAACGGGATCAAAAGGGTCATTTTAGCGATCTGCGGCATGAAATCAACTGCAGGACCACCACATTTGTCCCATCCGTTTCCGGTCTCATACATCAACACAGCGACGCATCGATTTGCTGCCGGATGCGAAGCGCGGCGCGGTACGGGTCGGAAGCCAGGCGAATCGGGCGACCGACGACGATATAGTCGGCGCCGTTCGCGAACGCCTGCGGGACATCGACCGTTCGCTTCTGATCGTCGTCATTGTCCACGGGACGGATGCCCGGCGTGACAATCAGCATGCCCTCACCGAACCTGTCACGCAGCACCCGCGCTTCAAGCCCGGATGACACAACCCCGTCGCAACCCAGTTCCAGCGCACGCGCCGCGCGTGATAAAACCAGCTTCTCGACGTCGCACTGAAATCCCATCGCGTCGAGGTCGCCGCGATCGAGGCTGGTCAATGCCGTAACCGCCAGCACTTTCAGGCGATCGCCTTTCGCAGCGACTGCTGCCGCAAGCATCGCGTCGTTGCCGTGGACGGTGACAAACGTCGCGCCGCTGTCGCGCACGCGCGCTACTGCTGAACCCACGGTTTGCGGCACATCGAACAGTTTGAGATCCAGGAAAACGCTTTTGCCCATCTCGAGCAACTTCTCGGCTAACCCGCGCGCATCGCCCGCGGCAAACAGTTCAAGGCCGATCTTGTAGAAGCAGACGGCGTCGGCGAGACGCTCGACCATCCGCAAGGCACTCTCGCCGTCGGGGAAATCAAGCGCAAAGATCAGCCTCTCTTTGGCCGGGATGGTAGCGGAACCCGTTTTCATGTTTCCGCCCGACCGATCTCCTGCAACTGCGAAAAGTAACGCTCGATATACGCATCCAGCGAAATCCGATCGGCCGCTTCGATCGCGGCGCATTGCTCCCAGGATTCCACGGCGAGCGAGTCAAACTGCCGCACCCGTGCCTCGCTCAGCGGTCGCGATCGGAAATACTCGCCAAACTCCTGCGATTTGCGCCAGATCGTCTCGACAAAGCACTCCCGATTGTCACGCATTTCCTTGATGAACCTTGCGGCGGGTGTCGCCTCAGGATCGTCAAACAGTCGGGATTGCGTATCGAGTGCCCGGCTATACCGATGGGTCCCATCGGCGCGGTCGAGCAACTCGCTCGCCGGCACCATCTGCTCGCACAACTCGCGCCCCCATTGCAACAAAGGTTTTTCCTGTCCCGCGCAAAGCAGCTTCACTGCCTTCTCACGTCCCCGGTGCGCGGTTTTGACCTCGTTGTGATTGCTCTCGCGCTGCTCGCTCGGCCGCAGCGGTGGGCTGTCGGCCAGCAGGCAGAACAGCACCAGCACTTCCAGAAAATCAAGCTGCGCGGCATTGACCCCCGCGCGGTCAAAGGTGCCGACATCCAATGAGCGTAGCTCGATGTACTCGACGCCACCCTGGTACAACGCGAGCAAGGGCATTTGCCCCTTGGAGCTGGTGTGCTTGGGTCGCACGGTTGAGTAATGCTCATTCTCTATCTGCAGAATATTTGCGTTCAACTGCTCGAACCTGCCGTTGACTTTCACGCCATGACGGCGGTAGCGCGCGTGCGGTGTGGTTACGGCACGCTTCAGGCTGTCCAGGTACCCGGAGAGGCTGTCGTAAGACACCTCGATCATCCCCGCTTCGGACTCCTGATTGTTCTGGTAGCCGATATCCCCCATGCGCAGAGACGTAGCGTAGCGCCCAAACAAGGTCTCGTCGTCGAAGCTTTCGATTTGCCCGGACGAGGCCGCAAAGGCTTTGCACACCGCTGGCGAAGAGCCGAACAGATACGTCACCACCCATCCGATACGCAACAAATTACGGATCAAGGCCATGTAGCCCTGTGAACGTGCCGCCTGTTCGGATGTGCCCGGGGGCAGCGACAGGAGTCCGCCGTCGCGCAGGCACGGCCATAGTGCCGGATCAAACGAGTAGTTGAAGTGCACCCCCGCGATGGTCTGCATCGACCTGCCATAGCGATGACCCAGACCGCGTCGGTAGATCGTCTTCATCTGCCCCGCGTTGGAGTTTCCGTACCGCGCCAGCGGAATACCCGTGCCCTTTTTCGCCACGCACGGCATGCTGTTGACCCATAGCATCTCTTCGCCGAGATGCCGGGACACGTAAGTGTGAACATCTTCGAGAAAGACGATCGCCGCTTCGCTGTCTGGCATGGGCGGCGTGATCAACTCCAGCAAGGCCTCTGAATAATCCGTCGTGATATACGGATGCGTCAGCGCCGAGCCCAGCGCGCGCGGGTGTGGCGTGGTGGCGATTCCCAGGTTGTGGTCGACACGCAGGGCTTCCTTTTCCAGGCCGATTCGCCGCCCGGAACCGAGCAACGGAACACCGCCCGCGTCGACAAACCGTGCCGCAGACTCGTCGATCTGCATCAGCGTGTCGCGACGGCCATCAACACGTCCCGGCATACCGCATGAAATCGCGGCGAAACAGGGGACCAGGATCGGTTTTGCGTTGCGGCGCGATGTCACAGTGCCCGACTATGCGTCGCAGGCTTAACCCGGGATACGTGTCAACCAGCGCGGTGACCAAATCCGCGAGCTGCCGGTACTGCGCGGCTTCATACGGCCTGTCGTCGCACCCCTCGAGTTCTGCGCCGATAGAAAAATCGTTGCAGTTCGAGCGCCCTTCAAAGGTCGATTCCCCCGCGTGCCACGCGCGCCGATCAAACGAAACAAACTGGATCACCTCGCCATCGCGACGGATAAACACATGCGCCGAAACCCGCAGGTGTGCGACTTCACGGAAGCAGGGGTGATCGTCCGGACACAGGCTGTTAGTAAACAACCGCTCCACGCCAACACCGCCAAATTCCCCCGGCGGCAGGCTGATCCCATGAATCACAACCAGTTCGGGACGAACGCCCGGGGGACGCTGATCGGCGTTCGGAGAGCGCACGTAACGGATACCTTCCAGAAGGTGCGAAGAACGAGAGATTTTCAACCGGTTCAAAAACGAGTGCCTGCCGCATTGCTGTTTTCGCCTATTATAAGCACCGGTGCCTCGCGCCGCCGTCCCTTGACACCAGGGATCGCGTCGCCCATCACACCAGGCAACAACGACCCGGGCAACAACGACCCGGGCAGCAACGACGACACCCCCGCATGGCCTTTCTGGATCGCATCGAAGCACTAGGCAACCGGCTGCCGCATCCGGCGGCGCTGTTCATCGCCCTGTGCATCATCATCCCGCTGCTTTCCTGGATCGCCGCCGCGCTCGGCATATCGGCGCTCCACCCCGTCAGCGGAGAAATCATCGTGGCGGTGAATCTGGTCAGCGTGGAAGGCCTGCATCGCGTGCTTGCTGAAACAGTAACAAATTTCATCCGGTTCGCGCCTGTCGGCATCGTACTCGTCGCCATGCTGGGCTTCGGCGTCGCCGAAGAGTCAGGCTTGCTACCAAGCCTGCTGCGCGCACTGATCCTGCGGATACCCCCCGCCCTGTTGAGTTTCTCCGTGGTGCTCGCCGGCGTGCTTTCAAGCCTCGCCGCCGACGTCGGCTACGTAGTGCTGATCCCGCTTGCCGGCACCTTGTTTCTCGCGGCGGGGCGTCATCCGATCGCAGGCATCGCCGCGGCGTTTGCGGGTGTCAGCGGCGGGTTCAGCGCCAACCTGCTCATCGGCCCACTCGACCCGCTGCTCGCGGGTATCTCGACCGAGGCGATACAACCCGTGGCGGAGGGATACGAGGTCAGCGCGGCCAGCAATTACTTTTTCATGCTGGCTTCGACCCCACTGGTCGCGCTGGTCGGGGCCTGGGTTACCGAGCGCATCGTCGTACCGCGACTCGGAGAGTACCGGCCTGAAAACGCGGTCGCTTCACTGCCCACAATCGACCGCACCAGCGATGCCGATCGCCGCGGCTTGCGCCACACGGGCTGGTTCACCCTGGGATTCTTCCTGCTGCTCGGCATCGCCCTGTGGCCCGACACCGGCGTGCTCCGAGGCGAAGGTAGCTTTGCCTCGTCGCCTTTCATCAAGGGCATCGTCGTCATCATCACGCTGTATGCCGGTCTTGCCGGGTGGGTTTTCGGCCGCGCCAGCGGACGGTTTACAGGCAGATACGGAGCCATTGACAGCATGGAAAACAGCATGCGCACGATGGCAAGCTATATCGTGTTGATGTTCTTCGCGGCGCAGGCCGTGAATTACTTCAGTTGGACCAACCTCGGCTTGATCAGCGCCATCGTCGGCGCCGAATGGTTGCGTAGCCTCGAAATGCCGACCATCGCGATCCTGCTCGCGTTCACCCTGCTGGCGGCGACGACCAACCTGTTGATCGGCAGCGCGTCGGCAAAGTGGACACTGATCGCGCCGATTTTCATACCGATGTTCTATCTGGCCGGAATCCCTCCCGAAGCAACCCAGGCAGCCTACCGCATAGGCGACAGCATCACGAATATCCTGACACCGCTGATGCCGTACTTCGCCCTGGTGGCAACCTTCCTGTACCGTTACGACCGGCAGGCAGGCATTGGCACATTGCTCGCCGTGATGCTTCCCTACACCCTGGCGCTTGGCATCGCCTGGCTGGCCTTGTTCGGTGCCTGGCTGGGACTGGATCTCCCGTTGGGACTGTAAGCCCAAAGATGTAATGTCCCCCTTTTGATTTCGGGAGGGGCTGTGGCAGGGAAGATCCTACGGAGCGCCTCGCCGGCAGGATGGCTGGCAAGAGGCTGCGCTACCAAGATCTGATCGCCCAACCAATACGGCACGCTAGCGCGGTTGACTATAATGAACGCAAGATTTTGACACACAACAGGCTTAGACTATAACGAGATTGAGTCAAATCACGTTGTGTGTGGCGCAAGGCCAATTCTGATACTCAAGTATGAGCCGTTGAATTCTCTAAAAAATTTTGATTCGCCGCAAGCGGTCCCGTATCATTACGGAGCATTCCCGCCAAGCAGGCTGGATCACAGCCGCCTTCTTGGGCCGCTGGCCGAGGCGGCAGCGGCTATTGCCCGGTATGAACAAATGCTTGCCGGCATACACAATCCGCGCCTTTTTCTGACGCCTCTTGAACGTCGGGAAGCGATATCTTCGTCCCGTATGGAAGGCACCATCTCTACGCTTGACGAACTGCTAATGTATGAGGCTGACATTACCCAGGATAAACCCGATGTTTCTGCTCGACTGGATACCTTGGAGGTGCATGCCTATCGACTGGCAATGAACCTGGCTGAACGCGAAATAGATAACGGAGCTTCGCTATCTCCTGGCTTGTTGTGTAAGTGCCATAAATCACTGCTTGGTTTCACACGCGGACGGGAGAAGGCCCCCGGCCAATTCAAGGTGAAACAGAATTATCTGGTAGATATGGCGTCCAAAAGAATACTGTTTGTCCCAATTTCTCCGAACCATTTACAAAATAGTCTTACGAAGCTGTTTTCATTTATTGAGCAGAGTGATGAACACCCACTCCTGAAAACCGCAATAGCTCATGTTGAATTCGAGGCTCTCCATCCTTTCAACGACGGAAATGGCAGAATTGGTCGTATTCTAATAACGCTAATGCTGTGGAAATTCGGGTTGATATTGCACCCTTGCTTTTACATTAGCGGATATTTGGAACAAAGAAAAAACGACTATGCGGAGAGTATGCGTGCCGTATCGGCAAATGACGATTGGACATCCTGGTGTATTTTCTTTCTTGAAGCGATTCGCGGCCAGGCAGAAATGAATCTGCTGAAGTCGGAAGAAATTAAACAATTGTATGAAAACATGAAAGAAACATTCAGGGTTGCTTTAGCGTCTCAATGGTCAATAAACGCTTTAGATTTTATGTTTGCAAATCCCGTCTTTCGCAACAATAATTTCACAGATAATAGCGGAATCCCCAGGCAGACAGCGTACCGATTTACGAGGATTCTTCTGGAATCCGAACTGCTTGCCACAGTCAGGCCGTCATCTGGCAGGCGTCCGGCTCTTTATGCGTTTGAGCCGCTTTTGCAAATCGTTCGGTTGTGAAGCCGTTTGCCTCATGTGGGGAGAGGTTCAAGTTCATGCGGACGATCTCGCCACCGGGACCAACCGATCAGAAACGTTGGGCTGACACACATGCAGGGGCCGCCGAAGGGCGACTGGGACCATCTGAAACGGGACACGCCGGACCGCGAGGCCGACTAGCCGGACCGACGCCGGCGGCTGGGTAAACTCGTACATAATCCCCAAAGGAAAGGCCCGGGTCAGGGTCTGGTTCTTGCAAGCCCTGGAGCGCTGCCCGCAAGCGGGCATGCGGAAATGATGAGAAACACGCGCTGTTGAGCCCGGTCCCCATTCTGTTATATTGTAACCAAAACATGCTGGGAAAGATCTTTATACTGCTGTCCGCAATTCTGGTGTCTGCCACTGCGACGGCGGCAGACACGAACCGGATTGTCGCCACCATCAAGCCACTGCATTCGCTGGTCGCTGCGGTGCTTGGAGATTCCGCCCAGGCGACGCTGTTGATCTCCAACGGCGCTTCGCCCCACGGCTTTCATCTGAAACCCTCCCAGATGAGTGCGCTGCAACATGCTGAAATCATCTTTTATGTCGACGCGCAACTCGAAACCTTCCTGCCGCCTGCTTTTGCAGCCTTGCCGAAGACAATTCACACGCTGGCCGTGGCAAAAGCCCCCGGGCTCACGCGACTCGGCTACCGCAAGAGAGGTCCATGGGACGACCACGCGCACGGCCTCCGTCAGGAAGCGCACGAGGAGCATCATGGCGAGAAGCACCACGGAGACGGACACCACGATGAGGAAGATATGCACATCTGGCTCGATCCCATGAATGCCGTTCGGATCGTGGAGTTCATCGCTGAAAAGCTGGGTGCCGTCTACCCGGAAAACCGCGATATTTATCGATCCAACGCGCGGGAAACAAACGCCAGCATCCGCCGGCTCGACGCAGGAACCAAGCGTGCCCTGGCCGCAGTGCAGACCCAGCCGTTCATCGTGTTTCATGACGCGTATCAATACTTTGAGCACCGCTATCACCTCACCAACGCAGGCGCGATCACGTCCGAAGGCAACCCTCCTTCGCCAGGCCATTTACAGGCAATCCGTGAAAAACTGCTGGCAACAGGTGCTCGTTGCGTTTTCCGGGAACCGCAGTTCTCCAGCAGACTGATCACCACAGTGATCGAAGGAACCGGGGTGCAGGTCGACACGCTTGATCCGCTCGGTATCGAATTGCCGCCCGGGAAGGATTTATACCTGCGCCTGATAGAGAAACTTGCCGCAACCCTGGAGCAATGCCTGGGCAGGCCCTGAAGCTCCGACCTTGAGTTTCCTCGCCGATCCCCTTGACTTTCCCTGTCCTCGTCCATATTATTAGCACTCTCACTCGTTGAGTGCTAACGGCAGGGCTTCGCCGCTGCCGTTAGAAATGCATAACTGTTTAATTTACAAGAACTTTACTAGGAGGAAACATGAAACTTCGCCCACTGCACGATCGCGTGGTCGTGAAGCGCATGGAAGAAGAGAGAACCAGCCCGGGGGGCATCGTTATTCCAGACAGCGCCACAGAAAAACCCATTCGTGGTGAAGTCATCGCCGTAGGCAATGGCAAGATCCTGGAAAACGGGGAGCAGCGTCCGCTTGATGTCAAGAAAGGTGAAACGATCCTGTTCGGCAAGTACTCCGGCACCGAAGTCAAGGTAGACGGAGAAGAACTGGTCGTCATGCGTGAAGACGATGTCATGGCTGTTATCGAGTAACCGCCACAAGCGCGAATTAATCAATCCAACCCAGAAGGAAAACCGCAAATGAGTGCAAAAGAAGTAAAGTTCGGCCACGATTGCCGCAGCCGCATGGTTGCAGGCGTCAATATACTGGCTGACGCTGTAAAAGTAACGTTGGGACCGAAAGGCAAGAACGTAGTGCTGGAAAAATCGTTCGGTTCCCCAACCGTCACCAAGGATGGGGTTTCGGTCGCCAAGGAAGTCGAACTCAAAGACAAGTTCGAAAATATGGGGGCCCAGATGTTGAAGGAAGTCGCTTCGCAGACTTCCGACGTCGCCGGTGATGGCACCACAACCGCGACAGTGCTGGCGCAGGGAATTATCCGCGAAGGCATGAAAGCGGTCGCGTCGGGCATGAACCCGATGGACCTCAAGCGCGGCGTCGACCTGGGCGCGTCTCGGGCGGTCGAGGTGCTACGGAGCATGTCCAAGCCTTGCTCGGACAACAAGTCGATCGCTCAGGTCGGCACCATCTCCGCCAACTCGGATCTATCCATTGGCGAGATCATCGCCGAGGCAATGAACAAGGTCGGCAAGGAAGGCGTGATTACCGTGGAAGACGGCAATGGCCTTGAAAACGAGCTTGATGTCGTTGAAGGGATGCAATTCGACCGCGGCTATCTCTCCCCTTACTTCGTCAACAACCAAGACAACATGAGTTCCGAGCTCGAGAGTCCCTACATTCTCCTGCACGACAAGAAGGTGTCCAATATCCGCGACCTCCTGCCTTTGCTGGAAGCTGTGGCCAAATCCGGCAAACCGCTGCTGCTCGTTGCGGAAGACATTGAAGGCGAAGCATTGGCGACGCTGGTGGTCAACACCATCCGCGGCATCGTCAAGGTCGTTGCGGTAAAAGCACCGGGCTTCGGCGACCGTCGCAAGGCGATGCTGGAAGATATCGCCATCCTCACCGGTGGCACGGTGATTTCCGAGGAAGTCGGGCTGTCGCTGGAGAAATGCTCGCTCGACGATCTGGGTGATGCCAAGCGCGTGGTTGTTGCGAAGGAAAACACCACGATCATTGACGGCGGAGGAAGAACCAAGCTGATCAAAGGGCGCATCGATCAGATCCGCACGCAAATCGAAGAAGCCACCTCCGAGTACGACAAGGAAAAACTGCAGGAGCGCATGGCGAAACTCGCAGGCGGTGTCGGGGTCATCAAGGTCGGTGCTGCTACCGAGGTTGAAATGAAGGAGAAGAAAGCCCGGGTCGAAGACGCACTGCATGCAACCCGCGCCGCGGTGGAAGAGGGTGTTGTCCCCGGAGGAGGGACCGCGTTGATACGTGCCATCCAGGGTATCGAAGACCTCAAGAGCGACATCCATGACCAGAACATCGGCATCAACATCCTGCGCCGCGCGATGGAGGATCCTTTCCGCCAAATCGTTGCCAACGCAGATGAGGAAGCCTCGGTGGTGCTCAAGGCCGTGCGGGATGCAAACCAACCCGAATACGGCTACAACGCTACGACCGGGAATTTCGGGAACATGACGGATATGGGCATCATCGACCCGACCAAGGTGGTACGGACCGCATTGCAGAACGCATGCTCCATCGCTGGCCTGATGATCACGACCGAGGCGATGGTCGCCGAGTTGCCGAAAACCCCGGAGCCTCCGATGCCCGGTGGCGATGGCATGGGCGGCATGGGCGGCATGATGTAACGCTGGCTGTGCATCGCTGTATAAAAAAGCCCTGCTTCGGCAGGGCTTTTTTTATGGGCATTATCAAGGATAAGTTGACAGTGCGATCAAGGCTGACCATCAGACTTCTTCAATCACGCAGGCGTAGCTTTTGTCACCAATCTCCATCCTGAAATTTGCGCTCAAGATCCTTTTTGGTTGGGTGCGGGACATCCTTGTCATCCTGCTCAGGCCCAGCCGTATTTTTACTCGTGCAGATACGGCCTCGTCTGATTTATCCGGAATCGGACTTCATCTTCATCAATTCCCAGTAATGCCAAGTGTTTTTTCCTGGAAGATCGGGATGCTTTCTATTGCCGGGCTGAAATACCCTCTTTTGATTTCGGGAGGGGCTGTGGCATTCGTAAGGGCGACGCATGCGTCGCCCCTACAGCAACATTGTCCACACAAACCTACGCGTAGGGGCGACACAACCCGGGACAACATGGCCTACCGGAGCCCCTTGGAAATGAAGCGGTCGGTAGCGACCATCAGCCGCGTCTCGCAACGACGTCTCAGTCGTCGATGTCGCGACCGCGAAACTTCACGTCGATCGCATCGGGACGACGCTTCTCGGGTGTCGGCTGGTCGGCTTCCCTGGCGATGCGGTAAATAATGTGGCGCACAATGTACATCCGGCTCGCGGGCAGCAGGCATAAAAACCCGATGCCGTCGGTCAGAAACCCCGGCGTCAGCAACAGCGCGCCGCCAACCAGCAGAACAAAGCCTTCCAGCAATTCAACCGCCGGCACCTCACCGCGAGCAACGGCTCCGCGATAACGAAACAACGTGTTGATTCCCTGCACACGCAACATGGCGACACCGATGAAAGCGGTCAGGATCGTAATGAACAGGGTCGGCAGGGCACCGATGGCACTGCCAATGTGTATGAACAGATAAATCTCGAACAGAGGTGCCAGAATCAGCAGCAGCAGAGCGGTCATGGACGAATCAAGCCTCACGAAACATGGTTATCTTTCCCAAACAAAATGCCCTACACCGATGTGATCTGCTCCCCTAAGGAAGAAGTATAATCGTATTCGGAGACCAAGTAGCCGAGACATGCGGGTAAACAGCGATGCCACAATCCGATCTGGTCCTGGTGCAGACTTCCTTCGCGCAGCAAAGCCACGCGCAGGAAATGGCGACGATGCTGATACAACGAGGCCTCGCCGCTTGCGCCCAGGTATCGGGACCAACGCGCTCGACCTACCGATGGAAAGGCGAGTTGCAACACGAGGATGAATATATCCTCAACGTAAAGACGACCGCCGCCCGCTACCCCAAGCTGGCCGCGTTCATTGATGAAAACCACCCCTACGAAGTCCCGGAAATCATCGCCACCGGCGTCGTCTCGGTGAGCGCCGCCTACCTCGACTGGGTGAAACAGCAATGCACAGAATAAAAGCCCGCCGCCATCTGGCCGCGCTCGCGTTGCTGGCGGGCGCGATGGTGGTGTTGACAGGCGGTACCGTGGCGGCGCAGACCCCTTTGTTTCAGACCAACGCCGACGAGTTCCTGCCCCCCGATGAAGCGTTCCGCATGAGCGTGGTGCGCGCTGGCGATGCGTATGCCGCGCGCTGGCAGATAGCGGACGAGCACTACCTCTACCGGGAAAAAATCAAGATAGAAACAGCCACGGCCGACGTGTCTCCCCGGATTCCCCCGGGGGTACTCCTGCGCGATGAATTCTTTGGCGAAACCGATGTGTTCCGTCGCTTCGTCGAGGTGCCCTTCACCCTGACCCCAGCGGGCGGTGAACCGGTCGTCTCCGTAACTTACCAAGGATGCGCCGACGCCGGGCTGTGCTATCCCCCGATCACCAAGCAGATAGACCTGTCGGGCGTTTCTCTCGCCACGGCAGACGCCGCGACGGATGCCGGGCGAGCTCCCGAAGGGGCTCCCGTATCAGAGCAGTTCGTGATCCTCGACCGCTTGCACAATGACCATCTGGTCTTTGTGCTGCTGGCGTTCCTTGGCTTTGGCCTGCTGCTCGCATTCACCCCCTGCGTCCTGCCCATGGTGCCGATCCTGTCGGGGATCATCGCGCGCAGCGGCGAAGGTGAAAAAGCCTCCTCCAAAAGAACCTTCGCCCTGTCTCTCAGTTACGTGCTTTCGATGTCCATCACCTACAGCCTGTTTGGCGTTGCCATGGGGCTGACCGGGGAGGCGCTGCAAATCTGGTTTCAACAGCCCTGGGTCATCGGGTCTTTGGCTCTGGTGTTCGTCGCGCTGGCGCTGTCCATGTTCGGCCTGTACGAACTGCAAATGCCTTCCTCGGTGCAGACGCGCCTGCAGACCTTTGGCGCCCCTCGCGACAGCAAGCGATCGTCGCTCGGCGGGGCGGCGACCCTGGGGAGCGTATCCGCGTTGATCGTCGGCCCGTGCGTAACGGCACCGCTGATCGGTGCCCTGTTATTTATTGCCAAGACCGGCGACGCGGTGCTCGGCGGACTGGCTCTGTTTTTCCTTGCGTTCGGCATGGGCATTCCCTTGCTGATTGTCGGCACTTCCCTGGGCCACCTGCTGCCAAACCCGGGGGCGATGCTGGATGCGGTCAAGCCTGTATTCGGCCTGCTGATGCTGGGGCTCGCCATCTGGCTGCTGGACCGAATCACGTCGCCGGGTGTGACCTTGTGGTTAAGCGGGGCGCTGCTGGCCTTGACCGCGAACTACCTGTACCAGATGGAAAAACAAGGCACTTTCCAGTTTGGCGGCAGGGTCCTGACGCAAGGTCTGGCGACGGTAGCCTTGTTATACGGCGCGCTGCTGATCGCCGGAGCCGCCACCGGTGGCTCGAGCCTGTTGCGCCCGCTGGAGCATCTGGCTCCGGTGCCCGCCGATGCTCCTTCCGCACAGAAGCAGACGCTGGCATTCAAACGGATTGGCTCGCTGCAGGAACTGCAAGCGGAGATCACCCTCGCGGAGCAGCTTGGGCAAGGGGTCATGCTGGATTTTTATGCCGACTGGTGCGTGGTCTGCAAGGAACTGGAAGCATTCACATTCAGCGACAGCAAAGTGAAAAAAGCAACGGCCGATCTCATGCTGCTCAAGGCAGACGTAACCGAGAACGACAGCAACAGCAAGGAGTTGCTGAAGTACTTCGGTCTTTTCGGCCCGCCGGCCATTCTGTTTTTCGACGTACACGGCTATGAAATCCCCTCGGCGCGCGTCGCCGGCTACATGAACGCGGACGACTTTACAAACCACCTCAACCAGGTGTTCAGCGTGCGCAAAGCCTGACCGAACACGTCAGGCGTTATTGTCCCCGGCCCATGAAAAGCCAACTGCTGCTCGCGACACTGCTCATCGGAGCGATCGCCATCTACGCGGGGTTCTACCTCAAGCGGACCATGCTATCCCCGGAAACGACGTTCAGCGAGGCCACGAACCAGTGCCGACCAGATTATTCGCTGCGTGACCTGTCCGGCAAAACAGTCCCTGGCAGCACCTGGGATGGGGAAATCGTCCTGCTGAACTTCTGGGCGGCCTGGTGCCCGCCATGCCGGCGCGAAATTCCGGCTTTCAGTGAAGTCCGCGAGTTCTACCATGAAGATGGATTCGAGGTCGTCGGCATCGCGATAGATGACCCGGACGACGTCAAAAAATTTCTTGCCGAAATGAAAACCATCCGGTACCCGCAGTTGATCGGCACAGACGACGCCACGCAACTGATGCATGACCTGGGCAACCGGGGCGGGGGGCTACCTTACAGTGTTCTGGTCGATCGCGGTGGTACAGTGCGCTTCGCCAAAAGCGGCGAGTTGGAAAAAAACGCGTTGATCGAAAAAGTGGAAACGCTGCTCGGCGAAACCAACCCTTCGCCTTGCCTTTCATAAATAAGCCACAATTGCCGTCCGCCGCGACAACCTTGGCAGTCCGGCAAGCCAACCGGACCGGCACCCGTCAAGCACCAGTTCATTGATTTTATCCAAATCCACCCTGGTGTTCTCCGGTATTACCTTCGTGTCCCGGGTGTTCGGCTACCTGCGAGACGCCACCATCATGGTTGTCTTCGGAGCGAGCGGCTTGACCGACGCGTTTCTCGTCGCCTTCAGGATACCCAACTTTCTCCGGCGCCTGTTCGCAGAAGGCGCGTTTAGCCAGGCGCTGGTGCCGGTGCTTGCGGAGTTCAAGGAAAAGCATGGCCTCGCCGCATTCAGACAGTTGTCGGACCGCACGGCGGGCACGCTCGCCCTGGTGCTCGCCGTGGTAACCCTCTCCGGGGTGCTGCTCGCGCCGGTTCTGGTCAGGATATTCGCCCCTGGGTTTGCCACGGACGCAACGCGCCTCGAACTGGCAGAGCAGATGCTGCGCATCATGTTCCCCTACCTTATGTTCATCTCGCTCACCGCGCTTTGCTCGAGCATCCTCAACTGCTTCAGCCGCTTTGCCTTACCGGCGTTCACCCCGGTGTTGCTGAACCTGCTGCTGATCGCCTCCGCGCTATGGCTGGCGCCCTTGATGGAGGCACCGATCACCGCGCTGGCGTGGGGGGTGTTGATCGCCGGCGTCGCGCAACTGGCCATACAGTTGCCGGCCCTGCATCGACTCGGTGTGTTGCCCCGGCCGAAGCTCGGTTTTCGCGACGAGGGTGTGCGGCGCGTCATGCGCTTGATGTCACCCGCGCTGCTGGGGACTTCAGCGATCCAGATCAACCTGCTGATCGACACGATCATCGCCTCCTTCCTTGCCGCCGGCAGCATCAGTTGGCTCTATGTCGCAGACCGGTTTGTCGGCATCCCCGTCGGGATATTTGCCGTGGCCATCGCCACCATCCTGTTGCCCGATCTGTCACGACACTTTTCCTGCCAGGCGACGGACCGATTCAACGCTTCGCTGAACTGGGGGGTCAAATCGATCAGCATTATCGCGCTGCCTTGCGTCGGCGGTCTGGCGGTACTCGCCGAGCCGATCCTGATATCGCTGATCCAGTACCGCGCGTTTGTGGCCGAAGATACCCGGATGACGTATCTCGCGCTGCTGGCGTACACCGGGGGACTGCCTGCCCTGATGCTGATAAAGGTCCTCAACGCCGCTTTCTTCTCGCGTCAAAATACCCGGCTGCCGGTACGTATCACCGTCATCGCGGTACTCGCCAATATCGTGCTGAACATTGTGTTTGTCCTGCTCTGGCAGCGCCTAGCGAAGGACGGCGCCCACGCCGGGCTGGCGCTGGCGACCAGCGTATCGGCGTGGCTGAACTGCATCCTGTTATATCGGGGGCTGCTGAAGGAAAATATCACGCTGGCACCAGACGTCGCGCAGATGTTGGTCAAGGCAACGATCGCCGCCGCTGTGATGGGCGCAGTGCTGTTGACCCTGTCGCCCGAAGTGCCGGTCTGGACTTCTCTGGCGATCAGCCTGCGCCTGGGGCTGCTGATTGCCCTGGTCGCGCTGGGCGCAGGCGTATACGCGGCCACCCTGTGGCTACTCGGCGTCCGCCCCCGGCAACTGGCGACACCGCAAACCGCATCCTGATACGCCACGTGGAACCACCGGACAAACCCCGCGAGAAAAAAGCGGATCCCCGCGGCCGGGGATGGGTGTTGATCGGCACCGGCACGTTACTCGCATCGATGGTCATCAGCGGCTTCTTCCTCGGGTACTGGGTCGATGTCTGGCTTGATAAAAATCCAATCTTCATGCTACTATTCGGCATTCTGGGTTTGGTTGGCGGCATGCTGAAAGTCTATAAATTGTTGGCTTGAAGCAATCCGCCTCACTGCTCGACGCTGGCCTGTGCAAGGTGCTCGCGCGGCAAGCCCTGATTTCAACGGCGACGATTGCCGGATTTGCCTTGCTGAAGAGCCCCGCGGCTGCTTTGTCCTCAGCCTTCGGAGCAATGACTGCGATCGTTATGACAGCATTGCTGGCGCTCAGAATCAAGAACCTTGACAGGAGATTGAGACAAAACAGAACTGTTGGTGCAAGCATGATGTTGCCGGGCGTTGCCCTGCGCCTGTTGCTGGTTTTGGTTTTTTTCTGGTTCGGAATCCTCGTGCTCGACCTCGCCCCGCTCCCCATGGTAACTGCTTTCGCACTGGCTTATCTGGGATATGTATTTCATCTCATCGCGCTGAAGAACTGACCTCGCCGTGAAACAACAAGAGCAACTTACTTCGGTCGAATACGTCCAACACCACCTGACCAACCTGTGCTATGGAGACTGCGACCCGGTCACGCACCATGCGGCAGGATTCTGGTCCCTGCACGTGGACACCCTGTTTTTCAGCTTTCTCCTCGGGGCACTGATCGTTTTGGTCGGCCGGCGCATCGGCTGCAAGGCTACCGCGCGGACACCCTCGGGCGCGGTGAACGTCGCCGAGATGCTGGTTGAATTCGTCAACAAGCAGATCAGCGATGTCTTCCAGAAAGCCAGCCCGATCATCGGGCCGCTGGCGCTGACAATCTTCCTCTGGGTGCTGATGATGAACGTCATGGACCTGGTGCCCGTGGATTTGCTACCGGAGATCGGGAGGCTGGTCGGCATAGAGTATCTCAAGGTGGTGCCCACCACCGATCTCAATGCGACGCTGGGTCTTTCCCTGACCGTGTTTGCGTTGATCATCTTTTACAACATCAAGATCAAGGGGCCAGTCGGCTATCTGAAAATGTTCCTGTTCCACCCCTTCGGCAAGTTCCTGATTCCGATCAACATCGTCATGTCTGTAATCGAAGAGTTGGCCAAACCGCTGAGCCTGGGCCTGCGGTTGTTCGGCAATCTGTTCGCCGGCGAACTGGTGTTTTTGCTCATCGCGTTGATCGGTGGCACCATGGCCGTCGGACTCGGCGCGCTGTTGTGGCTGCCGATGCAGGTCGCCCTCGACCTCGCGTGGCTGATCTTTCACCTGCTGGTCGTAACCTTGCAGGCTTTTATCTTTATGGTCCTCACCATCGTCTACCTGGGCATGGCCCATGAAAAACACTAATCTCAAAGGAGTAACACAATGACCCCTGAAATCATCGCAAACATCTATGCTTCCACCGCGGTCGGCGTTGGCGTTATCCTCGCAGCGGCCGGACTGGGTTCGGCCATCGGCTGGGGGCTGATCTGCGCGAAAACCCTCGAGGGTATCGCGCGCCAGCCTGAGCTCAGACCACAACTGATGACCAATATGTTCATCTTCGCAGGATTGATGGAATCCTTCCCGTTCATCATCCTGGCGTTCGCGATGTGGTTCCTGTTTGCCAATCCCTTCATCGGCGCGCTCGAAGCTGCCCTGTAATGTCCGTACCGACCCGAGGGAGGCATTCCGAATGAACATCACGGCCACCTTGCTGGCACAGATGGTCGCTTTCGCGCTGTTTATCTGGCTGGTGCAGCGCTACCTGTGGGCTCCTGTGAACAACGCGCTGGAGCAACGCCGTAATCAAATCTCCGACGGGCTCGCGGCCGCAGACCAGGGGCGCCGCGATCTCGAGAACGCCCGCACGCAGGCGGAAGACATCGAAGCCCAGGCACGCAACAAAGCCAACAAGATCATCTCCCTTGCCGAAAAGCGCGCGGAGGAAATAGAGGATCAGGCAAAAACCAAGGCGCGCGAAGAAAGCGATCGCATCAGGCATGCGGCGCAGAGCGACATTGACCAGCAACTTGCGCGGGCACGCGAATCATTACGCCGGCAAGTGTCGCAGATCGCGATCAAGGGCGCGGAACGTATCCTGCAAAAGACCGTCGACCCGACGGTGCACACGGCCGCTTTGAAAGAACTGGAAGGACGCATCCAGGCGAACTGATGGCGACACTCGCAACAGCGGCAAGGCCCTACGCGCGTGCAGCGTTCGAGAGCGCAAAAGCGCATGCTGCGCTGAGCCAATGGTCACAGGCGCTCGCCGCTCTCGCCACCGCCGTCTCCAACGACTCGGTCAAGCGGTCGATCGGAAACCCGCGCCTTGGCACGCAGCAAATCGCCGCCGCACTCATCGAAGCGCTCGGCGACTTGCTGGACCAGCGTCTGCAAAACTTCGTGCGCCTTCTCGCCTCGAACCGCCGCCTCGAACTCGTCACTGATATCGCCGCACTGTTTGAACGCTACTGCGTCGAAGACCGCAACGTCAGCGTAGTCGAAATTGTCAGCGCCCAACCGTTGGACGCCCCCCAGCAAGCCGCGTTGTGCAGCGCGGTCGAAGCACGCACCGGACGCAAAACCACCGCAACCTGCCGCGTCGACCCAAGCCTGTTAGGTGGCGCAAGCGTACGTATCGGTGACCTGGTCATCGACGGCTCCCTGAAAACCAGGTTGGAAAAATTATCACAGGCACTCATCCAGTAACAGGCCTTCACGAGGACAAAGTGGAATGCAATTAAATCCCACAGAGATCAGCGATCTGATCAAACAGAAAATCGAAAACTTCGATGCATCGATCGAAGCGCACAACGAAGGCACCGTGGTGTCCCTGACCGACGGCATCGCCCGTATCCACGGCCTGCAGGACGTCATGTACGGGGAGATGATCAAGTTTGAAGGCGGCCTTTACGGCATGGCACTCAACCTCGAACGCGACTCCGTCGGTGCCGTGACGCTGGGAGACTATAAAAATCTCAGGGAAGGACAAACCTGCCAGTGCACCGGCCGCATCCTGGAAGTACCCGTTGGCCCGGAGCTTGAAGGTCGCGTGCTCGACGCGCTCGGCAACCCCATCGACGGCAAGGGCGCGATTGAGACCGGACTGACGGCGCCGCTCGAACAGGTCGCCCCCGGTGTGATCACCCGCCAGTCGGTGAGCGAACCGGTGCAGACCGGACTGAAAGCAATCGATTCGATGGTGCCGATCGGCAGAGGGCAGCGCGAGTTGATTATCGGCGATCGCCAGGTGGGCAAAACCGCCGTCGCCATCGACACGATCATCAACCAGAAAGGCGGCAACCTGAAGTGCATTTACGTCGCCGTAGGCCAAAAGCAGGCATCGGTCGCCAACGTCGTGCGCAAGCTCGAAGAACACGGCGCGATGGAACACACGATCGTGGTCGCGGCTACCGCGGCCAACCCAGCGGCGATGCAGTTCCTGGCGCCTTTCGCCGGATGCACCATGGGCGAGTATTACCGCGACAACGGGCAGGACGCCCTGATTATCTACGACGACCTGACCAAGCAGGCATGGGCCTACCGACAGATCTCGCTGTTGCTCAGGCGCCCGCCGGGAAGAGAAGCTTACCCGGGAGACGTTTTTTATCTTCACTCGCGGCTGCTCGAGCGCGCGGCACGCGTCAACCCGGCGTATGTCGAGAAAAAAACCGCAGGCAAGGTCAAGGGACGCAGCGGCTCGCTCACCGCTCTACCGATCATCGAAACCCAGGCGGGCGACGTGTCGGCCTTCGTGCCAACCAACGTAATTTCAATCACCGACGGGCAGATTTTTCTCGAAACCGACCTGTTCAATTCCGGTTTTCGCCCGGCGATGAACGCGGGGCTGTCGGTCTCACGGGTCGGCGGTGCCGCGCAGACGGGGATCATCAAGAAGCTCGGCGGCGGAATACGCCTGGCTCTGGCCCAGTATCGAGAACTTGCGGCATTTTCCCAGTTTGCTTCCGACCTTGACGAGCAGACACGCAAACAACTGGAACGCGGCGCGCGCATCATGGAACTGATGAAGCAGAAGCAATACTCTCCGCTTTCGGTCGCCGAGACGGCAATCTCGCTGTTCGCCGCCGACAGAGGCTACCTCGACGACGTCGAAACCGCCAAGATCGGCTCCTTTGAAAGCGCGCTGCACGCGAACCTGAACGCCGAACACGCCGAACTGGCCAGGCGGATCAACGAAACTGGCGAATATAGCGACGAAATCGAAGCCCAACTGAAAGACGTCGTGGAAAAATTCAAATCCACGGGCGCCTGGTAAGCAAAAACCGCCTCGGTCAGGCAAAGAAAATGTCAAACGAAAAAGAAATCCGCAGCAAGATCGCGAGCATCAAGAACACGCAGAAAATCACCAAGGCGATGGAGATGGTCGCGGCGAGCAAAATGCGCCGCGCGCAGGACCGCATGGCGGCAAGTCGCCCTTACGCGGAAAAAATCCGCGCCGCAATCTCCCATATTGCCGGCGCCCATCTCGAATACCGCCACCCGTTCTTTGAACAACGCGAAAATGTCAAAGCCATCGGCGTGATCCTGGTCTCGACCGACCGTGGCCTGTGCGGCGGCTTGAACGTCAACCTTTTCAAACAAGCCTTCGTCCTGATCAAGGAGTGGCAGGGGCGCGGGGCACAGGTGGAGTTATGCGCAATCGGCAGCAAAGCGGTACGTTTCTTCCGACGCCATGCCAACCTCCTGTCGCAAGCCACGCATCTGGGAGACAACCCGCGCATTGAAGACATGATCGGGGCGATCAAGATCATGCTGGACGCGTACTCCGAAGGCCGCATAGACCGGTTGTTCCTGGTAGAAAACCGCTTCGTCAGCACCATGACGCAAAGCCCGCAGGTAACGCGGTTGATCCCCGCCGAAAAAGATGAAGCCGAGGAGCATACCTGGGATTACATCTATGAGCCCGACGCGCGGTTGGTACTTGATACGATGCTGGAACGCTACATCGAGTCGCAAATCTACCAGGCCATAGTAGAAAACATCGCCTGCGAAATGGCGGCGCGCATGGTCGCGATGAAGAGCGCGTCCGACAACGCAGGCAGCCTGATAGATGAATTGCAACTCACTTACAACAAGGCGCGCCAGGCATCGATTACCCAGGAGATTTCAGAGATCGTCGGCGGCGCGGCCGCCGTCTGAACCTAACCGCCGCTTGGCCCACACGCAGGAGAAACGAGCATGAACACCGGCAATATCGTTGAAATCATCGGCGCCGTAATCGACGTCGAATTTCCCAAGGAGCACATCCCCAAAGTGCATGACGCGCTGTTGGTGAACACCGGCGACGGTCAACACAAACTGACGCTGGAGGTGCAACAGCAACTCGGCGATGGCGTCGTCAGAACCATTGCCCTCGGAATCTCCGAAGGATTGCGCCGCGGCCTGCCGGTGGAGAACACCGGAGACCCGGTGCAGGTGCCCGTGGGCGAAGCGACGCTTGGACGCATCATGGATGTGCTCGGCGACCCCATCGACGAAGCCGGCCCGGTAGAAGCAACACGGCACATGCCGATTCATCGCAACCCACCGGAGTACGTCGATCAATCCTCGGCCATCGAGATTTTCGAAACCGGCATCAAGGTCATCGACCTGATCATGCCGATCTCGAAAGGCGGCAAGATCGGGTTGTTCGGTGGCGCCGGCGTCGGCAAAACCGTTACGCTGATGGAGCTCATCCGTAATATCGCCATGGAACACAGCGGCTACTCGGTGTTCGCCGGCGTCGGCGAGCGCACCCGCGAAGGCAACGACTTCTACCACGAGATGAAAGAATCCCAGGTGCTGGACAAGGTCGCCCTGGTGTATGGGCAAATGAACGAACCCCCGGGCAACCGGCTGCGGGTCGCGCTGACCGGGTTGACCATCGCGGAGGGGTTCCGCGACGAAGGCAACGACGTATTGATGTTTATCGACAACATCTACCGCTATACGCTGGCCGGGACCGAGGTTTCGGCCCTGCTCGGGCGCATGCCGTCGGCGGTCGGTTACCAGCCGACGCTGGCCGAGGAGATGGGCCTGTTGCAGGAGCGGATTACATCGACAAAGACCGGCTCGATCACTTCATTCCAGGCGGTTTACGTCCCGGCTGACGACCTCACCGATCCATCTCCGGCAACCACCTTCGCGCACCTCGACGCGACGCTGGTCCTCTCGCGGCAGGTCGCAGAACTCGGCATCTACCCTGCCGTAGACCCGCTGGATTCGACCAGTCGCCTGCTCGACCCCCTGGTCATCGGCAACGAGCACTACGACACCGCGCGCGACGTACAGAACACATTGCAACGCTACAAGGAACTCAGGGACATCATCGCCATCCTCGGCATGGACGAGCTATCCGAAGACGACAAACTGACCGTCACGCGGGCGAGAAAAATCCAGCGCTTCCTGTCGCAACCGTTCTTCGTCGCGGAAGTGTTCACCGGCTCCGCCGGCAAATACGTGCCATTGAAGGAAACCATCCGCGGGTTTCGCGGTATTCTCGACGGAGAATACGACCAAGTGCCGGAACAGGCGTTTTACATGGTTGGTTCGATCGAGGAAGCCGCAGCCAAAGCGGAGTCGATACAGTAAATGAGCACCATCGCGGTACACATCGTCAGCGCTGAAAAAGAGCTTTTCAGCGGCGAGGCCAACGCCGTATTTGCATCGGCCGAAATGGGGGAGGTCGGCATCTTCCCCAAGCACGCGCCGTTTCTGTCGAGACTCAAGCCCGGGCCGGTGCGCATCCGCGTCGACGGACAGCCCGACGAGCATTTTTTCGTCTCCGGCGGCATCATAGAAGTCCAACCCTCGGTCGTGACCATTCTTTCCGATACCGCCGCACGCGGGGAAGACCTGGACGAAATGAAAGCGCAGGAAGTCAAGCAACGCGCGGAAGCCGCGCTGGAATCCAAGCTGTCCGACGAGGAAGCCGCCAAGGCAATGGCGGAACTCGCCTCGGCCGCCGCCCAGTTGCGGATGATCCACGAGCTGCGTAGAAAGACCAGGTAACCCCAGGGTGCCGCGCTGGCGTCCGCGTTAGCCGACAAGAAAGCCGCCAGGGCGATGGCGGAACCCGCCGCAAGCCGCCGCCCGGTCGCGGATGATCCATGAACCGCGCAAATCAGGTCAAGCAACTTCAGGGCACCGCTGTCAACCCAATCCATAGATGTTCCCTTTTACCCCAAGCTAGAATGTCCTCTTCCGGGCTGTTTGGTGGTCTTGCATCATGTTGTAGGGGCGACGCATGCGTCGCCCTTGTGAATGCGTCACGGGTTCCGTCTGTTCCACAGGTGATGGCTGGCAGGCCATGTTGTATCGGGTTGTGTCGCCCTTGTGCGTGCATTCGCACCGCAGCGATACCGGCAGGCCGTTTTGATAGGACCGCACGGGGCTTTGTCGGGCGAGGCATGCGTCGCCCCTACGAATACCATAATTAAAGAGGGTATTTTAGAATTGGCAAAGGTGACATTAGCGCTTTGGGCTAACAGCTTCAGGGCGCCGCGCGCATTCCTGCTCCGGGTTTGCGATAATTCGCCGGTATGAAAGTCACGATCGTCGTCCTGGCCGCTGGCGAAGGCACCCGCATCCACAGCGACAAGCCCAAGGTGCTGCACGAACTCGGCGGCACCCCGATGCTGGCGCATGTGCTTGCCAGTGCCCGCGCGGTGGCACCCGAGGCGATCCATGTGATCGTCGGCCAGCATGCCGAGATGGTGCGCCAGGCAATGGACGACGACACCCTCCACTGGCACCGACAAAGCCCGCGCCTTGGCACCGGACACGCGCTGCAATGCGCGCGATCCGCGCTCGACAATGACCATGCCGTGCTGGTGTTGTACGGCGACGTGCCACTGATCCGGCCGTCGACGCTGAAAGACCTGCTCACCGCGCTCGACGCAGCCGATATCGCAATCCTCACCCAGGTGCAAAACGACCCGACCGGTTATGGACGCATCATCCGCAACCCGCACAACGACGTTATCGGCATCGTCGAACAAAGCGACGCCTCGGCGCAGCAGGCCGGTATCCGGGAGACCAGCACCGGCGTCATCGCCGCACGCGGCAGGTGCCTGCCAGGGTTGCTTGAGCGCATCGAACCAGACAACGCGCAAAACGAGTATTATCTGACCGACTGCATCGGGCTCGCGGCGAAACACGGCATGAAAGTCGTGGCGTTGCCGGTCACCGACCCCGGCGAGGCGCTGGGGATCAACACCATGGCGCAACTGGAAGCAGCCGAACGACAGTTGCAGTTGATCCGCGTGAGACAGTTACAGGACCAAGGGGTGAACGTGCGTGATGCCCGACGCCTCGACATCCGCGGCGAAGTGAGTTGCGGGCGCAACGTCTGTATCGACATCGACGTCTTGCTCGAAGGGCACGTTACGCTGGCAGACGATGTCCACATCGGTGCCCATTGCATCCTGCGTGACGTGTCGCTGGGCGCCGGGACCCGGATAGAGCCTTTTTCGCTGGTCGAGTCCTCGCGCACGGGAAACGCCTGCACGATCGGGCCATTCGCCCGCATTCGCCCGCAGGTCGAGCTCAACGACCGGGTCAAAGTAGGCAATTTTGTCGAAATCAAGAAAAGCACCGTGGCAAAAGACAGCAAGATCAACCACCTGAGCTATATCGGAGACAGCGAGATCGGACACGATACCAATATCGGCGCCGGCACCATTACCTGCAACTACGACGGCGCGGAAAAACATCGCACGATTATCGGCGATGGGGTTTTCATCGGCTCGGGCACGCAACTCGTCGCCCCGGTGAAAATCGCAGCGGGCGCGACGATCGGCGCCGGCTCCACGATCACCCGTGACGCACAGGCCGATGCGCTGACGCTGTCACGCAGCCAGCAAAAGACCGTCCCTGGCTGGCGCCGCCCGGCCAGAAGGAAGAAAAAATAAATGTGCGGGATCATCGCCGCCGTCGCGAAAACCGATGTCTGCCCAGTGCTGATCGAAGGACTGAAGCGGCTCGAATATCGCGGCTATGACTCGGCCGGCATCGCCCTGCTGACCGGTGACACCGAGACCAAAGCCGACATCCACCGCGTAAGAACACTCGGCAAGGTTGTCGAGCTTGAAACCGCGCTCAAAGCCTCCCCCTGCGTTAGCCACATCGGTGTCGCACACACCCGCTGGGCAACGCACGGCGTCCCCAGCGAAACCAACGCGCATCCGCACCTATCGAACAACCGCGTGATCGTCGTACACAACGGCATCATCGAAAACTACGAGTCGCTAAAGGCCTGCCAGATCAAGCGGGGGGTCAGTTTCCTGTCCGAAACCGACACGGAGGTGATCGCGCACCAGATCATGTACTACCTCGCGAAGAAAAAAGACCTGCTGAACGCCGTCACTGCGGCCTGCCGCGATCTGGAAGGCACCTATGCGCTGGGCGTACTCGACAAATGCGACCCGCATCGCTTTGTTGCTGCACGCAACGGTAGCCCGCTGATCCTCGGCATCGGCAGCGATGGCAACTACATCTCCTCCGACGCGCAGGCACTGATCCGGTTTACGCAGGATTTCATCTACATGGAAAACGGCGAAATCGCCGAGGTGCGCCAGGACGGAATCAACCTGTTCGATGAAAAGCTGCGCCCGGTCGAGCGTGCGCCGGAGCGTGCCAGCTTCAACGTCAACGCCGCCGAGCTGGGGGAGTTCGAGCACTACATGCACAAGGAAATACACGAACAGCCGCGCGCCGTCGCCGACACCCTCGAAGGGAGACTGCTCAGCAATACCGTCCCCAACGAAGTGCTGGGAAGCGGGGCCGAAGAAGTTCTCGCCGCGGCCCGCGGATTGCAGATCGTCGCCTGCGGTACCAGCTATCACGCCGCACTGGTTGCCAAGTACTGGTTCGAAGAGTTCACCAACCTGTTCTGCCGCGTGGAAGTCGCCAGCGAGTTCCGCTACCGCAAACAAATGACCCCCAGAAGCACGCTGTTTGTGACCCTGTCCCAATCGGGTGAGACCGCCGACACGCTGGCAGCGCTCGAGTTGGCGAAATCACGCCCTTACCTGGCATCGCTGACCATCTGCAACGTGGGCCAAAGCACGCTGGTGCGCGAATCCGACCTGGCACTGATGACGCACGCCGGCCCTGAAATCGGCGTCGCCTCGACCAAAGCGTTTACGACGCAGTTGACCGCGCTGATGCTCCTGGTGATCCTGCTCGGCAGATACCACGGCATGCAGCAGGAAGTTATCCATGAGCTGGTCGCCCAGTTGAGAAATCTACCCTCGCGACTTGAGCAGGCGCTGGAACTCGAACCCGCCATCGAACGACTGGCGCAGCAGTACTTTGACAAGCAGCACGCGCTGTTTTTGGGACGGGGCCTGCAATACCCGATCGCGATGGAAGGCGCGCTGAAAATGAAGGAGATCTCCTATATCCACGCCGAAGCCTATCCCGCCGGCGAACTCAAACACGGCCCGCTGGCACTCGTCGACAAGAACATACCGATCATCGTGGTGGCCCCGCACGATCACCTGCTGGCAAAGCTGAAGTCAAACCTCGAAGAGGTACGCAGCCGAGGCGGCATCCTGCACGTGTTCGCCGACAAGGGCGCGAACCTGCGCCATGATGGCAAAATCGCAGCCATCATAGAACTCGACGCGCCGGAAAATGCCGTGGCACCGATCGTATTCTCGGTGCCATTGCAGTTGCTGGCCTACTACACCGCCTTGCTAAAAGGCACCGATATCGACAAGCCACGCAACCTTGCCAAATCCGTTACGGTCGAGTAGGTTTATCGACTCCTCTTTTCATTCCGGTTCGTCGTCGGGCATCCCTATTACTTTGGGACTTGTGTAGCAAAATCCGTGTAGCCAATCATTTCTTGACCAGTTTCCATTTTTGATTCAGTTCTTCAACTGTAGGCTCTCGGTTTTCGCTTTTTCCTTCTGATACTGGTGCAGAGAAAATCTGGCGCATGGCAGCGTCCAAATCCTTCTCGGACACAGGCTCGCGCTCTGTCTTGTCAAAGTGGTGCTTGTTGAAATGATGTTTGTTCAAAGCGGTCTTCTTTTCCGCTACAGCACTCTGCTTACACTGAAAGAGAAAATGAACTATCAACGCCATTATATATAAGTATGCATTTGGATAAGAGGTCCCGACCAATCAGTATAATCAGGTTTTGTGAAGCTAGATTGGCACCAAATGCTTTTTTTGTATCTATGCTCCATGGGACGCCCTGAATGGTAAATCGGCCAGCATATATTGGCACTATCTCGTTGGCATGGGTGGCTGAATGCATCGGGCCGCTATCAACAACAGCTAACCCGGCTTTAGCTGCAGCTTTCTGGTCGATGCAGGTTGCACTAGCTCCGGTATCTATAAGGGCATAACCGGCTACTGGCGAAGGGGCATTTTGACCGCTTTCTAAAAGCAGTTTAGTTTGATCCTCAAGCGGCGATAAAACGACTTGTACTATAGGGCCAGCCTGCTGAAGGGCCATAGATGGATGGACCGATACAGGTTTGCCTTGTTGATCTGTAACTTTGGCACGTACTTTGCGATTAAGAATCGGCAACGAGAGGCACTCCTATTAACAGTGCAGGAATGCTTGGTGCTTCCGAATCATCAGGATGTAAAACGGAGCGCACCAAAAATGGACCAGCACCGAACAATAGGACTCCAGCACTTACCCCTTCCTCATATGTCTCAAAGGCACCATGTACCTTGTCATCTTTGATGAGCAGATATTTTCCTGGGTGTTTGCCGGCCAATTCTATTTGGTTCTTCTTCAGGAATTTTTTCTCTTTTACTAGCGGGTCTGACATTTAATTACGAGATCACATTAATTTTTAGTTATTTTTTAGACTAAGGTATACGGCCTTTAGTTCCCTCTTAAGGTAAGTCACTATGGCAAATTTTAGCATGGCATTAAACTTAGCCAGGAAATTTCACCGATTTGTAATTTCGGCATAGATTCCCGTTGAGCAGCACTGATTTTTTGTCCTGGTACGTTCTCCATGCATCCATCCCGTATCGGATGACTGTTATAGCCTGTCCGAGGGTATCTGGAGGGGTTGGCGCAGGCTCGAGGCGAGCCGATTGGTGGTGAATGCCGGATTGTGTGCGTGCGGTGTCCCCGGTGCAGCACCGCTCATCGTGATCTGCAGGGCGTGGGGAAGCCCGGACTACCCGGGTGGATCCCGGGCCGGTTGCGCGCGCAGATTCTCCAGCACCCTGGCAAAAGTCTCCGCATGGGGCCAAGACTCGGAGAACGACACCCACACCCGGCGTGACGTGATCCGCACCCGCGCACCAACTTTCAACAGCTTCAACCGCAGGGTGCGGCACTGTGCGCGCGCCAGGCTCAGTGCTGCGGGCACGCCCAGCCGTCGGATGCCCTGCATCAGCACGTAGGCGAAGGAAGCGAAGTACAGCCGCAACTGATTTGCGCGCATCGTGTGGGAACTGGTGCGGTCGGCAAACAGGTCCAACTGCTGCTCCTTGATCCTGTTCTCGATCTCTCCGCGGGCGCAGTACAACCGCTCGTAAGCTGCCTTGCTGCAACCCGGCACGACGGCAGACCGGTCACCACGAAGCGTGGGTTTTCCCCTTGGCCAGCACCTCCGCTTTGCCCACCACCCGTCGGCTACGGCTCCAGGATTTATGGGTACGGTAGCGCAAATCCCGGTACCTGCGATGCCTTGCCGGTATGGCGATGCCTCCATCCGCCTGAGGCGAACTGCCCGCACCAGACGCTGGGTTACGTGCCAGTCCCAGGCACATGGTCGACAGGGTTATCTTCACACCAGCGCATGATGGATTCACGGCAGAAGCCACTGTCTCCCCGGATGTGTATGCGGGTCTTCGGCCAGTGCTCCCGTATCTGCGATACGATTCGCGACAGTTCCTCAATGCACCCGTCGGCGCCATCCCGGTTCGCAGTGCGTAGCCGCGCACATAGCAGATGCTGCCCGCAAAAGATGTACAACGGCAGGTAACAGTAGCCGCCATAATAACCATGGAAGAACCGACCTTCCTGCTGTCCGTGCACAAGATCGTCGGTTGCATCCAGGTCCAGCCAGATCTCCCGTGGTACCTGACGATGGGATTGCACAAACATCTCCACCAGCAACTCATCAAACCTTTCCGGGTGCGCAACCATGCGCTTGTAAACGGCTCCGTGGCGCTTCCTGCGGGTCACCCAATTCCAGACGGTTCAAGTACTCGCGCTGGCCAAGGCATGACCACGATCACGCTCGCGAACCCGTTTCTCGCCCAAGTCAGGTCCGCCTTACCCACCAGCACTGACAATGCAGGGCGATCATCGCGCAGATCGTCATGGTCATTGAGGCCTCCTCATAACCCAAGGCAATGGCGTAGATGCGCTGGGTTACCAATTCATCAACACGATGTTCAACACTGTTGGGATTGCGGTAATCGGCGAAGCACTCCGCCACCCGCGCCGTCAAAGAGATGTGCCGGTCGATCTCGCGCAGCAGCAAACCACCCGCATCAGAACTGATCCGCCCACCATCGAATCGACCGGTTACGCGCCGCCTGCCCAGCGGGTGAAATTGCAATGAGTTTTGAAGTACATTGTGTATTCAAGGCTGCCTCCTTGGTCGGTTGAACTAACTGATTGATTACACAACCGTTATGCCATAAGAGGCAGCCTCTTTCTACCCCATCGGTGAAATTTTCTGGCTAGCTCGCGTTTTTTCTACAGCGCAGGCATTCCCAAGCCGACCGCTCAGCGAATCCTTGGCCTATTGCGGGACGATGGCAGCCTTGCCATCCGTCCGCGAGGGCACCGGACACCGGACCAGCATATACGCCTTCACCCCTTTTACTGAACATCACAGAAGGAAGGCAGGCGCTTTGAGACTCATCCATGAGTCACAAGAACATTTGTGTCTCACGATTCGGCTGTATGTGAAGACACATAGAGTACTGATCGCAGAAAATGTCCAGCACGATTTCGAAGCCACCAAGTCAGAAGTGCGGCGACAAATCGGAGTACAGCCGTTTACCGACGGGAGCATGGAAAATGTGTCTATTCTGCGTCAAGGCGTGCCCCTCGTGCGAACAGGCGCCATTGTCGCACTCTGCCTGTCGAAACCCTAGGATGAACGACTTCAACGATCGTTTCAACCGTATCGTGCAGGAAGAGCTTCTGTTCGTGGATCAACTCGCATTGGACCAAGAATTTGCTTCTTGTGGCAGAGGACTGGATCGTTATAATGGGCAGAGACCAAACCGAGGGGTCGGTAACCAGAAAACCCTGCCAGATGCTCATCCAGCGTGTAGGGATGGTTGTCAAACAGGTCTCGCGTATGCCGAACCCTCTACTAAAATGCGGCAAATGTGCAGGACGACATAGCCGTTCTTCGTAAGCCATTCGAGGTTACCTTATCGATACTTCGCTCTCTGCGAGACTCGACAAAGGCCGTCACCCTAGCCCATGTCATGATCCTCGCCGTCTGATGCCGGCGATCAGGTATCGCCGCATAGGCAAGTAACTGCTGACATCACTCCAGCCAAGGTGACCATCTCAGCGAAAGGGAATGCGTGCGCTTCGCAGTTTGCCTCCCACTCGGACTTCAACGATCAACCTTGTCACAGCACCGGCGATGATGACACTCCGGCCGATGGAGGTTTATCGCTCACCACACATTGGATTGACTCCGGCCTTTAATTCCAGCAATGCGTAGTTGTCCATCTGATTGATGCCGTCCTTGGAAGTGTGGTGCACGTCTAAGATCACCAAGCAGAAGCTCGGCGGCGAAGCCGGCATGATGCCGCGCGACGAGTTGAACGTGACGCTTCTCCTTGGCTCCAATCCGTCGGATGACGGCAGATCACCATGACCGGCAGGTGATCGAGAACCTGAACACTCGCCGCTGAGCGGGTGGCTGGGCGGCGCTATAGGCGAACAGCCCAGGATTCCGCGCGGAGGAGCTGTCAAGGCTGGCGGGTTTACGATGAGCATCCAAAAGTCGTCCGTGAGCACGCTTGCAAGCTCGGATATCGAGGACGCGCAGAAACCCTTCCGCATCGGACCACGTTAACCACATGACTTGCTGAGGTCACCGTCAATCGCGAACGATGTCGAGGCGAACTAGCCCGTACCGGCTTCGTCTAATATCCGAGGCGAGAAACCAACGCCCGATCGCTTTCTGTAGCGAGTCTATTTTCGACCCGGTAACGTAGCATACCGATCATTTAGATCGTGTACGCTATCAGCAGCGCATTCCGCGTTGAGATGAGCATGGTTACTTCGGAGCCCCTTCGCCGATCAGAGCGCTGTGGAACTGGTGACAGTGCGTAAAATTGTTCAGAACCTGCGCTTGTGCCTGCTTCAGTACGGGAAACTGCTCGTTGGACGCCGCTCCGCCAAGAATATTGCCGCAAACGGTCTCCGGGTCCTTGTCTCGCAATCATCTGATAGATGCATCTAGGAAGATGGCCACGAGCAGCAGCCAAAATTGTATTGAGAGCCTGCAGTAGCCACCGATACTGGGATTGCAGATTGGCTACACTTGGTTGACCGGTGACCGATTGGCTCCGGGCGCCAGGGCGAAGCGTGACTAGGCGACTCAAAACGCTCCAGTAGGTCCGAAAGGCCATACGTCCCAGAGCTCAGACAACACCGTCAGAATTGAAGTCGGCCTGATTCAACAAAGGACGCCTTCGCTCATTGAGATTCTTTCAGACGATCAGATTTCTTCGATCTGATAGGTATTCGACAGTCGCCGCAGATAGCCAGGGCTGTGAACGAAGTTACCGCCTCCTGCCGAAAAGAAGCGGAGAGGCAGGTCGAGATTGTGCGCAATTATCATTTTCAGAATTTCGTCGCTCAGCACAGCACTTCACCGATAGCCGGTAACCAACACATGACATTTTTTACCGGATTTGATCAGGCAGTGGTATTTGATGTCGAGGACCACGGGTCTTGATCACGAAAAGCGACAGAATCCATTTCCGTGGCAATGATCCGTCGCATGGATTGCGTCCGACCTGACGAAAAAATCCAAATAATTTGAGTGGTGAAACTATGGATACGATGATCTCGATCCGCAGCTGTCGATATTCGGCAAAGAAGCATCCGCTCGTACACGGCATAGACAGCATAGAGCGATGTCAGCGGATAAAGGTCCATTCTCGGACGTTGCTCAGAGCCTTCGACGCACTTTATTGGAGACTGCTTCGCAATAATTGCTCGATCTGACGGGCGTCATTTGACATTCCCGTTCTCCTCAGAATAGCAGAGTTCAGCCGACCGGCTGGCCGTCAAGACATTATCCCGGAATCGAAGAGCTATTGCGCACGATGCGACGATTTCAGGAATTCGAATCATGGCCGTCGGACGTCCGGCAAGCCGCCTATCGAGGATGTCGTTGAAGTTACTGGAGCAACCCCGAAGGAAGAAAGTATTCAAAACACATGAACGCCGGTCTTGAGGATACGCGGATGGCATGGCCTCCACCACCTGGCTGGCTTGTTTTAGCATGCATGGATAGCACCTCGATAAAAATTCCGGGCAGACAAGCCAACAGCATCCATCGCGAAGCAGCTTCAAGTTGGATTTTGACCCATACGTCGTTGAGCCGGTTGAGGGCGGAGACATCGCTCACTCGTAGTCGTCGCGGACGCAGTCAGCTTTGATTTCAAGTCAATCACCCCATGACTCTGTGCTGCTTGTATTCCCGTGGACTTTACCTGAGGGCTTATCGAGATCAATGGACGCCGTCTTGGGATTCGTAGACGCCGCCATCGCGTTCGCTGCAATTGCGCCATTCGTGTACCTTCTCCGCCGCTTCGACCAAGGTAACGACAGAGTATGGCAAAGTCCGTTTCATAACGCCGTCCCTGTGGTTCACCCGTGATCGTCGTTGCACCATGAGTCAGTCAATAGCCGTACCATGGCCTTGGACAGGTTGTTCACCTTGGTCGAGTTCTCGGCCTGACTGGCAAATAGTGCTGCTTTGTATGCCGAAGTGTCGAGAAAGTTGCAGGGGCGAAGGCTTCCGTCGCCCTTCGCATTCTGCACAGACTGCACACCAGCTACCTGGCGCAAGCTCTTCTACACGCTGTGCAAGGGCGATCGCATGCATCGCCCTCTTACAGCCCATATACTCATCGGACAACTGTATATTTGCAATAGTGACGCGAAGATAAAAGTTGCGGAGTCACGTAATGCATAGACAACTGAATCGCGCGTAGTTGGTTGATGTCAGTAGGGTGCGCAGATCTTCCCCCTGATATGCGGATCCACGTGACTTTCGACAAGATCAACTTATCAGGCTGCACGTGCAGAGTACTCGCGCAATGCGTTGACGTAGCCCAGCGAAGCTATGCTGGTCGATAAGTTATCGTCATTATCAAAAGTTCCCGCTATCGTCGCTTTAAGGATCGAATTCCAACAGAGTCTATGTCAGGCTGTCAAGCTAGGTTTGTGGATCGAATGCTCCGGAGGATTCCACGCGCCGCCGAGCCAAAAACTATCTCGAGGCGTACTACATCGTACCGCTTCGACATTGAGTTCGGCCATGAATACTTTCCGCAACCTCAGCGATGGCATTCGTGACATTTCCACCCTTGCGCTCTGCTGTGAGGGATCCGGCAAACCATGCCGCTTGATCGGTGAGGCAATCATCGCCTACCGCGGCGGCGCTCCGCCAGAACCGCCATCATCTCCACATCGGATCGCCGTCGCGGATGACATCACCCCAAAGCCTCGGCGAACTGTCAGTGGCTGTCAGAGCCCGCCCCTGGTGACTTTGCCGAGAGCACTTCGGACACTGCAATAACAGGAAACGTCAAGTCAACGGCGGCAAAAGATCTGAAGGCAACCGGCTGGATAAGGCCGTACTTGCGGATCTGCAACTGCGTTTGCGCCGCACGAACCCGATGCATTGCTTCGCCTTAAGCCAGACCGGCATCGATGCTGCTCAGTCCAGCCTTTGTGACCGCGGATGAACTTTTCCAGGCTGCTCAATAGATCGTGGTGCGATGCACATATTAGGTGGTGCGTTGCAACATCTGACTTCAACCGCGCTTTCGCTTCTGGGCCAAAGCGCAATTGCCCGGTTCGAAGGCCGATTTCTTCTTCGCTCAGCCCCTCCCAGCTTCGGCCGACGAGATCGGTACGCGGCATGCGGGGAAATACCTTGGACGATGCACGATCAGCCGTTCTGAATGGTCAACCTCATCAAGCCGATCGTGATGCGCATTGTTCGTGGTAGCCGAGCGTGATCAAGCCTACCTCAGGACCCAGATCGCTGGCACTGAAACTTCGTGAAATCTCCAAGGCAAAGACGGCAATCTATGACTCCGTGATGCCCGGTTGTGTGGCTGAGAAGTGCGGGCAACTACGCGAGGATATGCTTCTCACGATTTGCCCTTTTATAGGTAGCGACCCGCGCATATGGGACTGGTTGAAGGAACCCGACAGGATCCGGATACGTGAAATGCTGACAAAAGCCAGCATAGAAGATCTGGAAGCCAGTACAGCCTTCGATGTGTTAGTCATTCCTGATCTTGCCTCTGTCCTGCTGGCCCGGGTTGAAGATTTCGACCAGGCGACAAAGATCAACTTGATATCCGAACATCCACGGCCCGAGCTCGTGGAGTTGGCAATCGGCGTATATGCCAGTGCCAGCAGTTTCAGAGAAGCGACGATGCTCGGATGGTCAGTCATCCTGGTTGCGGAGTTCTTCGAACCTCGGCATGTCGAAATTCTTCTGAAGACTGTCCAGGAAAATGATCAAATCTGGCAAGCATACAGGAACACCGGGATTGTTGGGGCAAGTGTTCGAAATGACCAAGCCATTGCTGCCGGAGACACGGGCGCATTGGCAAGCGTTTGTCGACAGTCAGGTTAAAATTGATGAATGGTGACGAAACCGACTCTGGTGCATATTCCGGCCTTCAGAAGAAGCTGGATGAAAATCCTTGTTAACCCAGAGCCGTAATGTCGTCGTTGCCCGAGCAGCTTGCCGACCAGCGGCAGGTTTTCACCTGCCATGACGGCCTGACTGGCTGCCGTATGCCGAAGGTCATGCAGGCGAAGGCTTCCGAGCTTCGCATTTGCGCAGACTGCACACCAGCACTGGCGCAAGGGGGGACACCTGTGCAAGGGAAGACACCTGTGCAAGGGAAGACACCTGTGCAAGGGAAGACACCTGTGCAAGGGCGACGCATGCATCGCCCCTACAGCAATATTATCGGAAGAAACCCATGCGCCGTACGCGCGGGTCACGACGCATAGACAAGCTCGCGCGATTGGTTGATGGAGGTGCGCAGATACGGATTGCGGATCACGTGACTTTCGACAAGATCAACCGGGCACCCCAGAGTTTCGCGCAATGCGTTGACGAGACCGAAGTACTGGTCGAAAGGCGGTAGGCCACTGTCGGGATCGAATTCCACAAGGAAGTCGGCGTCGCTGGTTTGTGGATCGAAGTCCGTGCCACGCGCCGCCGAGCCAAAAATTTCGAGGCGTACTACATCGTACCGCCGACAGAGTTCGGCCAGTTCTTTCCGCTTGTCAGCGATGGCAGCGTGCATTTCCACCCCCTCTGCTGTAGCGGCAAACGATGCGCTTTCCCGAGGTCATCGCAACAGCACCTCCGCCAGAACCCCTTCCTCCCGGTCGCACACGGATATCACCTCGAACTCGGCGAAAGTCATGGCTGTCATGCGGCCCACCTTGCCGAGAGCACTTCGGCCTGTTGCAGGATGGTCTGCACGGCGGCGTCCTGAAGGTCCGGCGGATAGCCGTACTTGCGGAGAATGCGTTTGACGAGAACCCGCATCTTCGCCCGCGCCGACTCCCGATGCTGCCAGTCCACGGACGCGGTGCTTTTCAGGCTGCTCAATAGATCGTGGGCGATCACGCGGAGGTGATCGTTGCCCATGACTTCAACCGCGCTTTCGTTCTGGGCCAAGGCGTCGTAGAAGGAGATTTCACCGGTCTTGCGCTCCACCTTGGCCCGGAATCCGTACTGACTGCGATGCGCCTCGTCGGCGATCACCACGACGTTTCGGCGGTCGGTCAGAACCGGATAGTCGGTCTCGCCGCGCTCGGGCGAGAACTTCTGGATGGTCGTGAACACCACGCCGCCAGAGGGACAGGTCAGCATCTCCTGTAAATCCTCGCGGCTGTCGGCCTGCCTCGGGATCTGACGGATCAGTTCCCAGCACATGGAGAAAGTGCCGAAAAGCTGGTCATCGAGGTCGTTGCGGTCGGTGATGACAACCACGGTCGGGTTCTCCATCGCTGGGTGGGTGATGATCTGCCCGGCGTAGAAGACCATGAGCAGGCTCTTGCCCGAGCCCTGCGTATGCCAGATGACCCCAATGCGGCGATCGCCTTCAGGGCTCGTGGCCGCGACCGTTTTTTCGACCGCGTGGAGCACGGCGTGGAACTGATGATACCCAGCCACGATCTTGACAATCCCGGCACCCGTGTCCTCGAACACGGTGAAATCATGGATCAAGGTCAGAAACCGGGTTTTCTCGAACACGCCATTGATGAGCGTTTCGAGTTCCGGTTCGCCTTTTGGGGCGACTGCGGTGCCGTCCACGGTACGCCAGGGCATGAACCGTTCAAGGTTGGCGGTCAGCGAGCCGACGCGCGCATTGAGTCCGTCCGAGGTCACCAGCACGGCGTTGGTGCGAAACAACGACGGTATCTCGGCCTTGTAGGTCTGGAGTTGGTTGAAGGCTCCTTCGAGGGTGGCGTTCTCGCCGCCAGGATTCTTCAACTCGATCACAGCCATGGGCAGGCCGTTGATAAACAGCACCACATCGGGGCGTCGGTTATGGCGGTCCTCGACCACCGTGTACTGGTTCACCGCCAGCCAGTCGTTGGCGTCCACATTCACAAAGTCGATCAGCCAGGCGACATCGCCGCCGATGCTGCCGTCCTCGCGGGCGATCTCGACCGGCACGCCCTCGATTAGATAGCGGTGTAGGCGGCGGTTCTCCTCAATGAGTAAGGGAGTATCCGTCTGCTGCACCTTGTGCAGCACCTCCTCCAGCGTCTCGGCGGGCAGGTGTGGGTTGAGGCGTTTGAGTGCTTTGCGAAGGCGCGAGGTCAGCAAAACCTCATCGTAGCTGATGCGCTCGGGCGTGGGGCCGTCCGGGGAGATTTTCGGCCCGTGCAGTACGGCGTAACCGAGTTCGGAGAGCCATTCGAGAGCGGCGTCCTCGACGTGGCTTTCGGTGACACCAGCCATCAGGCGGCCTCTCTGCCTGGCCCTAAGACGAACCTCGCCCGTTCACGGCGGAGCATCTCGTAGGTGCTCATGCAACGTAAACCGAGACCGATGCAGGCGTTTGGAATCTTGATCTTTTGCTTGTTCTTTTGAATGGTGCCTGCGGGAACTTCGTGAGTGACGACAATGTAGCTGTGAGCAAGCGCGTGGGCGACAAGCCAGTAGTCGGCGACCTGTAGAAAGGTTGCGACGGCGGCAGGCTGGTATCCATTGCCGCTGGCCCAATTGCTCACAGCGCGAAGGGCTGGCACGACTGCGTTATCCGGACTCAGAAAGAAACCGTCGCCCCGTGCCTCGGCCCAGTCGGCAAGATCGTCTTCTCCGGCGTGTAGCTCGTCAGCGATTTTCTCGATGCTCGCGACTTTTCCCGCGCGGTTCTGCTCGACCAGCCAATCCCAGAAAGCGGGGCAGAAATCGAAGCCGTAATGCAGATTCTTGGCTTGGATGAAAACGTTTGCATCAAGGAGATAATCGGTCATCCCATCACCCCTGCTTCGCGCCCGAGATTATTGAAGGTCTCGGTCTTCTTGACCCCCAGCATCCTGAACGCGTCCCGGTAGAGCGTCTGCCCTTCAAGCGTGCTCACGACGAGCGCGCAGGCGAACCGGTGGCTCACACGCGCCAGCGTTGTGCGATAAAAGTCGCCGCCCCCGTTGCCGCCTTGAACGAGAATCCGCAGGCGTTCGATCTTTTCGATCTCTTGCGCCCAGGCGTTGTTGAAACGCTCGCGCGTAAGCCAGTTCGCGTCAAGCAGGCGCCGCAGGATGACCAACGTGCTGACCTTGAAGGTCCGCGCCAGACGGGACAAGGCATCTGGAAGCGGTTCGTCGTGCAGCAACTCGGTGTGCAAGGCAGCCAACGGCACCAGAAGCTCCGCTGCCACCGCGTTGCACCATACCTCCTCGCGTCGGAAGCCCGGCTTCGGCTCGCCCCCAAGATTCGACAAGGCGGATTCTCCCAGCCAGATATGCGCAAGCTCATGGGCGAGCGTGAACATCTGCGCCGCCTTGCTGTCCGCGCCGTTGACGAAGATCAGCGGCGCTAGAGGATCGGACAGCGCAAAGCCGCGAAACTCGGCAGGATCGAGACGGCGGCTGTTGCTGGACATCACAACCCCGCTCACCATGACGAGCACACCAGTCTCGTCGGCCTGATGGATGAACAGGCGCAGGGCGTCGGTCCACGTCGAGCATTCCCGGCGGGCCGCAAGGTCGAAGCCGAGGGTCTCGCGCATTTCAGCCGCCACGGTCTCGGGAGATGCATCGACTGTCGCGCTACCGACGAAGTCAAATCCCGGTTGGCTGGCGACGCGGGCGAAATCCCGATACCAGCTCTGCCGTTCCTGGCAGGTGTAGATCGTGTCCAGCAGGTTCGGGCTCGGGCGTGTAACCGCCTGCCCAGCGAAGGTGCGGAAGTCCGGGATGGGAACGGGTTCCTCCGGTGGCTCCGTGAGAAACAGGTAACCGACCGGCACATGGACCGCGCGCGCGAACGCTTCCACCTGCTTCAGGGTAGGCTGCGTTTTGCCGTCCTCCCACTCCGGCAGCTTCTTGAACTTCGCTTCCAGGTCTTCGTGCGCGATCCCGGAGCGCTCACACGCCCAGCGGAGAAGCTCGGGATTTACGGGGACACGGATCATCAGTGCCTCTTGGCCAGACTTGCCAGCGCCGCCTTCAGGGCATGGAAGCAGAGTCTGGCGGTGTATTCATCCGGCGTAAAACCCGATGTCATCTCCTTGTAGGGGTGGATGTAATTTCTGAAATCGCGCAACCCGTGACCGAATTGCTTGATGTCGGGCGTCAGGGCACCGACCTCGCAAGCAACGTTGATCAGTTGCAGCGAGGCTCCATTCGTGGAAACGTTTCGGCGAACCATCTTTTGCCTTTGGTGTCGCTTTCGCCTGATTGAAATTGGCTGGGGACTTCTGAGCCGCGCCAAGCAGGACTGCTTCCAGGACGCTACCGCACAGGAAAATCACCGACAGATGCGCACCGGCGCCGAACACTACGCGAGCCTCGTTCAGCCGCGCTTCGACGATCGGCACGACCTGCCGTCAATCGGCAACTCATGGATGTTCGGAATGTCGAACTCGCGATCCAGAAACTCGCCTTCGTTTGTGGCAGATTTGGGAACGACAGGTTGACCGGTCAGACGGCCAACGATGCCGCGCACTTTTGCCAGCAAAGTCTTGTCTATGTCTCCATCATTTAGCTCGCATTCAACCTCATAGGAGTCCAGCATCTCGGACAGCACGGCTCCAACCAGTTGATCGGATTCCGATCCCCAGAAAGCACGGAGCTTCTTGGCCTTGGATGTTCCCAAGGTTCGATACTTGCGTCCGTGGATATTGATGTTATGCCGTTTGAAGAACTCGCCATAAGTGGCATCATTGAAATCAAGGACATAGCCGCTGTCCATGCAGAGCAATTTTTCCAAATAGCGCTTCTCGATGTCCGTCAAGGAACTCATGCCACAGCCTCCATCGTCTTTCCAGTCTCGGCGAGGCGGATTTCGCCGGACATGTGCTTTGGGAAGCAGGGGGTCTCGGTCTGCTGTACCTTGCACAGCACCTCCTCCAACGTCTCGGCGGGCAGGTGCGGATTGAGACGTTCGAGAGCGGCGTCCCCGATGTGGCTTTCCGAGAACTTCATCCTGCGGTCTCGCCATTGTCTTCGGCATTCGACACCTCGGACGCTGTCTTGGCCACTTGCTCGGACTGCCAGTCCCCATAGGTGAGGTCCGAATCGCTGGCCTTCCACGAAATCCTGCCGTTGTCTGTTCGTCCGATAATCACGGCTGACGCAGCACTGGGGCTCCGGAATGCAACATCCTCAGCAAAGCGAAGGCGGCCATTGTTTCCAGGCACGAGTTTCCCTGACTTGATCAACTGCCTGTGCAGTCTCGAATAGCTGTGGTCTGAGTTGCCCCACCACTCCTGCACGGCATCGGATCCGGCAAGGACAACAAATTCACCATCGATTTCGCGCGCTTGCGCTTCGAGGCCGTGCTTCTTGCTTTTCAGCCGGAAAAGTGGTGCGAGATCGGCTTGTCCTGGCTTTTCGATAGCGTCTGTTGTCATCCGCGCTGTGGCCTTGTGTTGGCGCAGGAAGTCGAGACCAAGGACGGGAAGGATCAGCCGAAGCTGATCGACGAAGAACTCCATATCCGATCTGTCGGCCTCGGGCAGAGGGACCAGCGGCGGGGCTGTCTCGTTGACGACAGTGGCGGTGCCAACGGCATTCGCAATGGTAATCAGCCGAGCCTCGAGATAGCGTGCGTGCGCCTTGGTGATGTTCTGGTCCTTGCTGGTCACGACGCAGGTGCGTTCCCAGAAGTCCTTGTTCCTGTCCTTGCTGTGCTGGACGAGGCGTTTGCGCACGTTGTCGCTTTCGCCGATGTAAAGTTGCAGCGTGTCCGGGTCCTCCGGATCGGGCCCCGTGAGGAAATAGATGCCGGTTCGGTCGAGTTCCGGACGTTTCAGAAAAGCGGGCAAGCCGCTACGCGCTCCAGTCAGCACATGCCCCGTCCAGTTTACGATCTCGGCTGTGGTGAGGCCGGAAGCGGTTCCATCTACCAGGAAAAGACGAACGGATCGCCCCAACAGCGAGTTCATGTGACTGCCTCCAACGCCTTCTCAGCTCCGGTGAGGCGGATTTCGCCGGACATGAGCTTTGGGAGCAGCAGGTCGCGGGTCTGGGCGAGTGTCCGATTTTCCAAATCGTTCATGATGGTGTGCTCCACAAGTTGGCCAACCGTTTGCCCAAGCACAATAAGCTCATCGTCAGGGGGGCAAATCGTCATGGCCTCTTTCAGATGCTTCCGTTGGATATGACCCATCGTTGTTGCCTTCGAGGCCGCAATCGCTTGGAACTCTTTCAAGTGGTGGTCAACCCACTGGCTGAAGAACCATACTGGGTATCGGTCAGAGGTCACTTTGAAAAGGTGCTGGTTGAGGGCTCCCTCGCCCTCAGTCCAAAATTTTGCCAGCAAGGTGCCGGACCACGAGAACAGAAAATCACCGTCCTTAACGACATACTTTTCGGGCACTTCACGTGATGCTCGGCTGGATTTCGCCGTTATACCGCTACGCAGCTCGGCAATCTTGATGACCGGCAAACTGCCCTCGGCGTCCGAAGCGGGAAACTTCTGGAGAGCCAGACCATTGAGAAACTCGGCGACCTCATCTAGTGGCTTGCTTTCCCACCCGACTGGCTTGTCCTCTTCGTCCAAGGCGTCGGGAAACAGATCCCAGAGTTCTGAGGCAAGGTAAGGGGCGCGGCCTTCGGCCTTGGCGCGGGTGGGACCGAAATCGACGAACCAGTCCCTGAAGATCGCACGCGCCATCGCCTCCAGCGTCTCATTCATCTGTCGGTTTAGCTCGATCTTGTCGTCGAGTGTGCCGAGGATGCGGGCGATCGCACGTTGTTCCATCGAGTCGGGATAGGCGACTTCCAGATTTTCCAAGTCAAGTTTGGTGACGTGACCGAGTCCGGTTGTCTGCTTGTTTTTCGCTATACCAACGAAGTTCGGTTTCAGATAACGCAACAGGTAGTAGAAAAAGGTGATGTCGAGAGCCGATTTTGGAGTCACTCTGAAGATATGCTGGTTGAGCCAACCTTCCGGCCCCCTCCACCAAAATGCGTCGATTGATGTCTCGGGTTGCCCCGACCAAGAGAAAAGGAGGTCACCTGGTCGCACAAGGACAGACTCATCAAACGTCTGCTGAGTGAATTTTGTTTGTCCACTGATCCTTCCCTTTATCTCCGCGATCTTCACGATGGGTCGGCCAGTCTCGGCAAACTGGATATCCCTGAATGCGATTCCATTCACCCAAGTCGCCAGTGAATGGAGAGAACGCCGTCGCCAATTCGGCAGGAACACTGGATGGAATAGCCACCCTCGCGTCATGGTGCCTGCGTCGATGTGACTCTCTGTAGCCGACTTTCCACATGTTGGTGGCGATTCCAGCTTGCTGCCGGTTGCGTCAGACTCTCCCGCCGAAATCTGCACGGCCACCCCATCGCGGCGGATGATGTCACGGAATGTGTCGTTGATCCTCGTCCAATCGACAAGATCAACCTTGAAGGGAAGATCGGACTCGCTAAATGCTTCTGCCAGCGCTGCGCTTACGTCCAACGGAAGCGGGTTGTCGCCCAGGATGGCAAGATCGAGATCGGAGTAGTTCTTCGCCGTCCAGATGGCGCGCGACCCGAACGCCAGCACCTCTCGATCCGGCACATGTTGCCGCAGGACACTGTGCACGATGGCCCAATGATCGGACCGAAGGTCAAGGTGGCGTGCTGTCTCGCTCATCCCAGCCGTTCCTGCAGCTTGTCGCGCAGATGGACCGCCTCTTCGAGGAAGCGCGGAATGCCCCCGACCACTTCGAGCGCAATAGCCTCGTTGTAGGTATGGCTGGTCTTTCCACGCATTTCGCGGAAGCCTCGCCAATCCGGCCAATCTCCCAGCAACAGGCTCTGTTCGTTTCCCATACGGATCAGATCCGGAAAGGCCATCGTGTCGAACTGCTCTGGATTTGCCGATGCAGACTCAAGGTAGCGCTTCAGTACCCTGTGCCCGAACTCGTAGGTGAACTCGAAGCGCTTAACCAGACCGTCGCGAATTTGCGTATCGCTCGTGTCGGTGTGATATCGTGCCAGCCCTTCTTCAAGGCGTTGAATCGCGCGTTCGAACGGGCCAATCTCCAGGTCAGCGTTGGTCATCATGATCTCCGTTCCAGAACCCAAGTTTCGTCAGGTTTCGCTCTATTGCTGCATCCAATTTTGCTCCTTTTTTCTGCTGCTTCTTCAGTTGAGTGACGAGGCGCGCCATCTTGTCCGCAAAGGGCTCGCCGTCGTCTTCCTGCTCCGCAGCGCCCACATAGCGTCCCGGCGTCAGTACATGGTTATGTTCCTTGATTTGTCCTCGTGTCGCGGCCTTGCAAAAGCCGGGTACGTCCTTGTAGACGCCCATGTCCGGCTCCCCGCGCCAGGCATGGTAGGTCGCTGCAATCCTGCATATGTCCTCGTCGACAAATTCTTTGCGGGTCCGGTCCACCATCTGCCCTAGCTTGCGGGCGTCGATAAACAGCACCTCGCCGCACCGGTCGCGCCAGCCGTTGCCGGGGTTCTTGTTACGGGCGATGAACCAGAGGCAGGCAGGAATCTGAGTCGAATAAAAGAGCTGCCCTGGCAAGGCAATCATGCAGTCCACCGCGTCGCCCTCGACCATGGCGCGGCGGATGTCGCCCTCGCCGGACTGCCCAGAGGACATGGAGCCGTTGGCGAGCACCACGCCCGCCGTTCCGTTCGGCGCGAGGTGATGGTGGATGTGCTGGAGCCAGCCGTAGTTGGCGTTGCTCGCCGGCGGCACGCCGAACTTCCAGCGTGCGTCTTCCCGCAGCCGGTCGCCGCCCCAATCGGAGATGTTAAACGGCGGATTGGCGAGGATAAAGTCGGCCTTGAGGTCCTGTAGCTCGTCCTTGTGGAAGCTGCCCTCGTTGTTCCAGCGGATGTCGGCGTCGATGCCGCGCACCGCGAGGTTCATCATGGCCAGCCGCCAGGTCGTGTAGTTGCTCTCCTGCCCGTAGATCGCGATGTCGCCGATGCGCCCGCCGTGTTCCTCGACGAACTTCTCGGACTGGACGAACATGCCGCCGGAACCGCAGCAGGGGTCATAGACGCGGCCCTTGTAGGGCTCCAGCATCTCGACCAGCAACCGGACGACCGAGCGCGGCGTGTAGAACTCCCCACCGCGCTTGCCCTCGGCACCGGCGAAGCCACCGAGGAAATACTCATAGACGCGCCCGAGAATGTCGCGGGAGCGGTCGGCCTCCTCGGCCATGCCGATCCCACTCACGAGGTCGATCAACTCGCCGAGCATGACCTTGTTGAGCGCCGGGCGGGCGTAGTCCTTCGGCAGGACGCCCTTCAGCGAGGTGTTTCTGGCTTCGATCGCCCGCATCGCGTCGTCGATGTCCTTACCGATCGTCGGCTGCCTGGCCATCGCCTGCAGGCGTGACCAGCGAGCCTCCTTCGGAACCCAGAAGACATTTTCGGCGCGGTACTCATCCGGGTCCTCCGCGTCGGCCAGTTCCTTCTCAAGTAACGCTGCCCGCTTTGCCTCGAAGGCATCCGAGATGTATTTGAGGAAGATCAGGCCGAGCGCGACATGCTTGTAGTCGGACGGCTCCATGTTGCCGCGCAGCTTGTCCGCCGCCGCCCAGAGTTGCGTCTCGAATCCGAGATTGGCGCCGTTATTGTTTGCTTGTTTCGCCATAGCTTCTCACTTGTTTTCCTGCGACGCAGAGGGCTCTGGCGTCATTGCCCATAGCCTCGGCATCGGCAACCGTGTCTGCGGCTGCATCAGCCATCTGAACGGTCTTGTGTCTCGTGCTCCGCAAGATAGCAAATAGTGCCGTTTTACGCCAAGCGTCGAGAATAGGGACTCAGCAAATTCGCCCCCCGGTTTTTCGCTGTTGGATGGACTCCACTATGCTAAGACGCATCTATTCTTCCTCTAATCTAGAAATTTCCTCGTATGTTGTTCCGAGGAGTTCATTCTTATGCTCACCAAAATGAAGTTTTCGATGACAATTTGGACAAACTGCAATTGCATTAGACACAGTATCACTGCCGCCGTCTGCCAACCTTTTTAAGTGATGAACTTCGAGGTAAAAATTTCCATCTGCTCTGGTGAATGGTGCTGGCTCAGAACAACATTCGCAAATCCCCTGTGAGTTCTTTAATAACCACGCCGCGCGCGCTTCGCGGCATTGGTCAAAACCCTGTTTCCAGGGCGCATCAAGCAGATACTCACGGACAATGGTAGCGAGTCCCAGGGCGCCTTTGCCGACTATGCCCAGGCGCAGGGAATGGCGCCACTGCCATACCTACCCGAGGAGCCCGAAAATGAACGCTTCCAACGAGCGTTTCAATCGCATCGTGCAGGAAGACTTTGTTGATTATGAAGAAGACCTTCTTGGCCGAGGATCTACGGTCGTTCAACCACCGCCTGCTGGGCTACCTCAACCGCTATAATGGCCAGCGCCAACTGCACACCCTGTTAAGTGCTCAGCTCAACACTGGCCTCATTTTGTCCCATATGTGGTGAACCCATATAATGCGCGATATGGAAACGATGGTTAAGCCAAACGCGACGGCCACCTTCAACCTGCCTGCCGGATGCTCCGCCGGCGAGTCGCGTCCGCGGGCTGTGCATACGGATGCACAACGACCCTTGGTGGACTTCATGATTGTCGGCGCGCAGAGATGCGGTACGACCGCGTTGAGTCAATTTCTCCGCAATCACCCGGAAATTGGAATATCGCAACCGAAGGAGATTCACATGTTCGACCGCAAGAAGTACGATGACGCTTGGACGGTTCGCGAAATTGACGCGAAGTATGCGGAAGCATTCGCGCATTGTCCGTCGGTGTTGATTCGCGGCGAAGCGACCCCCAGTTACATGTACCTGCCGGAGGTCGCGGCCAGGCTCAGGCGCTACAACCCGGCATTGAAGCTGATCGTACTGTTGCGTGATCCGGCGGATCGTGCGGTGTCTCAGTACCGTATGAACCTCACGTGGATGAGGTTTCGTAATAGGGAGCACTGGCCGTTCTGGTTGGCACTGCTCCTGGAACCGTTCCGGCTCCGCCTAGGTCGCTATCTGGGATTGCCGCGTCTACGAAGGAAGTCTTTGTATCGTAGCCGAGGTCTCTACAGCGCACAGTTGCGGAACCTGTATCGGCACTTCCCGAGGAATCAGGTGCTCGTGGTCCGGAGCGAGAATCTGCGTGAACGGCATGACACGACGATGGGACGGATCCTGCGGTTCCTCGGCGTGTCGGATGATGTGCGTATCCCGACGGGTTTAAAGACCAGGAGGAGGCGTCAATGGCATCCTGTCATGCGTAGCGTTTTGAGAGTTTCCTATCGGGCGGAGATCGTCAGGCTACGCCGGCTGTTGGGCGACCAGTGGGAGCTGGATAGATGATCGATCAGCAAAACCGGCTGAGGGGCTTGACGGTCAGGCACCTTTTTTTGCCCGCGTCATCCCCGGGCGCGCCGGATCAGGCCGTCGCCCGGTTCGAGGGAGGGGACCAGGCGCCGAGGAAGTCGTTTGCCTCGCATTGCTGGTGTGGGGCAGTCGGATGACGGCGTATGTCGTCGTCATCCCGGGGAAAGGAGTGGTCGAATGACCGGCACCGACAGGCTTGCGGCGTTCGACACGAAGACGGACCAGCCGGTGACCATCGTGTTCGGCACGTTCAACTACCGCGAGGTGATAGAGAAGTGGATCGCCGCCGTGCACAAGCTCGGGTACGACGGCTGGCGCATCGTGTGCATGGATCGGGAACTCATCCAGTGGCTCGAGCAGCGCGGCGATGGCGTGCAGGCCGTGGATTACTACGCAGTGCTGCCGGACGCGCCACGGTACGACTTCGGCGCGTTGTCGCTCAAGGTGCGGATGGATGCGCTGATGGCGTTGCGGACACGCTTGTTTCTCCATCTGGCGAGGGCTGGTTGCGACTTTCTGCACAGCGACGCGGACGCGTTCTGGATGCAGGACCCGCGGCCGTACCTGGCGCAGCATCGCGAATACGATCTGCTGATGTCGCAGGGCATAAGCTGCCCGTTCGAACATTACCAGCGTTTCGGCTTCGTGGTGTGTGCAGGATTCTTCGTTTGCCGCGCGAACGCGCGTACCCGCGCATACTTCGAGCGGATCGAGGCGCTCGTGAATCAGCAGCCGCTGGATCAGCAACGCATGAACCTGGTGCTGCAAGCGCGATCGGGAAGGTCGCTGGGAAATCCACCGTCCGGTGCTGCACAAGTATTGTCTCGGAAAGGCTATCCAGCGAGCCTTTCTTTCCCATGCCACCCGATGCATGGCACTACGCCTGGGAATTACCTCACCGGCAACGCACAGGCTTCTTTTCCGTCTCAGACTATTTTTATCCCGGGGAGTTGGCGGGAAACCTCAACAATGCGAACGCGCTCGGGAAACTCGCTGGCGCATTCGGGACGCTCGCTGGGAAGTCCACCGACCGGTGCTAAGCAAGCGTTATCTCTGTCTGCACCGGAGATCAATGGACATGCGGACATTGACGGGGATTTTGGCAAAGGTGCGCGGCGACGGTTTGACGGTGAGCCTGCTCCCGACACATCAGCTGTATCGTCACGAGCGAATCGGTGATCCGAGGCCGGTTCAGCGGCGGCTTGACGGTCGGTGTGATTCCGATGCATCTCGTGACCCGAATGCAAAGCCATGCCCCAAGGACCGCTCCCTGGTTGCACACTAGGGTGCTTAAGTAGCTGTGACGAAGCGCCTGATCGTCCATGTGGGCATGCGCAAGACGGGGTCGACGTCCATCCAGCGCATGTTATTCGTGTGCCGGGACAAGCTGCGCGCTAACGGCGTACACGTGCCCGAGACGGGCGTAGGCCAGCGGTGGGGCCATCCGTCTCACCTGAAATTGGTGGCCCATCCGCTTCACCTGAATTCGCTGGTAAGGTTCTGGAAATCACGCTTAGAACTGAAGCGTAAAAAGACGCTGTGGAAACAACTCGCAGAAGAGATCGCGGTCACCGATGCACAGACCTTTGTGGTGTCCGCAGAGGACCTGTCATCGCCGGGGTTTCGCGCCCAGAGTGCCCGGTGGCTGGCAGAATGCGTTGCACACACAAGCGTAGAAGTAGATGTCCTGGGCTTCGTGCGACCGCAATGGCAGCTTCTGGAATCGGAGTACTCGCAGCGGATGAAGGGCCGGACGGGAGAGAGGAACGTTCTCGCAATTCGTTGCAAAAATGCTTGACGCAGGTGAAAAGACGATCCTCGACTACCGCGTGGTGTTCGCACCCTACCGGGCCCGGTTCGGGAACCGCGTCAGGATTTTCCCGCTGGATACGACACAGAACCTGATCGAGCACTTTCTGACCTTCGTTGGCATAGATACCACTGTGGTGAAGGAGCACTTGACGGGACCAAAGGCCAACCAGCGGCTTGGAGCGAAGGTGCTCGAGGTCCATCGTTGCGTGCTAGCCCGACTGGATGTGCAACGCTCGCCGCTCGCGCGAAAAAGACCAAATGCTCGTCTCCTGCTACGCCAGTTGGGATTACCGGCGCTGTTGGATGGGGACGCTCCGTTCGCCGGCTTCTCCCAGACCGAGATTCAGCAGATGGAAAACCGTTTCGCTTCTGCGAACGCCGCCTTTGCGCGCGAAAGCGGCATCAGCACAGACGGCACGTTGTTCCACAACACGCCGGCCAGCGGCACCCGGCGCCCGAATGTCGCGCGATGGGAGGACTTCAGCAACGAAGAAAAGCACCGGGTGCACCGCTACGTGCTCGCGCGTACCGGAGTCGATCTAGGACGCAAGCCTGCGGGAAAGAGGAAATGGTGGAAGCTGCTGGCTTTCCGGACCCGATCGTGAAGAAAGACGTTAGCCGCCGGACATAGGGGCCGACCCATGAGTCGCCCTCCGATCCACAAGAGTGCTTTCCAATCTGGGAATGAGTCTGAAGAAGGCAGTTTTCTTTACTTCTCGGTTTGCACTCAGGCGGCGTGGTTTCGGGTTTTGTTAAAGCACTGAAACAGTTTATCCCGGGCCTCGTTGAGCATCCGGGCAGCTTCATTATCACTGTGTCGCATCGCGATGTCATCCAGTTGTTCAAAGGTGACACCGGGCTTGAGATACTGCGGCGCATCCGGGAGCGATCGAAGTCGGTCATAGGGAGTCATCAGGAGGCGGTAGGGGTAGGGGTATGGTGCATTTTCCCTTGTGATTGATCCGCTCCTCGGAGAACAGGCACGGGCGGTGAAAGTTCAGGGAGGAAGTCGTTCACCGGTTGAACGAAATGTCCGGGGATGTGTTGGTAACTCATATGCTTGCGGAGCACACTGGCGTTTTTGCTTTCGACCAAGGCGTTGTCGTTGCTTTTCCGGGGCCGGGTTTTGGTCAGTTCGATATGCAGTTTTTTGAGCAGACCGGCCACCCGGCGATTGATGCATTCCGCGTCGGTGTCGGTGACGTGCAGGGTGTCGACCTCTACCAGCAACCCCACATCTTGGGGTGTATAGCGCCTGGGAAAGGCATTGGTGGGCCGGCCCCGCTGATCCCGGAGCCGCCCGGTGTCCCGATACTGCCGGATCAGCCGAGCGACCTGGGCGCGGGACAGACCACTGACCTTCTCCAGGTAAGCCTTACGGGAATGGAGTTCAAAGTCGAAAGTGGTGGACCCGGACAAAAACGCCCGGATCTCGTCCACCGTCTGTAAACGTTGGCTGTGTAATTTCACGATCATCCTCCAATGATCCTGAAATCACCGCCTTAAGGCTCATCTTCCGTTGGAAATACACCTCCCGTTCAGGCTCATGTTCCATTGGACAATGCTAAGCGTTGCGAAATCTGGCTTTAGCGAGCAAACTTGACCCACTGTGGTGGATCGGTGACCGTTCAGGTATACGACTTCTTCGCCGGCTGTGGCGGCGCGAGCTGTGGCTTTCAGGCTGCCGGCATGGAGATTTCGTTCGCATTGGATCACGACGTGGATGCCAGAAAGAGCTTCGAAGCCAACTTCCCTAATGCACGCTTCGAGTTTGCAGATATCTGCAACGTAGACGTTGAAGCAGCAGTCCGACGCCAGGTAGAAACGGAACGACCAAACCCGGTGCTGTTCATCGGGTGTGCGCCGTGTCAACCCTTTACCAGGCAAAATACGAAGCGGCCGAAGTTGGATCAAGATGAGCGCGTGCCACTGCTTGCTCGCTTTGCGGATTTGGTGGAAAGTTGCCGGCCGGATCTCGTGTTTGTGGAGAACGTGCCGGGGCTGCAAAAGCTGGATAGCCGCAGTCAGCCCTTCGGCGGTTTTCTGAGCCGACTGGACGCGGCAGATTACAAAGTGGACTATCGGCCCATCAGACTGGCGAGATACGGGATACCGCAAAGCCGCCGACGGCTCGTCTTGGTAGGGAGCCGCCACGGAGAAATTAGTCTACCCAATGAGACGCACGGCCCGGGAACGCCGAACGAGCAATACGATACTGTCCGGAACTGGATCTCTCATCTTCCACCGATCCGGGCAGGGGAGGAGCACGAGGAAGTGCCAAATCACAGAGCGGCGAATCTTTCGGCGCGCAACGTGGAACGTGTCAAAGCGACGCCGGAAGGCGGTGGCCACCGAGACTGGCCGGAATACCTTAAACTTGAGTGCCACAAGAACTTTCCCGGGTATACCGATGTCTATGGTCGAATGTCCTGGGACTCCCCTGCATCGGGGCTGACCACCAGGTGCACGAGCTACTCGAATGGACGCTTCGGCCACCCGGAACAGGACCGGGCCATTAGTATTCGAGAAGCAGCTTGTTTGCAGACCTTCCCGGAAGACTTCGTTTTCAAGGGGTGTATGACATCGATGGCAAGGCAGATAGGAAACGCGGTTCCGGTCCGTTTGGCAAAGCTGATTGGTCAACGGTTCATTGAGCATCTGAAGGACGTGGGAAGACTGTCCTGATGGCAACGTTCAAGACCCGCGCTCGCGCAATCGACATGCTCGGGAGGCAACAGATTGCCGGTATGCCCACGGCGATCAGCGAGTTGTTCAAGAACGCATACGATGCGTACGCCGATCGCGTCGAGATCGACTATTACCGCTTAGACGGCCTGTTCGTCTTGAGGGACGATGGCATCGGGATGAGCCACGACGACTTCACGACCCGATGGCTGACAATCGGCACGGAGAGCAAATTTGAGCCCTCTCGACATCCGCCGCAAGACCCGGACAAAAAATCGCGCCCGATGCTCGGAGAGAAAGGAATCGGGAGGCTCGCGATTGCGACCATCGGGCCGCAGCTCTTGGTGCTCACTCGTCCGAAGACCGACGCTGGAGCGTCCGACCTCACCGCTGCGTTCCTGAACTGGGGCATTTTCGAGTGGCCTGGAATCGACCTGGAGGAAATTGATATCCCTCTGCGGTCATTTCCTCCAGGTACGCTGCCGTCAGCGCACGATGTAGCCGAGATGGTTGGGGAGTTTCATGAGAATGCCAAAAGGGTCGGGCGCGGCTTAGAGAGGCAATTGTTGAAACGGCTTGCCGGCGAATTAGACCAATTCGATATAGACCCGCAAGAGATCGACTCCTACCTAAAGGAACCCTCACTCTGCGGGGACGGCTGCGGAACGCACTTCATCATCAAGCCAAGCTCGGAGCTGCTGGCAGACGATATAGACGGAGATCCGACGGCGGGCAAGGCTGCGGCATTGAAGAAGGCACCGCCCTTGAAGAAGGCGCTGCTTGGATTCAGCAATACCATGGCACCAAACTCCCGTATTGTGATCCAGACCGCGTTCCGCGATCACACGACGGAAGAGGTGTACGACGATTTGATTGCCGAGGCCGAGTTCTTTACCCCGGAGGAGTTTCGGAATGCCGACCACCGGATTTTCGGTAAGTTCGACGAGTTCGGTCAGTTCCGGGGCGAGATTTCGATCTATGGAGAGAAAATTCCCGATCACGTCATTCCTTTGGGTGGCGGGCGCGGTACTCGCACGAACTGCGGTCCGTTCTCGATCGACTTCGCCGCCTTCGAAGGCGAGAGCAGGCACTCGACGATTCCGTACGAGGAACACGCGAGATTGGCAAACAAGGCCGAGCAGTTGGGAGGGTTGTATATTTACCGAAACGGGATTCGAGTACTGCCGTATGGTGACACCGACTATGACTGGTTGGACATCGAGTTCAGGCGCACAAAAAGTGCTTACTACTATTATTTTTCCCATCGAAAGATGTTCGGGGCGGTAGAAATCGACGCAGCAAAGAATTCCGGTCTGCGGGAGAAGGCGGGGCGAGAAGGGTTCCAGGAGAACAAAGCCTATCGTCAATTCCGGTCGATACTCCGGAACTTCTTTCTTCATATGGCGGCTGATTTCTTTCGAACGGACGGCGTGCACGCCAAAAGGTTCGATACCCGGAAGAGCGAACTCTCAAAGGAGGAGGAGGCGAAGAAGCGACGGGAAAAACAGGTTTCCGAGAGAAAAAAGAAATTCGAGGCCAGCCTGAACACGTTTTTTGACAAGCTCAAGAACAATGCACCTGAAAAGGAAACCTTGGCATTGACGGAAGGCGTCGCAGAGGAGTTACAGTCAGCGTGTAGCATCGCGGATACTCACCTGGCAACACGCAAGATCCTTGAACTCGAACGCCAAGCGCAAGCGGATATCAGGGAACTGGAAGCTCGATACCGTGTATCACGTCCGCGCATTGGGTTGAGCAAAGCTACGCACCGCGATTGGAACGTGTACAACACGGAGTTCGCTTCGCTTCAGGAGAATGTGTTCAAGCCGGCGCGCGAACTTGTTGAAGAACTCATTGGCGAAGAGGTCAGGAAGGCAAGGTTGTCACTTGATCGCCATGTCAGGACGGAAGCTGCACTGAAGAACCTTGGACGGGAAGCCCGCAAGACTACAAGAGAATCAAGCCAGGAAGTGAAGGCGGAGGCGGACAAGGTCGCCTCGGAAGCGCGGAATGTGGCAGGGGGGTCACTAAAGGCTGTCGAGTTGGAACTGCGGGCGGTATTGAGTGAGTTTCAACGGATAGATATTACCGAAATGCCCGATGAGTCGTTCGTCGAAACCAGGGATGCGCTAGAGAGCAGGATCCTGAAGGTCACGGAGGATCAACGAGCGTTGCTGAGCTCGGTGTTGGAGCAGCTTCAGGCCATAGACGTAACAGGGGAGAGCTCGACAGCCGAACAGTTGATGGCCATTGAGCAGCGCAACCTCTTGCTGGAAGAGGAAGCCGATGCCGATGCCCAGTTGGCGCAGTTGGGAATGGCGATCGAGATAATCAATCATGAGTTCTCGGGCACAATACGCTCTGTTCGGAATGGCTTACGGAAACTGAAAGCATGGGCTAATGCGAATGAGGGATTGAGGGATCTGTATGACAGCATCCGAACGAGCTTCGATCATCTGGACGGCTACCTGACACTGTTCACGCCGTTACAGCGTCGCCTCTACAGGAAGGCGGTGGAAATCCGTGGTTCCGAGATTCAAGACTTTCTGGAGGAGTTGTTCCGTGCTCGTTTAGCGCGTCATCACGTGACGTTGGCAGCGACAAAGGCCTTCGCCAACGCTAAGGTCGTCGGCTTCCCGTCGAGCTTCTATCCCGTTTTTGTGAACCTCATCGACAACGCTATCTTCTGGCTATCGCAACAGAATCCGCAACGCGAACGAAGCATTCGACTGGATGAGGATGGAGGGACTCTACTGGTGGCAGATACCGGACCAGGGGTTAATGTCCGTGACCGGGAGGCGATCTTCGAGTTCGGCTTCAGCAGAAAGCCCGGCGGGCGTGGGATGGGGTTGCACATCGGACGTGAAAGTCTGCGCCGGGTGGGGTTCGACCTACAACTGATCGAAGGGAATGGAGGTGCGACATTCGGTGTCGTGCCAATAGACGAGTCATAGGGGAAAGGGATGAGATTGGCGGAAGAATCCAGACATGGCGGCTACAAGCTTGCGAAGCGTTTTCTTCAGACGGCCGTAGTGATCGACGACGAGGCCTATATGGCAGAGGACTCGAGCGATGGACCAAAGGGAGAGGTTGTGGTACCGGATCGGCGCACGCCGACCTTGAGTCAGGAAGATCACAGCTCGGTTGGTAGTCGGTCGAAGCACTCTTTGGACGCACAATCCGTTATGGACTCGTTCGCAGCGCTCGGCGTGATCTGCGGTGTGGTTGGCCCTACGCAATCAACGATGGAAACGATGAGAAAAGCCGACATCGTGGTACTGGATTGGCTATTGCAGGATGGCGATTCTCAATATGCGCTGAAATTGCTTGGCAATTTGCTGGCTGGAGAAGAATTGGATCAGAACTCGCTTCGACTCGTGGCTATCTATACCGGCGAGGCACGGTTGGAGAATATCCGCGCAAAAATTATCGCTGAACTGAAGAAAAATAAACTTGAACCAATAAAGATAGAGAACGAGAGCAAGACGGAAATTCCGTATCGGCATAGTCGTGTGGTTCTTTACGCAAAATCCGGTGTGAAACTGGCGAAGCCACTGAAACAGCGGCTCGTTGAGGCAGCGGATCTTCCCAAGCGGTTGGTCGATGACTTTACGGCTATGACCGAGGGATTGCTTCCAAGCATCGCGCTAACCTCATTGACTGCTGTTCGAGAAGGCGCGCACAAGGTCCTGGATAGGTTTTGCGCGGAGTTGGATCCTGCGTTTTTTGTCCAGAGAACGTGTATTTCCAATCCGGACGATGCGGAACTGCAGATCGTGAGCCACGTTGCCGAGGAGCTTCGTGGCCTCATGGACAACGCTGTTGCAGAACAGTCTCCCGCGGGCGCAAAAGCAGTGGAGGCTTGGTTACGGCGCAAGCATAAACAAGGCAACTGCGACAAGAATTTCTCCCTGAAAGATATGATCAAGCTAGCGAATGAGGGCCATGGCAAGAGTGGGTTGAACGAAAAGTACGTTAAGAAACTCTCCGCTGGATTCGCTGGTGGTAATGCCGTTGAGCTTAACAAGCGATTGGCCTGGATCATGAGCTTTCGGACGGTGTTTAATGCACCGTCACCGACATTGTGGCTGGGATCTGTCGTCACAGAGATGGGTGATGGCAAGGATGATAGACACCTGATCTGCATGAGGCCCCGATGCGATTGTGTCAGGCTGAAGGGGAATACCCGGTTCTTTTTCCTTCCGCTGGTTGAACCAAAGGGAAGGAGTGACCAACTCGTTGTCAGACTCGATAACGAATACAAGCATCTGAGCATCGAACCTGATCCAGCCGATTGGGTTCGTCGGGAATTCGCGCCATCGAAAAACAACCATCCGGTAACCGCGACAAAGCTAGAATCCCAAGATGGTTTTGAGTTCACGGATACCTGCGACAAACGATACACGTGGCAGGGCGAACTCACAACTGAATACGCCCAGCGGATTGCGCAAAATTTTGCGACGAAGCTGAGCCGCGTGGCGGTTAACGAGTCGGAGTGGCTTAGAATAATGGCCAGAAAAGATTGATGAGTGCTCGAATCCAGCTTGTTGCGAATGGCGAGCATGGCCAGTTGCGCTGGCACGCCCTCTCAATATCACGAGTGATTCGTCACCCAACCAGTCGATGTTGCGACGTTGAGCAGTGACCATGGTAACCAGTACCTGTCGATCCGTTATACCGAGCGACTGGCTGAGGCTGGCGCGGTGTTCTCGGCCGGCAGTGTCGGGGACTCTTACGACAACGCACTGGCCGAGACGATCATCGGCGTGTACAAGACGGACGTGATCCGCCGCCGCGGCCCGTGGCATACGATCCCCGGGGCGGTTCAGATGTTTACACTGCGGAGATTTTAGCGGAGACCAAGGGACGATCCACCCGGTGCCGTCTCATCAACGCCAAAAGTCGAGCGCAGCCGGAGCGGCCAAGACCATAACCCTCATCACCGTGGCCGAACTCGCCCGGCTCGTTCGGCTTCGGCCCGTGAAACAGATCGGCCTTCATAAACTCCGCGAACTGTTCCAGGAGTGCAGCCTTCCCAATGAAAGTGCTAAGTGGGTCGAATCAATTCGCCAAACTACGGTGGAAAAGCCTCCCTACCGCAAGATTGTCGAAACGATCGAGATGCTACAAAGAAAATACGAGAAGGAATTTGTAGACTACTCTGGGCTTCGTGTTGCGCTCTGGCACATGACACCTCCTGTCGAGTATGAGACAGATGAGCGTCTCTCCGAGTTATGTAAGGGAATGGCACAAATGGCACCGGGCTCCATGTTCGCGGGCGACAACACAGTCGAACTCGACCAGAGTGCGGAGAACGTGGTCAACGCCATCGAAGCGGCCATGCAGGACTATCCAGTGGATGAACAGTGAAGAATGAGCGGTATTCGATGAACCAATCGCGCGGAAAGAGTGTCTACGAAATCCTTGGCCGCAACTCGGTTCACCCGTTCCCTGCACGGATGGCGCCAGACCTCGCACTTGATGTGATAGAAGAATACCGGAGGCCCCTGCACATTCTCGATCCGATGTCTGGATCCGGCACGGTGCTCGCCGTCGCGCACTCCAAGGGACATCATGCTGTCGGTGTCGATCTCGATCCTCTTGCGGTGCTCATTTCAAGGGTCTGGACGACCGCGATCGACTTGGAGGCCGTTCAAGATACAGCCGCTGCGGTGCTGGAACACGCCCGCCGTATCTTTACCTCGTTGCCGACGCGGGACGCGTATCCCATGAACGCAGACTCCGAGACCCGCCAGTTCACAAGGTACTGGTTCGATGCTTACGCGCGACGACAGCTTGCCTCGCTCGCCACAGCCATAGAACGGACTCGAGACAGCACGATACGTGAGGCGCTGTGGTGTGCCTTCTCGCGTCTCATCATCAGCAAGCAGTCCGGTGCATCGCTGGCGATGGACCTGTCGCATAGCCGGCCGCACCGGAAATTCAAACATGCGCCGGCAAAGCCCTTCCGCAAGTTTCTGTCCGCCGTGGATCACGTCACCAAGAACTGCATTGACGGCAGGAGTCGAACCCGTGGCCCTGCGGCACAAGTGTATGAAGGTGATGCCCGGCACCTTGACCTCTTGGACAGATCCATCGACTTGGTAATCACGTCTCCTCCGTACCTGAACGCGATCGACTACCTGCGGTGTAGCAAATTTTCGCTGGTGTGGATGGGATACTCCGTTAACGAGATCCGCCGACTCAGATCCACGACGGTCGGCACTGAAGTGGGAATGGACGCGCGCGACGATCGAGAAATCCAAAGCATTCTGTCCGAGCTGAAGCTGCAACCGAAGCTACAGGCGCGACAGGAGGCCATGCTCGCTCAGTACATCAACGACATGCAGCGCGCTGTCAGCGAGACCTCCCGAGTCCTCGCCGGCGATGGGAAGGCGATATACGTAGTTGGCGAGAATACCGTCCGCGGCACGTTCATCCGCAATGCGATGATCGTGGAGGCGGTCGCCAGCACTGCAGGACTTCGCTGCACCGCGCGCCGTTCTCGAGAACTGCCGGAGAACCGCCGATACTTGCCTCCTCCGTCGAAACAATCGGAAACGGCAAAACTCGGCAATCGCCTGCGCCGCGAGGTGATACTCACATTTCGGAAGGCGGCGTAGTTCTGATCTTTCTCGTCAGAACGGGGCGAAGTATTGACTTTGGAACACCGGAAAGAATCGCGATGAAAGAAGACATACTGGAGCAGATCGTCGAGGCGTTTCTTCTCCACAGAGGGTATTTCGTTCAGCACAACGTGAAATTTCGACCGCGCAAAGACCATCCGGATTTTATTTCGCTCCAGGATTCCAATCACAGCGACATCGATGTGCTCGGCTACCATCCTCTCAAAGATGGCAATGAAAAGGTTTGGGTTGTGAGTTGTAAAAGCTGGCAGAACGGGTTCAATCCAGTTGCCGTGCTTTCTGCGATGAAGGATGGGAAAAAACTGAATGGCCGCGATGCTTGGAGAAGCTATCGCGAACTATCCAGCCCAAAGTGGTCTGAAGCTTTCCTGGAGGCCATCAAGAATGCCACCGGAGAAGATCGCTTTACCTACGTCACTGCCGTGACTCACCTGTTGGCAGACAAAACCGGATGGGAAAACCACGAGCCTTTCCAGCGAGCCTTGGGTGGACCTCCGATCTTGATTATCACGTTGCAAAAAATGATCGCCGAGATCGAGAAGGATTTGACCACAGCGCTGGCGGCTACGGAAGTTGGGCGAATGTTGCAACTGTTTTATTCCGCAGGAATGATCCCCCGGCGAAAAAATAAGCAAAGTGTCGATACCCGCCGAGTTGTCAGAAAGCGGAGGACTGCACGCCAGCCTAACCCTTGACAATCACCGAAGGTGCCTGCATCTCGGCGGGTATTTCCAAGCCCATCAGTTCGAGCACCGTGGGGGCGACGCTGCTGATATTGCAGCCGCTCGCGAGATGATGCTTTTCCTTGTCGACAATCACAAACGGAACCGGGTTCATGGTGTGCTGCGTGTTTGGCTGCTGGGTCTCTGGATCCAGCATCTCGTCGCAGTTCCCATGATCGGCGGTAATGACGACCGACCAGCCTTTCCGCTGCGCGGCGTCCACGATGCGCCCCACCTCGCGATCCACGGTTTCGACCGCGTGGATGATCGGTGCGGACATCGCGGTGTGTCCCACCATGTCGGTGTTGGCAAAGTTGACGACAATGAACGCGTGCTTTTGCTCCTTGACCGCCTGAATGACCACGTCCGCCACCTCGGGCGCGCTCATCTCAGGCTTGAGATCATACGTGGCGACCCTGGGTGAAGGAACCAGTTTGCGTTCTTCACCGGGCAGGGGCGCTTCGACCCCGCCGTTGAAAAAAAACGTCACGTGCGGATATTTTTCCGTTTCGGCACAGTGGAGCTGCCGCAGACCGTGCTCGCTGACGACCTTTGTCAGCGTGGTTTGGGGGCGGTCGGTGGTAATCGCGACCAGGCAGGGGAATTCGGAGTCGATCTCGGTCATCGTGGTGAGCTCAATGATCGGCGCGCTGCCGCGATCAAAGCCGTCAAACCCTCGCATTGAGAGGGCCCGCACAAGCTGCCGGGGACGATCGTTGCGAAAGTTGAACAGAATCATGCTGTCGTCATCGTCCAGGGGGTGCGCCCCAGGCAGCACGCAGGGTTGGATGAACTCATCACCTTCTCCGCGCCGGTACGCTTCGGTAATGGCTTCGGAGAACGACTTGCGCTCGACGCCCTGGGCACGGGCGACGGCGCGCCAGGCGGCTTCGGTCCGCTCCCAGCGGTGGTCCCTGTCCATCGCGTGATACCGCCCCATCACCGTCGCGATGCTGCCACCGGTGCGCTCGAGTCGCGGCTGGATCTGCCGAAGAAACTGCATCGCTTCCCTCGGCAGGGTATCGCGTCCATCGGTAATCGCGTGCAGCACCGGTACCACGCCGCGCTGCTCGCACATGTCGATCAATGCCTCGAGATGATGGATATGCGAGTGCACGCCTCCGTCGGAAACCAGCCCCAGCAAATGAATGGGGCGACCGGCCGCCTTTGCTTTCTTCAGCGTGTAGACCAGCGGTGTATTTTCAAAAAACCGACCGCTTTCTATCTCGGCGTTGATGCGCACCAGATCCTGCTCGATGACGCAACCGCACCCCATGGTCATGTGCCCGACCTCCGAATTTCCGATCTGCCCCACAGGCAATCCGACCGCGGGACCCGACGCTTCCAGCAGGGTGTGTGAATGGTGCGAGAACAAATCGTCGAGGCGAGGGGTATTCGCCAGATGCACGGCGTTGTTTTTCTTCGACGGGCTGACGCCAAACCCATCCAGGATCACGAGCACCACCGGCTGCAATGTCGATGGCGCGGAAGAATCCTTTGTCGCTGCTTCAGACATTCATTCGCTCGCTGTCAGATGCTCCGTGCGTCACCTTATTTCACGACGCGCCGGGGCTCATCCGGCACATCGTCTCCGTGCTCATCGCCGGTGGAAGGCTTGATCAGGCGCGTCAGCAGAAGACCGACTTCAAACAGCACCCACACCGGCAACGCGAGCAGCACCTGGGACAGCACATCCGGCGGCGTCAAAACCATGCCGACGACGAACGCTCCGACGATGATGTAGGGGCGTTTGGCGGCAAGCTGGGCGGGTGTGGTCACACCGCTTTTTACCAGCAACAGCGTTAGCACCGGCACTTCAAAAGCGAGCCCGAAAGCGATGAAGATCTTCACTGTAAAATCAAGATAGCGACTGATATCGGTCATGACGGTAACCCCGGCGGGGGCAGCGGCATTGAAAAAGGCGAACATCAATGGGAAAACGACAAAATAGGCAAACGCCATGCCGACGTAAAACAAACCCGTGCTCGAGACAATCAGCGGCAGTGCCAGGGATTTTTCGCGCCGATACAACCCGGGTGCGACAAACGCCCAAACATGGTAAAGCACATAGGGCAACGACAGGATCAGCGCCAGTAACAAGGTCAACTTGAACGGGGTCAAAAACGGCGTTGCCACATCGATGGCGACCATCGAACTGCCTTGCGGCAGGTGTCTCGTCAGCGGCTCCGACAGGTAGGTGTAGATGTGGTTCGCGAAAGGAAACAGCGCGATGAAAACGACACCGACACCGATAAATATCCGCAACAGGCGCCGGCGCAATTCGAGCAGATGAGAAAGGATGCTGGCTGGTGCTGCGGATTCAGGTGCTGCGGATTCAGGCGTCTTCATCGCGGACCTGCTTGCCGCCGCCGGGTGGGTCGCTGCTGAAACGCCCGGTGGAGATTTCTTCGTCCATCGCTTTGACCAATGGGTCGAGGTGGCGGATATTTCGCTGCAGTTCCGAACCTGTCTGCTTCAGATCCGAGTCCAGTTTTTCCAACTCCTGTTTGGGTGCGGCAATCGTCTTTTGCAACCCCTGTGCGTCCAGTTCCCGCGACAGGTCCTGCTTGAAACCGGCAGCCATACGCTTGATGCGGGCAATCCAGGCACCCGCCTGGGAAGCCAGCCCGGGCAGCCTTTGCGGTCCAACCACCAGCAATGCGACAAACATGACCAGCGTCAGTTCCCAGAAGCCGAAAGAAGGCACCGGGGGTCCCTAGCCGGGTTTGTCTTTGTCCGCCACCGGCGTCTCCTTGCCGGAAGGTGCCTCTGGCTCCTTGCTCTCTTCCTGCATGGACTGCCGAAAGCTTTTGATCGAGCTACCTAGATCGGAACCCAGGTTGCGCAGCTTCCTGGTGCCAAACACCAGCAGCACGATCACCAGAATCAGCAAAATCTGCAGTGGTCCCCACGACATTATGATCTCCTCACGATTGAACCTGATGCGATAAGCCGCGTTCCACCCTGCTCAGGATTGCCCGCTTCTCTCGCGCTTTTCCGCAAGCCCCGATTTGCCAAAACGCTTCTCCAACTCACCGAATACCGCGGCGACTCCTACGTCTCGTTGCGCCAGCAGCACCTGGCAATGAAACCACAGATCCGCCACCTCGGACACCAGCCGTGCGTCGCCTTCATTGTCGCCTGCGGCCACCACTTCATCTGCCTCTTCGCTGATTTTCTCCAGGATCGCCGACGTGCCCTTGCGGTATAAGGAAGCGGCATAGGAATCGCCCGGGTGCTCCAGCTTGCGCTGGCGCAAAACCACATCAATACGGTCAAGAATACGCGCGTCAGTCATCGGTCCATCTCATCTGCATTATATGGCAAAACAGGCGCGGCCCTGAACTAACTTTCATAGCTGCCCCTCATAGCCTCACTTCAATTCCGCAGTCCTGCAGATACCGCTTGACTTCGCGAACGCTGTGCTCGCGAAAATGGAAAATGCTCGCTGCCAGCACGGCACTCGCCAGGCCGTCCATGATCCCTTCCGCCATGTGCGCCATCGTGCCGACGCCGCCCGAGGCGATCACCGGCACCGATACGGCCTCACCGACCGCCCGCGTCAACGCGATATCGAACCCGCTACGCGTGCCGTCACGATCCATGCTGGTCAGCAGAATCTCTCCCGCGCCAGCTTCCACCACGCGCTGTGCCCATTCGATCGCGTCGACACCCGTAGGCTTCCGGCCACCGTGGGTATATACCTCCCAGCTCGACCCTCCTCTTTGCTTCGCATCGATCGCGACGATCAAGCACTGCGAACCGACCCTGCCCGCAATGTCGCTGACAAGACCGATGTCGCGCACCGCGGCGGTATTGACCGCCACCTTGTCGGCACCCGCGTTCAACAGGTTGCGCACGTCGTCGACATCGCCGACCCCGCCGCCGACGCTCAGCGGAATAAAGACTCGCCTGGAGACTTTCTCGACGACGTCGAGCATCGTCCCGCGGCCTTCGACACTCGCGGTAATGTCGAGAAAGGCGATTTCGTCCGCGCCTTCCTCGTTATACCGCATCGCGACTTCGACAGGATCGCCGGCGTCCCTGATTCCCTTGAACCGCACTCCCTTGACGACACGTCCCTTGTCGACGTCGAGACAAGGAATGATCCGCTTGGCCAGGCTCATCCAGCACCGCACAAGCGATCGGCAAGCGACTGGGCTTCCCGCAGATCCAGCATGCCCTCGTACAGCGCGCGCCCGGTAATGACGCCGGCGAGATCATCCCCGCCAATCTCGCACAGCGTTTCTATATCCTTGATGCTGCACACGCCGCCGGATGCGATCACCGGCGTGTTGATCGACTGCGCGAGTTGCACCGTCGCCTCGACATTCAACCCCGACATCATGCCGTCGCGTTCGATGTCGGTGTGAATAATCGCGGCGACCCCGTCTCCCTCAAAATGCAGCGCCATATCGATCGCGTTGTGATGCGAGATTTTCGACCACCCGGCGGTGGCAACCTTGCCCTGCCTGGTATCGAGCGCAACGATGATGTGCCCCGGAAACTCCAGGCACAGATCCTTGACGAAATGGGGCTGGGTAATCGCGCGGGTTCCCAGCACCACGAACTGAACGCCACTGTCGAGGTAGGCCTGCACCGTATCCTCGTCACGGATGCCGCCGCCGATTTCGATCGGCAGATCGGGAAACTGCTGCGCGATCTTTGCAACGATCGGTGCGTGAACCGGCTTGCCGCCAACCGCACCGTCCAGGTCGACGACATGCAAACGCTTTGCGCCCGCGTCCACCCAGCGTTGCACCATCTCCAGCGGAGCGTCCGAGAAAATCGTCTCTTCATCCAGCCTGCCCTGGCGCAGGCGTACGCATTTGCCGCCTTTCAGATCTATGGCGGGAATTACCAGCATGGTGCTATAAGCCGCCGCTCCAGCGGGTGAAATTGAGTAACAGGCGAAGCCCGTCAACGGCGCTTTTTTCCGGATGAAACTGCACCGCAAAAACAGACTCGCTGGCGATGGCGCAGGCAAACTCACCACCGTAGTCGGTATTCGCCGCAACGATGCCGGCATCGTCCGGCACCGCGTAGTAGCTATGCGCGAAATAAAAATGCGAGTCGTCGTCTATGCCTTCCCACAGCGGGTGCGACATGCTCTGCCTGACCCGGCTCCAACCCATGTGCGGGATCTTCTCCTCACCGTGTACCCGATTCTTCATGCCGCATACCTTGCCCGCAAACAGCCCGAGACAATCGACCCCTTCGCCTTCTTCGCTGCGCTCAAGCAAAGCCTGCATCCCTACGCAAATGCCAAGAAACGGCTTCTCGCGCGCGGCCTGGGGAATGGCGGAAGAAAGTCCGCTGGCGTGGAGTGATTGCATGCAGTCGGGTGCCGCTCCCTGACCCGGGAACACGACCTGATCGGCGGCAAGCAGATCGTCGCTGTTGTCGACACGCACGACCTGAACCTCGTCGCCCCCGACTTCAGCCAGCGCTTTGTGCACGGAATGCAGGTTGCCCATCCCGAAATCAACCACCGCAATACGTTTCATCCCTGCCTTCCTGGTGCCTCGATCACATCCGCCGAGCGACAACCGTGGCGAGTGGCACGAACCTCTCCGGCGCAATCAACCTGGACACCGCTCAAAGCAGACCCTTGGTCGATGGCAGCACCCCGACCATGCGAGCGTCTGCCGACACGGCCTCCCTGACGGCCCTGGCGAAGGACTTGAAAACGGTCTCCGCCATGTGGTGGGCATTCCTGCCGCGCAGGTTATCGATATGCAGTGTCGCCCGTGCGTGATTGGCAAAGCCCTGAAAAAACTCGCGGATCAGATCGACGTCAAACTGCCCGATGCGAGCGCGCGGGTAGTCCACATGATATTCGAGTCCCGGGCGCCCTGAAAAATCGATGACCGAGCGCGTCAACGCCTCGTCGAGGGGAGCGCAGGCATGACCATATCGATGGATGCCCTGCCTGTCGCCGAGCGCCTGGTCGAAAGCCTGGCCGAGGGTGATGCCAATATCCTCGACGGTATGGTGATCATCTACTGCAAGGTCTCCGGTCGCCTGGATGCTCAGGTCAAGGCAGGCGTGCTTCTTCAGTTGCTCCAGCATGTGCTCGAGAAAGGCGATGCCGATATCGAACCTGCCCTCACCGCTGCCGTCAAGCGCAAGATCAACCGTTATGCTGGTTTCCGCCGTATCGCGACTGACAGAAGTTTTGCGGGAGGCAGGCATGACGCAGGGGCTATGGTGGCCGAAGCCTTTATGAAAGTCATTCTAAACCAACGGGATTGTGATCGCCAACGCTTTGTATGAGTCCACCACGTATGGGACAAATGTGGCAGGCGCTGGGCGAGCATTTGGCGGGGGGTTCGGTTATCGATTCCTCGGTGTGGTCTCGACCCATTATAGCGATCAAGGCAGCCCGGCAAGCGTTGGTTGAACAATCGCAGGTTTTCGGTCAAAAGCTCTTCCTCGTATCTGTGCTATGCGTCCCTCGGAAAACGCTGTGGGAACAGGGTCCTGACCGGCGAGGCAAAGCGCACGGAAGCAGGGGCGACGCAGTGCCCGGGTGGTATTCAGGCCGTAAAGGCCTGGCATTTGACGCCCCGGACCGATTCAATTTCCCAAACCGGCATGTTTCCTGCTTCAACGCTCAGCGCATCAGCGCTTACCCGGCTTTTGATAGATATCCTCGCCGGAGCGCCGGAAGCGCTTGTAAGCCCATAAATACTGCTGCGGGAAACGACGGATAAGGCGCTCTGCCATCCGGTTGGTCGCCGCCGCCGATATCGCTGGATCCGGGTCATACAACTCCGGCGGTGGTTCATCGAAGTGCAGGCAGTACCTTCCCTTGTTGTATAGCCTCTCGGCGGTCACAAATACGACCGGTGCGCGCTGCGCCAGCTTCCCCAGCAAGCGCATCGTGTAGGCCGGGCGCCCAAAAAAAGGTGCGTGAACGCCTTGCCCCTGTGGCGGAACCTGATCTGGCAAAACCAGCACATTGCCGGCTCCTGCACACGCGCGCAACAGTTGCCTGACACCGGTGGCGTTGGACGGGCATCCCACGGCCCCGGTTCCGGGTTCGTATCCACGGTTGCGCGCATCCCTGCCTTCACGCATAAAGCGCTCGACGAAGTAGAGCGAGCTGTTCTTGTATAAAAAATACAATGGCGCACTACGCTCCAGATACGTCCCTACCAACTCCCAACACCCCAGGTGCAACGTTGCAAAAATCACGCTGCCTTTCTCCCTGGCTCGCTCGAGCACTTTTTTACCCTTGATGTGTGCTACATGCTTGTCTAGCTCTGCCTTGTCGATATGCCATATATGGCTGGCTTCAAATACCAGCTTGCCTGACTCGCAGAAGCTGACACGAGCCATCTCCGTTCTCTGCTCAACCGTCTGTTCCGGGAAACAAATCGCAAGGTTGCGTTCAGCGACCCTGCGGGTACTTGGCTCCAGTCCGAAAATCATGTTTGCCAGCGCTGCTCCGAGTGCCTGGTTCATCACCAGAGAAACGCGTTTTGACACCACCCTCAATACCGACACTCCGACCACGCTGAAGAACCAGTGGCAAATTTTTCTGAATGATTTCATTCAAGCCTGAAAGTCAGGGAGAGATAAACTGCCGGTCAATTCCTTATCAGCGGGTGGAACCGTGGGGATGATCGAGAGCGACCGCTATGCCTGCCACAGTCCGGAATGCCCGGCAACAAACGGCCGACAACACTTTGCCGCGGAAGGTTGTATGGGGCCACCACATATGGGACAAACGTGGCCAGCTCTGGGCGAGCATCTGGCGGGGGGGTTGATTATCGATTCCTCGGTGTGGTCTCGACCCATTATAGCGATCAAGGCAGCCCGGCAAGCGTTGGTTGAACAATCGCAGGTTTTCGGTCAAAAGCTCTTCCTCGTATCTGTGCTATGCGTCCCTCGGAAAACGCTGTGGGAACAGGGTCCTGACCGGCGAGGCAAAGCGCACGGAAGCAGGGGCGACGCAGTGCCCGGGTGGTATTCAGGCCGTAAAGGCCTGGCATTTGACGCCCCGGACCGATTCAATTTCCCAAACCGGCATGTTTCCTGCTTCAACGCTCAGCGCATCAGCGCTTACCCGGCTTTTGATAGATATCCTCGCCGGAGCGCCGGAAGCGCTTGTAAGCCCATAAATACTGCTGCGGGAAACGACGGATAAGGCGCTCTGCCATCCGGTTGGTCGCCGCCGCCGATATCGCTGGATCCGGGTCATACAACTCCGGCGGTGGTTCATCGAAGTGCAGGCAGTACCTTCCCTTGTTGTATAGCCTCTCGGCGGTCACAAATACGACCGGTGCGCGCTGCGCCAGCTTCCCCAGCAAGCGCATCGTGTAGGCCGGGCGCCCAAAAAAAGGTGCGTGAACGCCTTGCCCCTGTGGCGGAACCTGATCTGGCAAAACCAGCACATTGCCGGCTCCTGCACACGCGCGCAACAGTTGCCTGACACCGGTGGCGTTGGACGGGCATCCCACGGCCCCGGTTCCGGGTTCGTATCCACGGTTGCGCGCATCCCTGCCTTCACGCATAAAGCGCTCGACGAAGTAGAGCGAGCTGTTCTTGTATAAAAAATACAATGGCGCACTACGCTCCAGATACGTCCCTACCAACTCCCAACACCCCAGGTGCAACGTTGCAAAAATCACGCTGCCTTTCTCCCTGGCTCGCTGGAGCACCTCTTCACCCTCAATGAATTCTACATACTTGTCTACCTTTGCCTTGTCGATATGCCATATATGGCTGGCTTCAAATACCAGCTTGCCTGACTCGCAGAAGCTGACACGAGCCATCTCCGTTCTCTGCTCAACCGTCTGTTCCGGGAAACAAATCGCAAGGTTGCGTTCAGCGACCCTGCGGCTACTTGGCTCCAGTCCGAAAATCATGTTTGCCAGCGCTGCTCCGAGTGCCTGATTCATCGCCAGAGAAACGCGTTTTGACACCACCCTCAATACCGACACTCCGACCACGCTGAAGAACCAGTGGCAAATTTTTCTGAATGATTTCATTCAAGCCTGAAAGTCAGGGAGAGATAAACTGCCGGTCAATTCCTTATCAGCGGGTGGAATCGTGGGGATGATCAAGAGCGACCGCTATGCCTGCCACAGTCCAGAATGCCCGGCAACAAACGGCCGACAACACTTTGCCGCAGAAGGTATATTATCCGCTTCGACTGAAAAATCAACGGAGCCTGATTGCATCCCGCGATGAGAACCTTATACCCGCCCATCACCCCTCGCAAGCAATTTCACCTCGCGGTCGACCCCATCCACTCGATTTACGTTGAGGAGTGCGGTACACCCGACGGCGTCCCTGTCGTATTCCTGCACGGTGGACCGGGCGCCGGTTGCGAGGAGTGGCACCGCCGGTTCTTCAACCCCGCTTTGTACCGGGTAATTCTGTTCGACCAGCGCGGAGCAGGACGTTCCACGCCCTACGGGGAACTACGCGCCAATACGACCCAGCATCTGATCGACGACATCGAAACGATCCGCCAACGCTACGAAATTGATCGCTGGGTAGTGTTCGGTGGCTCCTGGGGATCGACGCTCGCTTTGGCCTACGCCGAGGCGCATCCTGGGCGCTGCCTCGCGCTGGTGCTCCGTGGCATATTCCTGTGCCGGGACCGGGACATCCGATGGTTCTACCAAAGCGGCGCAAACGCTCTGTTCCCCGAGGCGTGGCATGAGTTTGAGCGCGTGATCCCCGAAGCGCATCGCTGCGACATGATCGCCGCTTACTATCAGCGGCTGACCGCAAGCGACACCGAGACTCGGCTCGAAGCAGCGCGCGCGTGGTCGACCTGGGAAGGCCGGTTACTCACGCTGCTGCCTCAGGAGGAAACCGTAGCGCATTTCAGCGGCGAGCGAATGGCGCTCAGCCTGGCCCGCATCGAATGCCACTATTTCATCCACCGGATATTCCAACGCGACAACCAACTGCTGGATGAGGCTCATAAACTGAGCCGTATTCCGGGAACCATCGTCCATGGCCGCTATGACGTCGTGTGTCCGGTGGAGCAGGCCGTCGCCCTGCACCGGCACTGGTCACGGGCAGAGTTGCATATCGTCGCCGGCGCCGGGCATGCCGCCAGCGAACCCGATATCACGCACCATCTGGTCTCCGCTACCGACAACATCGCCGAGAACCTCGGGTGATCGCCTTGCTGCAACGGGTCACCGAAGCCTCGGTGTCGGTCGGCGGGCAAACCACGGCGTCGATCGGCAGGGGGGTACTCGTGTTCATCGCCGTCGAACCACGCGACGACGAGCGCGTATGCGTGCGCATGGTCGAACGCATTCTCGGTTATCGTATCTTCGCCGATGACAACGGCCGCATGAACAACAACGTCAGGGATATCGACGGCGAGGTTTTGCTCGTTCCGCAATTCACGCTCGCCGCCGATACCCGCAAAGGCACACGACCTGGCTTTTCGCATGGTGCCTCACCAGAAACAGCAACCGTCCTGTTTTCACGACTGGCGCATCTGGCCACCACAAACCACCCTGCGGTAAAAACCGGCAGCTTTGGTGCCAACATGCAAATTGCCCTGATCAATGACGGCCCCGCGACTTTCCTGCTGCAAATCAACGGCAACTGCGGTTGACCGATCGCCGGTTGCGTCGCAGCGACAATCACCCTCCAGAGCACACCTCGCCTGGCAGAAAACGATCCAGGCAGACACGCGCGCCGGGAGAAGCAGGGTGGTGCAAGTCTGCTACAATCGGCAATCTCATGCCCGATGACGAAACATATCTCTTTTGCCATATCAGGGGTAAAGTGCAACGGGTGGGGTATCGCGCGTGGACACAGGCGGCCGCAACCAGGCTGGGCGTACGCGGCTGGGTAAAAAACGAGCGCGACGGAAGCGTCACTGCCTGCCTGGCAGGCGCGCAGAAGCCGGTGTCGGAGTTGCTCGGGCAATGCCGAGAAGGGCCGCTGCTCAGCGATGTCACCAACGTAATACAACGTCCTGCTTCGAGTGCCGATGTGCTGGACCATGACCGGTTCAATATCCTCTACTGAAACCAGGCACCGACAGCCGTAATGCCCAGCACCGTGAAAAGCCCCGTAAAAAAACCGGCGAACGGCCGCCGTAGAAGCAGCTTCACCAGGCTGAACAAAGCGCTCGACAAAGCGCTCGAAGCGATGCTGGATAACTACTTCAAGATGCTCGCGAACTATGAGACCCAGCACTTGTATGAACTGGTTCTGGCGCGGGTGGAAAAAAAGCTGCTGGAGTACGTGCTACAGTTGGCTGATTTCAACCAATCGCGCGCGGCGAGCATGCTGGGGATCAGTCGTAGCACCCTGCGCACGAAGATCCGCGCGCATAACATTCCTGCCAGGAAACCTCCCCCCGCGCCAAGGAAGCCTCCCTCCGCGTCAGGCACCTGAGCCACAATCGCCCCGCCAAGGAGGGTTCGCGCGTTGTGAGAAATCAGCCCCCCCCTTAAGACCCCTCTCTTGTTGCCACCGACAGCAACCCGGTAGAGAGGGACCCGGTAATCCGCCTGCTAGCCTTCGGACTCCGTTTCCAGGCGGCCATCCTGCCGCGTGGCAGGAGAGGTTTGGGGTGGGTATTCCTTGCGTGCGAGGTAATCAAGCACTTCGAAGAGCTTCTCGTAACTGCCGGCCATGCTGGGCGATGTCTTGTATTTGCCGCCGACGACAAATGCTGGCACCCCGCTTATCTGGTACAGCCGGCTCAAGCGGTCGGCACGCTTTACCTCGGTGGCGACCAAAAACGACTTGGCCGCTGCCTCAAAAGTGTCTCGCTTGACCCCGTAGCCTTCCAGAAACCCCGCAATCTGGCTGATGGTAAACAGCCGCTTCCCGTCCTTGTGTAGCGCGTCGAACAACACCATGTGCAGGTCTTCTCCCCTGCCCAGTTGCTGCAGGGCATAGAAGGCGTAGGCATGGTCCACCCATTGTTGCCCAAGCATCACCGGGGTCATCACGAAGTCGACAAAATCCGGCTTCTCCCATTTCTCCACATAGGGCTCCAGCGAATAGCAGTGCGGGCAGCCATACCAGAAAAATTCGCGGATTTGGACCTTGCCTTCCGGCATCGGCATCAACTCCGTTGCCTCGATTACCTCGTAGTGCCTGCCTTCGACAACCGGCTGCTCCGCAGCAGCCACCGAGGCCGCCAGCACCAGTGCCGCGGCGGCACCACCCGGCAGGTACCGGAACAATCTACCGATGTCATCCATCGCCATGGCCGGATCAGTGAAGCCCCTGGATATAAGAAGACACCGCTTCGATTTCTTCATCGCTCAACCTCTCCGAGACGCCGAACATGATTTCGGCACCAGGGTAATTGTAATCTTCATCGCGCGCGCGATATTCGTGCAAGCGCTCGGCGGTATACGGAGCATGCTGGTAGGACAGCCGCGGAAACAGCGCCGCCGGATTGCCGCTCCCCTTTGGCCCGTGACAGGACATGCACGCAGGCACGCCTTTTTCTGGAATGCCGCCACGATAAATCAGTTGCCCCGCTTCGAGCAGTTGTTCGTCGGCGGCCCCGGGAGATATTGTCTGGGACGTGTAATAAGCGGCCAGGTCATGCATGTCCTGTTCGGACAGATTGGCCACCTGCGAGTTCATCAGCGGATTGATCCGCTGCTTTTGCTTGAACATCTGTAGTTGCTTGTAGATATATTCCGCGGACTGACCGGCGATTTTCGGCCACTGCGGATTGATGCTGTTCCCGTCGGCTCCGTGGCACGCAACGCATTGCGCCGACTTCGCTTTGCCTTGCTCGGCGTCGCCGGCCGATTCAGCAAAGCCGCTGTTGCATGCCAACAGCAATAGCCCTGCCAGCATCGGCGCAGACAGCCCGGTCTGCTTGATCGGTGGCTGGGTGTTCGGTGCGGTTGCGGACATTGCTTGTGGCATGAGCGGTTGCGTTGAAACGCGCAATTATACCGTATGGCGCACGATGAGTTGCTCTACAACACGGCCTGCCAGCCATACTTGTGGGATAGACGAGACCCGTGACGCATTCGCAAGGGCGATGCAACGCAACCTCGCAGACCGGTGCTTCGGTTCAGACCCTGTGTGCTTCCAGCCTCATGCAGTCCGGCTCGCTCCCTTGTCGATACGCATCAACAGGATGGCGACGACAATCGCGGGAAGACCGATGGCGGCCGCGTAGACGAAAAAGCTGAAGTAGCCGTGGCTATCGACCACGATGCCCGAGACGCCGCCGATGAGCTTGGCGGGCAGGGTCATCAACGAACTGAACAAAGCGTATTGGGTTGCGGTATATGCCCGGCTGGTCAACCCGGAGAGATAGGCGATGAACACGCTGGTGGCGATGCCACCACTGATGTTGTCCGCGCTGATGACCGCCGCGAGCAGCACGATGTCCGGCTGGGCCTGCGACAGTGCTGCAAACAGTAAATTGGTGAGGCACACCAGCCCCGCGCCGAGAACCAATATCGGCATGACCCCATGGCGCAACACCAGCAGGCCGCCGAGACCCGCGCCAGCGATCGTCATGAAAAAGCCGAACAGCTTCGACACGTCGGCGATTTGTGTCTTGGTATACCCCATGTCCAGGTAAAACGGATTCGCCATGACCCCCATCACGATGTCGCTGATGCGGTAAATGCCGATCAGCAGCAGAATCAACCAGGCAAGTTGCCGATTGCGCTGGAAAAAATCCGAGAAGGGGCGAGCCACTGCGGTGACAAACCAGTGGGAGGCGTTTCCGGTGCGAGCCGCAGAGGTGGGTGACGGGCGGGTGCCGGAGGCCCGGTTGGCCGGGGGTTCGGAAATAACCAGCGTCGTCGCAACGCCGATCAGCATGCAGGCAGCCATCAGCAGGTAACTGTAGGTCCAGCCTCTCAGTTCGGCGGCGTACAGCGCACCGGCTCCCGCGACCAGCAATGCGACGCGGTAACCGAAGATGTACATCGCGGCCAGCGCCGCCTGGTATTCTTTCTTCGCGATTTCTATGCGGTAGGCGTCGATGACTACGTCCTGCGTTGCCGAACAAAATGCGATGAAAACCGCGAGCAAGGCAAATGGAAGCAACTGCGCCGGCCCGAGCCACGCCACCCCGAGCAGCCCAAGTCCAATACCGACCTGCGCCAACAGCATCCACCCGCGTCGGCGCCCCAGCCAGCGTGTCAGCAACGGCAACCGCAAACGGTCGATAAACGGCGCCCAGACGACCTTGATGGAGTAGGTGATGCCGACCCAACTGAAAAACCCGATCGCAGTGCGGCTAAGCCCTTCCTCGGTCAACCACGCAGACAAGGTCGAGAAAACCAGCAAAAAAGGCAAGCCCGCGGAGAAGCCCAAAAACAGCATCACCACCACTCGCGGCTTGGTGTAGACACGCAGCAAATCCAGCCACCGTAACGCCGGGACCTTCTCGTTCACTCGCCAGCGCCCCGCATGGTCGGCTCACAACGCTGGCAGATCATAGTCGATAATCAGCGGCGCATGGTCGGAAAACCACTGCTGCTTGTAGATCCTCGCCTGGCGCGCGTAGCCGCGCAGTGCCGCAGAGGTGACCTGGTAGTCGATACGCCAACCGACATTGTTCTCCCGCGCGCGTCCTCGGTTGGACCACCACGTGTACTGATCCGGCAAAGCGCAGACTTCACGAAAGGCGTCGTTGTAGCCGGCCTCGCCGAATAACCTGTCCAGCCATGCGCGCTCTTCGGGAAGGAACCCGGAATTGTTCTGGTTGCCGCGCCAGTTTTTCAGATCGATCTGCTTGTGCGCGATGTTCCAGTCGCCGCAGAGGATGTAGTGCCGGCGGCTGCGCTTCAGCTTTTCAAGATGTGGCATGAACGCATCGAGAAACCGGAACTTGGCTTGCTGGCGCTCATCGCTCGAAGAGCCTGACGGTGCGTACAGGGACACAACTGAAAGCGCGTCGAACCGGGCTTCCAGGTAACGTCCCTCTGCGTCGAACTCGGCGTTGCCAAAGCCGCGCACCCACCGCCGGGGGGTGGTTCGGCTATAAATGGCGACCCCGCTGTAGCCTTTTTTCTCGGCATCGAAGTACTCGCACTGGTGGTTTTTCGGGTGATAGCAGGGATCGCGTAGCTGGTCGACTTGCGCCCTGGTCTCCTGGATGCAAACCACATCCGCATTTTGCCTGCCCAGCCAGGCAAACATACCCTTGCGGGCGGCGGCACGAATACCGTTGACGTTGATGGTGATAATGCGCACAGATCCGGAACGCAATATAGCACCCCGTACATCCCGAGGGGGGAGCGAACCTCCAGCCTGACCTGTTGCCGGTTGATTTTTACCCTGTCTCTGTCTATCGTGAGGCACAGGATCGGGTAACAGCAACCATGCATGTTTTAATCAGCGGCGGCAGTGGATTGATCGGCCGGGCCGTATGCCACAAGCTGGCAAGTCGCAACGACCAGGTGACCGTATTCAGCCGCCAGGGGCAAAAAGCGCAGGCACTGTGCGGTGAACGCACCCGCGTCATTGCATCGCTGGACGAATGGGAACGCGGCACGCGCTTCGACGCCGTCATCAACCTCGCGGGCGAACCCATCGCCGGCAAACGCTGGAGCGCGCAAAGAAAGCAGCGCCTGTATGCAAGCCGCGTGACGTTGACACAGCAACTGGTCGCCCGGATGGCGCAGGCTGCCACCCGGCCGGCGACGCTGCTGAGCGCGTCTGCGGTCGGCTACTACGGCAACACCGGTGACGCGGAAATCACCGAGCTGCACCCGGGACAGGCACCTGACAGGCTTGGCTTTGGCGCGCGGCTATGCCGGGACTGGGAACAATCCGCGGGGGGGGCGGAGGAACTCGGGGTGCGTGTGTGCCTGCTGCGCACCGGCCTGGTTTTATCCCGCAGCGGCGGTATGTTGGGAAAAATGTCGCCGGCGTTTCGGTTGGGCCTGGGCGCGGTCATCGGCGACGGCAAGCAATGGATGAGCTGGATACATATGGAAGACCAGGTCAATGCGATATTGCATCTGCTCGATACCCGAGGAAGTCGCGGCGCGTATAACCTGACCGCTCCGGCACCGGTGACAAACGCCGTATTTAGCCGGACGCTGGCGAAGCAGTTGCGACGCCCGGCGATGTTTACCGCCCCGGCACCGGCACTGAAACTGATGCTTGGCGAAGCCGCAGAGTTGCTGCTGGAAGGGCAAAGGGCCGTGCCGGACAAGCTGGACCGGGAAGGGTTCCGGTTTGCCTACGCCAGCCTGCCGGAAGCGTTACGCGATCTGTGCGGTTGACGGCAAGGGCATTGTGGCGAGGCGCTCGGCAGGCTAATCGAGGCAGATCCCCTCGGCTTGCGCCAACTCGAGCCAATCGTCCAGATCGGCGATGCTGATCACCTCGATACCGTGCTGCCGCGCGATCTCCGTTGCCGATGTGTCGGCACCCTCGCCCTGCTCCTTTCGATCGAAACATACGACGACGCCTGCAACCGTACCCCCGGCCGCGTGAATCAACGCCATCGACTCCCGAACGGCGGTGCCTGCCGTAAGCACATCGTCCAGAATCAACACCCGTTGGCCCGCAAGCGGTGCGCCGACCAGGCGGCCACCTTCGCCGTGGCCCTTCACCTCTTTGCGGTTGTAGGTAATCGCCCGGTTCCGCTTGTGCTCCTGCGCCAGGCAGGCGGCGGTGACGCCCGCCAGCGGAATGCCTTTGTAGGCGGCACCGAACAGGACGTCAAACTCGATGTCGCTGGCAATAATCGCATCGGCATAAAAGCGGGCGATTGTCACCAACGATGCCCCGTCGCAAAACACCCCCGCGTTGAAAAAATAGCGGCTGCTTCTACCCGATTTCAGTTTGAAGTCACCCTGTTTGAGCGCTCCTTTGCTCAATGCAAAGCGGATAAACGCTTTGCCGGGCTTTGCCATGGTCACGAGTGTCGTCCTGCTTTCTCTCTGGTCGGTCGCGCGGGGCGTCCCAGCGCAACCGATCTTCGGTAGGTGGTCATCCCCGCATTATAAATGGACCGATATCAGGGGGAAGATCAATCTGAGAACCTCCTTCGTGTCAGAATAATGGAAAAATCCTCACTCCGCATGGGCCGGATTACGGGGAAAAGATCATCATGCACATTCGCCGGCGTCGCCGCCGCCGAATGAATCAGCCGGGTCCTGCTGTCCACACCGTATATGTCCCTTCATGCCGAAATACCATTGGTTGCCCTTGCGGGTCTGGTGCATGTCCGGATCCCGGGACCGGTTCTTGTTCTTCGTCGAACCGCCGTAGGGCGCGGGAATCGTACGGCGCTTTCTCCATCGCCGGGTCGGACAGGTTGAACCAATGCTGGAGAAAATGAATCCGCAGCATCCGTTCCAGACCCACCGGTGAGCGGCCTGCACCTTGGGGCTTGGGATAAAACGGCTTGATCACCTCGCACAGCTCTTTCCATGGAATGATCTGATCCATGTCGTTCAGAAATTGCTCTCGGCGCGTTGGTTTGCGATATTTCTCGAAGTCGGCTTCAGCCAAGGTCATTTGACGCATTGAGGAGATCCTGTGCTAATGAGTAGGTACATGAGTTATATTATGGACAAATCCATGAATAAATCAGAGATTCCTTAAATGGAAATAAAACACGATTTATATCTTGGCGACTGTGAAAATATGCTAAAGAAAATCCCTGATAATTCAGTGGATTTGATTTTTACTTCTCCGCCATATGCCGACCAAAGAAGAAATACATATGGAGGCATTCATCCAGATGCTTATGTAGAATGGTTTGTACCTAAGACAGAACAGATGTTGAGAGTTCTTAAACCAACAGGAACCTTTGTTCTCAATATCAAAGAGAAGGTGGTAAACGGCGAAAGAAGTACATACATCTTGGAGTTGATTCTTGCAATGAGAAAACAAGGTTGGTTGTGGACGGAGGAATTTATCTGGCACAAAAAAAATTGTTATCCAGGTAAATGGCCAAATAGATTTAGAGATTCTTGGGAAAGACTACTACAATTTAATAAAGATAAGAAATTTAATATGTACCAAGAAGAAGTCATGGTATCTATGGGAGACTGGGCAAAGACAAGATTAAAGAACCTTAGCGAAACAGATAAAACAAGAGATGAATCTAAAGTTGGCAGTGGTTTCGGTAAAAATATATCTAATTGGCTCACAAGAGATAAAGCCTATCCAACAAATGTTCTTTATTTGGCTACAGAGTGCAACAATAAAAATCATAGTGCAGCATTTCCAGAAGGCTTACCTCAATGGTTCATAAAGCTGTTTACTCAAATTGGTGATACGGTATTGGACCCTTTTATGGGGTCTGGGACAACAAATATTGTTGCAAATAAAATGCGTAGAAACTCTATTGGAATAGAAGTAGTTTCAGAATATTATGAAATGGTGAAATCTCAAATTTCTCCGGTTGAATTATTTTTATTTGAATCAAAGGCTGGATATGAAACCAATTGATCTGAGCGACGTAGTCATGTACGTTGAAAAAAACATTGGTATTTTTCACGAGAAAAGAATATCAAGCCTTGACACTTTGAGTCTTAGCAAGGTTCTAAAAAGAAAAAATCCATATTTGTTTAAGGCAAAGCATGTTTTGACATCTGAAGAAATAGTTAAGGGGCTTGTCGATGCACATATTTCATCTAATGAAGAAACAATATTTGGAGACTGGCTGGAAGGACTTGCTATATTCATAAATAACAAAGTTTATGACGGGTGGAAATCAGGAATACAAGGAATAGACTTAGAATTTTATCACGATAGTATCCGTTATATTGTGAATATAAAATCTGGTCTGAATTGGGGAAATAGTAGTCAAATATCCAAGATGAAATCTGACTTCAGGACGGCACAACGTACTTTAAGAACTAGCAATTCAAAACTGAATGTTGTGTGTGTAAATGGATGTTGCTATGGTCGTGATAGCAAGCCAGATAAAGGAGATTATTACAAATACTGTGGTCAAAAGTTTTGGGAATTCATATCAGGAAATCAGAGCCTCTATACAGACATAATAGAGCCATTGGGTTATAAAGCTAAAGAAAGAAATGATGACTTTATGGAGGCATATTCAAAACAAATTAATTTGTTTACACTAAAATTTGGAAAGATGTTTTGTGATAGAAGTGGAGCTATTGATTGGGAAAGACTTGTAAGGTTTAATTCAGCCATATCAATCCCTGCCGATATGAAATATAACAAGGTACTGCTGTTGATCTTCCCCCTGATATAGGTCCACTTGAAATGAGAAAAAAACATCTTATCGGGCTACTCGTGTTGCGTGACCGGCTCCGCTATTCCTGCGTGATCAACGTGCCGACGCCGGCATCGGTCAGCAACTCGAGCAGCAGGGCATTTGGCACGCGTCCGTCAATGATATGGACCGCTGAGACGCCGCCTCGCGCCGCGTCAAAGGCGCACCGGACCTTGGGTAGCATCCCGGTGTGCACAACCCCGCGCTCGATCAGATCGGTCATCCGTTGCGCGGTGATGCTGGTGATCAACGAACCGTGCTCATTGAGCACCCCGGGCGTGTTGGTCATGAAAATGAGCTTCCTGGATCCCAGCGCGGCCGCAACAGCCGCAGCAGCGGAATCGGCATTGATGTTGTAGAACAGCCCGTCCTCCCCGGTGCCTGAAGGAACGAGCACGGGGATCTTCGTGTCCGCCATCACCAGTTCTTCCAACGCGGGCGCAACGCTGTCGACGCTGCCGGCAAAGCCGAAATCGACATCGCTTTCGGGATGTCTGAATTTTTTCGCCCGGATCATGCTGCGGCTTGCCATGATGGGCTCGGCGCTGCCGCCGTGCTGCTCGATCGACCGGGAAATCTCGGCGTTGATGCCATCGAGTACCTCAACCACGACCGCCATCGCCGACCTGTCCGTCACCCGAATGCCGTGAACGAAAGAGCCTGACAGGCCATGTTGTTCAAGGCACGCCGATATCCGCGGGCCGCCACCATGGACAACGACCGGGTGCATTCCAACCGCCTTCAGCAACACCACGTCGCTGGCAAAGCTGTGCTTGAGCGCCGCATCGACCATCGCGTTGCCGCCGTATTTGATAATGATGACCGCGCCTCGGAATTGCTGGAGATAGGGCAAGGCCTCAGCCAGAACCCTGACCCTGTTTCCGGGATCAATCATCGATCAATGCAGAGCAGGCCCGATCGAGCCGGTGTGATCCTGCTCCACCGTGGTTGGAGGCCAGCGCCGACGACAGCCGCCAGCCGTACCTGCACGCGCCATCTCCCACCGCTGGCACGAACTGCACTGCATTGGGTGCCTGGGTCGATCAAGAGGACTCTACGCAACGCCGGACACAAGGATCTCTGCCAGCGAAAGAAAGGGCGGGTTGGCCATCCGCCGAATGCACGGGAAAAGCCCCGCGGAATGCGCGCGTTGCGTATGCAAAATGCTTTCGGCCTGCTTTGCTTCGGGCGTGCTCCGACGCCGGCCTCGGCCACTAGCCGCACCTGTACGCGCCACTTGCCGCCGGCGGCGTAAACCGCGTGAAATCGGGGGAACCAGATGCAACATCAGGCAAAGGAGGTCCTCCGGCGGGAGAAGAGGTGCGGGTTGACTGTGCGCCCACACCCGGATTCACGGGGTGATCCCCTGCGAATCGCAAACGCTCGTATTGCGTATGCACAACGACACTTGCCTCCCATGAGGAAACGGTTGCAGGGAAATGTTCCTTTTCCCCGCGAGAACCCTGCGAAATCCGTGTCGAATAGCCGGCTTCATCGGTTCAAAACGGAATTTCCAAGGCCGGGTCGACCCGCAGCAACTGCTCACGAAACACCGCCTGCAGGGCTTCAAGCCCCCCCTGGCTGTCCGACTCGAAGCGCAAGACCAGGCACGGGGTGGTGTTGGATGCGCGCACCAGTCCCCAGCCATCCTCGCGCTCGACGCGCAAGCCATCGATATCGCTGATCCTGGCTTCGCCAAACTGCGCCTCGGCCAAGAACCGGCGCATGAACTCGTGCTGCTGATCCTCGCGCTCGAAAGGCACGTTGAGCTCCGGGGTGCTGACGGACCGGGGCAGCTTTGCGAAAAGCGCGCTGCACTTCTCCTCGGTGCGGGACAAAATCTCGAGCAGACGTGCACCCGCGTAAAGCGCGTCATCAAAGCCGAACCAGCGGTCGCTGAAAAACAGATGCCCGCTCATCTCCCCCGCCAACAACGCGCCGGTTTCCTTCAGCGCTTGCTTGACGAAAGAATGTCCGGTACGACACATGCGGGCAACGCCCCCGCACTGTTCTACGACCCGCGACAAATGGCGCGAGGATTTTACATCGTAAAGCACGGTGGCTCCTGGGTGATTGCGCAAAATATCCTGTGCAAAAATCATCATCTGGCGGTCTGGCCAGACGATGGTGCCGGTATCGTCCACCACCCCGAGCCGATCGCCGTCGCCGTCAAACGCAAGCCCAACATCAAGTTGCTGCTCCCGCACTGTCGCGATCAAGTCCGTGAGATTCCCGGGCACGCTGGGGTTCGGGTGGTGGTTCGGAAAAGTGCCGTCGACCTCACAATACAGGCAGACCACTTCACAGCCGAGCCTTTCATACAGCGCACGCGCGACGGGGCCGGCCACCCCGTTGCCACAATCGATGGCGATGCGCAGCTTGCGGTGCAGACCGACATCATCCGTCACGCGGCGAATGTAGTCGTCGTCTGGCATGGCACCAACGCGGCTTCCGTTGCCGCGCTTGAATTCCTGTTGCACGCATGTCGCGTATAAAGCGGAAATATCATCGCCGGCAAGCGTGTGTCCACCGATCATCATCTTCACGCCGTTGTACCGGGGCGGATTGTGGCTGCCTGTGATCATCAAGCCGGAACCGGCGCCGCTTTGGTGCGCTGCGAAATAAAGCACCGGCGTCGGCACTTCGCCGACATCGAGCACATCCACGCCGGACGCATTCAGACCTCGTATCAGCGCGGCGGATAAGTCGTCGCTCGACAAGCGTCCGTCCCGGCCCACGACTACCGTACCGCAATCCGGGTAGCGCGTCGCGAGTGCTTGCCCGAGCGCGAACAACTGCGGCTCGCCAAAATCATCGCCGACCACGCCGCGGATGTCGTATGCCCTGAACAGGGTGGGGTTGATTCGCAAATTCACCTCTGCCCGGTGTGACCAAATCCGCTGTCGCCACGCCCGCTGGGCGAAAAACTCTCGACAGTATCCAGTTGCGGATGCAATACCGGGACAAAAACGAGCTGCGCGATACGGTCGCCCGGGCGGATGGTAAAAGCCTCCCGGCTGCGATTCCAGCAGGAAACGAATATCTGCCCTTGGTAGTCGGAGTCGATCAACCCCACCAGGTTTCCCAATACGATGCCATGTTTGTGCCCTAATCCGGAACGCGGCAGGATCACCGCCGCAAGGCCGGAATCCCCCATGTAGATCGCAAACCCAGACGGGATCAACTCCGTGTCTCCAGGCGACAGGTGCAAATCCTCTTCAAGACACGCGCAGATATCGATCCCCGCGGATCCGGGCGTGGCCGGACGTGGCAGCGGAAGCTCCCTGCCCAGCCGGGGGTCGAGCACCCTAAGCTGTATCCTCTCTTGATCCGGCATTGCTTTTGCGTTGATACAGGTGAATAAACAGCGCCAACAGTCGCTGGCCTAAAACCTCCTTGGTTGCAGAACCCAGAGACTCGCCGCCGTCGCGCCAGTAGACATCCACCCTGCCCATATCGTCGCCAAAATCATGCGGTGCCTCCGGGCCTACCTGATTGGCGACGATCACGTCGAGGTTCTTTCCAAACAGCTTGCTTTTGGCGTTCGCCTCAACGTGGCTGGTTTCCGCGGCGAAGCCAACCACAAACGGGCGTGGCTCAAGCGCCGCGACTTCAGCAAGAATATCGCGGGTTTTGACCAGGTGCAGGTGCAACGATTCGTGACGTTTCTTGATCTTGCCGGTGTCCAGGGGACGCGGCAGGTGGTAGTCGGCGACCGCGGCACACGCGATAAACATGCTGGCTCCACCGATCTGCTGCATCACCGCCGCGCGCATCTGCTCCGCGCTGACAACATCAATTCGCTTTACCGCGGGCGGTGTGTGCAACGCGACCGGCCCGGCGATCAATACCACCTCGGCGCCTTGTTCGCCTGCGGCGCGCGCCAGGGCAAAGCCCATCTTGCCGGAACTGTGGTTGCTCAGGCAACGTACCGCGTCCACCGCTTCGCGCGTAGGCCCCGCCGTAATCACGACCTTGTGCCCCGCCAGGGTTGCATGGGAAAAAGCATCAGCCAGCCGCTGCACCACATCCTGTGGCTCCAGCAGGCGTCCCATCCCGTCTTCGCCGCAGGCCTGTTCGCCTTCCGCCGGACCCCACACGAGCACCCCGTGCCGGCGCAGCAGTTGCACATTGGCGCGCGTAGCCGGATGCTTCCACATCAGGTGGTTCATTGCCGGTGCGACTGCCGCTGGCGCGTTGCCGGCAAGGTAAATCGACGTGAGCAGGCGATCGGCATGCCCATGGGCCATCTCGGCCATGGTGTTGGCCGAAGCGGGATAGACCAGGAAAAAATCAGCCCAGCGCGACAACTGAATGTGCCTCATGCCGTCGTCTTTTGCTGCACCTGCGACTGTGCCGGGAAAACCGGCACTTGCAGATGCCGGCTCGAACCCGGCGTCATCGTCGGTCTCGACGGGATACCCCGACAACCCCTGGAAGGTCGCCGCGCCAACAAACCTGATTGCCGATCGCGTCATGACAACCCGCACCTCGGCCGCCACGCGTCGCAGTTCCCGCACCAGCACCGCTGCCTTGTACGCAGCGATACCACCGGTGACACCCAGGAGGATGCGCTTGTTACGTAAAAACATGGGCGCAGTGTAACAAAATTACCTGCTTTGCCTTTAGATCATAAAAAACCAGCCGCTCGACCCACCAACCTGGATTTGCCCCATTGTCCCGGCACACAATACCGCGCATCGAACTTTGTCTGGCCGGCTCCGCATGATCCACATCCACACGGTAAAGACACTTCCCAAAAAAGCTGAAGACCAATGAAAATCACGGAATGGCCCAAGCAGGAAAGACCCAGGGAAAAGCTGCTGGCACAAGGCGCCGGCAATCTGTCGAATACCGAGCTGCTCGCCATATTGATCGGCAGTGGCAGCAGGAACCACAGTGCCATGGACGCCGCGCAGGGCTTGCTGTCCAAGCTTGGATCCCTGCGGGCGATCATGCGGGCCGATCGCAAAACACTATGCGCGTGCAAAGGTATCGGCGATGTGCGCTTTGTGCTGTTGCAGGCGGCGCTGGAAATGGTTCGCCGGAGTTTGTTCGAGACGCTGGAAAAGGGTGAAGCGCTGACCAGCCCTACAGCCGCCCGCGATTACCTGAAACTGAAGATGGGCAACTATGAACATGAGGTTTTCGCCTGCATGTTTCTCGACAGCCAGCATCGTATTCTCGGATTCGAAGAAATGTTTCATGGCACCATCGACAGCGCAGACGTGCACCCGCGTGAAGTCGTCAAGCGTGCGCTGCATTACAACGCGGCGGCGGTCATCTTTGTACACAACCACCCCTCGGGCTCTTACGAGCCGAGCAAGGCCGACGAAAACATCACCAAGGAACTGCAGCGCTCGCTGGAGTTGATCGACGTGAGGGTGCTCGACCACCTTGTCGTCGGAGAAAAAATAACCTCGTTCGTGGAACGCCATCTGCTGTAGCGTCGGAAACTTCGACCCGGCTGTTTATGCCAGAAAATCGACGAACAACCCGGCAAAGACGGCAAACCCCAGCCACGCGTTGTTCAAGAAAGCCTGCAGGCATTTCCCCGGCGCACGATCCTTGATCAGCCACTGCTGGTACACCGAGAGCCCCGTGGCGATGGCGACCCCGGCATAGAACCAACCGCCGGCGTCTTCCATGCGCCCCACGGCGACCAGCAACAGCAGTGCGGCCCCCTGCAGTGCGCCAGTCAGCAGCCGATCCCAGCCGCCGAACAGGATCGCGCTGGATTTAATCCCGATCCGGATATCATCCTCCCGATCAGCCAATGCGTACATCGTGTCGTAGGCGATCGTCCAGCAGACGTTGGCCAGGAACAGAACCCACGCTGTCGATCCCGGAAAATTGCCTGTCTGCGCGACCCAGGCCATCGGTATCGCCCAACCGAACGCAACGCCCAGGTGCAACTGCGGCAGATGGTATAGCCGCTTCATGAAGGGATACGCAAGTGCCAGCGCCAGCGCGACGAACGACAGCAAGATGGTCATGGCATTCATCGCCAGCACGCACGCAAAGGCAAGCGACAGCAAAATGCCGGCCAGCGCGAGTGCTTCCATCGGGGTCACCTGCCCCGAAACCAGCGGGCGATCTCTGGTGCGCCACACGCGCGCGTCGAAACCTTGGTCGGCGTAATCATTGACGACGCATCCTGCCGAACGCATCAGCACCACCCCCAGAACAAAGACCACGAATACCGGTTGCGACGGGTGCCCGTCGCTTGCAAGCCAAAGCGACCAAAGAGTCGGCCACAGCAGCAGATAGATGCCGATCGGGCGATGCAACCGCATCAACAGGGCGTAAGCCAAAAGACGATCTGCCAGAAATTTCCACATGGCGCGTAAGGCCGGGGCAGCCAAACCAAGCGAAGCCGACCCTGCCTGATTCTATGCTAGTATCGCGCCGGCATGAGCGTCCGTTCTTTCCAAGGCATCACTCCACAGGTACATTCATCCGCTTTCGTGGACAGCGAGGCGTCGGTGATCGGCGACGTCGTCGTTGGGGCGGATTCGTCGATCTGGCCAGGGAGCGTCATTCGTGGCGACGTCATGCCGATTCGCATCGGTCAGCGCACCAGCGTGCAGGATGGCACGGTATTGCACGGATCGGCAGACAGCCGGTTTGCCCCCGGTGGTGTCCCTCTGAACATCGGAGACGACGTGACGATCACGCACGGCGTAGTACTGCACGCCTGCACCGTCGAAAGCTCCAGTCTGGTCTGGATGAACGCAACCGTGCTTGACCGTGCAGTGGTCTCATCGCACACGATCATCGGAGCCAACAGTCTGGTGCCGGTCGGCCAACACCTCGAATCCGGCTTTCTCTGGATGGGATCGCCCGTGGAAAAAATCCGCGCGCTAAAGACGGAGGAAATCGAGTTGATCGAATACCTCGCTGCCCATTACGTGGAACTGAAAAACGCCTACAGGTAAAGCCGGCGGGATCGGCTCGCGCGGGTGCCGGCATCCCTGTCTGACAAAACGCCCCCCCGTTGCGGCCTGATCCCCTGCCAAAAAGACGCGCCCTGCACGAAAAAACGTGCAATGGTTCCGTCAATTCAGCAACTGTAATACATATCGAACTCGGCCGGGTGCGTCGCCGAACGCAGGCGCGTCACTTCCTCCATCTTCAGTTCGATATAGCCTTCGATCATATCCCAGCTGAAAACCCCTGTGTCGACCAGGAAAGCATGGTCTTTCTCAAGCTCGTCCAGAGCCAGATGCAAAGCGGCACACACCGTCGGGATTTTCTTCTCCTCTTCCGTCGATAGCGAATAGAGGTCTTTGTCGATGGGGGCTCCCGGGTGGATCCGGTTCTTGATGCCGTCCAGTCCGGCGAGCAGCATGGCAGCAAAAGTCAGGTACGGATTGCCCGAAGAGTCACCGAAACGCACCTCGGCACGACACTCCTGCGGCGACGGCACAAACGGAATCCGCACCGCTGCCGAGCGGTTGCGCTCCGAGTAGGCAAGCAACACCGGTGCTTCAAACCCGGGCACCAACCGCTTGTAGCTGTTGGTCGTCGCGTTGGTGAACGCGTTGATCGCGCGGGCGTGCTTGAGAATGCCCCCGATGTAAAACAACGCGGTATCCGACAAGCCGGCATAGCCATCCCCGGAGAACAGGTTTTGCCCGTCCTTGAAGAGGGACTGGTGAACGTGCATTCCGCTGCCGTTGTCGCTGACCAGCGGCTTGGGCATGAAGGTCGCGGTTTTACCGTAGTTATGCGCCACATTCATCACCACGTATTTCAATATCTGGTTCATGTCGGCGCGCCGGGTCAACGAGTCGAAACGCGTGCCGATTTCGCACTGCCCCGCGGTGCCGACTTCATGGTGATGCACTTCTACTTCGACCCCCAGGTCCTCAAGCGTCGAACAGATGGCTGAACGTACCTCCTGCAGCGAGTCTACCGGGGGTACCGGGAAGTAGCCGCCTTTTACTGCGGGGCGGTGCCCGATATTGCCTTCCTCGAACGACTTTGCCGAACTCCACGCGCCTTCTTCGGAGTCGACTTCGTAGAAAGCGCTATTAATGCTGTCTCCCCAGCGGACATCGTCAAAAATAAAAAATTCCGGCTCGGGCCCGAAATACGCGACGTCGGCAATGCCGGTTTCCTTGAGATATTCCTCGGCCTTGATCGCGATCCCTCGAGGGTCCCGGTTGTAGGTCTCCTTCGTGATCTCAAGCACATCGCAACGCAACAGCAAGGTGGCATCGGAAAAAAACGGATCGACCGCAGAGGTCGAGGTATCCGGCATCAACAGCATGTCCGACTCGGCGATGCTTTTCCACCCGGCGATGGAGGAGCCGTCAAACGGTTTTCCCTCGGCAAAAAAGGCTTCGTTCACCTTGCCCGCCGGCAAGGTTACATGCTGTTCCTTGCCTCGGGTATCGGTAAACCTCAAGTCGACGTACTTGATGTCATTACCCTTGATAAAATTGAGCACATTCTGAGCGGACATTTTTCTTCTCCAGAGCTTTTTTGGTTCGTACGCGGCACACGAGCAGACCCAATCCGCCTGCCCGTAGGTCTATCCGTCCGCCCTTCATCAAACAGAGACCAAGCCGGCCTGCTACAACGATACTCGTTGCCGCCTGCGCGGACCTGGCGGCACCATCCGCCAAAGCACCGGGCAGGAGTCAGCCTGTACGCATCACAAGCAGACCGCACCAACCGCGATGGTTAATGTTGCGCCAGCACCTTGCTAAACTGCCAGCCAGCAACCATCATAGAACAGAAACAGCCGAATGCCAACAGCATTGTCCAATGGAACATGAGCCTTAAAGCGGTGATTTCAGGATCATTGGAGAATGAACGTGAGATTACACAGCCAACGTTTACAGACGGTGGAGGAGATCCGGGCGTTTTTGTCCGGGTCCACCACTTTCGACTTTGAACTCCATTCCCGTGAGGAGGCCTATCGCTGGATCCAGGACACCCTGCGGCAGTTCGGCTACCTACCGGCTCGACAGACCCGACCTGGCCCGCATCCGTCACCGATTCCGGTTGAACACAGCTGATTACGTGTCTGTAGCCGGTATCCGGACATCTGGCGCCGCGATGAATGGGCGTTGTGACCAATCGAAGGGTATTGGGGAGGTTGTCAGGGGCTCAGAGCGAGCCGGTTGGGTGTGGATTCCGGATTGCGCGCGTACAACTCCCCCGGCTCAGCACCGATCACCCTGATCAGTAAGGAGTAAGGGCGTCCGGACTACCCGGGCGGGCTCCGGACAGGTTCCGCGTGCAGGTCTCCCGGCACGCTGGTAAAGATCCCCGCATAGGGCCAGGATTCGGAGAACGACAGCCAAACCCGACGCGCCGTGATCCGCACCCGCGCACCAACTTTCAACAGCTTCAGTCGCAGGGTGCGGCACTGTGCGCGCGCCAGTTCAGTGCCGCGGGCACCCAGCCGTCGGATGCCCTGCATCAGCACACAGGCGAAGGAAGCGAAGTACAGGCGCAACCGGTTCGCACGCATCGTATGGGACCCGGTGCGGTCGGCGAACAGGTCCAACTGCTGTTCCTTGATACGATTCTCCATGTCCCCGCGGGCGCAGTACAGTTGCTCGTACAGGCGCTTTGCAGCAGCTTGCCGAGGCGCCAGGCCGGTCACCACAAAGCGCGGGTTATCTCCCTTGCCCAGAACCTCCGCCTTGTCCACCACACGGCGGCTGCGGCTCCAGGATTTATGGGTCCGATAGCGCAAGTCCCGGTAGCGACGCGCCGACTTGCCGGTATGCTTATGTGCCGCACGGGCTGCCTCCATCCCGGAGGCGCCTGCCCACACCAGGCGTGGGTTACGTGCCAGTCCCGGCACATGGTCGACAGGGTTGTCCTCACACCAGCGCATGATGGATTCACGGCAGAAGCCACTGTCGCCCCGGATATGAATGCGCGTCTTCGCCCAGTGTCCCCGTATCTGTCTCACAATACGTTCCAGTTCCTCAATACACCCATTGGAGGCATCCTGGTTCGCAGTACGCAGTCGCGCGCACAGCAGATGCTCCCCGCAAAAGATATACAACGCCAGGTAACAGTAACCACCGTAATACCCATGGAAGAACCGACCTTCCTGATAGCCGTGGATGAGATCATCGGTCGTATCCGGATCCAGCCAGATCTCCCGTGGCACCTGACGATGGGATTGCACAAACATCTCCACCAGCAACTCATCAAACCTTTCCGGGTGTGCAACCATGCGCTTGTAGCGGCTCCGTGGCGCTTCCTGCGGGTCACCCGGTTCCAGACGGTTCAAAGCACTCGCGCTGGCCAAGGCATGACCACGATCACGCTCGCGAACCCGCTTCTCCCTTGTCAGGTCCGCCTTGCCCACCAGCACTGACAGCAGGGTGTCATCGCGCAGATCGTCATGGTCATTGAGATCCTCTATGATAATAAGAATGAGTAGGTGCATGAATTATATTATCGACAAATACATGAATAAATCAGAGCTTCCCCAGAGAGAAATTTCGGGGCGAGTGAAAGCGAGCCTCAAGGAAGCTGAGGGTGTTTGATTCTCCAAAACCATCGCTGTGCCTGAATATACCCAAGACGGGCACGAGATTTACTAGAAGTTTTTTTCAGCGCGCCGATGCTCTGCAAATCCGCCGCTTGTGCGGGCTGGGTTTACTGGACGTTGCCGGGGCGGGGTCACGAAGATGGATGACAATCAGAAGACATACGCCTGACTTTATCTATCGCGGCAACCTGAATCATCTTTACATCGGGCATATGCCGTACCACAAAATGTCGTCTGCAAGGGAAACCGCGCTGAAAATCGTGGTACTTAGAAATGTCAGGGAGTGGTACATTTCCAGTATATGTTTTCGTATCTACCAACGCCCCAACCATGCTTTCAGGCGAGCCATATGCTTGCTGGGGTACGGCAGGGACTATACGGAATCCGGACAGGAAAGGCGCAGTTTTCTCGAACACAGGCATACTTTTCCCGCCTCTTCCCTGCCTCCCGTTGAAGACGTTTCCCCGCAAAGCATTTCCGCGGACGATATCCCTGCGGAGGCCCTGATTTGGTACAGGGACAACTTCAGAAAAGCTTTCTTTATTCTTTTGCCCGGAGGAAAGCATCTGGGCTGGCTGACTCGCATGTCCATATATCTCCTGTTCAAAGACCCGGATTCAATTTTTTCGATGAATGAAGCGGAGCTCGGCGACTACTTTGCGAGCGGGAGATATCGTCGGGATATGATGTGTGATGTTTTTCTGGACCACGAGCAATTGTCCAGCCAGCTTTGCCTGCTGATGTCGGATGTGCTGGGTTACGATCGGGAAATAATTGCTATGCTGAAAGAGGAGTCAGAGCCACTCAATCTGTCGCCCGCCACTCACAAGGCAAGGATCGCGAACGAACTCGACGCGAAAAACCTGTGGGCGGACATTTTCAAGCGGGAAGAGATTTATCTTGAATATATTTATCCTCTGCGACATCGGGAAGCGTGAGCGGTGGAGATCGCACCACCGAACACCCTGCCAGATGCTCGCTCAGCTCAATATTTGTCTGATCTGTCCCATATGTGGTGGACCCATACAGCGCTGGTTGTAGTGCTCTATAAAGGCTGGCAGGAAGGTATTGGCGGTATCGATGTCGGAGATTGCCCGCAGACGCATTTCCTTGACCAGGCGATCCTGTAGGGTCTGATTGGCTCGTTCCACCCGCCCCTTGGCTGCGGGGTATTGGCGTGGATGGGCGCGATATCAAGGGTTTTGAGTGCGCGGGAGAACTGGGTCAACCCCCCTTCGTGCTCAGGGTGATTGATCCGGAAGATGCTGTGCTTGTCGGAATACAGGGCAACGGGACGCCCATGCTGATTCAGATACGCCTGCAGGGTCTGCATGTAGGCCCAGGTGGTCTCGGCCGGGGCAAAGCGTAGCGCCATCAGTTCCCCGGTAGCATCGTCGATGAAGACGATCAGGGTGCAGCGGGGGCCACGACCCTCGAACCAGTCGTGGGGAGAGCCGTCGATCTGCACCAGCTCCCCCCGGCAGGGTCGTCGAGGGCGGCGTGGATGAATCTGTGCCCGCTTGCGACTCTTGGGTTGCCACAGACCGTCGGCGATCATCCACTGCCGCAGGGTCTCGGCACTCAGGCGATGTCCGTGACGCTCGTGGAGCTTCTCCGCCGCCAGGGTGGGACCGAAATCGCCATACTGGGTGCGGATCAGCCGCAGAATCTCCTCGCGCAGCGCCTCTGGGATGGCATTGCCAGGACGTTTACCCCGGTGCCGTGAAACCAGCCCGGCGGCGCCTTGCTCACGGCCACCGATCAGCCAGCCGCTTTGCCTTGGCAATCGCGGTACCACGTCACGACAGCCAGCACGCCGCGCGCTTCGTGGCATTGGTCAAAACCCTGTTTCCAGGGCGCATCGAGCAGGTGCTGACGGACAATGGCAGCGAGTTTCAGGGCGCCTTCGCAGACTATGCCCGGATGCAGGGTTGGCGTCATTGCCATACCTACCCCAGGAGCCCGAAAATGAACGCTTTCAACGAGCGTTTCAATCGCACCGTACAAGAAAGACTTTGTTGATTATGAAGAAGATCTCATGGCCGAGGATCTACGATCGTTCAACCACCGCCTGCTGGACTACCTCGACCGCTATAATGGCCAGCATCCCCACCGAGGAATCGACAACCGCACACCCTGTCAAATGCTTGCTCAACACTGGCTTCATTTGTCCCATATGTGGTGAACCCATATAATGCGCGATATGGAAACGATGGCTAAGCCAAACGCGACGGCCACCTTCAACCTGCCTGCCGGATGCTCCGCCGGCGAGTCGCGTCCGCGGGCTGTGCATACGGATGCACAACGACCCTTGGTGGACTTCATGATTGTCGGCGCGCAGAGATGCGGTACGACCGCGTTGAGCGAATTTCTCCGCAATCACCCGGAAATTGGAATGTCGCAACCGAAGGAGATTCACTTGTTCGACCGCAAGGAGTACGATGACGCTTGGACGGCTCGCGAAATTGACGCGAAGTATGCGGAAGCATTCGCGCATTGTTCGTCGGTGTCGATTCGCGGCGAAGCGACCCCCAATTACCTGTACCTGCCGGAGACCGCGGCCAGGCTCAGGCGCTACAACCCGGTATTGAAGCTGATCGTACTGTTGCGTGATCCGGTGGATCGTGCGGTGTCTCAGTACCGTATGAACCTCACGTGGATGAGGTTTCGTAAGAGGGAGCACTGGCCGTTCTGGTTGGCACTGCTCCTGGAACCGTTCCGGCTCCGCCTAGGTCGCTATCTGGGATTGCCGTATCTACGAAGGAAGTCTTCGTATCGTAGCCGAGGTCTCTACAGCGCACAGTTGCGGAACCTGTATCGGCACTTCCCGAGGAATCAGGTGCTCGTGGTCCGGAGCGAGAATCTGCGTGAACGGCATGACACGACGATGGGACGGATCCTGCGGTTCCTCGGCGTGTCGGATGACGTGCATATCCCGACGGGTTTAAAGACCAGGAGGAGGCGTCAATGGCATCCTGTCATGCGTAGCATTTTGAGAGTTTCCTATCGGGCGGAGATCGTCAGGCTACGCCAGTTGTTGGGCGATCAGTGGGAGCTGGATAGGTGATCGATCAGCAAAACCGGCTGAGGGGCTTGACGGTCAGGCACCTTTTTTTGCCCGCGTCATCCCCGGGCGCGCCGGATCAGGCCGTCGCCCGGTTCGAGGGAGGGGACCAGGCGCCGAGGAAGTCGTTTGCCTCGCATTGCTGGTGTGGGGCAGTCGGATGACGGCGTATGTCGTCGTCATCCCGGGGAAAGGAGTGGTCGAATGACCGGCACCGACGGGCTTGCGGCGTTCGACACGAAGACGGACGAGCCGGTGACCATCGTGTTCGGCACGTTCAACTACCGCGAGGTGATAGAGAAGTGGATCGCCGCCGTGCACAAGCTCGGGTACGACGGCTGGCGCATCGTGTGCATGGATCGGGAACTCATCCAGTGGCTCGAGCAGCGCGGCGATGGCGCGCAGGCCGTGGATTACTACGCAGTGCTGCCGGACGCGCCACGGTACGACTTCGGCGCGTTGTCGCGCGGAGAACTGATGAATGCGCTGATGGCGTTGCGGACACGCTTGTTTCTCCATCTGGCGAGGGCTGGTTGCGACTTTCTGCACAGCGACGCGGACGCGTTCTGGATGCAGGACCCGCGGCCGTACCTGGCGCAGCATCGCGAATACGATCTGCTGATGTCGCAGGGCATAAGCTGCCCGTTCGAACATTACCAGCGTTTCGGCTTCGTGGTGTGTGCAGGATTCTTCGTTTGCCGCGCGAACGCGCGTACCCGCGCATACTTCGAGCGGATCGAGGCGCTCGTGAATCAGCAGCCGCTGGATCAGCAACGCATGAACCTGGTGCTCAAGCGCGATCGGGAAGGTCGCTGGGAGATCCACCGTCCGGTGCTGCACAAGTATTGTCTCGGAAAGGCTATCCAGCGAGCCTTTCTTTCCCATGCCACCCGATGCATGGCACTACGCCTGGGAATTACCTCACCGGCAACGCACAGGCTTCTTTTCCGTCTCAGACTATTTTTATCCCGGGGAGTTGGCGGGAAACCTCAACAATGCGAACGCGCTCGGGAAACTCGCTGGCGCATTCGGGACGCTCGCTGGGAAGTCCACCGACCGGTGCTAAGCAAGCGTTATCTCTGTCTGCACCGGAGATCAATGGACATGCGGACATTGACGGGGATTTTGGCAAAGGTGCGCGGCGACGGTTTGACGGTGAGCCTGCTCCCGACACATTGCTGTATCGTCACGAGCGAATCGGTGATCCGAGGCCGGTTCAGCGGCGGCTTGACGGTCGGTGTGATTCCGATGCATCTCGTGACCCGAAGCAAAGCCATGCCCCAAGACCGCTCCCTGGTTGCACACTAGGGTGCTTAAGTAGCTGTGACGAAGCGCCTGATCGTCCATGTGGGCATGCGCAAGACGGGGTCGACGTCCATCCAGCGCATGTTATTCGTGTGCCGGGACAAGCTGCGCGCTAACGGCGTACACGTACCCGAGACGGGCGTAGGCCAGCGGTTGGGCCATTCGTCTCACCGGGATCTTGTGGCACCACGGCCCCCGGAGAGTAGAAACACGCTGTGGAAACGACTCGCAGAAGAGATCGCGGTCACCGATGCACAGACCTTTGTGGTGTCCGCAGAGGACCTGTCATCGCCGGGGTTTCGCGCCCAGAGTGCCCGGTGGCTGGCAGAATGCGTTGCACACACAAGCGTAGAAGTAGATGTCCTGGGCTTCGTGCGACCGCAATGGCAGCTTCTGGAATCGGAGTACTCGCAGCGGATGAAGACCGGACGGGAGAGAGGAACGTTCTCGCAATTCGTTGCAAAAATGCTTGACGCAGGTGAAAAGACGATCCTCGACTACCGCGTGGTGTTCGCACCCTACCGGGCCCGGTTCGGGAACCGCGTCAGGATTTTCCCGCTGGATACGACACAGAACCTGATCGAGCACTTTCTGACCTTCGTTGGCATAGATACCACTGTGGTGAAGGAGCACTTGACGGGACCAAAGGCCAACCAGCGGCTTGGAGCGAAGGTGCTCGAGGTCCATCGTTGCGTGCTAGCCCGACTGGATGTGCAACGCTCGCCGCTCGCGCGAAAAAGACCAAATGCTCGTCTCCTGCTACGCCAGTTGGGATTACCGGCGCTGTTGGATGGGGACGCTCCGTTCGCCGGCTTCTCCCAGACCGAGATTCAGCAGATGGAAAACCGTTTCGCTTCTGCGAACGCCGCCTTTGCGCGCGAAAGCGGCATCAGCACAGACGGCACGTTGTTCCACAACACGCCGGCCAGCGGCACCCGGCGCCCGAATGTCGCGCGATGGGAGGACTTCAGCAACGAAGAAAAGCACCGGGTGCACCGCTACGTGCTCGCGCGTACCGGAGTCGATCTAGGACGCAAGCCTGCGGGAAAGAGGAAATGGTGGAAGCTGCTGGCTTTCCGGACCCGATCGTGAAGAAAGACGTTAGCCGCCGGACATAGGGGCCAACCCATGAGTCGCCCTCCGATCCACAAGAGTGCTTTCCAATCTGTAAATGAGCCTGAAGAAGGCAGTTTTCTTTACGTCTCGGTTTGCACTCAGGCGGCGTGGTTTCGGGTTTTGTTAAAGCACTGAAACAGTTTATCCCGGGCCTCGTTGAGCATCCGGGCAACTTCATTATCACTGTGTTGCATCGCTCGGCTGTTTGTGGCTTGCGGTCTGGTGAATCTGTACATCGCGCGACGGCGGCTGTTGGGTGCCACGCAGGGTTCGTGCGCCTGAAATCCGCCGAGCGTGCCCAAGGTCCGCAACAAAACGGCAAAATAGCCGAAAAGGCTGTCAACATCCGTCCGATTCCGGCGCAAAACGCCTCTGCCCGTCTGACATTGCTCTGGAATCATCAAACTTGCGCTGTCAACACCAATTGATCAGACCTTCCTTAGGTTGTTCCGATCTGAAAATTGATTTTGAAAACATTGATATTGTATGAGTTCAGAAACATATGGGACAACTGGGCTGATCTGAAAAGGAAGCCGACATGCTGATGCAGCACATCGGCTTCCGCGTGCGAGGTTTCTATAAAATCGCCCGTTTATCTGACAAATGGGAGGCGATGATGGGAACCAATGCCCAACAGAAACCGGACGCGCGTACATTCTGGAACAATCACGGCCTGAATGCTACCAGTGACGCATACAAGGTGAGCCGCTCGACGCTGTACCGCTGGCGCAACTGGCCACCGACGCTGTGCGCTGAAATACGCCGGCTGCGAACGGTTTTCCCGAACCTGGGAAAGGACAAGCTACACGTACTACTGCAGCCATGGAGCGCGCACCGCGGCTGGTGTGTCCCAGTGCGAGTACGATCGGGCGCTTAATCGCCGACACCCCGGACAGGATGCGTCTGGTGCCAACCCGTCTAACCCCCAAAGGCAAGATCAAACCGTTACGCCGCCAACGTTTCAAGCAATGGCTGGGCAACGGCTTCTGCGCGGATTACCCGAGGCACTGCGTCGCGTTCGATACGGTGGTGCGTTTCGTCGGACGCACCCGTCGCTACCTGCTCACTGCCACCGATCACGCCAGCCGCTTTGCCCTGGCGATCGCTGTGCAACGCCACGACAGCCACCACGCCGCGCGCTTCGCGGAATTGGTCCAAACCGTGTTTCCAGGGCGTATCGAACAGATCCTGACAGACAACGGCTGTGGGTTTCAGGGCGCCTTTGCCGATTACGCCAGGGCGCAGAGGTGGCGCCATTGCCACACCTACCCGAGAAGCCCGAAAATGAACGCCTTCAACGAACGTTTCAACCGTACCGTGCAGGAAGATTTCGTCGATTACGAGGAGGAGCTGCTGCTCGAAGACCTGCGGCTGTTAGATTATCTTGATCGCTACAACGGACAGAGACCGCACCAAGGAATCAATTGCCGAACACCCTGCCAAATGCTCGCCCAGCACCTGCCTCGTTTGTCCCATATGGGGTGGACCCATACACCGGGTGGCATTCAGGCCGTGTTTGTTTCAGAATGTACGCGCGTCCGGTTTCTGTTGGGCATTGGTTCCCATCATCGCCTCCCGTTGATTGCTTAAAAAGGCGATTTTATAGAAACCTCGCAAGCGGAACCCGATGCGTTGCATCGACATGTCGGCTTCCTTGGCGACACCCATGCACAAGAATAAAACACCGTCGGCTTTTCAGGACCTCGTCGAGAACCTGCGCGACTACTGGGCGCAACAGGGATGCGTCGTGGTGCAGCCTTTCGACCTGCCGATGGGAGCGGCAACTTTCCACCCCGCCAGTTTCCTGCGCGCGATCGGCCCGGAACCCTGGCGCGCGGTCTACGTACAGGGCTGTCGCCGCCCCGGCGACGGACGCTACGGCGAAAACCCATTGCGCCTGCAGCACTACTACCAACTGCAAGTGATTCTCAAACCTTCGCCTGAAAACATGCAGGAGTTGTACCTGAAATCCCTGGAGGCCCTCGGCGTGGTGCCGCTCGAGCACGATATCCGCTTCGTGGAGGACAACTGGGAGTCGCCGACCCTGGGCGCCTGGGGGCTGGGCTGGGAAGTATGGATAGACGGCATGGAAGTGAGCCAGTTTACTTATTTTCAGCAGGTCGGCGGACTCAAATGCCAGCCAGTAAGCGGCGAGATCACCTATGGGCTGGAGCGTCTGGCCATGTACCTGCAAGGTGCCGACAACGTATACGACCTCGTCTGGCACCAAGGTGAGAACGCCACGGCGCTGACCTACGGCGAACTGTTTCGGCAGAACGAAGCGGCCTGTTCGGCGTTCAACTTCGAACACGCCGATACGGGTATGCTGACGCGCCACTTTGACGACCACGAGCAGGAGAGTCGGCGTCTCACAGAAAAACGACTGGTGCTGCCCGCCTACGAACAGATCATCCTTGCCTCGCATGTGTTCAACCTGCTCGACGCGCGCCACGCGATTTCGGTAAGCGAACGTCAGCGCTATGTGTTGCGGATTCGCAAACTCGCGAAACAGGTAGCAACGCTATATCTCGAAAACCATGCTTCCGGCGACTGAAACACGCACCTTGCTGATTGAAATCGGCACCGAGGACCTGCCGCCAGGATTGATGCGGGAGTACCGAGGCTTCCACGCGCTCCTGCTCGATCTGTTACAAAAAGAACAGTTCGTGGATCCCTCGCCGACACCCCCGGACTCCCCCCCGTGGCTGTACACCCCGAGAAGGCTCGCCGTGAAAATCAGCGGCGTAAAACCCTGTCAGCCTGAAAGGACCGAACGCCGTGTCGGTCCGCCGTCGACACACGCCGACCCAGGAAACCCGGCGGTGGCGGGTTTTGCCAGGTCCTGCGGGGTAGAACCAGAGCAGCTCGAGATCCACGACGGACGCCTGTGCTGCGACGTCAAAACCGGCGGGCAGACACTGCAGGACATACTCCCGTCGTTGCTGCTGTCTGCGCTGAAGCGAATCCACATCGAGCGCAGGATGCGCTGGGGAGCACAAGGGGAGCATGCCTTTGCGCGCCCGGTGCGCTGGCTCTGTGCCTTACACGGCGAGGAGGTCATCGACTTTGAACTGTACGGCGTACGCTCGGGACGCGCAACTTACGGACACCGCTTCCATTGCCCGGAGCCGCTGCAGTTGCAATGCGCCGAGGACTATGAAAAAAAGCTGGCCGATACAGGACACGTGATCGTCGATGTCAACCGGAGAAGAGAGACGATCCTGACCCAGTTGGACAGCGTCGCCCCGGGTTGCCTCATGCCTGGCGACGAACCGCGCAGTGACGAAGCGACCGCAATCACCGAGTGGCCACAGGTGCTGAATGCTGCTTTCGACGAAAAATTCCTGACGTTGCCCCCCGAGGTGATCACCGAAGCCCTGGAAACCGGACTCAAGGCGTTTGTGCAAAAGGCCCCGGACAGCACCGGACCGTTGCCACAAATCAGCGTCGTTGCCGACGTGGAAAGCAGCGCGCCGGAAGCCATTCGGCGCGGCTACGAGAGGGTTGCCCGCGCCCGGCTCGAAGACGCGCGGTTCTTTTTTGAACGCGGCAGGAAAACCACGCTGGAGTCGCGCCGCAAACTGCTCGAACGCACGCTGTTTCAGGAAAAACTCGGGACACTTGCAGATAAATCCAGGCGGTTGGCGCAACTCGCCGAATGGATCGCGCGACAGTACGGCGCCTCACCCGAGCACGCGCGCCGAGCCGCCGAGTTGTGCAAATGCGACCTTGGCAGCGACATCGTCGGCGAGTATCCACAGCTCCAGGGCATCATCGGCGGCTATTACGCGGCCGCCGATGGAGAAGACAACCAGGTCGCCACCGCCATTCGGGAGCACTACCGACCACACCGACTCGACGACATCCCGAAGGCGCCGGTGAGCGTGGCGCTGGCCATCGCAGACAAGACCGATACCCTCGCGGGGTTCTGGCGCATCGGCGCCAAACCAAGCAGCTCCAAGGATCCATACGGGCTGGGGCGCGCCGTCGAAGCGATCCTGTTGCTGATCATGGAAAACAAGATCGACCTGAACCTGCTCGAGTTGACCGCCCGAGCCACGACGCTTTACAACACCCCCTCAGACGATGGAGACCCCTCGAACGATGAATACCCCCTGGAAATCAAAGCGGACCTGGACCGCTACATCGCCGGCAGGCTGGGGCGCGTCGCGGCTCTTTACGTACGCAACACCACCGGCGAAACAGCCGCTCGAATCACCGCGCTGGCCGAGTCCGTGGCCAGGGCCCAGCCTGCACCGACGCAATCCTACGACTTTGTCTGTCGCCTGCAGGCCATGGTCACATTTGTCAAGGATCCGGCCGCCGAGAGCCTGATCCAAACCAGCAAACGCATCGGCAACCTGTTGAAACAAAGTGGCGCGGATGAGGACGAGCCCCGACCCGACCTCCTGTCCGAACCAGCCGAACGCGCGTTGCTCGCGGCGATGACCGGCTGCCAAGATGACTTCGACCTGCAATTCAGTAAGCGCAGGTATGCCAAAGCGATGAAAACGCTGGCCGGGTTGCGTGAACCGGTGGACCGGTTTTTTGACGACATCCTGATCATGACCGACGATCCCGCGTTGCGTAACAGCCGGCTTGCCTTGCTGAAAAAAGCGCGCCGGATGTTCTTCAGGGTCGCCGATTTCTCCTGCATACCCCCGACGCCCGATGACGCCGGGTCACTACGGTAAATCACAATGAAACTAGTCATCTGGACCGCGACGGCGTCATCAACGAAAACCGCAGCGAGTATGTGAAGACCCCGGAAGAGTGGCAGCCGATTCCCGGTAGCCTCGAAGCGATTGCAAAACTGCACCAGGCGGGCTGGCGCATCGCAGTCGCGTCCAACCAATCTGCGCTCGGGCGCGGGCTGATGAGTCTGGAGTCCCTGAGCCGGATCCAGCGCAGGATGGATGCCGCGCTGGGCGAACTCGGCGCGCGTATCGATGGATTTTTCTTTTGCCCGCATGCGCCCGGTGCCGGTTGCCGCTGCCGCAAACCCAAACCCGGTCTGCTCAAGGACATCGGCAATCGCCTGAACGTCGATTTGACCGACGTTCCATTCATTGGGGACTCGAAAAAAGACCTGGACGCGGCAAAAGCGGTCAAGGCACGCCCCATGCTGGTGCTGACCGGCAACGGACAGGCGACTGCGGAACTGCCACGACTCCCCCGGGGGGTGCAGACCTACCGGAACCTACTGATGGCGGCCGACCACCTGCTGGAAGCGTGATCGAACTCGACCGGGCGAATAGCCCGGGTTGCTCCCGGGCCTCGGGCCCCGACGCTACGGGCAGGGGTTGGGTCTGTCCTCGTGTACCGCTTCCAGTGCCTCGATCACCTCGGGGTTCAAGTGCAGGTCGACGCTCGCAATGTCGGTCCGCAACTGCTCCATCGTGGTCGCGCCGATGATATTCGCCGTCAGGAAACTGCGCGAGTTCACGTACGCCAGAGCCATCATCGCCGGATCCAGCCTCGCGCTCCTGGCGATTTCCACATAGCGTTGCGTCGCCTCTACCCCAGACTCGTTCAGATAGCGAGCGAAAAACTCAAACAGCGTCAGCCGCGCGCCCGCAGGTCTGGCACCGTGCAGATACTTGCCGCTCAATACCCCAAACCCCAGCCGAGTACGCAGCACGAGCAGCCTGAATAAGATGTTTTTTCTCATTTCAAGTGGACCTATATCAGGGGGAAGATCAGACTTACCCGTCTGCGTCTTGGTCGAGACGCTCGTGTTGGCACCGACCGGATCGCAGTCGGCGGGATGACGGCTAGCCCGCCTCTTCCGGCAGGGCGCCATCCAGCCATTGAAAACCGCCCCACAATTCCCTGGTCACCGGGAACCTCCTTGCGCAAAACGCATAGGTATCCTTGTATGTTTCAGCGATAAATCTTCTTGTGTCGTCATCAAAATACACACCGGTACGGCCTGCGTTGACGCGCTTCCTTCCAAGTGCTGGATTGGGAGGCATTCCCAGGAAATCGGATAATGCAACTATCGATCGCTCTTCAAAAAGGTTCTCGTAAATACCAAAAAACAACTCATCTTTTCGAAACGCAGCCTCCAGATTCATAACGGTATCCTGATAACGCGTTCTAAGCCGGGTTCCTTCGTATACGCAAAATTTTCTCACGCCAGCCGCCCCAAAAAGATGTATAGATCGTTTATAGTCGCTGATACATCTCTCAACGGGATCCCTCATTAAAAAGACGACTTTCATTTCTATGCCGTGCTTTGTCACCTCCCTGCGGATTTTAATGAACTGCTCTTTCGACAGAGCACAATAAGCCGGGGTGAGGTCTGACGTAACGCGTCCTTTATTGCGAAGCCTCCACCTTAAAAGCAAAAAATAAGACGCCGGCCTTACCCTGAAATTCCACAACAAAAGCTTCCTCCACAAAAGCTTCCTCCACAAATGCCTCCATAGGACCCGACAGATCCGTCGGATAGCGTTCGGAGACTTTGAGAATCCTGGCAAATATCGTCTTGCCTGCGGAACGAATACACGATCCCAGACCTGAAGTTGCTTTTTTCGTCCCACAAACCCGACGTAACCGGGGTGTTGGCTCTTAATGTATTTGAAAAGCCAGGTAGTAGCCGCTTTGCGAGCGCCCACACCGAAAATAAACACTCGCGAATCACGACTTGGCATATGCTGTGATCTTCCCCCTGATATAGGTCCACTTGAAATGAGAAAAAAACATCTTATCAGGCTGCTCGTGCTGCGTACTCGGCTAGGGTGGCGTAACCCAGCGAGCTATGCGGTCGTTGCTGGTTGTAGTGGCGGCGCCATCCCGGTTCGCAGTGCGTAGCCGCGCACATAGCAGATGCTGCCCGCAAAAGATGTACAACGGCAGGTAACAGTAGCCGCCGTAATAACCATGGAAGAACCGACCTTCCTGCTGCCCGTGCACAAGATCGTCGGTTGCATCCAGGTCCAGCCGGATCTCCCGCGGCGCCCGATCATGGGATTCGATGAATGCATCCACCAGCAGTTTATCCAGCTTTTCCGGGTCTGCGACAATGCGCTTGTAACGGCTCTGTGGCGCTTCCTGCGGCTCCCCCAATTCGAAGCGGTTCAGCGTGCTCGCGCTGGCCAGGGCATGATTACGATCGCGCTGGCGCACCCGCGCCTTCCCCAGGAGGTCCTGTTTGCCCACCAGCACCGGCAACACGGGATCATCGCGCAGTGCGTCATGGTCATTGAGGTCTTCGTAGCCCAAGGCAATGGCGTAGATGCGCTGGGTCAACAACTCAACCACCGGGTGTTCTACGCTGTTGGGATTGCGGTAACCGGCGAAGCATTCTGCCACCCGCGCCGTCAAGGAGATGTGCCGGTCGATCATGCGGACGCTGCCTTGGCCCAGCTCTCAGGCATAAGGAGACGCCATCGGGATATGAGACGGCGGCATGAAAGCCCCGGGTCGAGCTTGGCGTTGCCTTGGGTCAGACGCGCACGGCACGCCTCAACAAGGGTGGTAGTGCCGGGTCCGCGTTCTGCCAGAAAGCCCAGACGCTTGAATACGGCACCATTACCGAGCCGGTCTGCATAGGCAATCAGCTTGTCATCATCCCTGTCCTTGCGATCGAAATAGGTAGCAAGGCAGTCGGCAACATGCTGGATGCCAGCTCCAAGAGCTGGATTGTCGAGCATGTCGATGATGGTGCGGTGAATGTCCGATACGGCGATCTGGGTTCTTCCACGCCAGACGGTCTTCGTCCCGAAGATCATACCCTGCCGGACATGCTTTAGGGTAAAGTGTGCGCCATGGCGTTGCTGGCTTTTCGCACGCACGGCCCGCGCTGTCATCACAACAATGTCGCGGAAGATTTGCTCCGTCAGGTCCCAGTGTTCGGCGGCAGTCCGGCCGCCGATGTAGGCCGGCTCAAAAAGCACAGGCATCAGCACCCAGGGATCATCGAGAACCTGCTCGCTGGTAAGGGAGTCAAGGCCAACAGGTGCGTAGGCACCCGGGCCGACGCGCCGCAGCCAGCCCTGCCCGCTCCAACGGGAGAGTAGCTTAGTAGCGTCGGAACGGCTAACGCCAAGGGCATCTTCAGCGTCGGCGATATGAATGATGTCGCCGGATGCCCGAATAACGTCGGACAGCCTGCGGCGTCCCTTAGGTATGGCGATCTCTGAGCTCATGGCAATATGATGTATAGTAAAACTGCAAAAAATCTCGTTTTATGTGAATTTTAGTCTATGTAGTGTATAGGGAATATTAACACCCTATTTACACGATTCTGGCGACTAAAGAAAGGGATTCGCGAAGTGATACGGCCTGAGTATACCCGACACTTTTCATGGTAGATAATGTAACGTAACTATGAGAGGTAAACGATGGGCAAAGGTATTCGATACACGGATGAATTTAAGCAGGAAGCGGTTAATCAGGTAGTGGTTTATGGCTATCGCGTTCTTGATGTTTGTGAGCGATTGGGCATATCCAATAAAAGTCTTTACGACTGGATCAAGAAGTTCAGTAAACCACCTCAACAACGTCAGGCCGAAGCCGAGCTTCGCGCCGAGAATGCGCGCCTCAAGCGCGAGCTAAAGCGCGCTCACCAAGAGAGGGACATATTAAAGGAGGCCGCAGTGTTCTTTGCCGGCGAGTCAAAGAACGCTACCCGTTCATAAAAGCTCGCAGTACCGATCATTCGGTCAGAATGCTTTGTCGGGCAGTTGATGTTCATCCGAGCGGCTATTACGAATGGCTCGTTACCCCATTGAGTGCTCGTGCAATACAGGATCAGCAGTTCACCGCGAAGATCAAGCCCACCAAGTCTGCCCTACGCCGATAAATATCACCTTTTATCCAGAATTCACGCACCAGTAGAAAGTGATTATTTTTGTAATTGTCAAAATCAAACAGGCGCAGGCGTTTCTTCACTCGCTCGCCTTTTTCATTATGGAAACTTACTTCAACGCCATTCTTGTGCAGCGCATACTTCTCTTTATTTACCGCTACGATATTGGTGGATGATGGCAAAGCGCAAACAGCACGCAATGCCTCCTGATAGGCAAGCTCCGGCAAGCCGGGATTCAACTCAATCAGCTTCTCGCCCAAATAACGAGTTAACACAATCTCCTGTTCGGAAACCCGCCCAAGATCACCTTCTTTACCCAGCTTCTCGAACATGCCCATTACAGATTCATCCCACTGCAACTGATTCAGCAGATAATCCGCCGTCACTTCCTGAACCAGGGCTTCTTCTGTCATAGCCATGAGAATATCCTTTTAATTCTTTTCTTTTACTTGATAGCGCACAGGGCGGCTGAGCTTCTTCACCACACCTTCATCAGCCGCACGTTTTAGCCAGTCATTTAACTGTGATTTATGCAGCCCAGTAATCTCAATCAGCTCATCAACTGTCGTGGGTGTCCCGGTTAATCGCTGAAGTTCAGTAATGAATAACTGATAAAAATCGACCGGGCTTGAGGAGGACTCCTCGACTTCAGTAACTTGCTCCGATGAAGCCGTATTATCGGCTTGCTCATCGATGCTGGCAGCCGTTTCTTCTGTTTCTGCAACCTGCTTTTCCAATTCAGGCTTGTCCTGTGAAAACAACTCCGGCTGGGCAGTCATTGAAAAGAGATCAACCTGCCCCTCTTTCACCTGAGACGCTACGAGGCCCTCAGTTTTAAACAAGTCGGAAATCGTTAGGCTTTGTATGTCTGACTCACACCAGCGGCCGCCCTTGGCCACCAAATCTGCGTTCGCAGCATCTTTATCTGTGGTTGGTTTAACCCACAAAGGCACCCAACCTTTCTTCAAATTTTCCTCTGCACCGTTAAGCGTGCCACCTTTCTTGCCGGAATGAATTACCAACGAACTGTCGGCCAGGCAGTAGATGTATTTATTGCGGGCCATGGCATTACCAGCGTTAAACCCTGCCTCCGGATAAAAGGGCGAAACCAACACCACCTGGCCATCCATCAGACCTTTACGCCACTTTGCACTGGTGGCAGCCTTTAACAGACGATCGGCCATAACCCCAATAACCACACCACCTCGATGCAACGCTCCCGACATCGCAGCTTCATCGACCCCGCGAGCCCCACCAGAAACAATGGCAACACCTTCTGTCGCAGCTTTAGCGCCCACCTGGTCGGTAAACGATAAATCTTCATTACTCGCATTACGAGAGCCAATAACAGCCAAACCACCTGCATTTAAAAGCGCGTTATTGCCACAGCCAAACAATACCGGTGGTGAATCCGTCTTTAATCGCTGTTTTAAGCGCCTTGGATATTCAGGATCAGAGCGGGTAACCACCCAAAGGCCGGCTCTTTGCCATTTTTCCACGGCGAGCGCCAGACTATGACCGCGATTTAGCAACTGGACAATCCGGTCAGCACTCACTCGCGGATCATGCCAGCCGTTGAACAACGCTTTTGGTTCAGATGCCAGCAAGTCGGCAGGGGTCGTAGACTTCTCTTTCAACCACAAGGCAAACCGCCCCCATTCCGCATTGGTAAGGGGTTTGGCATCTTCGCTACTTGCCTTGGAAAAATAACTGGTGAGCAATAACGTTGCTTGGGCTGTTGGCGATAAGTTCATGAGCCTTTTACCGAAGATGAGGCAAGCACGGCGGGATATACGACACCGCTGCCTGCTTGTTGTAACAACGCAACGATGACGGTCAACGTCCAGCCAGAATCCACAATATCATCGACCAATAAAACAGGCGTATTGGACAAGGCCTTGTTAATGGCAAACGCTCCATCCAGGTTTCGGCATTGATGGAAACGATTTTGCTGGCCTTTTTGCGGCTGGTTGTCTTTTACTTTACTGACTGCATCAACAAAAGGCAGACCCAAACGCCCCGCCAAGCGACGGGCAAAATCCGGTACCAATTCCGGGTGGTTGCGCGAAGGCACGCAGCAGACCCACTGCGGCGCAGGATCAGGCCGCCAACGCTGTTGGATCATTTCCACCATGGCCTCCACCAGTTCATCACCGAAGCGGCCTGCATGCTTATGCTCAGCAACCGTTCGCCCCCAACCGGCATCCCCCCAACGGGATAACACACATCCTTCCTGAGCTCGCAGGCTCTGTGGCAGATTGCCTCTAAAGCCATATTCCACAAACGCATTGGCCGCAACCTGTGCTTTCGGCGCAATCACCATTTCTGCGTGCTTCAGAAAGGTGGCTGCGCGATGCGCCAATTCCGAATCAACAGGCTGATTGATGACAGGCTGACCTATACAAGATGAACACTTACCACAAGTATCCGGATCAAAATCGTCCAGACTACAACGCAGAAAAGTCATCTTGCATCCGTCGTTCACCAAATATGCCTGTACCTTGGCCCACTCTTGCTCTCGCTGCCCAGTCAGGTGCGCAATACGGGCATGATCCATTTGATAGTGAACCGGCGTTCTTACCCAGCGGCTTCCATCCTTGATAACGGGTGCCGGGTTCTCCACACTTAACAGCTTGAGTACTTTCTCAATCTGGCCATGGTGCAGATTAGTCTGCTCTTCAATGCCTCGAAGGGACAGGCCATCGCTGTTTTCCAAAACCTGTAAAATCTCATTGACCTGAGCCTCGGACGGAAACGCAGACCTTCTGAAAAACTCATGAATATCCTGGTCTTCTACACCCGACATGAGCACACCCACGGCATGATCAATACCGCGACCGGCACGCCCCACCTGCTGGTAGTAGGCGACGATAGAACCAGGGGCTTGGTAGTGAATGACAAAGCTTAAATCCGGCTTGTCATAGCCCATACCCAAGGCCGTGGTCGCGACCAGAACCTTTAACTGGTTGCTGAGCAACAACTCCTCCAGATGCTGGCGGTAGGCATTGCTGTTTTCAAAACCGTCGGCCTCGACACTACCGTGGTATGCCTTGGCATCGATACCGTTAGTGCTTAGCCATTTTGCGACCTGTTCTGCATCGCGTACCGTTAAGGTGTAGACAATGCCCGTACCCGGTAAGGTGGGGATCACTCGTGCCAACCAGGCCAAACGTGAAGCTTGGTCGGGCAACACCATGGTTTGCAGGGCGAGGCTTTTGCGGGTCAGTGGGCCGCGATAAATCCGGATATCGCCAAGCTGAGTTTGAATATCTTCAACCACGCGGTTATTTGCCGTGGCGGTTGTGCCGAGCACCGGTGTGTTAGGCGGTAGCTGGCGCAGGATATTAACAATACGGCGATAGTCAGGGCGGAAGTCATGGCCCCAGTCGGAAATACAGTGGGCTTCGTCAATCACCATTAAAGCAATACGGTCAGCAATGGGCTGCAAGACGGTTTCGATAAAGCTGTCGTTTGCCAGCCGCTCGGGGGAAATCAGCAAACAGTCGATTTGATTATTGAGAATCCGTTGGGTTACTGTCTGCCAATCCGCCGTATTAGTGGAGTTCATGGTTTCGGCCACAATGCCTAAGCGCTGGGCTGATTCAATCTGGTTGCGCATTAGCACCAATAACGGCGAAACAATAATGGTTGGCCCCATCCCTCTGTCGCGGAATATCTTGGTGCTGATAAAGTAAACAGAGCTTTTACCCCAACCGGTACGCTGTACCACCAACAGTTTTTGCCGTTGGTTTGCCAGCGCATCAATGGCTTCCCACTGACCTTCACGAAATTCGGCAGCGGGGTTAGCGAGGGCGGTTTGTAGGTGTTGTTGTGCTTGGTCTCGATTCATTATCACTCCTTGATTTATACGGTTAGCTCGCCGTTCATTAGTTTTGGTAGCAACAGGTCTCGGGCTTGGGCTAACGCCAAATTTTGTCGCTGGAGACTCAAGATCAATTTAAACGTTGGCGAAACCGCAAAATGAAACTCGTTAAGTATTTTTTCAGCCGGAAACAAAACCTCAAGCGCTGAGAACTTTGACTTATTTACGTTATTCATGGTCGAACTAGCGCCTATAGCTTCTAGCATGGGCTTGATTTTCTTAAGCGCAAAGTAGAGAAACTCAACCTTGTTTTTATCGCTAGGTATAACAGTGTTGATTTGCTGGTTCGTATGCGCTTCAACTGGATTAATCGAAACGACGCCGACAGTACCTATGCATGAAACCATAATACTTCCACCAGGCAACAAAGTTGATGATTGCGACTTTGAGCCTTCTTCACTTAGGCGCTGTGTCGTGGAAACAACAAACAGATTTCCGTGCATATCAGGCGTTTTTATGAACGGAATTTCAGAAGTGGACCCGCGAATCAAAAGCTCTTGCAAGATCGGCCATATCTTTATCATCCGTAACAACTGGAATATCAAGCTCAATGGCATACGCGATATAGCGCGTATCAACTGGAGATGGTCCGGGATTATCTTGAACGTAATCCCAAATGACTGTAAAGCTTTTTGTGCGTGAAACATTGAAAGCAGATGGTGGTAGTTAGCCATCGCCGAAGGAGACGGCGCTTATGGCAGTTACACGTCCGTACAAATTCACCCGCAGAGGGCGACACAACCCGGTACAACATGGCCTGCCGGGCACCACCTGTGGAACCAGACGGAATCCGTGACGCATTCACAAGGGCGACGCATGCGTCTCGCCCAACAACACGTCCGTACAAAATGATGCAAGACCGCCAAACAGCCCGGGTTGCTCCCGGGTCTCGGGCCCCGACGCTACGGGCAGGGGTTGGGTCTGTCCTCGTGTACCGCTTCCAGTGCCTCGATCACCTCGGGGTTCAAGTGCAGGTCGACGCTCGCAATGTCGGTCCGCAACTGCTCCATCGTGGTCGCGCCGATGATATTCGCCGTCAGGAAACTGCGCGAGTTCACGTACGCCAGAGCCATCATCGCCGGATCCAGCCCCGCGCTCCTGGCGATATCCACATAGCGTTGCGTCGCCTCTACCCCAGACTCGTTCAGATAGCGAGCGAAAAACTCAAACAGCGTCAGCCGCGCGCCCGCAGGTCTGGCACCGTGCAGATACTTGCCGCTCAATACCCCAAACCCCAGCGGCGAGTACGCCAACAGACCCACTTTTTCCCGGTGCGCGATTTCAGCAAGGCCGATTTCAAAAACGCGATTGAGCAGGTTGTATGGATTCTGCACGCTGACGATTCTCGGGAAGCCACGCTCGGCGGCAACGCGCAGGTACTCCGTGACGCCCCATGGGGTTTCGTTGGACACCCCCAGGTAGCGAATCTTGCCTTGCTCGACCAATCGCGCCAGCGCCTCGCAGGTCTCTTCGATCGGCGTCGCACTCTCGCTTGCATCATGCGCGTAGCCCAGCTTGCCGAAGTAATTCGTCTGTCGCGAAGGCCAGTGCACCTGGTATAAATCTATGTAGTCGGTCTGCAGCCGACGCAGGCTGTCGTTGACCGCCTGGTCGATGTGACGACGCGTCAGTTGTGGGCCACCGCGCAGATACGCTTGCATGCCCGGCCCCGACACCTTGGTTGCGATCACCAGGTCGGAACGGTTCTTTCGGCGCGCAAGCCAGGTGCCGATATATTGTTCGGTCAGCCCCTGCGTTTCTTCTCGCGGGGGTATCGCATACATCTCTGCCGTGTCAATGAAATTGACACCCTGGGCAACCGCGTAATCAAGCTGTTCGTGAGCTTCGCTTTCGCTGTTCTGCTCGCCATAGGTCATCGTACCCAGGCAAATCACGCTGACTTTGACATCAGTCTGCCCCAGTTGCCGATATTGCATACCGCTACTCCTCCAAAAACAGATGTGTGCACAGACTTTGAATGCATTCAGGTCTCTCAGGCGCGTGTGCTAGTATAAACTTTTGGTTGTAAATTTACCTGTGCCGCCATCAAACAACGTGGCAAACCCTGTCCTACAAAGGTCCACTCAGTTTGTCCGAGGTCTGCTCGCCAATCTCACACCTTTCATGGGATGGTTGCCGGAGCTTAAAAACCCCGACACGCTAAGAGCCGACATCGTCGCCGGCATCACCGTCGCGCTGATCTTGGTCCCGCAATCCATGGCGTACGCGCAGCTTGCCGGGCTGCCCCCTTACTACGGCCTGTACGCTTCTTTTCTGCCGGTCGCCATCGCTGCCGTTTTCGGCTCTTCACGGCAGCTTGCAACCGGGCCCGTCGCGGTCGTTTCGTTACTGACCGCTTCCGCGCTCGGACCGCTGGCCGCGAGCAGCCCGGAAGCCTACCTCAGCTACGCCGTCAGCCTGGCACTGCTCGTCGGACTGGTACAACTGTTACTCGGCATTATCCGCCTCGGATTCATGATCTCGTTTCTGTCCCAGCCGGTGGTGCTGGGCTTTACCAACGCGGCGGCCATCATTATCGCTACTTCGCAACTCGGGAAATTGTTTGGGGTCGAAGCCGAAGCGACCGATCATCACTATGAAACCGTCTGGCAACTGCTGCTGATGGTGGCCGAATCGCCACACTGGCCGACCGTCGGCATGGCGGTGCTTGCGCTGGCTATGATGGTGGCGATCAAGCGTTATGCCGCGAAATGGCCCTATGTGCTCCTGGCGGTCATAACCACCACGCTGGTGGCATGGCTGGCAGGGTTTGAAAAAGCTGGCGGTCAGGTCGTCGGTCTGGTCCCCAAGGGGTTGCCCTCCCTCGAACCGCCTCGACTGGATTTTTCCACGATCAAACAACTGCTCGGTGTCGCCGTGACGATTTCGCTGATCGGGTTCATGGAGGCGATCTCGATTGCCAAAGCCATGGCCGTGCAGACGCGCCAGCGTCTGGACGCCAACCAGGAATTGATCGGGCAGGGACTCGGTAACATCGCAGCAAGTTATTTCCAGGGATACGCCGTCTCCGGTTCGTTTTCCCGTTCGGCGGTCAACTTCGAGGCACGCGCCGTCACCGCCTTCTCCTCGGTGATCACCAGTATCGCCGTAGGACTGACCCTGCTGTTTCTGACGCCCTTGCTGTACCACTTGCCGCAGCCAACGCTGGCGATGATTATCATCATGGCGGTCGGTAGCCTGATCAAGATCAGGCCGATGATTCATGCGTGGAAAGCGCAAAGGCACGATGGAATTGTCTCGTTGATCACGTTCGCGCTGACACTGTTGTTCGCACCGCATCTGGAGACCGGTGTCCTGGTCGGCGTGCTGCTGTCCCTCGGACTGTACATTTACCGCACCATGAGCCCACGCATCTATACCGTGTCCCGTCATAAAGAAGGCGGTTTTCGCGACGCCAGCAAGCATATTTTGAAGCAGTGTCCGAAGATTGCAGTCCTGCGCTTTGAAGGCCCCTTGTTTTTTGCCAATACCACTTATTTTGAAAACCATGTGCTGGAGCGGGTGGCCGCGATGCCCGGGCTGAAATTCATCATCGTCGATGCCGACGCGATCAATGAAATTGACGCGACCGGAGAAGCCATGCTGCGATCACTCTCGGAAACGCTGGTCAACCTCGACATCTCGTTCCTGTTCTCGCGCTTGCAAGGGAACGTGATGGCGGCATTTCGCCGCACCAACTTTTTCAACCCGGAGTGGAAGCACCATTTCTTTCGCAACCGCACAGAGGCACTGAACTATGCGTGGAAGCGACTGCGGGAAAAAGATACCTCCAAGTGCCCCGCCGAAGATTGCTGGGCAAAGGACTTGACCAGTTGTGTGCTGCGGGAACACCCAAGAAAGCCCGGCGAATTCATCTTCCGCGAAGTGTACTGACCCCCCTCGCGGGCGCCGACGGCAACGGTCAGACCCGGCGATACAGCAGCTTGGTTATCTCTCTGCCGGCCTGGTCACCACGAACCTCGAAACGGCTCCTGCACCGCCAGCGTGGGTGGGCATCGCCGACCGGCGCGAAGCATCCGCTCGCCGCGACGACCCATCGCATCTGCCCGACATAGTCCTGCCAGTCGGTTGCCAGATACAGTAGCCCCCCGAGAGCCGTTTTCGCAGCCAGCGTCGCGACGAAGGCCGGCGTCAGCAATCTCCTCTTGCGATGCTTTCTCTTTGGCCACGGGTCAGGAAACAAGACCAGCACCCGTGACAGCGAAGCATCGGCGATACTTTCGGGTATGACTTCAGCCGCGTCGGCATCCATCACTTTCAAATTGCTCAGCCGCGCCGTGTGGGCCGCGTTCAGTAAACGTCCGATGCCGGGACGATACACTTCGATGCCCAAAAAATCCTTCTCGGGCTCCGCTACCGCCATCGCCAGCAGGTTCTCACCGCTGCCAAAACCAACTTCCAGGGTCACCGGGGCAACGCGACCGAACAGCGTGGGAAAATCAAGCACCCCCTCGGCATCGACCCCATACACGGGCCAGTGCGCCTCGATCGCACGCCGCTGCGCGAGGGTCATGCGGCCCTCGCGCCGCACAAAGCTACGAATTCCACGCAAGCTGCCGGGAGAAACACCGAGACCGCGCGTAACCGCTGGTTGCCCAAGCGCCCTCTCGCGTCTGCCGCGCCCGCCTTGACCACGCGCCGGCTGGTGGACGCAATCGGTGGCGGCTGCTTCGGCCGGCAAGGGATCAGTCGTCTCGATTCTCATGGATGGTGCTGCCCGGGGATGACGCCGAGCCATGGCGCCGTTGCTGCATGCGTCCAGCAAGATAGGCTTCACGCCCGGCTCTGACCGCCTTGTTCATCGCGGACGCCATCAGTAGGGGGTTGCGCGCTTCGGCAATCGCGGTGTTCATCAGCACGCCATCGCAACCGAGCTCCATCGCGATCGCCGCGTCGGACGCCGTGCCAACGCCGGCGTCGACAATCACCGGAACCCGCGCATTTTCAACGATCGTCAGAATGTTATCCGGGTTACGAATGCCCAGACCCGAGCCGATCGGCGCAGCCAGTGGCATCACGCAGACGCAACCGATCGCCTCGAACTGGCGGGCGGCAATCGGGTCATCGTTGGTGTAGACCATGACCTCAAACTGCTCGGCAACCAGGGTTTCAGCCGCCTGCAAGGTTTGCCGTATATCCGGAAACAGGGTCCGTGCGTCTCCGAGCACTTCGAGTTTCACCAGTGCCGCCCCGCCGAGCAGCTCCCGCGCGAGACGACATACCCGCACCGCGTCATCCGCGCTATAGCACCCGGCGGTATTCGGCAAAACGGTATAGCGCCCGGGCAACAATACTTCAAGAAGATTGGGCTCATCCGGGCGTTGACCGATATTGGTCCTGCGGACCGCAATCGTGACGATCTCCGCGCCGGAGCGCTCAATCGCCTCACGGGTTTGCTCAAAGTCCCGATACTTTCCCGTGCCAACCAGCAAGCGAGAACGATATTCCCGCCCCGCAATCGTCAGGTTCGCGTCCGTAGATGCCTGCTGCTGCATTGACATCAACCGCCGCCGATCGCATGTACGATTTCCACTTCGTCTCCTTCGGCAAGGCGCACAACCGCATGCCGCGCCCGAGGAACCACCGCGCGATTGAGTTCGACGGCAACACGGCGTTGCCCGATGCCAAGGTGTTCGAGCAGCACGGCTATTGTCAGCCCGCTCGACAGGGTCCGCATTTCGCCGTTGATACGCAGTTGCACACCCCGGATTATAGCGAATCGATGCAAACAAACCGTATCGGTTCGGGAATGATACGGCCCGAGGTTTCCATCCCGTCGCACCTTTCAGCACGCAATGGGCGGCGAGGATGTCCCCCGGTGCACCCGGCAACCGACGCAACAGAACCCGGACGCATGGGCATCGTGGCCGCAACCTTCTTCCAGGCGTAAGCTGCGACAGGTTACGCCTGCTGCCGGTTCTTCCCTATAATTGCCCTTGACTTCTTCAGAAAGACAACGGCAGTAGCATGTGCGTGGTCGATACGGGCTCCTTGCCGGCGGATTCAATGAGGCTTTTCATTCATTTTTGATGCACTGATCATCGGCGGCGGCATCATCGGCCTGACCACCGCGCTCGAACTGAAGCAGCGGGGGTTCTCCGTGGCGGTGCTGGAAAGAAACCAGCCAGGAGACGGTGCCTCCGGCGCGGCGGGCGGCATCCTGTCGCCGCTTCGCCCCTGGCGAAACAGCCCCAGCCTCACGCGATTATGCGCCCTGTCTTTGTCTCGCTACCCGGTGCTGCTGAAGCAACTGCAGCAGCATGGCGCCGCCGTGAAACGAGCGGTCACCGGCTCACTGTACCTGCTGCCCGATGAGGCACTCGCCGCTGCCGGCTGGGCCCGGCTACACGGATGGGATTTCCAGATGCTGGATGCCGCCTCGCTCGCTCGGGAAGAACCCGCCGTCGAAGCCGTTGGCGGATTCCTGTTCCCGCAGGTTGCCCGGATCGAACCGCGCGCCTTGCTCGACGCGCTGGCATTCACGGCGACGCGGCTGGGTGTGGAAATCCATGCGAATCTCGCGGTGCGCTCAATCGAAGTAAAACAGCAACGCGCCGTTGGCGTCCGGACGGACACCGGGACCATCGCTGCCGACTGCATCGTCGCCTGCGCCGGTGCCTGGATGACAGCGCTGTTGCCTGCAACGCCTGCCCGTCCCAAGATCCGGCCGGTGCGCGGGCAGATGATCGAGTATGCCGCTGACCCAGGCTTGCTGCGGCATATCGTGCTGGGCAGGCAGACAGGCGGTTCGATGGATTGCTACCTGATCCCTCGCCACAACGGAGGTATTCTTGCTGGCAGCACGCTTGAGCATCGTGGCTTTAGTAATTCAGTGACCGATACGGCCCGCGTTGCCTTGGCCGGCTTCGCGACACAAACGCTGCCTGCGCTGGCAGCCTGCCGGATCACGCGCCAATGGGCAGGATTGCGGCCGGATGCCTTGCGTGAGACACCCATCATCTGCGCGCACCCCGAAATCAGCAACCTGTACCTCAATGGCGGGCACTTCCGCAACGGCATCCTGCTGGCACCCGCTTCCGCCTTGTTGCTCGCGCAACTAATCTGCAAAACCGCCCCGGCGATAGACACGGCTGCTTTTGAAATCCGTTAACCCAAAACAGACGGGACCCGTGACGCATTCATCAGGGCGACGCATGCGTCGCCCCTACAGTTGAAATCGGCGGCACCGGGTTCAATTGACTTATAATGCCAATTTTGGCCGGTGTAGCTCAGTCCCGGTAGAGCAACTGATTCGTAATCAGTAGGTCGGTGGTTCGAGTCCACTCACCGGCACCACCCGGAGGACTCATGGTGTCTGGCTTGAATCGACCCCGTGCAACAAGGGAAGATGAACCATAGCAGATCGTTGCAATCCGGCCCACAGGTTTTGCTCACGACATCGACAAAAACAGGAAAATCCTTATGAAACAGAAACTTTTATCCCTCGCCGCCGCGGCCCTGTGCACATTCACGACCGTGGCAACGGCTGCAACGCTGGAAGAAGTGCAATCGCGCGGGGTGCTGCGCTGCGGTATCAATGGTTACGTGCCGGGGTTTTCAGCCGCCGACGATGCAGGAAAGATTCGTGGCATCGACGCCGATGTCTGCTACGCGATTGCCGCCGTGGTCCTGGGTGACCGAGACAAGGTTCGGTTCGTCCCGCTCACTGCGAAAGAACGCTTCTCGGCGCTTGCCAGCGGAGAGATCGATGTCCTGAGCCGCAATACGACGCACACCCTGCAACGCGACACGCAGCTTGGAATTCATTTCACCTACTACAACTTCATCGACGGACAAGGGTTCATGCTCAAGAAAAGTACCGGTGTAAAGAACGCAACGGAGCTCAACGGCGCACGCGTTTGCGTGCAGGCCGGCACCACGACCGAACTCAACCTCGCCGATTATTTTCGTACCCTCAACATGGATTTCACACCCAAGAGCTACGACACAGCAGCGCAGACGCGCGAAGCTTACGAAGGCGGCGCATGCGATGTGCTGACCTCGGACAAATCCCAGTTGGCTGCGTTGCGCAGCGAAATGAAAAACCCTGCCGAGTCGATCATCCTGCCGGAGACCATATCCAAAGAGCCCCTCGGGCCTGCGGTTCGGCAAGGCGACGATGCCTGGTTCAACCTGGTCAGGTGGGTCCTGTTCGCGATGATCAATGCCGAGGAACTCGGGGTTGATTCCACCAGCGTCAAGGAAATGGCGCAGCAAACCCCGAACCCGCGCATCAAGCGCCTGCTCGGCACCGAAGGCAAAATGTGTGCAGCCATCCATAGCGCGCTACCCACCAACTGCTTCTACAACATGATTTTGCAGGTAGGCAATTACGGCGAGGTGTACGCGGCCAACCTGGGTCCCGACACACCGCTGAATTTACCTCGCGCCGGCAGCGTCAACGATCTCTGGACCCGCGGCGGGTTGCTTTATGCGCCACCGCTGCGGTGACGGGAAACGGGGGGCTCTCCTCCCACAGGCTTTTCGCTACTGGTTCCGTTGGCACCAGAATCCACGGGCGCGCGCCGTGCTTTCCCAAGGCGCGATTCTGGCTGCGGTCTGCTGGCTGATCTATGCCCTGGCGAGCAACGCCGCCACCAATATGGCGGCGCAAGGCAAGGTCCTTTCCCTGTCTTTCCTGGATGAAGTTGCACCCTTCGGCATTGGCTTTTCTCCGCTCTGGGACTTCGTGCTCGGACAAAGCAACTACCTCGAGGTCTTTGTCATCGCGATTCAGAACACGGTCCTGGTCAGCGTCGCCGGCATCCTGACCGCGACCGTCGCAGGTTTCATCATCGGCATCGCGCGGTTATCGCCCAACTGGATCGTTTCAAGGCTCGCCTCGGTTTATATCGAGATTTTTCGCAACCTGCCGTTGTTGCTGCAAATCTTCTTCTGGTACATCGTCGTATTCCTGCCGGCCTTGCCGCCTCCCAGGGAAAGCTGGGGAGGGCGCGCACTGGTACTGAACAAAGAGGGAGCCTACCTGCCACGCCCGATCATCGAATCGGCAGATGGTGTTCTTATCTATTGCCTGATCCTGATCCTCGCGATCGTCGGCTTCGTGTTCGTCCTGCGCCAGGGACGAAGGCGCCAGGAGCAAACCGGAATCCCGCCGAAACGGGGGCGGATGCTTGCGGGATTCATCCTCGTGATGATCCTGGCGTATCCCCTCTCGGGCTCGCCACTGACGCTCGAGTACCCCACGCTACAAAGGTTCACTTATCAGGGCGGCCTCCACCTGAGCACTTCCTTTACCGTCATGTGGGTCGCGCTGTCGACTTATACGGCGGCATTTATCGGCGAAGCCGTTCGCGGCGGCATCCTGTCGGTGTCACATGGGCAAACCGAGGCGGCCCACGCACTGGGGCTGACCCGCGGCCAGACCCTGCGACTGATCGTCGTCCCCCAGGCGATGCGCGTCATCATCCCGCCAACCATCTCGCAATACCTGAACCTGACAAAGAATTCCTCGCTCGCCATCGCGGTGGCCTATGAGGAACTATCGGCGCTGTGGATGGGGATCGCCCTCAACCAGACCGGGCAGGAACTCGTCATTATCGCAACTGCAATGGCCGTGTACCTGATGCTCTCGTTAACCACTTCCGCCTTCCTGAACCGGTATAACAACCGCCTTCGATTGACTCACCAGTGAGGGTTCGTCGCGTGAACAATGCCCCCTTGACCATGCAACCGATGGCGCCACCCCCGCGCATGACGGGCGGGGTAGTGGCATGGATGCGGGTCAACCTGTTTTCTTCCCCCTCCAGTGCCGCGCTGACCCTGCTGGCAGGATGGTGCCTGTGGGAAATAATCCCCCCGGCCGCAGACTGGCTGCTGTTTGACGCGACCTTCACCGGCAACGACCGCGGTAGTTGCGAAACGCCGCTTTCTTCAGGCGAGAACGTGGATCTTCCGGGAGCTTGCTGGACTTTCATCAAGGTGCGCTTCCTGCAAATCATGTTTGGTCTTTTCTATGGAGCGAACCCGGACCAGGTCTGGCGCCCGGTACTGGTGCTGGTGCTTTTTGCCGTGCAAATCGGGCTCTTGTTCGTCCCCCGATTCCGGTGGAAATTGCCCCTGGGCGTATTCCTCGTCGTTGGGTTCCCGTTTGTCGGCTACGCGCTGCTGCATGGCGGGTGGCTGGGGTTGCCGGTCGCCGAGACCGATAGCTGGGGGGGCTTCATCCTGACCTTCGTGCTCGCCGCCATTGGCATCGCCGGTGCCCTGCCGCTTGGCATCCTGCTGGCGCTGGGTCGTACTTCGGACTTGCCCATAGCCCGCGCGATCTGTATCACCTTCATAGAAACGATTCGCGGGGTACCGTTGATTACGTTGCTGTTCATGGCATCCAACCTGTTGCCATTGTTCTTCCCCTCGGAAATTGATTTTGACAAGGTGGCACGCGCGCTGATCGCGATCACGCTCTTCCAGTCCGCTTACACGGCGGAAGCGATCCGTGGCGGCCTTCAGGCAATCCCTCGAGGTCAGCATGAAGCCGCGGATGCGCTGGGGTGCGGCTACTGGAAAAAAACGCTGCTGGTGATCCTGCCGCAGGCATTGAAAATATCGATCCCCGGCATAGTCAACACGTTTATCGCGCTGTTCAAGGACACCACGCTGGTCGGCATTATTGGCCTGTTCGACCTGCTCGGCGTAGCCCAGGCAGCAGCTCGATCTCCCGAATGGGCGGGGTATGATTTTGAAGGGTATGTCTTCGCCGCGCTACTGTACTTCATGTTCTGTTTTGGTATGTCCCGCTACAGCCAGTCGCTGGAACGCAGGCTGGAAGTCGGGCGCGCAGAATCATGACAGCCTCCCCGCCGATCATCGAGATGCGTGGCGTCAACAAATGGTACGGGAAATTTCATGCGCTGAAGGACATCCACCTCAAGGTAGCCAAGGGAGAGCGCATTGTGATCTGCGGACCTTCGGGAAGCGGAAAATCCACGTTGATTCGCTGCTTGAATTACCTTGAAACACACCAGCAGGGACAGATTATCGTCAACGGTACCGAGTTGACCGACAACATTCGGCGAATCGAGGAAATCCGGCGCGAAATCGGCATGGTCTTTCAGCAGTTCAACCTGTTCCCGCACCTCACCGTGCTGCAAAACCTGACCATGGCCCCGATATGGGTGCTCAAGACGCCCAAAGAGGAAGCCGAAGAGACGGCACGACGCTACCTTGCGCGGGTCAAGATCTCCGAGCAGGCAGACAAGTACCCTGGGCAACTGTCCGGCGGGCAGCAGCAACGCGTGGCAATCGCGCGATCCCTGTGCATGAAACCAAGCATCCTGTTGTTCGATGAGCCGACTTCCGCGCTGGACCCGGAGATGATCAAGGAAGTGCTGGACGTCGTCGTCAAACTGGCGCAGGATGGCATGACGATGCTCTGTGTGACGCACGAAATGGGGTTCGCGCGCACCATTGCCAACCGCATAATTTTCATGGACGAAGGGCAAATCATAGAGGAAAATCATCCGGATGCATTTTTCAGCGAGCCAAAAAACGAACGGACGAAACTGTTTTTGAGCCAGATTCTGTCTCACTGACCCAAGGCAGGCCGGAAATGGGATCAACCACGAAAAAAACCCGCAGCCCCGAAGGGCAGCCCAAGCCATGGCAAGGGCGTTTCGCCGACGCAACCGCTACGGCAGTCGAGGAATTCACTGCCTCGGTACACTTTGACCGCCGCCTCTATGCCTGTGACATCCGTGGCTCCGTCGCGCACGCACGCACACTGGAAAAAGCCGATGTGCTGAGTGCCGAAGAAATGGGAAGTATTGCCGCCGGGCTCGAAGCGATCAAGGAAGAAATCGAAGGCGGCAGGTTCATCTGGTCACAAGCGCTGGAAGACGTGCACATGAATATCGAGGCGCGACTGATCGAACTGATCGGAGACATCGGCAAAAAACTGCACACCGGGCGCTCGCGCAACGACCAGGTCGCAACCGACATGCGGCTCTACCTGCGCGAAAAAATGGACACTTTGCACACCGCGATCCACGCGCTGCAAACAGCATTGGTCGAGCTCGCAGACCGCGAAGCCGACACCGTGATGCCTGGATTCACTCACCTGCAAACCGCTCAACCGGTCACCTTCGGGCACCATATGCTGGCGTGGTTTGAAATGCTGAAGCGCGACCGCGACCGCCTCACCGAGGTACGAAAACGCACCAACGTGATGCCGCTCGGCGCCGCGGCGCTTGCCGGCACGACGTACCCTGTCGACCGCGAATACGCTGCACGGCTGCTTGGGTTCGATCGCATCAGCGACAATTCGCTCGATGCTGTCAGCGACCGAGACTTTGTCGCCGAAACCTGCTTCGCCTGTTCCATGGTGATGACGCACCTGTCGCGCTTTGGCGAAGAACTGGTCCTTTGGGCCTCGCAAATGGTTGACTTCATCGAACTCCCAGACGCCTACTGCACGGGATCCTCCCTGATGCCGCAAAAAAAGAACCCGGACGTCGCCGAACTTGTGCGCGGCAAAGCAGGACGAGTCTTTGGAAGCCTGGTAAGCCTGTTGACGTTGATGAAGGGGCAGCCCCTCGCTTACAACCGCGACAACCAGGAAGACAAGGAGCCCGTCTTCGATTCGGTCGACACTACGCTCGCCTGCGTGCGGATTATGGCTGCGACCATCGCCGCGCTACGCGTCAACCGGCAACGCATGGCAACCGTCGCCGCATCCGGCTACGCCACGGCAACGGACCTTGCGGACTACCTGGTGGGTAAGGGGATTCCCTTTCGTGACGCCCACGAGGCCACCGGGCGCATTGTGCAGGCCGCGATCAAGCGCGGGTGCACGCTGGAGAAACTGGACCTGACCGCCCTGCAAGCCCTGTGCCCGACGATTGGGGACGATGTGTATCCCTTGCTGAGCCCGGCTGGCTCGGTCGCTTTACGCAACTGCCACGGTGGTACCGCCCCGGCGCAAGTGAGGACACAAATCACCGCGGCCCGGCGTTACCTCGAGACTTATCAGGCTTGACCTCACCGAGCCTGTCTGCCATCCAGCCAGACAGATCACGGAGCACCCGCGCGTCGACGCTGTGCGCCAAGGGGTATTCATGCCATGCAACCCGAAAGCCGTTCTGCCTGAGCAGATCGCGCGCCGTAGCCGCGTAACCGATAGGAATGACATTGTCACGGGTGCCGTGCGACAGGAATACGGGTGTCTCGCGCCCACTTGCTGTGGCGGCTTGCGCGAGCTCGTCCGCGAGCGGCAAATACCCCGAGAGTGCGATCACGCCAGCGAGTAGCCTCGGCGAACGGGTCGCGTAATGCAATGCGACGGCACCTCCCTGGGAGAATCCCCCGACAAAAACACGACACTGCCCTGTGGTGGTTACGGGGTGTCGATCGGCGATGATCTCATCGAGTTCGGCGCAGGCGCGCCGGATGCCGGGACCGTCCTGCCGCGAACCGCGGGAGGAAAAAATATCAAACCACGCCGGCATGGCCGCTCCTCCATTGAGGGTGACCGATCTCGTCGGCGCCTGCGGCAAAATGAACTCTATGTTGGCGTTCGGCAGGGAGAGATCCCTGGCAATACCGCGCAAGTCGTCGGCCTGCGCGCCGAGACCATGCAACAGAATACAGGTCACACTTGGGCAGGTTGCGCCTGATGCGAGATCGGGAGCAATGTCGCTCGCCTTTGAATGCGCGTGTAAAACCGGCAGCATACGATTCGCCTGGTTGCCTCGATCTACTGCGCCCGCCACCGCTGGTGAAGGCTTGCCCGCAGGATACGCCTCCCCGGTGTAACATCCAGGCCCCCGGGCACACCCACGCATCGGAGATCCTGTTTCAATCGACTGCTACTGAATCTCCACCTCTGCCGAGCCGGACTGCCCCTGGTTATCCACCCAGGTCAATTTGACAAGCTCACCCTTGCTGCCTCCCTCAAACGAGAAAGAAATAAATGGGTTGGCTGACACGCCCGTGCCCCAGTAGCTTTGGAATATCTGTTGGTCCTTGTACTCGGCCTGCACCTTCTGGATGAAATGCGCTGGGACAGTTTCACCCGACTCCGCATCCTGGCGCCGCCCGGTCTCCATGGGATGCCGAATGATTGCTTTCACCACGACAATATCGTCCTTCAGGCTGGCCCGCATTCTGATGGAGTCCGACACGTCGCCCCTCTCAACCACACCCGCCAGCAGTGACGCGCACCTCGCTGCTCGCGATATAGAATTTGCCGTCGGCCTTAACCAGCGCAATGACCCTGGAGGTTTCTCTCACCTTGAGGTTGATCGCAATTTCAGGTTTTGAACGCAGGGTCATAATGAACTGGGACGTCAGGGGAACCGGATTTTTCTCCACTAACAGGCTGATGGCCTCGACATCAGGCAGATCGGTTTCTACGGACACGCGAACCTGCCCCCCATTCTCGGCTATGCCTGGAACGGTAAGTGAGACCTTTCCTTCGATCGGGCTCTGACCTTGCAACAAATCCGCCAGTGTTTCCTGTAATTCGGTCGACGTAAAAACATCTTTGGGCCAGGCAATCGCATCTTTCGACAGGCCAAAAGGCAGCACGCAGGAGGCGCTCACCGCAGCACCAAGGACCAGAAATTCTCTTCGTTCAAGCTTCATCTGAAGTGACGCCCTCAGTGACGCCCCTAAGAACCGTTGCGATTATATCACCCCCTTTGATCATCAGGAGGACAGGTTGCTGTTTGTGTTAGCCAAAAGCCGTAATGTCGCCTTTGTCCAATTTTAAAATAACCCATCTGTTTCCGGCCTTATACAGATGCGCCCCCAGGCACCGCAACCCCGGCTCCCAAGCCCATCATGCTCGATGCCTAGCTGGGATCACCACCATCCCAGAAGGCTTCCTGCAATGGATGGGGGGCTTTCCCGGCAATAAGGACCCTGGCTTCATAGTCGATTGGTTGCGATAAAAGGGGCCAGTAAACCACACTGAGTTTTTTGAACATTTTCTCCATATAGCTATGGAAGGACGGCAGCAACATCCTCCCAGCGGTTGTAATCAGCCTGTTCGCTCCGTCAGGCGTTATGGCATAACAGAGAGGGGTGTCCATAAACGGAAACCGGAAATCCCTTTCCCGTAGCGTGGTCTGCCTCTGCGCAATCAGCACAGCCAGATGCTTGAAACGGACCGCAGGTACGCGTGTCAGAGGAGGGCTGCCATATTCGCTTACCAGAACCGACTTTCCCGATTCCAGACAATGCGCCCATGCCTTGATATGGAGCATAAAGTGCATTACCTCCCTTTGGGAACGATTCTTTTCCTTATAACGGATATTCCAGCTTAGTATGTATTTCTCCTGAAGTGACCTTGCTTCTTCTTTGCTCATTACGAGCGCTTCATACCCTTTGTATTTCTTTGTATACGCCAAGAACTCTTCGTTTGTGGACGGTTGTAGCACTACCCACCTGTTAGCCGGAACCAAAATCCTTCTTGCCGGGGGTGCTTTCTCATGCGGGAAACCTGCCGCCGTGGAAAGTTTCCTGGCTCGCCACCACATCAGAAACAGCCTGCGGGAAACATCCCATTTTTGCTGCTGGACATGATCCTGGTACCTATCGATATCCGCAGGCGCACCAAGCAGACTCCCCGGGGACCAGAGGTGCTCCCGCGCCTTTCGCACAATAAATTTACGGATCGGATGAAACAAGACAGGCAACCATGTACATCGGTTTTCAAAACTCGGTGGCAGTATATAACGTGGCGACCCCTCGTCAATTACCGCAGGGACCACGCCGACACCCTGCCGGAAAGCACATTCCGCCCCCATCCTCTGCATCCCGCCGAGATAAGGAGTTGCCGTATCTGGTGTCCCCTATCGAGGACGACACGCGCTGGTGCGAAGCAAATTATGCAAGGTTGCGGCCCTTGTTTCTCCATCTGTCGCGCAACCGGCAATCTCGGTGGCCAGGGGGGCGCCGAAGGTGTTAACAATGGAGGAAGCCGCTGGATTCGTGGTTAGCGAACGCTGCAAGGCATCCTGCTGCAATCTGGCGTTTTCGTGGCGTGTTCGGTGCAGCGTAAGCCGTTTCTCCCATTTGAGATGACAGCATCCTGGTTGGCTTGCCATTCTCCTCCGCAGGCGCAACGGTGCCGCAAGCAGCCTTTTCATTTCCCGTAAACTTTTGGAGCGTGCACATCCTTGTTCCAGGTAGCGATCGAAGAAAACCTTGAAACCAACTGTAGGGGAGGTTCCCTGCAGGCAATGACATCTATGTGCCGCTTGTGTATAAACCAGTCTGCTGGCGGTAAAAACTGCCGCCGTGCCTGCTCCATCAGCTTTTGAGCGCCCTCCGGGGTAATCGCGTAGGCATGTGTGCCATACAGATGGCTGCCCACGTAGACGGCTTCCTGCGTAGAAGACAGCAAGCTGTCCAGGATAAAAGGACGTTTCCCTCCTTCTGCAAGGACGATGACGTCCCGGAAACGTAGCGATGGAATGGGCCGAATAAATTCGACGTCGTGCTCAAGTACGACCAGCGGGGTACCTGCCTCAACACAGTAGGACCACAGCTTGTAATGGGACGCAAAGCACCCCATGCCGGCAAAAGAGTTTGTCACAGCAGAGTATTCCGTGTCCCAGATCAAACCGTGTTTCCTGAAAACCTCTTCGGAATGAAACTTGTCTATCGCAGGCATGATTTCCAGGTGCCGCCCTTCGCCGTGCCGGCTTGCCGATTCAATACAGCGCTGTGCAGACTGCATCGATAGTGGCATGTCAACCAAGGTGATAATGAACTTCCGAGACAGTTTTATCTGGGGCAGCCGGCCGGTACGTACAAAAACTCCGACTCCCTCGGAAAAAAGAGTTATTGATCGCATCCGCATACGGACCACTGCCCACAGATCCTTCCACAACTGGCGCAACAGCTTGCCCGGGGTCGGAAATATGCCAACGGTACCCTCGTTTACCAGATTGTCATGCCAGCGTTTCATTCTTGGTATACGTAGCAAGACATGGGTTAGACACTGCGTTATGGCGATCATTCTCTTCCCCTGACCCAGGAATACAACGAAGCTAATAAAAGCACGGCCGGTTTGTTTGGTGCATCTTCACCACGCGAGCAATTTATCGAAGCAAAATTAAAAACGCTTTTTCGGATGCTAAATTCCATTAAAATACCATAACTTCACTTATATTCTGCTATTTTCATATTTCAATCGGATGCTGCCCGAGAGGCACTGGAACCGGCTTACCCAAGACCCCGGACCCTCGGCTATCCCATGAAAATATCCACTGGTGTTAGTGCAAGGGCACCCATCCTGATTGATCCGCTCTTGCACACCTTCGAAGGTAATCACCAGCCTGATACACCCTCAACATTCCACCTGTGACATCCCTTTCCTGTCTGGATTCTATAGCTGCAATCTTCCATTTTTTACGTACCCTGTTCGGATTGGGTGACGCACCAAAGACATGCAAATGATATACCCCACCCGACAAGAAAACAGGGAAAGACATTGCTGGTGTTCTGCGGGGACAGAGGAAGCAGGTACGGGGTTGCATGAGGTATGTTTCATGTGAAACCATCTAATCAAGCACCTCTAGGGAAACAGGGAAAGATGTTGCTAATCTTCTGCGGGGACAGAGGAAGCAGGCGCGGGGTTGCATGAGGTATGTTTCACGTGAAACCATCTACTCAAGCGCCTCTTTCCCTCCATGTCTGTGCAGATGCCCCTCCGAGGCGCACCCATCCGACCGGATACTCTTCAGGCGAAACCTGATTACATCCTCAGTGGCATCACTACATGCCTGGCATTGCAACCATCTTTTTCCGTGATTAGCATCGCACTATTAGCATCCTTAAATTGAAATATGGCTTCCTTGGAATCAATGACGCCAAATACCTGGGCCAGATATTCATGATTGACCCCCACACGAAACTTTTCTCCTGCATAGTCTGTCTCCTGCTCAATCTGTACTGTCTCCTGCTTACTCTTACTCTTCGATTTGATTCTCAAAGTCCCTTTTTCCATCTCAATCTCGGCGAGTGCGTTGTCGACCACTTTCATGGTTGCCAGGGCCCTTCGTAATTCCTCGCTATCTACCGCAACCGTATAAGCAAAATCACTGGGCATAACGCGGTTGTAGTCAGGGTATCTCTTTTCTTCATAGACCTTCGCCATGATCTTTATGTTAGCTGTTTCAGCAACAATAAGCTTTTCATCGACCCGCATCGAGATCATCTCATCTCCATCGGGGGACGCCATACCTTTTATTTCCTTGATCGCAGGCGCTGGCAGAACCGCACGTCTCCCCGCCGGACTTTCCCCCTGGTGCTTTATGCTGCACTGAGCGAGGCGATGTCCATCTGTTGCTACAGCGACCATATTCTCGCCTTCCACTGATAACAGGATGCCTTTCAGATAGTCTCTCGGGTCACTCGTCTTTGACATTGCGTATTCTGTTTGCGTGATCAGGTAGCGCAGATCACTTGATCGCATGCTGAGATCGGCCCATTCGCTGGAATTTGCTTCCATGTGTGGAAACTGTTCTGGTGCCAGGGCATCTAATTCAAATTTGCTATGCCCGGACTTTATTTCGACTGCAGTGGTGGAGCAGTTAAAAGAAAATATTGCATCTTCGTAGGCGTTGTCGGATATTACCGCTGTTTTCCTGGCAGATAGCAACACTTCTCCTGGATGAGGATCCTGGATGTCGACCGAGTTCACGCGCTGGCTTATTTCAACGCTCGCGTTGCTGGCCGTCACAATCAGCGAGGTTTCAGCAGTTTCCCCCTGAGGTAGTTGCAGATGAAGAAAGGCTGTTGCCGGGATCATTCGGTTATCTGCCTGAATCAAACCACGCAGTGGGCGAAGGATTGAACGAAGGATTGAATTTTCCAGTGTGAATTGCATGAACGTATTGCTTTGTTTGACAAGTACTATAAAACTAATTTTATGCTTTTTTAGTAGTAGAGGCTGTGCATATTTGCTTCTTCTGCTCTAACTGTTTGTTTTACATGTGTTTATCAATCTTATTTCGCAGGTATTGCTAGTGGATAGCCTGTTGAATGAGGATGCGTCGTGAAATGATCCACAGCTTTCCCACAGGTTGTGTACCCATGTTATCTCTGAATTGTGCGAAGCAGAAAAGAGTAGTCTTTTTCTATCTGCGCGTCCTGTTTTTTCAGTTCGGTCACTTTGCGATGTGCGTGCAGGACCGTTGTGTGATCTCTTCCGCCGAATGCCCGCCCGATTTCCGCCAGACTGTGCGAAGTAAGTTCCTTGGCCAGGGCCATTGCAATTTGTCTGGGTCTGACGATCGAGCGTGTACGCCGCACTGAAGACAGGTCGGAAGTGCGTAAATGGTAGAACATGGCGACAATTTCCTTGATGTTCCCGATCGCCATTTGGCGCTGGTTTGAGCTCAGCAAATCCTTCAGAGCATTTTTTGTCGAAGCGAGCGTGATACTTTCCCCGGAAAAGCGAGAGTCTGCAACGACCCGCCGCAATGCGCCTTCCAGTTCCCGAACATTGGACCGCAGGTGCCTGGCCATGAAGAAAGCGACATCGTCAGGAAGCTCGTACCTCATTTGTTCCGCTTTGCTTTTCAGGATCGCTGTACGTGTTTCGAACTCGGGAGGGTTGATGGCTTGAGCGAGACCCCAGCCGAAGCGGGACTTGAGGCGATCTTCCAAGCCTTCTATATCCTTTGGATAGCGGTCGCTGGTGAGCACGATCTGCTGGCCTGTATCGTGCAACGCGTTGAAAGTGTGAAAGAACTCTTCCTGGGTCTGTTTTTTACCTACGAACATGTGAACGTCATCAATCAGCAACACATTGACAGAGCGATAGGTTTCCTTGAAGCGGGCCATTTTTCCGCAACTGATTGCCGAGACCATTTCAGTGACGAAGCGCTCGGCATGAATATAAGTCACCTTCAACGCGGGCTTCTGCCGGAGGGCTTCATTGCCGATCGCGTGCATCAAGTGGGTTTTGCCAAGGCCTACACCACCGTAAAGGAAGAGTGGGTTGAAGATGGATTTGGTAGGGTTGTTTGCGACATTAATAGCCGCGGCGCGCGCCATTTGGTTTGACTTTCCTTCGACGAACAGATCAAATCGATATTCAACGTTCAGACCCCTGGCAGAGCCAGGCTTGGTTGCGGATCCATTATTTCTTTGTTTTACATTGTTTTTTTGTGTCGAAGGCGAGCCTACTTCAAGCTTTAGGGAGATGCTTTTGGAACTTAGCCGAGCCAGTGTTTCCCGAATCTTCTCAAGGCAGTTCTTGCGAATCCAATCCAGGACAAACAGGTTCGGTGCGAACAAACATAGTCGACCGTTGTCGTCCTGTCTTGCCTGAAGGGGGCGTATCCACGTATCAATTTCGTTTTCAGGCAGAATTACTGCAAGTTCTTTTACGCATTGTTGCCAAAGTGACTGCACCGTGCTTTTCCCGGGGTTGGTTCTGGCGCTTGACCGTGGATATGGAAGACAGGCGATGGAATCACTTTATCAACTTTTTCGAAAACGCGTCAAGCGCATGTTTGAGGCCACCATATCATGGGACACAATGTGACCCGTGTCGAGCAGGTATCTGGCAAGATGTCCGTTTGTTCGGCCCCAAATGCGCGCAGAAGCAAGGGCGACGCATGCATCGCACCGACAACACCCGTCCGGTCCAACAAGACGGCCTCCCAGGCGGGTGGGCATACATCAAATTGACCTCGGTGTAGAAAGTGAGGTACTCTTTTCCCTCTTGCATCCGTGGGTGCCAGGCATCCGGGGGTGTCAGGCCAGCTTATGACATCACAGCCACTTTGGGTGCTGCAGGATGAAACGTACATTCCAGCCAAGCAATATCAAGCGCAAGCGCCGGCATGGATTCCGTGCGCGAATGAGAACCGCCGCAGGGCGCGCAATTCTCAGTGCTCGCCGCCGCAAAGGCCGTAGCCGGCTTGCTTCCTGAGCTTTGGCCGGAAGAAGTGCCGCCGCCGGTTCGGGAACGCCAAGATAGCCACGCACCGAGCTCCTTTTGGGTGGCGCTTTCGCTTGCACCATACCGGTGAATTCAAAGTGGCTTTTGCCGCGAAGCACGACTACCCGGCGATCCGGACTTCCCTGTTCCGTGTCTATCGGTGCGACAACCACCAGGGGCATGCGCGGCTAGGCATTGCGATTTCCCGCAAATTTGCCAGGAAAGCGGTGGATCGGAACTGGATAAAGCGTAGAATAAGAGAGACGTTCAGGCAGCAGTCGGCGTTACCCCCGATGGATTTCGTCTTTGCCTGCGCCACCCGGCACAATCGCGAGAAGGTATCGTTTACCGGGGTGTCGTCCAAAGAAATACGCAGGCAGCTATTACAGATCTGGACCGGAATTTCTTCTGGCTCGGTGAGAGAGAATGGCTAGTGCGCGCCTCTTCCTGTACGTTTCCCTGGCGTTTGTTTCGCTATTGCTGTGGGAGCGCTGGGTTGAATGGAACAGGAAAGAGGATGTGCAGGCGGTACAGCCACCGAGCGTGCAAACACAGCCTCGAACCCAGCCATCGGCGGCGGATGATTGGGGGGACGTTCCAGTTCCTGATAAAGGTGAGGCGCTGGCTGTTCCGAGTGAGTCGTCCTCCAGCGAGCCCGGCTACTTCTCAGGAGAACGGGTTGTCGTCGTTACCGATTTGTTGCGTGTCGAACTGGGTTTGCAGGGTGGCGACATCCGCGGGGTAGATCTGCTCAAGGTGCCGGTTGCCGTCGATCTTCCGGACCAGGCCTTTCGCCTGCTCAGTGACAAGCCTGATCTCTATTGGCTGCAAAGTGGTTTGTTGCACGATCACATCGGCGGAGGCGGGGATCCAAAGCTGCGCGCACCGTCGCACCATGAGGCGTACCGCAGTGACCGTGCGCTATATGAAATGGTTTCGGGAGAAGAGGTTTTACGGGTTCCGTTGCTGTGGCAGGGTGATGGAGGCATCAGCGTAGAGAAAACATACATTTTGCGACGAGGCAGTTACCTCATCGAGATCGAGCACAAGGTCATCAACCGTGGTGGCGATGTCTGGGTGGGCCGGCAGTACGCTCAGTTGCGACGTTCCATGCCGAAAGATGCAGGGTCGCCACTGCTCTATACCTTCACGGGCGCCGCTTATTACGACGGCAAATACAACAAGGTGGCGTTCGATGAAATTACCGAGGGGCCAGTGCTTTCCAAAGCGATTACAGGGGGGTGGGCCGCCATGCTACAGCATTATTTTGTCAGTGCTCTGATTCCCGACCGAGGGACAGAAAATGATTACTACACGAAGGCCATTCGGGAACTGGGACAGGAGCAATACCTGATCGGTTTGCGTTCGCCGCCGCGCGTGGTCGCGCCGGGCACGGAGGACCAATTCTCGATGCGGGCCTATCTCGGGCCCAAGCTGCAGGCCCGCTTGAGCGAGACGGCGCCGGGGCTTGAGCTGACAACCGATTACGGCATTTTCACGGTAATTTCGAAGCCGCTGTTCTGGTTGCTCAGCAGAATTCACACGGTGTTGGGTAATTGGGGCTGGGCGATCGTGGTCTTGACGTTGATTATCAAGCTGGTGTTCTACAAGTTGTCTGAAGCCAGCTACCGCTCCATGGCGAAAATGCGCAGGTTTCAGCCGCGAATGGTGGCACTGCGCGAACGCTACAAGGATGATCGTTCGCGGCTGAGCGAGGAAATGATGAACCTGTACCGGAAGGAGAAAGTAAACCCGCTGGGGGGGTGCTTGCCGATCCTGGTGCAGGTGCCGGTGTTCATTGCGTTGTACTGGGTGTTGCTTGAGAGCGTTGAACTGCGCCAGGCGCCGTTCATACTCTGGATTCATGATCTGTCGGTGCGCGATCCGTATTTTGTGTTGCCGTTGCTGATGGGGGCAAGCATGGTCGCTCAGAACAAACTCAATCCGACGCCGCCTGATCCGATGCAGGCAAGGCTGATGATGCTTTTGCCGGTCGTGTTTACCGTTTTCTTTGCCTTTTTCCCGGCGGGACTCGTGCTCTATTGGGTGGTCAACAATGTGCTCTCGATTTCCCAGCAGTGGGTGATTACACGCCGAGTGCTGGGTCAACCAGCAAAGACGGCGTGATCGGCGCGGGAGACACCATCGTTGCCATCTCGACACCGCCGGGGCGAGGTGCGCTGGGGGTTGTGCGCGCCAGTGGGCCAGGGGTGACCGAGATAGCGAAAGCATTGCTCGGCAGGCTGCCGTCGCTGCGGCAGGCGGCTTTCCGCCGGTTTCGTGGCGCGGACGGAGAAACCATCGACGCAGGCCTTGCTGTGGTTTTCAAGGCACCCGCGAGCTTTACCGGAGAGGACACCCTGGAGTTGTACGCACACGGTAGCCCGGTCGTGCTGGATCGTCTGGTAGCAAGAATCAGTGCGCTTGGCGCGCGTCCGGCAGGGCCCGGGGAGTTTAGCCGCCGCGCGTTTTTGAACGGCAAGTACGATCTGGCGCAGCTTGAAGCCGTTGCTGATTTGATTGACAGCGCCGACGCTGCCGCCGCGCGTTGTGCTCAGCGATCGGTGCGAGGTGAATTCTCCATGCGGATTTCCGAAATCGGTGACGCGCTCGCCGGATTGCAGGCACAGGTCGAGGCGGCGTTGGATTTTTCGGATGAAGACATCACGTTTGTATCGCGCGACGAGGTCGGCGCGGCGCTGGGCGACATCTCGGCACGGATCGGCAGGTTGCAGCACCGTGCCACGCAGGGTGCCCGGTTGTTTGCCGGGGGGGAAATCGTTATTGCCGGCAGACCCAATGTCGGCAAATCAAGCTTGCTGAATCGGCTCGCCGGATGCGATGAGGCGATTGTCAGCGCGACCGCCGGAACCACCCGTGATGTTTTGAAACGCGATGTGCTCATTGGCCGCCTGCCGGTGCGGGTTCTGGACACGGCCGGCCTGCGCGAATCCGCGGATGAAATCGAGCAGGAAGGGGTCGAGCGCGCTCGGGCGGCGTGCTGCAGCGCAGACCTGGTGCTACTGGTCGTCGATGTGCGCGATGGCGTTGGTGAAGTTGAGAGCGCGCTGCAAGCGGAGTTGGGGAAACGAGGGGTGCCGTGGGTGATTGTTTATAACAAGCAGGATCTGGTTGAGCAGGCCGGATTGTCTGGCCGCTGGTGTGTTTCAGCAAAAACCGGGCTGGGTATCGACGCGTTGGCGACGCATATTGCCGTTTGCCTGAGCGGCGTCGATATCGTGGCAGACGCCGACGATGCGATCATTGCACGCAGACGCCACCTGGTGGCACTGCAGGAGGCGGCGTGCGCCGTCCGGCTCGCAGCACAGCATCATGCCGCCAACGCGTTCGAATTGATAGCAGAAGAGTTGCGACGGGCGCGAAGCGCGCTCGGGGCTATCCTGGGGGAGCAGTCAACCGAAGCATTGCTCGGGCATATTTTTTCCCGCTTTTGTATCGGTAAATGATCTGGGGGACGGTCGGTTTCCCTCCGTGACCTTACCTGGCTTCGTTTGATCCACGTTGTCCCAGTACGCTTTTGTCAGCTTGACTATGATCGGGGAAAGCAGTGCCAACGCGATGAGGTTGGGTAGCGCCATGAAGGCGTTCAGTGTGTCCGCGATGATCCAGACCAACGTGATACCGGCCTTGGTGCCGCTATCCCAGGTCAAGGCCCACGGGCCTATGAACACCGCCAAAACCCAGATCACGCGGTAGATGAAAACCCGGTCGATACCGAAGATAAACTGCCAGCATTTTTCACCGTAGTAACTCCAGCCAAGGATCGTTGTGAAGGCAAAGATCACCAGTCCGCTACTGACGATGTAATGACCCAGGGGCAGTGGGGAGGAAAACGCCATGGCCGTCAGGTCAGCCCCCGTTTCATCGCTTGTCCATGCTCCCGTGGTGATGATGACCAGACCGGTCACCGAGCACACGATGATGGCGTCGATAAAGGTGCCAAGCATGGCAATGGACCCTTGCCGTACCGGGTTATCGGTTTTGGCGGCAGCGTGAGCAATGGGTGCGCTACCGAGCCCTGCTTCATTGGAGACCCTTGTGCCACCCCGAACTGGATTGCCATTATGAGCGTCGCGCCGGCGAAGCCCCCGGTCGCAGCGTTTCCGGTAAACGCACTCGTGACAATCAGAGCGAGTGCCGATGGGATTTCGGTCGCGTTGAACAGTAGCACGACAAGGCCTGCACTCACGTACAGGGTCGCCATCAACGGTACCAGTTTGCTTGCCCATGCGGAGATACTTCTGATACCGCCAAGCAGGGAAAGCGAGACCAGGACAACCAGGACGACGGAAGTGGCAAGCGGGGGCACCCCGAAATCGTCTGCCGCGTCTGCGATTGAATTGGATTGCACCCTGTTGCCGATGCCGAAGGCTGCGATCGCGCCGAACAGCGCGAACAGGAAAGCGAGCCAGTGCCATCGTTTGCTCAACCCGTTCTTGATGTAATACATCGCCCCCCCCGATCTGGCTCCCGCACACATCGGTTTCCCGGTACTTAACGGCACAGACGGCTTCGGAGTACTTGGTTGCCATGCCGACCAATGCGGTGATCCACATCCAGAACAAGGCGCCGGGCCCACCGATGGAAATCGCGGTAGCGACCCCTACGATATTCCCGGTATCAAAGCCCTGAATGCGCTGATGTCTCCGACCCCCTCGGAATGACGCCCAAGCCAGAGTTGACACAGGCCATAGCCGATTTTCTTGAGTGGCATCCAAGCCAGTCGAAACATCAGGAACAGTCCGACGCCAATGATGGCGGCGACCATTGGAATCCTCCACGCGACCGCGTTGATGCTATCGGTGAAATGTGGAATGAGGGTCATAGGCGACTGCGGCATATCAGCACAATGCTACCCGCCTGCTGCAACTGCCACGCGACCTTAGGTGGTGGCTATGGCTGTTGAACCAGCGACTTCAGCATTATGAGTGCTGCGCTCTAACCGACTGAGCTACATAGCCGTGGAACCAATGCCCTGTAGTATAAAACAACCGTCGGCGAACAGATCAGTTGCGGTCAGTGATGCTTGTTGCCGACCTCCATTGCCGCGTTATTTGATGTGCTTGCCCGAGGGAGCCGGGCGTGTCTCTGTTGGCAAAGCTTATTCCAGACGTTTCTCTTTCACAATGTGTTGTACTGCGCCACCACATATGGGACAAACGGGGCAGGTGCTGGTTGAATGTACGTAGATCTTCCAACAGAAGCTCTTCCTGCACGGTGCGCTCCGGAAACACGGTTTGGACCAATTCCGCGAAGCGCGCGGCGTGGTGGCTGTCGTGCGTCATAAAGTCGGCCCCACACGCAACGGTGGAGCTCAAGCACCTTCGCCCCCCGCCGCTTGTTGACGTGCAGTTTCTCCCAATGCTCCTCTATCGCAGTAGCCTCTATGCCCACAAAGGTCAGAAAGCGCACGATCAGATTCTGGGTTGTTTCCAGCGGGAAAATCCTGACGCGGTCTCCAAACCGAGCCCGGCAGGGCGCGAACACCACGCGGTAGTCGAGGATCGTCTTTTCACCTGCGTCAAGCATCTTTCCGACGAATTGCGAGAACGTTCCTCTCTCCCGTCCGTTCCCCACCCGCTGCGAGTACTCTGATTCCAGAAGTTGCCATTGTGGCCTCACGAAGCCCACGACATCCACTTCTACGTCTGCGCGCGCAGCGAGTTCTGCCAACAGCTCGGCACTCGTGACGCGAAACCCCGGCGATGTCAGGTCCTCCGCAGACACCACAAAGGTCTGTGCATCGGTAACCGCGATCTCTTTTTCAAGTTGTTTCCACAGTGCCTTTTTAGCCTTTTTATGCTTCCAATTGAGCGTCTGAGCTGATATTAACCTCCGGTGAGACAGATGGCTGCCCCTTTCTTTTATGCCCGTCTCGGGCACATGTACTCCATCGGCACGTAGCCTGTTTCGGCACGAGAACAACATTCGCTGGATTGACGTCGATCCCGTCGATCCCGTCTTGCACAGGCCCACATGCACGATCAGGCGCTTCGTCATTGCTGTTTCCGCGTCTAGTGCACAACCAGGGAGCGGTCTCTGGGCATAACGCGTATCCGGGTAACGAGGTGCATCGGGATCACGCCCACCGTCAAGCCATCGCTGAACCGACCCCGGATCACCGATTCGCTCGTGATGACACACTTATGTGTCGGGAGCAGGCCCATCGTCAAGCCTCTGCCGCGCGCCTTTGCCAATATCCCCGCCAATGCCCGCACGTCCATCCATCCCCAACGCAGGCGAGGGGAGTAAAGTCCTGCAGCCGCCGGTTGCCATCCTTTATCCTTGTGCTTGCGTAGTGCCGATCGGTGGGTTTTCCGGCCAACTCCCGGCGAATAAAATTGCTTGAGACGAGAAACGAACGTCCGTAGGATCGATGAATAGTCTATCAAGCGTTGCCACATACAGATAACTCGTCGGGAAAATGTCTGGAGACGACGCTTGCGGAGCACCGGTCGGTGGACCTCCCAGCGACCTTCCCGATCGTGCTCCAGTAGCAGGTTCATGCGTTGCTGATCCAGCGGCTGCTGATTCACGAGTGCCTCAATCCGCTCGAAGTATGCGCGGGTACGCGCGTTCGCGCGGCAAACGAAGAATCCTGCACACACCACGAAGCCGAAACGCTGGTAATGTCCGAATGGACATGTTACGCCCTGCGACATCAGCAGATCGTATTCGCGATGCTGCGCCAGGTACGGCCGCGGGTCCTGAATCCAGAACGCATCCGCGTCACTGTGCAGAAAGTCGTGGCCAGCCTTCGCCAGATGCAGAAACAGGCGTGTCCGCAACGGCATCAGCGCACGCATCAGTTCTCCGCGCGACAACGTCCCGAAGTCGTGCCGCGGCGCATCCGGCAGCACTGCGTAGTAATCTACGGCCTGCGCGCCATCGCCGCGCTCTTCGAGCCATCGCACCAGTTCACGATCCATGCACACGATGCGCCAGCCGTCATACCCGAGCTTGCGCACGGCGGAGATCCACTTTTCTATCATTTTGCGGTAGTTGAACGTGCCGAACACGATGGTCACCGGCTGGTCCGTCTTCGTGTCAAACGCTGCAAGCCTGTCGTCGCCGGTCATGTTGTGGTCCTGTTTCCTCGGGTGGCGCCATCGCGCGCTGTCATTCGGCTTGCATACATCCGTGATGCTGCCGCGCCGCTGCCGATTTTTTCACTGGCGCTACCGGGTCCTCTCTCACCATCGATTGCCACCGCTACGCGGAAGCCGCGCGCATCTCGACAAGAACCCGGTTGGGACTGTTCGCCCTGTTGCTTATCAATAACCAGAGCCGTGAAACTTCGGCGCAAATATCCTGCAAGAGCCCCGATTTTGAGAGATGTGTATGATGCATGAGCCACCACATATGGGACAAACGTGGCAGGCGTTGGGCGAGCATCTGGCAGGGTGTTCGGTAATTGATTACTTGGTGCGGTCGCTGTCCGTTGTAGCAATCGAGATAATTGAACAGGCGCTGGTTGAACAGCCGCAGGTCTTCGAGCAGCAGGTCCTCCTCGTAACCCACAGAATCTTCCTGTAAGGCGCAGTTGCAACGTTGCTTGCAGACATTCATCTTCATGCGATCCACAGCCAGGAAATACACGTGATCAAACCAATCGCGATCAGGTTCATCCAGAAACCGGCACGAACCATCTGCGGGATACGTATCTGCCCGGAGCCGAATACTACCGCGTTCGGCGGGGTTGCGATCGGCATCATGAATGCACAACTGGCAGCGAAAGTTGCCGGGATCAATAACAACAACGGAGGAAGATCGAACGATGGAGCAAACGCAGCGAACGCGGGGATCAATACCGCGGTCGTTGCTGTATTCGACGTGAATTCGGTCAGGAATACGACCACGGCCACCAGCAACAGCAACACGGCGAAATCGGGCAAGTGTGCCAGACCGGCAACCTGGTTCCCAAGCAACAGGTCGATACCATTGCTTTTGACCGCTTGTGCCAGCGCAAAGCCTCCCCCAAGCAGGATAATGACCCCCCAGGGTAAACGCGTGGCAGTTTGCCAATCCATTGCCGCCTGCTTATTGCCTGCGGGCAGCACAAACAGCAGTAGCGCGGCGAACATGGCGATGCCTGCGTCGGACAGGCCGGAAAGCGGCGAATAGGAAATGCCGGCAATTTCAATAGCAAGCTGGCTGATCGCCGGCCGCGCTATCCACAGTGTCGCCGCCAGCGTAAACACGCCCAGGCTGATCCATTCACCGGCACGCATCGGCCCAAGGGCACGGTACTGTTCCAGCAGTTGCTTGCGCTGGATGCCGGACGGTTGCCGATCCAGCCGGAAGACAAAGCGCGTGAGCAGCAACCAGCAGGCAACCAGCAGGGTCAGGCTGACAGGAAGTGCCATTTTCATCCAGCCAACGAATGAAATCTCGACCGCTTCCGTGGCTGGCATATTTTGAATGAAATTCACGGTGAACACGTTCGGCGCCGTGCCGATTATGGTGGATATACCTCCCAGGCTTGCTGCGTAAGCAGTAGCGATCAGCAGGCACGTCGGGAAATCGTCCGTGGTCGAAGGAGGCTGGACTGTGGAATGGGTCGGGCGGCGCAAAGACAGCACGCTCAAAGCGATGGGGAGCAACATCACCGTGGTCGCCGTATTGGATATGAAAGCACTCAGGAAGGCGGCTACCAGCATAAAGCCCGCAACGATGTTCTGTGGCTTTTCCCCTACCATGAGCAGAACCGCCAGCGCAATGCGCTTGTCCAGATGCCAGCGATGGATGGACATCCCCAGGATGAAACCGCCAATAAACAGAAAGATCAGATCCGAGGCATAAGCGCCCGCCGTTGTCTTGATATCGGCTACGCCGGTTAATGGAAACAATACCAGCGGCAACAGGGAAGTGACGGCGATATGTACTGCTTCGGTAAACCACCACACCGCCATCCAGACGATGATCGCAATGGTTGCTTTCGCCGCAGGGGCGAGTGCGGCGGGGGCGCCATCCGGCGCGATGAAGTGTTCCGGCAGCACCCCATACACCAGCGCGCCCAGCAGCGGGCCTGCGATCAGCGCAGGGTAGCGGACGTCGCCTTCGCTCACGGTGGGCTCTGCAAAGATGCCAGACGGCCCGAACAGCAGTTACCGGCCAGGGTGCCACCTCCGGGGGGTGCGTTGTTGTCTGCTCATCGCATCAGTCACCGAACCGGTAACCGAACCAGTCAATATCCTTTGCATACTTGCGTGCAACCAGATCACGGGTTTTTGCAGTGTAAAGGTCCACATAGCCACGGGGGGACGTTTGTGTCAGGTTGATTTTTGTCTGTGCCCATTTGAGCAAGCGCTGGTCGAGACCGGCACGACGGATGATAACAGCAAGGTCATCGGCAAAATGCTCCGTCTGCCCGATAAAGTCGATGGCACCGCGGTCGATGAACCGGTACTGGGGTCTGAAATGCGGTTCGCACAAGTCGTCCGGAACACGGCAGACGAAACGCACAAAATCAGGAAACGTCATCCGTTCGAACCTGATCCCGGGGTAAAGATATTTGAACTCGGAGAATCGGCGCGGGCGTTTGTCGAGGACTTTGTTGGTATAACACGAGGCGAGTCTCGACCAAGGATTTCTGACGAATGCAAAATGAAACGCATGCTTGAATTCGGGCAGATCCGGTAGCAGCTTGAAGCCATTTTCAAACATTCGTGCAGCGACCAGATGATTGTCGGAATTTTCAGGGGTGACGGAGCACTCGGTCATGCTGTGCACTTCCTCTGCGTCTGCAGGCAAAGGAGAACCTATGGCGTCGAGGAGTAGAAATTTGACCGTCGTGCACCCGGTTTTGGGAATCGGGTGGTAGGCAAGGCAGTTGCCGTCGCTTTTCACCAGCAGGATTTGATGGTCGTCGATACCGGGCAGGCATCTTTTCCAGCGCAACGCCGGGGCACAACCGAAATAACCGTAGTAAAGCGCCTTGTAGACAAGCAGCACCCGGTGTTTTAGCTGCTGCAGGGATTTTCTATTGGTCATGGCAACGTTGTTTATGGCACAGGGTCGTTGGCCCTTGCGCGGCGCATCTGGGCTTCCAGGGTGTCGATCAGCCGCTCGATCTCATGGCGCGAATGTGCGCTCGACAAGGTGATACGTAATCGTGAAGTGCCTTGGGGAACGCTTGGAGGACGTATGGCAACCACCTGCAAGCCGGATTTTGCCAATGCCGCGCTCAGTGCCAGTGCCGTCGTTGCCGAACCCAGGATCAACGGTTGTATGGGGGTCGATGACGCCGAAATTCGCAGGCCGGCGTCCTGCGCCAACCGCCGAAAGTGAGCGATGTTGTCATGCAGCCTGGTACGTCGCCAGCCTTCGTGTTCGATGATCCGCAGGCTTTCCAGCGTCGCGCAGGCGATAGCCGGTGGCGGCGCCGTCGTATAAATGTAGGTGCGTGCCTCCTGGATCAACCACTCGATTAGCTCTTCACTGCCCGCGACGAAAGCACCGAAGGTACCACAGGCCTTTCCAAAGGTTGCCACCAACAGCGGTACGTCACCCTGCGACAGCCCTTGCTGCTCAAGTGTCCCGGCACCGCGTGCGCCAGCAACGCCGAAGCCATGCGCGTCGTCTGCGAGCAGGATCGCACCGTGCGCTTTACAGGTTGCTGCAAGATCCGCGAGGGGGGCGATGTCGCCATCCATGCTGAACACGGCATCGCTGGCAACCAAAGCCGCGGCTCCGTCACTCTCCTGGTGCAGCATTCGTTGCAGCGAGCGAGGGTCCGCATGTGCATAGCGCCTCAGCCGCGTCCGCGAGAACGCAGCCGCGTCTATCAGCGAGGCGTGGTTGAGCCGATCCTCGAACACGCATCTGTCTCTGAAGGTATGGCTGCCGGCCAGCGCATATCCGACCCCGAGGTTCGCCATATAGCCGGTTGAAAACAAAAGCGCTTTGTCACGCCCAGTGAAGTCGGCAAGCTTTTCTTCCAGTTGACGGTGCGCGCTTGTATACCCGTTGATCAGGCAAGCTGCGCCAGTGCCGACGCCGAAGGTTTCAGCCCCGTGGCAGAAGGCTGCGATGACCCGCGCGTCCGAGGCGAGCCCCAGGTAATCGTTGCTGCAAAAAGACAATACTTTCTGTCCGGAGCAAACACGGTGAGGTTGTGTTTTTCCCGTGCTGGCATGGCGGACACGGTAGGTTCCCTGCCGACGCTTACTTTCCAGCCGCTGGCGAATATCGTCAAGAAAGCCTGTAGCTGACTGATTGTTTCTCACCGGGTTCAAGCCCCAGCCGTGACAGCAGATCATGGTCATGCTGTGTCGAGGCATTGGCTGTCGTTAGTAGCTGGTTCCCCCAGAAAATCGAATTGGCACCAGCAAAAAAACATAACGCCTGCATTTCGTCAGACATCTCTTCGCGCCCTGCAGAAAGACGTAGCCAGGATTTTGGCATCAGAATCCTGGCGGTAGCGATGACCCGGACGAACTCGATCGGGTCAAAGTCGGGTAGCCGCTCCAGCGGCGTTCCCTCCACCCGAACGAGCAGGTTGATCGGCACCGACTCAGGATGACCAGGCTGGTTGGCCAGTTGTTCCAGCAAGCCGGCACGGTCTTCACGTGACTCGCCCATGCCGAGGATGCCGCCGGCACATACCTTGATACCCGCCCGTCGTACGTTTTCCAGTGTGTCGAGACGGTCCTGATATACCCTGGTGGTGATGATCGTCCCATAAAACTCCGGGGAAGTATCAAGGTTGTGGTTGTAAAAATCGAGCCCGGCAGTCTTCAGGTGTCGCGCCTGAGCAGCATCGAGCATGCCTAGCGTAACGCAGGTTTCAAGCCCGAGCCGCTTGACGGCACGGATCATTTCAGCTACCTGCCGGAGGTCTTTTTCACTGGGTTTGCGCCATGCCGCGCCCATGCAGAAGCGTTCGGCGCCTTGTCGCTTCGCCTGCACGGCAGCGGCGACCACTTGTTCAAGCGGCATCAGGCTGCCCCTTTCCAAGCCAGTATTATGGTGCGCGCTTTGTGGGCAATAGGCGCAGTCCTCCGGACACGAGCCGGTCTTGATCGAAAGCAGGGAACTGGTCTGGATGCGCGCGGGGTCGTGAAAATCGCGATGGGTTTTGTGGGCGCTGTACAGGAGGTCATGAAAAGGCAAGCCAAGCAAGGCAAGTATCTCGTCACGCTTCCAGTCGTGGCGAATGGGTCGAGCAGTGGTAGAGGGCATCGGGAGAAGCTTGTAAAGCATTTCAAGTGGCAAAAGCGCCTCTAGTTTACAGGAGAGTTGCCGACGTGTCAGTTTCAAGGCGCCCCCCCACCAAGCCATCCTGCGGGAGCAGGATCGTGTCGTGGCTCTTTCCCCCGACCTGCCTGGTCTGCCAGGACCCGGGTAACCCGGAAAGCGATCTTTGCGATGCCTGCCTTGCCACCCTGCCGGTGCCGGACAATGTCTGTTTTTCATGTGCCGATTGCTTGCCTGCGGGCAGTGCTCCACGGGCGATTTGCGGCAGTTGTATCGCCCACCCTCCGGCGTTTGACCGCACGTTTGCCGCGTTCCTTTATGCTCCGCCGGTCGATGCTATAATTCACGAGTTGAAATTCGGTAAACATTTGTATTGTGCACGGATTCTTGGCAAGTTGCTGGCAGCGCGCGCCAAAGATGCCGCGATTTCCTTGCCTGATTGCTTTATACCGGTTCCTACGCATCGTGAGCACCTGCAGCAACGCGGCTTCAATCAGGCTATGGAAATTACCCGCACCCTGTCGCGTCACCTGCGCGTGCCGTTTTACCACGCGTGTCTGGAAAGAACAGGTGCCTGCGTGCCTCAGACGGCATTACCTGCTTTGCGCCGCTGCCGAAATCCACGAGGAACGATCTCCGTGCGCAAGTTGCCGCGGGCACAGTTTGTAACGATCGTCGATGATGTCATGACGACGGGGGCAACGGTCAGGGAGGCTGCCCGCTTGCTACACAAGGCAGGCGTCGCGCGCGTGGAGGCCTGGGTCGTTGCGAGGACCCACAGAGAGGCATGGAGGCCCGATCCAGAGCCATGGACTCAAGCCCCATGATTATTACTCCAAGATTTATTTTCGTGCATTTCCAGAAAACCGGCGGAAATTTTGTGCGCAAGGTCCTCAATCAAGTCTGTCCCGGCACTCCGCCCGGGGTGATCAGCCGCTACACGAAGGCTTTTCTACTCCTCTGCAGCAACCCCCAGCGTAGATTCCGTTTTACGCGCAACCGGGAGCGCTCCATCGTTTTTTCCGAAAATGCTTTGCCGGCGGGGGAAAAGTTTCCTTTCCTGGTTTGCATGTTAGCCAAGCACAACCCTCAAATCCTTTCGCATTTTCGGTGGAACCATGGAAGTTTTCATCAGCTACCCGACTGGTTTTTATCGAACCGGGAGGGACAGAAGCCGATTTTGCTCACGGTGCGAAATCCCTTTGCCCGCTATCTGTCGGCTTATTACTACAACACTGAAATCAATCGAACCGTACCTGGCAGAGGATTGACCCGGGATATGTGCTCGTTCCGGGAGTACTTGATGGAAATGCAAACGCGCAAGTTCAGAAGGCGGTGCGAGGAATACTTCCCGGGTCTTGAGAGGCAGCATGACATCGGTTTTTCTTCGCTACAATTGATTTTTTTTGCTGCACCCAATCCCCGGGAAATCATGGAGATGCCCACCGACGAATTTACCGCCTTTTTCAAGGGCGGAGGATACAGGGACTGGTTCAAGCGAGTGCGGGTGCTGCATATGGAAAACCTGAACCACGAGTTGCATCGATTCCTGCTTGAGATGGGCTATCCTGCGGAGAAAATAGAATTTATCCTTACGCAGAGCATGGAAAACACTTCCCCTGCCAGCAAGAAAAAGTGGCAGGATTTCTATGACGCCGAGTTGCTGCGCTACGTTTACGAGAAAGACTGGGTCTATTTCGAGATGTTCCCGGAATATGCCCCAGACTCGATCGGCAAGCCCGATGGGGTGGCTCCCGTGGATTGATGGATTGTTGGGTGGGTTTCATCGAGCCATCCGTTCTCATTGATCGTCGGCTAAAACCTGATAAAATCTCGTAAAGTTTGGAATTTGCCGACTTCGCATCTATCCGGCAGGCTAAAGATATGTTTCAGATTCTGTTGTTAAACGGCCCCAACCTGAACCTGCTTGGACGCCGTGAACCGGAAGTGTATGGCGAGGAAACGCTGCATGATGTCGTCGCACGGGCGCAACGCGTTGCCGAGGAAAGCGCGGCAAGGCTCGCTCATCTGCAGTCCAATGACGAAGCAGTGCTGATCGAGCGCATCCACCAAACGCTTGACGACGGCACCCGTGTCATCATCATCAACCCTGGGGCGCTTACCCACACGAGCATTGCGCTGCGAGACGCACTGTTGAGCGTGTCCAAGCCATTCATCGAGTTGCATCTGTCCAACATCTTTGCCCGCGAAGCCTTTCGGCGGCATTCTTATTTATCCGACATCGCTGTCGGCGTCATTTCAGGTTTCGGTGCCCGGGGCTATGAGCTTGCGACCATGGCGGCTTTGGAATACGGGAGAAAATAACGGGGTGGATCTGAGGAAAATCAAAAAACTGATCGAGTTGGTCGAAGCGTCCAGCGTCGGGGAGATCGAGGTACATGAAGCGGATGAATCAGTACGCATCAGCCGCGCCGTGCATCCGCAACAGCCGCAGTTTGTGGCACACCATAGCGGCCCTGGTGCCATTCCCGATCCACAAGCCGCAATCGCCTCCCCGGGGATCGTTGTACAACCTCCCGACAAGACTTCCCAAAGCCAGGGTGAACCGGACAGCGGCAATGAAGAAATCGTCAAGTCACCGATGGTTGGCACTTTTTACCGCGCCCCCGCTCCTGATTCTGCACCGTTTGTAGAAGTGGGCGAGACCATAGAAGCAGGGGCAACGCTATACATTATCGAAGCGATGAAGATGATGAACCAGATCGAAGCACCCGTTGCCGGGGTTGTGAAGAAATTCCTGGTGGAGAGTAACGACCCAGTGGAATTTGGCCAGCCGGTTGCCATCATCGGCAAGTCCTCATAGGCAGGCGGCACGCAGCCGCGATGTGATGCTGGACAAGATTGTTATTGCCAACCGCGGGGAAATCGCGTTGCGTATCCTGCGCGCGTGCAAAGAACTGGGCATCAAGACCGTCGCGGTGCATTCCGAAGCAGACGTGGACCTGAAGCATGTAAAGCTTGCCGACGAATCGGTTTGCATCGGTCCCGCCCAGTCACAGCACAGCTATTTGAACATTCCCGCGATCATTAGTGCGGCTGAATTGACCGACGCGGTGGCGATCCACCCAGGCTACGGGTTTCTTTCCGAGCAGGCGAATTTTGCTGAACAGGTCGAATCGAGCGGATTCATCTTCATTGGGCCTGGACCCGAAAGCATTCGCCTGATGGGAGATAAGATTTCCGCGCGACGGCTGATGCAAAAGGCGAATATTCCCTGCGTGCCCGGTTCGAACGAGCCGCTCGGCAATGATCCGGCGGAAGGCCTGGCGCTGGCGCGGGGAATCGGGTACCCGGTGATCATCAAGGCAGCGAGTGGGGGGGGAGGCCGCGGGATGCGCGTCGTTCACAGCGAAGGGGCCCTGGCGAACGCGCTGATGATCACGCGCTCCGAGGCGCTGGCAGTGTTTGGCGACGATACTGTTTACATGGAGAAATTCCTGGAAAAGCCGCGGCATATTGAAGTGCAGGTGCTCGCCGATCATTATGGCAACATTGTGCACCTGGGCGAACGCGATTGCTCAATGCAGCGCCGGCATCAGAAATTGATCGAAGAGGCGCCCGCGATCGGTCTCAGTGATCAGCAGCGCGGTGATATCGGCCAGCGTGCGATCGAGGCCTGTGCCAAGATCGGGTACCGTGGCGCAGGCACCCTCGAGTTTCTTTACCAGGATGGCGAGTTTTACTTCATTGAAATGAATACCCGGGTGCAGGTCGAGCACCCGGTAACGGAAATGATTACCGGCATCGATATCGTCAAGGAGCAGATCAGGATCGCGGCGAAAGAAAAACTTGGTTTCACGCAAAGCGACATTGAATTCCAGGGACACGCGATCGAATGCCGGATCAACGCCGAAGATCCGGCGGCAAATTTCGCACCTTCGCCGGGGCGAGTAGAGATGTTTCATGCGCCCGGCGGGCCAGGTATTCGCGTGGATTCGCATCTGTACACGGGGTATTCCGTGCCGCCGTACTACGACTCGCTGGTCGGCAAACTGATCGCGTATGGCGGCGACCGAAACGTCGCGCGTCTGCGAATGCGCAACGCGCTGGAAGAAATTATCATCTCAGGCATCAAGACCAACATTGAACTGCAGCTGCAGTTGATAAACGACGCGGCTTTTGCGGAAGGCGGTCTTGACATTCACTACTTGGAGAGAAAACTCTGATCCACGGTCCCGGTTGCTGTAGTCGAGAATGAATGATCCCGGGACAATACCGTCCAATAACCGAGGAATCAATTGTATGGGTCCACCCCAGATGGGACAAACGAGGCAGGTGCTGGGCGAGCATTTGGCAGGGTGTTCGGCAATTGATTCCTTGGTGCGGTCTCTGTCCGTTGTAGCGATCAAGATAATCTAACAGCCGCAGGTCTTCGAGCAGCAGCTCCTCCTCGTAATCGACGAAATCTTCCTGCACGGTACGGTTGAAACGTTCGTTGAAGGCGTTCATTTTCGGGCTTCTCGGGTAGGTGTGGCAATGGCGCCACCTCTGCGCCCTGGCGTAATCGGCAAAGGCGCCCTGAAACCCACAGCCGTTGTCTGTCAGGATCTGTTCGATACGCCTTGGAAACACGGTTTGGACCAATTCCGCGAAGCGCGCGGCGTGGTGGCTGTCGTGGCGTTGCACAGCGATCGCCAGGGCAAAGCGGCTGGCGTGATCGGTGGCAGTGAGCAGGTAGCGACGGGTGCGTCCGACGAAACGCACCACCGTATCGAACGCGACGCAGTGCCTCGGGTAATCCGCGCAGAAGCCGTTGCCCAGCCGTTGCTTGAAACGTTGGCGGCGTAATGGTTTGGTCTTGCCTTTGGGGGTTAGACGGGTTGGCACCAGACGCATCCTGTCCGGGGTGTCGGCGATTAAGCGCCCGATCGTACTCGCACTGGGACACACCAGCCGCGGTGCGCGCTCCATGGCTGCAGTAGTACGTGTAGCTTGTCCTTTCCCAGGTTCGGGAAAACCGTTCGCAGCCGGCGTATTTCAACGCGTAGTGCCGGCGGCCAACTGCGACGGCGGCGCTGCCGTGGTGCTCGGCTGCGGTCATGCAGGCCGCTTATGCCGCCTTCACAGGGAGACTTGCGCCAGTGGTACAGCGTCGAGCGGCTCACCTTGTATGCGTCACTGGTAGCATTCAGGCCGTGTTTGTTCCAGAATCCAAGTGCGTCGAGTTTCTGCTGGGCATTCGTGCTCATCATCGCCTCCTGTTGATTGCTTAAAGAGGCGATTTTATAGAAACCTCGCACGCGGAAGCCGATGTGTTGCATCAACATGTCGGCTTCCTTTTTACATCAGACCATCTGTCCCATTTGTTTCCGAACTCATACATAACCTCACACCTTGCCAAATGTTTGCCCAGCACCTGCCTCGTTTGTATCATATGTTTCCAGCCTCATACAATACTTGGAGTAGAGCATCGTTGGGCGAGGCACTGCTCTACGCAAACCTGATGTTTCTGCAGAAACGATGACAGGCAACACTACATTCTTCGTCAGCTCGAAGCTACTCTGGGAAGTAGTACAGCCAGCACACCTGCTGACGTGGTTGTCTGCCGTCGGCACGGTGCTCCTGTGGTGGCATTTCCCTGAGACCGGTCGGCTGATCATCACTGTGGTCGGACTTACCGTGTTGGTACTGGGCGTGTTTCCTGTATGGCAATGGGCATATACCCTGCTTGAGAACCGGTTCGCCAATGTGCGCTTGCCTGACGACGCGGATGGCATCATTGCACTCGGTGGCCAGCTCACGTCAGAGCAGTCTCTTCGGGACCCTGAGGAGAGCATGGGCACCACCCGTTTGAGAAAGGTGCTGACCTTGATGCAGAGATACCCAAACGCACAGGTATATTTCAGCGGGTTTTCACCGGCAATCATTCCTCGTGGCCCCGCCGAGTATGAACTGGCACAGAAATTCTTTGAACAGCAAGGTGCGGATCTCTCCCGCATCCACTATGAAAAGCGTGCGAGAAATACCTATGAGAACGGGGTCTATACCCAGGCTCTGGCTCAGCCAAAGCCCGGACAGACCTGGCTCCTGGTAACCTCCGCGTTCCATATGCCCCGAAGCGTTGGCGTATTTCGGGAAATCGGCTGGGATGTCATTGCGGCGCAAACCGGCTACATGACGGAGGGAGTTTACCGATTCATGCCCGGCTGGCTTTCTTTTCGTCGGGTATCGCGGTTCAATGGCGCATCCAGGGAATGGGTGGGGCTGATAGCCTATTATGTAACCGGCAAAGCTTCCGCTTTATTTCCATCTCCCTGAAACGGGTTGCAATGGGCCCGGCTCCACGCGGCGCTTCAATTGCCTTACAATACCCCCCATGTCGAATTTCATTGCGTTCGCGCAAGGCAATGTTTTCCTGGTCGGGGCTTTCGCCGCCTTGATCATCATCACGATAGCATTCGAGATACAGAAGCTTGCCAAGCCTTATAGCGACATCGGCCCCAATGAAACCGTGCGTCTCATCAACCGGGAAGGCGCAGTTCTCCTTGACTTGCGCGAGAGTCACGAAATCGGCAATGGCACCATACAGAACGCGAAACATCTTCCCGTCAGTGCATTACAGCAACGCCTCGCCGATATTTCTTCGCTCAAGAACACACCGTTGGTCGCATTCTGCGCGAACGGACTCCGTGCGCCCGCCGCCTGTCGATTGCTCAGGAAGCATGGGTTCTCGAGGGTCTATCATCTGAAGGGGGGCATCACTTCCTGGCAACAGGCTAATATGCCGCTTGTGAGAAAATAACGGGCAAAGACCATGGTTGCCAAAGTTGAAATTTTTACCTCTGCCAACTGTCCATACTGCGGCTGGACCAAGCGCTTGCTGGACAGGAAAGGCATCGCCTACGAAGAATTCCGCATTGATCTCGATGCAGAAAAGCGTGAAGAATTGTCAACCCGCACCGACCGTCGCTCGGTTCCGCAAATTTTCATCGACGGAAACCATGTCGGCGGTTACGACGACCTGATTGAACTGGATCAGGACGGAGGGCTGAACAAGCTCCAGGTGAGCAACTGAAGCGATATGGCAGACAGCATACGCATTGAAATCCAGCGGGTGTATCTCAAGGACGCTTCCTTTGAGACGCCAAAACAAAATGCAGGAAACTTTCCGCAGCAATGGAAGCCCCACCTCGATGTCACTTTGAACACGTCACACCAGAAGTTGGAGAAACAGGGGGTTCACGAGGTGATCTTACGCGTCACCATTACTGCCAAGCAGGAGGAAGCCGTTGCATTCCTGGTCGAAGTGCATCAGGCAGGAATTTTCAAGCTGAGCGAGATCAAGGAGCCTCAAGTAGCCGAGGTCGTCCAGGTTCACTGCGCGAACGTGTTGTTCCCCTTTGCCCGGGAAGCGATTTCGAGCCTGGTCACCAAGGGCGGCTTTCCTCAGTTGCTGCTTGGGGCCATGGATTTTCAGTCTTTCTACCAGCAAAAAGTAAAGGCGCTGAAGGAACAGAAAGCCTTGCCGGTCACACACTGATCGGGAAAACGGCGCAATCAGCCATGTAGCTTTATGCCATCCGAGAACGAGCGCAAGGGAGAACCCGTCAGTGTTCTGGGAGCCGGCTCATGGGGAACCGCCCTCGCAATACGGCTGGCCGATAACGGCCACCGTGTGACGCTGTGGGGGCGCGACGAAGCCCTGCTTGAAAAAATCGCCCAAACCCGCTGTAACGATGTTTACCTGCCCGGCTGCAGGCTACCACGCAACCTGCGTCCCCAGGCCGATCTGGCGACAGCGATTGCGGCATGCCGTATCCTGGTAATCGCAATCCCCAGCGCTGCGTTGCGGCGGGTTTGCGAAAAGGCGGGCGAAGAAATCGGGGTGCGGCACCAAGGTGTCGTGCTGGCGACCAAGGGCATAGAGCCTTTGTCCGCAAAACTGGCACACCAGGTATTCGCTGAAGCGATGCGCTGCAACCTCCCGCACGCCTGTCTGTCCGGTCCCTCGTTTGCAGACGAGGTCGCAAGGGGGGCACCGACTGCTGTGATCGCCGCATCGAAAGACAGCGGGTTCGCGAACAAAGCCGCTGAATTGTTCCGTCATCGCACCTTCCGCGTCTACACCAGCGACGACGTCGTTGGGACCGAGATCGCCGGCACCTTCAAAAACATCATTGCCATCGCGGTTGGCATTTCCGACGGTCTGGGGTTTGGCTCGAACGCCCGAGCGGCGCTGATTACCCGCGGGTTGAGCGAAGTTCGTCGTCTGGCTGTTGTCATGGGCGGCAAAAGTGATACGCTCAACGGTCTCGCGGGCATCGGAGACCTGGTACTCACCTGCACCAGCGACCAATCCAGGAATCGCCGCTTTGGCCTGTTGATTGCTGAAGGTCACAGCACCGCCATAATCGGCAAAAAGATCACCCAGGTAGCCGAGGGGGTATCTTCCGCCACCGTCGCGCAACAACTGGCGCGCCGCTATCGCGTCGACCTGCCCATTTGCGAACAGGTCAGCGACATCCTGGCCGGCAGGATAAACCCGGCGCAGGCAGTGAAAAAACTGCTCGAGCGCCCCCCTAAACCTGAAGACTGAACCCTCGCTTGCCTGAATCAACCGAACACGTTGCAGACACAGCAGACTTGAATCTCCGCGTCGAGTTCTGCGGTCTTGACTTTGCCACCCCGATCGTACTGCTGTCCGGCTGCGTTGGCTTTGGCGACGAATACAGCCGCGTCGAGGGGTTTTCCAACCGCGACGCTGGCGCAATCTGCCTGAAAGGCATCACCCTCGAACCCCGGGCAGGAAATCCCGCACACCGCATCGCTGAAACGCAGGACGGCATGCTGAATTCGATCGGTTTGCAAAACCCGGGGGTCGAAGCGTTCATCAAGGAGAAGCTACCGCTGCTCGATTTCGAAGAAACCCGTTTTATCGCGAACATCTCCGGCGCGAGTGTTGAAGAGTACGCCGAGCTTGCCCGCCGCCTCGACGACTCGCCCATCGACGCGATAGAAATCAACGTTTCCTGTCCAAATGTAAAAGAGGGGAAGCGCACTTTCGGCAACGATCCTGTGGCCTCGGCGCGGGTTGTCGCAGGTTGTCGGCAAGCAACGAACAAACCGCTCATCACGAAGCTGTCCCCCGACCAGACCGACATCGCAGAAAATGCGCGGCTGTGTATCGAAGCGGGCAGCGATGCTTTTTCCGCCATCAACACGGTGAGCGGGATGGCGATAGACATCAGTACCAGGAAACCGATTATCGGCAACAACTACGGCGGCTTGTCCGGCCCCGCGATCAAGCCGATCGCGCTGTACAAGGTGTTCGAAATCTACCCGCTGTGCAAGGCGCACGGGATCCCGATCATCGGGCAAGGTGGCATCACTTCTGCTGAGGATGCGATCGAGTTCATCATTGCCGGTGCCAGCGCCATCGGTGTCGGCACCGGGCTGTTTTACGACCCTCTGCTGTGCCGCAGGATTATCCGCGGCCTTCGGGACTACCTCGACCGGCACAACCTGTCCGGCACCAGCGATCTAACCGGTACGCTTGAAGGATTTGACCAGACCCGGTTCTGACCCAGGTCAACCGGGTTCGATCGCATCCAGCGCATCGATTCGAGGAAGTACACCTCGCCAGATTTCAAACGACCGGGCAGCCTGACAGACAAGCATCCCCACCCCATCAAAAGCAGCATCGATTCCGTGTTGCCGAAGCCAGGCAACAAATGGTGTCGAACCTTTCGCGTACGCCAGATCGTATCCCCATTCGAGCGTCTGTGCCAGCGTGTCGGGCAAACACGGCATTTCTTCTTCAAGGCTTGCCGACGTTGCGTTGATTACGCCCTCGAACGCCGGTTCTCCGATCTCGGACATGCGCCGGGCAGACACCGGGCCAAACCGGGAAAAATGTTCGGCAAGTCGAACCGCGCGCGCATGGGTGCGGTTGGCGATCACCAACTCCCGCACCGACGCTGCGAGCAGCACCGGCACGATCCCACGACAAGCCCCTCCTGCGCCGAGGACCAGCACCGACTTCGACTCGAGCCCGCAGCCGCGCCTTTGCAGGTCGTCGAGCAACCCGACCCCATCGGTATTGTCGCCATAGATCATGCCACCAGGGCGAAAAACCAGCGTGTTGACGGCTTGCGAGCACTGTGCCTGTTCTCCAAGTTCATCGGCGCATGCAAACGCTTCGGATTTGAATGGAAGTGTCACGTTAGCCCCTTTCCCGCCACTTTCGGCAAAGGCCATCACAGTGTCGAGAAACCCGTCTCGTGGTGCCAGAATCAATTCATAGCTGATGTCTTCGCAGCTATGGCGCGCAAACGCCGTATGAATCCGCGGCGAGAAGCTGTGCGCCACCGGATTGCCGATCAGGGCGTAGCGGTCAGTCATCCAGTCGCTTGCAACCACCCGGCAGCCGCGCGCGCGTAATAAGTCAGGATGGCGCAAGCGCCGGCGCGTTTGATCGACGTCAACGCCTCGAGCACGCACCTTTTTTCGTCCAGCCAGCCCGCGGCGCTCGCCGCCTTCAGCATCGCGTACTCGCCACTGACCTGGTAGGCAAATACCGGGACGTCAAACCGGGTTTTGATACGGTGCACTACGTCAAGGTACGGTAGTGCCGGCTTGACCATGACAGCATCGGCGCCTTCCTCTAGATCGAGCGCGATTTCAGCAAGTGCCTCATCCGCGTTGGCAAAGTCCATTTGATACGTTTCCTTGCTGGCTCCACCAAGCGCCTTGCCGGACTTCACCGCGTCACGAAACGGGCCGTAATAATTCGACGCATATTTCGCCGCATAGGCAAGTATCCGCGTGTGGTGGTGACCGCTGTCCTCCAGCGCGTCGCGAATCGCGCCAATCCGCCCGTCCATCATATCGGAAGGGGCGATCATGTCGGCACCGGCTTCGGCGTGCGATAGCGCTTGCCTGATCAGCACCTCGACGGTCTCGTCGTTGAGCACGCGGCCTTCGCTGTCGATCAAGCCATCCTGCCCATGCGTGGTGTAGGGATCGAGGGCAACGTCGGTGATCACCCCAAGTTCAGGCAACTTTTGTTTGAGCGCGCACACGGCCCGTTGCACCAATCCGCGTGGATCATAGGCGCCAGCGGCGGCGGCAGATTTCTGCACATTCTCGATCGCGGGGAACAAGGCAATCGCGGGGATCTTCAGGTGACAGGCAAGCTCGGCCTCGACGAGCAACTGATCGATGCCCATGCGTTCGATCTCCGGCATGGCAGCCACAGGCTCACGCCCACCTCCTTCCATCACGAACAGCGGATAAACCAGGTCATCGGTGCCAAGATGTGTCTCACGCATGAGGCGCCGGCTGAAACCATCCTGGCGCATACGGCGCATGCGGGTTCTCGGATAGGCTCTTGCCATGGTCTTACTGTTGCGGCTCCGTTTCTTCAAGCCACTGTCGCGGCTTCAAGTAATGCAGATACAGGTCCTCTTCGGGGCTCCCTGGCTGAGGTACCCAGCCGTAGTGCCATTCGACCCTGGGAGGCAACGATACCAATATCGATTCGACGCGCCCCTGGGACTGCAAGCCAAACAAGGTGCCACGATCATAAACCAGGTTGAACTCCACGTAACGACCGCGTCGGTACAGTTGAAACTGTCTTTCCCGGTCGCCATAGGGTGTCTTGTACCGCTTCCTGACAATCTCTACGTAAGCGGACAGGAAGCTGTCGCCGACACCGCGCGCGAACTCGAATGACTTTGCAAACCCCCATTCCGTAAGGTCGTCGAAAAATAACCCGCCTACGCCACGGGTTTCCTTACGGTGCCGGATAAAAAAATACTCGTCGCACCAGCGCTTGAACCTGGGGTACACGTCTTGCCCGAAAGGCTCGCAGGCATCGCGCGCCGCGCGGTGCCAGAGCAGGACGTCCTCATGGAAGGGGTAGCAAGGCGTCAGGTCGTATCCACCGCCGAACCACCAGACTGGCTCGCCATCGTTGCTTCTGGATAAAAAAAAGCGCACGTTGCAATGCGTAGTCGGCACGTAGGGGTTCGTGGGGTGCACGACGATGGACACCCCCATCGCCTCAAATGGCTTGCCGGCCAACTCAGGGTGCGCCTCCGTCGCGGCGGGCGGGAGCCGTTCGCCACGTACCCGCGAGTAGTTGACGCCCGCCTTTTCAAACACGGCGCCTTGTGAAGCGACACAACTGCAGCCGCTACCTACCGACTGTTGCCACGTATCCCGTAAAAATCGCAGGTCGACGTCGATATCTTCAAACTGGCGGCAGGTGCGTTCCTGCAGATCGACGAGAAAGGCTGCAACTTCCTCGCTGTTTGCCGGCACGTTCATGCATCACTGCGCCACGAAGCCGCTCTCGTTTGCGCTTGTACCGACCTCGATACCGGCAACATTACCGGAGCCTCTGACACGTCACCGCGTCCCTGATGGAAGTCACCGCTGCGTCCCCCCCGATCTCGCCTTCAACAATGCCATCGATCCTCTCACCGAACGCAGCAGCGATATCGCCGGCGGCGCGGGTAGGCGGGTGGCCGCTTGCGTTGGCGCTCGTGGAAACCAACGCGGTGCCGCTCAAGCTGCATAGGCGAGATGCTACCGCGTGCGCGGTTACCCGCACCGCGATGGTCGTATGAGTACCATGCAGATAGCCCGGGCAGGCGGCGCTCGCACGAAACAACCAGGTGTGCGGTCCTGGCCAGGTCGCTTGCACGGCTTCCCAACGCACGGTCGCGTCGATGGCGCAGAAACATTCCAGTTGCGAAAACTTCGCGCCGATCAAGATCAGTCCCTTGTGCGGGGGGCGGTTTTTGAGCGAGAGGATCCTGCTTACCGCCGCTTCGTCGCGTGGATCACAACTGAGCCCAAACACTGCCTCGGTCGGGCAAGCGACGACACCACCCGCCTGCACGATGACGGCGGCATTCTCTACGCTCACCATCATGCTCGTTTTCGGGACGCGTTGGCAGACCTGGGCGGCGTGGTTGGTTCATCCGAGGATCGGGTCCGGGTCTTCTTCGTCTTTTTTTTCGCTCCTCCGCCACGGCGCTTCCTGCTCGCCCCTTGTTCGATCAGTTTGCGGCACGTTTCAAGCGTCAAACTGGCGGGGTCGTGTTCCTCGGGCACTTTTACATTCTTGTCCCCGTCGGTAACATACGGCCCATACCGTCCCTTCAATACCTGGATGCCGTCCTCCTCGAATACGAGGATGATTTTCTCCCTGTCGGCTTTCTGCTTCTCTGCAATCAACTCAAGCGCACGTTCCCGGGTGATCGTGTGCGGGTCTTCGCCGCGCAGAGAGACATATCTGGTGCCGTATTTGATATATGGACCAAAACGTCCGGAGCCAACCTGTATCGGTTCTCCTTCGAGCGTTTCGCCGAGAGGCCGCGGCAATTCGAACAAAGCCAACGCTTCTTCAAAGGTAATCCTGGCGAGCTTCTGCTCTGGCTTCAAACTCGCAAACCTGGGCTTTTCTTCGTCCTCGCGTGTGCCTAACTGGGCGAACGGGCCATAGCGTCCCAAGCGTACGCTGACCAGTTTGCCACTCTTGGGATCCACGCCCAACTCGCGCGCCTGCGATGCTTCGGAGCGGGTAACGTGCTCGTTTTTTTCTTCTACCAGACGGATGAACGGCTCCCAGAAGGTCTGCAGAACCTGCACCCAGCTACGATCGCCACGGGCGATTTCATCGAGCTCGTCTTCCAGGTTGGCAGTGAACTGGTAATCGACGTATTGTTTGAAATGATCGGTCAGGAACCGATTGACGGCACGGCCGGTATCCGTCGGGTGAAATCGTTTTTTCTCCAGCACCGTGTATTCCCGGTTCAACAGGGTCGCAATAATCGAAGCGTACGTCGAAGGGCGACCAATGCCATACTCTTCAAGCGTCTTTACCAGGTTCGCTTCGCTGTAACGCGGAGGGGGTTCGGTAAAGTGCTGCTCGGCTTCCACCTTGTGCAACTGCAGTGGGTCGCCTTCTGCCAGCGGTGGCAGTTTGCGGTCGTTGGCATCCTCGTGATGGCCCTTTCCTTCCTCCTCGCTCTCGGTATAGACCTGCATGAATCCAGGCTCGCGCAGCACCGATCCAGTAGCACGTAACAGGTAATGACCACAACCGATATCGGCAGCCACGGTATCGAAAATCGCATCCGTCATCTGGCAGGCGACAGTGCGTTTCCAAATCAACTCGTACAACCGCAGTTGCTTGTGCTCCAACGCCGCTTCGAGATCTTTGGGCGTGCGTGTTACCAAGGTGGGGCGAATCGCTTCGTGCGCTTCCTGCGCGCTTTTCGATTTTGTTTTGTACGCACGAGGCTTCTCTGGTAAACACGCGTCGCCATAGGTTGCAGAAGCATAATCGCGTATCTCCTGGACGGCGGAGGTGGAAAGTGCCACCGAGTCGGTACGCATATAGGTAATCAGCCCGGTTGCCCCCTCACCAAAATCGACCCCCTCGTATAACTGCTGCGCGACACGCATCGTTTGGCTCGCGGAAAACCCGAGTTTGCGAATGGCTTCCTGTTGCAAGGTAGAGGTAATGAACGGCGGGGGCGGTTTGCGCCTGCGTTGCTTTTTTTCGATCCTGACGACGCCAATGCCTTCCCTTGCCGACGCGGCGATATCCTCGCGGATCTTTTCGGCCACCTGCCCTTCGGCGATATCGAACTGCTCTACTTTTTTGCCCTCGATCGAGTACAGGCGGGCTGTAAATTTCTCGCTGTTCTTGTCGAGCAACGCCGCGATGGTCCAGTATTCACGTGGCTGGAACGCTTCGATCTCCAGTTCCCGCTCCACGATCATGCGCAACGCCGGGCTTTGCACGCGTCCTGCCGAAAGGCCGCCTTGCAGCTTGCGCCACAGTAGCGGCGAGAGGTTGAAGCCCACCAGGTAATCCAGTGCGCGGCGCGCCTGCTGTGCATTGACAAGCTCTTGCGACAACGCACGTGGCTTCGCGAAAGCCTCCTGCACCGCGTGCTGGGTCACTTCGTAAAACACAACGCGGTAGATGTTCTTGTCTCCGATCAGACCCTTTTCCTTGAGCAGTTCGCTCAAGTGCCACGCGATGGCCTCGCCTTCCCGATCGGGGTCGGTAGCGAGGTAAAGGCTGTCGGATTTTTTCAGCGCGGCGATGATCTTGTTTACCGGCCGCACGCTCTTCTTGATCGCCTCGTAGTGCATGCGAAATGCGTTATCAGGATCGACCGCTCCCGTTTTGGGCACCAGGTCCCGCACGTGGCCGTAAGACGCCAGCACCTCGAAGCCCTCGCCCAGGTACTTCTTGATGGTTTTGGATTTTGCCGGGGATTCAACAATAACCAGGTTCATAGTGCTCATTTGATCATTCCACTCGTGTATAAAGATGTCCTTCACTGACCACGCGACCTTCGAGTTCCAGCATCGAAAGCATGGCAGAAACTTCCGCCACGGCAAGTCCGCTACGTTCAACCAGCGCATCTGCGCTCAGTGGCGTATCGTACTCCATGTGCTCAAGCAAACGGTGCTGCCCGACGCCGACGATATCGCATGCAGGGCGCTGCTGGCGATCTGTGCCTGGTGGAACCACGGATGCATCGGCTTCACGCAAGCGTAAATCTACCACAGACGAAAGCTCGATCAATATATCTTCGATCGATTGCACCAGCTTCGCGCCTTGCTGTATCAGGCGATGACAGCCACGTGCCACCGGGTTTCGGATCGACCCAGGCACCGCGAACACCTCGCGGCCTTGCTCTCCTGCGAGCCGCGCGGTAATCAGTGTGCCGCTTCGATCGGCCGCCTCGATCACCAGCACCCCGAGCGACAACCCGCTCATCAGCCGATTGCGGCGTGGAAAGTTGCCTGCGAGAGGAGGCGTGCCGCAGGCAAACTCGGAGACTACGGCACCGCCATCAACGATGCGTTGCGTCAGTGCCTTGTTCCTGGACGGATACACTACATCGGGCCCGGTGCCAATGACGGCCACCGTTGGTGCCCGCGCTTCGAGTGCCGCGACATGTGCTGCCGTATCGATACCGGCCGCAAGGCCGCTGACGACGACCAGTCCCGAGCGGGCAATTGCGTCGGCGAAGTGGCGCACGTTCCTGAGCCCGCCGGGCGTAGGACGGCGGGATCCGACGACGGCGAGTTGCGGGTCGTCGAGCAACGCGACCGACCCCATGACAAACAGCAACACTGGCGGGTTTTGGATGTCGATCAACTGCCGGGGGTAGCACGCATCCCCCCAGCCCAGCAGGGTGTGCCCCGCACCTTGAGACCAACGCAGATCACGTTCGTACGCTTCTCCGCCAGGCGCGTGCAGGAAACTCGCGGCCTCTCTGCTGATGCCTGTTGCACACAATTCGGCACAGTTTGCGGCGCATACGGCAGCGGCATTGCCGTAACGGGCGAGCAGTGTGCAGGCGACCGTGTCGGTAACCCCCGGGGCGTGGCGCAACGCCAGAAGACGCTCGTGGTCAGAACCGTTCACCGCCGATGCCGCGTGGATTCGATAGTGTCCTATAATAAATCGTCAGGAAAAACATCTTGCTCATCTCCAAGAAAGCATGGAATCCCTACACTACAAGGAAATCGACTATGGCAGTCTCGTTGCAGTGCGCGAACGGCTGAAAAAACATCCCCCAACGGCACCGCTGACCATACTGGAATTTCCTGACCCAAGACTGCGAAAGCCTGCACAAGCGATCGAGCAGGTGACCGATGAAATCCGTGGCATCGCCGAGAAGATGCTTACCACCATGTACGCACACGCGGGGGTGGGACTTGCCGCAACCCAGGTAAACATTCACAAACGGCTGATCGTAATGGACATATCCGACGACCGGAATCATCCAGTGTGCCTTACCAACCCGGAGATCACAGAGCGGCATGGAGAAGTCATCAACCAGGAAGGCTGCCTGTCGGTCCCTGGCTTTTATGCACAGGTCAAGCGTGCGGAGCAGGTAAAAATTGCAGCGATGGATCTCGATGGGCATGCGATCGAGTTTGTAGCGGACGGGTTGCTCGCGGACTGCGTGCAGCATGAAATAGATCATCTGGACGGAAAGCTGTTTATTGACCACCTGTCGCCACTGAAGCGGATGAAATTTGTTGCCCTGGCCAGGAAGCAGCGGAAAAAAGCAAAGCAACGAGTCGTCTGATACCACTCCGCACTGGCCGGGATACCTCGTTGCGCATCGTATTTTTTGGCACTTCTCCCCTCGCGGCTACCGTTCTTGACTCACTGGTCGATGGCAACGCCAAAATCGTTGCTGTGTTTACCAAACCCGATCGCGAAGCAGGACGGGGACGGCGTCTGCATGCAAGCCCGGTGAAGGTTGCGGCGCAGGCACACGCCTTGCCTGTCATCCAACCGCATGTGTGGGACGCGCTCGCCCATGACGCGCTTGCACGATTCCGTGCCGATCTTGGTATCGTCGTCGCTTACGGCATGGTGCTGCCCGAAGCGGTAATTGACACCCCGCGCTTGGGCTGTGTCAACCTGCACCCATCGCGGCTGCCACGCTGGCGCGGTGCGGCGCCCATCGCGCGGGCAATCGAAGCGGGGGACACGATCACCGGCGTCTGTCTGATGAAACTCGTTGGCGAACTCGACGCTGGTCCCATCGTAGATCAGCGCGACTGCCCGATAGCCCCCCGCGACACAACTGCCGCTCTGGAGCGGAAACTGGCCGCGCTGGGAGCGGAGGTGCTACGCTTATTTTTGCAGCGGTCCCAACGGGAGCGTGAACACTTGCTCGCCAGCGCCGTACCGCAACAGCGAACCAGCGTGTGTCACGCTCCAAAATTGAGCAAGGCCGAAGCGGAAATCGACTGGCGACAAACGGCGGTTGCGATCGACCGCAAGGTGCGCGCGTTGTACCCTTGGCCGATCGCGCAAACCCACATGGAGAAATCGGTCGTTCGGATCTGGGAGAGCCGTGTGTATCCGGCACCACCGGAAGACAAGCTTCCCGGAAAGGTCAGGGTTATGGATCAGCGCCTGCTCGTACACTGCGGACAGGGGCTCCTTGAAGTCAAGAAACTGCAAATGCCGGGGAAAAGAAGCCTGTGCGCGAAAGATTTCCTGAATGGCCACCCAATGGATAGCGCCCTCTTCACCGCCTGCCCAGGTAATGAAGGTAGCTCACCGCCTGAAACCGAATAGAGCTATAGGCAACCAGGCAGAATCTCGCGGATGCTCAGGCTAGCCCGCCTCTTCCGGCAGGGCACCATCCAGCCATTGAAAACCGCCCCACAATTCCCTGGTCACCGGGAACCTACTTGCGCAAAACGCATAGGTATCCTTGTATGTTTCAGCGATAAATCTTCTTGTGTCGTCATCAAAAGACACACCGGTAGGGCCTGCGTTGACGCGCTTCCTTCCAAGTGCGGGATTGGGAGGCATTCCCAGGAAATCGGATAATGCAACTATCGATCGCTCTTCAAAAAGGTTCTCGTAAATACCAAAAAACAACTCATCTTTTCGAAACGCAGCCTCCAGATTCATAACGGTATCCTGATAACGCGTTCTAAGCCGGGTTCCTTCGTATACGCAAAATTTTCTCACGCCAGCCGCTCCAAAAAGATGTATAGATCGTTTATAGTCGCTGATACATCTCTCAACGGGATCCCTCATTAAAAAGACGACTTTCATTTCTATGCCGTGCTTTGTCACCTCCCTGCGGATTTTAATAAAATGCTCTTTCGGCAGAGCACAATAAGTCGGGGTGATGTCTGATGTAACGCGTCCCTTATTGCGAAGCCTCCACCTTAAAAGCAAAAAATAATACGCTGGCTTGCTCCTAAAATACCTCATAAGGATACGGCGCAGCCTCCAAGGAATAGAGCGCGGACGCCTGGGGCGTCTTGACTTAGGTCTTCTTAAGATCTGCGGAACGAATAGACGATCCCAGACCTGAAGTTCCTTTACTAAGAAAAACCGGGAGTAACCGGGGCATGAGCTCTCAATGTATTTGAAAAGCCAGGTAGTAGCCGCTTTGGAAGTGCCCACACCAAAAATAAACATTCGCGAATCACGACCTGACATAAGCTGAATTAACGGGGAAAGAGAAACTCAGGCGACCCGTGCGTGCTCCACCAGTCGAGTGCGAACCCTCGGGAAGCCGCTTTGCACACACATGCGGCTAAACCCTCATCCGAAAGTCCCGATTGCCATCGTTGTCAGGAAAATCACCAGCAGTGCCAATAATGCGCCTACGCCTGCCTTCGCAGGCAACTGTCTGGCATCGCCTTTCTTGAGCCAGTACCAGCCTCCCGCGATACACCCGGTGAGGGTAACCACGAACGCACTCCAGTAAAGGATCTGCACACAATCCGTGCGACATGCGCGCGTATCAAAAGTTCCTCCCAGCAGTTGCGATACCAAAATGATGGTCAGCCCCCAGGCAACCAGTGCCCAGGTTGAAAATATCGCGTTCATATTCACCAAGTAGGAAATGTAACCGCACAAAGAAATTGTATTGAATGGTACCTTATTTTTGCGACGCGAAGCACCTGTGGATCAGAGGTGTTAGCCCAAAGCGGTAATGTCACCTTTGCCCAATTCTAAAATATCCTCTTTTGATTATGGCATTCGTAGGGGCGACGCATGCGTCGCCCCTACAATATGATGCAAGACCGCCAAACAGCCCGGAAGAGGACATTCTGGCTTGGGGTAAAAGGGGACATCTATGGATTGGGTTGACACTGGTTGGTCGCCGGTTCAGCTCTCCGGATCCTTTCGCACGGCAGGGGCACACGGCCTGGGCCTGGCACCTCGGCTCCCGGGCCGTCAAACACAACGTCTCTCTTTTATGACCGGATCCAGGAAGCCAGCAGTTCCATCAATTTCTTCTTTCTCACAGACGCAGGCTTGCGTTCAAGATCCACCCCGATATGTTCAAGTACGTAGCGGTGCACCCGGTGCTTCTCTTCGCTGCCGAAATTCTCCCACCGTGCGATATTCGGCCGCATGGTGTCGTTGGCCACCGCGTCCTGGAACAGCGTGCCGTCTGTGCAGATGCCGTTTTCGCACGCAAAGGCGGCGTTTGCCGAAGCAAAACGATCTTCCATCTGCTGAATCTCAGCCTGGGAGAAGCCGGCGAACGGAGCGTCCCCATCCAATAGCGCCGACAATTCGCGCAGGTGGCGTTGGATATTATTGCGTTTTTCTCGCAAGTGCGGTGGGCATCGTGCGTCAAGTCGGCCCCACACGCAACGATGGACCTCGAGCAACTTCGCTCCAAGCCGCTGGTTGGCCTTTGGTCCCGTCAAGTGCTCCTTCACCACAGTGGTATCTATGCCCACAAAGGTCAGAAAGCGCACGATCAGATTCTGGGTTGTTTCCAGCGGGAAAATCCTGACGCGGTCTCCAAACCGAGCCCGGCAGGGCGCGAACACCACGCGGTAGTCGAGGATCGTCTTTTCACCTGCGTCAAGCATCTTTCCGACGAATTGCGAGAACGTTCCTCTCTCCCGTCCGTTCCCCACCCGCTGCGAGTACTCTGATTCCAGAAGTTGCCATTGTGGCCTCACGAAGCCCACGACATCCACTTCTACGTCTGCGCGCGCAGCGAGTTCTGCCAACAGCTCGGCACTCGTGACGCGAAACCCGGCGATGTCAGGTCCTCCGCAGACACCACAAATGTCTGTGCATCGGTGACCGCGATCTCTTCTGCGAGTTGTTTCCACAGCGCCTTTACATTCTTCAAATTGTGCCTCGGACCTGATACCAACATCCGGTGAGACAGATGGCCCTGGCACTGGCCTACGCCCGTCTCGGGTACGTGTACGTCGTTAGCGCGCAGCTTGTCCCGGCACGCGAACAACATTCGCTGGATTGACGTCGATCCCGTCTTGCGCGGGCCCACATGCACGATCAGGCGCTTCGTCATTGCTGTTTCCGCGTCTAGTGCACAACCAGGGAGCGGTCCCTGGGCATAACGTCCATCCGGGTAACGAGGTGCATCGGGATCACGCCCACCGTCAAGCCATCGCTGAACCGACCCCGGATCACCGATTCGCTCGTGATGACACACTTATGTGTCGGGAGCAGGCCCATCGTCAAGCTTCTGCCGTGGCGCGCCTTTGCCAACATCCCCGCCAATGCTCGCACGTCCATCCATCCCCAACGCAGACGGGAGGAGTGAAGTCCTGCAGCCACCGGTTGCCATCCCTTTCGGAGGGGGAGAAATGGTTTGAGATGGGCAAGAAGCCTGTGAGTTGACGGTGAGGAAACTTTCAGGCTCTTCCCCATAAGGGAAAATATTTTGAGACGGAAAAGAAGCTTGTAAATTGACGGTGAGGAAACTTTCAGGCTCTTCTTCATATGGGTAGTTCGTCGGGAAAATGTCTGGAGACGCCACTTGCGTAGCACCGGTCGGTGGATCTCCCAGCGACCTTCCCGATCGTGCTCCAGGAGCAGGTTCATGCGTTGCTGATCCAGCGGCTGCTGATTCACGAGTGCCTCGATCCGCTCGAAGTATGCGCGGGTACGCGCGTTCGCGCGGCAAACGAAGAATCCTGCACACACCACGAAGCCGAAACGCTGGTAATGACCGAGTGGATATGCTATGCCCTGCGACATCAGCAGATCGTATTCGCAATGCTGCGCCAGGTACGGCCGCGGGTCCCGCATCCAGAACGCATCCGCGTCGCTGTGCAGAAAGTCGTGGCCAGCCTTCGCCAGATGCAGAAACAAGCATGTCCGTAGCGGCATCAGCGCACGCATCAGTTCTCCGCGCGACAACGCGCCGAAGTCGTACCGTGGCGCGTCCGGCAGCACTGCGTAGTAATCCACGGCCTGCGCGCCATCGCCGCGCTGCTCGAGCCACTGGATGAGTTCCCGATCCATGCACACGATGCGCCAGCCGTCATACCCGAGCTTGTGCACGGCGGCGATCCACTTCTCTATCACCTCGCGGTAGTTGAACGTGCCGAACACGATGGTCACCGGCTGGTCCGTCTTCGTGTCGAACGCCGCAAGCCCGTCGGTGCCGGTCATTCGACCACTCCTTTCCCCGGGATGACGACGACATACGCCGCCATCCGACTGCCCCACACCAGCAATGCGAGGCAAACGACTTCCTCGGCGCCTGGTCCCCTCCCTCGAACCGGGCGACGGCTTGATCCGGCGCGCCCGGGGATGACGGGGGCAAAAAAAGGTGCCATCGTCAAGCCCCTCAGTCGGTTTTGCTGATCAATCATCTATCCAGCTTCCACTGGTCGCCCAACAGCCGGCGTAGCTTGGCGGGTTCCGTCCGATAGGCAACTCTCAAAATGGCGCGTGTGACACGATACCGCTTACGCGACTTGCCGCCAGAAATTTTGCCTGGGATGCACACGTCACCCGACACGCCGAGGAACCGCAGGATCCGTCCCATCGTCGCGTCATGCCGTTCACGCAGATTCTCGCTCCAGACCACGAGCACCTGATTCCTCGGGAAGTGCCGATACAGGTTCCGCAACTGTGCGCTGTAGAGACCTCGGCCACGATACGAAAACTGCCTTCGTAGACGCGGCAATCCCAGATAGCGACCTCGGCGGAGCTGGAACGGTTCCAGGAGCAGTGCCAACCAGAACGGCCAGTGCTCCCTCTCACGAAACCTCACCGTGATGTTCATACGGTACTGAGACACCGCACGATCCACCGGATCACGCAACAGTACGATCAGCTTCAATACCGGGTTGTAGCGCCTGAGCCTGGCCGCGACCTCCGGCAGGTACAGGTAACTGGGGGTCGCTTCGCCGCGAATCGACACCGACGGGCAATGCGCGAATGCTTCCGCATACTTCGCGTCAATTTCGCGAACCGTCCAAGCGTCATCGTACTCCTTGCGGTCGAACAAGTGAATCCCCTTCGGTTGCGACATTCCAATTTCCGGGTGATTGCGGAGAAATTCGCTCAACGCGGTCGTACCGCATTTCTGCGCGCCGACAATCATGAAGTCCACCAAGGGTCGTTGTGCATCCGTATGAGCCCGCGGACGCGACTCGCCGGCGGAGCATCCGGCAGGCAGGTTGAAGGTGGCCGTCGCGTTTGGCTTAGCCATCGTTTCCATATCGCGCATTATATGGGTTCACCACATAGGGGACAAATGAAGCCAGTGTTGAGCAAGCATTTGACAGGGTGTGCGGTTGTCGATTCCTCGGTGGGGATGCTGGCCATTATAGCGGTCGAGGTAGTCCAGCAGGCGGTGGTTGAACAATCGTAGATCCTCGGCCATGAGATCCTTCTTCATAATCAATAAAGTCTTTCCTGTACGGTGCGATTGAAACGCTCGTTGAAAGCGTTCATTTTCGGGCTTCTCGGGTAGGTATGGCAATGACGCCAACCCTGCGCTCTGGCATAGTCTGCGAAGGCGCCCTGAAACTCGCTGCCATTGTCAGTCAGCACCTGCTCGATGCGCCCTGGGAACAGGGTTTTGACCAATGCCGCGAAGCGCGCGCGGCGTGCTGGCTGTCGTGACGTGGTACCGCGATTGCCAAGGCAAAGCGGCTGGCGTGATCGGTGGTCGTGAGCAGATAGCGCCGGGTGCGCCAGATAAAGCGCACTACCGTGTCGGAAGCGGCGCAATGCCTCGGGTAATCCGCGCAGAAGCCTTTGCCCAGCCGTTGCTTGAAACGCTGGCGGCGCAATGATTTGGTCTTGCTTTTCGGCGTCAAGCGCGTCGGCACAAGACGCACCTTGTCCGGTGTATCGCCGATCAAGCGCCCGATGGTGCTCGCACCGGGACAGGCCAGCTCGTGACGTTCACACCAGGGGCGCAACAGTACGTGCAGCTTGTCCTTGCCCAGGTTTGGAAAAACGTTGCGTAGCCGGCGCATTTCAGCGCACAGCGTCGGTGGCCAGTTACGCCAGCGGTACAGTGTCGAGCGGCCGACCTTGAAAGCATCCCGGGTGGCATTCAATCCGTGATTGTTCCAGAATGTTAGCGCGTCCGGTTTCTGTTGGGCATTGGTTCCCATCATCGCCTCCCATTTGTCAGATAAACGGGCGATTCTATAGAAACCTCGGACGCGCAAGCCGATGTGCTACATCAGCATGTCGGCTTCCTTTTCAGATCAACCCCGTTGTCCTATATGTTTCTGAACTCATACAGTGTCGTGCGCTCGGCTGGGGGCATGGCCCAACGAGCTTATACGATTGTTCCTCGCTGTAGTAACAACGCCAATCTTCGATCATTTTCCTGGCTTCGTGCAGGTCCTGGAATCAGTTTTGGTTGAAGCGGTGGTCTCTAAATCGGTTAACACGCTACGCACCTCGCGGAAGATGACATTAGCCTGTTTAAGGAGTTCCTCGTCGTTTTTGTGCTCGCTCAAGACTAAGAGGGTCTTGCCGAGATTCGTTTGCGTCCAGGCCCAGTCGTACGGCGCGTTCTCCCGAGTCCGCACTTCAAGCGCGGTGCGGCAAGCAGCTACTGCCTCCTCCAGACGTTTTGTATCGCTTTCACGCTTGCCCAAGGTGAGGAGGGCGGTGGCAAGGTTGTTTTGCGTCCAGGCCCAGCCATACGGCGCATCCTCCCGAGTCCACACTTCAAGCGCGGTGCGGCAAGCAGCTACTGCCTCCTCCAGACGTTTTGTATCGCTTTCACGCTTGCCCAAGGTGAGGAGGGCATTACCGAGATTGTTTTGCGCCCCGCGTTCACCGGTTGCGACCACGCTGATCCTGGCGGCCTGTGACGGCAGCCAGAATCAAACCCAGCGCCCCCACGGTGATCGTCATATCCGCGAGATTGAATACCGGCCAGTGATATTTGCCGTAGTACACGTCGATGAAATCCACTACGTAGCCGTAAACCAGGCGGTCGAGCGCGTTGCCTATGGCGCCACCGATAATCAGGGAAATCGCAGCGGATGAGACCGATTCACCCGAGTCCAGTTGCTTCAGCCAATGGTACAGAAACACACAGATGACGACGGTGATACTCAGCAGGAACCAACGCTGCCAACCACCCGCTTCGCTGAGGAAACTGAACGCTGCGCCGGAATTGTGCGCCAGGGTGAGGTTGACGGACGGCATCACTGCAACCGGGATATACAGTGTCAGCAGTTCACTGGCGACCCGCTTGCTGACCTGATCGAACGCTACGACCAGGGCGGACAGCCACAACCATTTACGCATGGTGCCGGTGTTCGCTGGTTGCAACGCCGCGCAGGTTGTCGGCGCAACGCCCGCACACCCCGGGAAACGCGCGATCAGAGTCCACGTCGCTACGACGGTGCCAACAGCGCTTGCATTTGTCCGCATCGCTGGCAGCAACGTGCACCCATACGCCCGTTTCGACCATAACCGCGTCGGCGTGGCGCGTATTCGCGTCGGCGACGCGGGCCGCTGATGTGATGAGAACGAAATGCAGTTCTTCCTGCAGTCTCGACAGGATCTCCTGATCTTCGGCGCCGCAAAAAATTTGCACTGCCGCGTCGAGAGACGAACCGATATCCCCGGACTCGCGAAGCACTTCGAGTTGTTTATCAATATACCGACGCAATTCCAGAACACGCCGCCAGTCACTTGACGACAGCGCGGCCAGGGCGTCCAGCCTCGGCAACTCCTCGGACCATACACAGGTAAACACGACCTCATGGCTGCGTCCCGGAATAGCGCGATATATTTCGTCTGCGGTGAAGCTTGCGATCGGCGCCAGCCAGCGTGCCAGCGCATGGACGATTCGCAGCAGCACCGTCTGTGCCGACCGGCGTCCCTGGCTGTCCGCGCGCATGGTATAGAGACGGTCCTTGATGACGTCAAGGTAAAACCCGCCCATATCCACGGAACAAAAGTTGTGGATGTGTTGGCACACGCGGTGGAATGCATAGTCGCGGTATGCCTGACGGATGTCGTCCTGGACCTGCGCCGCGCAGTCGAGAGCCCACCGGTCCAGTGACAGCATATTGCTCGTGTCGAGACAAGCGGTTGGATCAAACCCGTTCAGGTTCGCGAGCAAAAATCTCGCCGTGTTCCGGATACGCCGATACGCTTCGCTGGTACGCTTCAGAATTTCTTCGGAAACCACCATCTCGCGGCTAAAGTCGGTGGCGGCAATCCACAGGCGAAGCACATCGGCCCCCAACGTGTCCACTACCTTTTGCGGCGGGACTACATTGCCTCGCGACTTGGACATCTTCTGCCCACGGGCATCCACCGCGAAACCATGTGTCATTACCGCCCGGTACGGTGGTTTGCCACGGTGCGCCAGCGAAACCAGTAACGAGGACTGAAACCAGCCGCGGTGCTGGTCGGAACCTTCCAGGTACAAGTCAGCGGGGGTTCGTAGCTGATCGTGGCGATCGAGCACCGAGATACTGGTTGCACCTGAATCGAACCAGACGTCGAGCACGTCGGTGACCTTTTCATACTTTTGTGCTTCATCGCCGAGCAACTCTGCCGGGTCGAGGTCGAACCAGGCCTGCACTCCGTCGCACTCGATCCGGCGGGCAACAGCTTCGATATGCTCTGCGGTACGCGGGTGCAATTCCCCGGTATCACGATGAATGAATACCGCGATCGGCACCCCCCAGTTTCTCTGACGCGACACGCACCAGTCCGGGCGATCCTCGATCATGCCCGCGATGCGTTCGCGCCCCCAGTCGGGAATCCAGCGCACTTCTTCGCACGCTGCCCTGGCGCGTTCCCGCAACGTCCCGCCATGGTCGGGAGACACGTCCATGGAAATAAACCACTGTGGGGTCGCGCGAAAAATCAGCGGCGTTTTGTGCCGCCAGCAATGCGGGTAGCTATGCTCGTGTCCGGCGTGGCACAGCAACGCTTTGCGCTCTCGCAATACCTCAATCATGGCGGCGTCGGCCTTGCGAACGTGTATTCCCGCAAAAAGCTCGACGCTGTCCCGAAATACCCCATGTCGGTCGAGCGGGTTGTCCACTGCAAGCGTGTGCGTGAGACCGGTACGGTAATCGTCCTCGCCATGCGCCGGTGCCGTGTGTACCGCACCGGTACCGGCATCGAGGGTCACGTAGTCGGCAAGCACCACCGGGACTTCGCGCCGGTAGAAAGGGTGACGTAGTCGCAAGCCATCGAGCGCCTGCCCCGCGCATTTCCCTATGCGCCGATACCGTTTCACGCCGTAGCGCTCGAGGCACTCCTCGACGAGCCCCTCGGCGAGTATCAATGTGCCGAGCTCGGTATCGACCAGCAGGTAGTCAAGTGTCGGATGCACCGCGACTGCGCGGTTGGCGGGTAGCGTCCACGGCGTCGTCGTCCAGATCACGACCGTTGCGGCAAGGACCTTCGTGTCACCAAAACGGTGTCCGAGATCATCGACCTCGACCACTTCGAACCCGACGTCCACGGCGGTCGAAGTCTTGTCGTAGTATTCGACTTCGGCCTCGGCCAGGGCCGAGGTGCATTCGCAGCACCAGTAAACCGGTCGCGCGCCTCTGGAAAAATACCCATTGGCGATGATTTGCCCGAGTGCTCTCAAAGTGTCGGCTTCGATGGCAAAGTCCATGCTCAGGTATGGACGCATCCAGTCGCCGAGCATCCCAAGGCGAATAAAGTCGGCGCGCTGACGCTCTACCTGCTGCTGTGCGTAATTCCGACACGCCTGGCGGAATGCCGCTGCTTGCTTCGCGTCGACAGGCTTCCCTCGATGCGCTTCGACCTCCAGTTCGACCGGCAGCCCGTGACAATCCCAGCCCGGTACAAACGGGGTATCCATACCATCAAGCAGACGACTTTTGACCACGATATCCTTGAGCACCTTGTTGATCGCGTGGCCGATATGGATGTTGCCGTTGGCATAGGGCGGGCCGTCATGCACGATGAACCGGGGGCAGCCTTTGCGGTGGGCGCGAACCAACCGGTAGAGATCGATTGTTTGCCAGTGCTTGAGAAACCCCGGTTCGCGCGCGGCCAGGTTGCCGCGCATCGGAAACGCGGTGTCCGGCAAATTGAGCGTATTTCTGTAGCTACTCGTCATGCAGGTGGTTTCCGGGTTTCGACCCCGCGCGAGCATGTGTGCAAGGGCGAACGATCAATGGCGCGAGTCATCGCAGCGAAGGCACGGGCGGCGGATGGGAGGCGGTTCGCATCGCCGCCTTGATGTCTTCACGGATACGTTCCCTGAGCGCTTCCACGTTGTCAAAACGCTGCTCGCTTCTGATTTTTTTCAGGAAGCGCACCCGCAGGCGCCGGCCATATAAATCGCTCGAAACCCCTGGCAGGTGGACTTCGAGATGAAACCCCCCGCTGCCGAACGTCGGACGATAGCCGGCATTGGCGACGCCACGCAACGCACTGGGGCCAACACCCTCGACGAGGACGGCAAAAACGCCACGCAACGGGAACGGTTGGCGTCCGATAAACAGGTTGGCTGTGGCAAACCCCAGTTTCCGTCCGCGCTTGTCGCCGTGCCCGACCCGCCCGCTCACCGAATAGTTACGTCCAAGCAAGCGTGCCGCAAGCGAGAAATCGCCATCGGTCAACACTGCGCGCACCCAGGTGCTACTGATGCGCTCCCCGCCGCTGGCAAGCACGGGGGGGACGCATTCAACGGCAAAGCCGTGCCGTCTGGCGCAATCAAGGAGCAAGGCAATGTCCCCCCCTCGGTCCTGCCCGAAATGAAACCCTTCGCCGACCAGCAATGTGTGCACCTGTAGCTGGTTGACCAGAACCCGCTCGACAAATTCTTCGGCTGGCATCGCCGCGATCTCTGCACCGAAGCGCAGGCAGACAACCTGCTCTACGCCAAGCGACGCGATGATTTTCAACCGCTCGCGCAGCGAGTACAGGCGCGGCACTGCTCCGGATGGGTTGAGAAACTCATGCGGAAGTGGCTCGAACAGCACGACGCCGGCTCTGTGCAAACCGGCTTTTGCACAGTGCAGCGCGCGCCTGATAACCGCTTGATGCCCCAGGTGTAAGCCGTCAAAGCCACCGAGAGCCGTTACGCACCCCCGGTGATGCGGATGGAGCTTAGCACTGCCGCGTATCAGTTCCATTTGCTATGATGCGCCCGCCATAGCAATCCATTATAAGATCAATGGGATCAAACTCGACCGGAACCCGGTGGCGGTGGAAACGACCCAGGTTGATTCGGGCACTCGACGCCCACTTCATGAGTTCACGCCGCAGGTTTCTCCGTAGCACGGTTGCTGGCGGGTCGGTCGCTTTGCTGTCCCAGGTCACGCCCTGGGCGCGAGGTGTGGCGGCCATCTCCGAAGCGGTGTCGCAAGCGCTCCTGGAGTTTACCCCGGTCGGCGCGGATACCGGAAACACGGTGATCCTGCCCAGGGGATTCAGTTGGTACGTGGTCGGTTCGTGGGGAGATCCGTTGTGGACAAAAACCTCGCCTTTTGATCCGGTAACGCGCGGAAACGCTGAAAGTCAGGCGCTTTCCCTGGGTGACAACAATGACGGCATGGAGTTGTTTGAAAAAAACGGGCGGGTACTGCTGGCAGTCAACAACGAATCCCTGAACCCAGAGGTTCTGTTCGGTAATCGCAGGTCGAGGCTGCCGGAAACCGCCGATGACGTCCATAAAGGCATGGCCGCCGTCGGCGTATCCTTGTTCGAAATCGCACGCCAACCGATCCGCTGGGGCATTGTAAAGGACTCCCCGGCAAACCGCCGTGTGACTGCCGTCACGGAGATGGAAATAACCGGCCCGGCGTCGGGACACGAAGACATGAAAACCTCGTACGATCCCTCCGGCAAGCTCGCCCGTGGTTCCTGGAGCAACTGCGGTAGCGGCAAGACGCCCTGGGGAACCTATCTGACTTGCGAGGAAAACTTTGATCTCGTCTTCGGCAATGAAAACCGCGTCGAGCCAACAGCAGCAATGAAACGCTACGGGGTCGGATACAGCAGGATCTGCGGCTATGGCTGGACAAAGGTGGATTCACGGTTCGACGTGGGCGCCGAGCCCAACGAAGCCAACCGCGTTGGCTACGTAGTGGAGATAAACCCTGGCGACCCCGCCTCCGTCCCCAGGAAACGTACCGCGCTGGGGCGCTTGAAGCACGAAAACGCGGAAGTCATCCTCACCGAGGATGGCAGGGTCGTCGTGTACATGGGGGACGACGAAGCCGGTGAATTCCTCTATCGGTTTATCTCCCGTGACAGCCATGAGCCGGGTAACCACGATGTTCTCGACAGCGGACAGCTATCCGTGGCAAGGTTTTACGACAACGGGCGAGGCGAGTGGCTACCGCTGGAGCCGGAATCCACCGGTATGCCGCTGGCGGAAATCTGCATTTTCACCCGGATCGCGGCTTCGAAGGTCCAGGCAACGACGCTGGACCGTCCGGAGTGGATCGCCGCACATCCGGGCAGGGCAGAGGTGTACTGTGCCTTGACAAACAACCCCGGCCGCGGTCTACGGCCCAATTGGGGCGGCGATGCAACACCGGTCGGCGGGCCCAATCCTCGTCGCAAAAACCAATACGGGCAAATCGTGCGTTGGCGCCCGGATGGCAGCGACCACACCAGCAGGGAATTTCACTGGGATCTGTTCGTCATGGCCGGGAACCCTGCCCGGCATGATGATGTGTACGGCGGATCAAGCAACATCTCTGTAGATAACATGTTCAACTCACCCGACGGGATGGCTTTTGATTCCCGGGGCGGGCTGTGGATTCAGACCGACGGGAAAGACTCGAATACCGGCGACTTCGAAGGGCAGGGCAACAACCAGATGCTGATGGCCGATCCTGGAGACGGCACGATCAAACGCTTCCTGGCAGGACCTCAGGGGGCTGAGATTACCGGTCTGTGCTGGAGCCCGGATAAGAAAACGATGTTTGTCGGCATACAGCATCCGAAGGGAAAATTTCCCCCCGGTGGCAGCGGTGACACGCTCCCTCGCTCGTCCATCGTCGCGATAGAGAGGGATGATGGAGGAGACATCGGCTAAAGCCGATCCGGCTGATCCGGGCAGATGCGGTCAAGCCGTGGGCCGATTGCCCCTGACCCCGCGGAGCAGACTCGGCAGCAATACCAGGGTAAACAATGCGCTGATCAGCAGTCCGCCGATGATCACGGCGGCCAGTCCTCGATACAGTTCGGCCCCGGCGCCGGGTGCAACCAGCAGCGGCAGCATCCCGAACAAGCTGGTCGTCGTGCTCATCAGAATCGGACGCAGCCGCAGGTTGACAGCCTGACGTACCGCGTCGGTAAGGGGGGTGCCTTCACGCTGCGCCGCGCGCGTCTGGTGCACCAGCAGTATCGCGTTGTTGACAACCAGCCCGAGCACGATCACGAAGCCGATCATCGTCAGGAGATCCATCGGCTGGAATAGAAACAGATTCAATCCCCGTAGCAGCAGGATGCCGCCCACCGCGGCCAGTGGCAGGCTGACGACCACGAGCAGGCTGTCTTTGAAGGAGCGAAACAGCACCGAAATCAGCAGGTAAAGAATTACTACAGCGAGCAGGAAGGCCCCTTGCATTCCTGACAGCGCGGTTTTCAGTTTGTCCGCGCTTCCCGTGTAGGTGATCGTGGCTTCGGCAGGCAGTTGCTGATACAGAACAGGCTCGATTTGTTGTTGCAGTATCGACAGGGTGTCCTCCAGCGATGTCTCTGGCGGTGCGATCACCTCCAGGGTAAGCGTGCGCCGGCGATCCAGGCGGCGAATGCGATCGGGGCCTGCGATGCGGCGGATGGAAACCAACTCGCCAAGCGGCAGCATCTGTGCTTGCGGCGTCGCCAGCGGGATGGCCGCGAGTTCCTCCGGTGTGCTCCAGTCGTCGATGCGTACAATCACATCGAAACGGCGATCGCCGTCGAAATAATCAGTCAGGAAAAGACCCTCGCCAACCGCTCGCGCAATCATTCCGACGTGTCGTCTTGTCCAACCGATTTCGGCAATGCGTATTTCATTGGGCTCAAGCAACAACTGCGGTTCGGCGAGTTCCAGACCTGGGCGCGGTCTGATGCGCGCGCCAGGAAGTGCCTGGGGAATCAGCCCATAGGCGACCGTTCCGGCATTCAGCAAAGCCTCGATGTCGCGGCTTTGCAGGTTCAACTCGACCGTGCGTGTGTTGCCTCGACTGAACAACGAGGCGCGTTGCGCAAACGCCAGTGTGTCGGGGAAATCCTGAAACAGGCCGTTGATTACAGGAACCAGTTCGTCGGCCTCGTCGGCATTCTCCGCGCGCGCTCCCATGAACGCGCCTTGCGGGAAGGCGACAAAAAAGTACTGGCTGACTCGGGGCGTCTTTTCTCCCACCATGTACGGCGCCAGCTTTGCCGCGATGACATCCCCCATTTCTTTTTCAAGCGTCGTGATATTCGTCCCGGGCGGCGGCAACAGATACGCAAAAATCAGGTTGCGGCTGCCCGCCGGCAAATAGTCGGCCTTGGGAACCAGCATCACGCTCAATACCGCCGGCACCAGGAACAGTGTCACGATCAAGGCACGCCTGCGACGCACATCGTCGGTCAGGCGCATGATCTTGTCGGTCCAGCGATCCCATACCGCACTCAGGTGATCCGAGGTCGTGCCGTGCTGGAGCCATTCATGGCTCAGCCCGGGGACGATAATCAGTGCCGCGAACAACGACACCAGGATCGACGCGGACAGACCAATGGCGAGGTCTGCAAACAGTTGTCCGGCCTCACCCTCAAGTAGCAGAATCGGCAGGAAAACGGCCACGGTCGTCGCGGTAGACGCGATCAATGCGCCTCTGACTTGCCCGGTTCCTTTCAGCGCCGCCCGGGACGAAGAAAGGCCGGTCGCTCGCAGGCGCAGAATGTTCTCGATCGCGATAATGGAGGCATCGAGTACCATGCCCACCGCGAGTGCGAGTGCCGCGAGCGATATCGTGTTCAGCGTGCGGCCTGTGATCTGGAGCGTGATCAGCGCGGCAAACAATGAAATCGGAATGCTGACGGCAACGATCAGCGTGACACGTAAGCGCCTTGTAAACCACCATAGAACGGCGATCGCAAGCAACAGGCCAACGCCCAGGTTGGTGAACAACAGGGTGATCGCGTCTTCGATATAAAGCGTCTCGTCATAAACCTGCTCCAGGCTCAATCCCATCCGCTTCAGCGGCCCTTCCCGAAGTTCGGCAACGGCCGCTTTCAGTTGATTCATGACTTCGATGACGTTGACGCCCGACTCGCGGGAAGCGTTGACCGCGATGGCGCGTTCTCCGTTATTGACGACAAAGGTGTTGCGATCGATCGGGCGCAATTCGATATCGGCGATATCGCGCAGCCTGACCGGCTTTTGGTCGCGCCAACCGAGCACCATGTCCCCCAGGGTTTCAGCATCGTAGCTGCCGAGAAAGCGAATGTTGTACGCACGCTTGTTGATGTCCTTGGTGCCGCCGGAAATGTCTTCCTGCCCACCGATGAGCTCGGCAGACTCGGGCAGTGAAATGTTGCGGCTCGCGGCTTTGTATGGATCGATGGTGATACGCAACTCCTGCTCCAGCGCGCCTCGCACCTCTGATTGGGAAACGCCTCGAATGCGTTCAAACCGCGTTTGCACCAGTTCCTCCACCAGGTACTGATAGTTGCTGATATCGTTGTCGTTGCCGGGCAATGTCTTGAGGATGAACCAGGCAATCGGGCGACTCGATTCGCCGGTCGTGCTGAGAATTGGCTCGTCGGTGTCAGGCGGGTAGGAAGGTACGCGGTTGAGCCCGTTGAGCACCTCGATCAACGCCCGCTCAAGGCTGAATCCGAGTTCGAAAGTCAGCGTCAAGGTGCCGTTGCCCCGGCGCGCTTCGGACAACATCCGGGTGACCCCGGGCAATCCCTTCAGCGCGTCTTCCTGCGGCTCGATAATCTCGGACTCTATCTCCTCCGGTGTCGCCGCGCGCCAGTTGGTCGTGATTTTGATCTCCGCTTCCTGTACCTCCGGCGTGAGTTGCACGGGAAGTTTGCTTAGCGAAACCCCACCGAAAATCACGAAGAAAAGCAGCACGACGTAACCCGCGATGGGGTTATCCAGAATCGCCCGCGCCGCCTGCATCAATTGCTGTCGTTGCCGCTGACGGGTGGCACCAGTCGCACCGCGGCACCATCGCGCAAACGCTCCCCGCCGCGAACCACAACCTTGTCGCCAGCCTCAAGCGCGCCGATCACCTCCACCAGCCCTCCCTGGGCCGACAAGCCGGTTGTTACCGGGATACGCGACGCGGTCATATCTTCCTCGATGCGGAACACGCTGATGCCATCACGGCGGATCACCAGCGCATCCTCGGGAACCAGCAGGCTGTCGCGGGGCGAAGCCACAGGCACCAGGACCTGTACCGCCAGACCCGGTGGGCCGATTGCCTCCTGCGGCGTCAAGCGTAGTTCAAACAATCGCGATACCGGGTCGCCAACCGGCACAATGACCTGCAGCGTGGCCCGATGGATCTGCCCTTCCGCTTTGATCCCGATCGAATCACCCACATTTATGTGGGGAAGAACCTCGGCAGACACGAACGTTTCAATCTCCAGCGTTTCAGTATCGACGAGTTCCACGATCGGGTCGCCCACGGACGCCCATTCGCCAACCTCGGTGTGCACCCTGCTGATCACGCCGGCGAAAGGGGCAACGGGTTTGGTGCGGCGGATTCTTTCCTCGGTCTGCGCCACGCGTGCCAAAGCCGCCGCCAGTTCGCTACGTGTCGCACCCAGGTCGGCCTGCGTTTCTTCAAGCAGGCTGATCGCGGCGTTGTTCTGCGTTGTCAGCTCCCGCAGCCGTTTCACTTCATTTTGCAAAAATCCAATGCGCTCGCGACGGGTCTGCACGTCGGCCTGGTTCTCGGCAAGAACCTGCCGTAACAGTGTGTCGTCCAACTGCGCGATCACTTCCCCCTTGAGCAGGCGAGTGCCGATCTTTGCCACCTGGATTACGCGGGCCTCGATTTCCGCCGACAATGCGGCCTCGTTGAAGCTGATCAAGGCTCCGCTGAACTGGAGGGTGCTCTGGACTTTGCCACGAACGGTGTCGGCAGTGACCACCGGCACCGCCGGCGGCTGCGACAACGCAACCCCGGCATAACCGAGCAGCCCGAAGGCAACCGTCGCGGCAACCGTCGCGTGGCGGATTGTATGAAACGTCCTCATCGAGAGATTGTGGCAGGATGTACCGACGCATTGTAGCCAATCGACGGCAACAGTTTGGAGACATTATATCGGTCGCCGCCTTTTGCAAAAGCGAAACTACTGCGGCCATGGAAGTCTGCAAGCGCGACTCTTTACCAACCGACACCTGATTGCCAGCGAACTTTCACCTCTGCGGTCTGGCAGGCCTCCATGGTGAGATACGAAACCGGTATCGCCAATGTGTATAATTCCCTCATGAAACTGGTGACCTGCCGATATAGAAACCAGGTCTGCATGGGTGTCATGACCGGTAACGGGGTTGCTCTGCCCATGTTGTCGCAGGACTGGGACAGCCGGCTCTCCGACGTCCAATCGCTGATTGAGGCGGGCGACGGAGGGATGCAGGCACTGCGCGCGTTCATCGCTGCTTCGGGAGACGAAATCACCGTGGCGATGGATGATGTGCGGCTCATGGCGCCGATCCTGCGGCCACGAAAAAACATTATCTGCATGGGCTGGAATTATTCCGATCACCTGCGGGAAACCAAAACCGCTGGCGATCATCCCGATTTGCCACAGTATCCAATCATGTTTACCAAGGCGGCTTCCTGCGTGACGGGGCCGTTCGACGATATCCCGCATGACCCCGGGATATCGGACAAACTCGACTGGGAAGTCGAACTGGGTGTCGTCATCGGGCGCGCCGGGCACAAGGTTCCCCCCGAAAAAGCGTTGGAGTATGTGTTCGGCTACGTTGTGATCAATGACATCACCGCGCGCGAGTTGCAAAAGCGCCATAAGCAGTTCTACCTCTCCAAGAGCCTGCCGGCCTCATGCCCGATCGGTCCCGCGATCACGACCGCCGATGAAATCCCGAACCCACAGGTACTGCGGCTTCAATGCCGGGTCAATGGTGAACTGAAGCAGGATGCTTCGACGGCGTTCCAGATCTTCGACGTGGCGACCGTCATTTCGTATATCTCGAAATGTCCGGGGCTTGAAGCGGGTGACATCATTGCCACGGGAACCCCGGCCGGCGTCGGCTACGCCCGAAAACCACCGGAATATCTGCGCCCTGGAGACACCGTCGAATGCGAAGTGGAAACAGTCGGGCGAATTGCAAACACGGTGGTTCCGGCATCAGGTTGAAGCTGGCCTGAATCCGGGGTCCAGACCGTGTCGGTCGCTCTGCTCAAGCGTTCCCGAGGGTATTATTACAGCTATGTATCGCCGTGTTGAGTGGGTATTCGCGTATGAGATCGAGCGCTGATAGCAACGCTGGAAGCCTGGATGCATCGCAAAAGGGGCAATGATCCTGCGCCATAAACAACATTGCCATGATCAATAAAAAAATCCGAAAATTCTGGTGGCATCTAAAATACCAGATTCTGCTTGTTTACAAGGTGCCCTACTACGGTTACTTCGGTTGTGCCCCGGCATTGCGCTGGAAAAGATACCTGCCCGGGATCAATAATCGTCAAACCCTCTTTGTGAAAAGCAATGGCAGTTGCCTTGCCTACCACTCGATTCCCAAAACCGGGTGCACGACGGTCAAACTTCTACTCTTCGACGCCATAGGTCATCCATTGCCTGCAAAAGCAGCGCACGTGCACAGGGTGGCTGCGCGCCTCAACACCCTTGAAAGTGATGACAATCGTCTGGTATCTGTAAGAAGGCACGAAGATGGCTTCAAGTCTCCATCGGATCCGCCCGGATTCGACCATGTGTTTCATTTTACATTTGTCAGAAATCCCTGGTCGAGACTCGCCTCGTGTTATACCAACAAAGTCCTCAATACACGCCCGCGCCGATTCCTTGAGTTCAACAACTTATACCCCGGGATCAGGTTCGAACGAATGACGTTCCCTGATTTTGTACGTTTCGTCTGCCGTGTTCCGGACGACTTGTGCGAACCGCATTTCAGACCCCAGCACCGGTTTATCGACCGCGATGCCATTGACTTTATCGGGCATATGGAGCGTTTTGCCGATGACCTTACCGCCATCATCCGTCGCACCGGTCTCGACCAACGCCTGCTCAAATGGGCACAGACAAAAACCAACGTGACACAGGCATCCACCGACAGCTACATGGGTCTTTACACCAAGGAAACCCGTGACCTGGTTGCGCGTAAATATGCAAAAGATATTGACTTGTTCGGTTACCGGTTCGGCGACTGATGCGATGAGCGGACGATAACGCAACCGGGTGCCCCCTCTGGCCGGCGATTGCTCCGGGCCATCCGGCACCTCTGTAGAGCTTTCCCCGAGCGAAGGTGGCGTGCGCTACCTCGCGCCGGTGTGGGGGGCGGAGCACTGCATCGCTTCCGCAGGGTACTCTGGGGACACCGTCGAATGGGAAGTGAAAACAGTCGGGCGAATTGCAGACACCGGTAATCCTGGCACCAGATTGAAGCTGGTTTGAACCCGAAGTTCAGACCACTTCGATTTCTCTGAACTCGGCGACTACCGGAGCATGGTCCGATGGCCGTTCCCACCCTCTTGGCTCCTTGTCTATGAAGGCGCGATGGCAGCAGAGAGACATTCCCTGGCTCGCGAGAATCAGGTCGATGCGCAGCCCGTGATTGCGACGAAATCCGCCGCCACGATAGTCCCACCAACTGAACTCGCCCGCGGGCTGATCGAACAAGCGAAACGTATCGGTGAGACCGAGTGCCTGTATCTCGCGGAGCGCTGCGCGCTCGGCGCGGCTACACATGATTGCGCCGTCCCATTTTTCAGGATCGTGTACATCCTCATCCAAGGGCGCAACATTGAAGTCGCCCACCACGACCAGCTTGCGGTATCGCGCCAGTTCCTGCCTGACAAACGCCGTCACCGATTTCAGCCATTCCAGTTTGTAGGCATACTTTTCAGAGCCAACTGCCCTTCCCTGTACCACGTACAGGTCGATCACGCGTATGTCGCCGACAGACACAGCCAGGATTCGCTTCTGGCCTGGGTCAAGCCCGGCCGTTTCCTCGGTGGACATCTCTTCGACAGGCATGCCGCGACTCAATACGGCGACGCCGTTATATGTCTTTTGCCCCGAATACGCGACATGGTATCCCCAGCCTGCGATCTCGGCGTAGGGAAAATCGGCATCCTGCACCTTGGTCTCCTGGAGCGCGAGCACATCAATCGAGGCTGCCTCCAGCCACGCCCGCACATGCGGCATCCGCGCCCTCAGGGAATTGACATTCCAGGACGCTATTTTCATCTCATCGCGGTCAGAACCGACAACGCCAGGGCCGAGTAACGAAAGCCGCGTCTGTTCCTGCCGGTTTCATCGGCCTGCCGCCACCTGATTTTAGATATCGAGGTTGTTCACCTGCAGCGCGTTGGCTTCGATGAAGTTCCGTCGTTCGGCAACGTTAATTCCCATCAATGTATCGAAGACATTATCCGCTGCCTGGCAATTTTCTATCTTCACGCTGACCAGACGCCGGGTCACCGGGTTCATCGTCGTGTCCCACAACTGCTCCGGGTTCATTTCACCAAGGCCCTTGTAGCGCTGGATTGTCTGTCCTTTGCGCGCCTGAGCCATCAACCACTGCGCCGCTTGATCAAGCCGAGCCAACTCCGTTCGGGCATCGCCGAATTCGATGCGTGCGCCGGCTGCAAACAACGCGTGGGTGTCTCGCGCCAGTTGATCCATCGCCGCAAAATCCGGCGACAGGAAAAACTCCGGCGAATACACATCGCTGTAGCAGGCACCGTGCTGTCGCCGTGTTATTTCCAGCGCGTTGCCGTTGCCATTGTCGCTACTGTGTACACGGCAGGTGTACTGCTCCCCCGGTTCGGCCGCATCACTCAGTGCCGCGACCAGACATTGCGCCCACGCGACCCAAGCTTCGTCCGTATCCATGGGGGCTTGCGTGTGGTCTGTCGCAAGCGGTTGTATAAATGGCATATGTTGCAGGGTTCGCAACTCGTGTCGCTGCGAGAACCGTTCGGCAATTCCGGATACCTCGTGGTAGCGCTCAAGCATTTTTCTAAGTTGCGTGGTGTCAATCGACCTGCCGTTCCCCGACGGACGGATACAGGCACTATCGCAAACGAGGTCCAGCAGGTAAGCGTTCAGTTCCTGCTCATCCTTGACATAGTGCTCGTGCTTGCCTTTTTTGGCCCGATATAAAGGCGGTAGCGCAATATACAGGTACCCGCGTTCGACGAGTTCGCGCATGCGGCGATAGAACAGGGTCAGCAACAGCGTGCGGATATGTGAACCGTCGATGTCAGCGTCGGTCATGATGATGATGCGATGGTAACGCAACTTGCTCAGATCATACTCATCGGCGATGCCACAGCCCAGCGCGGTTATCAAGGTGCCGATTTCAACCGACGCCAGCATTCTATCGAGCCGCGTTCGCTCGACATTCAGAATTTTTCCCTTGAGCGGCAGGATTGCCTGCGTGCGCCGGTCACGTGCCTGCTTGGCGGAACCACCGGCAGAATCTCCCTCGACCAGGAACAACTCGCATTCCTCGGGATTTTTTTCCTGGCAGTCGGCAAGCTTGCCAGGCAACCCTGCTATATCCAGCAACCCCTTGCGGCGCGTCATCTCGCGCGCCCTGCGTGCGGCTTCACGCGCTCTCGCCGCATCGATCATCTTGGCGACGATCGCCTTCGCTTCAGCGGGGCGTTCGAGCAAAAAGCTCTGCAGGTGGCCGCCGATCAGTGTTTCAATCGGCTTTCTGACCTCGGAAGAAACCAGTTTTTCCTTGGTTTGCGAAGAAAATTTGGGGTCGGGCATCTTCAGCGACAAAACCGCGGTCAACCCTTCCCGCGTGTCATTGCCTGCTACCGAGATCTTCTCCCTTTTCAGGAACCCTTCTTTTTCTGCGTAACTGTTCAGCGTGCGGGTCAGGGCGGCCTTGAACGCAGCAAGGTGCGTACCCCCATCACTTTGCGGAATGCTGTTGGTATAGCAAAACACCTTCTCCTGGTAACTACTGCTCCAGCGCATCGCAACTTCCAGGTTGATCTTTTCGCGCCCGCCGTTGAAATAAAAAATCGTGGGATGCAGCGCCGCGCTCCCACCATCAAGGTATTCGACAAAGGCACGTATCCCCCCCTCATAAAAAAACGTCTGATCCTGTCCGGTGCGGGCGTCGATTACCTGGATCGATATACCCGAGTGCAAAAACGCCAACTCGCGCAATCGCGGCGTAATGCGGTCGAACTGGAAAGTGGTGTTGGCAAAGACATCGCGACTGGGGACAAATTTCACGCAGGTCCCCGTCCTGTCAGACTCGCCAATCTCCTTCAGCGGGTATTTCGGTTTACCCAGCGCGTATTCCTGATGGTATATCCTGCCGTCACGATGCACGGTCAACTCCAAGGATTCGGAAAGCGCGTTGACCACCGAGACGCCGACCCCGTGCAATCCGCCGGAAACCTTGTACGAATTTTCGTCGAACTTGCCTCCGGCGTGCAAAGTCGTCATGATGACCTCGGCCGCCGACCGCCCCTCTTCCAGGTGGACATCCGTGGGAATCCCGCGCCCATTGTCCTGTACGCTGACGGAGCCGTCTTCGTGGATGCGGATCTCGATACGATCACAGTATCCGGCCAGTGCTTCGTCTACCGCATTGTCTACGACCTCGAAAATCATATGGTGCAGACCGGTGCCGTCGTCGGTATCACCGATATACATCCCAGGCCGTTTGCGGACGGCTTCGAGGCCCTTGAGAACCCGGATACTGGAAGAATCGTATGTCATCGTTGAATCCGTCATTATATCCCACCACACCCCGTGATCAGGTTCGGAAGACGTGAACGGCGGGAGATGGTCCGGATGATTTGATACACTCCCCGCGTGGAGAGTACGATTGCCACGTATGCGCGCCGCTGGGCCGTGGCGGCATGTATTTTTTTGTATGCCTGCGGGCAAAGCGGTGAACTTTACCTACCTCCCACCTCCCCTCCGGACACCTCTCCCCAAAGCAACTCCTGATGCGGAAATCGACCTTGCCTTCTTTGCAACCCACCGACACGGGTCTTTGTCTGGATGGTGTGTCCCTGGTCGAAGTGGCGCGGGAGTTTGGCAGCCCCACCTACGTCTATTCACACGCGGCGATGACGGCAAGATGGCAAGCTTTTGATCGCGCGTTCGGTGATCAAAAGCATCTGGTTTGCTACGCGGTCAAGGCGTGTTCCAACATCGCCGTACTCAATTCTTTCGCGCGCCTCGGTAGCGGCTTCGACATCGTCTCCGGGGGAGAACTCGAACGGGTGTTGCTGGCGCGAGGAGAACCATCGCGCGTGGTTTTTTCCGGCGTCGGAAAACGCGAAAGCGAAATCCGTCGCGCTTTGGAAGTCGGTATCCGTTGCTTCAACATCGAATCGGTTTCCGAACTGAAAGCGATCGAGCGCTACGCCAGGAGCCTGGGGAAAGTGGCGCCGGTATGTCTGCGTATTAACCCGGACGTGGAAGTCGACACCCACGCGCATATCGCAACGGGCATGAAAGAAAACAAGTTCGGTCTGCCGGAGAAAACAGCGATGGAACTATGCCAGGTTGCAGCAAAAAGCGACTTTCTTGAAGTCGTTGGCATCAGTTGCCATATCGGCTCACAAATCACGGCGCTGGCACCTTTTGCGACGGCGTTCGCGCGCATGCTGCAGTTTGCTCACGCGGCGGAAGCCCGTGGCATCGAACTGCGCCAGATCGACTTCGGTGGAGGATTCGGTGTCTCCTACGATGGCAGGGAAGTCCCCGCAGCAGATGAATATGTCGGCTGTCTGCTTGAAGCACTGGCCGAGCATTGCCATCAGGGATGCCCCTGGACGGTTCTGATCGAACCGGGGCGTGCGCTCATCGCGGACGCCGGCTTGCTGCTGACGCGCGTTATTTATCTGAAAACCGAAAGCCCGCGCAACTTTGCCGTGGTCGACGCAGCAATGAACGACTTGTTACGGCCGGCCCTGTATGCTGCCAGCCACCGCGTGGTGTCTGTCGAGGCCGCCCCCCGCAGCCTACCGGCGGCCGACTACGACATTGTCGGCCCTGTGTGCGAAAGCACCGACGTTATCGCCAAAGACTGCAACCTGACGATTGCCGAAGGGGATCTGCTCGCCGTTTTGTCAACAGGCGCGTACGGGTTTTCGATGGCGGGCAACTACAATTCACGGCAGCGCCCTGCCGAAGTGCTGATTCGTGACGGCAAGGCACTGCTCATCCGCAGCAGGGAGACATTCGAGGCACTGGTCGCCGGAGAAATCGTGGTTTAGGCCGTCTGCGGTTCCGCTGCACGGAATTCAAACGCGGTGTGCATCATATCGCCTGCGGTATCTATTCTGACGCGACTGACACCCGGCATGTGCTTCAGGATGTAAGCACTGCCCAAGCCTACCATGTAACGGTTTTTTTGATGGACCGCCGTCAGGATACGGTCGGCGACGATTTGGCAGCGCTGCTCCACGCTTGGGTTGTCCACCCATTGCCGACTCATCTGGTAGCCTCGATCCATGTCTTGATTCAATCTGCGGAAAAAATCTTCTGCGTCATCCAGCAACGGATCCGGCACTTCCACCGGGTATTCCCGGTCGTTGATCTGGATGTTCAGCACCATGCGAAAGCGGTAGCAGACGCTGGAGTCGCGGATGCCCTGTCAGCGGTGAGAGCCGACTTCCTCATGCGCGTCATCAAGGACTTCCATGGCGAGCTTCAGGTACTCCTCGCGGTAGCCCTTCAAGGGCGAATCTCCCGTCGGTACGAAATACTCTTCAGCGGTTACACCGCTTGCCTGTTCTTTTTCGATGAACTTTTTCTGCATCTCGATCATCCTGAGAATTTTTTCTTGCTTGGTCATCGCTTCGTTTCTCGAGGTTTGTTGGCAATTAGAACCGTTCCGTCGCGGGTGATTCAGTAATGCCGGTCGCGATGAACAGCGACCGGCACCAATCAGCGTTTGGAGTACTGTGTAGCCTTGCGGGCTTTGTGCAGCCCGACTTTCTTGCGCTCGACAATGCGCGCGTCGCGAGTCAGAAACCCGCTTTCCCTCAACGGCTGGCGCAATTCTTTTTCGTATTGAAGCAACGCCCGGGCGACGCCCAGGCGGACAGCGCCTGCCTGACCCGAGGTCCCTCCCCCCTTGACCATCACCTTGAAATCGAACTTTCCGTTCATCTCGGTTTTATCCAGCGGCTGGCGGATCAGCATGCACAGACTCTCCCGGCCAAAGTACTCTTCCATCCCGCGGTTGTTGACGCTGAAAGCACCCGTGCCCGTGTGCATGTATACTCGCGCGACCGAACTCTTGCGCCTTCCGGTTCCATAAGCCTGTTCTTTTTCGTTCGCCATATGACTCAAATCTCCAGCGGCTGTGGCTGTTGGGCCTGATTCTTATGCGTCGCTCCCGCGTAGACATGCAGCTTGCGAAACATTTCACGACCCAGGGAATTTCTGGGCAGCATCCCTTTCACTGCGCGTTCAATGACGCGTTCCGGGTGCTTGTCTATCATTTCCCGAAAGGAAGCTACCTTCAGGTTGCCTACGTAACCAGAGTGTCGGTAATACAGTTTATTCTCCCGCTTGTTTCCCGTCACCACGATTTTCTTCGCATTCACCACAATGATATGGTCGCCGACATCCAGATGCGGTGTGTACTGAGGCTTATGCTTGCCACGCAGGCGTTTCGCCACTTCGCTCGCGAGCCGTCCCAGCGGTTTACCCGTCGCGTCTACAACGTGCCACGCCCGCTTGATGTCGTGCTTTTTCGGTATATAGGTTTTCATGGTGCAGGTTTGCATGGCGAGGCACTCGGAAAAGTGAGCGAAAGCTTACTACAGGGAGCCCGTCAAAACAACACACTGCACTGCGCCACCACATATTATGGGACAAACGAGGCAGGTGTTGGGCGAGCATTTGGCGGGGGTGAGGTAATTGAGTCCTCGATGCGGCTGTTGGTCCTGGATGACGATTGCCGAACAGCAATGGCTTGCATGGACGTGAGTAGGGAATACATGTAGTCAATCCGGCAGCAACCCATCGATCAGGTTTCTTATTGGTCGGCGTTTTACAGGCCAGTGTTCATGGTCGCCTCCTCGCTCCGTCAGCCTCATGCCTGGAGCATCCGGAAAGGCCCTCCCCAAAGGCCTCGGGTCCATCCTGCGATATAGTCGCGGCAGGCAGGCTGCTGTGCATTCCCCGGTGCTCCTTTCCTAACCGAGCGTCTCAAGTATAATGTGCTATTCAGTTTTTCGTTTTGTTCTGCGGATCTTCAAGGAATGGGTGCTTTGATGAAAAAAGACCGGCGTCATGCGTTTGCGTTTGTAACTGCTGTGTTGCTGGCAGGCGGCGCATTGATCAGCCATGCTGTGATTACCGCGCAGGCCGCCGACTACCAACCTCCGCTGGAGGATTTGCGTCTGTTTAGTGACGTGTATGCGCATATCAAGACCGAGTATGTCGACGAGGTCGACGACAATACCTTGATAGAAGGTGCCATTCGCGGAATGGTGAAGACGCTCGATCCTTATTCGGCTTTTTTGACCAAGCGCGAATTCGATGATCTGAAAATCAGCACGACCGGCAAGTTCGGTGGCTTGGGGATTGAAGTCGGTATGGAAGAAGGGTTGGTGAGAGTGATTGCGCCGATCGATGATTCTCCTGCTTTCAGAGCAGGTTTGCTTGCGGGAGACTTGATTACGCAAATAGACGATGAGCCGGTCAAGGGGATGAGTTTGTCGGATGCGGTGGACAGGATGCGCGGGTTGGTAGGAACTGCGGTGAGGCTGATTATCGTCAGAGAGAACGAACAACCGTTTGAGGTGGAGATCACGCGCGATGTGATCAAGGTAAACAGTGTCAAGCATGTTTTGCTCGACGGTGTCGGTTATCTCAGGATCACCAAATTTCAGGTTGACACTCCCCAATTGTTGGTCAAGGCGCTGAAAGATCTTAAGAAACAAGCGAACGCCGGAGCGAAGGGAAAACTGAAGGGGCTGATTCTTGACTTGCGCAGCAACCCTGGGGGGGTGCTCAATGCCGCGGTCGGCGTGTCCGATGTGTTTTTAGCGCCGGACAAACTGGTGGTGTATACCCAGGGGAGACAGGAGGACTCCCGTGTCGAGTATATGACCAGAACAAGTCAGCGGGCAGGCGAAATACCGGTCGTTGTGTTAGTCAATATGGGATCGGCTTCGGCTTCCGAAATCGTTGCGGGGGCTTTGCAGGACCACATGCGAGCCAGGATCCTGGGCACCCAGTCCTTTGGTAAGGGATCGGTGCAGACGGTACACCCGCTGGACAAGTTTCGTGCGGTCAAGCTGACGACCGCGAAGTACTACACGCCGCTGGGACGTTCGATACAGGATATCGGCATCACGCCCGATCTCGTCCTGAACAGTCCCGCGCCTGCCAAACAGGTGGCCCAAAACGGCGAAAATGAAGCGCAGGAAGAGGCGTCGGACACAACCCCTGTGAAGAAGCTGCCCTTGAAACGGCGGGACCTGGGCGAGTTGTTGCGGGAGGATTTCCAGGTGCAGCGGGCGATTCAGGAATTGAGCCAGCATATACAGGAAGCCAAGAAAGAATAAAGCCCGCTTACGAATTTGGTCCGCAGGTTCCACGGCCCGAATCTCGCCGCTCCGCAGTATGGTTGAATAGCCTTTGGCTTGTCAGGCTGATGAAGCTTCTGGCCTCCCTCTTCCGGGTATTGTGTAGCCGGTATTGATCTGGCACGCGACGAAGCATCTTTGGGATGCCCGCGAGGTGAAGCTTGCCATGGTGCCGTTTTGTCCGGGCGAGGCCATGTGGATTCTTCCCGAACCTGGATCCTCCAGTGGATAGCCGCGTGTTCCTTGATTCGGTCGTCGTGATCGCAACGCTCGCCGGTGTTGACATCCCGGGGCTGCTCGCCCGGTGGCTTGGTTACCGTATTCGCGGGGCGTTTTTTCCTGGGAAGCCGAACACGGGAGCCGTAAATTTCGCGAGTGGCGCTGAAATTCGGACAAGCGGTATCGTCGGCCTTGATATTCTTGACAACCACCTCACCCGGACGCACCATGAAACCCATAACATTCACCCGCCGGGAGAAACCCGCGGACTGTCTTCCTGCCAGCACGAGGGAGGTGCGAGATGGAAATTACGCTTGAGACAATCTATCAGAAGCTGCTCGATACCGAAGGCCGGTTGAAAGCAGAGATGCAGGCCGACAAGGCCGAACTAGCAGCCAGGATGGAGACTGACAAAACCGAGTTGAAAGCCAGGATGGAGGCTGACAAAACCGAGTTGAAAGCCAGGATGGAGACTGACAAAACCGAATTGAAAGCCAGGATGGAGACTGATAAAACCGAGTTGAAAGATGCAGTCGGTTCGGTGAAAACCTGGTTCGTGGGGCTGGCTTTATCCACGATCCTGGTGGTCACCGCTATCATGACCACGTTTTTGAATATTTTGAGTATGCGGTGAGCGGCCGGTTGTGTCGCCTTTGCGCGTAGGTTTGTAGGGGCGACGCATGCGTCGCCCTTGTGCATGCGTCGTCCCTACGAATGCCACAGCCCTTCCTGAAATCAAAAGGGGTCATTTTATAATTGGGCAAAGGTGACATTACGGCTTTTGGCTAACAGTCGGCCTTGATATTCTTGACAACCACCTCATCCGGACGCACCATGAAACCCATAACATTCACCCGCCGGGAGAAACCCGCGGACTGTCTTCCTGCCAGCACTAAGGAGGTGCAAGATGGAAATTACGCTTGAGACAATCTATCAGCAACTGCTCGATACCGAAGGCCGGTTGAAAGCCGAGATGCAGGCCGACAAGGCCGAATGAAAAACCGAGCCAGGATGGAGACTGACAAAACCGAGTTGAAAGCCAGGATGGAGACTGACAAAACCGAATTGAAAGCCAGGATGGAGACTGACAAAACCGAGTTGAAAGCTGCAGTCGGTTCGGTGAAAACCTGGTTCGTGGGGCTGGCTTTATCCACGATCCTGGTGGTCACCGCAATCATGACCACGTTTTTGAATATTTTGAGTATGCGGTGAGCGGCCGGGTGTGTCGCCTCGATCATTTCTGCACAAGGCAGTTCCTGGACGGGTCGTTCGCGTCGGCAGCATGGGAAAATCCTCAATCCGCATAAGTCGGTGGGGGTAAGATCACCGGCAACGGTTTCTTACTTGCAGGGTTCACAGCCTGCAACAGGTTGTCCGGCCAGCTTGCGCGTCTCGCTCGCAGTTGCCTTTGTCCATAACGCCGTCGTCTCAAGCGATCAGATCCCCGGTGAAGCCGGGGCTCGTGCTTTCATCGAGGTTGCCTGTGAGATCGTTCGCTGGTACTAATAACCCGAGCGGATTTGACTAGGAAACAGTCGCAGGGGGTGCCAGAGTGTCTACATCAGCAAGACCGGGTGGGGTTGCAGCGTCACCCGCGAGGACGACATTTGAAGCCTGGCGCATCTACCAGGGCGATGGCACTTTTCGCGCGGGGTTTGAGACTCTGACGCTGGATGATCTCACCGAGGGTGAGGTCGTTATTGAGGTGACCCGTTCCGCGGTCAATTACAAGGATGCGATGGCCGGCACCAATCGCGCCAGGATCATCAGACGCAGCCCCCTGGTCGGGGGCATCGATCTGGCGGGCAGCGTCGTGTCCGACGTCAGCGGGCGGCTTGCCGCGGGGACGCCGGTGTTCGCCCAGGGCGGCGGAGTGGGGGAGCTATACGACGGAGGTTATGCGCGCTATGCGAGGCTGCCGTCCTCCGCGGTGATGGCTTTGCCTGACAGGCTGGATGCACATGGCGCGATGATGATCGGCACCGCCGGCTTCACCGCGGCATACGCCATCGAGTTGATGGAAAGGAATGGGCAGAAACCGGAAGATGGCCCGATACTGGTTACAGGTGCGACCGGCGGCGTCGGCAGTTTTTCGTTACGCATGCTGGCCGGTCGGGGGTATCGGTGCGTTGCGCTGACGCGCAAGCAGGATCGCGCGGATTACCTTGAGGGACTGGGGGCTGAACGGGTGATCGATCGGATCGAGCCCGTGGGTGGCCCGGTTGGAAAGGCCGTCTGGGCGGGCGCGATCGACAACCTCGGCGGTGCGACGTTGAGTGCCATCGTCAAGACAACCAGACCGCGCGGTAACGTAGTTTGCGTAGGGCTCGCCCAGTCCGAGGATTTGCCGCTCTCGGTCCTCCCGTTCATCATTCGTGGCGTCAGCCTGCTGGGCGTTACTTCGGCGAATTGTCCGCCGGATGTGCGCCGCCGGATCTGGCAAGGGATCGCGGCCGATGCTACATCAATGCACCTCGACCGCGTTGCCACCGAGGAGGTCACATTACGCCAGTTGCCTGACTGCTTCGCCCGTTTGATCGCCGGGGAGATGTGCGGGCGCTTCGTAGTCCGGCTCGACTGAACCCGGCAGGTTCGGACCCGCTCTATCGCCCCCAGGGGGCACCAGCCCCCTGGATGGCTGAAGAGCCGGGCGCCGGCCCGCCGACCGATGCGTTGCACGGCATCCCCGCCCGGGTTGCTTTCGGCTGGAACTGATCGAGACTGGCCGCGTACGGAGGAGGCGCGTCGATCGGTCGACTCTCCCGTGTGACCAATCCTTGACCCCTCAGCGTCCCAGGGCAAGGAAGAACGGCAGGTACGCGTAGACGATACCGACGGCCGCGAGCGCGTCGATTCCCATGATCCAGCGGGCGCGCCGTTGCTTTTTTGCATCCGTTTCTCCGGAGGACATGATCTTTGTCATCGTCAGGTCGATGATCAGCATCAGGAGCACGAGAGGTGTTACGGTGGGCGCGATCAGCGTCGGGACAATCGCGGGCCACGAGAGGGTGGTCTGCTGTTGCGGCTCCGGTGCCAGCAACATGGCGGCCAGGGCCAGTGTGATCAGCAGAATTCTCAAAATCAATGGAACGGGTTCCTTAGTCAGGTAATGAACGAGGCAGGCTCTGGTGTTTGACCGTCCCGCGTGAAGCACAGGCGCAATTCGGCAGCAACATTTCCCGGATGCAAATCTGGCATAATCAGCGGGTCAAAGCAATCCGGCCAGGTTTACCTGGGTTCCTGGTCACCGTGTTTGTTTTCTGAAGAAGCCAGGGAAGTCTGTTTCCACGCACCAGCCTGATCGAGTTTTAGCATGAGCAAGGACTTCATTTGCCCTTCCATTCTGTCGGCCGATTTCGCGCGGCTGGGAGAGGAGGTGCGGGCGGTACTCGTCGCGGGTGCCGATATGATTCACTTCGATGTGATGGACAACCACTTCGTGCCTAATCTCAGCTTCGGTGCCATGGTCTGCAGGTGCCTGCGCGACGACGGCATCACGGAGCCAATCGATGTGCATTTGATGGTCAGCCCGGTGAGCCGGTTGATTGACGACTTCGCTGCCGCCGGTGCCGACTATATCTCGTTTCATCCGGAAGCGAGTGCCGACGGGTTGGCGGAGGTGCACAGGATTCATGCCGCAGGGTGCAAAGCGGCATTGGCGTTCAACCCTGGGACGCCGCTGGATTGTCTGGACGAATACATAGACCGGCTCGATATGATCTTGCTGATGTCGGTCAACCCCGGGTTCGGTGGCCAGGATTTCATCCCCTCCGTGCTGCCGAAAATTACCGATGCGCGCAAGCGCATTTCCGCAAGCGGCCGCGATCTTCGCCTGCAGGTCGATGGCGGTGTGCACCAAGGCAACATTGCGGAGATCAAGCGTGCCGGCGCCGATACTTTCGTTGCCGGCTCGGCGATTTTCGGTGCCAGCGATTACGCGCGCACCATCGGCGACATGCGCCGCCGGATCGCGGCGATCGAGCCGGGGTGATGATGCAGCGCGGCTTCACCCGGTCGGCCAGGAAAGACCGACAGTGATCACGCGGCGTGACTTTGAGCGGTTGCGCTCGGAAGGCTACACGCATATTCCCATGGTCAGGGAGGTCGCCGCCGACCCGGATACGCCGATCAGCGTATATCTGAAGCTCGCGAACACCGCGCGCAGCTACCTGCTGGAGTCGGCCAGCGGTGGCGAGCGGTGGGGGCGCTATTCCATCATTGGTTTGCCATGCACAGATCACATCGAAGTGCGTGGCAACGAGATTGCGCTCTACCACGACGGAGAAGCAGGCGAGATCGTTGCATGTGATGATCCACTCGCCTGGATTGGCGATTTCATGCACAGGTTCCGGGTGGCACCGCTACCGGACGCGGCGCGGTTCATTGGTGGGCTGGTAGGTTATTTCGGCTATGACACAGCCAGGTACATAGAGCCTGGCCTGGCGTCGGCGCGCAAGCCCGACGTGATGGATGTGCCCGACATCGTGTTGTTTGTCTCACAGGAGGTCGTGGTATTCGATCGCTTGAAGAACCGCCTCTCCATCGTGTTGCATGTCGATGTGCGGGAAACAAGTGCTTATGACGCTGCGTGCCGTCGCCTCGATGAATTGTTCGCGCGTCTCGAGGACAGGGTTCCAGGCCTTCCTGGCACCACTTCGGCAGCGTTGACCGAAGGTGATTTTTCTTCGAGCTTCGGCAAGCCGGATTTCATGCGAGCGGTGGAGACAGCCCGTGAGTACATTGCCAGGGGGGATGTCATGCAGGTGGTCCTGTCACAATGCATGTCCGCCCCTTTCACGGCGCACCCGATGAATCTCTACCAGGTGCTGCGTCGCACCAATCCGTCGCCGTACATGTATTGCCTCGACTTTGGCAGGTTCCACATCGTCGGCTCGTCGCCGGAGATCCTGGTGAGGATGGAAGGCGATGAGTTGATCGTGCGCCCGATCGCGGGCACCCGTTCCCGTGGCGCTACCCCGAAGCAGGATGCTTTGCTCGAGGCCGAATTGTTAAGCGACGAGAAAGAGTTGGCCGAACACCTGATGCTTATAGACCTGGGGCGCAACGATCTGGGTCGGGTGTGCCAGACCGGCAGCGTCAGGGTGACCGAAAAGATGATCATCGAGCGCTATTCGCACGTGATGCATATCGTCTCCCACGTGGTTGGTCGCCGTAACGCTGACACCTCGGCGATCGATGTGCTGCGTGCGACCTTTCCCGCGGGTACCGTTTCGGGGGCACCGAAGGTGCGCGCGATGGAACTCATCGACGAAATCGAGCCGATCAAGCGCCATATATACTCCGGAGCGATTGGTTATCTCGCCTGGTCGGGCGCGATGGATACGGCGATCGCCATTCGCACCGCGTTGATCAAGGACGGCACGCTCTACGTACAGGCCGGCGCGGGTCTGGTTTATGATTCGCAACCCGAAGCCGAGTGGAGCGAGACCATGAAGAAGATGCGTGCGATGATCAGTGCTGCCGTCACGGTGTCGGGAAGCGGCTGACGCGGGGCTGCAAGGTGCTTGTTTCCGGCTGCTGTTGTTGCGACTATCGGGCTGACCATGACTGAAAATCCATCCCACCCGGCTGTATCGGTCCTGATGATCGACAATTACGATTCGTTTACGTACAACCTGGTTCAGTATCTGCAGGAATTGGGCTGCGACGTGAACACCGTGCGCAACGATCAGGTGACGCTTGCGCAGATTGCTGCGATGGCCCCCGACCGCATCGTGATTTCGCCGGGCCCCTGTACGCCGGATAAGGCCGGTATCTCGCTCCCGATCGTGCGTGAATTTGGCGAGCGGTTGCCGGTGCTGGGCGTATGTCTGGGGCACCAGGTGATCGGTCAGGCCTTTGGCGGGCGCATCGCGCGCGCGAAGCGGATCATGCACGGCAAGACCTCGATGATTCATCACCGGGGCGAAGGGCTTTTCCGCGGGTTTGAAAACCCGTTCCAGGCGACGCGCTATCATTCCCTGGCAATCGAGCGGCAGACCCTGCCCGATTGCCTTGAGTTGACCGCGTGGACCGAGAACGAAGCAGGCGAGATAGACGAAATCATGGCGGTGCGCCATAGGGAGCACCCGCTGGTTGGCGTGCAGTTTCATCCCGAGTCGATTCTTACCGAACATGGTCACGCATTGCTTGAGCACTTTCTCAATGACCGATTTTGAAATTCTGCTGGAGAAGCTGTTGGTCGGGCGCGACCTGTCGTCCTCGGAAATGAGCGCCATAATGCGCCGCATCATGGCGGTGCGCCATAGGGAGCACCCGCTGGTTGGCGTACAGTTTCATCCCGAGTCGATTCTTACCGAACATGGTCACGCATTGCTTGAGCACTTTCTCAATGACCGATTTTGAAATTCTGCTGGAGAAGCTGTTGGTCGGGCGCGACCTGTCGTCCTCGGAAATGAGCGCCATAATGCGCCGCATCATGGCGGGCGAGTTGCCGCAGCAGCACATCGTCGCGTTTCTCGTAGCGCTGGGCGGCAAGGGTGAAACCGCCGTTGAAATCGCCGCCGGCGCGCAGGTCATGCGCGACTACGCTACGGTTGTCGAAATCGAGAGCACCGACCTGGTCGATACCTGCGGCACCGGCGGTGACGGTAAATCCACCTTCAATATCTCCACCGCAGGTGCGATTGTCGCGGCGTGCATGGGCGTGCGCGTCGCCAAGCATGGCAATCGCTCGGTCTCCAGCAGCAGCGGTAGCGCCGATTTCCTCGAACACGCCGGGGTCAACATCCATCTGGGCGCCGAGCAGGTGGCACATTGCATCCAGCAAGTCGGTATCGGCTTTCTGTTTGCCCCCGTGTTTCACAGCGCGATGCGCCACGTTGCTGGTGCGCGGCGAGCCATGGGCATCCGTTCGGTTTTCAACTTGCTGGGACCGCTGACGAACCCTGCGCGCGCGCGGTGTCAACTGATCGGCGTGTTCGATGCGCGATGGCTACACCCCATGGTGGAGGCGGCGCGGGCGCTGGGTGTCGAGCGCGTGATGGCGGTGCACGCTGAGGACGGCATGGACGAGATCAGCATCGCTGGCGCGACGCGGGTGGTCGAGTTGCGCGCGGGGCAAACGCGGGAGTATACGTTGATACCGGCAGACCTGGGGGTGGCGGAGGCACCCGTGGAAGAGTTGGTCGTCGGCGATGTTGCTGCGAGCGTCGCTGTTGTCCGGCGTGTATTTGCCGGCGAGCCGGGGGCGGCGGCCGAGGTGATTGCCGTCAACGCGGCGGCGGCGGCGTATGTTGCCGGGCAGGTGGACAGTCTGCCCGCAGGTGTCGAGGCAGCACACGAGGTGCTGCACAGCGGCGCGGCGGCAGACAAGCTGGCACGGTGGGCCGATTTGAGCCAGCGCCTGGGACAGTCGGCATGACCGCGCGGTCTTCTTTTCTCGAGGAAATTCTCGCGCACAAGCGTGAGGAGATCGATGCGTGTCGCCGCCGTCATCCGGTTGCCGAACTCGAGGAGAGAGCCAGGGAGCAAGGCGCCGTCCGCGGGTTTGTCGCCGCCATCAGGAGCCGGCTGCGCCAACGCAAGCCAGCGGTGGTCGCCGAGATCAAGCGGGCGTCTCCAAGCAAGGGAGTGCTTTGCGAGCATTTTGACCCGCTCGTGCTTGCCCGCTCCTACCAGGCGATGGGTGCCGCCTGTCTGTCCGTGCTGACGGACGCCAGATATTTCAAGGGTTCCGGAGCGGTGCTTGACCTGGTTCGCAAGCACTGCTCGTTGCCGGTGTTGCGTAAGGATTTCATCATTGATGAATATCAGGTGCACGAGAGCAGGGCGTTGGGAGCGGACTGCGTTCTGTTGATTGTTGCCGCGCTCGATGAGGCACGGCTCGCGCAGTTGTTTACCCTCGTGCGGGAGAGCGGTATGGATGCGCTGGTGGAGGTGCACGACGAAGACGAGCTTGCGCGCGCGCTGTCCCTGGGCGATGCGGTGGAGCTGATCGGCGTCAACAACCGTAGCCTGCACAGCTTCGATGTCAGTCTCGACACGACGTTGCGGCTTGCCGCAACTATTCCTCGTGGCAAACTGGTGATCAGCGAGAGCGGCATTGCTTGCAGGAGCGACGTGCGGCGGTTGCGTGAGGCGGCGGTGCATGCGTATCTGGTCGGCGAAGCGCTGATGACCGCAGCCGATCCTGCCGCCGTGTTCAGCGGCTTGTTTGCCGATTGGCCGGAGGCCGGGTAGCGGGTCGGGCAGGTGCGGGCGCGGGTCAAATGGATTGGGGATATGACCTTTGTCGGTGAATCCGGCAGCGGTCACGCCGTGACCCTCGACGGCGCGCCGCAATTCGGTGGCAGGAACGTGGCGCCGCGTCCGATGGAACTGGTGCTGATCGGTCTCGGTGGTTGCAACGGGTTCGACATTGTAAAATTGCTGAAGGAGGCTGGCCAGCGCGTTCGGGACGTGGAACTGCAACTGGAGGCCGAACGGGCTGACGATGTGCCCGCGGTTTTCACACGCATCAAGGGGCACTACGTAGTGAGCGGGTACGGGCTGGACGAGCGGGTGGTCGCGGCAGCGGTGGAAGCATCGGCAAAACAGTATTCTTCGGTGTCGAGAATGCTCGAGCAAAGCGCACGGATCACGTATGACTATGAGATCAGGGACCTCGACCAGGATTGAACCTGTGTGGATGCAGCCGGCGCGATGAAGAGCCGGCCGCCGCAAATAGCGGGGCTGCGGCATATCGCGCTGGCGATCGCCGAACTCGAGGCGTGCGAACGCTTTTATACGGATCTGCTTGGCTACCAGGTCGAGTGGCGGCCGGATGCCGACAACGTGTACCTGACCTGCGGGGGCGACAGCATTGCTTTGCACCGGGGAAGGGAAGACGGTGCCGGGCATCTCGATCACCTGGGTATCCTCCTGCGCGAAGCCGGGCACGTCGATGCGTGGTTCCGGTTTCTGCGCTCCCGGGGGGTGGCCGTTGAAGCCGAGCCACGGACCCATCGGGACGGCGCGCGCAGTTTCTATTGCCGTGACCCTGCGGGCAACCGTGTGCAGATGATCTATCACCCGCCTGTTTCCGATGCCATGTAAAGAAGATGGCACCGGAGACAGCGTCGCCCCTGCGCGCTGTAACCCGTTCATCTCCGACGCCGTGTAAGAGCATGGCACCGGAAGTTTTCACACGGCAAATGGCGGCGTTCGACCGCGACCACCTGTGGCACCCTTACGCGCAAATGCACGATCCGGCGCCGACGTATCCGGTGGTCTCGGCCCACGGCGTCTACCTGGAGCTTGCCGACGGGCGGCGTCTCATCGATGGAATGTCGTCCTGGTGGGCGGCGATTCACGGCTATAACCACCCGGTGCTGAACGCGGCACTGGCCGCGCAGATGGAAGAGATGTCGCACGTGATGTTTGGCGGCATCACCCACGCGCCGGCGGTATCGCTGGGGCAACGGCTGCTGCGCGTGCTGCCGGAGGGGCTGGATCGGCTGTTTTTTTGCGATTCCGGTTCGGTCGCCGTCGAGGTGGCGATCAAGCTGGCGTTGCAATACTGGCAGGCGCGCGGGTGCTCGCGGCGTACCCGGATGGTGACCATTCGCCACGGCTACCACGGCGACACCTTTGCCGCCATGTCGGTTTGCGATCCTGAGACCGGCATGCACCATTTGTTCAGGCGCGTCCTGCCGCAGCAGATTTTCGTGCCTGCACCGGCTTGCGGGGAGGCCTGCGACACCGCTGCGGTCGCTGCCATGGAGCGGGTGTTATCCAGCGAGCGCGACGACATCGCGGCGGTGATCGTCGAGCCGGTGGTGCAAGGCGCGGGCGGCATGCGTATTTATGGTGCCGACTACCTCACCGCGCTGCGGGCATTGTGCGACGACCATGACATCCTGCTGATTTTTGACGAGATCGCTACCGGGTTTGGCCGCACCGGCCGGATGTTTGCCTGCGAACACCCGACCGATGGCGTGGTCTTGCCTGACATTCTCTGCATCGGCAAATCGCTTGGCGCGGGGTATCTGTCGATTGCTGCGACAGTCACCAACGAGCGTGTCGCCGACACCATCGACGCCGGAAAGCCCGGGGTCTTCATGCACGGCCCGACCTACATGGCAAATCCGCTGGCTTGCGCAGTCGCGTCGGCTAACCTCGATCTGCTCGCCGACGGCGCGTGGCGCACGCAGGTCGCGGTGCTGGAAAGCCAACTCAAACGGGAACTCGAACCGTGCCGCAAGTCGCCGAACGTCAAGGATGTGCGGGTCAAAGGGGCGCTTGGCGTGGTCGAAATGCGTCATCGCGTGGACGTAGCCGATCTGTGCCGGCGCTTCACGCAGCGAGGGGTGTGGATCCGTCCCTTTGCCAACCTGATCTATCTGATGCCACCGTACGTCATCGAAGCCAGCGAGGTGCAATCACTGACCGCCGCGGTCGCTGAAGTCGTCAGCTAAGCTTCGAAGATGGGTTTCCACTCGACGCGACATTGAAGTTTGTCGACACGTCAGCGGCATCAGACCTTTGTCCTCCGCATAACCCACACCCGCAACATGAAAGATCGAAACCATCGCCGCAGTGGCCTGGATAAAAACAAGTGAGAGGATAAAATCAAGGGAATGAAAGAGCGCAGCAATTTATGCTTGATGTCTGTCCATAAGCTTGAGGGTTGCTCGAAATTGTCAAAGGCTTTTTCTGCGATGATAGTCCAGCGTTGCAGTATCTTCTCGACAGAATGATTATGCATAGGCGAGTCGGGAAAAACAGGCTCGGCAGCACGGTATCTGGCATATAAGTCGGGGTTGTTGTCAATCTCCTTGACTCTGTTCACCACTTCCTCAAAAGAGTTGAAGTCATGACAGTTAATAAAGCTTTCAGGGTTATAAAACCGTGCGACTTGTGAGCACCCCCAATAGATAGGGATGCTGCCCGCTAAAAAAGCGTGATAGATTTTCTCGGTGAGATACCATTCAGTCGACTGGTTTTCAAAAGCGATAGTAAACTTGTAATGTTGTAAAAACTGCAGCTTGTTATCCAGACCGTACTCGATTCTGGGATGATTGTTCAAAGATTTTCCGCCGCAGTCCACTTTTTTGTATTTTGACAGCAGATGGCAGAAATTGATGCGTTTTTCGGTGTCTTTGGACAGGCTGTTGGAGTAAAGGAAATTACAGAACCGGGTTTTTGGCATCGCCCTGTACTGCAATGACTCTGCTTGCAATTCTTTGTTTTGGTAAGGGCCTGCTATTAGTGGGTTTGCCTGAAAGTTTCTGCTGTCTGTCGGGAAAAAAGAAAACATGTAGTCCATGTTTTTGTAGTCTGGGGGTCTATTTTCAGAAGTGAGTGATACAAAAATAGTTCGGGGTCCATATTGCCAGCGTAGTTTGTAGATAAGAAATGGATTTTTAAGCCAGGCACTTGCTCTGCCTATCACAATGTGCGGCGGGGGGAAAGTTGGCCTTTGGAAAGTGCAGACATATTTGGTACGGAGAATGGATGTGAAAGGACGATATAGGTGCTCCGGGCCCAAATGGTGAACTCTGAGTTCTTTTTGCATGTCGAGGAATCTCCGGGCGCGTATGACTACGATACGAAAATGTCAGGTTGATGCTGTCGCAACATGATGTGGCGAAGATCCACCATCGGGTGTCTGCAGAAACAACGCACTGATGGCTTCATGGTGACTGACGGGACGACCGCCTGTCAACTGCTCGCCCAACACCTGCCTCGTTTGTCCCATATGCAGTGGACTTATACAGGGCGTTGACAGGCTGATGCAAATTTGCCACAGTCTATGGTGCAAATCGTACAGGGAAGTCCATGCTGCAAGGGAAATCTTCCGGGTATGGGCAAATACATCTTTCCAACCATGGAGAATCGAACGCTATGAGTAAGAAGCTTGTATCTTCGGTATTCGCCCTGGCGCTGGTGACGGCTCCGCTCTCCGCTTCCGCCGGGATGGGTGCTGATGAAGTCTTTAACCTCTACGGCTGGCAAAACTGGTCGTATGAGTTTATCGATGCCGACGGTGGCAGGGACTACGATCGCCTGAGCAACAACGCTGCGAACATCGGTTTCATGGCGCATGTGGACACCGGGATCGAAGGGCTGCAGGCGGGTTTCCGCTGTGAGCAGTTCACCTTCTTTGGTAGAAACAACAACTATGCCCTCAATAGTTCTTTGTGCAACCGGAACTCCAAGATCAGCCTGCGGCATGAAACCCTCGGTGAGATCATGTTTGCCCAGTGGCTACTGCCATTCAACGAAATCGTCGCGGGGTGGGTCGATCCGTTCTATGACGCCGATATCCATTCACACGCCAGCATCATGGGCAACATCGGTGGCACCGTCCTGGGTAACATCGGAGATTCGGCTTACTACAACGGCGGCTTTGGCAGCTACGGCGCGCTGTCCTTCAACCGCCGCCAGAACGGCATCATCCAGTACGTCTGGCCGAACACCTCGACGATGGGGAGCCAGAGTCGCGACGGCTTCCAATTTCGCTTCGCGGTGACCGAAGGGAGCGAAACCGATCAAGAAGGAAGACTACGACCTGATGCCCAAGGGGACCTTGTTCCAACGGATACCCTGGATCCGCGCATCTGGTCGACCGGTGTCGCGTGGCAGCAGAGCCTCGTCAACGGCGGGCAGATCTGGCTGGCGGTCGCGTACGAAAAACACGACGATCTCATTATTGCCGCCCCCGGCAATGTTACTGGTGGCATTAACGGCGCGGATCTTCTCGCGGATATTCGCCTTTCGGGTGCGAATACCAGCGGCGCCCCCTTTTCAGCCGGGTATAACACACGTGATTATGTAGATACCTGCAGCGAATCCGACGATGACGGTCTGCGAATCGCCGGGCGCTATTCGCACGACTGGGGCAACGGGCAGATGACGATGATTGCCGGCATGTACGAAGAGCTCGAATATGAAGTGGAAGGTTGCCATCACTTCGCAGAGGTGTTGACAGGGGATGCGCCTGATGTCAGCCTGCAATTGGTCCCTGGTGCGAGTATTGAACGGGACGCCTTCATGATCTCCGGCAAGCACGTGTTCGGCAACGGGGTCGACTTCCGCTTCTCGTATATGGACGCAGACGAGTTGGAATGCAGTTTCGGTATCTGTGCTTCAAGTGGCGGAGAGGGCACCGACGCCAAGGCCTATAACCTCGGGCTGTTCTACACCATGCCGGCCGGCACCGAGTTGCGCCTGACCTACGGCGAAGTGGATAACGAAGCGAATTCGCATTACGATTTCGGTATCAACCCGGGCGGCGCGCAACCGGGTGAAGATATCGAGGCGATCGGCTTCGGTATCGTCCAGTGGTTCGACTAATCGTCACCCTCTCGCTTTAGCCGACTACGGCTGAAGCAAGCACCGGGATGGCGCGTGTTTTGAACCGGCTCCCTTCGGGGAGCCGGGTTTTTATGGGGTCAAGGCGCCTTTTCCTGTGACCTCCATGGCGATCGGAGCATCTCGCGACACATGCCGGCAAGGCCTGGTGGCTTGCACAGGTGGCTTTGACGAACCGGTTTGTTTTTCCAGGCCGGCAGGCGCCCGCATTGAGCCGGTTCGATATCCGGTGTTTCCTCGGCCAGGGGCTGGTTTTCATTCTGACCGCCCGCTGGCACTTGCTCAGCGATGTTGTACCGGGGTGTTGTGCTGGGGCAGCCCCCGGCATTGATTCGTTTTCTCTCTACCGAAAGGTCTCGGCACTCAGGCGATACCCGTGACGCTCATGGAGCTTCTCTGTCGCCAGGGTAGGACCGGAATTGCCATACTGGGTGCGGATCAGCCGCAGAATCTCCTCGCGTAGCGCCTCTGGGATGGCATTGCCGGGGCGTTTACCCCGGTGCCGTGAAACCAGCCCGGCGGCGCCTTGCTCTCGGTAGCGGCGCACCAGGCGTTTGATCTGGCGAATGGAAAGCATGAGTTGGCCGGCCGCTTGCCTCTGGCGCAACTGCTTGCTGACGACACGCTGGATTACCTCCAGTCGGTCGAGCTCTTTCTGGCTCATCGTAAGTATCCCCTTTGTCATTGCCCCTCCTGAAATCAAAAGTGGGTATTTTAGAATTTGACAAAGGTGACATTACGGCTTTTGGCTAACACTAACAATGCAACCAGGTGCCGGCGCTTCTTCACGATGCTAAACTCCCGGATATGAACATGGCCCTATACAAAGCCTTACTGGATGCTGGAGTGTCGGAAGAACTCGCCGAACGCGCAGCCGAAAGCGTCGCCGAGGATTTGGTAGAAAAGGCGGATTTAGCCGCCCTGGAGATACGACTGCTGGATCGGATCACCCGCACAGAATGGCGAATTATCGGCGTGCTCCTCGCCGCCGGTGCTTTGTTCAAGTACCTGTAATTCACGCCGCGAACTCGGCCAGGTCAGCCGCGCGCCGACTGGTACCTGCCTTTCTTCATGTTGCCAACCCAGCGAGGCGTAGGGCGCGGTCAAGCCCAACGCCGCTATCGACCAGGGACTTGAGTGCCCGCGCCCGCATGGTCAACTCGTTTGCGTCTCTTGGGAACTCAAAGGCGAACGGCTGGCCTAGTTTGCGCTGGAGTTCATCCGACACCACTTCGGCAATAGCCAGGCACACCTTACGCACCGCGCCGGCCGCCTCGCGGATACCGCCCCCTGCGCCCGTTGGGGAAACCGCCAGGGCGGGTACACCGGACACGGCCAGCAGTTCATCGAGTAACGCAGACCGCAGTTTTAGCAAGGCCTCCGCAGGGTCAGCCTGAAGCCTCAAAAGTTTGGCCGAATCCCCGAGGTTCGCCACAATCGCGCGGGTTGCCGGTTCGGCGTAAATCGCCTTGTAGAGTTGCTCCATTCGGCGCGGTTCCAGGGTGTGTTGGTCTGCGCCGGTAACTATCAGGGTGCCGCTTGGGGTGCGCACCTCGCCGGCAAGTGCCACGTTGATCTGCCGGATTAATCCAAACTCCGGATGTTTGCGCAGACCGGCACCATACACACAAAACAGTACGTGCTTGTCATCCTCTTCAATGACGCGGTCACCATCGGGTGATAACACCGTGGCCATGTACCGCCAGGTGCTCCGGTCGTGTTCCCGTGATGTGATGCTGGTCAGCCTGATTTCTTCAAAGTCACGCGCCCTTATCAGGCTGGCATGGTGCCCGTTGACCACAAGGCTACGGGTTGCGTTTGCAAGCCACTCCGCAGGGTGCTTGGTCGGTAGTGTGGGCACCACCCGCGCCAATGACATGGCACGCGCCAGGTGCTCAACGCCGGCGGATAGTTCCGCAGGTAGTCCGCCCCCTGCCGTCAACCCGCGTATCCGTAGGCTTGTGTAATCGGTTGCTACATCATTCACGCCCAGGGGGGCCGCCGGCAACGCGTCACCGCCGCCGGCACCAAATACCCCCTGAAGTTTTGCTACCCAGTTGCGCATTGTTACGCTACTTTGCCCGCCCAGATTTTGTACGCGTCAGGCCGCAGAATCGCGAAATTGAACAACGCGATTGCGGTCAGGAACACGTGCCCCTTGCCGCTTCCGCTGTACTCATCACGAATCAGTGACATACCCTGCCAGATAGGGCACACGGCGCATTTCTGCATCGACCCAGACCGGTACGCAACACCCTTCGCGATTGTTGCGGCAGCAACGGGCACATGGGGCGAAGCATAGACACCCATCGACTTACGTTCGAGTACCTCGAGCGAAGACGTTGCCGAACCTACGTCGATCAGGGAATCCATGAACCCGTAAAGGTCGGGGTTCACGGCGTGCACAATCTCGCCGGTTTTGGCCGCATACTTGCCGTCAACGGCTTTGGCCGACTGCCCGACAATCTCGCCGAACGTAGCCAACGCGCCAGGGTCGGCAGGGTGTACCAGGCCGTCCGCGGAGTCGGTCATAAACCCCAGCGGCTGACTGTCGGCACCCGTGCCGGTAAGTGATAACGCGTCGATTCGATCCATGATTGCCATGCCCAGGTCGGCGCGCAAGGCCTCCTCAAGGTCGGCCGTTACCGCCGCGTCCTCGATGGCGAACTCATACCGCGCGGTTGCACGGATTGGGCTCAACAGCTTGTTGCTGAAGGTCGTTGCCGAGCCACCGATTGCCGCGTCTTTGGCTTTGACTGCACCAGGGGCGCCGGTCAGAAACACGGGGTAGTTGACCGACCCAGGGTCAACCATCTCCATCTGAGTACCCAACGCCATGGCCACCGACCGATCAAAAACTCGATCGAGTATTGGATCCTGTCTGCGGGTTCCAGTCGGTGCCGTTACCGTAGCCATTCTTGGTACATCCCTGGCCAATGCCGACCAGGGGACTTGATCGCCAGAAAGGCCGAGCTCCTGATTTAACTCGAGTTCTGCTCCGGTCGGTGCCATCCCACGGGCTGCGGATTTCAGATAGTTGCCCAGCTTCACGTCCGGCAGGCCAATGCGTTGACCGCAAGCCCGCTCGGCGAGCCGCCGAGCCTGGTCGTCAAGAGTAACCGCGTCACGGGCATGGCTCTCAGAAAGTGCAGCCGTTTGCCGCGCCTGTGCCTCCTGGTCGTGCGGGTTCGCCGCCAGGGCGCGGGCAGTGATTGCCGCCTCCCTTTGCAGGTCGGCACGGCTCAATGCCGACAATGGCACCGTTCCGTTTTTCAATGGTTTTCTGGGCATGATGTTTTTACCTCATGGGTTGGTTTTTGAAAATGATGCTTGAGTGCCTCCGCCCAGGCCTTCGCTTGGGGTGTAGGCTCCGGTCGGTGTGTCAACTTATGACACGCCGAACACAGCGGCTCCAGGTTTGACTTGTCGAAGGGGGCCCCGTGAGGGAACCCTACGCGATGATGTACTTGCAACCGCGATTCCAGCCGCCGGCAATTTGCACAGCGGTAGCCAGCCGCCTTGAGTACTTGCAGACGTATCCGCCGCCAAAGCCTGGAGTTGTAAATCGACCGAGGGAACCGTACCGCGCTCATGCCGGCACCCCTACAGGTTCGCCCAGGTAGTCGCTTGGCAGGTACACCAGGGGTGGGGTTGTGGGGGTGATTTCCCGTAGCCGGTTTCATAGCCGTGATGCGCCCATTTGAAATGGAGGACGCCAGCCGCAGGAACCATAATAGAGCACGTATGCGTCGGCCCTGTCAGTGTCAGACGATACCTCCATGGCGATCGGAGCATCTCGCGACACATGCCGGCAAGGCCTGATGGCTTGCACAGGTGGCTTTGACGAACCGGTTTGTTTTTCCAGGCCGGCAGGCGCCCGCATTGAGCCGGTTCGATATCCGGTGTTTCCTCGGCCAGGGGCTGGTTTTCATTCTGACCGCCCGCTGGCACTTGCTCAGCGATGTTGTACCGGGGTGTTGTGCTGGGGCAGACCCCGGCATTGATTCGTTTCCTCTCTACCGAAAGGTCTTGGCACTCAGGCGATACCCGTGACGCTCATGGAGCTTCTCTGTCGCCAGGGTAGGACCGGAATTGCCATACTGTATCAGGCTGTCAAATGCTCGCCCAGCATCTGCCTCGTTTGTCCCATATGTGGTGGCGCAGTACAGTCTCTTGCGTTGTTATGTTAGTCCGGCTACAATTTTTCATGATCTCGTTTTCCTGTGGTGGGTTAGTGGGGTCGTTAGCCTGCATTCCGTAGAAAGGTCAGGCCAGGGCAAGGCAAGGTTGTTATCCCGGCCAAGGCAAGGCAAGGTTGTTATCCCGGCCGGTTCCCTTGGGGTCGGTCGGGGTAGCTCTTTCGCGTCCGTTTCTTCATTGTGTTGAAAAGCCTGGATCATGGGGTGTTTCCCCTACTACCTTCAAGGTTGCGATCGTCGCGAGAACGCGCGATATGGACGCCGCTTTACTGTTCATCGCCGATCATCAGTCCTGAAAGCTCTGCCGCCTTGTCTATCGGTGCCCAGCCTTAACAAGACTTTGAAAGCTCCGGGCACGGCCCGTCAAGTCAACGCTACCCAAACTATCGCACCGAAGCTTCAGCGTCGGCTGATTCAGCTTCGCGCGTAGCTCGTGTTCAATCATGCGCGTTATCGGACGGACGGAACCATGAATAAATCTTTTCCAACTTTCTCTCTGCGATGTGCCATCACCGGCCGTTGATAGCAAGGACGGATGTACGCCGCACGCGCTGGCAATCTCCAACCCGGCGGATTCGCAAAGTGCGCGTAGCTCTGCCGGCGGATTCATCCCGATCCGTTTCTGCGCGAAGTCCTGTTGCACGCCGGTCATCTGACCGCCAGCCCAGCCCCGCCGACGTGCCCGGCGCCACGCCCAGCTTGCCCTTCAACTGAACCAGCGTTTTCGCGAACTCCGCATCGTCTGACTTTCCGCCCGCCTGGTCGCCCCGGTCAGGCAATGGCAACAAATACCCCGACGGCGCCCCGGATTCTTCGGCCAACCGTGCCGCCGTGTTTGATAATATCGTCAGGGTAGTTCGCACGGCTTCCAGGGGTGATTTCCCGTAGCCGGTTTCATAGCCGTGATGCGCCCATTTGAAATGGAGGACGCCAGCCGCAGGAACCATAATAGAGCGCGTATGCGTCGGCCCTGTCAGTGTGAGACGATACCGCCAGTTGCTCGGGTCTGCTGGCCCGTAGGTGTCATGGTGGCTTGCCCTGGTCAGTCTCACATCCCCTCCCCGTCAATGTATTTCAGGGCCTTTTTCTGCGCCGTATATCATTGCCACATAGCTTATTGCGGTCGCCATGAACTCCACGAAGTCCACTTGTTTCCCTTTCTTCTGAACCTTATAGCTTTCGTTCGTCATCAAAATCAGGTAGACGCAGATAGCCGCCCCTTTCACGTCCTCGGGGTCAACCGGGGTAACGTCGTCTTCTATCTTGTCCATTTCCTTTTGAACCATTTTCGTCAGTTCGCTCAATGCTTTTTCGTGCTCTGGCCTCATGCCCGTGTCTCCCTGTCGGCTTGCTCATTTGTTTCTCCTGGTCGCATAAACCCGTAAATGGGATGTGCACGGTTGCACCTCTCTATCACCTGACAATTCTTGCTTTCAATCACGTCCTTCACGTCCTTGATTAAGTCTTGAGTGCTCCCGACCCTCTCAAGCTTTGCAGTAACCTTTTCAACTAAGTCGTTAACGTACTGCTCTATGCTGGCTATCATCTCTCGCTCGGCGATGGCAATAACACCCCGGGAAATGGACACGTTGAACCAGTGCGCCGTTAGCCCTGCTGTCGCGCTGATCGTCATGGAACGCGCCAAGTTTTGAGGCATTATCTTTTTCAAACTCCCTTGAGCTTCCTTGATTGTTTCAATGTCAATCTTGTGCACTCGAACCAGTTGCGAGTCTTGGGGTTTATTTTTAGCTTTCATGTTTTCGTTGCTCCGGTAGTTGCCAGTACTTTATAAGTATGTTATCCGTATGTCAATAGGTGCGAAGTGTTAAGCACCTCGTTTTGTTGAACCCCCTGTTACGGTTTGTTACACCCTCTTTTGTTATGCGCCTTAGTCCGCGCGCGTCATGCGCGCGTATACGTACGCGTATAGGCTCAACATATCACCCCGTAACAAACCGTAACAACCGCGCCACGGCACCATTCATCGTTTTTTATCAAGGTGCTTGAACACCCGTGCCAGCTTTGAACCCGGCAGCCGCTGTATCGAGTCGCAACCGCCGAAAGATCTGATAGCCTCATAGAGGGTTGCTTGGCTCACCTTTGGCAAGCCCACGGCTTGCTCGTACTCGCGTTTTATATCTGACTTAAGAACGTACGCGCCTTGAAATTGCTGGTAGTTATCCTCAAGCCATACACCCAGTTGATTGTTATCCTCTTTGTATGCCTCAAGCGCCGCCGTCGCAGTTGGCCGCCGGCACTACGCGCTGAAATACGCCGGCTTCGTACGGATTTCCCGAACCTGGGCCAGAACAAGCTGCGGGTGATGCTATCCCCTTGGTGCGAGCACCAGGGCCTCCTGACTTCGACGGTTGAATGAATCAAGTGATTGATTTCATTGGAGTTTAATTTCCAGCAAGGCACTACAATGCAGGGCTTGAGCCCTGTAGAACTATCAGACGAGTTCGAACGGAACCCGGGAATGCTTCAAACCCATCACCTGGTAGATCTTCTCCGCCTCCCGGCTCACCGAGGAAGAAATGACATAGCGCCGCCTCGTGCCCAGATGCTCCAGCACGCTGGATTGAACATGGAGCAGAGCCGTGCGGATAGCTTCCGGGGAAAGGCGACGAGACTGAAGCTCGACACGGTAGGCCAGATGCCGCACGCACAGCAGGGCCATGAACGTGATCGCCAGATGCGCCCGGAAGCACTTCGTAACTGACCGGCAACCCTCTCGGCGTCACCACCAGTGCCAGCAACACCTGCGACTCCTTGAACCTGGCGTCCTTGCTGTAGCCCGGCTGCTTGAGTTCGTCCGCGACAAAGGACTCGAAGTACAGCGTCGTGCAATCGAAGAACAGCAAGTCCAGAGGCTCCGCCAGAAGCGATTCCGCCGCCGCCCCGGACAGCCTCTGTAGCCGTTCGACCCGCGACGCATCCAACTGGTCCATCATGCGGTAGACCTTTTCCAAGGGAAGTCGCACCCCGAAATGCACCCAAAAAACCCTTATTTATCAGGCCCCTTGAAATCTACAGGTCCCCCAACCGTCGAAGTCAGGACGGCAGCAACCACTGGGCAAACATGATCTCGCCCATGGTTTCATGCCGCAGGCTTATCTTGGAGTTACGGTTGCACCAGTCGGTGTGTACATTGTTTCTCCCGAAGTAGGTGAACTGCTCGTAGCGGAATCCCACCTGCAGGCCTTCGATGCCGGTGTCCATATGCGCCATGAAGCCAATGTTGGCGGCGTTGTTGCTCAGGCGGTCGATGTCCTTGCCGCCGTCAACATCGACGAATTCATACGACCAGTTCTGCCAGCCGTAGATATTGAAAATTTCATCGCCTCCTATTTGTCAGATAAGCAGGCGATTTTATAGAAACCTCGGACGCGCAAGCCGATGTGCTGCATCAGCATGTCGGCTTCCTTTTCAGATCAGCCCAGTTGTCCCATATGTGGTGGACTCATATATCCATAGTGTTTTCCAATCTGGAAATGAGCCTGAAGAGAGTAGTTTTCTTTACGTCTCGGTTTGCACTCAGGTGGCGCGGTTTCGGGTTTTGTTAAAGCACTGAAACTGGTTTATCCAGAGCCTCGTTGAGCATCCGGGTAGCTTCATTATCACTGTGTTGCATCGCGTGTCATCCAGTTGTTCAAAGGTGACACCGGGCTTGAGATACTGCGGCGCATCCGGGAGCGATCGAAGTCGGTCATAAGGAGTCATCAGGAGGCGGTAAGGGTAATACCTGGTGCGTTTTCCATGCTGTGCTCAAAGCACTGGCGCATGTACACTGCCTGCTGATCATGCTGCATTGCTTCCTGACAGGGATGCCATCTGAGCCCCGCCAAAGCCTGTGTTTGAATGGTTCTACGTTTTGTCTTCCTAAGATTCTGCTTCTGGCAGAGTAACGGCTTGGCCAAGTTTGCGGCGAGATAAAGCGTAAGCCTTAAGTTTTTTTCGATACAGACTAATTGCGTGGTCGGTAAAGGCGGCTTTTCCGCAAGTCGCGACCCAGCGCCGGAGGACCCACCCAAGCCGAATTGGAAGGCCAGGGTTTGAATGCAACAACAAGCCAGGAAACTGCTCATCAGACCCTGGGTCAACATGATTCAGGTATCTCATGTCACCATAGTGAACATAGCCCCGAAAGCGGCGCAGGAAACTGGAAATAAAGGTAGCATGGAGAAAATCGGTGAGCATTGTCAGAAAGCAAATAATGTATGTTGGGGGAACACGGGGAACTAGGTCTGCTGCGTTGACGACCCGATAAATTGGCGTCTTGATCTGGTCGTCGACCTGTTCCGTACCGACACGGGGTCCGCCAAACGTGTAGCACGCTCCATGACTATCGGAAGCAAGCAGGCGGGTTGCCAAAACAGCAAGGGCTCCCCCTAGAGAGTGGCCGGTAATATAGACCGGGATACCTTTATGTTGTGCGAGGTCTTTAGCGATCGCGTCACGAACATGGCCAATGGCCTTTAAAAAACCGCTGTGAACTTTTTCTTCACCATTGAGCGTTGTCAAAGTAGCATTGGCATCGGTACGGATATCTTTAGGATTTATTTCGGTCCCTCTGAAAGCCAGGATAAGCATGCGGTTGCCGCCTTCACCACCTCTCTTTGCCAGAAAAGCTTGTGTGTCATTGCGATTATAGGTTTTTAAAAGCGTGAAGCCTGCGACTTTAAGGACCGCGGCAAGTGTTGTCTCGTTGCCGCCGCCAACAGTGCTGCTGAGTATTTCTTTGAGTCGCTTTTCAATGGCCTTAACCCCGCTTAGGTTAGCCAATTCTTTCGCCAGATTGAGGATCATGTCCCCATCTTCAAACGGATAGTAGGCGAGTTCGGACATGGCAGACATGAGCCAAGCCGTTCTGTCGCTATATGCCGCACGCATAACCGGAGCGTCGAGAAGATCCGGTTCATCAAATGGGTTCGGTACTTCTGCCATCATCACTGGTTTCCTTAACGTTCATGAGGTTTTTAAATATCAGACTTATATACTATCAGAATAGCTTTATTGTATGAGTTCACCACATAGGGGACAGATCAGGCAGATATTGAGCAAGCATTTGACAGGGTGTGCGGTTGCCGATTCCTCGGTGTGGTCGTTGGCCATTATAGCGATCGAGATAGCCCAGCAGGTGCTGGCTGAACGATCGTAGATCCTCGGCCAGAAGGTCTTTTTCATAATCAACAAAGTCTTCCTGCACAGTGCGGTTGAAACGCTCGTTAATAGCGTTCATTTTCTGGCTCCTCGGGTAGGTATGGCAATGACGCCAACCCTGCGCTCTGGCATAGTCTGAAAAGGCGCCCTGAAACTCAGAGTCATTGTCCGTCAGCACCTGCTCGATGCGCCTTGGAAACAGGGTTTTGACCAATGCCGCGAAGCCCGCGGCGTGCTGGCTGTCGTGACGTGGTACCGCGATCGCCAGCACAAAGCGGCTGGCGTGGTCGGTGGCCGTGAGCAGGTAGCGGCGGGTGCGCCCGATGAAGCGCACCACCGTATCGAACGCGACGCAATGCCCGCGGATAATCCGCGCAGAAGCCTTTACCCAGCCGTTGTTTGAAACATCGGCGACGCAACGGTTTGGCCTTGCCTTTCGGCGTCAAGCGCGTCGGCGCAAAACGCATCTTGTCCGGCGCATCGCCGATCAAGCGACCGGTCGTGCTTACACTGGGACAGGCCAGCTCGCGACGCTCACACCAGGGGCGCAACAGTACGTGTAGCTTGTCCTTGCCAGGGTTCGGAAGAATAGTACGTAGCCGACGTGTTTTAGCGCGCGGCGCCGGATGTCCGGATACCGGGTACAGACACGTAATCAGCAGCGTTCAACCGGAACCCGTATCGCAATCATGAATCGGTGGCTCACCTTCTGCCAATGTTCGGTAACTGAGCGTGCCTCCTTGGTAGAGGACAGCGACAGTGCCATCCAAGGCCTCACAGACGGTAACCCGGCTGTTTCGTAGCGAATAGCCCGGTCCCCGACGCTGGATCTGGTACTCGCAGTTTCTGAACTGGAAGCTCAGGTTCTTCGACAGGGTGCGTGTGTGGTGCAGGCACAGGGTCAGCGCCAGTTCCCGTTCACTGTGCAGCACCGGGCGGTGAGCATCGTTGGGATTTTAGGGCGCGACCGCGAAGCGCTGGTTGTAGTGCTCTATAAAGGCTGGCAGGAAGGTATTGGCGGTATCGATGTCGGAGATTGCCCGCAGACGCATTTCCTTAACCAGGCGATCCTGTAGGGTCTGATTGGCTCGTTCCACCCGCCCCTTGGCCTGCGGGGTATTGGCGTGGATGGGCGCGATATCGAGGGTTTTGAGTGCGCGGGAGAACTGGGTCAACTCCCCTTCGTGCTCGGGGTGATTGATCCGGAAGATGCTGTGCTTGTCGGAATACAGGGCAACGGGACGCCCATGCTGATTCAGATACGCCTGCAGGGTCTGCATGTAGGCCCAGGTGGTCTCGGCCGGGGCAAAGCGTAGCGCCATCAGTTCCCCGGCAGCATCGTCGATGAAGACGATCAGGGTGCAGCGGGGGCCACGACCCTCGAACCAGTCGTGGGGAGAGCCGTCGATCTGCACCAGCTCCCCCCGGCAAGGTCGTCGGGGGCGGCGTGGATGAATCCGTGCCCGCTTGCGACTTTTAGGCTGCCACAGACCGTCGGCGATCATCCACTGCCGCAGGGTCTCGGCACTCAGGCGATGTTCGTGACGCTCGTGGAGCTTCTCCGCCGCCAGGGTGGGACCGAAATCGCCATACTGGGTGCGGATCAGCCGAGCGACCTGGGCGCGGGACAGACCACTGACCTTCTCCAGGTAAGCCCTGACCACCCCGCGGTCGGGTCTGCCGAGCCGTAGGTAGCCGAACTGCCGCAGGGTGTCCTGGATCCAGCGATAGGCCTCCTCACGGGAATGGAGTTCGAAGTCGAAAGTGGTGGACCCGGACAAAAACGCCCGGATCTCGTCCACCGTCTGTAAACGTTGGCTGTGTAATTTCACGATCATCCTCCAATGATCCCGAAATCACCGCCTCAAGGCTCATCTTCCGTTGGAAATACACCTCCCGTTCAGGCTCATGTTCCATTGGACAATGCTGGGAGGGTAGTTTTCATCATCGATATGTTAATTTAGGGATTGTGCAGACGGTACGGCTGTTTCGCTTCAGTTTGCGACGGGGGCACCACAAGAACCGCGCCCTGCGGTCGTTCCCGCGCTTTTCCTCTCGACGATGAAGGTTTGCCACCCCGTCCGCGTTCCAACCTTCCGCACCTCGATCTTTTGATCCCAGTCCCAGCCATGCGGCAGTGCGTGGATTATCTCCTTGACGCAAGCTTTGGCATCCGAGAAATTTCTGCCTGGTGTCGGACGCCACGGGCTCCAGCATAATCCCCACTGGCGGCTCCACGATCGGACCTGCGTGATCCTGTACTCAAATTGCGGCAATGTGTCGGTCATAGTCATACCCCCCCTGTCAATGAATGTTCCGCTCTTTTGCGGTGCCGCCGTACCTGGTATCAACGGCGGCACACGCGCATATCAGCCATTTTATGAAGTCAACCGGCCCTTCATCCAGTTGGTGAACCTGGAAAAAGGGTGCCTGACTTCAACGTTATAAAACAAGCCAATGCCGCCTCCTGCACTTCCGACGGGTCTACTACTCGCGCCGGTTCGCCTTCAGGCCGTGCTTCCTTGTCTAGATCCTCCTGAATGGTGGCGGTCAGTTCCAGCAACGCTGCTTCAAATGCGGGGGTCATCTTCATGCCCGTGTTTCCCTGTCGGCTTGCTCATTTGTTTCTCCTGGCCGCATTCCCCCGTAAATGGGATGCGCCCTGTTTGTGTCGCGTATCGCTTCAGGCATTGGCTTTTCCATCAGCTTCCGGACACCCTCGATCAGGGCAGGTTCCGCGCCGCCTTTCTCAAGGTATGTTGCGATCAGTTCTGTCCGCGTCTGAAGGTGCCGTGCAATGTTTCCCAGTAGTTCGGGTTCAGAACAGGCAACCACGCCCTTCAGTACTGATAGCTGAAACCAGCGTGCACACAATCCGATCAATGCTGAGAACGTGATTGTTCTCGCCACTTCAGGTTGAACGTAGGTCTTGGTGATCTCTTTTGCTTTCCGTAGCTGTTCCATATCGTCCTGCGTAACTTTCATCGTTTGAGCCTGCCTTGCTTGCCCGGGAATCTTGTGGTTTCGCTGCTTCATGTCTTGCCTTCCCCCGTGGTGTGTTATTTGAAGTCTACTCTATACCTACTTCGGCGTGTATGTCAAGGGTGTTTATGTCAATATCTCTTGTTATTTTAATGGTTTAGTGTCAACTACCTCGGGTTGTTGCTTCAACGGTTTAGTGTCAACCACCTCCAGATAACGCTCTCGAATGTCCCTGGCTTGAGTAGAGGTAGGTCAGGTAGGGCATAGGTTAGGCAATCGCTCAAAGCCTTACGCCTATTGCCTTTCCCCTACCATTACCCTACCTACCCTACCTTTTACAAGAGTAATTAAGAACGTTTAGGGTTCTACAAAAAGGTGAGGTAGGTTAGGCAGGTAGGGCAAACCCTTGCCATGTATAGCTTTCCGGCGATTCCAGGTAGGACAATCACTCTGCCCCACCACCCGGGGGCACCCACCGCCACGCGCGTTCACCCCCGATCATCACGCGCTCCCGCGTCCATCCCCTGTTTCTCAAAGCCTTACCCAGCCTCATTTGTTCAGCCCTGTCTGTCGGATTGATTCCATAACTGTTTTTGCGACGCTCGTTTATCCGGTCGCCCACCTGAATAACCGTCATGCCTTCGGCGTCCAACGGCGTCATGCGTTTCTCCAACATGGCCACCAAGTCCTCGAGAGCGTCCCGTAAGCGGTGATCCTCTGCCGCTTGCGCTTGTGCCGCCTTCAGGTTCCTAGGCAGGTTTGCTCGATGCCCGTCCGCGTGTTCGGCCAGTGCTTCGGCCCATAGCTGCTCGCGGTTTGACTTTAGCCACGGCTCAACCTGTGAGCCGTTTTTCAGACTGACGACAACCCAGCGCCGGTTACCTGTTTCATCGTCCGGACACACTTGCGGATCGTTGCTCGTTGCGATGAAAACACACTGACGCGGAAGGTTCGACGGATGCCGTGCGTATGCCAGCCTCACCCCGTCATCCGACTGCTTCGTCACAAATGCCTTCGTATGTTCGAGCTGGCGGTGGCCTTGCCCGCCCAGGTCTGGAACTTCGATCAGAACGTGATTAAGGATGGCCTCAACCAGTTCCTTCGGCCGCAACATGAAGTTCAGTCCTGTCCCCGCGAGTGTTCGCAAATGCGCGGGTAGCACGTGGCGCACCAGTGCAGACTTCCCAAAGTCCTGACCGCCGACAAGCACCGGCACCTCATCCAACTTGCAACCCGGATTTTTCACCCTCTGGATTACCCCAAGAAAAAGAAAAGTGCTCGCCCATTTCGCAAGCTTCCCACTGGCCCCGAATAGGTCATGCAAGACATTCTCAAGACGTGGCACCCTGTCCCATTCCGGCAGTTTTTCCCAGTAGTCCTTAAGGGGATTGAAGCTCGACTCGAACATCAGAGAATCCCACACGACACGCCACGCGCGATCACTGAAGTCTGCGCGTTTCCCACCGGTGAAGCTGAACCGTGTGTTTAGCTTGTTACGTAGTGCGCCCTCGGCGCGGTTGTCGAACGGCGTCCATTTGCCAGTATCCCAAGCAATTTCACCAGACCGGTTCAGCATATTGAACCGTGCCTCAACCGCCAGTTCTTCCAGTGCCTTCCGCAACCCTTCGAGTGTGGGGTCTATCGTGTACCGTACCGCCGCTTCCTGCGCCGACTGGATCGTTGCTTCGACCTCCGCGCGTCCCAGCCCCGTCGCCCTCGCTGCCTCCTGATATGGCTCTACGGGTTCCCTGCGTGTCTGCGCCTCAAACACTTCACGGTTCAGGGTTTCGTTCCGTGTCCCCGGTGGCGCGTTCCGCACCTGCTCGGCACCATTTCCCAGTGCTTTCTTCCTTCGCGGCAGTCTGGCGATGTCCACGGGTTTCGCGTCCTTCACTTTCCAGATGATCTCGGCCACCGCGCCGGGGTTCCACAAGACAACGAACCCCGTGCTCCCACGTACGTCGCCGCTTGCTGTATTCAGCTTCCACAGTCGGTTGTTAACCGTCCCTGCTGGCGCCCGGTACCACAGATGCGCCCCCCCCCCGCCCGCGCGGCGTGAAGGTATTAACGCAAGGAGCTTACCCATAAGCCGGACGATTTCGCGGGGATCTCCCGCATCAACATCAATGACGAGACACCCCAAAGACGCAGAGGTGGCGCCATTGCCACACCTACCCGAGAAGCCCGAAAATGAACGCCTTCAACGAACGTTTCAACCGCACCGTGCAGGAAGATTTCGTCGACTACGAGGAGGAGCTGCTGCTTGAAGACCTGCGGCTGTTCAACCAGCGCCTGTTAGATTATCTTGATCGCTACAACGGACAGAGACCGCACCAAGGAATCAATTACCGAACACCCTGTCAAATGCTCGCCCAGCACATGCCTCGTTTGTCCCATATGTGGTGGCGCAGTACAGAGGGTTGACAGGCTGATGCAAAGTTGCCACACTCTGTGGTGCAAATCGCACCTCGGGGCAGATTGCACAGGGATGTCCATGCTGCAAAGGAAATATGCCGGGGGGGGGGTGCAAGCACATTTTTCTAAACCTATGGAGAACAAACATTATGAGTAAGAAGCTTGTATCTTCGGCCTTTGCTCTGGCACTGGTGGCAGCTCCGCTGTCCGCTTCCGCCGGGATGGGTGCCGATGAAACCTTCAACATCTACGGCTGGCAAAACTGGTCGTATGAGTTCATTGATGCCGCCGGTGGCCGGGAATACGACCGCCTGAGCAACAACGCTGCGAACATCGGTTTCATGGCGCATATCGACACCGGGATCGAAGGGCTGCAGGCGGGTTTCCGCTGTGAGCAGTTCACCTTCTTTGGTAGAAACAACAACTATCCCCTCGGTAGTTCTTTGTGCAACCGGAACTCCAAGATCAGCCTGCGGCATGAAATCCTCGGTGAGATCATGTTTGGCCAGTGGCTGCTGCCGTACAACGAAATCGTCGCGCAGTGGATTGATCCGTTCTATGACGCCGATATCAATTCACACACCAGCATCATGGGCCACATCGGTGGTAACGGCTTGGGTCAACTCTTTGATTCACTTTACTACAACGGTAGCTTTGGCAACTACGGCGCACTGGCCTTCAACCGTCGCCAGAACGGGATCATCCAGTACGTCTGGCCGAATACCTCGGCGATGGCGAGCCAGAGTCGCGACGGCGTCCAGCTTCGCTTCGCGGTGACCGAAGGGAGCGATACCGGTCAAACTAATCCTGCTGGAGATACCCTGGATCCGCGCATCTGGTCGACCGGTGTCGCGTGGCAGCAGGGCTTCGCCAATGGCGGGCGGGTCTGGCTGGCGGTCGCGTACGAAAAGCACAACGATGTCACTGTTGCCGGTGCTGGCAATGTTACTAGTGGCCTTATCGGTTCAGAGGCTGAGTTTATCGGTGTGGATGGAAGCGGTAACCCCTTACCAGCAGTTGGGTACAACACGCGTGGGTATGCAGATACCTGCAGCGAATCCGACGACGACGGTCTGCGACTCGCCGGGCGCTATTCACACGACTGGGGCAACGGGCAGATGACCATGATCGCTGGCATGTACGAAGAGCTTTCCTATGAGATGGAAGGTTGTAACTTCTCCGTAGGCCAGCAGGCACTTCCCTCCAGTGTGGACATTGAGCGGGACTCCTGGATGGTCTCCGGCAAGCACGCGTTCGGCAACGGGGTCGACTTCCGCTTCTCGTACATGGACGCAGACGAGTTGGAATGCGGTTCCGGCACATTATGTCCAGGAGGGGAAAATAACACCGACGCCACGGCTTACAACCTCGGGCTGTTCTACACCATGCCGGCTGGCACCGAGTTGCGTCTGGTCTACGGCGAAGTGGATAACGAGGCGAATTCGCATTACGACCTCGGTATTTTCGGGGGTGGCTCGCAAGTTGGTGAAGATATCGAGGCAATCACTGTCGGTATCGTCCAGTGGTTCGACTAATCGTCGCACCCTCGCTTTAGTCGGCTACGGCTGAAGCAGGCGCCGGGATGGCGCGTATTTTGAACCGGCTCCCCTCGGGGGGCCGGTTTTTTTATGGGGGCAAGGCGTTTGTGCCTGTGACCCCCGTGGCGATCGGGAGCATCTCGCGGCACATGTCGGCAAGGCCTTGTGGCTTGCACAGGTGTCTTTGAGAACCGTTTGTTCCTCCAGGCCAACAGGCGACATACAGTAGTGGTATCCATATCGTTCGTCGTCGCTTCGTTGACAATTTTTCCCCCTTGTTTCACCATACCGGCATAACGTCAACCTGCAGAAGAAGCCTCGCTGGCTTTCTTCGCGCCAAACCAGGATAGATGAAAGGATGGAAATTACTGTCGAACAATTTGAACAATTTGACCACCGTCTGCAGTCCGTTGAGCAGGGTCAGCAGGCTCTTGAGCGAGGTCAGCAGGTTCTTGAGCGAGGTCAGCAGGTTCTTGAGCACCGCATGCAAGCCGTTGAGCAAGGGCAGCAGGTTCTTGGGCAAGGGCAGCAGACCCTTGAGCAGGGGCAGCGAAGTCTTGAGCGAGAAATTGCTGGCGTGAAGCAGGCGGTGGTCGACTCCCAGGCACGTATTATCCAGTGGGTGATCGGCCTGTTCTTCGGCTCCACGGTGGTGGTCGCAACGCTTGCCGGTGTTTATATCTCGGTGCTGCTCGCCCGATGACCGGTCAACCCAATTCATAAATGTCCTCTTCTGTAGAGGCGACGCATGCGTCGCCCTTGTGAATGCGTCGTCCTTGTGCACGCGTTGCCTCTACAGATGCGTCACGGGTTCCGTCTATTCCACAGGTGATGGCCGGCAGGCGATGTTGTCCCGGGTTGCGTCGGCCCTTGCTGGTGAATTTGTACGGACGTGTTGTTGGGCGAGGCATGCTTCGCCCCTACGAATGCCACAGTCCCTCCCGGAATCAAAAGGAGGCATTACGGCTTTGGGCTAACATCTATATAATTTCCATTGATTTTGTCAGGCTCCGGCATTAGCCTGACCGCTTCGGAATACAACGGGTCGCATCCATGGCAAGCAACGAGGTATATGACGTCATCGTGGTCGGTGGCGGGCACGCGGGTGTCGAGGCGGCGTTGGCGTCGGCGCGCGTCGGCGCGCATACCCTGCTGCTGACGCACAACGTGGAAACCATCGGGCAGATGAGTTGCAATCCGGCGATCGGCGGGATTGGCAAAAGCCACCTGGTCAGGGAGGTGGATGCCCTCGGTGGTGCGATGGCGCTTGCGGCCGACCGCGCGGGCATTCATTTCCGGGTGCTCAATACCAGCAAGGGGCCGGCGGTCAGGGCGACCCGGGCACAGACAGACCGGCAGTTGTATCGTCAGGCAATCCGCTCCATGGTCGAGCGTCAGCCGCGGCTGAAGGTGTTTCAGCAGGCGGTCGATGACCTGGTCGTCGCCGGCGATCGCGTCCAGGGGGTGGTAACGCAGATGGGCTTGCGTTTTATGGCTGCGACGGTGGTGCTCACGACGGGTACATTCCTGGGTGGATGCATCCACATCGGTGGCAGCCGTCAACTGGGGGGGCGCGCCGGCGACGCGCCAGCCAATGCTCTGGCGCGGCGCCTGCGTGAGATGCCCTTCGTGGTGGGGCGCTTGAAGACGGGTACGCCGCCGCGCATAGATGGGGCAAGCGTCGATTATTCGCAACTCGAGGTGCAGCCGGGAGACACCCCGTCGCCGGTTTTCTCGTTCATGGGTTCCGTGGACGACCACCCCGAGCAGGCGTTGTGCTACATCACCCGCACCAATGCGCAAACGCATGCGATCGTCAAGGCAGCACTCGGGCACTCGCCGATGGCTTTGGGTGCCATCGAATCGACGGGGCCGCGCTACTGCCCGTCGATCGAAGACAAGGTTACGCGCTTTGCCGACAAGACCGGGCACCGGATTTTCATCGAGCCGGAAGGGCTCGGCACGCAGGAAATCTACCCCAACGGCATCTCGACCAGCCTGCCGTTTGCAGCACAGCTTGACATGGTGCGCTCGATCAAAGGGTTTGAAAAAGCCCACATCACCCGTCCCGGCTATGCGATCGAATACGATTACGTTGACCCGCGCGGCTTGTATCCCAGCCTCGAGACCAGGCTGGTGGGTGGATTGTTCTTTGCGGGGCAGATCAACGGTACCACCGGCTACGAAGAAGCCGCCGCGCAGGGACTGGTCGCCGGGGTGAACGCCGCGCGTCAGGTGCAGGGTCTGTCGCCCTGGTCTCTTGGGCGTGACGAAGCGTACATCGGCGTGCTGGTCGATGACCTGACCATGCGCGGTGCCAGCGAACCTTATCGCATGTTTACCAGCCGGGTCGAATACCGCCTGTTACTGCGCGAAGATAACGCCGACCTGCGCCTGACGCCCGTGGGCCATGAACTGGGTCTGATCGATGCTGCAAGGTGGGAGCGTCTGTGCGAAAAACGCCGGCGCATCGAAGCCGAGCAGACACGGCTGCGCGACGCGCGTATCCTGCCCGGGGACAGGGTGTTGCGACGTTTGCGCGACCTGGAGATGGAACTCACGCAGCCGTGCACCGCCGAAGCGTTCTTGCGAAGGCCCGGGGCAAGCTACGCGCTGGTTTTGGAACTCGCCGGGCTCGCCGCGCCCGAAGCAGGGACCGCAGCCGACCGCGAGGTGATCAAGCAGATCGAGATTCAGGCGCGATACGCGGGCTATGTCAGGCGCCAGCGTCGGGAAATCCAGCGCGCGCGCGGTTGGGAGAACTACCGGATACCGGACGAGTTTGACTACGAGGGGCTGGGCGGTCTGTCGCACGAATTGCGCGAGAAGCTGTTGCTGTTTCGTCCGGTGACGGTGGGGCAGGCGAGCCGCATCGAGGGCATGACGCCGGCCGCGATGTCGTTGCTGATGGTGCACCTTGAAGGCCAACGGCGGAGGCGGGCGTGAAGGGGACGTCGCTTTTCTGCGCGGCGGCACTATTGTTGTGCGCGCCGCTCGCGGCTTCGGAGCAGGATGGTGCGGTACACGTCAAAAGCCGCTACAGCGTGGAAGACACGATGGAGCGCGCCCGCCGGATGCTGGAGCACCAAGGCATGCGCGTGTTCGGCGTCATCGATCATCAGGAGGAAGCGAAACGCGTCGGCCAACGATTGTTGCCGACACGGCTGCTGGTGTTCGGCATCCCTGAAACCGATGCACGTATCCTGCTGGCAAACCGGGTAGCGGCGCTGGACCTGCCGCTGAGGCTGTTGGTGTGGGAAGCCGCCAACGGCACTGTATGGGTTACTTATCTGGGCGCGGAGCAGATGGCGCGGCGGTATGAATTTTCTCCCGATGACGGGCTGTTCGCGCAACTTGGCGAGGTGTTGAGAGACCTTGCAAGGGCAGCGGCGAATTGACGGCAATCCGGGGGTGCGTTGCAGTCGCAGGCAGACTTGTCGCAAGCCTTGTCGGTCGGCCTGGCGCAAATGCGCGTATCCGCCGATGCGATGCAGGTCGAGCGTCTGGTCGCCTGGCTGCGATTACTGGAGCACTGGAACCGGACCTTTAACCTGACCGCGATCCCCCCCGCCCGACGCGTCGAGCAACTGGTGTTGCCAAGCGCTGGCGTAGTAGCATACCTGCGCCCGGGCAGTGTCGCCGACATCGGCAGCGGCGCGGGGGTGCCCGGGATCGTGCTGGCAATACTCGCACCCGATCATGACTACGTGCTACTGGACAGCAACGGCAAAAAAACCCGCTTTCTGCGGCACTGTCAGATGGAAATCGGCCTGGAGAACGTCAGCGTGATACGTCAACGGGTCGAGTGCCTCGACGGAGTTGCTTTCGACACGATCGTCTCCCGGTATTTTGCGGACCTGGCGAGATTTTTCAACCTCACCCGAAGCCTCGCGCATACGCGCACGCGCTGGCTGGCGATGAAAGGCAGCGACGTATTGGATGAAATCAAACGCATGCCGCGGGGTCAGGCAGAATGGCGGCTGCACCGGCTGAAGGTACCGGATGCCCGCGCGTTTTCGCTGGTGGAGATCGAATGTCTGGAGCAGGATTCCAATGGCTAATGTCTACGCGATCGCCAACCAGAAGGGGGGGGTCGGCAAGACCACGACGGCGGTCAACCTGTCGGCGTCCCTGGCTGCGATGGGGTGCAGGGTGTTGCTTGTCGACGTCGACCCGCAAGGCAATGCGACCTTGGGCAGCGGGGTCGGGAAGGACGCGCTCGAAGCCTCCGTCGTCGACGTGTTGATGCAGCGCCGCGCGACCCGCGATTGCGTGATCACTGCACCGACTGCAGGATACGATCTACTCGGATCAAACGACGAGTTGATCTTTGCTGAAATACAACTGATGAATGTGGACGATGGGCGCGAATTTCGCCTGCGTGAAGGGTTGCGGCCGCTGCAGGACGACTACGATTACATTCTGCTGGATTGCCCGCCCACCTTGAGTACCTTGACGATCAACGCACTGGCTGCAGCGCATGGCGTAGTGGTTCCGACTCAATGTGAGTATTATGCCCTGGAGGGTCTGTCGTCGCTGGTGAAAACCATCGAACGCCTGCGCGAGACGGTAAACCCTGAACTGCGGATAGAAGGCGTGCTTCGCACCATGTTCGATTCGCGCAACAACCTGGCACGCGATGTATCCGAACAACTGTGCCAGCACTTTGGTGAGGAGTTATATGAATCTGCCATCCCGCGCAACGTCGCGTTGGCGGAGGCGCCGAGCCATGGGCTCACGGCCCTGCAGCACGATAAGAACGCACGCGGCACGCGCGCCTATTTGATGCTGGCGGGGGAGATTCTCCACCGCGACGCAACCCGGGTAAAGTAAGCTCGGCACATGGCAAAAAAGCAGACAGGACTAGGCAGGCTGGGTGTCGACGCGTTGCTGACCGGCGGCAACCTTCCCGAAGCCCCTGGCGAGGCCGGGAGCGAAGCCGGAGGCAAGCTGCTGCAGATCGGTGTCGAGCGCATTCGTCGTGGGCGGTATCAACCCAGGCTTCGGATGGACGAGGAAAAGCTTGAAGAACTTGCCGCGTCGATCCGAAGCCAGGGACTGATACAGCCGCTGGTCGTGCGCTTCGCTGGTGGTGGCGACTACGAACTGATCTCCGGCGAGCGGCGCTGGCGGGCGGCTCAGCGCGCGGGGCTGGAAACGGTGCCGGTGGTCGTCAGGGAAGCAGACGACCAGACGGTAGCGGCACTCTCGTTGATAGAAAACATTCAGCGTGAGGATTTGAGCGCACTCGAGGAAGCGACCGCGCTGCAGCAACTCGTGGAGCAGTTCAATCTCAAGCATCAGGAGATCGCCGACCGGATTGGCCGCTCGCGCTCCAGCGTCACCAATCTGCTCCGGTTGCTGGAGCTCGCGTCCGAGGCGCGAGATTTGCTGGAGCAGGGACAGTTGGAAATGGGGCACGCCCGGGTTCTGCTGCGTCTGCCCCGCAATCAGCAAGGAGCGGCCGGGCGGGAAATGGTCTCGAAGGAAATGACGGTGCGCAAGGCCGAACGATATGTTGAAACCCTGCTCGCTGGAAGCGTCGCCGATCCAAGCCAGTTACAGCGACGGCCATCGCGGCCATCGCCTGAAGTAGCGTCGCTCGAGCGACGCCTTACAGAGCGTCTGGGCACACCGGTGCACATCAGCCACGGCAAGAGAGGGGGGCGCCTCGTGATCGATTACGCCAACCTGGATGTGCTGGAAGGCATTCTGCAAAAAATCGACGGGGACGACCGCGATTGAAAGATGGCCATACACCTCGTGCGGCAGATCCGGTTTCGGTCGCGCGAGCATTCGATGCAGGTTTGTCGATCTCGCCGAGCCACTGTCGTAGCGCCCGTTGTCCGTTAGCCGCGCTCTGTGCCGTCCATCGGGCGGTGTCCTCGCGTAGCGACCGTACGTCGATGCCGGCATTGTCGAGTTCGCTGATATGCCCGATCAGCCATTGCCAGACCGCGAACGCCTGGTGTGGAGACACAAGAGGATGCTCGTGGTACTCGCAGCGTTGGTTTGACGCACGCGGGGAATGGGGAGAGCGAATTTCCAGCCCCTGACTGTGCCGAGGGGCTGTCAAGTGGCTAGCCCGGAAATTTCACCGATTTGTAATTTCGGCATGATTTCCCATTGAACAGCGCTGATTTTTGTCTTGATGCGTTCTCCATGCATCCAATCCAGTATCGGATGGCTGTTGTAGCCTGTCGAAGGTATCTGGAGGGGTTATCAAGGGTTCAAAAGAGCCGATTGGTGTTGGATGCCGGATTTTGCGCGTACGGTGCTCCCGGTGCAGCACCGCTCATCGTGATTCGTAGGGCGTGGGGAAGCCCGGACTACCCGGGTGGGTCCCAGACCGGTTGCGCGCGCAGGTTTTCCAGCACCTCGGCAAAAGTCTCCGCATGGGGCCAGGACTCGGAAAACGACAACCACACACGGCGTGCCGTAATCCGTACCCGCGCGCCGACTTTCAGCAGCTTCAGCCGCAGGGTGCAACACTGTGCACGCGCCAGACTGGTGCCCTGGACGCCCAGCCGCCGGAGGCCCTGCATCAGCACGTAGGCGAAGGAAGAGAAGTACAGCCGCAACTGGTTTGCGCGCATCGTGTGAGAACTGGTGCGATCGGCAAACAGGTCCAACTGCTGCTCCTTGATTCTGTTCTCCATATCCCCGCGGGCGCAGTACAACCGCTCGTACAACTGCTTTGCTGCAACCCGACGCGGCGTCAGACTGGTCACCACGAAGCGCGGGTTGTCCCCCTTGGCCAGTACCTCCGCTTTGCCCACCACTCGCCGGCTGCGGCTCCAGGACTTACAGGTGCGATAGCGAAAATCCCGGTACCTGCGCGACGCCTCGCCGGTGTGGCGATGGAGCCTGCGGGCCGCCTCCATCTCGGCACCCAACGCCCGCACCAGACGCTGGTTGCGTGCCAACCCCAGCACATACTCCACCGCGTTGTCTTCGCACCAGCGCAGGATCGACTCCCGGCAGAATCCACTGTCCCCCCGGATGTGGATGCGGGTCTTCGGCCAGTGCTTTCGTATCTGCGACACGATCCGCGACAGTTCCTCAAGGCATCCATCGGCGCCATCCCGGTTCGCAGTGCGTAGCCGCGCACATAGCAGATGCTGCCCGCAAAAGATGTACAGCGGCAGGTAACAGTAGCCGCCGTAATACCCATGGAAGAATCGGCCTTCCTGTTGCCCGTGCACAAGATCGTCGGTCGCATCCAGGTCCAGCCAGATCTCCTGCGGTGCTTGATCATAGGATTCCATGAATGCATCCATCAGCAGTTTATCCAGCTTTTCCGGGTCTGCGACAATGCGCTTGTAACGGCTCTGTGGCGCTTCCTGCGGCTCCCCCAATTCGAAGCGGTTCAGCGTGCTCGCGCTGGCCAGGGCATGATTACGATCGCGCTGGCGCACCCGCGCCTTCCCCAGGAGGTCCTGTTTGCCCACCAGCACCGGCAACACGGGATCATCGCGCAGTGCGTCATGGTCATTGAGGTCCTCGTAGCCCAGGGCGATGGCGTAGATGCGCTGGATCAACAACTCGACCACCTGGTGTTCCACGCTGTTGAGGTTGCGGTAATCGGTGAAGCATTCCTCCATCCGCGCCGTCAAGCCAATGCGCTGGTCGACCTCGCGCAGCAACATCCCACCTGTATCGGAACTGATCCGCCCACCATCGAATCGACCGGTTACGCACCGTCTGCCCAGCGGGTGAAATTGCAATGATCCTAAAGTACACTGTGTATTCAAGGCTGCCTCCTGGTTGGATTGATTAACCCATTGATCATAAACGCTTATGATCCCGGATGCAGCCTTGTTCTGCTTCATCGGTGAAATTTCCGGGCTAACCCCCAAAGGCAAGACCAAACCGCTACGCCGCCAACGTTTCAAGCAAAGGCTAGGCAAAGGCTTCTGCGCGGATTACCCGGGGCACTGTGTCGCGTTCGATACGGTGGTGCGTTTCATCAGGCGCACCTGTCGCTACCTGCTCACTGCCACCGATCACGCCAGTCGCTTCGCCCTGGCGATCGCTGTGCAACGCCACGACAGCCATCACGCCGCGTGCTTCTCGGAATTGGTCCAAACCATGTTTCCGGGGCATATCGAGCAGATCCTGACAGACAACGGCTCCGAGTTTCAGGGTGCCTTTGCCGATTACGCCAAGACGCAGAGGTGGCGCCATTGCCACACCTACCCGAGAAGCCCGAAAATGAACGCCTTCAACGAACGTTTCAACCGCACCGTGCAGGAAGATTTCGTCGACTACGAGGAGGAGCTGCTGCTCGAAGACCTGCGGCTGTTCAACCAGCGCCTGTTAGATTATCTTGATCGCTACAACGGACAGAGACCGCACCAAGGAATCAATTACCGAACACCCTGCCAAATGCTTGCCCAGCACCTGCCTCGTTTGTCCCATATGTGGTGGCGCAGTACAAGTGCTTGACGTGTTTGTCCTTTGGGGGTAGTTTTGCGTTATGTGGACTCTTGAATGGTTTTTTGAAAATCTCCCAGAGATAATAAGCACCATTCTAATCGGTCTATTAGCTCCTCACCTCAAATTTTTTGCCTGTTGGCTTAAAGGTTGGGGAATCCATTTTGCCTGTTGGCTTAAAGGTTGGGGAATCCATTTTGCCTGTTGGCTTAAAGGTTGGGGAATCCATTTTGCCCGTCGGCTTGCAGGTGGAGGAATCCATTTTGCCCGTCGGCTTGCAGGTGGGGTTAGCAAAGAGTTTTCCAGCTTTATGAGCGCCACTATAGGCGTTGCAAGCGCCACTATAGCCGGAATGATCTTTGGGGTGTTTAATTATGATCTCTCACAGGTTCCTGCTAAATATAAGCTTGCGCTTCCATCAATTATTCAAGGCACACTTTTAAACACCCGGTTGGAACCAACCGCGACTGAACAAGAAGCCGAAAGAACCGGAGAAAGAAAAACTATAGAGACTATAGAGACTATGGTCGAAGTGGACAGAGTGGCCAGATTGGATGCGGCAAAGAAAAAGCTCGAAGCGGCCAGAGTGAATGTAACTATAGCAGACACAAAGATCAGACGTGCCTTGGCGGCTGTAACTGGAAGAGGACGGGCTGTAACTGGAAGAGGACGGTCTGTAACTGGAAGAGGATGGGCTGAAGAGAATATAGCGAATGCTAAAGCGGCCAAAACATTTGCGGTTAAAGCACTTATGGCGGCTGAGGCTGAAGTGGCTGTAGCAGCAGCCGTGCCCTCCTTTCCTACATATAAAAGAAACGATTGGCAACACTGGATTGATGAAGATAAGAACTGTTTAAGCACACGCGACGAGGTGCTGGCCAAAGAAAGCTTGAAAACAGTTGGTATTGACCGGTGCCGCGTTGTTTCCGGGAAATGGCGTGATCCCTACACAGGTGAAGCATTCACAGACCCCCGGGAACTGGATATCGATCACTTGGTCCCTCTTGGAGAAGCTTATATTTCCGGAGGCTCTGAGTGGAACTCCGAGAGAAAGAAACAATATGCAAATGATTTGGACTTGCCCGAGGCCTTGATCGCGGTATCGGCTTCAGCTAACCGGAATAAGGAAGCGAAGGACCCGACGCACTGGATGCCATCCAATGAAGAGTATCACCGTGAATACATTGAGGCCTGGGTAAGGGTGAAAAAGAAATGGGGGTTGAGCATGGATGAAGAAGAGGAGAAGAAAATCATGGAAGTTAAAGGGGACCCCGGCTCATCACTTAGCAGGCATATAGCTTTAGACAAGAGCATGTTGTTATCGATGATAGAGTTAAACGCTAAAATTCAAATTGATGACCAGAACGTCCCCCAAAACGATCCCAACATAGTGGATTGGCTTCACTCCCGTGCCGAACGGGGGGTTGACTGGGCACAATTCGCCTTGGGCGTCAAGTATGCCAACGGCGAGGGAGTCTCCAGAGATAACGCCGCGGCATTTCATTGGTACAAAAAGGCGGCCGAGCAGGGATATACCATGGCGCAGACCGGACTAGGCATCATGTATGACATTGGTGCGGGGGTGGTCGAGAGCAACGGGTCCGCGACGCGTTGGTACCACAGGGCGGCCAAGCAAAAGGAACCTAGTGCACAGAACAATCTGGGCGTTATGTATGCTTGGGATGAGGTGGTTGTCGCAGATTCCATGAAAAATGACGTGGCGGCGGCAAAGTGGTTTGAGCAAGCCGCCAACCAGGAACTTGGCACGGCGCAGTACAACCTCGGTATCATGCATTTTGTCGGCGCGGGAGTTCCCAAGGATTACGCCAGGGCGAAAGAGTGGTTTGAGAAGGGAGCCAATAATAAAGCTGATAGTCATAATGGTGCACAGTTCGGCTTGGGCTTCATGTACGCCGAGGGCCAAGGGGTTCTTCAAGATGACGCCGAGGCGGTGAAGTGGTTTGAGAAGTCTGCCAAGGAGAAAAATCCCCATGGGCAATTTGCTCTGGGCCTTATGTATGCGGGAGGCCGAGGGGTTCCCAAGGATTATATACAAGCCTATGCCTGGTTGAACCTTGCAGCCGCAAAGGGCCTTGAGCAGGCAGAAAAGGAGAGGGCGGCTATCGAAGCTAAGATGACTCCAGAGCAAATTAACGAAGCCCAGAAACTGTCACGAGAACACTCGAAAGCCTATGCCCTCTGACCGTTAATCAGAATAGCCGCGCTCAATAAATCAAGCGTAGGTACACAGCTAGGAGTCTGCGCCGTAGGAATCTGATGAGATAATATAGTGTTGCAGTTTGGAGGATATTGCTATGCCCACAACGTTTCGTCCCTACCAACCGGATCAAGATCTATTGTTTCCGCCGAGTTTGCGGGATTGGTTGCCGGAAGGCCACTTTGCGAACCATGTCAGCGATCTGGTGGATGGTCTGGATTTAACGGTGTTCTACGAGCCTTATGAGGGGGACGGTCGGCGCAAGTCGCCCTATGAGCCCCGGATGATGGTGAAGCTTCTGTTGTCCGGCTCGATGTTTCAACGCCAATCAGCACTGGTTCCTGTCTTTGGACGATGCACGGGTCAAGATTGACCGATGGAGGGAGATGTATAATCACGAACGGCCGCACAGCCAGCTGGGGTACAAAACACCGGTGGAGTTCGCTGAAGCGCACCGGAAACAGGAAGAAAAACAGGCAAATTCAAGTCAGAATTTCGCATAAAGTCTGGACCAGTTTTGGGGGGAGAATCATAATCTATTTAAGTAAGTATTCAACTTATTAATACCGGGGCGGGCCACCTCTGTTGGAACTTTCACTTCATATTTTACTTCATATGCTATAATACATCCAAAAGTCTACGAGAATATATAATGGCCCGTTCCAAAGATCCTTTATTCGGGGAAGTTCCCGAACGTGTGCTTCTCAGGAATGCGCCCTTAGTTCGTGCACTTGGACAGGCCACATTCCCCAAAATTGTCAAAATCTCCGAAGAGAGTTATATCGGGGAATTTCAGGAAGCCATACGTGGTGATTATCCACATCTTCAGCGCGACAATATTCAGTCAGTCGAGGTTAACGTGGATGGATCAAGTATGCAGCATCGAGCCATAGAAACAGTTGTTTGGCGTTTTCTTGATCTGAAGCGAATTATTCGAGTCTCGCTTGGAACCAACGCTATAACGTTGGAAACTGCGAAATATGTGTCGCGCAGGGAATTTATAGAACGGTTAAAAGCAGTACTTGATGCTTTGTCGTTGACAATCAAACCTGCTGCTGTAAGCAGGGTTGGTTTCCGTCATGTCGATCGTATTCAAGGGAAAGAAATTCTTGGATCTCTGTCAAAATTGATTCAGCCAGAGTTACTGAATGTCTTGCAACCTGATTTGCTGCAACAAATCGAATTTTCGATGACCAATATCACCTGTCTAACGAAAGAAGGTAAGCTTATTGTTCGCTACGGCATGGCACCACCGAAGTTCACTCATGATCCATACATGGCTCCTCCTGTAGAAAACCTAAGCTGGGTTTTAGACATAGACTCGTTCAGCACAAAATGTGAGGGAAGCAAATTCGAGCCTGATCTCCTTTGTAAGGAACTCGACAAAGTAGCTGCACGTGCCTATGCTTTTTTTAGGTGGGGCATCACTGATGAATTTCTACAACGTTTTGGAGCAGTTGAAAAATGAGACTTGAACAAGAAGGTTCAATGGCTCTGTTTGGAGGAAATGCAGCCATAGATGATTGGATTGAATTTGATACGGAGCAAGCGCCTGATGTTGCAGCACCATTCTTGGCAATTCCAAAGTATGTGCTCCGCCAAAAAGACGCATCTAGTGTCTGTAGAAAGCAGCAACTTTTTTTATCCTCGACGGCAAATGTCGCGAGAATCTTAGTTCATGTAGCTGATGAGGAGGCTAATACTCCCGAAAGTTACTCTCCTTTGGAACTTGTACAAGGTGTTCGCCATTTAGGCGGCATGACATGGGCGCAGGTTGCAGAAGTATTCAGTGTTTCGTTGCGTGCAGTATTTGATTGGGCTGCAGGAAAAGCAGTTGCAGCTCGGCATCGCCAGCACCTGGGCAATGTATTTGCTACTTTAGAATACATTGATCGAGGTTCGGCAGAAGAAAATATTAACCTCTTGATGAGTGCAAGCCAGAATGGCATCACATGTTTTGAGCTGCTCAAAAAAGACCAATGTGATCTAGTAAGGGGCATTGCCAGAGAAGGGCCAAAGCGGCCATCGTATAGGAAGAAGCTCAGTGAGGAGGCAATAGATTACAACGCACCAATACATTTTGGTCACTCAATTGAGGAGTTCTTAATCGACGAAGACGTGGAGGTTGTGTTGGCTGAGGAGCCAAAAGTGCGTCGGGCTAAAGCTCAGAGAAATACAGCATAAAGGGAGTGCTTTTTGAGTGTGCCAAAAGCCGAGATTAAGCGGGATATCGTTCAATACCTTGCTGATTGGCAGCAAGGTGACTTTTCACTTGAGTGTGGTGGGCTAGTATTCAGGGACGTAGCTGGGATCGACGACGATACCGGGGAAGAGACTGATATTTGCTGTGATGAGGCAGTTTTAGGGTTTGTAGTAATTTCTCAAACCTGTGACGTTATCCGAGACCCTGCTAACACTTCACTGAAATATGTGTCTGTTTGTCCTCTTGTTGAGATCGATTTTGAAGGACTCTCAAGCGTCGAAAAAGGAAAAGTACCACGCTTTGGGTTGATAGCTAACACACCAGATAACGTTGTAGTGGATTTTTCAAGGACTATGAGCGTTTCTAAGGAGCTTTTGGTTAGTTGGGAAAAACAGCGTGGTTGCCCTTTAGAAAAGGAACAACTTCAGTTCGCAAGGTCACTCGAACGGTTTTTTGGTCGGTTTGCATACCCTGATGCATTCAATGACTCGCTTATTTCATTACGCAAGGCAGTGAACAACAGATATGATAAGAATTCTATTTTTGGGAAAGCATTGCGTTCAATAAGAGAACTGAGAGTGTATCCGCATGCGAGCTGGAACAGTCCGGATTCTGTCCCGGTTACATTGATCGTTATTCTGGATGAGGAAATCGAGAGAGAGATCAAAGATCGCGATAAAGTATATGAACAGATCAAACTAAAAGTAAATGAAATCGATTGGAAAGCCCCATTCTCACTACACGAGCAGGAGATACATTTAGCTGAACTCAGAGACCTAACTGCTGTAGACTACCTTAACTCTTACCCGCTTGATCTTAATTCTCTTTCCTTTGCTAGGCGATACCAAAGAGCAGAGTAACCAAAATTTATCCTGCCCTCTAACTTGACCGGGTTTGGGTGCAAAAATCTCATAAGCGAGTTCCAGGGCGCCTTTGCAGACTATGCCAGAGCGCAGGGTTGGCGTCATTGCCATACCTACCCGAGGAGCCCGAAAATGAACGCTTTCAACGAGCGTTTTAATCGCACTGTGCAGGAAGACTTTGTTGATTATGAAGAAGAACCCTGACTTCGACGGTTGGGGCGACCTGTAGATTTCAAGAAGCTTGATAAATAAAGGAGATGTGCCGGTCGATCTCGCGCAGCAGCAAACCACCCGCATCAGAACTGATCCGCCCACCATCGAATCGACCGGTTACGCGCCGCCTGCCCAGCGGGTGAAATTGCAATGGTTTTGAAGGACATTGTGTATTCAAGGCTGCCTCCTTGGTCGGTTGAACCAACTGATTGATTACACAACCGTCCTGCCATAAGAGGCAGCCTCTTTCTACCCCATCGGTGAAATTTCCGGGCTAATTGGTGTCGACTCTGTCGAGTCCGCCGAGCCACTGTCGCAGCGCCCGTTGTCCGTTAGCCACGCTCTGTGCCGCCCATCGGGCGGTGTCCTCGCGTAGCGCCCGTACGTCGATGCCGACATTGTCGAGTTCGCCGATATGCCCGATCAGCCATTGCTCGAGCGCGAGCGGGCGCACCTCGGCGTGAAACTGCAACGCCAGCGTGTGGTTGGCGACCGCGAACGCCTGGTGGGGGCACAAGGGGGTGCTCGCCAGGTTGTCGGTTCCGTCGGGGATGTCAAACATTTCGCCATGCCAGTGCAGCACCGGGGCAGTCAACTGCGCCAGCGGCGTGTGTGTTCCCGCTGCGGTCGGTTCCAGGGAAGACCAACCGATCTCCTTGTGTTGCATCGGGTAGACGTTCGCCCCGAGCGCCCTCGCGATGAGTTGCGCGCCGAGGCAAACTCCGACAGTCGGCTTGCCGTACTCGATACGGTGCTCGAGCAACGCGAGTTCTTTTGCGAGGAAGGGGAATCGGCGTTGATCGTTGACACTGATCGGCCCACCCATGATGATGACCAAGTCTGCGCCTCGTGCCGCGTCGAGCGGTTGGGTGGCGGCGCACAGGGTCTCGCGGTCGATACCTGCTGCTTCGAGCACCTCACCGAACGCGCCGGCGTCTTCGAACGGAAGATGCTCGATGATGATCGCTTTCAACCGGATGCCTCTCTGAATTCAATCGGGTGTAGCCACGACGGTCATTCTATAATAGCCACGCTGACTATAATAGCCGCGCTGATGGTTTGATCCTGTCTGTGGTTGTGATTCCGCAGAAGCAGGGTCCCGCCTCGGGAGCAAGCAAATACAACCGTGAGTAAACAATCCATGGCCGAGCAACGTGAAATACTCGTCACCAGCGCGCTTCCTTACGCGAACGGCCCGATTCATATTGGTCACCTGCTCGAGTACATCCAGACCGACATCTGGGTCCGGTTCCAGCGCATGCGCGGTCACCGCTGCCACTATGTCTGCGCCGACGACGCCCACGGCACACCGATCATGCTCAAGGCGCGTGAAGAGAACATTTCGCCCGAAGCGCTGATTGCGCGTGTGACCAAGGATCACATGGAGGATTTCGACGCGTTCATGATCGGGTTTGACAATTACCACTCTACACATTCCGAAGAGAACCGGGCGTTTTCCAACCTGATCTACAGCCGGCTCAAGGACAAGGGACTGATCTCTTCGAAGCGTGTTGTTCAGGCCTACGACGAGCAGGCAGAGATGTTTCTGCCTGATCGGTTTGTTCGCGGTGATTGTCCGCGTTGCGGTGCGGCAGACCAGTACGGCGACTGCTGTGAAGCGTGTGGCGGGACTTACACGCCTTCGGAATTGAACAACGCCAGGTCGGTATTGAGCGGTTCGGCACCGGTCGAGCGCGAGTCCGCGCATTATTTTTTCGAACTTCCCCGCTGCCGGGACAGCCTGATGGCGTGGTTGAAGAGCGCGCGCGTGCAATCGGCTATTCGGAATAAGCTCGATGAATGGTTCGAAGTGGGGCTGCGCAACTGGGACATCTCGCGGGACGCGCCGTATTTCGGGTTCGAAATACCCGACCATCCGGGCAAATATTTTTATGTATGGCTGGATGCCCCGATCGGCTACATGGCCAGCTTCAAGCACTTCTGCGCGCGAACTGAAGGGATGGATTTTGATCATTACTGGCAACCCGGGAGCTCGACCGAGCTACACCATTTCATCGGCAAGGACATCGCTTACTTCCATACGCTGTTCTGGCCCGCGATGCTTGCGGGCGCAGGCTTCAGAACGCCAACCGCGGTGCATTGCCACGGCTTCGTTACCGTCGACAGGAAAAAGATGTCGAAATCACGCGGGACCTTCATTACCGCGAGGTCTTATCATCGTCACCTCGACCCGCAATACCTGCGGTACTATTTCGCGACCAGGCTGACCGGGGGCATCGAAGATGTCAATTTCAACCTCGATGATTTCCTGCAGCGTGTCAACAGTGATCTGGTCGGCAAGGTCGTCAATATCGCCAGCCGTTGTGCCGGGTTCGTACATCGCCACTTCAACGACGAGTTACTGTGTTCTCAGGCGGTGCTACAGCACTCGCTCTATCGTGAATTGATCGGTCGGGGGGAGCAGATTGCCGATTTTTACGAGAGGCTGGATTACGCGGCAGCGATGCGCGAGATTGCGGTGCTGGCCGACAAGGTCAACCAGCACATAGATGCCTGCAAGCCGTGGGAGCTTGTAAAGCAGGACAACGCATCACTTGCGGCGCACGAGGTTTGCAGCCTCGGGCTGCTGTCATTTGCGCGTATCGTGCTGTATCTTAAACCGGTGTTACCGGTGCTGGGAGACAAGGTGGAAAACTTTCTGGGGATTGAGCTTGACCGGTGGGAAGACGAGTTTTCCGTGCAACCGCAGCACCGCATCAATCGGTTCGAGCCGTTGATGGCACGCGTTGAAAAACGCGCCGTGGATGCGATGCTGCAAGACAACTCCCCGGAGGGTTCTTCCGACGCGACGCTGGCAGCGGGAGAAGAAATCACCATCGAAGATTTTCAAAAGCTCGATTTGCGCGTGGCCCGGGTGGTCAGCGCTGAATCCGTCGCCGGCGCCGACAAGCTATTGCGGCTGGAAATCGATCTGGGGGGCGAGTCCCGGACGGTGTTCGCCGGGATCAAGGCTTCGTATGAGGCTGCGGAACTGGTTGGTCGCATGGTGGTGGTGGTCGCCAATCTGAAGCCTCGGAAAATGCGTTTCGGGATTTCGCAGGGCATGGTTCTGGCGGCCGGGGAGGACAAGGTTTTTCTGCTTGCCCCGGATGAAGGAGCCGGTGCCGGGATGAAAGTCAGGTAAACGCAGGAAAGAAATTGTTTGTTGTCGGAGGCAACCGCCGGGGGGCTTGTATCGGAGAGGTCGCGGAGGGCGATGTCTGAGTCGTCGGCAAACCCGCAGCGTCGCGAGCGTCAGGTCGCCGTGGTCGATGAATCCGAGTGCATCGGCTGTGCCTTATGCATCAAGGCGTGCCCGGTCGACGCGATTATCGGTGCCTCTACCTTCATGCACACGGTGCTGGGATTGGAGTGCATCGGTTGTGAGTTGTGCGTAGCGCCTTGCCCTACCGACTGTATCGCGATGGTTGCTGCCTCGGCTACCGCTTCGGCGCGCGAGCAGGCAGTGACGGCACGAAAACGACGCAGGCATCGCCAGGCGAGGCTGACCGCGCGCACCCGGCGAGATGCCGACCTGATGGCGCTGCAGCGTGATGCGTTGAAAAAGGCGATCAGCGAAAAAGCGGACGCGAGTCCGCCGGACAAATTGTGTCAGGGTTCCTCCGGGTGAATCAGGAAAAAAGAACCGCTGTTTTTGTTCGCTTCAGGGCTTGGAACCCGCACCCGAAAACCGAATTGCGTTACCGCTCCCGGTTTCAGCTTTTGATCGCAGTGATCCTGTCTGCCCAGGCGACCGACATCGGCGTGAACAAGGCGACGAAAAAACTGTTCAAGGAAGCCGGCACGGCGGCAAAGATGTATGCGCTCGGAGAAGAGAAACTGAAAAGTTATATCAAGACAATCGGGCTGTTCAACTCCAAGGCAGGCAACATCATCGGGACATGCAGGATTCTGCTCGAAGAACATGCGGGGAAAATACCGGGGACGCGAGAGGAACTGGAGCGTTTGCCGGGGGTTGGCAGAAAGACTGCGAACGTGATCCTCAATAGTGCGTTTGGAGAGCCGACGATCGCAGTTGACACGCATATATTCAGAGTGTCCAACCGGACAGGTCTCGCGCCAGGCAGAACGCCGCTCGCGGTCGAGAAAAAACTGTTGAAGTTTGTTCCGGATGCATTCAAGTGCCACGCCCATCATTGGCTTATTCTGCATGGGAGGTACGTCTGTACGGCAAGGAGCCCCGCCTGTGGCGGATGCCTGATCAGTGACCTGTGCGAGTACCGGGAAAAACGACTGTAGGCAGTTGTTGCGGGCTTCAGTTTTTTTACACGGGGAACCCTGGTGAGGGGCGCTCCCGGGTCGCGTTGAGCCGTTCTGCAGGAGGCCAGAGACAGATGCTTGCCCGACACGGGTCACGTTTGTCCCATAGGTGGTGGATCCATACACAACCTTGATTTATTGTCGGCAATTCGGCAATACTGTGCCAAGCGATTTTTTCGCAAACAATTATTCAACGGCTATACCGGAGTTAGATAGAATCATGAAAAAAACGACGACAATGAAAAAATCCATCAGGTTGGTTTCGGCCACGTTGGCCACAAGTGGGTTTCTGGTTGCGAGCCTTGCCGCAACTGCCAATGTGGCTGAAAATCCCTTCGCGGCGGAGAAATTACCGTCCGGCTACATGGTGGCTGATAGCCATGGAGATTCCAAGGGCGATGGCAGGCCGTGCGATGGTGACAAGGACAAGAAGGGCGAAGGATCCTGCGGTGAGGGTTCTTGTGGCGGAGGAGAGGGGTCTTCTGGCAGTGAAGACAAGCGCGGCGAGGGTTCGTGCGGATAACATCCCTGCTTGACAACGGCGCTTCGCCGAATAAATGGAAAACTGCCGGCTTCTTGCCGGCAGTTTTTTTTTGCAACAGGAACAGCCGATGCGGCGCGTGCCCGCTCGCGCAATGGATCCATGGATGATGGATCTGCACAGGGGTGGAGAATTGCTACCTGAAAGCGCTTTTGGCCGCGTGCGGTCCGGTTATTTGCCCGCTGTTTGATCTTACTTGAAAGGCTGCCCGGCAGGTAGAATCGGATGGCCGGTTCGGATGGCGCGGACGAACGGGGAGAGGATGCTTTTCAAATCCCAAATCGAGGGTCCCACATTGAAGGAAACTCGAAAGCAAACCAGCCAATCCAGGCTGATGGCCAGACTGATAGTTTAGTAAGCGAGTTCGACGCGGCGGTTCAGCGCGTGCGCTTCCTGGTTGTCGTCCGAGGCTGCCGGGCGCTCTTCTCCGTAACTGATGGTCACGATCTGTGCGGCTGGCACGTCCATATCCACGAGCAGATTGGCGACCATTTCAGCGCGGCGCAATCCCAGGCGTTTGTTGTACTCAGCAGGTGCGACCGAGTCGGTATGACCCTCAACCGTGACGACGACGCCCGGGTTTGCTTTCAGAAACTGGGCGTGTAACTGCAACAGGTTCAGTCCGTTGGCCGGCACCATGTCTTTTTTGTAGTCGAAATAGATGGAGGTACGTCCCGGGGTTCTTTCTTCCGCAGGCTGCTGCCTTTCCTGGTATACCGGTTCATCTCCATAACGTGAAACACCTCGCCCGCCTCCACGTGGCGGCTGGTCCGGATTGTCGTCTTCATACTCGTACTCGTACTCATATTCGTATTCTTCTTCCGCGTACTGTTCTTCTTCAAACTCTTCCTCGACAACATCTTCGTATTCCACCGCTTCTTCTTCGCTTTGATAGATGACTTCTTCATCTTCGTCATCGCCAAAAAACCAGTCCCACTGTTTGGCACCGCACCCTGCCAGGGCCAGAGAGGCGAAAAAAACCAGTAATACTTTGCAGAGGCGCATTAGAAATCTCCCGCGTTGTTTAAATCAGAGAAGGCCATTGGGTATTATCACCAATAAATCCGATGAAATACAACCCCTTGTATGGGGCCACCACATATGGGGCAATTCAAGCCGCAAACTATTTTTCCCACTCCTTCAATATCGGTGCTTCCTGTTTCTTCATCAGGAGCATTTCCGCTTCGTCCTGGTCGGAGGCAAATATCATCTTTATGATGTAATTCCCGGTTGCCGGGATGTTTGCACGCCTTGCCCGCGCCGAAGTTTTTGCGTCGACGAACGCATCGTGTTCCTCGATATACTCCAGCGTTTTGTTGCCGGGCTGCGTGGATACTTTGTACAGGAAATACGACATTCTCTCTACTGTCCGGTAGTGTTACGTGCGCTGTGCTCCGTGGTATAGATTCACGACGTGTCTTGCATCGGCAAAGAACAGCCACCTTTCGATGCCTACACCGACCGCTGCCGACAGCAGCGTGGCAATGAGGGCGATATTGCCTGGTGGGTTGAACATTGCTGTCAGCAACAGCAGCAACGGCAAGCCAAATGCGAAAACAGCAGATGATAAGCGTAACCGCATCAGCCGCCGTGCCGCTACCTGGTAGCCGAATTCGTCGGTCAGAAATGTTCCCGCGGTGTGCCCGACATCGAGCAGGCGTACCCGAGCCTGGGTGAGGCTGGTTGCCGTATTGGCGTTCGATTTCGCAGCGTCGGTGCTTTCCCGGATGACCGAGACGTAATAGGCAAGTTTTGCCAGCCCGGCCAATGCAACCAGAACGACCGCGATGACCGGGAAGAGCATCGGCGCTTCGGAGGGTGCATAGAGGCGGTGCAACAGCAGGAATAGCAAAAAACCGGTCATGATCGACAGCATCACGTAGTTGATCGGGGTCAGCGGTGTATGCCACTGGCGGATGGGTTTGAGGCAGGCGTAAATCATCCCGGTTGAGAATACGGTCGCCAGCGCAATGGCCAGTATCGACAGAGACAGGGCCGCGTGAGTAGTTCCTGTGCAACTCCCCCCGTCATACCAGCAATAGAGATAGGGTAGGGCGGGCAGGTAAAAAAGTATCGCAAAAACCCCTTCGCGCGACAGCCACGAGGTGCGAAAACGGCTAAAGGCACGCCATGCGTTTTTTGGATTGGCGAGGTGCAGGGTCGAAGACAACAGGCCGCCGGTGACCAAGATCAGGCCAGCGATGCCGCCGCTGACAAACACCCGTGCATCGGCCGATTGATCGAAGAGATCTACCAGCGCGAGGGATATGAACAAGCCGTACCCGAAGCCTGATAGTACGGTGAACAGGATAACGGAAAGCGCCGGATGCATGTTACCTGGCGGCGGATCTACCTGCTGACGCTACGGTTGACCCAGTCCTTGACCTTGTCTACCAGATTCATTTTAAGACCGGGGTCGGAAGCTTTCACCTGCGTGGGTTGTCGCGGAGGCAGGTACATGTTGGTCGGCTTGTAGCCCAGTTCCGGCATCAAGGCCTGGCCGCCTCGTTCGCGCGTGAGTCGCGACACTTCGGAGTTCGGGTCGTCGTAGTCGCCAAAGAAACGCGCGTGCGTCGGGCAGGTCAATACACAGGCGGGTTGCCGGTCTTCTTCCGGCAGATTTTCATCGTAAATACGGTCTATACACAAGGTGCATTTTTTCATCACGCCGTCTTCCCGATCGAGCTCGCGCGCGCCATAGGGACAGGCCCACGCGCAATAGTTGCATCCCATGCACTTATCCTGATCGATCAGCACGATGCCGTCTTCCGGTCGCTTGTAAGATGCGCCCGTCGGACACACGGTTACGCAGTCGGCATCTTCGCAGTGCATGCAGGACATCGGAAAGTGCACGGTTTTGCTGTTCGGATACTCGCCTGTTTCGTAATGGCGGATGCGGTTGAACCATACCCCGCTTGGGTCTTTGCCAAACGGGTTATAGTCGGTGAGCGGCCCGGTTGTGCCGGAGGCGTTCCATTGTTTGCACGCAACTGCACAGGCGTTGCATCCGACGCAGGTGTCCAGGTCTATGGCGAGTCCGAGTCGCATTTATTTGATTCCCCGGGTCAGTACGTCACGCATGGTGCGGCTGAGGTTTACCGCTTTGTGCGTCTGGTAGCGCAGGGTTGAATCGTTGCCGCGGGTGTAGGAAGAGGGTGCGCTGTCGACGGTGGCGGGGGGGTCGGCAGGATAAACCTTGACCCGCAGATCATACCAGGCGGCTTGTCCGGTGATTGGGTCCGAGTTGGTCAGTGCGCGTTCGTCGGTGTTATTGTCGGGCAGCGTTTCCCGGATGAGGTGGTTGAGAAGGAACGCGTCGGTTACCTCGTTAGCGTTCTCTTGCAGTCCCCAGGTGCCGCGGTGTTTGCCGATGGCATTCCAGGTCCACACCGTGTCTTCCTGTACGCCTTCCATGAATTTCACCTGCGCCCGTACCCGGCCGTTGTGAGACTCGACCCATACCCAGGACCAATCTTCGAGGCCAAGCTGTTCGCCGCGTCGGCGGTTCATATACAGCAGGTTTTGCGCCAGTATCTGTCTCAGCCAGACGTTTTGCGAGTCCCAGGAGTGATACATGGGCATCGGACGCTGGGTGATCGCATACAGCGGATATGTCTCGTGGTTCACGCGCGTATGTTCCAGCGGCGCGTAATAAAACGGAAGCGGATCAAAGAAAGTCTTGACACGTTCGCGATCGGTCGGGTTGTTGGGTTGTGTGTCACCATACAGCCCTGCTGCGGCAAGTCTGAATTTTTGCAACGTTTCAGAATACAGTTCGATCACGATGGGGTCGTCTACGGCATTGAATCCCACTTCCTTCGCAAATGTCAGGTAATGCTTGTTGGCGAAGCGGTAGAAGCGTTGCTCCAGTGGCAACTCGTAGCGAAAAAAGGCTTCGTTTTCCACGTATCTTTCCCATTGTTGCGGGTTGGGTTTGCCGCGCAGTGGCTGGTTGCCGTCTCTCCACCCGGCAAGGAAACCTATACCTGGGGCTTTTTCGTAGTTCACGATGAAGTCCTTGTAGTCCCTGTATTTGCGGCTGCCGTCTTCATTGACAAACGCGGGGAATTCGAGCCGTCCTGCCAGTTCCACCATGACTTCCTGCCAGGGGCGCACGTTTCGATCGACTTTGAGCACCGGTGCGCGGATCGCATCGCACACCGCGTCGGGTTCTGAAATAGGGCGGTCAAGTATCGATATCGCGTCGTAGCGTTCGAGGTATGTCGTATCCGGCAGAACCAGATCGGCAAAGTCGACCATTTCCGACTGAAACGCGTCGACGACGACAAGGAAGGGGATTTTGTACTCGCCGCTTTCCCCTTTCCGCTTGAGCATCTTGCGCACCTCGGTGGTGTTCATGCTCGAGTTCCAGGCCATGTTCGCCATGAATATCAGCAATGTGTCTATCGGGTAGGGGTCTCCGTTGGTCGCGTTGGTAATCACCATGTGCATCAGCCCGTGGTTGGCGAGCGGGGCTTCCCATGAATAAGCTTTGTCGATGCGCAACGGGTTCCCGTCTGCATCGACGACCAGGTCTTCGGGGCCGGTTGGGAACCCCAGCGGGGGTGCATCCAGAGGCTTGCCTGGTGCCGTGCCTTTGGCCGGTTTCAACGGTGGCGGTATATGCTTGGGATAGGGTGCTTTGGCGCGATGTCCTCCTGGGCAGTCGATGGTGCCAAGTATGATCTGTAGCAAGTGCAGGGCACGACAGGTCTGGAAGCCGTTCGAATGTGCTGAAATGCCACGCATCGCGTGCATGGAGACCGGCCTGCCGATAAACTTGTCATGTTTGCGTCCGCTCCAGTCGACCCATTCGCAATCAATCGAGATTTCTTCTTCGAAAGCGATATGCGCCATCTCGAGCGCGATGCGTTCGATGGTATCGGCGGAGACCCCGCACACTTCGGCCGCGTGCTGCGGAGAGTATTCATCGCTCAGGTAACGTTCGGCAAGCAGCGTGAAGGAGGTTTTCACCCGGGTTCCTTCAGGGGTAGTGAATTCGCCGAATAGCGCTGGTTTGGTGCCGATGGTCATCGCCTCCACGAACTCTCCCGTAGCGGTGTCATACAGGACAGGATTGCCGTCGCTGTCGCGATAGAGCAGACCGTCGCCTTTTTCTCCCGGTGTCTGCACGACCAGATGCGTCGCGTTGGTATAGCGAATCAAAAACTCCCAGTCAAACAATTCGCGGCTCAGCAAAACGTGGACCATCGACAGTGCCAGTATCGCGTCGGTGCCTGGCTTGATGGGAATCCACTCATCGGCAATCGCTTGATATCCGGTGCGAACGGGGTTGATCGAAACGAACTTTGCGCCTCGCCGTTTTAATTTTTCCAGGCCGATTTTTATCGGGTTTGAAGAATGGTCTTCGGCGACTCCCCACAGAACGAAATATTTGGTGCGGTCCCAATCGGGGTCGCCAAACTCCCAGAAGGAATGTCCCATCGTATACAGCCCGGCCGCCGCCATGTTGACCGAGCAAAATCCCCCGTGTGCAGCCCAGTTGCAGGTGCCAAACTGCTGTGCCCATAGTCCGGTGAGCGCCTGCATCTGGTCGCGTCCGGTGAAATAGGCAAGCTTTTTAGGGTCGGTTTTACGGATGTCGGCAAGTCGCTCGGTGAGTATATCCAGTGCCTTCTCCCAGGAAATCTCCTCGAATTCACCACTGCCGCGTTCGCTGCCAGGTTTTCTTAGCAGTGGCGCGTTCAGCTTGGCCGGCGATTCCTGCTTCATGATGCCGGCGTTCCCTTTTGCGCACAGCACCCCCCGGTTGACAGGGTGTCTCGGGTTCCCTTGGATGAAGCGGATCTTGTTGTCCTCGATGGTCACCCGGATTCCGCAACGGCACGCACACATATAACAGGTCGTGTGCTTGACCTGCTGCCGGTCATGGCGCTCGAAGCGGGGCAACTGCCCCTTGGCGTGAGCCGACGCGTTCGCTTTTTTAGAACCAGTAATCATGAAGTATCGAAGGTGTGCATGAAGTTATCGAGGGGGTGCCCCGCGCAATGATAACAAAAACCGGTGCGGCTCATGGGAATGACGAAAGCAGGTCGAGTTCGTCAATGGGTTACGTGGCATAATTCTCATTTTATCGGTTGGTCCTGGCTCCAATTATGTTTACGGAAAAATTTGTCGAAGGGCATGTCGTTGAAATCAGGCGATGGACGGAATATCTTTATTCGCTGTGCGTACAAACCGAGCCAGTGCCATTCACAGCGGGCCAGTTCGCCAAGCTGGCGTTGGACATCGAGGGCAGGCGAATCGCGCGGCCTTATTCGTTTGTCAACGCTCCGCATGAGCCCATACTCGAGTTTTATTCATCGATCGTGCCCGAAGGGCCACTGTCGCCGAAGCTCGCCGCATTGAAAGGAGAAGACCGTGTGTGGGTTACGGATAAGGGGTCGGGATTTCTGGTGCTCGATGAAGTGCCTGATGGAAAATATCTATGGTTGCTGGCAACGGGTACCGGGCTCGGTCCGTTTCTTTCCATTTTGAGAACCGCGACGCCATGGCAGCGGTTTGAATACGTTGTGCTGGTTCATGCCGTGCGCAACGCTCGGGATCTTTCCTACCAGGAAGTCATCGAGAAACTGGTCGAAGAGCACGCCGATCAACTCTCGGTGATTCTATTCGTTAGCCGCGAGCAGAACGATTTCGCAATGCGTGGAAGAATTCCGGCAGCCATCCTGGATGGCACGCTTGAGAAACGTAGCGCAGTGCCGTTCAACCAGGATTCTCAGGTCATGATTTGCGGCAATCCCGATATGGTGAGGGATTCGACGGTTGCGCTCGAGCAGAAAAGGTTGTGCAAGAACCGCCGTCGCACACCCGGGCATATCACCGTTGAGCGTTATTGGTAAATCACGGTGCCGGCGAATCGAACCCGTAACTGTCTGGCGGCCTTCAGTAAGGATGGCACCGTGCCGCGGCACGGGTTGGTTGCAACAACCCGGCGCTGGGGAATCATTCCTCTGCTTCAGTGCAATATGAAGCGCGCGGGAATGATGCACGGTTTTGCCTCTTTGTTACCTCGGCTGTAATACCGATGCTTGTGGGAAGGGATTTTGTTTTTATCCATATGCCCAAAACCGGCGGCAATTTTGTTCGTGGTGTTCTGCTCACGCTGTTGGTAAAAGGCTGTATTGGATGGAGAGATAAAGCAAGCTTGTTGCTGATTCGGAGGGCGAAGGCTGTGCACAGGACTCTTCGTCGCTTATGTCCGCGGCGGTTTCGGAGGAAATCTTATTTCCATGCGAATTGCGAGCGGATACCGGAAGCGCACCAGCACAAATTGGTGCTTTCCATAAAGCGGGATCCGCTTGCATACCATGTGTCCTGCTACTGTTACCTGGATGGTTCCGTGTTTCTGTGGAGAAAACGGTACTGGGGACACCAGTACCGGCAAGCAGTGTCGAGGAGAGAGAAAGACAGGATCAATTCCAGGCAAGAGGAGGTTCCTGACTTCGGTGAATTCGTAAGGTTTTTCAACGAAGAGCTCCCCCGCATGCATTTTTTTCTGGGCAGACACTGCCACTTGCCCTCGTCTATCGGGTTTATGAGTTACATTTATATCTGGTATTTTTTCAAAGAGCCTGTGAAGGTACTCTCAAAAACCGATGCACAACTGGCCGAGTATTTTCAAAGTCGGCGTTACCGGCAGGACATGCACCGGGTGCACTTTCTTCGAACGGAGCATTTGAATGCCGATCTTCACGATTTTCTTTTGAGCAAAGGTTTTCACCGGGAGGTGCTGCAGTTCATCCCAACGCAGGGAAGGGTCAACGCGAATGTTACAACGGATTCTGCAACCTGGTTCACCCCGGAGCTCATCGACTACATCAAGGAGAAGAACCGGATTTACTATCGGTATTTCTGGCGTGATGGTAGCGTGGGGTCGACGGAGTCGCTCGATGGTTGTGTCTGACCGGCTCGTATCAATGGTGCTTGGCTTTGCATGGCTGGTGTCGGTATCGGCCGCACCCGGCGGTGCGCGCCAGACGCCGGCAGAGTATCAAGCCCCGGAATTCACTCACCGGATGGCGCACGAGTGGATTCACTCGGAGCCCTTAACGCTGGGTGATCTGCGCGGTAGCGTGGTGCTCATTGATTTCTGGACCTTCGATTGCTGGAATTGCTACAGGTCGTTTCCCTGGCTCAATCGTGTCGAAGCAGCTTATGGAAGTCGGGGGTTGCAAGTGATCGGGGTTCACACCCCCGAATTTGATCACGAGAAAATCCGTGAAAACGTCGTCGAAAAGGTTGAAGAATTCAATTTGCACCACCCGGTCATGCTGGACAATGATTTCTCTTACTGGAGGGCGATGAACAACCGCTACTGGCCAGCGTTTTACCTGATCGACAAGCGTGGGATAGTGCGCGCGGCCTTCGTTGGAGAAACCCATGCAGGTACCGCGCAGGCAAAGAATATCGAGCGGGTGATCGAAGCGTTGCTGGCAGAGTGATGGGCCTAATGACGCCCTGATTGGTCGGAGTGAGAGGATTTGAACCTCCGGCCCCTGCCTCCCGAAGGCAGTGCTCTACCAAGCTGAGCTACACTCCGTGTCCGACCAACCGGCTGATTATATAAGGGAATGGCTTGTTGGGTGGTTTGGGAAAAGTATGCTACCGGCGTCGGCGAAGCAGCCGTTGCGGCAAGCGGGCTTGATGGCAACACGCGCGCGCGGCATGGTGCTGTCGCTCCCTTGGAGCAGGGATGCACATCGTGCGGTGCCGGCGTCTCTGCGCCGCGATTCGAGGTCGAGCGCTTATTTGGTTGCACGCAGACGCCAGATGCAATCGCTTTCTGCACGGGATCGTCTGCTTGCCCTGGCCGCTAATAATCGCGGCTGAATACAAATTGGTTCAGTTGCTCCAGCGCGGTTTTATACACCGAGTCCGGCAACGTGGATAGCGCCGTTCCAGCCCTGTCCACGTATGATTTCGCATGTTTTCGAGTGTAGTCGAGCGCGCCCGAATTGCGTACCAGTTCAACCGCCTGATCGGTCAAGCGATCGTCAGGGTCCCGGGATCTTTGCTGCAGCGTATCTTCGAGTATTTTTCTCTCGGCGGGGGAGCATCGGGCGAGCGTATAAATCAGCGGCATCGTCGGCTTCCCTTCGCCAATGTCTTTTGCCGACGGTTTGCCGGTATCCTTGTCCGCTTCATAATCCAGCGCGTCGTCTATCAACTGAAACGCGATGCCGATGTTGAGGCCAAAGCGTGCGCTGTCGTACTGCATCCGTTCCGAGGCATTGGCGGCGATCGCGCCGACGCGTGCGGCTGCTTCGAACAGCGTGGCTGTTTTGCAGCGAATGATCTGCAGGTAATTGTCTTCATCTACGCTGGGTTTCCGACAATTCAGTAGTTGCCGGACTTCGCCTTCAGCGATCGTGTTGGTAGCGTAAGCAAACACCCTGGTGGCTTCGGGTAGCCCGGACTCGACGATCATCTGAAACGCGCGGGAGTACAGGAAGTCACCAACCAGCACGCTGGCACTGTTTCCCCAGATAGACCGGGCGGTTTCATGGCCACGCCGCCAGCCGGCATCGTCGACAACATCGTCGTGTAACAAGGTTGCCGTGTGGATAAACTCTATGGTCGCCGCCAGGAGCCTGTGCGTGGTTCCGGTATGCTCGCAGGCCCGCGCCATGAGCAAGGTGAGCAGAGGTCGCAGCCGCTTGCCGCCGCTGTCGATAATGTGGCTGGCAAGCTCGTGAACAAAGGCGAGGTTTGAGTGCAGGCGTTCGCCGATGATCCGGTTGACTGCGTCGATATCCTCTGAGACCGGCGCTTTTATGCGTTCGAGTTGTAGCGGATCGGGCATCAATGGCCAGTTGTCGTAGGACGGATGCCCGCGACGCGTTTCAATATCCGCCCTTGCGCCGGCTTTCGGGCAAGCCGCCAATGCGTCCTGCCTGCTTGCTGGGGTCCTGGGGAAACATTGCGTACAGCGTTCTTGCCGACACATTTCGGTCGTTCCATTTTTTCTGCATCGCTTTGACTATGCCGCGTGTGTTTGGCTGGTTCTCGCCGTTATTGAGATACTCGTCGCGCAGATAGTCAATTATGTCCCAGTGTTTGTCGGTCAACTCAATGTCTTCGCTTTTGGCGATTACCCTGGCAACTTCCTTGCTCCAGTCAGCCAGGTTGGCAAGGAATCCCGAAGCGGTGGTTTCAACCTGTTTTCCGTCGACAGTGATAGTCATATTTCCCTCCTTGATATTCTGATGTTGTTCTGGATTTACACCCAGTGTCGGCACCAATGAAAGTTGTTGGAATCATGTAGCAAATCTGCATTGCAGAACCACACCGTACAAGTCTACCGCACCATGGACCTCCGTACGAGCCAGGTGTTGGCAGGATGTGGGTCGGTCCGGTTTGACCCTGGCCTTACTGCAACCGGCAGATTTTGCTGAACCCGGACTCGGTGAACGGGGGGGCTCTGCAGGGGCAGGGTCTGCCGCATGGCGGCGGCGGGCGATAGGCGACGATGCGTGTTGCCGCATAAACTCCAGGGGGCGCCGCGTCGGTGATCGCCCTGCCCCGACATTGGTTTGCTGCTTATGGCGGTGATGCTCTCGTGGGGGCGATGCTTTTGTGGGGAAGGAAAATACCACAACCCAGCGTTCGCCGTTTCCCCAATCCGTGTTGCTGTAACAGCACCGACTCCTGTGGCTTCAGTCCATCTATCATCAGGCTGCTGGTTGCTATTTTTTGCTGTGGGGTCTCGATAGTCCGGCTGAGTCCTGCCAGCATTTTCAACGGCTTGATGCCTAGCTCTCCAAGCATGCGGGCGGCGTTTTCCAGAAACGCTTCTTCGTCGCGCCCGGCCGGGAAGAGGTGCCGGGTGAATAAAGTGCCATGTGTGCTCAACAGACGTGTTTTGCTCCTGCCTATGCCACATGGGTACCCGAGGATGTCGATGTTCCGTTTCTCCAGTTGCGTGGCCTGTGCAACGCGTGCTCGCGGCAAGCGTAGATTCAGGCGTGCGCGCGTGGACAGGTGCACGAGTGCGTCGTCACCGCTCTGGCGCGCCCAGCCATTGCCGAACTCGGCACCATACACCATATATATACCAGCGAGTGGTTCGTCGGCAAGCCACGGCAACTGTGTAACCAGTGCCGCCTCCAGCGGGGCGGCGTAGTTCGTCGGCAGGCAGCGGCAAGCGATCCGAAAACTCAGGTCGATGATGTCTTCCGGCACTTTATACCGAGGCTCCTGCGTGGCGTCTTCCCAGTACATGGATGATTCCCTTGCGGTTACTTTTTGACGTTGGTGGTAAAGGTTGCTTCCAGCAGGGCTTCCCAGTTTTCTGGCGTATCCTTGAAGGGGGGGCGCACGTCAAACGCGAGAAATATTTCGCCGTTGCTCGCGTAGGCTTTGACCAACTGCCGCATTTGTTCAAAGCTCGACAGTTCGTGGTGCTTGAGCAGTATGTCGCTGACGGTCAGCATCGAGGTTGGGCGGGTAGCGTTGCATGTCCCGTGCCGGCAACCCGCTCCCGGTAACGCGCGCGGTACAGCAACCGTCGCGAGGGCCGTGGTGAATCACCAAACCCGCTACGGTTGTGAATGGCGTTGTTGCAAACCACGCCTTCGTTGCGGTCGAGACGATAACGGACATGGTATTCCCCGGGCGAGTCGAGCACCTCCCGAATAAAGCGGCGTGCCCGGGCGGTGACAGGGTCATCACGCCAGATCGCGTGTCGGTTACGTTGCGTGTAGTGCATCACCAGGTCCCCGTCCATCCCGTCCACTGTCAGCGCGGAGGTCGAACGCCGGGGCCTGATGTCGGCAGGATTTTTCTCTTCGGAGTTTTGCGGCACGGTCAAAGTTTCCGGGTGCATCAGCGCTGTTACGTAATCCGGGTTTTCATCGCGTAGAAGGATGTACAGAATTTCCGGATCAAAGAACTGGTTTTCGCCTCCTTTGTCAGCCGGTCGCACGCAATGCATGGCGAACGCGCGCACGGTACCGGTCGTGTCATTATAGTAGCCGTCGGTGTGCCACTTCAGGCAGTTTCCCGTGTAAGGGATGTAGCGGGCACCCGGTACCATGCGGATGCTGCTGATGGCGTCGGTATCGGCACAGGGGTTGGTGATCAGCGTCCGCAGACCGAGTTGCCGACAAAGCAGTTTGAATGTGTCTTTGTCGATCCCCCTGTCCCGGTCGCATGCGACTTGGTAAAAGGCGAGGTTATGTTGTCGGCAGCGGGTTGTGATCGCGGCGTGCTGTGCTGCGTTCAACGCTGCCGGATCGGTAACGGTCACCGGGGTGGCAAGGTCGTTGCGCCCGGCCACGAAGCAAGCGAGCTTGCGCGTACGCCAGCGACGGTAGGCCGTTTCGTTTTCGATCAGAAACGGTGACTCTGCCGCCTGGACGGATGTTTGGTCAGAGAGAACCGGAGCATTCTGTCGAGCGGCCCAGGTGGCTGAACAGACGGCGTTGCTCATTTTCATACTGGCTTAGTGTAAAACGCCATGCAGGCTGCGCCGCTATCACCAAAGGGTAGGTTTCCTTTGGCGGAGTTCATGTGCAATCATTAGAAACCTATGGTCAATGAACGATGTGCGGAGAGGGAAAATGACTGACAAAAACCATGTAACTCCAATGCTCGATGAACTTGAGCACGGCCCTTGGCCGAGCTTTGTTTCCGGAATCAAGCGCCTTCGCGATGAGCATCCTGACAGTCGCGTCAACAGCATGGCCAATGACCTGCTGGGCCAACTCGAGCATTCGTATGAAACCCGGAAAGGCTACTGGAAAGGTGGAACCGTGAGCGTCTATGGCTACGGCAGCGGCATCATCCCGCGTTTTTCCGAGGTGGGCGCGGCGTTTCCGGCATCCAAGGAATTTCATACCCTGCGGGTGCAGCCGCCAGCAGGCAATCACTATACAACGAAGGCGTTGCGCGAGCTCGCGTCGAGTTGGGAAAAATGGGGATCAGGCTTGGTTACCTTCCATGGCCAGACCGGCAACATCATGTTCATCGGTGCATCTACCGAGAACACACAACACTTTTTTGACGAGATCAACGACTACGGTTGGGATCTTGGCGGCGCGGGGCCGTGCGTTCGTACCGGGCAATCATGTGTGGGTTCGGCGCGGTGCGAACAATCAAACATCGATGAAATGCGCATTCACCGCACTTTGCTCAACAATTTTACCGATGACGTACACCGTCCTTCGTTGCCGTACAAGTTCAAGTTCAAGGTGTCCGGCTGTAGCAACGACTGCATGAATTCGATCGAGCGTGCCGATTTCGCGATTATCGGGACATGGCGGGATGATATGAAAGTCGATCAGGATGAAGTCAAGGCATACGTCAGGAAGAAAGGGCGCCAGTACATTGTGGACAACGTCATTGCACGCTGCCCTACCCAGGCGCTTTCGCTGCGCGAAGACGATACGCTCGGTGTCGATAACCGCGCTTGCGTGCGCTGCATGCACTGCCTGAACGTCATGCCGAAAGCACTCTCTCCAGGTGACGACAAAGGCGTGTCGATTCTTATCGGCGGCAAACGCACCCTTAAGATCGGTGACCTGATGGGCACGGTCGTAGTGCCTTTCATGAAGCTCAAAAGCGAAGAGGACTACGAAAAGCTTGTAGAGTTGTCCGAGAGCGTCATTGATTTCTGGGCTGAGAACGGCCTCGAGCATGAGCGTTGCGGCGAGATGATCGAGCGTATTGGCTTGGTAAACTTCCTTGAAGGCATAGGTGTTGAGGTTGACCCCAACATGGTCAGCGAGCCGCGGACCAGTTCCTACGTGCGCATGGATGAATGGGACCAGGAAGCGGTCAAGTGGTTCAAGCGCAGAGCGAAGGACGGCAACGGTGCCGATGCGGACGACGGGCAGTCTGCCAGCGTCAATTAGCCATTGATGGACAAGTTGTGATGAACGAACCGACTTCGCTTACAGGAACAGACTGACTATGGCACAACATCACCGTAGCCCCATTGAATCCGGGTGCCCCGATGGGTTTCAGTTCATGCACCCCGTGATGCGCAAGAACTACGGAAACTGGAAGTTCCACGATGACCCGAAACCGGGCGTATTGCGCCATGTCGCGCACAGCGGCGACGCGATCTGGACGGTGCGCGCCGCAACCCAACGTATCCTCGACGTATTCACCTTGCGCAAGCTTTGCGATATCGGTGACAAGTACGCCGACGGCTACGTGCGTTTCACGATCCGCAGCAATATCGAATTCATGGTGGCGGACGAGTCCAGGGTCGAGCCGCTGATCGAAGCACTTGTAAGCGAGGGGTTCGTCGTTGGTGGCACCAAGAATTCGGTGGCGATGATGTCGCACACGCAAGGATGGCTGCATTGTGATATTCCCGGCACCGATGCGTCCGGGGTTGTCAAGGCGATGATGGATGAACTCATCGAGGAGTTCAAGGGCTGGAACATGCCGAACCGGGTGCATATGACCACTTCGTGCTGTCAGATCAACTGCGGTGGGCAGGGAGATATCGCGATCAACGTACAACACACCAAGCCGCCAAAGATCAACCACGACCTGGTTTCCAACGTATGTGAGCGACCCTCGGTGGTCGCGCGTTGCCCGGTCGCGGCAATTCGTCCGGCCGTGGTGAACGGCAAGCCGTCCCTGGAAGTAGACGAGAAAAAATGCATCTGCTGCGGGGCGTGTTACCCGCCGTGTCCACCCATGCAGATCAATGATCCGGAGCATACCAAGCTTGCGGTCTGGGTCGGCGGCAACCATTCGAACGCGCGCGGCAAGCCGACCTTCCAGAAGTTGGTCGCGGCCGGTATACCCAACAATCCGCCACGCTGGCCCGAAGCGACCGCGGTGGTCAAGAAAATCCTGTACGCCTACAGGGACAACGCGAAGGATTGGGAGCGCATGAACGAGTGGATCGAGCGTATCGGATGGCCGCGGTTCTTCGAGTTTACCGAGTTGCCGTTTACCAAGTTTCACGTTGATAACTGGCCCGGTGCCCGGCGTAGCCTGAACGCTTCGACACATATCCGGTTCTGATCGCAAGGGTGCGGCCCGTCGTAGCGCTCACGAGGTAATCTCGCTGTGAAGTTCGGCATTCTGGTCAACGAAGGCCCTTACACCCATCAAGCCTCGGACAGCGCTTACCGATTCACGAAAGCTGCCCTTGAGAAGGGCCACGAGATATTCCGAGTGTTTTTTTACAACGACGGTGTCAATAACGGCACCCGGTTGACGGTGCCCCCGCAAGATGACCGCAACCTGACGGACCTGTGGAGCGATCTGGCGAAGGAGCACAAAATTGATCTGGTTGTGTGCGTTGCCGCCGCGCAAAGACGTGGAATTCTCGACCAGGATGAAGCCAGGCGTCATGGCAAGGACGCTCACAATCTTGCCGAGGGGTTTCGTATTTCGGGTTTGGGGCAGTTGATCGAGGCGGGCATACAGGCGGACCGCCTGATGGTTTTTGGCGACTAGAAGCTTGTCGCAGATGCAACGGTCGGGTAAGGGAAGATGCAGGTAGAACCTGAAGAGAAAGCCGGGAACGGTGGCGCCGTCAGAAAGTTTCTTTATGTGAACCGAAAGCTGCCTTACGGCACCATTTATGCGCTTGAGGCACTGGAGGTCGTGCTGATTACGGCGGCGTTCGAGCAGGACGTGAGTCTGGCCTTCATCGACGATGGCGTTTACCAACTGAAGAAAGGGCAGGATACGAAGGGCATCGGCATGAAAAACTTTTCGCCGACTTACAACGCGTTGGGAGACTATGATATTCACAAGATATACGTTGAGAAGGAATCGCTTGAGGAACGTGGTTTGAGCGTTGCCGATCTGCTTGATCTTACGTACGAGGACGAGGACGATGACTGGGTAGAAAAAAGTTCAATTCACGTGGTCAGCCGTCGGGAAATGGCTGATGTGATTGACGCCCAGGATGTCATCCTGAGCTTTTAGGGAAATTACGATGGCGGTACTGCACACGGTGAACAAGTCTCCGTTTGAGCGCAATACGCTGGCGTCGTGTCTGCGCCTTGCCAAAGAGGGTAGTTCGGTGCTGTTGTTTGAAGACGGCGTGCTTGCCTCGCTCGATTGCACACCGCATGCGGAGAAAATAAAAGCTGCCATGGGACATCTGAAGTTTTACGCGCTTGCCCCTGATGTGCAGGCGCGCGGTCTTGATAAAAGCCATATAATGGATGGCGTCGGGATCGTTGATTATGCGGGGTTTGTCGATCTTGCGGTCTCGCACAAAGCCATCCAGGCGTGGCTGTGAACAATACGCGGCCGCGTATGTATAACTAGCTGTAAGGAGGCGAAACATGGCGCTGGAGATCAATGGACAAAGTTATGAGACCGATGAAGAAGGTTATCTGGCCGATTTGAGCGACTGGAGGCCGGAGCTGGCGAATGCGATGGCGGAAGCCGACGACGCCGAACTCGGCAACAATCATTGGGAAGTCATCAACTTTCTGCGTGAATACTACGAGCAGTATCAAGTCGCGCCGGCGGTGCGGGTGCTGACCAAAGCGATTGGCAAAAAGCTTGGCAAGGACAAGGGCAACAGCAAGTATCTGTACGAGTTGTTTCCGTACGGTCCAGCGAAACAAGCCTGCAAGTACGCCGGGCTACCCAAGCCTACCGGATGCGTTTGAATTCAGGATACCTCGCTCTGCCAGGCGAAGTCGCCGGAGACCTGTTGTGCCGGGGTCGCGGGCATACGCCGGGCGGTATGCGAATACTGAAGCGGGTCATCGCCAGCCGGCCTGGCGATCAACGGCCAGCGCACGTGGCATGTCGGCCCTGACGGTTGCCTATGCCTTGCTCTTTTACGCCGCCACCGCGGTGCTGGTGGTTGCCACGGCGTGCAAGGTGTGGGATTACGCGCGCACGCCTGCGCCGCTGAAAATCCCGACGATGCCCGCCCCCGTCACCCGTAGCGGTGTGGTGTTCAGGATGTTCAAGGAGTTGACGTTGTTCGAGAGCCTGTTCAAATCCAACAAGTGGATATGGTTGTTTGGCTGGCTCTTCCACTTCGGTTTGCTGCTGGTATTGCTGCGCCATTTGCGCTATTTCACCGAACCGGTGTGGTTCTGGGTCAACTGGATACAGCCGCTCGGCAAGTACGCGTCGCTGATGATGGTAGTCGGGCTGGCAGGACTATGGCTGCGCCGCATCGTCGTCGATCGGGTGCGGTATATTTCTTCGCCTTCCGATCACCTGATGCTGTTATTACTGCTTGCAATCGGGGTCACCGGCATACTGATGACGTTCGCTTTCAAAGTCGATATCGTTTCGATCAAGGCATTTTTTCTGGGGCTTATGTATTTTGACTGGCAGCCTTTGCCGGGAGACGCCCTGGCCATTGTTCACCTGACACTGGTCGCCATGCTGATGCTGGTTTTCCCCTTCAGCAAGCTGTTGCATGCGCCGGGAATTTTCTTCAGCCCGACGCGCAACCAGGTCGACGACCCTCGGGACCGTCGTCACGTGGTTGCATGGGCACTGAAGCTGGAGGCCGATAAAACAGGACGTTGATCTCATGGCGAAGGAACAGCAGTTTGAAACACCGAAGATGCGCGAGGATCGTGCTATTCCAAAATTGCAGGAAGGCGCGATGGCCCACATCAGCGGCCCCTACGTGGCAAAGCCCGGGATACAGAAGCCACTGGGGTTTCCCGGAGAATTGATCGATAACTGGGAATCACACGCGGTCGACAAAATGGGCGAGCTGGTTGGCAAGTATCGCTCGTTGAAAGTGTTTCTTGACTCGTGCGTCAAGTGCGGGGCGTGCACCGACAAGTGTCATTACTATCTGGGGACTACCGACCCGAACAATATGCCGGTTGCCAGGCAGGACCTGTTTCGCAAGGTCTATCGGCGCTACTACACCCTTGCCGGCAAGTATTTCCCCAAACTGGTCGGTGCCGAGGACATGACCAAGGATGTGCTGGACCAGTGGTGGAATTATTTTCATCAGTGTTCGCAATGCAGACGCTGTTCGGTGTATTGCCCCTACGGCATCGATACCTCGGAAATTGCCATGGCGGCCCGGGAAGTGATGAATCACGTCGGCAAAGGGCAGAAATACTGCAATGAAATCATCGGCAAGGTGCATAAGATCGGCAATAACCTGGGTTTGCCGGAACCGGCGTTGCGTGACACGCTCGAAGGGTTGGAGGAAGAGGTGTTTGACGATACCGGGGTCAAGGTGCGATTCCCGCTCAATGAGAAAGGCGCGGAAGTGTTGTTGGTGACGCCGTCGGCCGACTTTTTTGCCGAACCGCACATCGATGGATTGATCGGCTATGCCAAAGTATTCCATCAGGCCGGCATTTCCTGGACGGTCAGTTCGAGCGCCAGCGAAGCCGCCAACTTCGGCATGTTTATCGGCAACTATGAGAACATGCGCAAGCTGGCACTACGGATTCGCGAATCCGCGATTTCACTGGGCGTCAGGCGCATCGTATTTGGCGAGTGCGGGCACGCCTGGCGGGTCGCGTACAGTTTCCTCAACACGCTTGCCGGGCCGTTCGATTTTCTCGACCCTGATTATCCGGTACCGCAGCATATCTGCGAAGTCACGCACGGATTGATCAAGGCGGGCAGGCTCAAGCTCGACCCGTCGTGCAACGACTCCATTCGTGTGACCTACCACGACTCGTGCAACGTCGCGCGCGCGTCTCGCATGGGAGACGTCCCCGGGGGTCAATTCACTATTCCGCGGGACATTATCCGGTCGGTCTGCAATCATTTTTATGATATGTCTGCAGAAACGATCCGGGAGGGCACTTACTGTTGCGGTGGCGGTGGCGGTTTGCTCACCGATGACCTGATCGAATTGCGGGTCAAGGGAGCCTTGCCTCGCATGGAGGCACTCAAGGAGGTTGTAGAAGACTATGGCGTAACTCACATGGCGGCGATTTGTGCCATTTGCAAGAGCCAGTTTTCCAAGGTGTTGCCTTACTACGGATTTGAGATGGATCAAATCGTCAGCCTGCATCAACTGGTTGGCGATGCCATCGTGCTCGAACCTGAAGTAGCACCCGTCGATGATACGTACGACGCGGCGTCGGCGGTTTCGCAGGCAGCGGATGTCCCCGCCGAAGCGCAGTTGGCATGAGGTCTTCAAGGCGGGTGGGCACCACCAAGCCTTGCAGGCGAGTATATACAAAAGGGTATATTCGGTTCTTCCGTGCTGCCCTCTAGAATAATCAGGGTCAAGGAAATCCACGGATAGCATTATGAGCGCAAACATCAAAGACACGGCCACCCAGCAACCGGCCACACAGAAGCTTACCTTCCTCCGGTTTCAGGAGGGCGACAACAAGTGGTCCGCTCTCGCGGACGACATTTTCTCTGCCGACCGTTCCCACAAATGCCCCACCTATGTTCATCGCACGCCGCCGTGCCAGGGTAGTTGCCCTTCTGGCGAGGACATTCGCGGCTGGCTGCAGATCGTTCGCGGCATTGAAAAGCCGCCCGAGGAAGTCAGTGCCGCGGAATACGCGTTTCAGCGCTCGACTGCCGCTAATCCATTCCCCTCCATGATGGGACGCGTGTGTCCCGCGCCCTGCCAGGAAGGCTGCAACCGCAACCATGTTGAGGATTACGTCGGCATCAACGCGGTTGAGCAATACATTGGCGATACGGCAATTCAGAAGGGATTCAAGTTTGCCAATGGCGTAGCACTCGGGAACAAGCACGTGGCTATCATCGGCGGTGGCCCGGCAGGGCTCTCGGCAGCGTACCATCTGCGGCAGAAGGGGCACGGCAGCACGGTCTTCGAAGAACACGACGAGTTGGGTGGAATGATGCGTTATGGCATCCCTGGATACAGAACCCCGCGGCAGTTGCTCGATCACGAGATTCAGAGAATTCTTGAGCTCGGGGGCATAGAGGTGCGAACCGCGGTGCGCGTTGGGCGCGATATCGCGGTAGCTGATATTGAAGAAGAGTTTGACGCGGTGCTGTGGTGCGTAGGCTGCCAGACCGGCCGCGGGCTTCCGGTCCCGGGCGGTGAGGCACCTAACTGCGTTTCCGGGGTGAAGTTTCTCGAAGCCTTTAACACGGGGCGGCTGAAGGTGACCGCAGACCGGGTTATCTGCGTTGGCGGCGGCGATACGTCGATCGATGTGGTGTCGGTTGCCAGACGTCTCGGTAAGGTTCCGAGGATACACGAAAAGGCGTTGCCCGAGTACGTGATCGGTGGATACGTCGCGCACGATGCGGCATTGGCGGCGGCGCGTGAGGGTGCCAGTGTGGTTCTGACCTCGTTGTTTCTGCGGGACAAGATGACCGCCAGCGAAGAGGAGGTCGACGATGCCCTCAAGGAAGGGGTGAATGTGCACGACGGTGTGATGCCGATTGAGGTGCTGTTGCATGAAAACGGCCGGGCGCGTGCGCTGAGAATGGTGAAATGCGAAATACGCGAGAACAAGCCGATGCCGATCGAGGGCACCGAGTTTGAAGTGGAATGCGACTTGATTGTGTCGGCTATCGGCCAGGGCGGTGACCTGGAGGGGTTGGAAGAATTCGACAACGGTAGAGGGCTGATGGATGTCGATCCGCTATATGCCTTGCCCGACAGGCCAGGGCACTTTGCTGCCGGCGACATCATTCGTCCGCATCTGCTGACTACCGCGATCGGGCAGGGCTCGGTTGCCGCGTCTACCATAGACAGCTATCTATCCGGCAAGGAAGCCGGCAAACGTCCCAAGGTTGACGTGCACCACTTCAGTCTGCTTGCCAAGCTTCAGGAAGCCGGGCTTGAGCCGGATGCTTTTGCTGCCGGGGAGACGGGCGAGTGGGGGACTTGCGACGCCAGATATTCGGTACACAATTATGAAGACCGATCGGCACAGGAGATAGCGGATTCCGATCACCTGTTCCTCGGCCACTTTGACTACACCCCCCGCGTCCGTCGCGCCACCTGTGGTCCTGACGAAAAAAGTGTGCTGGGAGATTTCAATGAGCGTGTGGTCGGTCTGACCGAAGAGCAAGCGATACAGGAAGCCGGCCGTTGCATGAGTTGCGGGATGTGCTTTGAGTGCGATAACTGCGTCATTTACTGTCCACAGGACGCGGTGTATCGGGTCGAAAAGTCCGATAGCACGCTTGGGCGCTATGTGGACACCGATTACGACAAATGCATAGGTTGTCATATTTGCGCGGACGTATGTCCGACCGGCTACATCGACATGGCTTTGGGCGATCACTGAAAGTTGTCGATCGCACGGCGATGTCCTTTCCGATTGCGCCTCTTTCCGCCCTGGCATTAGTGCTATCGTTGGCCGGTGCGATTTTCCTAATGGCGCAGGCGTATGCTGATGGTCGTTTGTTGCCGGAAATCCCCCCCGCCAAAGGGGATCGTTGCGTTGAGCCGACCGAAATCATGCGTCGCAGTCACATGGAGTTTCTTCTCCACCAGCGTGACGAAACAGTGCATCACGGCATCCGGACCGAGCAGCACCGATTTGTGAACTGCATTGATTGCCACGTACAAGCGCGCGCAGACGGCACCTACCCTCGTCACGTCGATGCAGATCACTTCTGCCAGGGCTGCCATGTTTTCAGCAGTGTCAGCGTGGATTGTTTCCAATGCCATGCGGACCGTCCCCTGGAAGCGTATGTGCGCAGGGTCGATGGGCTGAAAGAACAGGTTTCCCGTCTGCGGTGAGTAATGTGGACGAGTCTCGCCGGGATTTTTTCAAAAGTACCGCAGCGGTCGTCGGTCTCGGCGTTGCGCCTGGCGTGTTGCTGTATTCGGTTGGGCAAGCGAAAAACCGTCTTCCGCACGAGCCGGTAAGCAGCGAGGCACGCTGGGGCATGTTGGTCGATACCAATCGTTGTGCCAATGGCTGTACCGCCTGCGTGACTGCCTGTAACGAAGAGCATGGTCTTGCCGGGCATGATCGACCTGCGACCGACGCGCAATGGATACGCAAAGTAACGATTCGTGACGCTACGACCGGCTACCAGAAGTCCTTTCCGGTCATGTGCCAGCACTGCGAGACCCCACCTTGCGTCGATGTATGTCCGACTGGCGCGTCCTTTCGGCGTGCCGACGGCATCGTGCTGGTAGACAAGCATACCTGCATCGGCTGCCGTTATTGCATGATGGCGTGCCCATACAAGGCCAGGTCGTTTATCCACGAGCCGGTTGAGGAGCCGCTGCCGCATGCTCCCAGGGGGAAAGGCACGGTGGAGAGCTGCACCCTGTGTGTGCACAAGGTAGATCGGGGGGACGGCATTACAGCCTGCGCGGCGGCGTGCGAGGAGGAAGGACATCGGGCACTGATTTTCGGTGACTTGAATGATCCTGGCAGTGAAATATCCAGACGCCTTGCCGAGTATGGCGGTTCGCAGATCCGTGCAGATCTGGGCTTGAACCTCGGCGTGCGTTATCAAGGTATCTGACGCAGGCAACCCACAGGATGAAACCGCTTCGCTACAGGGCGTTTGATGCGGACACCGCCGGCTATTATCTGACCTTGGCTGCTTTCGCCGTGCTTGCTGCCATCGGCGGCGGTGCCGCCTATTACATGGAACACCAGGGACATCACGTCACCGGTATGAGCAACCAGGTCATCTGGGGCGTGCCGCATGTCGCCGCGATCTTCATGATCCTGGTCGCCTCAGGCGCGCTGAATGCCGCTTCTATCGCGTCGGTTTTCAACCAAGCGCACTACAAGCCGCTGGCCCGGTTGTCGGGTTTGGTGGCGATCTCTTTCCTCATCGGTGGTCTCGCGGTGCTGGTACTGGACCTGGGGCGTCCTGACCGGTTGATCATCGCCATGACGTACTACAACTTCAAGTCGATCTTTGCCTGGAATATCTTTCTCTATATGGGGTTGTTCCTGGTGGTGATCGTGTACTTATGGATGATGTTCGAGCGGCGCATGAACAAATACATCCGCGCGCTCGGGTTTGTGGCGTTTTTCTGGCGGCTGATGCTGACCACCGGCACCGGTGCCATTTTCGGGTTCCTGGTTGCCCGTCAGGCTTACGACACCGCGATCCTGCCTCCGCTGTTTATCTTCATGTCTTTTGCTTACGGACTCGCGGTTTTCATACTGGTGCTGATGGCGGCGTCACGTTTTGCCGGCGTCGGTGTCGGAGACTACATACTGTTTCGCTTGAGGAACCTGCTGGGCATATTTATCGGCGCGGTACTGTATTTCGTACTCGCTTACTTCCTGACCAAGTTGTATGCAACCGAGCACCACGGCATCGTCGCGTTTATCCTGCGCGATGGCGGGGTATATACCGCGTTGTTCTGGCTGGTGCAGATTGGCCTCGGTAGCCTGCTTCCGCTGGCACTGTTTTACACCTCGCCATGCAGGCGCTCGCGGACAGCGATGGTCGCCGGGTGCGCGTTGGTGCTGGTCGGTGCTTTCGCGCAACTGTACGTGATGATCATTGGAGGGCAGGCCTACCCGCTGGTGATGTTCCCGGGCATGCAGGAGAGCAGTTCTTTCTTTGACGGCGAGGTTGCCTCTTATGTGCCGAGTGTGCCCGAGTTGTTGCTGTGTATCGGCGGACTTGGCTTGTCGCTGGCGGTGCTGACTTTTCTGCTCGCCGTGCTGGATTTCCTGCCAGCCGATCTCAGGGATTCGCAATTTGACTTGCAGGCAGAGTAGCTGGCGGGCTTTTCCCGGACCACCGTTGTGTTTGCCTTCCCACGCTTGCTGATCAGCGCAGCGCACAAGTCGTCCGGCAAGACCGTATTCTCCACCGGGCTGTGCGCCGAACTGACGCGCCGGGGCCGTGCGGTGTATCCCTTCAAAAAGGGGCCTGATTACATTGACCCTCAATGGCTTGGCAGTGCCGCGAAGCGCGCTTGCTATAACCTGGACTTCAATACCCAGACACCCGAAGAGATCGTCGACATGTTTGTTGGCCGATGCGCTGCCGGGTGGGACGGCGACGTTTTTCTCGATGCTGCCGTTCGCCGCCCTGGTCTCACCGGTGCGGAGGGGAAGCCTGACATCATCGCTGTGATCGAAGCCAACAAGGGCCTTTACGACGGCGTCTCCCTCGATGGCAGTGACAGCAATGCTGCTTTAGCGAAACTCCTTCGTGTTCCGGTTATCCTGGTGCTCGACTGCGAGGGTATGACTCGAGGCGTGGCTCCCTTGCTGCGTGGTTATCTTGATTTTGACCGTGAAGTGCATATCGCGGGAGTTGTGCTCAACAAGGTTGGCGGCTCGCGCCATGCGGGCAAACTCGAAGCTGCCGTAACGTCTTACACCGATGTACCCGTCGTCGGCCACCTGCCGCGCGAGCGGCGCATGTCATTGGCGCAGAGACATCTCGGTCTGATACCTGGCCGCGAGCATCGGCAGGCTGCCGAGCGAGTCGAAGCCATGCGGCAAATCGTGAGCGAGAATACGGACCTGGACGCAATCATCACCTTTGCGCGCGCGCCCAATCAGGGTGGCCAGCGGCAGGCTCCCGACGCGGCGGGCACTTCTGCCGAAGACAAGCGCCCGGCAGCTTTCGTGTCGACGATGCGGAAAAACACACCGTCCGGAGCCGGGAGCAACCAGACTTCCAAAAAGGCACTGGGCGTTTTTTTCGATGCTGCTTTTTCCTTTTATTACCCGGATGATTTCGTGGCGCTCTCGCATGCCGGGTTCAGGCTGGTGGCTGTCGACGCGCTGCACGACGCCAGGTTGCCCGCGGTGGACGCGCTTTTCATAGGTGGCGGGTTCCCCGAGGTTCATGCCGCCGACCTGGAAGCCAACATCTCTTTACGCGCGGCGGTCAAAGGTGCTATCGAAGGGGGGCTTCCTGCCTATGCTGAATGCGGCGGGTTGATGTACTTGAGCCGCAGCATAGCTTGGCGGAAGGAGCGCCATGCGATGGTCGGTGTCATTCAGGCTGACGCCGTCATGTGCGAGCGCCCATGCGGCAGAGGGTACGTGCGAGTGGAGGAAACCCTTGACATGCCCTGGACGAACAGCGATGACGCAACGCCCGTTTACGCCGGTCACGAGTTTCATCATGCAAAGCTGGTCAATTTCGGTGGCGAGATGAAAACCGCTTACAAGGTATTGCGAGGCGACGGTATCGGTGGTGGCAAGGACGGGATCGTATACGCCAACCTGCTGGCGTCCTTTGTTCATTTGCGCTCGACCAACAGTGATTGGCCCGCGAGATTTGCCAGGTTTGTCAGGTCGGTCGGATAAGCTCCCGTTTGCCTGCCGGGCGTGGCACTAAAAATGGGGGGCCTCCAATACAATGTTTTTTTCTCAATCCAAATGAACCGGATTACAGGGGAAAGATCACCGGTTGCCAGAAGGCTCCGGGTTTGATGGAGCTGGCCCTTTGGTCCGCAAGGAACTCAATTGTTCCTCATATATTGAATCAATGTCTGTCTTTCGTCGGCGGATATTTCTATTTGCTGCATGGTAGTGCCAGACGCAAAACGCAGGGAGTTTTCCAGAAAAAGATCAAGATTTTTGCGGGTCCAGGAGTCCTGAGCTCGTGCCAATAATGCTTTTGAGTAGTTGTAGTCGGAGTGTCTTGCAATTTTGCTTGCGTATACATTGTGTAGATTCGGACCGAACCCGTGCGCATGATCAGGCCACATGTTATGACAAGCAGCACATTTTTCCTGGAAAATCTGTTCGCCCTTGCTTATTGCGGGCTGTTCCTTGTGCAACAACCGCACCAGCGATTGGTCATCTGTCCAGAGAAGGAGTTCTCCATTGGAAGTCTGTGCCAAATCCCGGATTCTTTTATCTATTTTAATGGCTTCACTATAAACAACACGATCTTCATGTATTTGCAGGCGAAACAAGGTTTGTGCTTTCAGGGAAGAAACCAGGAGGTTATCTTTCCACAGCGGGAACAAATCTCCTTCGACTCCAATCAACTCGGATACAGCAATTGCAGGCACCCATGCAAACACAGGATGCTCATAATCTCCGTGGTCATTCTGAATTACCTCGCCGCGCAAAGTTTCCGCACCGTAACTTGTCCCGTACAATGCGTGTGGCCATCCATAGTTGGCACCGACATTTACCTTGTTTAATTCGTCGCCGCTTGCAGGCCCATGCTCGGTCGACCAAATTGTTCCGTTGGGCGCGCGATATAGCCCCTGAGGATTTCGGTGTCCCAGAGAAATCATGTCAGCTTCTCCGGTAGTACGGTTAATCTTCCAGATTTTCCCATACGCCGTATCAATATCCTGAGGAAAGTTCCCCGGATCTTCTGTGGAATCAAACCCGTGATCGCCGATTGTAAACAGCAAACTCTCCTCATCCATCCCGACAATTCTGCCGCCTGCCTGGTGGCCGGAAGATAATCTGTGAAAGCAAGGAGTGCTTTCATAAAGCGTACGCCACGTCGGTGTGGCGTGCGATTCCAGCAGCACCGAAATATCCTGGGTCATCTTTGTGATTCTTACAGTAAAACATTCCTTTTCAGCGTTCCAGAAACTATGGGAAACGTACAGTGATCGTTGCTCTCCACTCTCATTCTCTCTTTCTATATACAAATCATGTACCCGAAAATAAGACTTGTTGAACTTGTTGAACTTGTTGAACTTGTTGACCTCCCGGTAATTGATCGGGAACCTTGCCGCCAGCATCCTTCTATAGAGATTCTCTTTTTCAAATGTTGCCTTTTCTTTTGCGTTGCTTTTCAGATACAAATGAAACATGTTGCCGAGACGATCAATGACAAGAAAATTTTTGTCATTGATCACTCCAAGGTAACTGGGAATATTTGCCAGTTTTGCCGGTATGTAGTAATCTGAAATGGAATACTCTATGGTGGACAGGTTATAAAAACTTGTGCGAATCTTTGATTCTTTCTTGTCGAACTTTTTCTCAACAGACTGATCTGCAATCAGAGCCTTCGGATAAAAAAGCATCTCCAGCAGATCCTGATGCTTGTATATCGAGGTCATGCTAATGGCAAACAAAATGATTCCCAGAACATAACGCATGACTTTCGACAGGAAAGTTGCTTCTGTCTGGAAAAAAACCAGAGCAATTGCAATCCATGAGAACAAGACCACACTGACACTGACCTTCTGGAGAAATACACCTTTGGGAAAGAGCATCACGTACGAAAAACACACCACTCCAAGACTGAACAGGAAACACACTATTGGCCAACGCAGTTCCCGTTTTTTTCCGGAGAGTAAAAAAGCCGAGAATGAGACGATATAAACAACCATCAGCACCAATGCTGACAGCAGAAGGATTTGCAAATCTTTCCAGAAGACCTTGATCCACAGGTTACCGCTGACGAGGCTTAATCCGGAAAAATGCGCGCTGGTAATTAACGCGAGGTAGATTGCCGAAAAGAACAATTTTTTCCCGAGGGGGATATTCATGGGGCATTTTCCTCCAGCGACTTGATACCTGCTCGAATTTCCGGTGCCTGCAATTACGCCATTATAATTTGGTTCTTCGAGATTTTGTGTGGGATGAGGAGTAGGATGGTCTTTTCCGTGCGATCTGGAGGAGACGATGGACGAAGCCGGAAAATTGTTGGAGAAGTTGATGTTTTTGTGCGCGCCTTGGGATGTGGTGTCGGTGTCGCGCCGGGAAGGGAGGCGAAGACCACGGTCCTGGTTGGGTGACGATCAATTTGGCGATAAAGGTTCATGCCGCCGACTTGGAAGCCAACATCTCTATTACGCGCGGCGGTCAAAGGTGCTATCGAAGGGGGGCTTCCTGCCTATGCTGAATGCGGCGGGTTGATGTACTTGAGCCGCAGCATAGCTTGGTGGAAGGAGCGCCATGCGATGGTCGGTGTCATTCAGGCTAGAGGGTACGTGCGAGTGGAGGAAACTCCTTGATATGCCCTGGACGAACAGCGATGACGCGCTGTCCGTTTACGCGGGCCACGAGTTTCATCATGCGCAAGCTGGTCAATTTCGGTGGCGAGATGAAAACCGCTTACAAGGTATTGCGAGGCGATGGTATCGGTGGTGGCAAGGATGGGATCGTATACGCCAACCTGCTAGCGTCCTTGGTCCATCTGCGCGCGACCAACAGCAGTTGGCCCGCGAGATTTGCCAGGTTTGTCAGGTCGGTCGGATAAGCTCCCGTTTGCCTGCCGGGCGTGGCACTAAAAATGGGTGGCCTCCAATACAATGTTTTTTTCTCAATCCAAATGAACCGGATTACAGGGGAAAGATCACCGGTTGCCAGAAGGCTCCGGGTTTGATGGAGCTGGCCCTTTGGTCCGCAAGGAACTCAATTGTTCCTCATATATTGAATCAATGTCTGTCTTTCGGCGGCGGATATTTCTATTTGCTGCATGGTAGTGCCAGACGCAAAACGCAGGGAGTTTTCCAGAAAAAGATCAAGATTTTTTCGGGTCCAAGAGTCCTGAGCTCGTGCCAATAATGCTTTTGAGTAGTTGTAGTCGGAGTGTCTTGCAATTTTGCTTGCGTATACATTGTGTAGATTCGGACCGAACCCGTGCGCATGATCAGGCCACATGTTATGACAAGCAGCACATTTTTCCTGGAAAATCTGTTCGCCCTTGCTTATTGTGGGCTGTTCCTTGTGCAACAATCGCACCAGCGATTGGTCATCTGTCCAGAGAAGGAGTTCTCCATTGGAAGTCTGTGCCAAATCCCGGATTCTTTTATCTATTTTAATGGCTTCACTATAAACAACACGATCTTCATGTATTTGCAGGCGAAACAAGGTTTGTGCTTTCAGGGAAGAAACCAGGAGGTTATCTTTCCACAGCGGGAACAAATCTCCTTCGACTCCAATCAACTCGGATACAGCAATTGCAGGCACCCATGCAAACACAGGATGCTCATAATCTCCGTGGTCATTCTGAATTACCTCGCCGCGCAAAGTTTCCGCACCGTAACTTGTCCCGTACAATGCGTGTGGCCATCCATAGTTGGCACCGACATTTACCTTGTTTAATTCGTCGCCGCTTGCAGGCCCATGCTCGGTCGACCAAATTGTTCCGTTGGGCGCGCGATATAGCCCCTGAGGATTTCGGTGTCCCAGAGAAATCATGTCAGATTCTCCGGTAGTACGGTTAATCTTCCAGATTTTCCCATACGCCGTATCAATATCCTGAGGAAAGTTCCCCGGATCTTCTGCGGAATCAAACCCGTGATCGCCGATTGTAAACAGCAAACTCTCCTCATCCATCCCGACAATTCTGCCGCCTGCCTGGTGGCCGGAAGATAATCTGTGAAAGCAAGGAGTGCTTTCATAAAGCGTACGCCACGTCGGTGTGGCGTGCGATTCCAGCAGCACCGAAATATCCTGGGTCATCTTTGTGATTCTTACAGTAAAACATTCCTTTTCAGCGTTCCAGAAACTATGGGAAACGTACAGTGATCGTTGCTCTCCACTCTCATTCTCTCTTTCTATATACAAATCATGTACCCGAAAATAAGACTTGTTGAACTTGTTGAACTTGTTGACCTCCCGGTAATTGATCGGGAACCTTGCCGCCAGCATCCTTCTATAGAGATTCTCTTTTTCAAATGTTGCCTTTTCTTTTGCGTTGCTTTTCAGATACAAATGAAACATGTTGCCGAGACGATCAATGACAAGAAAATTTTTGTCATTGATCACTCCAAGGTAACTGGGAATATTTGCCAGTTTTGCCGGTATGTAGTAATCTGAAATGGAATACTCTATGGCGGACAGGTTATAAAAACTTGTGCGAATCTTTGATTCTTTCTTGTCGAATTTTTTCTCAACAGACTGATCTGCAATCAGAGCCTTCGGATAAAAAAGCATCTCCAGCAGATCCTGATGCTTGTATATCGAGGTCATGCTAATGGCAAACAAAATGATTCCCAGAACATAACGCATGACTTTCGACAGGAAAGTTGCTTCTGTCTGGAAAAAAACCAGAGCAATTGCAATCCATGAGAACAAGACCACACTGACACTGACCTTCTGGAGAAATACACCTTTGGGAAAGAGCATCATGTACGAAAAACACACCACTCCAAGACTGAACAGGAAACACACTATTGGCCAACGCAGTTCCCGTTTTTTTCCGGAGAGTAAAAAAGCCGAGAATGAGACGATATAAACAACCATCAGCACCAATGCTGACAGCAGAAGGATTTGCAAATCTTTCCAGAAGACCTTGATCCACAGGTTACCGCTGACGAGGCTTAATCCGGAAAAATGCGCGCCGGTAATTAACGCGAGGTAGATTGCCGAAAAGAACAATTTTTTCCCGAGGGGGATATTCATGGGGCATTTTCCTCCAGCGACTTGATACCTGCTCGAATTTCCGGTGCCTGCAATTACGCCATTATAATTTGGTTCTTCGAGATTTTGTGTGGGATGAGGAGTAGGATGGTCTTTTCCGTGCGATCTGGAGGAGACGATGGACGAAGCCGGAAAATTGTTGGAGAAGTTGATGTTTTTGTGCGCGCCTTGGGATGTGGTGTCGGTGTCGCGCCGGGAAGGGAGGCGAAGACCACGGTCCTGGTTGGGTGACGATCAATTTGGCGATAAAGGTTCATGCCGCCGACTTGGAAGCCAACATCTCTTTACGCGCGGCGGTCAAAGGTGCTATCGAAGGGGGGCTTCCTGCCTATGCTGAATGCGGCGGGTTGATGTACTTGAGCCGCAGCATAGCTTGGCGGAAGGAGCGCCATGCGATGGTCGGTGTCATTTAGGCTAGAGGGTACGTGCGAGTGGAGGAAACCCTTGATATGCCCTGGACGAACAGCGATGACGCGCTGTCCGTTTACGCGGGCCACGAGTTTCATCATGCAAAGCTGGTCAATTTCGGTGGCGAGATGAAAACCGCTTACAAGGTATTGCGAGGCGATGGTATCGGTGGTGGCAAGGATGGGATCGTATACGCCAACCTGCTGGCGTCCTTTGTTCATTTGCGCTCGACCAACAGCAGTTGGCCCGCGAGATTTGCCAGGTTTGTCGGGTTGGTCGGGTGAGTTTCGCTTGCTTGTTGTGAGCACAGCGGCGACTGTCCGGGTGGCGAGGTTCCTGTTTCGTGAGTACCGTCCCCGTAGGCCGGTGGGCTCACCGGTCGGTTGCGCAATGCTGGCGAAGCCTGGTTCCATTGAGCCACAGTGGGAGGGGTGTAATATAGTGGGCGGGAGGAGCAACGCACGCCGCCACAACCCGATGCTTGGTGCGGGCAGATGTGGTTGTAACGGGCGTTGGTTTTTCAAATGATCAAGCTGACGGAATCTGCGGCGAGGCAAATCAGGGAAAGTGCCAGTGCTGGGGCGGCGGAAGGTTTGCCGCTGCGCATTGCCGTGGAGCGCAAGGACGGCAGATTTCATTACCTGATGGGTTTTGACGACAAGACCTGGGAGGGAGACCTGCTGATTCGCGCGCAGGATATCGACGTTGTCATATCGAGTGGGTCGCGCGACCTGGTAAGGGACATGACGATAGATTACGTCGAGCTGGAGGCAGGGCAGTTTCATTTCATCTTTCTGAATCCCAACGATCCTTCCTATGTGCGTCCTCAGCACATTCCTCTAGGCGCTTAGGATCATTGCGGGGAGATAAATGTTCTGGCAAGAGAGTTCAAGAACCAGCCTGGACTGGCGGGCTACCGAGCAACTGATCCACTTTCGTGCGATGGTTCTGTTGCTGGCGGCGCTTTCTCTGGCAGGGGGGGCGATTCTCGTTTACCTGTCGGATTACGCACTATGGCAGAGGTGGCAGGGCGTGGCGTTGGGGGCGTTGCTGGTGTTGCTGGCGGTGTCCGCCGTGTTTCTGTGGCTGGATTACGTCAAGCCGTCGAACAACCTGCGGGCCTGGTTGCTGGACATTCATGCCGGCAACCTCGCTTCGCGCGTTGCCGAAGTCCGCGGCAGCAGCTTCAACGGCCTGTGCCATGACTTCAATTCATTAGCGCATATGCTGGAAGCGCAATCATCCCGTGGCAATGTGCAAGTGCAGCGTTATACCGAACACTTGACCGACAAGACACGGATGCAGGAACGCGCCTGGATCGCTTACGAATTGCATGATTCGCTGGCACAAACGATCGGTGGTATGCGGTTCCAGGTGCACGTACTCGAAGAAAGCCTGCAAAGCGGCGACACGCAACTGTTACGCAAGCAGTTTGAAAAACTGAGTGATACATTGCGCACGGCCAATCGCGAGATACGCGATTTGATCGGCTATTTCCACACCACCTCGCTGATGGGAAGCCTCGAGCGTACGGTTGACCAGTTGATCCTCAAATTTCGCGAGGACAACCCCGGGGTGCAGTTGTTTTTCCAAAAAGCCTGGTCACGGGAGGCGATGCCGCAGGAGTACGAGGTCCAGGTGCTCAGGGTTATTCAGGAAGCGCTGAACAACGTGCAAAAGCACGCCAGGGCATCGGTGGTGAGGGTGATGGTGCGTAGCAACGAAAGTGGCCATTATCGGGTGCTGATAGAAGACGATGGCGTCGGGATGAGGGTCAACCCGGGCGACAGCGACGAACACATCGGGCTGGGCGGCATGCACAACCGCGCACTGCGTATTGGAGGCAAGCTGTCCATTGAAAGCGAAGTGGGCGAAGGCGTGCATGTTTCCCTGGATTTCTCCGTTCCCTCGCACCACCACGAGCCAAGGGAGGCAGCGACCGATGGATAAGATCAAGGTGATTCTCATCGACGACCACACCCTGTTTCGGGAGGGTCTTGAGGGTTTACTCAAGTTGCGCAACATAGAAGTCGCTGCTTCTCTGGGAGACGGCAGGGAGGGTGTTGATCTGGTGAGGCAACTGCAGCCGAGCGCGGTGCTTCTGGATGTGAGAATGCCTGAAATGGACGGGATCAGCGTGCTCAAGGAATTGGCCGATCAGAGCGCTACGGTGCCGGTTATTATCCTGACGACCAGCCGGGCTGAAAAAGATCTTGCCGATGCGATGCAGTGGGGTGCCCGTGGTTACTTTCTCAAGGACATGGAGCCAGACGAACTGGTTGTTACTTTACGCAGGGTCATTGCGGGGGGTACCGAAGTGGCGCCGGAGATGCATAGCAAGTATTTGCAGCTTGTCAGCCAGGGAATCAAGGAGCCAGACTCGCTTGACAGCCTCACGCCGAGAGAGAGGGAGACCTTTCATCTGCTGGCGGAGGGGCAGAGCAACAAATTGATTGCCAAGGAGCTTGGTATTTCCGACGGCACCGTCAAGCTACACGTAAAGTCCATTCTGAGGAAGCTCGGGATGCGCTCACGCGTTGAAGCAGCTATTCTTGCCGTCAAGCGAGAGCGGCAGAACGCCGCGCGCAAGGGACACTGATCGTGCCGAAGCCCGGCATCCATCGCTTGCTTCGTAGCGCCTACCGCGGCGTACCTCTGCTTTCCTGCGATGCCAGAAAAAACACCGCGTTGACCTGGCCTGAGCCGGAAGCAATCTGGCGCACGTCAACTGTAGTGCTTGATGTCGTGGCGCCGAATACCGGTTTTTTGCACGATGACTCCCTTGACGGCACCTTGGTTTGAAATCTCTATCGTCGCATAGCCTGCGTTCAATGGCTTCAAATGATAGCGCCCGTCTATGACGGCAAGCTGGCGAAATATATATCCCGCGTCGGGGAGGAGGCTATCGGGCTGGATTTTTTCAATGTCGGCCTCGCTGATTTCCGCGAGGACGTAACAACCGTTTTCGACCACCCCCGAAGGGTCGATGAGGATGATGGTTCCATCCGGGAATTCTGGCTCCATGCTATCGCCCAGCACGCGCAACGCGAATGGCTCGTGTGCAGAGCAATCGGTCGCTTGCGGTATTGTGTCCGTTATTTCGCTCATTATTCGGCAATCCGCAGGAGTGGAACCGGGGTATCTTATCTTGTGGGCGTGCTCCGTGCCATGACGGGCAGCGCCGAGTGCCGGTAATCAGGACAGGATAATGGTTCGACTGAAAACGCGTTGGAATCGGAAAGACCGGGTGCGTTCCTCCGGTGCGTTCGGCAGCGTGCTCGCGATAAGCGCCTGGAAGCTCGCGATCGAAAGCTTGCTGAACCTTGAAAACGAAGGGTTCGAGACACGCACAAACTCACAGCGCCTCGATGTGATCGGTGAATTTCTTGCCTATTCCATCCATTTGGTCGACCGACTCGCGCACCAACGCCTGGATGACCATAAGCGTGCACAACTCATTGCTTCGGTTGCCGCGCGCAGCATCGGGATCATGCACGAAAGTCGCCGGGACGTGGGTGACGAATTCGATGATGGGAAAAGGGTTATCGATTTGATCAACCAGCGTAGTGAAGAATACGCGCAATGCAGTTTTGATGAGGTCGAAGGCCCTGGCTTTACGATGCGCCGCATACTCGGCGGTCACGTACAGCGCGCGATGGGCAAGAAAGACGGCAAGTGGATTCCCGACTATGTCCTGGATGCCGAGGCGCCCGAAATTTTCAAGGGTTTGCGACGTGCCACGCGTTCCGTGCTGTGAATCGCCACAGCATCACTGTTTCCATTTCTCGAAGTTGTCGGCGGTTTTGTTTTGGCCGTCTTCGTAGCCGGCGGTATACGCTTCGCTGAGGCGTTGTTCCTCGCGTTGCGGGTGGGCCAGGCATCCGCCCTGCCAGCCCAGGATGTATTCTGGATCGACGGCTGCCTTTTCCATTTTTTCGATTGCGTCGAAGTAGAATTTATTCATGGTTGAATGCTCCCGGGATTACCAACTTTTTTATGAAAGTAAAGTTGTGCATGTGAGTGGATGATTGTATTTTTCACTGCCTTTGTCTCAATAGCCATCAGGCCGTGTGGCTTGTAAGCATGCAAGTGTACCGACTGCCGATTTGATCGGCAATCTTCGGCAGGGTATTGTCAGTCTGTCAACAGGTATGCCGCCTGTTGGGAACCGGAGGGGCTGTGCCGAAGGAGAGCATTACTTTGCCCAGGAAATAACCGGATCGTGTCTCGGCTATCGAGGCAACGATCGGCCAGCGGGTTCGCCAGCGCGAGACCGGATCAGGCGGCGGCTGCAAACCGCGCCATCGCCGCGCCGCTGTCCAGTACACCTCTGACCTGGTCCGCAGCTTCCTGCATCGAGGTTGCCCGTTTCAGGTGCGTCAGCACCACCGCGCCCGTGAACACAAGGCTGTCTCGCGGTGCCCCCTCGTTGCCCTGCAACGCGTCGAGTCCTGCCTGTGCTGCCACCGATGCAAGCGCGTCGATGTCAATCCTGGCTGCAGTGCCGTCTTTTGCCTTGACGCCCGGCAGTGATTTCGGCAACGGCACATTCTTGACCTGCTGCTGGATATTCACTGCCGTCGGGTCGATGGTCAAGGCGTATTCCGCGCCTTGGTCGTGATACGCAAACATCTCGGTCGGACTGCGCAGCGACGGCATCACCCCGCCTTCTGAGCCGCGCACGATGATGGCGGAAGAAAAGCCTGCTTGCCGCGCAAGGTTCGCGTACACCGGCGGGTAGGCTTTGTGCACGTATCCCGTCAGCAGGTGTGTTTGATTGCGCGCATGAATGGGTGCCGTGAGCACTTCCAGGGTGTTTAGCACCGAACGCTTGACCATGCGGTTTCTGAGAGAAAGCAATGCGTGCAGGCGCGGGCAGAAGCGACTTTGGTCGATGTAGGCCCAGCCCTCCGTACCTAGTTGCGTTGCGGCCGTGTTGTTGTCGAGGTCGATCGCCTTGCCTGCCGCCCGCAACACTTTGCAGGCGGTCGCACCGTATTTGGGGCCGATTGTTTCGATACCATGGATGACGGCAGGGACACCGCACGCTGCCAGCGCTGCCGGCAGAAACGCCGACACAGGGACGCAACGCGTATAGCCATTGTAGGGTTCGCCGATATCCAGCAGCGTGTCGACGGGTGCGGTTACGTGATTTATGTTCTCAAGTATCGCCTGCAGTATGCCTGCGTTCTCATCGTCGGTTTCACGTTTCATCCTGAGCGCGATGAGGAAAACCGCGACCTGCGCTGGGTCCGCGTCCGGTCGAAGCAGGCTTTTGCCGCCGTCGAGTGCCTCTTCAAAGCTCAGGTCTTTGCTGTATTCAGGGCCCGTGGCTACTTTTTGTATGCAACGGCGTAGAGCAGGATTGTCCTGCGAAGCGGATGTCATGTGGGGGCTACCGGAGCAGATCAGGCTCGATCTTGTCGATTTCGTTTGGCCTTCGGACAATGATAAAGGAAAAGCTGATATTGCACCACTGCACCGAAACTCCCTGAACAAGGACACAGCAAACGGTTGTCATGGTGATTGTGAAGCAAGAGCGAAGCGAAGGGGCGCGTCACCGGAAGCCGGGTTGCAGATGAGGCCCATTGTGCCATCCGGGAGAAGATGAAAATTCCTGCAACGGAAACGATGAAGCCTGGGTGGGACTTCCGTGTACAATTCATACCACCCCCTGGATTGAATCACCGGGTTATGCACAAGCCGCTTGTTTGAAACCGATGCAACTGTTTTTGGCCAATCCGCGAGGTTTTTGTGCTGGCGTAGATCGAGCGATCGCCATTGTCACCGAAGCACTCGAGGCGTTTGGCTCCCCCGTGTATGTGCGTCACGAGGTTGTGCATAATCGGTTTGTCGTCGAAGATTTACGACGTCGGGGAGCCGTTTTCGTACAGGAAATCGAGCAAGTGCCGCGTGATGCGATCGTTGTTTTCAGCGCGCACGGGGTGTCTCTGGAGGTACGTGAGGCAGCGAAGCAGCGTGGTCTCAAAGTGCTGGACGCAACCTGTCCGTTAGTAACCAAGGTGCACATGGAAGTCATGCGCTATAGTCGGGAAGGTCGGGAAACCATTCTGATTGGTCACCGAGGGCATCCCGAAGTCGAGGGGACAATGGGGCAGTACGATTATTCCTGCGGTGGGGATATTTACCTGGTCGAGTCAGTCGAGGAGGCAAAGAATCTGGCGGTCAAACGTCCGGACCATATGGCGTTTGTCACCCAGACAACGTTGTCCGTAGATGACACGCGCAAGGTTATCAGCGTGCTCCAGTCGAGGTTTCCCGGGATTGTCGGACCGCGCAAGGACGATATTTGCTACGCCACGCAGAACCGCCAGGATGCGGTCAAATGTCTCGTCTCTGATTGTGACCTGGTGCTGATTGTCGGTTCTCCTAACAGTTCCAATTCAAATCGTCTGCGCGAAATTGCAACCAAGCGTGGCATCGACGCCTACCTGATTGATCGGCCCGGCGCGATCAAAAGCGACTGGCTCGAGGGCAAGCGACGTATCGGCGTATCGGCTGGTGCTTCTGCTCCGGAAGTGCTGGTGAAGCAGATCATCGCGGTGCTTGTAAAGCAAGGAAACTGCCAGGTGCACGAACTGCCCGGCGTGCAGGAGCGTGTTACTTTTTCGCTGCCGCGGGAGTTGCGCAGCGGCACCTGAATCGAAACCTCCGGGGGGTCCGAGGCTGTCAGCGCCAGACATCGGCCGGCGCACGTCGTCCCCGTGAATCCAGCGTCATCACGGCATTGGCGTGTCGGGTGGGGGAGGCGGTGAGTGTTACACACAGGTTCAGATTATCTTCGCAGGCGGCGGCGGAGATTCGATAATGCCCATGTGCAGAAAGGTTCGCGGTTTCGCCATCCAGGCCAAGTTGTTCGAAATTATCGGTATAAGCCAACGCTTCCGCGTAGTAGCGGTGTTCGAGGCCCATTAGCTCGAGTAGCCTGGTTTGGCCGTCGAGGTAGCGCAGTTGCTGTGCGTGTTTTCGATACAGGGGCGTCGCGACTGTCGCCAGCGTTGCAACGATGATGACCACCGCCAGTAGTTCGATAAGGGAAAACCCGCGTATGCCGGATGCCGCTTTGGCGTCCATGCACAGGTCTGCGGCGCGTTTCACAGGATGAAGCGGAAGCGGTTTTCGTCCGCGTCAAACAACCCGTGCAGGATGAACTCGCCGCCGGTTGGCTGCGTTGCACGGACGCTGATCAAAAACTGCCGCACCTCGGGCGCAAGCTGTTGCACGATATAGGCAGCAGTGATGTCCGTGTCCGTGTGGACCGACCGAGCGTGTCTCCAGTCACACTGCGCGGGGCATCCCGGTACCGGTGGCCCGATGTGCTCCGCATCCGTCACGCTGACGCGGCGCGAGGCGGTGACGAGTGTGCGGCGGGCTTGTGCCTGTAGCGTGGCCTGGTGCGCGAGCACGGCTGCGAGTTGCGACTGGTTGCCGGTGCGAGCGAGTCCCGCCAGCGAGAGGGTCGATAGTATCGAGATCATCACCAGGGACAGAATCAGGGTACTGCCGCGGGCTTTACAGCCTGACGCTGAGTTCATGACTGGCAAACAGTTGACCGGCGGGTAATGCAACGGTCTCGCCAAACAGGTGCAGCGGCTTGTTCGAGAGCATGGCGAAGGTACCGGTGTCGATGCCGGCAACAAACCCGATATCGAGCAAGACGACTTTACCTGTTTGCGGGTTCTGCGTCAGAGCTATCTGGCCCGCTGCAGCCGTCACACCGGCCCGTGCCTTCAGCGCGATGACGTTTTCGGCGATTTCTTCGGAGAGCAATCTTGCGATTGCGTCTCCGCCAGCGGTGTTTGTGATGACGAGTTGCCTGCGGTGCAGGGCTGGAGCGCGATCACCCGTCGCCGCGATAAAAAATGTAACCGGTCGGTAGGGAGCAACCAGCGCGCCGGCGAGAAAGCGGTACCCTTCGGGTCCGCAACCGTCCACTGCGAAAGGTGAATTGCAGTTGCCCGGATGCACGCTGGCGTCGGGGGCGTAGCCAAAGGTGCGTTTGCCGTTCGCGGTGTGTGTGATCTGCAGCAAAACGGAGACTTCATCGTCGCAGACCACGAGCAGACCACCGCGTTCAAAGGGTGCCGCGTGTGTGAGGGTCAGTCGCGCCCTGTCGGTGTCGTGGCTTTCCAGCGGCACCGGGATGCCGGTTTTCAGCACCGTCATGCTGTCGTCGGTGATTTGCACCGGCTGGTCGAACGCACGCAGCCAGGTTTCGGTCAGGGAGTGGTTGACCAGGTTGAAGGTGGTTGCGTCGGGTCGGCAGAAAGAGCCGTCGGTGAGGTGCAGTTCATCGGCAAACAAGCGATCGATGGTCCAGATCTTCTCGGTCAACGCGTTGCGGCTTGCCGCGAACGCGTGCCCCGCGACTCCACGCTGGTACAAGGTGAGCAGCGCGGTGAGGATGACCGCTCCCAGCGCGGCAGCGAGCAGCGTCTCGATCAACGTAACCCCGTGGGCTCCGGTGTTTGGGGGAGGGCTCAATGCTCCGTCAATGGGTAGTCCAGTTCAAATGACTGGAGCTGCTGGTTGCTGCCAAGCCAGCGAACAGCGATGTCGATTCCGTTGTTTGCCAGGGTGATCCTGCCGTCGCCCGCGGGCAGAGCAACCGGTGCCGCCGGCGCGTCGCGACAAACCGGGTTGCCTGCCCATTGCCCGAGGCGGCATTTCCACTGTGCGACATGAAAGCGTGCAAGCTCATCAGGGAAGCAGGAGTCGTGTCGGCAGCGCGTCTCGATCGGGGGCGGCAAGCCATAGGCGGTGCGATAGGCGGCGAGCGCACCGGAATTGGCATCGATTTTGCGCGACATGTCGTGTACCAGCATCGAAGCCTGAATTCGCGCGAGTAGCTCGATCTCGGTGGTCTCACGCCAATGTTGCACATGCATGAAGCCGATCACCCCCGTCGATGTCAAAGCCAGCGTGACGAGCAATTCGATCAAGCTGTGCCCTGTTGCTCGCGTTCTCATGTCGAGAAACATTGTTCGATGGCATCAGCGGGGGTCTTGCGTAGCCTTCCGGAGCGGATCACGAAGATGCCCATCGCGTTGTCCGGGTGTCCGTCCGCGCAGGCGACGAAATTACCATTGGTGCTGGCACGGCCATCGGCATGAAAGCTGATGAATGTGGCAAATGTATTCGAGCGGAGGGTAATGCGCCGGCTGAAAGCACCCTCGGTTGTCAACAACGGTTCGTCCGGGTCGCGTCGGCCCAGGTTGTCGTCGTCTGCAAAAATAATCCAGCCCTGTTCGTATCCTGTGCTATCCGTGCATGAATAGCCATCTTTACTGGGGCATAAGCTGATGCTGCGTCTGCTCCCGATCGCCATCGCGCGCGCAAACCGTAGCGCCTCCGAAATTTTTGCCATGGGATGGATGAGCAGCCCGCGCTCGGATAGCTGTTTGAAAGTCTGCATCGATAGCGTCAGTGCTGCAGTGCCCGCCGCGAGAACGAGCAGCAACTCGATCAGGGTAAAGCCACGCTGGTGCATGCAGTGGTTGTATCGCAACTGTGTGCCACGCGGCCAGGATACCGGACGTACGGCGGTCTAACGGTGGCCGAAAGGTCGGCCAGTGTGCGTGCGGTTGCCTGATGGATGCAGGCGGATGTCGCGGGCGCAGGGCTACTGGAAGTTCGCCATATAGATAGCCAACCCGATGATGACGAGGCCGACGATAATGGCGGAGGTTTTGTAGACGTTCATTCTCAAATACCCATGTTGGTTCACGCAACATGGATACTATACACAATTCGATGAAATCGGGCCTGGCTTATTTGCAGCGTTTTGTAGGGGCGAGGCATGCCTCGCCCAACAACACGTCCGCACAGATTCACCTGCAAGGGCGACACAACCCGGTACAACAGGGAAGCCGTGCATAAACCAGGTTCAATTCTCTCAGGCCCATCCGCTTTACCGAGGGCTCTATTTATGCGGCTTGTGAATAACGGATATGAATGTGGTGATAAATGGGTGCGCGGCCTACAAAGGTTGTGCAGCTTGTGGCAGTTGTGTTTGTCGATCCGGTGCCGATTGTCGGACACGCCGAACCATACCCCAAAAGGCAGGTATCAAGGCACACGGATGCAATTGCGGTGTTTGTGTTCTCGTGCGTTATTCCCGCGACTCTTACAGTTATCAAGAGGCACTTAACGATGGTTATGTTTTCTTTGTATGGAAAAATTGCAGGTTCACATGCCTGGGGAAAGGCATACCGAAGGGTTTCCCTGCTGTTTGTCCTGCTGGTTGCGTTGCCGATGGGGCAGGTAGCCGCGGTGGAGCTTGAAGGCGAGGTTGGTTATCACACGCGCTACATGCTGGAGGGCTACGACGTTCTTGACAACAGTTTTGAGCGTGGCGAAGGAGGGCTTTTCAGCCTCGTTATGAATGTTTCACAGGAGACCCGGAGCGGTGATTTTTTTGCCGAAGCGATACTCCTTGGGGCACCCAGCGAAGATTATCGGGAAGCTGAAGTGATTCTCGGCTTTGGCCGGTCCCTTGGCGACTTCAGCGGCTCTGTCTTCTTTTCCCGGTTTTTCATAGAGGCCGACTATGGGGCAGGAGACGAAACTCTTTACTACAACGAGTACACGGCTACCTTGTCCTACGATGGATGGGAGACGTGGACGCCGGGCATCGAGTTCGCCTATAGCGATCTGAACTATGGCGAGTTACTGGTGGTGTCCATGGAAGGGGAGTTCGAGTTCTCCGGATTTACGCTGTCGCCGTATGTCCTGGCCGATGACTCTTCCTGGCGAGCGTGAACTGACTGCTTACATCAGCTATTCGATTGCAGGCGGGAACCTGACTCGGGATGAAGCACTCGACCACGATCTGGTATGGGCAGGCATTTCGCTTCCCTTGTAAGACCCACAGGCTGAACCGGCCAACCCGCGTGGCCAGACCGGGCATCCCGCTCGGTCTGGCCCACAGGTGGTGGCCGGCAGGCCATGTTGTCCCGGGTTGTGTCGCCCCTGCAGCTAAGGATTGGGTTAACACGCGGGTCTGCAGATTTGCCGAAACCGGCATGGTATATTAGCGAACGCCCATTACACAATGTGCACATTTAGTCGATGCCTGACAAGACCGTCGTAGAAAATCTGTTGGCAGAAATGCAAGACCCTCACACGGGCAAGGGATTGCTTGCCGGTGGTGTGCTCAAAGACCTTTCGGTGGTGGATGGCAAGGTGTCGATAGACCTTTGCCTCGGTTACCCGGCGCACGGGTACATCAATGATTTGTCGGATGCGGTGCAAACAAAACTGCAGTCCTTGCCCGGGGTCAAAAGCGTTGAAGTCAGCGTCAATTGGGAAATCCAGTCGCATTCGGTACAAAAGAGCCTGAAGCCGATGGAAAACATCAGGAACGTCATCGCGGTTGCTTCGGGCAAGGGTGGCGTTGGGAAATCCACGACTTCCGTCAACCTGGCGCTTGCGTTGCTGGCCGAAGGTGCGCGGGTGGGTATTCTTGACGCCGACATCTACGGTCCCAGCCAACCGATGATGCTGGGCATCAAGGGGCAGCCGGAATCCAAGGATGGGAAGACTCTGGAGCCGATTGAAAACCATGGCCTGCAGGCGATGTCCATCGGGTTTTTGATCGACGAAGAAACACCCATGATCTGGCGCGGGCCAATGATTACCCAGGCGTTGGAGCAGTTGCTCAACGACACCAACTGGCGCGACCTTGATTACCTGGTGATTGACTTGCCGCCGGGCACCGGCGATGTGCAGTTGACCCTGGCACAGAAGGTTCCGGTCAGCGGCGCGGTTATTGTGACCACCCCGCAAAACATCGCGTTGCTGGATGCTCGCAAGGGCATAAAGATGTTCGAGAAAGTCGACGTGCCGCTATTGGGGATTATTGAAAATATGAGCCTGCATATCTGCAAGCAGTGTGGTAATGAAGAGCCGATCTTCGGCAGTGGCGGAGGCGAAAGAATAGCGAAGGAAAACAAGGTAGAGTTGCTGGGGTGTCTGCCCCTTGATGTTGCCATTCGCGAACAGACCGATAGCGGCATGCCTCCCGTGGTCGCAGAGCCCGAGGGGCGTGTGGCCGAAATCTACCGCGCTATCGCAAGGCGCGTCGCAGGTCGTTTGGCGGCACGTGGCAAGGATTACTCCGCCAGGTTTCCCAGGATCGTCATCCAGAACGACTGAGAGCCGATTCCGGTTGCGGAGAAATGGCGATCAAATCCGACCAATGGATTCGGCAGATGGCGAGCAGGCATCGGATGATCGAGCCGTTCGAACCCCACCAGATCAGTTGCCTGGACGGCAACCGCATCGTGTCTTACGGGACTTCGAGCTACGGCTACGATGTGCGTTGCAGCAATCATTTCAAGGTGTTTACCAACATCAACTCCGCCATCGTCGATCCCAAATCGTTCGACGAAGACAGCTTTGTCGACGTGCAGGCCGATGTCTGCATGATTCCACCGAATTCTTTCGCCCTGGCCAGTACCGTCGAACGGTTTCGTATACCGCGATCGGTGTTGACCATCTGTGTCGGCAAGTCGACATATGCCAGGTGCGGCATAATTGTCAACGTGACGCCGCTTGAACCCGAATGGGAAGGGCACGTCACCCTGGAGTTTTCAAACACGACCCCGCTGCCGGCAAGGATTTATGCCAACGAAGGCGTTGCGCAGATGCTGTTTTTTGAGTCCGACCACCCATGCGAAGTGTCCTACAAGGACCGCAAGGGCAAATATCAAGGTCAGTCAGGCGTCACCTTGCCAAAAACCTGAAACTATCCCAGGGTTCTTTCAAACCGCTCTCCGTTCAGATACAGCATCTGGGTGAACTTCCGCATATATTCGCGCATCACCAAACCTTTGAGTTGTACGGCGCAGGTAGTCGAGCTTCTAAACAGGTGGGAGAGATCTCGATAAACCAGGCCGCCACTGCCGTTTTCTTCGGCGGCTTGTGGCTTCGCCATTTGCGCGACGATGGCGATGCCGAGTTTGAGGCGCACGTAAGTTTTGATGACCTCGGTATCCTCCGCGCTGAAAGCGACGTCGATGTTCACTCCCGCGCGGTCAAACGTACTTTCTATCAGGCCACGGTCGGAAAAACCAGGAGGGTAGGTAATGATCGGATGGTGCGCTATTTTTTTCAGCGTAATACGCTCGTTTGCCAATGTATGGCCGTCGGGGAGAATCAGCACGCGGTTCCACGTGTAGCACCTGGTTTTCATGAAGTCGGCAGGGATATTTCCTTCGCTGGAAAAGACTGCCAAGTCTATTCTGTGTCGTTTCAGCATGCTCATGAAGTCAGCGGGGCTGCCTTGGTGAATGCCCAGACGAACTTCGGGATACCGGGCAAGAAATTCAGCAATGGCCTTCGGTAGAAAATAACGTGCCTGCGTATGTGTGGTCGCGATTCTCAACTCGCCCTTGTCGGGGTTTGCGTGTTCCCTGGCCAGGGATTTGACATTTTTTTCCGCAATCAGCATGCATTTGATTTCGGGCAATAGCGCTTTGCACAGCAGGGTCGGTTTTGTCAGACGCTTTCCGTGCCGCTCGAACAGCTTTCCGCCAAACTCCTCTTCCAGAAGGCGCAACTGGTTGCTCAACGCGGATTGCCCTCGGTAGAGCTCGTTGGCCGCCACAGAAACGTTGAGACGGTTGCTGATCAGCGCGGCTATAATCCTCAGTTGGTGCAAGGTCATCGCGGGTCGCCTTGAGGCAGGAGCATATCAAATAAAATAATATCTAAATCATAACGTATTTTATTCATTGGTTGACTTTCTCGGGCATAATTCACAAACATGTTGCCTTGACGCAAGGTATCAACCGGAGGTTTTCATGAAAATAGTCACCGCCATTATTCAACCCAGCAAGCTGGCCCCGGTTCAGGAAGCATTGTCCGCCATCGGTGTAAAAGGCATCACCGTGACCGATACAGTGGGCTTTGGGAACCAGAAGGGACACACCGAGCACTACCGGGGTACCGAGTACGAGGTGAAGTTTCTGCCGAAGAAAAAACTCGAAATAGCGGTTTCGGACGATATTTGTGAACAGGTTACCAACACCATCCTGCGAACTGCGGCGACCGGCACCATCGGCGATGGCAAGATATTTGTCCAGAATCTCGAGACGGCAATCCGTATTCGTACCGGGGAAACAGGCGCGGACGCGCTCTGATTTTGCAGGACATCACGCCATGAGATTTTTCACCATGAAGAAACCAATCGTTGCCGCTTTCACGCTCGCCCTGCCGGTCACCGCTTCCGCCGCGACCAGTCCTGGCGACACTTCCTGGCTTTTGACTTCGACGGCACTGGTTCTGTTCATGACGATCCCGGGGCTCTCGCTGTTTTATGCCGGTCTGGTGAGAAGCAAGAACGCCCTGTCGGTGATGATGCAGTGCTTTACGATCGTTTGTCTCGCCACGTTATTCTGGCTGGTTGTCGGCTACAGTCTGGCGTTCGGCGACGGGGGGGGGCTGAACGCAATCATCGGCGGCTTCGAACATGTGCTGCTGGCGGGCGTTACCCGGGAAGCCACCGAGGGTGCCATTCCGGAGACCGTGTTTGTCATGTTCCAGTTGACTTTCGCGACAATTACTCCGGCACTGATCGTCGGCGGGTTTGCCGAGAGAATGAGATTTTCGGCAGTTGTTCTTTTCACCTTGCTGTGGCTATTGTTGGTCTATGTTCCGGTTTGTCACTCGGTCTGGGGGGGCGGCTGGCTTGGGCAAATGGGTCTGCTTGACTTTGCCGGCGGTACGGTAGTGCATATTACCGCTGGCGTGGCGGCGCTGGTAGCCGCCGTCGTACTCGGGAAGCGGCATGGGTTCCCGGAGGTTGCGATGCCACCGCACAGCCTGGTACTTACCGTGACAGGGGCAGGGATGCTGTGGTTTGGCTGGTTCGGCTTCAATGCCGGCAGTGCCGTTGCCGCCAATGCAGACGCGGGTATGGCGATGCTGGTTACGCATATCAGTGCCGCGACGGCGTCGCTGATGTGGGCGTTGTTAGAGAAGATCAAGTACGGTAAGCCCAGCGTTCTGGGTATCGTGACCGGCATGGTTGCCGGTCTCGGTACGATCACGCCGGCTTCCGGGTACGTTGGGCCGATGGGCGCGTTGATTATAGGCGCCGCGGCCGGTGGCGTCTGTTATTTTGCGACGCAGTTTATCAAGCGCAAGCTGCGGATAGATGATTCCCTCGACGTGTTTCCGGTGCACTGTATCGGAGGAGCGCTCGGCACCTTGCTGGTCGGCGTGCTTGCCGCAGAACAGTTCGGCGGCGTGGGTCTGGAGGGGCCGGCTGGCGAGCAATTGATGACGCAACTGATCGGCGTTTTGTTCGCGGTGATCTGGACCGCCGTGTTCACCTGGGTTGCGTTGAAACTGGTCGCCCTGGTTACCCCGCTGAGGGTCGAGGAAAGCGAAGAAGACGAGGGGCTCGATATCACCCAGCACGACGAAAGGTCTTATTACCTATGATTGCTCGCGCCTGACGGCGCAGGCATTCAGGCCGCGCCGTTGCCTGTTCCCTTCAAAGGCAACGGCGCATTTTCAGTGCCTGGAGGCCCCCAGGCTACCTTTGCCAATCGAGTATATGTCGCGCGAGCGCCGTCATTTCCCTGGTCGGGGCTGGCCGTTTGCCTTTGATATGGTTTGACCTGAACATCGCCACGTCGGCGAGGGTTTTTAATTCCGCGAAATTGTCGGTATCCGCGTTGCTGACAGGCTGCGTCTGGTTGACGACGAGCGCGATGACACGCAGGCCTCTGCGGCGCGCGGTTTCCAAGGTTAACAGTGCATGGTTTATGCAGCCCAGGCGGTCCTCGACCACGATCAGCAAAGGCAGTCCAAGGTGGCAGGCCAGGTCGGCGTTGAGTCCGTCGCGCGCGATCGGCGAGTACAACCCGCCAGCGCCCTCTACAAGCAGGAAAGCACCATCCCGGTCAATATTCGCGGCACATGCGGCGGCTAGTTTTTGCACCGTCAGTTCCATTCCTTCCAACCGGGCCGCCCTTGCAGGCGAAGCAAAATTTCGCAAGCGGTACGTGCAAACCTGCTCCGGTGCGAGGCTCCGGCGTGAAGCGGCTGCCAGAGCCGTCGCATCGCAAGCAACCAGACGACCATTCTTGATTGCGCACCCGCTCTCGACGGGTTTGGAAATGTGCAGCACGCAACCGGTCTCCTCCAGTAGCGGAATCAGCCGGCACAGCAGCGTTGTTTTTCCGGCGCCGGTGTCAGTCGCGGTGACGAATACCCCCTTCACTTGTCGCCATTACCGGTGCTTTTGCGTGAAGCTCGTTGCCCGCCGCCAGCCACGGTGCGGACTGGCTGATGAATGAGCGGCGGTCACGGTTACACGAGGCAGATCAATCGTCGCCTAGCAGCAAGCTTTGAATCCGGCGGTATTTTTCCGCTGTCGCGTCGATAATCTGCCGTGGCAGAAGAGGTCCTGGTGGATGTTTGTTCCACCCGGTCTCTTCCAGGTAATCGCGCACAAACTGCTTGTCGAGGCCAGGCGGCGACACGCCGGGGCGATATTGCTCGCGGGGCCAGAAGCGCGATGAATCCGGGGTCAGCACTTCGTCGATCAACACCAGTTCTCCGTTTTCATCGACGCCGAACTCGAGCTTGGTATCAGCGACGATGAGGTTGCGTTCACGCGCGTAGGTGGTGCCGACGCGATAGATTTCAAGAGCGGTCTCCCGTACCTTTTCAGCAAGTTGTTTGCCGATCAAGTCAATGATTCTTGTGAAAGGCAGGTTGCTATCGTGGTGTCCGTCCGTGGCTTTGGTAGAAGGGGTGAACAGTGGCCGGGGCAGTGGCTGTCCGAGTTTCAGCCGCGCCGGCAAAGCGATTCCGCAGATAGCGCCCGTGGCACAGTAGTCGTTCCAACCGGAACCCGCCAGGTAGCCGCGCACGATTGCCTCCAGCGGTAACGGTGTCAGTTTTTTGGCGACAACGCTGCGTGCGCGCAGTTCGTCGGTGATTTGCGCGCCTGGCAGCACCTCGTCCATGGGGGTGTCAACCAGGTGATTCGGAACGATCTTACGGGTCTTGTCGAACCAGAAGTTGCTGATTCGTGTGAGTATGCTGCCTTTGCCCGGAATTTCATCGGGTAATACGACGTCGAAACACGACAGGCGGTCGCTGGCAACAATCAGAATACGTTCTTCGTCAATTGCATAGATGTCGCGGACCTTGCCGCGCTTGAGCAGGGGCAGGTTGCCGATCATCCGGTCGAGCCTCGTTGATTCGTGTCCGGTTCGGGTCTGGGAATGCATTTCCTCGGCTTCGCCCCCGATTGATGAACGCAACCGTTCCAGCGGCAATTTGCAAGCGGTTTATGTAGAATACATTTTCGTTCCTTGCTTGTGAACATGTACGAGATCATAGGTTATTGTCGCGGGTCATGTTCCTGCAGTCGGCTTCTGTAGTCGACACTGCGATGGATAGAGATAGCGACAACAGGCACCAGGACTTGCAGGAGCGAAGGGAATCCCCTGTAGTCGGCATCGTGATGGGTAGCGACAGCGATTGGCCAGTGATGAAACAAGCGGCCGGCTCACTCGATCATTTCTCTATCGCCTATGAAAAAAAAGTTGTTTCCGCACACCGTACGCCCGACCTGATGGCCGAGTACGCAAAGCAGGCGCTCGGGCGTGGCCTCAGGTGTATCATTGCCGGCGCTGGAGGCGCGGCACACTTGCCGGGGATGATTGCCGCGATGACACCGGTGCCGGTGCTTGGGGTCCCGGTGCCGGGGCGCCATCTGTCCGGTCAGGACTCACTGCTGTCTATCGTGCAGATGCCCCGAGGGGTGCCGGTTGCCACATTCGCCATCGGCGAGGCGGGAGCTGCCAACGCGGGCTTGTTTGCGTGTGCGATGCTTGCCGGCGACCGCGACGATTTGCTGCACAAACTGGAGGCGTTCCGGGAGCAGCAAAGCGAGAAAGTGAAGCGAATGCTGCTGCCGGAGTGAACCGGCCAGGGGCGGTTGCCGACTGGGCGAGAGCCAATGGCGCACCCGCTTCGCTGATTGATCTACCGGAAGGATATTGCGGGTTACATGAAGGTGAATGACAAGGCTATCCTGCCTTCCACCGCTGACGGTGGTTGCCTGGGCATTCTGGGTGGGGGGCAGTTGGGGCGGATGTTTGTGATGGCGGCGCAGGCCATGGGGTACCGCACGGTGGTGTTCGATCCGGATTCACAAAGCCCCGCCGGACAGATTGCGTACCGGCACGTCTGTGCGCCATACGAAGATAATGCCGCTTTGGACAGACTGGTTCGCCACTGCACAGCGGTGACGGTCGAGTTTGAAAATGTACCGGTGGGTGCGGTTGAATACCTGCAGGATCGGGTCCTGATTTCGCCTGCTTCGAATGCGCTTGCCATCGCGCAGAATCGCATTGCCGAAAAGCGCTTCATGCACAGGATCGGTATCGAGACGGTTGCCTTCGAGGCGATCCGCGAGGGCAGCGACGCGGTGGCTGCATTTGAGCGCCTGTCCGCCGCCGCGACGCCACCGTACATATTGAAAAGCGCGCGCTGGGGTTATGACGGCAAGTACCAATCCGAGGTGGGGACGGTCGACGATGTTGTGGAAAAGGTGGCTGCTTTTAGCATGCGCGAGAATATCCTGGAGGAGAAGGTCGAGCTTGAGCGTGAGGTTTCGGTCATGGTCGTGCGCGCCAGTGGAGGTCAGGTGAAATGCTACCCGGCCGCGTGCAATGAGCATCGCGGCGGCATTCTGCATTCAAGCACCGTCCCTGCGCGTATCAGCTCTTCGTTGAGCGATGCCACGCGGGAAGTGGCTATCGCGCTGGTCGAAGCGATGGATTATTGCGGGGTGCTCGGGGTTGAGTTCTTTATTACCGCGGATGGGCGATTGCTGGTCAACGAAATCGCTCCGCGCCCACATAACAGCGGGCATTACACGCTGGATGCCTGTGTCGTTTCGCAGTTCGAACAGCAAGTGCGGGCAATGTGTCGGTTGCCAATCGGCAGCACTGACCTGACCTTGTCGGCGGTCATGATCAACCTGCTCGGAGACTTGTGGAAAGCGGGCGAACCACCGTGGGACGTTCTGCTACGTTGCCCGGATCTGAAACTGCACCTGTACGGCAAGGCAACAGCGCAGCCAGGTCGCAAGATGGGGCATTTTTGCGTGATTGGCGATGACGCCGAGCGACTGTATGCACGGGCGAATGCCTTGTTTGCCGAGTTCAAGGGGAGTCCTGCGTCGCACCTACGTTCCTCGACATAGCCGACGGTACCAATGACCGCAAGTGCTTGCCAGGCTACCATGATCGCTATAATGGGCAGAGACCACACCGAGGAATCGATAACCGAACACCCTGCCAAATGCTCACCCAGCGCCTGCCGCGGTTATCCCATCTGTGGTGGACTCATACATTCCATTGATTTTTTGGGAGGAAACAATAAAGTGAATTGTTTCACAGTGCGCGATGAAGGCATCACGCGCCGTTTCAAGATGCTTATAGACCCGCCAACCATCTCTGCCACGTCATCACGCTGGCGGTTTCATCATCGTGTCCGGGCGATCAAGGTGGTGGGAGCGATCTCCCTGGCGTTGGCGGGTTTCGATTCTCCTCTTGCTGACACGATCGAGATTACCACCGCTGACATCGTTACAAAGCAGGAGACGCTTTACCTGAACGTTGTTGCGGACATTCGGCTGCCGGAACAGGCGCAAGTGGCACTGGACAAAGGGGTTGATTTATTCTTCGCCACCGACGTGAAAATTGCCAGACGCAAGCAATGGCTACCGGACGAAACCAGCGTAAACCTGGAAATTGTCCGCCGGATCAGTTTTCACGCGCTGACGAAAAAATACGTGGTTCGCGACTTGACCTTTGACACAACGTCGAGCTTTGCCAACCTGCCCAGCGCGCTGGCTGCATTGGGCAACCATCGACAAATCCCCCTGATCAATCAAGCAATCGTGGACAGGTCTCCCGACACGCGGATCCTCGTTCGCATTCGGTTGATTCACAAAGAACTCCCGTTGCCGCTACGCCTCAAGAGGTTTTTTTCCCAAACGTGGAAGCTGTCTTCGAACTGGTACGCCTGGCCCTTGAACTGAGGCTCTGAACTTTTCCATGAGCACCCTGCGCTCCGGAACCACCCCGTCGATCATTCTACTCACCGTATTGCTGGTGCTGTCTCTGACCCTGCTGGCGGGGTTGGTAGCCGACATTGAGCGATTTGATCGTTACCGCTGGTGGTTTTTCGGCTCGAACATACTGCTGGCGGGGGTGTTTCTTGTGCTGATCATCATCAACTTCGTCAGCCTGACCCGCAGGTGCCTGCGCAAACAGGCCGGGTCCCGGTTAACGATGAAGCTGACGGTATCGCTGGTTTCGCTGGTGTTGGTGCCGGCGGCGATGCTGTATGTGTTTTCGACCTGGCTGGTTACCAAAAGCGTCGATTCCTGGTTTGATGTAAAAATCGAGGCGGCTCTGAGCGACGCCCTCGAGCTCAGTCGGTATTCGCTTGAAATCCAGCTCGAGCAGTATCGCCGGATGGTCAGCCCGATCGTCAGCGAACTGAACGATACCCCCGATGAGTTGTCGTCTTACGTACTACCGTCCTTGTTGTCTAAAAGCGGCGCGAGCGAGATGTCGATTATCAGCAACAACCAGAATATCGTCGCTTCGGTGAGCACGGGAGAAGCAAGTCTGCTGCCCAACCTGCCTGGCGCCGAAGCGTTGGGTGAAACCTCACAGGGACGACCCTATCTTGGCGTGGACTATATTACGGACAGCGGTCTGTTTGCACGCTTGGTATTTCCGCTCAACCAGACCGGGGTGGAAGCAGAAAATCGTCTGCTTCAGGTGCTGTATCCGATGTCCGAACGCGTCAATTCCCTGGCAGCCAACGTCCAGAGCGCTTACCGTGAGTACGACCGTCTTTTTTATCTTCGCGAAGCGCTGCAATCGATGCTGGTCGCGATACTGACCTTGGTACTGCTGTCCGGGGTACTCTACGCAATATGGCTGGCGTTTTATTCTTCGGCGAGCCTGATGCGCCCGATTGCGATGCTGACCAACGCCACGCGCGACGTGGGAAGCGGCAAGCTGGACATTCAGCTTGACGCATCTTCGAAGGATGATCTTGGGCAGTTGGTCGACTCCTTCAATCAAATGACCGCGCGTCTGGCGCATGCCCGTGACGTCAATGAAGCCAACCAGCGCTTGATCGAGAACAAAAGCGCGCACCTGCATACGGTACTGGAAGGTATTTCCTCCGGGGTACTCAGTCTCGACGACGAGTTTGTGCTGCAGACGGCCAATCCGGCGGCTGAAAAGATTCTGGATATACGGTTTTCCGGACTGCTGGGTCGCCCGTTGTGCCCGAGCGCCGACAACCCGGTGTTGAGAGGTCTCTGCGAGCGCGTGCTTGCTCCGATCAAGAGCGGTCGAACCGAGTGGAAGCAGGAGCTTGGCCTGTTCGTCGGAGATGAATACAAAACGTTGACCCTCCACGTTGCCACCATCCCGAGCGGCAGTTACGTCATCGTCTTCAACGACGTAACCGAAACGGTGCAGGCAAGTCGAGAAACCGCATGGGAAGAAGTCGCGCGCCGCATGGCGCATGAAATCAAGAACCCCCTGACCCCGATACAACTGGCGGCGGAACGCCTGCACACCAAGCTGGCAAAGCAACTGGGTGGCACCAGCGCGGAGTTTCTGAAACGCTGCACCAATACGATAGTCGATCAGGTGCAGTCGATGCAGAAGATGGTCGACGAGTTCAGCCAGTACTCGCATAGCTTCCCATCGGAGTTGACCCCACTTGAAATCAACCGCATCGTGCGGGATGTCTGCGAGCTTTATTCTCCCGCGAACTTTTCTCTCGAACTTGATCTGGATGCGGGAAACCCGCCAATAGCGGGCGATGATGCGCGTCTGAGGCAACTGCTACACAATCTGCTGAAAAATTCCAGCGAAGCGCTCGCGGGAAAACCCGAGGGTCGTATCCGCGTCAAAACCCGGGCGCGACAGGTACCGTTTGACCTGGTGGAGGTCAGTGTCAGTGACAATGGTCCGGGTTTTGATAAAAACCTGATGGAGAGGATCTTCGAACCCTATGTGTCTTCCAAGATCAAAGGCCAAGGGTTGGGGCTGGCGATCGTCAAGAAGATCACTGAAGAACACAATGGGAAAATCAAGGTCGCCAACCTTGTGCAGGGTGGCGCGCTGGTTACGGTGACGCTGCCCTGTTTTAACATGAGGCCGATATCGAAAGCCGCTACAGGAAGCGTCGCATGAGCGCCATTCAGATACTCGTTGTTGACGACGAGCCGGATATTTGTGCCTTGGTCGAAGACATTCTCAGGGACGAGGGATTTGAAGTGAGTACCGCGCGCGATACGCGTCAGGCGCGGGCTCAATTCATCAGGCAGCGTCCTGACCTGGTGCTGCTCGATATCTGGATGCCGGGGGAAGACGGCATCAGCTTGCTGAAAGACTGGCAGAAAACAGCGCCGCTTGCTACGCCCGTGATCATTATGTCGGGGCACGGCACAGTAGAAACCGCCATAGAAGCGACCCGTCTGGGCGCATATGAATTCATCGAGAAACCGCTCACCACGGCGAAGCTGTTGCAAAGCGTATATCAGGCGCTGTCGGACCGGATCGAGCCGCAAACGGCGCTGCCGCCGATCCGGGAACCCGTCGGCCAAAGCGAAGCGACGCGTGCCCTGCGCAAGCAGGCGATACAGCTTGCGCAAAGTGGCAGCAACGTATCGATCGTCGGTGAGCCCGGTACCGGGAAGACGGCTCTGGCACGGTATATTCATTCCCTTGGCGACGGACGTAGCGGCGCGTTTGCTTCTTTGCACGGTGCCGTGATGGATGAAAAGACTTTCCTCGCGACGTTGGCAAAAACCTCGTCCGGCACTTTGGTAGTACGACACGCCAACGAGTTGCCACCGTCGACGCGCCAGGCCATGGTGCTGTTTGCTGACAGGTTCAAACCTGGCCGGGCGCGGCTGATCATTACCGGTTCCAACACGCTCCCGGAACTTGCCGGCGATAGCGGGATGGACGTGGTAGAAATCGCCGTTGCCGCGTTGCGGGACCATGTGGAGGATATGCCGGAGTTGATCAGTGCCTGTACCGACTACTGGTGTCAGCAGCGTCAGTTGTCCTATCGGCGTTTTTCCATCGCAGCGCAAAACCGCATGCTGCACCATGACTGGCCGAATAACCTGGATGAACTCAACGAGTTCGTGTGCCGTTTGCTGGAAGAAGGGGGAGACGGGGATGTTTCCCTGAAAGAGGTCGAAGAGTTGCTGGAAAAGCTGACTGCCGACGGTGATGAAACCCGTATCTGGGTAGAGCAGGCGATGAGCAAGCCGATTCGGGAAGCCCGCGCGATTTTCGAGCGCGCCTACCTGATGCATCAACTCAGACTCGCTAACGGTAGCGTCAGTCGGGTGGCAGAAAAAATCGGCATGGAGCGTTCCAATCTCTACAGAAAGTTGCGCTCGCTGTATATTCCCTTGCATGACGGCAACAAGGGCTGATGAAGATCATCATTCTCGGTGCAAGCCACGTAGGCGGGTCGCTCGCGCGCATCCTCGCCGACGAAGCGAACGATATCACGCTGGTAGATGAGGACATCGAAAAGCTCAGACGGTACCAGGAACAAGCCGATCTCAAGATAGTTTCCGGATTTCCTTCGCACCCCGACGTGCTGCAGAGCGCCGATGCCGAGAACGCCGACATGCTGATCGCGTTGACCCCCAGCGATGAAGTCAACATGGTTGCCTGCCGGGTTGCGAATACCATATTCAACACCCCGAAAAAAATTGCCCGCATTCATTCGACGCAGTATCTCGACCATAGCGACCTGCTGTTCAAAAAGGACGCGGTGCCGATCGATATGCTGATCAACCCCGAGCGGCTGGTGTCGGAAAACATCGCGCGGCTGATCGACTATCCTGGCGCGTTCGAGGTCGTCGAGTTTGCCAGGCGGTACTTGTTGATGGTCGCGATGAAAGCGGAGCGTGGCGGTCGATTGATCGACAGGCAGGTAGGCGATATCCCCAGCCTGCTGCCTGACGTGGAAGTGTGCATATCCGCGATCTATCGTGACACCGAGTTCATCATCCCTGGCGGAACGACCCGTCTGCACAGCAACGACGAAATATTCTTCCTTGCGGCGCCTGAGCATGTCCCTGAGATCACCCTGGCTTTGCGCAACGCCAGGGAGCGTTACTCGCGTATTGTGATTGCCGGCGGCGGTCGAATCGGCGCGCATCTGGCTGAAACGCTCAACGGCAGGTACAAGGTCAAGATCATCGAGCAGGACCAGTCTCGCGCAAGCTATCTCGCCGAGTATTTCAATCACGTGCTGGTATTGCATGGCGATGCCTCGAGCGAAGAAATCCTGCGGGAAGAAAATATCGACCATGCCGATGTGTTTTGCGCGTTGACCAGCGACGATGAGGACAACATCCTGTCGGCGATGCTTGCCAAGCATCTGGGAGCGCGCAAGGTCATGGCGCTGGTCAATCGCACCAGCTACGTCGAAATGATGCGCGAAAGCAGCATAGACATCACCATTTCACCCCAGAAGGATTCCATCGGAGCGTTGTTGCGCCACATTCGCAAGGGCGATCTGGTCAAGGTGCACTCGCTAAGATACGGTGCGGCTGAAGCGATCGAAGGCATCGCCCACGGCGACTCCAGTACATCGCAACTGGTTGGACGCAGGGTGCAGGACATTCGCCCCCCCCGCGACGCCACCATCAACGCCGTGGTTCGTGGCGACAGGATCTTTATGGCCTATCACAACGTGACGATCGAGCCCGGCGATCACGTCATCCTGTTTTTAAGCGACAAACGCCGCATCCCGGAAGTCGAAAAGCTTTTCCAGGTCAGCGCCACTTTCATCTGATGCATCTACTATCCGTGCAAAGAGTGATTGGCGCGCTGCTGGTTCTCTTCAGCGTGGCGATGCTGATACCGGTATTGGTCGGTTTGCTTTACGCGGAAAGCGAATCGTCACCGTTTATCCTTGCCTTCGGGATCACTGCCGGCACGGGTCTGGTGCTGTGGTTCCCTGCGCGCAATGCCACGAAAGATCTGCGGCTGCGCGATGGGTTTTTGTCGGCGGTGCTGATTTGGGTGGTGCTCGGCTTATTCGGGGCCTTGCCGTTTTATCTGGGAGAACAGCCGGATATCGGGTTTGTCGAGTCGGTTTTCGAGTCGGTTTCAGGACTGACGACCACCGGCGCGACTGTGTTGACAGGGCTTGATGAACTGCCACGTGCGATTCTGTTCTACCGACAGTTTTTGCAGTGGCTGGGTGGGCTGGGCATCATCATTCTGGCCATTGCGGTGCTGCCGATGCTGGGTGTCGGTGGAATGCAATTGTATAAAACCGAAACGCCGGGGCCGATCAAGAATACCAGGATCACGCCGCGCATCCACGAAACTGCCAAAGCGTTGTGGTATGTGTACCTGCTGCTTACGGTCCTGTGCGCTGGCAGTTATTACCTGGCTGGCATGGACGCTTTCGACGCGGTTTGTCACGGGTTTTCGACAATCGCCATCGGCGGATTCTCTACGCATGACCAGAGCATTGGCTATTTTGACAGCGTCAGGATCAATATCGTCGCGGTTGTTTTCATGTTGATTTCCGCAGCCAATTTTGCCTTGCATTTTCTGGCGCTACGGAAGCGCACTTTGGTACCCTATCGCCAAGACAGCGAATTCAAGGTTTATCTCTCGGTGGTGTGTGTGTTGCTGGCTATCGTCAGCGTATACCTGTTGGTGCAGGCCGACGGCGATGTGAAAATTTTTTACCATGGCGTTTTCCAGGCGGTTTCTTTTGCCACGACCAGCGGCTTTACCACGACCGATTACAGCGAGTGGCCGACATTCCTGACCGCGCTGTTACTCTCCGCAAGCTTCGTCGGCGGATGCGCCGGATCGACCGGTGGCGGCATCAAGGTGATCCGGATCTGGCTGTTGATCAAGCAAGGCGTGCGTGAAATGGTTTGTCTCCTGCACCCCAAAGCCGAGGTTCCGGTGAAGATCAACGGCAAGAATGTCGAGCCACGGGTTATGAACGCGGTCTGGGGTTTTTTTTCTGCCTATATCGGTGTGTTCACCCTGATGGTCATGTTGTTGATGGTGTCCGGCGTCGACGAAGTCACTGCGTTTTCCGCGGTCGCCGCGACCCTGAACAACCTGGGTCCCGGGCTGGGGCAGGTAAGCGAAAACTACGTTGGGTTGGGCACCTACGACAAATGGCTGTTGTGTGTCTCGATGCTGCTCGGCAGGCTCGAAATATTCACCCTGCTGGTAGTATTCACCCCGATGTTCTGGAGAAAATAGCCGGCCCCGTGACGTGATCCAGGATTTGTGACCGGGAAGCTGTTCATAGTTGCGGGTGCCTCGGGCGTCGGGAAAACCTCGCTGCTGAAACGGGTGCTGGCCGACCTGCCGCTGTTTCGTGTCTCGGTCTCTTACACGACGCGCCCTCCACGAGAAAACGAGAAGCACGGTCGCGACTATTATTTTGTTTCCGCCCAGGAGTTTCACCGGATGAAAGACGCCGGGCGTTTTCTCGAGCATGCCGAAGTTTTTCGGCATTTCTATGGCACCGCGCGAGATGAGGTCGAAAAAAAAATTGCCGAAGGGATTTCGATCGTGCTTGAAATTGATTGGCAGGGCGCGCAACAGGTCAAGCGCAATTTTGCAAGCGCCTTCTCCATATTCATCTTGCCGCCTTCGATCGAATCGCTGGAAGCTCGCCTGCAACGACGTTGCCAGGATTCCCCAGAAGCTATAGGGTACCGACTTGGCAAGGCACGCGAAGAAATACGCCACCACGGAGAATTTGACGCGCGGATTGTCAACGAAGACTTTGACACCACCTGCAAGGCCCTGAAACGATTATTGCTGAACCAGCCACCCACCCAGACCGAGTTGGCCTTGGTCGAAACAGCGCTGCGAAGGATCGATGGGGATCCATCCATGAGCTGATCCCCATTGATCTTGAGCAGGCAATGCCTACAATGGACAGATTAAGCGTATTACGGAGGGAAACATGGCAAGGATTACTATTGAGGATTGTCTGGAGAAAATCAGCAACCACTTCCAGTTGGTGTTGGTTGCGAGCCGCAGGGCGCGGCAATTACAGGAGGGGAGCACCCCCCGGATCGAAGACAGCGGCGAGAAGTCGAGCATTATCGCACTGCGTGAGATTGCCGCTGGTCTGGTTGGCAAGGAGGTCTTCACCGAACCGCTGATCAAAGACGCCACCGCAGACTCGGAGTTGGCTGAGTTGATCAACCATGGGCTCATGAATCAAAGAAACATGGCCCGTGCGCTTGGCGAGATAGAGGAGGATGAAGTTGCTCCGGGTGGCGCTGAACCCTCGGCGGGCATGTTGCCGCCGAAGGCGACCGATTCGGTGGAGGGTCATCCACAGGGCGAGAACGGTAGCGGTGTCGGGGTGAATCCGGGCCAAAAGGAAAGCACCCTGCAGGGCGCTGCATTCACGAGCGAAGAGATCGATTTGCCCGTTACAGGAACCAACGGCGGCAATGCGAAAAAAACCGATACCGACACCACAGGATAGGCCATCCCATAGCAGGATTCATTTCCGGAAAGCACCCCGATGAGGAGAAGCATGATCTGCAATTGGGGTTGCTGATTGGCAACCATGCGCGCTCGTTCCGCAACTTCTTCTGATGCGGCTGGAAGAATCGGAGGAGATGCCGGCAGGTCGTTGCTGCACAAACGTTCCGGGAACAAGACCGGTCGCCCGTTGCCCGAGGTGGAGGGCGGCGAGTTGCTTGATGAGCTTGAAACCACGCTCGAGGCTTATCTCTCACCCCAGGACATAGACGCGATCCGCCAGGCTTATTTGTTCAGTGCCAAAGCGCACAGCGGGCAAATGCGTATGTCTGGAGAACCCTATATTTCCCATCCGGTAAAAGTCGCTCAACTGATGGCGCAACTGCGGTTTGACGCCACGACCATCATCGCCGGGATCCTGCACGATGTCCTGGAAGATACCCATATTACGAGACATCGGCTCGCCAGGAAGTTTGGCGCCGAAGTCGCAAAAATTGTCGACGGTGTAAGCAAGATAGACCACCTGCAGTTCGCAACCCGGGAATCCAGCCAGGCTGCCAACTTCCAGAAGATGATCCTCGCCATGTCGAAAGACCGGCGCGTGATTTTACTGAAGCTGATCGATCGACTGCACAATATGCGTACCCTGCGCCATCTCTCCGCGCACAAGCAAAAGCTTGTTGCCAGAGAGACGCTCGAGATCTACGCGCCGATCGCGCAACGTCTCGGCATGGACAGACTGCGCCGTGAATTCGAAGAGTTGGGATTCAAGACACTGTACCCGTTGCGCTATCGGGGGTTGTCCGAAGCGATCAAGAAAAGTGAGCGGCGCTGCAAAAAGCTGATGATCGGCATGGAACGTAGCATCAATAAGCTTCTTGCGCTGGCGGACATTTCCCATGAAATCGAGAGTCGGCGCAAAAGCGTTTACGGCGTTTACAAAAAAATGCGGGAAAAGCATTTGAAGTTTTCGCAAGTCCTTGATCTGTTTGCCTTGCGGTTGATCGTCGATCGCGTCGATGATTGCTACCGTGCGCTGGGTCTCGTTCACAGCTTGTATACACCGAAGCCGGGGTGCTTCAAGGACTATATCGCCATCCCCAAAAGCAACGGCTATCAATCACTGCATACGGTGCTGTTCGGCACGCACGCGGCACCCATGGAAATCCAGATCCGCACCCAGGATATGGATCATGTCGCCGAGCAGGGCATCGCCGCGCACGCCATGTACAAAACCGGCGAAGGCGGCAGCGGCAAAGGTCATTCGTTAGCGCAGGCATGGACCCACCGCCTGATGGAGTTGCATAGACACGCCGGCAGTTCGGCTGAGTTTCTTGAAAACGTCAAGGTCGATCTGTTCCCCGATGAGGTGTATGTGTTTACGCCGCAAGGGGAGATCATGAACCTGCCGCGCGGTGCGACCGCGCTTGATTTTGCTTTCGCGGTACACACCGACATCGGGCTGTCCTGCGCGAAAGCACTGATAGACAATCGCCACGCCGCTTTGAGCACCGAGCTTAAAAACGGGCAGAGCGTCGAAATCGTCACCGATAAAAAGATGCGTCCGACGCCGTTGTGGCTGGGATTTACGGTCACGGCAAAGGCACGTGCCGCGATTCATAACTGCCTGAAAAAGACCAGCGACAAATCTTCCGTCAAGCTTGGCAAGCGCCTGCTGGACAACGCGCTCAGCAGCCACGGCAGCAGACTCGATGAAATCAGGTCCGGGCAATGGTCAACCGTGTTGCGGGAACTTGGCCTCAAACACTCGGAGGAGTTATTCCGCGAGATCGGTCTGGGAAACCAGATACCTTCATTGATTACCCGGAGGCTACTCGAGCCGTTCCAGGATCGCCACGTTGCAGAAACCCCGCTCGAGATCACCGGGACCGAAGGTATCGTAGTTACGTACGCAAAGTGTTGTCACCCGATCCCGGGGGACAGCATCATCGGAATCCTGAATTTGGGGAAGGGTCTGGTCGTGCATCGTGACAACTGCCACAATATCAACCGACACAACACGAAAAATGGACAGGATCTTCTACTACAGTGGTCGAAAAACGAACCGCCCGGGGCGGAATACTCGGCCGCGATTCGCGCCGTTACCCACCATCGTCGCGGGATGCTCGCGGTCATTGCGGACAAGATCGCGCAGATGGGCTCGAATATCGAAAATATATCGATCGAAGAACGTCCTGGCGCAATGGCATTGCTGAATTTCACGATCAGCGTCAAGAACCGCAAGCATCTGGCCGATATCATTCGCAAGATACGCAGTGTTTCAAAGGATGTTCAGGTGTCGCGCGTAAGATAACCCTGGCTTGGTTAGCCAATTGATTTTCCAGAGGCACTTCCATGAGCAAACGCATTATCGACACGCAAACGGCACCGCAGGCGATTGGTGCCTACTCGCAAGCGGTCGTTGTACATAACGTCGTTTACCTTTCGGGTCAGATTCCGCTGGAACCCGATACGATGGAACTGGTCGAAGGCGATATCAAAGTGCATATTCGCAGGGTTTTTGACAACCTGAAGGCGGTCGCCGAGGCCGCAAACGGCGGTCTGGATGATATCGTCAAGCTGAACGTGTTCCTTACCGACCTTGAAAATTTTCAGCATGTGAATGAAATAATGGGAGAGTATTTTGCGCGCCCTTACCCGGCGCGTGCCGTCGTTGGTGTGGCGTCCCTGCCGCGAGGGGCACGTATCGAGGCGGATGCGATCATGGTGATTGGGAAGTAATTTTTTGCCCGCCATATAGTTGCTCGTTATGACGCCCATCACCGAGCTTCAAGGCGTTGGCAGGGTGGTCGCAGAAAAGCTGAAACGTCTCCACATCTGCCATGTTGAGGATCTGCTTTTTCACCTGCCGGACCATTACCAGGACCGAACCCGGATCAGCCCCATCTCTTTGCTGCACGCCAGCCAGGAGGCCCTGGTTGAAGGCAATGTCGTAAAAAATCGGGTTGTTTACCGGGGGCGGCGCATGTTGCTGGTTGTCATCGACGATGGTACCGCCGAGTTGTCGCTGCGCTTTTTCCACTTCTCGGGTGCACAGCAAAGCAGTCTGCGTCCGGGGAGCCGCATCCGTTGCTTCGGTGTATTGCGCAAGGTCCAGGGGAGCACCCCCCGGCTTGAAATGATTCATCCTGATTACCAGTTCGTAGGCCCTTACGATAAAAGCTGCCCGGCAACCGGCTACACCCCCGTTTACCCGACTACCGAAGGTATTAGTCAATTCAACCTGCGGAAATTTACTGACGCTGCGTTGCGGTGGTTGTCAAAGCCGGGAAACGGCCTTGAAGAACTGTTACCGGCCGACTACATGGACGCAGAGTTGTCGTTTTCCCTGCAAGAAGCCATCCTCTACGTCCACCGCCCTCCTGCCGACTCCGACATTGAACTGCTGCAAAACAAGCAACACCCGATGCAAAAGCGGCTTGCCTTCGAAGAGATGCTGTCGCAATGTCTAAGCCTCAAGCGCATGCGCAGCGAGACCCGGAGGCAGTTTGCGCGGACACTGCAACCTGAAGGGAAGCTGTTCGACCGGCTGCAGCGGCTATTACCATTTGAGCTAACGCGGGCTCAGCACCGGGTAATCGAGGTTATCCGCGCCGATGTTCGCAAAAACACGCCGATGATGCGTCTCGTGCAAGGTGATGTGGGTTCAGGCAAAACGCTTGTCGCTGTGGCAGCGATGCTCGAGGCAGTCGAATCGAGCTGTCAAGCGGCCATGATGGCCCCAACAGAGATTCTGGCCGAGCAACATTATCGCAACCTGAAAGATTGGTTCGATCCGTTTGAAGTGAGTGTCGGTATCCTTGCAGGCAAACAGAAAATGACCGAACGCCGCTCCGTACTGCATCAAGCGCGCAACGGAGAAATCGACATCATCGTAGGCACCCACGCCTTGTTTCAGGAAAAAGTTGCATTCCATTGCCTGGCGTTGATCGTCGTAGATGAGCAGCACCGGTTTGGAGTTCACCAGCGGCTGGCACTCAAGCAAAGGGGAGAAGCCGGGGGTCTTCAACCACATCAACTCATTATGACGGCAACTCCGATCCCGCGGAGTCTGGCTATGGCCTTGTATGCCGACCTTGACTACTCGGTGATCGATGAAGTCCCTCCCGGACGTCTGCCGGTAAAAACCATCGTGTTGCCGGACAGTCGCCGCAAGGAACTCATCGGACGCATCCGCAAAACCTGCATCGGCGGAGGACAGGTTTACTGGGTGTGCCCTCTGATTGAAAAATCAGATACCCTGTATTACGAAACGGCCCAGACAACTTTCGAAATGTTATGTCGGGCTATGCCCGACGTCAGCGTTGCCTTGCTTCACGGGCGGATGAATGCCGAAGAGAAAGAGCAGGCGATAGCAAGGTTCAAAAGCAAGCAAGCCCAGGTGCTGGTTGCGACCACAGTGATCGAAGTCGGTGTCGATATACCCGACGCCAACCTGATGGTCATTGAAAATGCAGAACGCTTCGGACTCGCGCAATTGCATCAGTTGCGCGGTCGAGTTGGACGCGGCGTAAAGCAAGCCACTTGCGCGCTACTGTATCACCCACCGTTATCGAGCACTGCGCGGCGGCGCCTCGACATCATGCGCCGGACGTGCAACGGGTTTGAGATCGCGCAGGAAGACATGAAGATACGCGGGCCGGGGGAAATTCTTGGCACCCGACAGACTGGCGCGATGCAGTTTCGTATTGCTGACCTGACACGCGACGAGAAACAGCTCGAGCGGGTGTTGAAGATATCCGGCAATATGCTGGCATGCCACCCGGATGCTTGCGACAAGCTTATTCGCAGATGGCTGGGGGATGTCGGCAGATACGCAGAGGTATAAATCGACAGTGGTCGATCGCTTTCTGCTATGCCCGGTCCAGCCATTGAAAACCGCCCCACAGTTTCCGGGTTACCGGAAACCGGGTTGCGCAAAACGCATAGGTGCTTCTGTATTCTTCGGCGATGAATCTTCTTGTGTCGTCGTCGACATCCACATCAATGTGCTTTATGAGATTGGGATTGATGCATCGTTTGGCAAACGCGGAATTGATGCATCGTTTGGCAAACGCGGGATTATAGGGTAATTCCAGGGAATCGGACAGCGCGGCGATGGACTGTTCTTCGAAAAGGTTTTCATAGATGCCGAAAAACAACTGTTCCGGCGCAAACACAGCCTCCAGGTTCGCGATCGTATCTTGATAGCTTGTTTTGAACCTGGTTTCTGCCAATGTACAATATTTTTTCAGTCCTGCCGTATCGGCTAATGCGGACGCTGATCCATGCAAGTGAAATACTTCTTTCCACCAGTACGGGGCAGGCTTCTCCAGGGTTCCTTTTCCTTGTGTGTTGAGGTGCCGATAGCTGATGCTCTTATAGTGGCTGATGCATTTTTCGACAGGGTCTCTCATGAGAAACACGACTTTCGTCCGTATGTCGTATTTTTTCAGCCCGTTTCTGATTTTGATGAAATCCTCTTTGGACAGCCCCATGTAAGCCGGGGTGATATCCAGCGTGATATTTTCCTTGTTGCGAAGCGTCCGTTGCAGGCGGTAAAAGTAATAAGCCGGGATTTTTTCCATTAACCACAACGCAATATACTGCCGCAGACGGTCCCACCGGCGGCCGGGGGTACGGAGCAAGCCCGGCAAGATTCTGCGGAGTTTTCTTTTCCGTCCTTTCATTAATGGGATACATACGCGATCCCAGACATGCTGTTCTTTTTCTTCGCAAAACCGCACATACCGGGGTGATTGCCTTATATACGCGGCGAGCCAGGTCGTCCCTGTTTTTGGTGCTCCTACACCCAGAATAAACATGAAGATCCTCCGCGTATGATCAGAACGGGAACCCTTGATTGCGGGGGGCTGAACAAGTCAGGAAGGGGCGTTCGTCCGGATCCACTGGAACCCTCTCCACAAGTTTCCGGTTACCGGAAACCGGGTTGCGCAAAACGCATAGGTGCTTCTGTATTCTTCGGCGATGAATCTTCTTGTGTCGTCGTCGATATTTATATCGGGGTACTGTGTGGGCTTGATGTGTCGTTTGGAAAACGCGGGCTTGATGCATCGTTTGGCAAACGCGGGATTATAGGGTAATTCCAGGAAATCGGACAGCGCGGCGATGGACTGTTCTTCGAAAAGGTTTTCATAGATGCCGAAAAACAACTGTTCCGGCGCAAACACAGCCTCCAGGTTCGCGATCGTATCTTGATAGCTTGTTTTGAACCTGTTTTTTGCCAATGTACAATATTTTTTCAGCCCTGCCTTGTCCGGTAATGCAAACACCGATCCGGACAGGTTGATGCCTCGCTTCAAGCGTGATGCTTCTTCTGCTTCATAGTGGCTGATGCATCTTTCGACAGGGTCTCTCATGAGAAACACGACTTTCGTCCGTATGTCGTATTTTTTCAGCCCGTTTCTGATTTTGATGAAATCCTCTTTGGACAGCCCCATGTAAGCCGGGGTGATATCCAGCGTGATATTTTCCTTGTTGCGAAGCGTCCGTTGCAGGCGGTAAAAATAATAAGCCGGGATTTTTTCCATTAACCACAACGCAATATACTGCCGCAGATGGTCCCACCGGCGGCGGGTACGGAGCAAGTCCTGCAAGATTCTGCGGAGTTTTCTTTTCCGTCCTTTCATTAATGGGATACATACGCGATCCCAGACATGCTGTTCTTTTTCTGCACAAAACCGCACATACCGGGGTGATTGCCTTATATACGCGGCGAGCCAGGTCGTCCCTGTTTTTGGTGCTCCTACACCCAGAATAAACATTCAGACCGGTTCCTTGTTTTCTGTCTGCGGGGGAGGAAGCATGGTCTCACTCATGTTATAAGGTTCCAGACTATAAGTAATGCAGTAGCAGTAGCAATGCAAGCACTGCGATCATCCATCTTATCGACAAGCCGCTTTGCAACTCCCCGATCGGTGCGCCTGCCGGTTTCAATCTTGCCACAAGACGCAAGCTGGCATCACGTAGCCGTTCGGTTGTGGCCAGTTGATTCAGCAACGAGCCGTAGAGCCGTGCGCCGCCTCTACGGTACAACCAGTCAAAGTCCAGGCTGATGGTGCGTGAACACTGCAGCAAGGGCAGCAACATGAAAAAAGCAATGGCGGAAAAAACCAGCAACTGTAGCTGGGTGACGACATGGCTGGCTGTGTAAGGTTGATACTCCGAAGACCAGGGCAGCAATGCATAGAGCCATTGCGGGAACAACCCTGTCAGCAAACAGCAGGCCGCCAGAACCAGCATCGCGAGACGCATGTTCCATGGCGGGTCGTCGGGCCTGAGCCCCGAATCCTTGTGAAAGAAGACAAACCACGGAAATTTGACTCCTGCGTGTAAAAACACCGCCGACGCCACCAGCAGAGCGAACCAAAGCCATGGAAGGTGCTGGGTGAGCGCGGCGTCGATAATCATGGGTTTGGACACGAACCCCGAAGTCAGGGGAGCCCCTGCGATGGATAACACGCCCACAATCCCGCAGGCAGTGGTCAAACGCATGCTGCGGTACAGGCCGCCGAGCTCGGTGCATTTTCTCTTCCCGGTCATGAACAGTACGCTACCTGCCGACATCATGAGCAAGACCTTGTAGACAATGTGTGTGGCTGCGTGGGCGACAGCACCGTTGAGAGCCAGCGAAGTGCCGATTCCAATGCCCACCAGCATGAATCCAACCTGGTTGACGGTGGTGTACGCGAGGATTCTGCGCATATCATTTTCACGCAACGCATAGATAATCCCGTAAAAAATCATATAGGCGCCGATTGGTATCAGCATCGCTTCTCCCGGGAACGCGGCGAGTAACGCGAACACCGCAGCTTTGGTCTTGCCTGCGGACAGGTATACGGTGCCGGATGGGCTCGCCTCGGGATAGGCGTCGGCGACCCATGCGGAAAAAGGGGGAGCACCAGCGCCGATCAGAAAACCGGCAAGCATCATCCAGGTATAGGCGTCATCCGCACGTAACGGGCGTAGCGCAATTTCGCCCGTGGTGGCAGCCGTCCCCAGAATCCCGCCCAGCAGCAGCATTCCGCCGAACAGGTGCAACAGCAGGTAGCGGAGTGTTGCACCGTGAGCGGCGCGCGTACCGGCTGAAAACAGAATGCCGCTCGAAGCAAGCGTCATTATTTCCCAGAACATAAACAGGCTCAGGAAGTCTCCCACCAGGGTCACGCACACGGCACTGCCGCTATAAAGGCAAGCGCACGCCAATTCGAACGAAGGCGCATGGCGCAATGCGAATACATGCCCGGCGAGCAGCGCGAAAATGAACACCGTGGCAAACAAACGTCCCAGTTCGGTCGCCCCGAAAGGCTGTAGCGGATAACCGAAAAACTCGATTGTCGCCGCTGTAGCGGGGGTCGCGATCCAAACCAGGATCAACGCTAGAACCGGTAGCGCAAGTAGCAAAACGGCTCTGGGAGTACCGCGAAACACAAGCGCCGGTACCGCGCTGGCAATAATCAGTAATCCCGGCGACCAGGCAAGCTCAATCGTCATAGTAATCGTCTCCGCGCTCGATCACGCGCCCCACGAGCAACGCGACGATTACCACCAGCAAACAGGCCACCCAACCAAACCACGCATAAAACCCGAATCCATCAATCGTCATGTGCCGGGCACGGTCGATGAAAAGTTCAGGTAGCAAGACGGCCACCGCCGCAACCGCTAAACCTGGCCACCATTTGCTTTTCATCCAATCCTCTCGAGAAAGCGAACAATGTCGTTGGCGTAGAAAAACATGATCAGCATGACGCCGGTCGGTAACAACATCGCCAGCAACATGGGTAATGGCGCTTCTTCCTGTACCAGTTCCGTATCTACTGCCGCATCGGCGCGCGTGTAGGCGCGGTACACCACCGGCATAAGATAACCGGCACTTAGCACCATGCCTGCTATGAGTGTCCAGATCGCGAAATCATGTCCGGAATCGACTGCTCCCTGCAGCAAGAGCCATTTGCCGGCAAACCCTGCCAGTGGTGGTATTCCGATTATTGACAAGGCAGCGACGGTGAAACAGCCCATCGTCCACGGCATCGAATACGCGATGCCCTTGAGATCACTGATCTTCACTTTTCCGGTGACACTCTGAATGGCTCCAGCGGCGAAAAACAGGGTGATTTTGCCGAAAGCATGCGTGACCAGATGCAAAACCGCACCGAAAAATGCCGGCTTTAACAACGCGACCCCCAAAGTGATGTATGCCAACTGGCTGATCGTGGAATACGCCAGCATCTTCTTCAGCGCGTTCTGGCGTAGCGCGATCAGTGAGGCGAGTATGGCAGATGCGCCCGCGACATAAACCAGCCAACCGCTGGCGATGGCATGCATGCGTTCAAAGCCGAAAACATAAACGACAACCGTGGCAATCGTAAAAACCCCGGCCTTGACCACGGCGACCGCGTGCAACAGTGCGCTGACCGGGGCCGGCGCGACCATCGCCTCCGGCAGCCAGCGATGCAGCGGCATCAATGCCGCTTTGCCGGCCCCGAAGATCAGCATAAACAAAAGCCAGGACGCTTCCTTGTCGCTGATGCAGGTCCGGGACACCCCGCCCGGTGCGAACTCCAGCGTCCCGCAGGCGACTTGAATCCAGACTATCGCTGGTAAAAACAGCAGTATCGAGGATCCAAGTAAAAACCCAAGATACAGTCTACCGCTTGCGCGTGACCGGTCGTCGCCATAATGCACGACCAAGGGGTAGGTGCTCAACGTCAATACCTCGTAAAAAATCCACAACGTCAGCAGGTCGGCAGCGAACGCCATAGCCAGAGCACTTCCGATCGCCAGACTGAAACAAGCGAAAAAGCGCGGCCGGTGATCGAGCGAACCAGCCTCGCAGTAAGAGAGGGAATACAGCATGCTGATCGGCCACAAAACGGCGACTACCAGGGCGAAAACCAGCCCCAATGCCTCCACCTTGAACCCGATCGTCATGCCAGCGATCAGTTGCGTCAGGGGCAACGCCGCACCTTCGTCATACAGGGCAAAGCGCAGTGCCAGCAACACGACGCCGACCAGCGTGATGAACGGTACTATCAGCACCGCGGTTTGATACCCTCCGCGCCGGAGGCTCGCCGCCAGTAACGCGCAGGCGAAAGGCGAAGCCAGCGTGATTTGCAGCGTGATCTCGGTCAATGCCGCCTATTCTCCGACAACGCCGCGCGCTGCCTGCGTCGCAATCCTGATGAGGTTGGACGAGTCAATCCCTATGTAAATATTCAATGCAATCAGAAGCCATACCGGCACCAGCAAGACGGCCGGTGCTTCACACCGCGTATTCTTCTCTGCTTCAACCGAAGGCGCCTGTGGCAAGTACGCGGCTTCAGTCAGTCTCCACACGTAAACCAGGCTCAATAGCGACCCTGCAAGCACCACCAGCACCGGGAGCCATCTGTTCGCTTCAAAGGCGACACTGATAAGCTGCCACTTGCCGACGAATCCTGCAGTAAGCGGTACACCCACGAGACTCAGGCCACCGATCACGATCGCGGCCATCGTCCACGGCATGCGTTTGCCGAGGCCCTCGAAATCAACAATCCGGCAACTTCCAAAACGGTAAACGACACAGCCCAGCGCAAGAAACAAGCCGCATTTAATCAGCGCGTGGTTAAACAGGTACACTACGCTCGCGCCTATCCCCGCCGTGGAAACCAGGCTGACGCCAAGCATGATAAAGCCGATCTGCGAGATGCTTGAATAAGCCATGATGCGTCTGACGTCGTCTTGGTAAATTGCTGCCACCGACGCGAAAAAAATCGCACCTGAAGATAGACCGAACAAAACCACGTCGAAGCTGCTTTCCGCAGCAACGGCATCGATGCCGAACACGCCGAAAAACAATCGGATAAACAGGTAAATCGAGACCTTGGTAGACAGGGCGGCGAGTAGCGCCGACACCGGGGAAAAGGAAAACGTGTATGCGTTCGGCAACCACCAGTGGAGAGGAAACAAAGCGATTTTCATCGCCAGTCCGGCGCCGATAAAAGCCATCGCCGCCAGCACCGTGCGGCTTGATGTAAGCCCGGGGAGCTGCGTAGCAAGCTCTTCGAGATTGAGCGTGCCGGTCATCATATACAGGTAGCCGATGCCGATCAGGAAAAACGTAGCTCCTACGGATCCCATGAGCAGATAACGATAGGCGGCGAGCAGTGCTTTATCGCCTCCTTTCAACCCAACCAATGCGTAAGAAGCAAGCGCGCAGATTTCAAGGAAGACAAAGATATTGAACAGGTCGCCAGTAACGACTACTCCGAAAAACCCGGCACAAGCCAGCATGAACAGGGCAAAGAAATAAGTTTCCCTGCCGGCTATCTCCTGGGTGGCGAGGCGACCGGAAAACAAAACCACGACGCTGGCGATACCGGCTATCAGCAGTACCAGCAGCGCACTGAACGCATCGACTCGATAGACGATACCCCAGGGAGCGGCCCATCCTCCCAGTTCATAGCGCCATATGAACCCATCCGTGGTTGCGGCGAGCATCGTGATCGCGCATGCAAGAGTCAGCAGGCAGGTTCCCAGTGCTATCAGGCGTGCCGGCATGAAGCGATTGGAGAGAATGCACAGCGGCGCACTCAAAAGCGGTGCCACGACAACGATAACGGGCAGGTGGCGCAGCACGGTCAGGCTGAATCGTCCGCTTTGTGTAATCTACCGTGTGTTGCATCATCCAGGGACTCGAGTTCTTCTTCCTCAATCGTTCCCCGGATTTTTCCGATCCCCACGACCAGCGATAGCCCCAGCGCCGTTGTTGCTACCGAAACGACGATAGCGGTCAGTATCAACACGTGCGGTAACGGGCTTGCATAGACGATATCCACCGAAGCACCCGCGCGAAGAATCGGTGGAACCGCGTTGTTGCCTGCGGCCAACAGGATAAACAGAATGAATACTGCGCTTTGAAACAGGCTGAGACCGACCAGTTGTTTGATCAGGTTCCCGTAAGCAATGAGTATATAGAGTCCCGTCATCATCAACACGACCACGACCGCGTAGCTGTAATAGCCTGCCAAAGACTGCAGTTGCCCACTCATTCGCGTGGCTTCCGCGCATCGGCGAACAAATGGAACACGACGACGACGACGCCAACAATGGTAATGCCAATGCCGAGTTCAACCAGCCAGATGCCCACGTGCTGTCCCACGATCGGATTGTCGGCAAATACGCTGTAGTTGAGAAATTCTCCACCTAGCAGCATTGTCGCCATGCCGGTGCCGCCATACAACAGCACTCCAAGGCATGCCAGCACCTCTGCGGCACGCGGCGAGATTACCCGCCGCAACCGTTCTCGTCCATGAATCAAGGCATACACCAGTATGCCGGTCGCAAAGATAACGCCTCCCTGGAACCCCCCCCCAGGACCGAGCTCGCCATGGAACTGCACGTAAAGTGCGTACATCAGAATCAACGGCACCAGAAGATGCGCGGTTTCGCGCAGAACCGGGTTGCGGTTGACCATCTTCATCGTGTTGCCTTGGAGGCTGGAGGCGGACGACGCGTCCGACGGTGGAACCCGGTTGCGAATAACCCGACGACCCCGACCCCCGCCGTGAAGATCATTATCAGTTCCCCCAGGGTATCAAACCCACGGTAACTCGTAAGCACCGCGGTCACCACGTTGGGCACCCCGATATCCCGTTCGGTGTTGTCCAGGTAATACTCTGCGACACGCCCATGGGCCGGCGCGTCCAGTGACGCGAAGGGTGGAAAATCCGGCACCGCGTACAGCAGCATGCAGGCCACGAGCGACACCAGTGCTATGGCCGACCATGGACGGCTGGATTTATAGCTGTGCAGCTTCGAGGTCAACGCGATCGCCATCAGGAACAAGACGGTCGACAAGCCCGCACCGACCGCCGCTTCGGTGAAGGCGACGTCGGGTGCGTCGAGTACGATGAATACGGTGGCAGCCAACAGGCTGTAGATACAAAGCAACAGCACAGCGGCAAACAGATTTTTGCAGGCTGCCGTCAGCACTGCGGTAACTGTCAACAGCAACAGTAGCGGAACCTGAATGATGTATTCCATTCAGGGCGGTTCCTCGCTGTTGTAACGGCGTGCGGCCTTTGCCAGCGCGTGGGTTGTGGCTGGCAGGGTGATCAGCAGAAACAGGAAGACCAACGATACTTTCAACGCGCTTTTCAGTTCTTCGGTCTGTAGCGCGAGCGCGACCAACGGCGCCAGCACACCGAGTGTGTCGATCAAGCTTGCCGCATGCAGGCGCGCGTAGAAGTGGGGCAGGCGCAGTATGCCGACTCCTCCGGCGACCAGGAAGAAACTCCCGATGATTAGCAGCCCCCAACTGACCAGGTTCAATACCGCGTCAATCATGAAAATCATCCATATGCACTTGTTCCCCGGGCAACTTGTGCCCCTCGAAGAACCTCAATATCACGAGGGGGCCGATGAAGTTGATCAGTGCATACAGGAGGGCAATGTCGATCAGGTCGTACTGGTCGAACCATACGCTGAGCAGTACCAACAATAACACCGTCATTGTGCCGAAAGAGTTGATTGCCAGCATGCGGTTGAACAGCCCTCGACCCATGACGGCTCGTGCCAGCAGCATCGCCATGACCAGTACAATTACAGCAAACAGCACCTGCAGCATCACTGCTCTCCCTCGATATGCGTAACCCGGCGATCAAGTTCGGCCTGCACCTGTTGTTGCCCGCGATGGTCTAGCGCGTGTACCTCGATGTAGCCTTCGTTGAACTCGGTACTCACCGTGCCGGGGGTCAGTGTAATCGAGTTGGCGTGTATCATCCTGGTGAAATCTTTCTTTTGGCTCATCGGCACACGGATAAATCCCGGTGCTATCGACAGCTTCGGACGCAACACCGTCAAGGCAACGCGTGTGGAGGAACTCACGACGCGAAACAGTAGCCACATAGAGTACCGCAGCCAGCGGAGAAAAGATTGGAGTGAAGGCAGGCGCCGGTCGAGAATATCCATTCTCGCGAGCAACGCGATGACCAAAATCGCGCTACTGGTACCCAGGATCACGAGGTACGTCTGTGGCCGGTTGGAGAGCAACAGCCAGAATCCGAGCAGCAGTATGAAAAACAACGCTTTGATCATGTTACCGCGCATACGCCAGATGTTCCGTATCAGTCCCCGCTTTCGTCCAAATATCCCAACACGCGTCCCAGTTCTTCGCCGGTTTGCGGTCGTGGTGACAGTTGCAGGCTTTTCTCCAAACAACGCGCGGCTCGATCCCACTGGCCCGCCTGGCGGCACAGTTTGCCGAGACAAAGCAGCAAGGCTGGGTCTCTGGGCCTGTCCCGCAACCAGTATTCGACACGCTTGATGCGTTGTTCTACATCAATTCCTTCAAGGTCGCCGTAGCAGACGATGCAATCCCATGCCCAGTCCGATTCGATCGCCGCGCTCAGGACATTCTGTGCCGTATTTTGAGCACCAACGGAGACCAGCAAGCGCGCGTAATCCATGAGCAACTGCGGCTGGAGAGCGCGCGCGGTGCCGCGCCATTGCTTTAGCAGGTCGCTCTCGCTCATGCGCTTTGCCGCTAGCTGCAACAGCTTGCGTGCCACCGAAGTTTCGATCGCGCGGAGCCTGCCTGGTTTATCCTGATACAGCTTGCGCAGTTTTGGCAGCGCCACCTCCAGCAATTCCCATGCGTCGGTCGACTCACAGGCCTGCACCAGCAAATCGACCAGTTTGCGGTTGTCGGGTTGCCGGCGGCGCAACCTGGTCAGGTGCGCCAGCGCTTGCTCGTCTTCCCCGGATTTGAGCAGCATTTCCGATTGAATTACGCCCACGCCGAGATTATCCCGCGCATTGACTGCTTGCGCCGCTTGCAGCGCTCCGCGCACCTCGGGAAAATTTCTTTGCGCAAGGGCGCAGGATGCCACAAGCAACCGGGCGGTATAACCGAGAAGACGTTCCTGTGACGCTTTCAGAAAACACCGCTGCGCCTGCTCGTAGCCACCCTGCAGGTACAGCAGGATGCCCCGATCGAACTCTTCTCGCAGTCGCTCCGTGCGACGCTTGCGGTTGGTTGCGACGAGGTGTGCCGGCAGTCTGAAAAGCTTGGCCAGCAACTGCATGGAAATCAGCGTGCCGACCAGGATCAGCAACAGGAACGCAAAGTTTGCAGACACTCGCTCGTTGCCGAAAATAACAGTGACGGTCGCCCACGGTTGTTGCTCGGTGAACACGATCATCACTGAAAGCAGGACGACCAGCGAGACGATGAACATCCACCCTCTCAAGGCAGGATCTCCGTGGCAAGCAGGCGGACTTCCCGAAGTGCTTTGCCGGCGTAAGGCGGCGACGGCGTAATGTCGATCGACTGGAGTGTCTGCAAGGCACCATATACCTCCCGGCTGAATGCGTCGCTTTGCTCGAGCATCTGCAGGGCGTTGGCGACCGCGTAGTGATAAGACCGGGCATCGCTGCCGGCTATCGCGGTTTTTGCAAGCATCAGCGAGTGGACGACAAGCCCCCGATTCAATCGCTGCAACTCGTCACCCGATTGCGTCTCAACGACGACCATGCGTTTGAGGCGCTCCGTCAGGTTTGACCACCCGTCGCCGTTTGATGCGGCGGCTATCGGGGCATCCGCCACGGTCGTATGCTTATCCGGCATTGCGCTACGTTCCAGATGCCTGATCGTGTTGTCAATCAACTCCACTGCGCGCTTTGCGGCAGGGTTCTCATACTTTTCCAGCGACAGGATTTCCTGGTCCAGGATACCCTTGATCCTGCCGATCGCGGTGGCATCGATGTCTTGCAGATCGATACCCTCCAGGGTGCTCCTTGCAGATTTCAGTGCCGCCAGGGCAGACCGTGCACTCGCGCCGTTTTTCACCCGCTCGCCGGCTTCCACCAAATAACGCTCGACTTCGACCAACCACCATGCCTGGTTCGATTCTACAAGCTTTACCTTGTCGTTGCTGGTTTCGGCCAGGTCCTTGATCTGCTGCTCGAGCGACGTCATGCGTTGCTCGATCGCGAGCATCCTGTTTGCCAACGGGTTCTCGGTCGCAACCGGCTCCGGTTGTTTCTGCGCGACCCACCATAGGCCGATCGACGCCAATGACACCGCCACGATAAGCACCGCCACCAGGTATCTTTTCTTGTGGCGCGGTTGCTTTTTTTCGGCAGTCGTTGAAGTCATTGGAGTGCGAGGAGGTGAAAACCAGGAACGATTCTAGTTTATCGCCGATTCCACGCTAAAACTGCGGCGATCATGTCGTCGTCAAGCGGGCTGGCAGCGACTTCCGCTGGTTGTCTGAACCCCAGCTTTTCATGCAGATCCAGCATCGACCGGCTACCGAGCAGCGTCGGTAGCCGTAGCAGGCTGTCGCGTGCTTTGTCTGTGGTCATGGCATAAAGGTTCTGTAGCCCGTCCCGGCTGGTTACCAGGATCACATCCGGGTAGAAGTCGGCAAATGACAGCTTCAACGCCCTGGGTCGGCGTCGCTCGTATACTTCGGCGTAATGCACTCCAATGCCACGGGCACGCAGGCTGCCGGCGATTTGTTCTTTACCGCCAACGCCCCTGAATACAATCACTTTGGCAGAGGGGTCGAGAGCCTGGACGGTGGGCATGTGCAACAAGGACGCGCTGCTTGGTTCGCTCGGACAGGCCACGCCGACAATGCCCTGAAGCTCCAGCAAGCTCGCCGTTCCGCGACCGATGGTAGCGACCTGCGGCAGGCTTGTGTACGGCATTGCGACCCGGTTCATAGCTGCAAGGCCATGTTCAACCGCGTTGGCGCTGATGAAGATCGCAAGGTCGTATCCGGCGATGTTCGGAAGCAGCGTATCGGCATCGGTGCGACCGACGATTTCAATTGTCTGGAAATTCCGCACCTCTGCTCCGCAGGCACGCAACCGCGTAAGGATTCCACTGCTTTGGTCCGTCGGGCGCGTCGTCAATATCCGCACCTCATGCAGCGAGGCAGCGGGTTTACGCGGGGGGTGTTCGAGTGGCCTCACTGCTCCGGCAGCACCTTGCCGGCCGCGGTCAGAAACTCCGCGGCCCCTTGCGCAAGCAAGGCGTTCGCCGCGGCAATACCCGAGCGTCGGGGGGTTTGTGCCGACGAGTGCGCTTCGGCATGCAACAGGCACCCGCTGACCAGGTCACCGATCATGCCACGCAGATGAATTTCCTGTCCGTCCTGGGTGGCGTGTGCCGCCACCGGCATACGGCAGTCGCCACCGAGTTGCAGGTTGAACGCGCGCTCGGCAGTCACGCAGCAGAGGCTCTCCTCATCGCTCAGCGCGCGCACGTACGCCCGGGCGGGGCTATCTTGGTGGCACTCGACGGCGATTGCACCCTGACCGATTGCCGGCAACATGACGTCAAAAGGGATCACCTCCCTGATACGTGCTTCATGACCCAGCCGCTCCAGGCCGGCGCAGGCAAGAATAATCGCGTCATAGTTACCGGCGTCGAGCTTTGCGAGGCGCGTGTCAACGTTGCCGCGCAGAGGCTTGATACGAAGCGCGGGGTAGCGATGCGACAGTTGACACGCACGTCTCAAACTCGACGTGCCGACTACTGCGCCGTCAGGTAAATCAGCCAATCGATCGAAGCGGTTCGAGACCAGCGCATCGCTGGCAGACCCACGCGTCATCACTGCGGCGACGGTCAGGCCGGGGGGCAATTCAGCCGGCACGTCTTTCAGGGAATGCACCGCAACGTCGGCGGTGCCATTGAGCAGGGCAGCTTCCAACTCCTTGACGAACCAACTCTTGCCGCCCATCTCCAGCAGCGATTCGTCGCTTATGCGATCTCCCTGGGTCGTGAGCAGTATTAATCGCGTGCGTATTTGTTCGTTATGTTTCTGCAGTGCCGCCGCGACATACCGGGCCTGCCATTGCGCGAGCCGGCTTTTACGGGTAGCGATCCGTATCGTTTTCTCAACCAAAGCCGATATGCCAGCCCCGATCTCTTCGTCTCATCATTTACTTGAAAAAGCCGACTGCCGGAGGGGTGGCCCATTTGTCCCATATGTTTCTGGCCTCATACAACAATAGGGCTTTGTATAGAGCAGTTGCCATACTGGGAAGTTTAGCATCGTGGTCTGTTTTATCAATCGTTTATATGAGTCCATTATAGCGATCGAGGTAGCCCGGCAAGCGCTGGTTGAATGCGCGTAGAAGCAGGGGCGACGCATGCGTTGCCCCTACAACACGTCCGCACAAATTCACCCGCCAGGGCGACACAACCCGGGACAACATGGCCTCATACACCAGGGTTTTGATTCGAACGACCCAGCGTGTGAGAATTGACCGGGGACCCTGACAGGGTGCTATAACATGCACGTTTTGGAAAAATCTTCTGTTCACCATGAATTCAATGGCGACAGCCTCGCCCGACAGTGCCTGGATATCGGTGACCGGTGCGTGATGTGCGGGTTGTGCCTGCCGCATTGTCCGACTTATACGTTGCGGCGTAGCGAAGCGGAATCGCCTCGCGGGCGAATTGCCTTGATTCGGTCGGTTGCTTCTTCTTCGCTGGCGGCGGACGAAACACTGGTCGGTTCTCTCGAACACTGTCTGCAGTGTCGGCGTTGCGAAGCAGCATGTCCGGCGGAAGTGCCGTTCGGGAAGCTGATGGACCTGGGGAAGACACTATTGTTCAGCAGGCGTACCGCTTCACTGGCAGGGATTCCACGCTGGCTCCACTGGCTGGTTTGTTCGCGCAGCCTGCGCAGGTGGGTTGCTCTGAAGCTACGGTTGTACCGTGCCAGTGGGTTGCAATGGTTGTTGCGAAGAAGCGGCATACTCAAGGCTGCAGGACTGGAGAGTCTGGATTTTCTGCTGCCCGCTGCTTCGATGTCACCGCTACGGATAGAGAAAAGCACGATCGAATCCGACCGGCGGGTCGCCCTGTTTACCGGTTGTATCGCGGAGATATTTGACCGGGAAACATTGCTGGCATCCAAGCGTCTGCTTGAAGCGGCGGGAGTTGCGGTCGACATTCCGCCGCGACAGGTTTGTTGCGGTGCCTTGCACCAACACGCTGGGGACAGCGACGCCGCGCGGCGGCTCATTGGCAGGAATGCCACCGCTTTCTCTGCCAGGGTGCCCCGGGTAGTGATCAGTTGCGCCAGCGGTTGTGGCGCGCAACTGAAGGAACACGAACCTACGCTCGGTATTCGTCATGCCGACATTCACGCGTATTTGCGCACGTGCTCGGCCGGGCTTGAATTGATGCCCCTGGAACAGACCGTCGCGTTGCATACGCCCTGCACGATGGATTCGTGCCTCGGCGGCGCGTCGGCGGTAGCGCACATGCTAAGCCTGGTTCCCGGGCTGCGGATCAAGCCATTGCCGAACGTTGGCTGCTGCGGCGCGGCGGGGGCTTACATGCTGACGCAGCCGCACATTGCTCATAGCCTCCTCGAGCGGACAGTGGAGGCATTCAGGAAAACAGGCGCACAGACCCTGGTCAGTTCCAACCTTGGCTGCATCCTGCACTTTCGGCAGTTTTTTGCCCGGCGCAGGGAGGGTGTCGAGGTCACGCATCCCGCGACGCTGCTCGCCCGGCAGTTGCCGGGCAATCCGTGTAAAATCACACAGTGATGGGAACCGAATCCGGTAGACTTTTCTGGAACTGCGTTGAACCCTTCTGATGACTATAGCCGTCCATTGACATGCGCGATTCTGCGGGTACAAAACCATTTGCCTCTGACCCTGTCGGTGTTTTCATTGAGGTGCTGGACCAGGCGTTGAGAACCCTGGCCGGCGTAGCCGGTACTACGCGTGAGCGTCCCGGAGAGCAGCCTGAAGACGACACCTTGTCCGTGGCGGAGAGACAGCAGTCGATACGATTGATGAGAATCAATCACGCAGGCGAAGTGGCTGCCCAGGGCCTGTACCAGGGGCAGGCGCTGACCGCGCGCACCGACGCGAGTGTCGATCGCATGAAAAACAGCGCGCACGAAGAAATCGACCACCTCGTGTGGTGTAAGCAGCGTCTCGATGAGTTGGATGGGCGCACCAGTTTGTTTGCCCCGATGTGGTATTTCGGCGCGCTGGCGATCGGGGTCGCCGCAGGAGCCGCTGGAGATCGCTGGAGCCTCGGCTTTATCAAGGAGACCGAAGATCAGGTCGTCGAGCACCTGGAATCACACCTTGGCAGGGTACCGCTGAAAGATCGAACGACGCTGGCAATTATCGAGCAGATCAAACGCGACGAGGCCGAACACGCGCGGGAGGCTCAGCAAGCCGGAGCAGCGGAGTTGCCGCGACCGGTCAAGTCGCTGATGCGTATGACGGCAAAAGTAATGACTACAGCGGCGAATTACCTGTAGGAAAGATCCACCGGGTCAATCGCGTTGATTATTGTCGACTTGCATGAAGCGCCGTGCGGAAGAGGGTATCGGGGTCTATTCGTCGTTTCCTCCATCTCATGGAACCTGCTCCAATGGATTGCGAGGGCTGGTACCATGCTGATTGGTCCGGTTGGATCCGGCACTCGAAACTGACCGTGCGTTATCCGATGCCCAAGCAACAGCAACAACAGCCGGGGGAGCCAGTGTGCATCGAAAACCGAAATCGCTTGGTCTCGCCGGGCTCCTTCTTCCTCTTTGCCTGCCTTGCCGCGACCCAGGCATCCGCCGCTTGTTCGCGCGATGATGTCGATTATTACCTGAGCAAAGGGTTTTCTCGCGAGCAGGTGACCGCCATCTGCGAAGGCAGCGGCGGCTCGGGCCGGCAAGAAAACACTTATCAGCCCTATCGGAACCCGCAGGAGGAATACGCGCGCCAGGAAGAACAACGGCGAGGCAAGGAAGAGGAGCGCACCTTCATGCAAAAAGCCCTCAAGGTCTGGGATGTGGAACTAACCCGGGAGAAGCTCGAATACACCCGCAGGTTCTGCCTCTCCGCCGGTAAAGCCGCCGAGGTGAATGCCAGGACCAAGGTTTGTCCGGATGTACGCTACTCCGTTTTTTTCAAGGGCCTCAAGGTTGGCGACTATGGACGCAAATACTTTTTCCTGGGGAGTCGCGAGATCCAGGTCTCGGGCACCGTCGAGCGCAACATGTTGCACGATCTGTCTGAATACCCCTCGGAAATCAGGCGGGAACTGCTGGCCAGCTATGAGCATGCTTCCAGGCAAGGCGGAACCGCGATCCCCGTGCTACGTGACGCGCCAATCAATCGGGTGATCGACATCCTGCGCAAATACGCATATTGAAATCAATGCGGCCTATGATCCGTCGCGCAGGGGGGGGGCGTCGCGCAGGACGGCTCCCCGTCAACAGGAACAGGATCGGGCGACAGTCCTTGGTCGGCGCGAATGCCGGGTAGCGGATGGCGAGGACGGCCGTTTCACTTTGTCGGTGTTACCTGATTGATACGCTCGAGCATTTTTTTTGCCAGGTCGGGGGTTGCCGCCAGCGTGTCACCTGACTTCAGGTAGCTTTTTTCTCCGGCCATGTCGCTGACCAACCCACCGGATTCCTGCACCAGCAGGATGCCCGCGGCGATATCCCAGGGTTTGAGTTGAAACTCCCAGAACCCGTCCAGACGTCCGGCTGCCACATAGGCAAGATCGAGTGAGGCGGCACCGGCGCGGCGGACGCCGGCGGTATTGTGAATCATGGCTTTCAATATGTGCAGGGACATATCAATATCGCGGTCCGCGCTGTAGGGAATACCGGTGCCGAGCAATGCGCCCTGGAAGGTTTTTTTCTCGGACACCCGAATGCGCCGCTGGTTCAGCGTCGCCCCGTTGCCCTGTATCGCCATGAACAATTCATTTTTGCAAGGGTCGAAAACGGCGCCAACCACAGGCACGTTGTTTTTCAGCAGCGCCAGCGACACCGCGAAATGAGGAATCCCCCGGATAAAATTGGTCGTGCCGTCGATGGGGTCGACGAGCCAGCAATACTCGTCTTCCTCGGCCCCGGTCAACCCGCCTTCCTCGCCCCATACCGCGTGATGCGGATAGGCTTTGCGCAGTTGATACAGGATTTCATTTTCACATACCAGGTCCGTTTGCGAGACGAAGTTGTTGTCACCCTTGTCGATCACTTTGATCCGGTCGAGCCGTTTCATGTCCTGCAGGGCGATGCGTCCCGCGTCCAGGACAACTTTCTCGGCGGTATTGGCAAATGCGGATAGTGGAGACATGGTGCGGCGGTTGATGCCAGGATGGCATTGTAACGGTTTGCCGTTGTCCGCACAGCCGAGCATCGAAATGCCACGTAGCAGGGATGGGTCTCAACATTTATATAATCCTCCGATATGAATGAGGATGTGGATCTCGCTATGCCGGCGGTGCGCTTTGTGCTGGTTGAGCCGACTCATCCGGGCAATATCGGTGGCGCGGCGCGCGCAATGAAAACGATGGGGTTCGACCAACTGTGCCTGGTCAACCCTCGCCGCTTCCCCGCCGATGAGGCAGAGGCGATGGCGGTGGGTGCCGACGATGTGCTGAAGCGAGCATCGCTGGCTGGTTCTCTTGCCGAAGCGATCGCGGACTGCAGTCTGGTCATCGGCACCAGTGCGCGTCCGCGGCGCATTCGCTGGCCGAGCTTGTCGCCTGCGGCAGCGGCGACAGAGTTGGCCAGGTTCATGCAAAGCGGGCAGGCAGCGGTGGTGTTTGGCCGCGAGAGTTCGGGCCTTGAAAACAAGGAACTGGACTTTTGCCACTATCTCGTGCGCATTCCCTGCAATCCGACGTTCCGGTCTCTGAATCTCTCTTCCGCGGTGCAGGTTATAGCGTACGAGATAAGAAAACATATGCTTGCCAGCGATCGTTATGCCGACAAGCGCGACAAGGTCGGCGTCGGGGGCATAGATGGCGATGCGTCGTCAGGGAGAGACAAGCGGGTTACCGAGTATGATCCGGATGCGCCCGCGGCCCTGGAGGAGGTCGAAAGGTTTTACATACATCTTGAATCTGCCTTGCACCGGACGCGGTTTTTTGCCGACCGTCAATCCAAATCCTTGATGCGGCGGTTGCGCAAGCTGTTTAATCGTACCCACTTGAGCCAGCGCGAGGTCAATATTCTGCACGGCATGGTCAGCGCGTTTGAGCGCGAGCAGCAGCCCGATGAGTCCGGATCCGACTAATGTTGGCCGGTCGCATTCGAGGTTCCTGATCGCCTACGCTGGTTTACAGGACCGAGTTTCATCGCGAAAGCGATGTGTCCCGCCTGTCGCTCGAACAGGAAGCTGGGATCGGTAGCGGACGAGGCACCTGTCCTATGTGGATACTTGCGTGAAATGGCCAAGGGGCCTATCATTGCGGTAGAGAGATCGATTTGCCACCCTGTCTGCAGGGCAAAAGGTCTAATGAGGGGTACGACAATGATGAAACAAACCGCAAAAGGGCGATACGCGGTTACTTTGATGCTGGATTTGAGTCTGTACAGCCAGGACAGTTCGGTGCTGCCGGATGAGGTTGCTGCTCACCAGAAGATTCCGGTTTCGTGCCTGGCCCCATCTTTCGCGAAGTTACGTTACGACCCCATGCGTGGTCCGCGTGACCGCGGCGTAGCCTTGCAGTTGCCGCGGGCACAGTTTCCCGGTGCGTAGACATGGATAAAAAGTTCCGGCCGCCGATTTATTTCGATTACAGTTCGACGACCCCCGTGGATGAGCGGGTAGCGGAAAAAATGGTTGAATGCCTGACCATAAACGGCACCTTCGGCAATCCTTCCTCACGCAGTCATGCGTTTGGCTGGAATGCGGAGTCTATGGTCGAGGAAGCGCGCCGAAACGTTGCGGATCTGTTGAATGCCGACCCTCGTGAGATCGTCTGGACCAGTGGTGCGACCGAGTCGGACAATCTTGCAATCAAGGGGGCGGCGCATTTCTACAGTAAGAAAGGGAAACATATCGTCACGTTGAAAACCGAGCACAAGGCGGTGCTGGACGCATGCCGGCAACTGGAGCGTGAAGGCTATGAAGTGACTTACCTTGCCCCGGATTCCGACGGGTTTCTTGCCATGGACGTGTTTGAAAAGGCACTGCGTGATGATACGGTGCTGGTTTCCATCATGCACGTCAACAATGAAATCGGCGTCATCCAGGACATTGAGTCCATCGGCGAAATCACACGCGATCGCGGCATCATTTTTCACGTCGACGCAGCACAGAGCGCGGGTAAGGTGCCTATAGATCTGGGTCAGCTGAAAGTTGATTTAATGAGTTTCTCCGCGCACAAAATCTATGGTCCCAAAGGCATCGGCGCGTTATACGTCCGACGCAGACCGAGGGTGCGTATTGAAGCGCAGATGCATGGCGGCGGGCATGAGCGTGGCATGCGCTCGGGGACCTTGCCGACGCACCAGATTGTAGGGATGGGAGAAGCGTTTCGTGTCGCCAGAGAAGTCATGCCGGTCGAGATTGAGCGCATCAGGTATTTGCGCGACAGGCTGTTTAATGGCTTCAGGGACATCGAACAAATCTATGTGAACGGGACGATGGAGCATCGCGTGGCGGGCAATCTGAATGTCAGTTTTAATTTTGTCGAGGGCGAATCATTGATCATGGCACTCAAGGACATCGCGGTATCCAGTGGTTCGGCGTGCACGTCGGCGTCGCTTGAACCGAGCTATGTTCTGCGGGCGCTTGGCCGAAGCGACGAGTTGGCTCATAGCTCGATTCGGTTTTCCATTGGTCGCTATACTACTATTGAGGATGTTGACACTGCCGTAGCGTTGATCAAGCGTGCGGTTGAAAAACTGCGCGAACTGTCGCCGCTGTGGGAGATGTTCAAAGAGGGCGTCGATCTCGATTCGGTTGAATGGGCGACGCATTGAGGCGGCCCAAGGCAGCTCGGATAAGTTTTATAAGGAGGTAAAAATTATGGCATACGGAAAAAAAGTGCTTGATCACTATGAAAACCCGCGTAACGTCGGGTCTTTGGACAAAGAGGATCCGCGGGTAGGCACCGGGATGGTCGGTGCTCCTGCATGTGGCGATGTAATGAAGCTACAGATCAGGGTCAATAAAAAAGGTGTGATTGAGGACGCAAAATTCAAGACCTACGGTTGTGGCTCGGCCATTGCCTCATCGAGTCTGCTTACCGAGTGGGTTCGTGGCAGGACCCTGAACGAGGCTGGGCAGATAAAAAACTCCCAGATCGCCGAGGAGTTGTCTTTGCCGCCCGTGAAACTTCATTGCTCGATATTGGCTGAAGATGCGATCAAGGCAGCGGTAAGAGACTATGAAAACAAGCAGGCCGGTTTACATAAAAAGTCGGCTTGATCTTTTCGCAGTCGAGTGCGCGTACCGGTTCTACGAGTGAGGGCGGGATGTCGATCACGTTGACCGAAGAGGCCGCCGATCGCGTCAGGCGTTATATTGATGCCCGTGGCAAGGGGCTGGGGGTGCGCATTGCGGTTCGTACCACCGGCTGTTCGGGTATGGCGTACGCTGTCGAATTTGCCGATCGGCTTGAAGCGGGAGATCAGGTTTTTGAAGACAAGGGCGTCAAGTTGGTCGTCGATGCAAAAAGCCTGGTTTATCTGGAAGGTACACAACTCGACTTTGCCAGGGAAGGACTGAATGAAGGGTTCAGCTTTAATAATCCCAACGAAAAAGGCCGGTGTGGCTGCGGGGAGAGTTTTAGCGTCTGAATCAGGATGTGTGCGGGCGATGCTTGACGACAGCGGCTGTTTCAGGTAGCGATCGCCTGCCGTTCAAATGTTTTTCCATCATGCCGTATACGCAGGGTACGGTTCATCTTGGTCAGGTTCTGCTCATCGAAGAGTATGGGGGGTGTCTTTGCATTGCATCGCCTGTATGTCATGCAACTGGATCTAGCCGACAATTATTTCGATTTGTTCGGTATCGCGCCGGACTTCCGGGTTGATCCAGCTCGTATCGAGGGCAAGTATCGCGAACTTCAGTCGTTGTTGCATCCTGATCGCCACGCAACCGCCGGCACGCGTCAAAAGCGGCTTGCGGAGCAGGGTGCGGCGCTGGTCAACCAGGCGTATGTCGTATTGACCGATGATTGTGCGCGGGCCGCTTATCTGCTCGAGTTGAAGGGGATACGTTTCGATCCCGACTCCGGCTCCGTGCAGGACCAGGATTTCCTTATGGAGCAGATGGAGCTAAGGGAGGGGCTTGAGCACAGTGACACTGCCACGGACAGGGTTGGCGTGTTGCAGGCACTCAAAGTCCAGGTATCGAGGCGGATGAGCGAATTGTCTGAAAAATTCAACGCGGCCTATGTTGCCGATGAGCTTGATCACGCGCGCGATATTGTTTGCAGGATGCAGTTTATCAAGAAGTTTCGTAGCGATGTCGCCGACCGTCTGCATCGTGCCGCTTTGTCCGCGGGCGGATCGGCCGGGAAGTAGTCAGGCATGGCATTGATTCAAATCAGCGAGCCGGGAGGAAGGGTAGCGACACCGCGGCGGTTGTGTAACGCGGCGGGCATCGATCTGGGTACGACCAACTCGTTGGTGGCCACAGTGCAAGGCGGCGTAGCCGAGACCCTGCCGGATCGGCAAGGCCGGCACCTGCTGGCATCGGCGGTCCGTTATCTGCCGAACAGGGTGATCGTTGGTGAGGAGGCGCTCGAAGCGGCGGTGGAGGACCCTGCGAACACGATTGTATCGGTCAAGCGGCTGATGGGGCGCCAGCCAGCGAAGGTTGCCGGTTTCAGCGGATGTCTGCCGTATCGGTTTGTCCAGGCCGAGGGCGCGGTGGCAAGGATCGCAACTGCGGCGGGACCGAAAACCGCGGTCGAAGTATCGTCGGAAATCCTGAAAGTGCTCAAGCAACGGGCCGAGAACAGTTTCGGTGCGCCCCTCGACGGGGTGGTCGTCACGGTGCCGGCTTATTTTGACGATGCACAGCGCCAGGCTACCAAGGATGCGGCGCGACTTGCCGGGCTTGACGTGCTGCGCATGTTGAACGAGCCGACTGCGGCGGCGGTTGCTTATGGACTCGATCGTGGTGACGAGGGCATGATCGTGGTGTTCGATCTTGGCGGAGGAACTTTTGATGTTTCGGTGCTCAGGCTGGAACGCGGCGTGTTCCAGGTGTTGGCGACGGGCGGCGATACCGCGCTCGGCGGCGATGATTTTGACCGTTTGATTGCCGGATACCTGATCGAGGATAGCGCGTTCACCATCGAGGGAGACCATTCGGCTCTGCGTGGATTGTTGTGGTATGCGCGAATGATGAAGGAAAAGCTGAGCGAGGTCGAGGAAATCTCATGCCGGATCGGTTTGCCCGGCAGGCAGCCTTGGGAACAGCGGCTACACCGCGGGGACCTGGATCGGTTGCTGGGACCGTTGCTGGAGAAAGTAGTGTCGGTATGCCACGAAGTGTTGCACGACGCGCATTTGCAGCCGCGGGAAGTCAAGCAGGTTGTCATGGTGGGTGGTTCGACAAGGATGCCGCTGGTCGTCGACCGCGTCGCAGAAGTATTTGGCTTCAGGCCGCTTACCAACATCGACCCGGATCGAGTGGTCGCTGTCGGTGCCGCGATACAGGCCAACGTTCTGGTCGGCAACACCCCGCAGCGGGAAATGTTGCTGCTTGACGTGGTGCCCCTGTCCCTGGGCATCGAAACCATGGGGGGGTTGGTCGAGAAAATCATACCCAGGAATACGGCGATTCCGGTGGCAAGGTTTCAGGAATTCACGACGTTCAAGGATGGGCAAACCGGGATGTCGATACATGTTGTGCAAGGCGAGCGGGAGTTGGTCAGCGAGTGCCGTTCATTAGCACGGTTTGAACTCAAGGGGCTGCCGGCACTGGTCGCAGGTGCCGCGCGTATCCGTGTCCGTTTCCAGGTTGATGCCGATGGTCTCCTGGTAGTCGAAGCAGAAGAAATGACGCAAGGGGTCAAGGCCAGGATCGAAGTCCATCCTGCGTATGGTTTGTCTGGCAGCGAAATCGAGGCGATGCTGGAAGACTCGATGGAAAGTGCCGCCGAAGACATGCGGCTGCGCCGTCTGAAGGAACGTGAAGTCGAAGCGCACCGAACTATTGAAGCGCTCGACACGGCACTCGCCGCAGACGGAGAAGAGTTGCTTGAGCCGGATGAGATGGAGACAATAATCAAAGCGCGGGACAGGTTGCTGAAGGCACTGGATGGCGGGGACGCGGATGCGATTGCGGATGCGATCGAATTTCTCGAGCACCACAGCGAAACATATGTAGCCAGGCGCATGAACCGAAGCATTCAACGTGTGGCGCGTGGCCGCACGGTCGAAGAATTCAGCAGCAAACCTTGACAGGATTGACCATGCCCAGGATACAATTTTTGCCGCACGATGAAATTTGCCCCGAAGGGAAGATTATCCAGGTCGAATCGGGTATAAGCATTTGCGATGCGGCACTGGATCACGGTGTTCACATCGAGCACGCCTGCGAGAAGTCATGTGCCTGCACCACGTGCCACGTCTACGTTCGAAAAGGTTATGACTCGCTTCCCGAGCCGAGTGAGCAGGAAGAAGACTACCTTGACAAGGCGTGGGGGCTCGATCTGGACTCAAGGCTGAGTTGCCAGGCGAAGGTTGCCGACGACGACTTGGTGGTAGAACTTCCGAAGTATACGATCAACATGGTTTCTGAAGTGGCTGGGGGGTAAGTGCCATGGGGCTTAAATGGACTGACAGTAGAGAGATTGCGATCGCGCTCGACATAGCGTATCCCGATGTCGATCCGCAATACGTACGGTTTACCGATTTGTTTCAATGGGTATGTGCGCTCGAAGAATTTGATGGCGATCCCAGACAATGCGGGGAGAAGTTGCTCGAGGCGATCCAGATGATGTGGATCGAGGAGAGAGAATAGGCCTAAAATTGTAGCCCTGCATTCCGTGATCCCTATACAATGGGGATTTCGGCACGAAGGATTTCAAGCACGAAGGTCGAAGGGATGTGGTATGGCAATCGAACGCACCCTGTCCATTATCAAGCCTGATGCGGTTGGCGCGGGTCATAGCGGTGAGATTTGCGCCCGGTTTGAAAAATCGGGCTTGCAAATAGTGGCAATGAAGATGCTTCGCCTGAAAAAAAAGCGTACCGAACAATTTTATCGCGTACACCAGGATCGTCCGTTTTTCGTCAACCTGGTCGAGTTTATGGTGTCTGGACCCGTGTTGGTACAGGTGCTCGAGGGCGAAGACGCGATCAGGCGGAACCGTGAGATCATGGGGGCTACCGATCCGTCAAAAGCCGCCCCGGGAACCGTGCGCGCGGACTTTGCTTCTTCCATAGACGAGAACGCGGTGCATGGTTCTGATGGCGTAGACACCGCAAGGGCCGAGATTGCCTTTTTTTTCGATGACGAAGAAATATGTGAGCGTACGAGGTAGGTTTTCCAGTGACGAATTCACCTTTCAGAACTGCTGAGGGCGAGGAAGAGCCAACCAGCCAGGTTGGTCAGTTGTTACAGTACGAAAGAGAGAAAAAAAAGCTGTCGGAAGCTGATATCTCTCGGCATTTACGGTTATCGGTCGAAGTAATTCGTAAGCTGGAAGCCGGAAAATTCAGTGAACTGCCACAGCCGGTTTATATCCGGGGCTATATTCGCGCGTATTGTGAACTGCTGAGCATGGATCCCCAGCCGCTTCTCGAGGGGCTGGAATTACCTTCGCAGGAGCAGGACGAAGATGATTTGCTGGACACCGTGGATGAGGATGTTTATCGCTTGACGCGACTCTGGGGGTCGCTGGTCGTGCTGACCATCGTCGTGTTGCTGGTGTCGTTCTGGTGGTTTGAACGCGATCAGCAGCACCAGGTGCCGGTGCCGGATTTCGACGCGCAGCCTTCGCCTGATCAGGGCGTGCAATTGCCAGTGATGGGGTCATCGCGGACCGAGGCGGTTGCCCTCGACGACATTGGCAACGGAAGCCAGGATCCAACAGGGGAGGGCAGTGTGGCTGGCGCGCAGGAGGATTCCACCAGCCGGTCGATCGATCCCCCGGTTGTTACCGATCCCCCGGTTGTTACCGATCCCCCGGCCGTTACCGATCCCTCGGTTGTTACCGATCCCTCGGTTGTTACCGATCCCCCGGCCGTTACCGATCCCTCGGCCGTCACCGATCCCCCGGTTGTTACCGATCCCCCGGCCGTCACCGATCCCCCGGTTGTTACCGATTCCTCGGCCGTTACCGATGTTACCGATCCCTCGGCCGTCACCGATCCCCCGGTTGTTACCGATTCCTCGGTTGTTACCGATCCCTCGGCCGTCACCGATCCCCCGGTTGTTACCGATTCCTCGGTTGTTACCGATCCCTCGGCCGTCACCGATCCCCCGGTTGTTACCGATTCCTCGGTTGTTACCGATTACCGATTCCTCGGTCGTTACCGATTCCTCGGTCGTTACCGATCCCGATAAGGCAGAGTTGGTGATCCGGTTGGTCGATCGGCGCAGTTGGATGCAGGTTATTGACGGAGAGGGTGAGAGGCTGGTATTCGGAACATTTCCCTCTGGCCACAAGTCAACGGTTCATGGCGTTTTCCCATTTCAGTTCAGGCTTGGCGACGCGAGAGGCATGCGTGTCTGGATCAACGGAACCGAATATGATTTACAAAGGCACATCAGTACCATCAATACTGCTTTTTTCGTACTTGAAGAATCACCGTCGCCACCTTGAATGGTAATGATTCGTTCCGTAAAGGGCATGCACGACGTATTGCCCGATGAAAGCGATCAACTAAGACGTGTAGAGAACACGGCCGTTGCCACGTTGTTCAATGCTGGCTATCGCCAGATCCGACTGCCCTTGCTTGAGCGAGCCGACTTGTTTTCCCGTTCTCTGGGGGAGGCTACCGACGTGGTCGAAAAGGAAATGTACACTTTCGAAGACCGCGGCGGTGACAGGCTGAGTTTGCGTCCGGAGGGGACGGCAGGGTGCGTGCGTGCGGGGCTGGAGCATGGTTTGCTACGGGCGGGATGCCATTGTCGGTGGTGGTATTCGGGCGCGTTTTTCAGGCGCGAACGGCCGCAAAAAGGCCGGTACCGCCAGTTTCGCCAGGTGGGGGCAGAAGCATTCGGTTTTGCCGGTGCCGATATCGATGTGGAACTGCTGGCACTGACCGCGTTGATATGGGAGCGGCTGGGCGTAGACAAGCAGTTGACGCTGAAGTTGAATTCGCTCGGTAACGAAGCAGTGCGCCGTCGTCATCGCGATGATCTGGTTGACTATTTGCTGCGTAATGCAGACCGGCTCGACGAGCGCGCGCGAGGCAGGATTCATGCCAACCCGTTGCGCTTGCTCGACAGCAAGGACGAATGCATCCGGGAAGTGGTATCCGGGGCACCGCGGTTGTCCGCGTATCTCGACGCACAATCGGGACGTCATTTTGAGGAGGTTCAAAAGAGGCTCGAGGGGATGGGCATTGAGTTCGAGCTCGATGAGCACCTGGTGCGGGGTCTCGACTACTACACCCACACGGTGTTTGAGTGGGTGGCCGACGCCGGCGCGCAATCGGCGGTGTGTGCCGGTGGGCGCTATGACGGTCTGGTGCAGGCACTGGGCGGCGTGGACGTTGCCGCCGCGGGGTTTGCCATTGGCGTCGAAAGGTTGGCCGCGCTGGCCGCGCCTGCCGCACCCGAGGGCGCACACGTTTACATGGTCGTGGTTGGCGAGCAGGCAGAACGCATGGCACAGAAGCTGTCGGTCGAGTTGAGACGAGCCTTGCCGCAGCTACGGATTGTTTTCAACTGTGGCGGTGGAAGCTTCAAGGCGCAGATGAAACGTGCGGATAAATCAGGCGCGGTGCTGGCACTGTTGATTGGTGATGACGAAGTTGCGAACGGTCAGGTAACGATCAAATTTCTCCGCAGCGAGCAGGAACAGAGAAAGTTACCTGCGGGTCAGGTTGCGGGTGAGTTGGATCGGATTTTGCCCGTGTTACAATCATCCGTTTATTGAGTAGCGATGGCCAAACCGAGGATCAAGCCGAGGATCAAGGCCCCTGAATCGAGCGATGAGACACGCGAAGCTTTGTCCCGATGGTGGCACAGCAACGGCAGGTTTGTATTTGTCGGGCTATTGGTTGCGGGCATCTCGATTGGCGGCTGGTCTATGTGGCAGCACTCGCGTGAGCAACACGCCGTATCTGCTGCCGAAGGCTATGCCGCGTTTGTGAAAAGGCTCGAGGCCGGGGGAAACATAGGCGAGGCAGTAGGCATTCCCGAGTTACCCTCGCAGGTATACGGAGATACGATCTATTTGTCGTTTGCGTATCTGCGTCGCGCCAAGGTTTTCATCGATAGAGGAGAGTACGAAAAAGCTACGGCTGACCTGCGCTGGGTAGCCAGGAATTCGGTGTTGCCGCAGTTGTCGGAACTGGCTTATATCAGGCTGTCTCGGGTCCTGATTATTCTGGGCAAGTCGGAAGAAGCATTAAAACTGCTGGACGAGGCTGAATTCTCGCAAGCCAACCGGGCAATGGTTGAAGACGTGCGAGGCGACGTGCTGATTAGTCTCGAGGACTTTGAAGAAGGGCTTAAAGCGTACCAGGCTGCCTGGAAGGCATCACCGAACAAACCTGGGTTTCTGCGCATCAAGCTGACACTGATGGGTCGGCCCCCTGAATAGGGTAATCAGGGGTTCCGCGATCCACTGCATCTGGTGCGCCGCCCGATCGCGTGGTTCGCTATTTCATCTTCAAGGCTTTATCCGATACCCTGCGATGGTAATAATGCTCGCTGTGGCAAAAGTGAGCGTGGTGTCGGTAAAGGCAGGCAATTCCAAGGTCGACAACCTGCGTGCTACCGGTCTCCCTCGCATTGTGTGCGCAAACGCGCCAGCATCGGGAACAAAAAGGCGGGGCATTTTCCCCAAAGGAGTACGGCCCCGCAGTAACAGCAGGCAAAACACTTTCTGCTTTCAAATGAACCACCCGAGGCCGTGATGCGTACCCCCGACAAGCCGTCGATGGCATGGCTCATGCGAGCCGTCCGTCCGTCCGTTTATCCTTGGGTATTCGTTGCCGGCGTGTGTGGCGTTTTATTATCTGCCTGCGGGTGGATACAAAAAGGGGTCAAGGCGATGACCGAGGATGACCCACGTGTAGAAGCGCTGACCGACTTTACCCCCAGACTGAAAATTGAAGAGGTGTGGTCTGGCTCCGTGGGCAATCGCGACAAAACCCCCGATGCAAAATTACTGCCGCTGGTCCAGGGAGACGCCGTTTTCGTCAGCAGCGATGGCGGACGCGTCGATGCCTTCGCTGCAAGCGGCGGTAAGCGTCTGTGGCAGCACTCTTTCGATGTCGGGGTCACGTTCGGTATCGGCGCAGGTGGGCAGGTGCTGATGATCGGAACCGCTGACGGCGAAGTGATCGCATTTTCAGCGGCCAAAGGAGAGCAACTCTGGCGCAAGCGCCTGACGAACAACCGGATCACGGCGATCTCTCGTTCTCACCGCGGCATTGTGCTGGTAAGAGACTCGGGTGGAGGCATCACCGCGCTGCGGGTCGAGGATGCGGAGCAGTTGTGGAGTTTCGCTACTGAACTGCCAACCCTGACCTTGCGTGGCATGAGCGTTCCATACCTGCATGGAGACTTTGGCTTTATCGGGCTTGACGATGGCAGATTGCTGATGGTTTTGCTGGACGACGGGCGCATCCTGCAGGAATTCAGGATTGGATTCGTGGCCCGGGGTACGGACCTTGACCGGCTCGTAGATATCGACGGACAGTTTCTGGTGTACGAAGGCGTATTGTACGTGACCGCCTATCGTGGGCAGATGATGGCGATCGACATCGATCGCCGGAGCTTGTTGTGGTTGACGAAAGCTGAGTCCTACGTGGGGCTCGAAGTAGATGACGAGTATGTCTACCTGATAGGTCGCGCAGGAGCAGTGCGCGCGTTCGACCGCTTCAGTGGAGAGGAGGTGTGGAGCAACCCCGCGTTCGCGGTGCGTGTCCTGGGCACTCCATTGTCATCCGGCGGGTTCCTTGTAGTCGGCGATGACCAAGGGTACCTGTATTGGTTGTCGCGCACCGATGGTTCGGTTCTTGCCCGCAAGCACGTCACGGGTGGGGCGATCGTCAGCGCCCCGGTCGCGTGGCGTGATCGCGTGATCGCGCTGGGTCTCGATGGCGATTTTGCTGCAGCAAGGATCACGGCGCGCATGGTCGCGCGTGCTCGGTAACAGGGGAGGTTGGCGGTGTTGAAAATCGCGCTCGTTGGGCGGACCAACGTTGGCAAATCGACTTTGTTTAATTGCATCACCCGGCGTCGGGACGCCTTGGTTGCGGACGAAGAGGGGGTGACGCGCGATCGCCGCTATGGGTGCGTCGAGGAGCAGGGCCGGCGTTGGTTGTTGATAGACACCGGCGGGTTGGCCGACATCAAATCCGCGACCAAGGCATCGATTGCCCGTCAAGTGAGAGAACAAGCCGAGTGGGCGATCGACGAAGCCGACCTGGTTTGCTTTATCGTGGATGCGCGCGCGGGCTTGACCGGGGTTGACGAGGCCGAGGTGCGGCGGTTGCGCCGCGCAGGAAAATGCAGTTGGCTGGTAGTCAACAAAGTGGACGGCGATCGGTACGCGGCCGTAGCCGAGTTTGCCCCCCTGGGGTTGCAACCGTGCTTTTATACCGCGGCCCTGCATCGTCACGGCGTGGAGCGCCTGCGCCAGGCAATGGCGGAGCGGGCCGCGCAATCCTCGGAGGACACGCTGGTCGATGCTGTGCCGGAAGGCCTGCGCGTGACGTTTCTTGGCCGGCCGAACGTTGGCAAATCAACGCTGGTGAATCGTCTTGTCGGGGAGCCGCGCATGCTCGCCAGCGATACGCCTGGCACCACGCGAGACAGCATTGCAGTTGCGTTTACCTTCGGTGACGACAGGTTTGTATTGATCGATACCGCCGGCGTTCGCCGGCGTGGCAAGGTAGATGGTCGCGTCGAGACTTTCAGCGTGCTGAAAGCGCTGGAGAACGCCATGTTGTCTGATGTTGTAGTGCTGGTGTGCGATGCTGGCGATGGAATCACAGCCCAGGATGCCTCGCTTGCCGGTCAGGTCATTTCCGGCGGTCGCGCCCTGGTGATCGCGGTCAACAAGCAGGACCTTGTCGTTGGTACGGAAAGCCGCTATCTTCTCGACCGTAGCCTTGATATGAGGCTACGGTTTCTGCCTGGGGTCAAGGTGCTTGAGTTATCGGCGTTGCGTGGTTCAGGCATGGGGCGGCTGATGCGCGAGGTCAGGCGGGCTTACCGGTCGGCGTGCGTGCGCGTGACCGCATCGGCCTGCACGAAGTTGCTAAGTGCCGCAGTAGAGGGTCATCAACCGCCGCTGGTGGCAGGTAAACAAATCAAACTGCGTTACGCGCACCAGGGGGGCACCTGTCCGCCGCGATTCATCGTGCATGGTGCGCGCACCGACGGCGTGCCGGCTTCCTATCGGCGTTACCTGGAGAATTTTTTTCGCGAGCAGCTGCATTTGAGCGGCACGCCGGTGATCCTTGAGTTTCGGTAAAAACCGGGTTTCACTCTTACCGGGCCTGGTTTCGAAGACCTCGGTTCAAGCGGGTAATGCCACGGAGGTTTGAGCCTTCCAGCCAGCGGCACGATGCTCGGCGACCACAGTGGTGCGGATTCCGCCGCGCGTGTTGAATCTGGCGGTCAACCGCATGAATCGTGGGTTTATGGCTGCGCGTAGATGATCGAGGATCTCATTGGTGACGGTTTCGTGGAAAGCACCGACGTCGCGGAAAGACCAGATATATCCCTTGAGGCTTTTGAGTTCCAGGCACAGCAGGTCGGGTATGTATTCGATCAGCAGGCAGGCGAAATCCGGCTGGCCGGTCAGCGGACAAAGGCAGGTAAATTCGGGGATATCGATGCGAACGGTATAGTCTCGCCTGGGTTCAGGGTTGTCGAAGGTTTCCAGGTTTTCAGTGGGTTTGATCACAAGTACGGTATCGGTCCATCGATTTCGCGGTTTGTCCTCTATCCTGTAGAGACGCACAGGTGCCGACGCACAGGTGCCGACGTACAGGCATCGGGCAGGGAAGCGTAACAGTTTCTCCGGCGGATTTCGTTCAAGCCGGTTGGTTCATTTGTTAGACTTACCACATGAGGCTGGAGAAAATCAAACTCAATGGGTTCAAGTCGTTCGCGGAACCCGTTGGCATTGATTTTGCGAGTCGTATGACCGGCATCGTCGGCCCCAACGGCTGCGGCAAGTCGAACCTTGTCGACGCGGTGCGTTGGGTCATGGGCGAAAGTTCGCGTCACATCCGCGCCACAAACCTGACAGAAGTAATTTTCAGTGGCAGCCGCACGCGCCAGCCGATGGGGCAGGCGTCGATCGAGTTGGTTTTTGATAACTCCGACGTAGACGTGGGCAGCAGGTTCATGCAGTACAGTGAATTGTCGATCAAGCGGACGGTTGTGCGCGACGGCGAGTCCAGGTACTTCATCAACGCGACTCGTTGCCGGCGTCAGGACATTGCCGATGTGTTCTTTGGTACCGGGCTTGGTGTGCACAGTTACGCGGTCATCGAGCAAGGCATGATCTCTCGCACGGTCGAAGCCAAACCCGAGGAGGTGCGTTCCTACATAGAGGAGGCAGCGGGTATTTCTCAGTACAAGCAGCGCCGTCGCGACGCCGAAAACCGCGTTCGTCGTACGCGCGAAAACCTCGATCGCGTGACTGACATAGTGGATGAAGTCAGTAAACAGTCGACCAGACTCAAGCGCCAGGTGAAAAGCGCGGAGAAATTCAAGCAGCTCAGGCAAGATAAGGAACGGATTGAATCCGAATTGCTGTTGTTGCGTTATCGACACTGCGAAGCTGAATGCGCCGCCTGTGACCGGCAAGCGCATGATTTGTCGCTCGACCTGGAGAAAGCACGTGCAGCGCTGTTCGAGGTGGAAGCGGATGCCGAAAAAAAGCGAGCGCTGGCCAGCCAGCGTAGCGATGAGATAATCCGAATGAAAGAAGAGTATTACCAACTCGGTGCCAGGATTTCGGGCGAAGAGAAAGACATCGAGACTCGTCGCAGGAGCATCGAACGGATATTCGAAGAACAGGTTCAAGTCAAGGGTTTGATCGACCGCGACAAGCAAGCGATGAGTGATCGTCGCGCGGCACTCGTCGTCCAGGAGCGGCGTCGAGAGGAGATCGATAAGGAAACCGGGCAGCTTGGCAGCGAAGTCGAACGGTTGGTCAGAGAGAGCGATGCCGCCAGACAGACGCTACGTGAAACCGTACAGCAATCCCAGAGCCAGGCCGATCGGCTCAGCGAGGAGATATCCGCGCTACGCGAGGAGGTGCACGCCATCATGGAGCAGCTACACGCCGAGCAGGATCAACGCAGTGGAGTGCAAAGCCGTCTGGCTTCCCTTAGAGCATTGCAGCAGGCCGCGCTACACGATAGCGAGGACGCGGTTGCACAATGGCTGGATGCTGCCGGGCTCAAGTCGAAACATCGGCTGGCCGGGCGCATTCGTGTCGCCGACGGCTGGGAGCAGGCTACCGAGGTGGTGCTCGGTGCTTTTGTCGCTGGCTTTGAAGTATCTTCGCTTGCAGGCTATGCGGACCGTATCGGGGATTTCGACAGAGGCACCCTGGCATTGATCGAAACCGGCGACGGAGATGAGCAGGCCATCACCGGTGGTACGCTCGCCGACAAGGTGTCTGGCAGCGGCGGTGCCCGCGCGTTGCTCAGCCAGGTGCAGTTGGCCGACGATGTGCCGCAGGCGTTGCAACAACGGGCGTCGCTGCTGCCGGGTCAATCGGTGATAACCCGGGATGGGGTTTGGATCGGGGCGAACTGGATGCAGTTGCACTTGCCGGACAAAGGCGGCGAAGGGGTGTTGCTACGCGAGCGACGCATGGCTGCCTTGCACAGCGAGTTGGGTCGACTGAATGCTGCCATCGGCAATTTGCAGGGCGACCTGGAGCATCGGCGTACGAGCCTGCTTGAGAAAGAGGCCGAGCGTGAAGGGGTACAGGCGCGTATAGCGATGTTCCTGGAGGGGACGACAGCACCCGAAGGCGGCACGCAGGAAGGCAGCGTGCAGGTGCTCGCGGAAGTGAGCCGGCAGTTGCAGGTGGCGCGCGACGCGCTGCATCGCGCTGAAATGGAACGCGAATCGGTGGCGGGTAACTGTCGTGCCGCGCAAGAGCAAATAGCCCAGTTGCAGTCGCACTTGGTCGAACTCGAGCACCGCGGGAACTCTTTGGATGAAACCCTGGACGAACTGCGATCTCCGATCGAAGCTGGCGGGAAGCAACTGGAGGAGTTGCTGGTGCGGCATGTCGAAGAGAAAGAAGTGCTACAACGACGGAGCCAGGAACTCGCCGGGATGCAGTCTGATTTGCAGGTGCTCGATCGCCGCCGCGCTGATCTGGTCGAGGCAACCGAAACGAAACGGGATTCGTACGAGAAAGCCCGAGTCTCCCTGCAGGTGGCCAAGGCGCGATGCAAGGACGCGTTTGATGGATTGAACCAGCGCGGGCTGGCTCCGGAGGAGGTCGAAGCAGCAATGGAGGCTGGTGTCGATATGGCCTCGCACGAAGAGAAGCTGGCGCAAGTGCAGGAAAGGATTGACCGTCTTGGCGCGATCAATCTGGTCGCGCTTGAGGAGTTTGACGAATTGACCGAGAGAAAGCGGTATCTTGATGCGCAAACCGATGATCTCAAGCACGCGCTGGAAACGCTGGAAGACGCGATTCACAAGATGGATACCAGGACGCGTGCCTTGTTCGGAAAGACGTTTGACGACATCAACGCCAACTTGCAGGATATTTTCCCGCGCCTGTTCGGTAGCGGCAGCGCGTGGCTGGAAATGACCGACAGCGATTTTTTTACCGCCGGGGTTGCGGTGATGGTTCGTATGTCAGGCAAGCGCCAGGTTTCGATCAACCTGTTGTCCGGGGGCGAGAAAGCGATGACCGCAATCGCGGTGGTGTTCTCCATTTTTGCGCTGAGACCAGCGCCATTCTGCCTGCTCGATGAAGTTGACGCGCCGCTGGACGAGCATAATATCGAACGGTTTTGCGAGCTATTGAAGCACATGAGCGAGCAGGTCCAGTTCATCCTGATCACCCACAACAAAACCAGCATGGAATACATGGACAACCTGGTTGGTATCACGATGCAGGAGCCTGGGGTGTCGAGGCTGGTCTCGGTGGATGTGGAAAGCGCCGCAAAACTGGCAACCGCTTGAAGCTACTTTTGCAGGATTAACGCAACGGGAACGCTGTCATGAGAACTCGTGCCAATCACCTGTTCCACTGTTGTGGACATGCGGATGCACCAAGGGCGGATGCACCGGGGCTCGTTTCGTTCCCTCGCCTTTTCCGCACTGGGTTCGGTGCGTCTGAAGCCGGGTGGTGCCCTGCCGGCAGGTCGGCTGCAGGGCCGGCCAGCCCTGCAACCGGCGGGCCTGGGTGGGCTGGGTGATCGTGGAAGCGGGCTTTTCATATCCATTGCGCTGGATTCTATTGGTGATCGGTGCAGTGCTGGTGGTTGGCGTTTACCTGTTTTCGCGCCTCGTTCCTCGCCGTGTTGGCACCGAAGATGCGGCAACACACGCGCCACCCGGCGTGCCGTCAAATGGCGTTGTCAGCGAAGCCGTCGATGACGCGCAGCCGCCCCCCGCTCCTGGCGTGCCTCCCTCGACCGAGCCGGCGGCTGTCGCCGCAGACAACGAGCAGCGGCTACTGGTTTTGCATGTGCGCGCGAGGGCGGGGCACAGATTTGCCGGTGAGGATATCCTGTGCATTGCCGAACAGGCCGGGTGCAAACGTGCATCCAGAGACGCCGAGGGCTTCCTGCAATACTTTGACACGCAACCGGCGCGTCTTGACCCGGGCATTGAACCGCAGCCGTTGTTTTACGTTGCCAACATGTTCGACCCAGGCCGATTTGATTTCCAGCGGATCGGCTCTTTTTCCACCACCGGGCTGAGCTTGTTTGCGCAACTGTCGGGCGCGTTGCCGGCCGACCAGATCTTTGACAGGATGCTTGCCCACGCGCGCTTGTTTGCCGAGGGTCTGCAAGGTTCGATACTCGACGAAAACCACAAAGAAATCACTTCCAGGAAGATTCGGGCCATGCAGGAATCGCTTCGGTCGAGTGCGGGATAAGCAGCATGGAAAAGCGGCTTTCGGCAACCCGAATCAAGCAACTACGGGCGGAAATCGAACGTCACAACCGCCGCTATTATCTCGATGACGACCCGCACATCGGTGATGCGCAATACGATCGCCTGTTGCAGCAGTTGCAGGCACTTGAAAGCGAATACCCGGACCTGGTTACGTCTGATTCTCCTACCCAGCGCGTGGCGGGAAAACCTGCGGAAGGGTTCACCCAGATTAAACACCTGCTGCCGATGCTTTCCCTGGACAATGTATATGATGATGAACAGATGAGCGCTTTTCACCAGCGTGTTTGCAAACGGCTTGCAGGCGATGCAGCGGGGCGCGCTGCAGGTCATGTCGTCGCTGGCGGCAATGGCAACGAGCCGGTCGCTTACTGCGCCGAGCCAAAGTTTGACGGGGTCGCGGTAAGCATCCTGTATCGCAATGGGCACCTCGATTACGCTGCGACCCGCGGGGACGGTTTCGTCGGTGAAGATGTCACACAGAACGTGCGTACGGTCAAGGTCGTACCCCTGGTTCTGAAAGGTCGCTGGCCGCCGTCGGTGCTTGAGGTGCGTGGCGAGGTGTATATGGACAAGCGCGGCTTCGAGAAGTTGAATAAACAAGCAGAGCGAGACGGGACCAAGGTGTTTGCCAACCCAAGAAACGCGGCAGCCGGGAGTTTGCGCCAGCTTGACTCACGCGTCACGTCACGACGCCCGCTTGCGTTTTTCTGTCATGGTCTGGGACACTTCGACGGCGTTTTGCCGGACACGCACAAGGGGCGCCTTGATTATTTCAAGGCGCTCGGTCTGCCTACATGTCCCGAAGCAGAGGTTGTCGAAGGCATTGCCGGGTGTGTCGATTTTCACCGCAGGATGACAGAGCGGCGCGAACGGCTTCCCTATGAAATCGACGGCGTCGCGTTCAAGGTCAACCTTGTCGATTGGCAACGTCGCCTCGGCGAGTTGTCGCGTTCGCCACGCTGGGCTACGGCCTTCAAATTCCCTGCACACGAGGCCACAACCGTGGTCAAGGGCGTCTCCTTCCAGGTAGGCAGAACCGGGGCATTGACGCCACTTGCCCACCTGGAACCGGTGTTCGTGGGGGGAGCCACCGTAAGCAATGTTTCGTTGCACAACATGGACGAGGTTCGGCGCAAGGATATCCGTGTCGGCGACAGGATTATTTTGCGTCGGGCGGGTGACGTGATTCCACAGCTTGTCAAAGTGGTCAAAAGCGCGCGGCCATCGCCGCATCCGTCGGAAATTGCCGAGCCTTCCACCTGTCCCGAATGCGGTGCCGGGGTTGGGAGGAGAGGGCAGGATGGGGTGATTCTTTATTGTGTCGACAACTGGGGGTGTGCAGCGCAACGCAGGGCGTCGATCGAACATTTTGTGTCCAGGGGTGCCACGGACATAGAGGGTTTGGGGAAACAGTTGATCAAACGTCTTTTTGCAGAAAACCTGATCGAGGACGTGGGCGATATCTATGCCTTGCATACGGAACGAGAGCGACTTGAAGCTCTCGATGGGCTCGGCGAGAAAAGTGTCGACAAGCTGCTCGAAGCTGTGGATGCGAGCAGGAGCGTTTCGTTGGAGCGGTTTGTCTATGCCTTGGGTATCCCTGAAATCGGAGCGGTTGCGGCGCGTGCGCTGGCTGCACATTTCGCGACGCTGGATAAGCTTGTATCCGCCGATGAGGAAGTTTTGAAGCAAGTGCCTGAAGTCGGTGACGTTGTCGCGCGCAGCATCCAGCAGTTTTTTCACGACGCCGGTCATCGGCGAATACTGGCAAAGTTGCGTAGTCACGTGGAAATCCATCCTCCCGCAAGCAGGGAGAAATCCGCACCGCTTGCTGGCAATACCTACGTGCTGACCGGGACCCTGGCTTCGATGCAGCGCCACGAAACCAGGCAGAAGCTGCTGGCGTTGGGGGCCAAAGTTGCCACGACCGTGTCAGGTCGGACCACTGCCGTGATTGCCGGTGCCGGGGGCGGAGCAAAAATCGACAAGGCGCATGCGCTGGGCGTCGAGATTCTGGACGAGGCAGCACTGTTGCGGCTGCTCGAATCCACCGGTGTAGCGAACGAATTCGCCTCCGACTGATCTGCCTTGGTATAGCCGGTCTCGTGCGAGGGGCTGTTTTAGGGCGACGCATGCGTGGCCCCTACGAATGTCACGGCCACCTGTTTGGTTCCACAGGTGATGGCTGGCAGGCCATGTTGTACCGGGTTGTGTCGCCCTTGTGCATGCGTCACGGCCCCTCCCGGAATCAAAAGAGGACATTAAGGCTTTTGGCTAACACGGTTCAGCGCAAATGATGTTTCTCGCAGGTTTTGTGATTTAATAGGAAATCATCGCTTTACCCGGTGCTGTTGAAGATGCTGATTGTAATTTCTCCTGCCAAGAGGCTTGATTTCTCTACGCGATCACCAACGCGTAAGTGTACGACCCCGGTGTTTCTTGACGAAGCCGGGCATTTGGTCGCTCGCTTGAAAAAATTGTCGTCGCAGGAGCTTTCCAGGTTGATGGGGGTCAGCAAAAAGATCGCTGAACTGAACCACCTACGCTACGGGGAGTGGCACGCGCCGTTTACGCCATCCAACGCCAAACAAGCGATATGGGCGTTTCGGGGGGACGTTTACACTGGCCTTGGAGCCGATGATTTTGATCCGTCCGACCTTCAGTTTGCGCAAAAACATCTGCGGATGCTGTCAGGGCTTTACGGGGTTTTGAGACCACTCGACCTGATCCAGCCTTACCGCCTCGAAATGGGCACCCGGTTTGCCACGCAGGAAGGCGGCGATCTGTACCGGTTCTGGGGGAGCAAAATCACTGCCCGCCTGAATCGTGACCTCAAATCCAGCGGTTCTTCGATGCTGGTCAACCTTGCTTCCCTGGAGTATTTCAAGTCGGTGCGCGCGGACGACCTCGATGCACAGGTGGTTACGCCGGTTTTCAAAGAGCGCAGGAACGGGGATTACAAGGTCATCAGCTTTGTTGCGAAACGCGCGCGCGGTGCAATGAGTCGCTACCTCGTCAAGCACCGGATCGACGATCCGGCTGACATCAAAAAATTCACGGAACAGGGATATCGCTACAACGAGCGGCTGTCGGATGGCGGCAACTGGGTGTTTACGCGCGGCTGACCTGCCGTATGCGCGTTTATATTGCTGGCATTTGCGGGACCTTCATGGGCGGCGTCGCACGTATCGCCGCCGAACTTGGGCATACGGTTGGCGGTTGCGATGTCGCAGCATACCCTCCCATGAGCGAACAACTCGAATGGTCCCGAATCAGCATGGACCTGGGATACCGGCCATCGCACGTAACAGCCGACTGGGACTGCTTCATTATCGGTAACGCCCTGTCCCGCGGCAATCCACTGGTCGAGGAAATTCTGCGATGGCGTCTTCCGTACGCGTCAGGCCCGCAATGGCTGGCGCACGAGGTGCTTCATCACGCACGCACGCTCGCGGTTGCGGGCACCCATGGAAAAACCACGACCGCCGCGATGCTTGCGTGGATACTCGATTATGCGAAAGCCGCTCCCGGGTTCCTGATTGGCGGGGTGCCCGTCAATCTGGGTGTTTCTGCTCGTGCCGGCGGCGAGCGATCTTCCTGGTTCGTTATCGAAGCCGACGAGTACGACACGGCTTTTTTCGACAAGCGCCCCAAGTTCATGCACTATCGCCCGCAGGTACTGGTTTTGAACAATCTTGAATTTGATCATGCCGACATTTATGAAACCCTGGATGCCATCCAGTTGCAGTTTCATTTTCTGCTGCGCACGGTTCCGCCCAATGGCGTTGTTTTGTACCGTGCCGACGATGCCGCTTTGCAGGAAGTGCTGGGTCGAGGGGTATGGTCACGGCAGGAAAGCTTTTCCGTGGGAGATGTCTGCGGAGATGCCGATTGGTTTGCCGAGCCTGATTCCGGCGGATTTCGACTGTTTTATCAAGGGCGCGATCAAGGCGAGTGTCGCTGGTCGATGCCTGGGGAGCACAACGTAGCCAACGCAGTCGGCGCCATCGCCGCGGCGTTTCACGCCGGCGTAGAAATACCGCTTGCGTTGCGTGCGTTGGCAGGTTTTGAAGGAGTGCGTCGGCGCCTGGAGGTCAGAAGCAGCTCGTCCGGTATTACCGTCTATGATGATTTCGCGCATCATCCCTCGGCGATACGTGCCGCGCTGAAAGCGGTTGCCGAAAGTTGCGAAGGACGTCTGTTCGCGGTGTTCGAGCCGCATTCCAACAGCATGAAAAGAGGACATCACAGGGCAAGTCTGCCGCAGGCTTTTGCCAGTGCCGATGAAGTGTTCTGTTATCGTTCCCTGGATTTGGCGGACGCGATCGAACCGACGATTGCCGCCTTGCGGGCGAAGGGTTCTCTTTCGGTGTTCGATGACGATGACGAATTGCTCTCGCGGCTGCGTTCGCAACTGCAGGTCGGTGACCGCGTCGTGTTCATGTCGAGCGGCGGGTTTGACGATCTACCGGCGCGACTGGCTCGGATGCTCGAGGAGCAACGGCCATGAACAGCGTGGCGATGCCGACCTACGCGATACGCGACCTGTTTCTAATGGTGCTGCGGCATCGCAAAAAGCTCGTGGCGACGAACTTTATCGCGCTCGGCGCGACGCTTGCCAGCGTTCCCGTCCCATTGCTGATGCCGCTGCTGGTCGACGAAGTGCTACTCGACCAGCCTGGCGTACTGATCAATTGGATCAACCCGTTTTTCCCCGAGGCCTGGCATCTGCCGGTGTTGTATATCGGCGTGATATCGCTCGTAACCATATTGCTGCGCGTGATTGGCTGGCTGCTGACCGTGTGGCAGATGTGGGTGTTTTCGCATATCTCCAAGGGCATCGTCTATAAAATCAGGAAACGGCTGCTACGGCACCTGGGGAGCGTTTTGGTTTCCGAGTTCGATGGCAGGAGCGGCACCGGCATCAGTGCGCGGCTGGTTACCGACCTGGAGACGCTCGATCAGTTTATGGGGGTGGCGATCAGCCGCTTCGTTATTTCGGTGTTCATGATCACTGCCACCGCGGTGGTGCTGATGTTTTTGCACTGGCAACTTGCGTTGTTCCTGCTGTTTTTGAATCCGTTGGTGGTTTATTTCACGATGGCGATCGGCAAACGGATGAAGAATCTCAAGAAAAGAGAGAACGAAGCGATAGAGGTTTTTCAGGAGGCAGTGGCCGAGACGCTGAATGCCATGCACCAGATCCGTGCCAGCAATCGTGACGGGCACTATATTGGGCGGTTGGTTTCAATGGCGCACACGATCAAGAACCGCGCGGTAGAGTTCACGTGGCGCAACGACGCTTCGAGCCGGCTGTCCTTCCTGGTGTTTTTGTTCGGCTTTGACGTATTCCGTGCCCTGGGGATGCTCATGGTGGTCTTTTCCGACCTGACGATCGGGCAGATGATCGCGGTATTTGGTTACCTGTGGTTCATGCTCGGGCCGATACAGGAAATCATCGGCATGCAGTATTCCTGGTTCGCTGCCAAGGCAGCACTCAAGCGCGTCAACGGGCTGACCGACCTTGAGCGGGAACGCCACTACGCGGCGACGATCGATCCGTTTGCAGGACGCGAGACGGCCTCGCTCGAAGTGCGCAACCTGCGCCTGTCCTATGCCGACACCGCCGACGCCTTGAAAGACGTGAGCCTTTCTATCGGTGCCGGAGAAAAGGTCGCTTTGGTCGGTGCCAGCGGCGGCGGCAAGACCACATTTGTCCAGACGCTTCTGGGGCTGCATCACGCCGCCGGCGGGCAGGTCTTGTATAACGGCGTCTCCATAGAGAAGATCGGGTTTGAAACGATCCGCGAGCACGTCGGGTACGTGTTGCAGACCCCCTCGCATTTCAACGACACCATACGTGCCAACCTGACGCTTGGGCGCGATCTGGAGGATGATCAGCTCTGGGATGCGCTCGGTATCGTGCAGCTTGCAAAATTTGTGCGCGATAAGCCCGATCGGCTCGACACCTTGATCGGTATGCAGGGGGTGAAGCTGTCCGGCGGACAACGCCAGCGGCTTGCGATCGCGAGGATGGTGCTCGAAGAGCCTAAAATCGTTATCCTGGACGAAGCGACTTCGGCAGTAGACTCCGAAATTGAAGCACTACTGTACGAAGGCTTGTTCGACCGTTTTCCCGGCAGGACCACGTTGATCGTCGCGCACCGCCTGAGTGCCGTGAAGCGGGCGGACCGTATCTACGTGTTTGAGTCGGGCCACATCATCGAGCACGGCGTCCACGAGCAGCTTCTCAAGGAAAACGGGTTTTATTCGCGCCTGTTTGCCGCTCAGGTATGAGACCCGCTCAGGCTCGGCCGGTCTCGATCGGCTCTGAAGGCCCGGTCAGCGGCATTGAGAGCGGCGTCGATGTCGTCGTGGGTGTGGGCGCTGGATACGAAGCCCGCTTCAAAAGCCGATGGAGCCAGATACACCCCCTGTTCTAGCATCGCGCGATGGAAGCGCGCAAATCTTTTTTTGTCGGCGGCTTTGATCTGGGCAAAGGTGCGAGCAGGCGTATCGGCAAACAGCAAACCGAACATTCCCCCGCGGTAGTCGCAGCGAAGGGCGACATCGTGGGTTTCGGCAACGCGCGACAAGCCTGTGCACAGGCGCTCGGTTTTCTCTGACAACGCTTCGTAGAAGCCAGGCTCCGAGACGATTTCCAGTGTTTTCAGGCCGACGCTTACTGCCACCGGGTTGCCCGAGAGTGTGCCGGCCTGGTAGACCACACCTGCCGGCGCCAGGGCAGACATCACGTCGCGTCTGCCGCCAAACGCACCGATCGGCATGCCGCCACCGATCACCTTGCCAAGCGTTGTCAGGTCAGGGCGGATGCCGTACAGGGATTGCGCGCCACCGAGAGCAACGCGGAACCCGGTCATGACTTCGTCGAAGATCAACAGACTGCCGGCGTCGTTGCACAACTTGCGTAGCGTGTGCAGAAAATCTTGATCGCCCGGCACAAAATTCATATTGCCGGCAATGGGTTCGACGATTACCGCAGCGATTTTCCCCTGCAGGTGCTGAAAGGTCCGTTCGACCTGACCGGTATCGTTGTAGTCGAGCACTATCGTATCGGCGACGGTAGCCGCGGGTACGCCCGGTGAACCCGGGGTAGAGCAATCGAGCACGCCTGAACCTGCGCTGGCAAGCAAGCTGTCGGCATGGCCGTGATAGCACCCGTCAAACTTGATGATTTTGTCACGCCCCGTGTAGCCACGAGCGAGGCGTATCGCACTCATCGTTGCCTCGGTACCGGAGTTGACCAGACGAACCATTTCCAACGCGGGCATCGCGCGGCAAATCCGCTCGGCCATACGAACCTCGAGTTCGGTAGGCGCGCCAAAGCTCAGGCCATACTCAACGGCCGCCTGCGCGGCTGAAATGATGGCGTCGGCGGCGTGGCCAAGGATCAGGGCACCCCAGGAACAGACGAAGTCGATATAAACCTGACCGTCCGCATCGTGGAGGCGTGCGCCATGCCCCTTGACCATGAACGGCGGTCCTCCACCGACGCCGCCAAAGCTGCGTACCGGCGAATTCACCCCCCCCGGGATCACTGCACAGGCTCGTGCCAGAAGCTCTTTTGATTTTGCTGTTTTCACATCGAAAGGTTGTTGGCCCAAAGCGATAATGCCACCTTTGCCCAATTCTAAAATACTCTCTTTTGATTATGGCATGCCTCGCCCAATGATCTTTCCCCCGTAATCCGGTCCATGCGGAATGAGGACTTTTCCATTCTTCTGACACAAAGGAGGCACCCGGATGATTATGGCATTCGTAGGGGCGACGCATGCCCCGCTCCTACAACTCAAGTGGATCGATAGCAGGGGGAAGATCAGCGAGCAATGCATCCACGGGCTTACCGGTTCTGGGATAAGGAGAAAAAGGAGGATCGGAGGATGTGGAGATGGAACCCCCGACGTCGAGCTATGAGCTGGAGTGCGACCGGCACACCCAAACCGCCTTCGCTATCGCGCGTTTTCGGGACGATCGACACTTGCCCAAGGATTGGATACCTGCATTTCCGCAGCTCTTTGTAGGATGCTTGGTGCCGGCGAGCCGGAGCACCTGCCGCCAAGCCTGTCGTTGCGGCGACCATGTCTTCGCAAGCCTGCGAGGGCGACCTGGTGCCCGGGCTCAGCGGAGTTGCTCCTTGAGGTCGGTCGGTCGCGGCGAGGTCATTGGCCGCTTCACTTGGCACACGGGATCTCCCGAGCGTCCGATCCGGATTCCTCTGGTTGGCTTAAGTCAGCCTGATAAACGCGACCGCGATGCTAAGCATCAGAGCCATGCCGCCGAGTAACCGCCAGGCGAGGTAAGCTTTCAGTTCGGCAATACCGGTTTTCAGTTCGGCAATATCGGTTTTCAGTTCGGTGCGCAACTCAGCCAGCTCGGTCTTGGTCGCAGTCTCGTCCAGACGGGTCTCCAATCTGACAATGTCAGTCTTAAGTTCGGAGACATCCGTCTTGAGTTCGGAGACATCTGCCTTGAGTTCGGAGACATCCGTCTTGAGTTCGGAGACATCCGTCTTGAGTTCGGAGACATCCGTCTTGAGTTCGGAGACATCCGTCTTGAGTTCGGAGACATCCGTCTTGAGTTCGGAGACATCTGCCTTGGTTGCCAACTCGCCTATCGGCGGCAGGACCTCGGCGGCTCGTTCCGCAAGCTCCTCGTTGGTGCCGGCATCAAGCAGGGCTTTGTACAGTGCGGTTGCGCTCATGGAATCAAGTATAAATCAAGTTGGATCTTGCTGCCGTGGGAGCCAGAATTCGCCCCCTCTGGGGCACCAGACGTCGTTGGCTCTTCCGCAACCCATTCAAGGCATGATAATGCACTTTATCACTTGTGAAGTTGACTGCTGACCTCATACAGGTTTCATACATTGATGCCGCCGCATCAAATGTGGCGCGAAAATTATGGGAGTGGTCCTTCGAGGAACATCCGTATGCGCATTCTCACCGCAGGGTTCAAGGTTGTTACAAGCGTAACACCAAGGATGTCTGATCCGGGTTCTGCGGAGTTGCTCCTTGAGGTCGGTCGGTCGCGGCGAGGTCATTGGCCGCTTCACTTGGCACACGGGATCTCCCGAGCGTCCGATCCGGATTCCTCTGGTTGGCTTAAGTCAGCCTGATAAACGCGACCGCAATGCTAAGCATCAGAGCCATTCCGCCGAGTAACCGCCAGGCGAGGTAAGCTTTCAGTTCGGCAATACCGGTTTTCAGTTCGGCAATATCGGTTTTCAGTTCGGTGCGTAACTCAGCCAGCTCGGTCTTGGTCGCAGTCTCGTCCAGACGGGTCTCCAATCTGACAATGTCCGTCTTAAGTTCGGAGACATCCGCCTTGAGTTCGGAGACATCTGCCTTGGTTGCCAACTCGCCTATCGGCGGCAGGACCTCGGCGGCTCGTTCCGCAAGCTCCTCGTCGGTGCCGGCATCAAGCAGGGCTTTGTACAGTGCGGTTGCGCTCATGGAATCAAGTATAAATCAAGTTGGATCTTGCTGCCGTGGGAGCCAGAATTCGCCCCCTCTGGGGCACTAGACATCGTTGGCTCTTCCGCAACCCATTCAAGGCATGATAATGCGTTTTATCACTTGTGAAGTTGACTGCTGACCTCATACAGGTTTCATACATCAATGCCGCCGCATCAAATGTAGCGCGAAAATTATGGGAGTGGTCCTTCGAGGAACATCCGTATGCGTATTCTCACCGCAGGGTTCAAGGTTGTTACAAGCGTAACACCAAGGATGTCTGGTCCGGGTTCTGCGGAGTTGCTCCTTGAGGTCGGTCGGTCGCGGCGAGGTCATTGGCCGCTTCACTTGGCACACGGGATCTCCCGAGCGTCCGATCCGGATTCCTCCGGTTGGCTTAAGTCAGCCTGATAAACGCGACCGCAACGCTAAGCATCAGGGCCATGCCGCCGAGTAACCGCCAGGCGAAGTAAGCTTTCAGTTCGGCAATAAACATCTGCTTTCAGTTCGGCAATCGGTTTTCAGTTCGGCAATATCGGTTTTCAGTTCGGCAATATCGGTTTTCAGTTCGGTGCGCAACTCAGCCAGCTCGGTTTTGGTCGCAGTCTCGTCCAGGCGGGTCTCCAATCTGACAATGTCCGTCTTAAGTTCGGAGACATCTGCCTTGAGTTCGGAGACATCCGTCTTAAGTTCGGAGACATCTGCCTTGGTTGCCAACTCGCCTATCGGCGGCAGGACCTCGGCGGCTCGTTCCGCAAGCTCCTCGTTGGTGCCGGCATCGAGCAGGGCTTTGTACAGTGCGGTTGCGCTCATGGAATCAAGTATAAATCAAGTTGGATCTTGCTGCCGTGGGAGCCAGAATTCGCCCCCTCTGGGGCACCAGACATCGTTGGCTCTTCCGCAACCCATTCAAGGCATGATAATGCACTTTATCACTTGTGAAGTTGACTGCTGACCTCATACAGGTTTCATACATCAATGCCGCCGCATCAAATGTGGCGCGAAAATTATGGGGGTGGTCCTTCGAGGAACATCCGTATGCGTATTCTCACCGCAGGGTTCAAGGTTGTTACAAGCGTAACACCAAGGATGTCTGGTCCGGGTTCTGCGGAGTTGCTCCTTGAGGTCGGTCGGTCGCGGCGAGGTCATTGGCCGCTTCACTTGGCACACGGGATCTCCCGAGCGTCCGATCCGGATTCCTCTGGTTGGCTTAAGTCAGCCTGATAAATGCGACCGCAACGCTAAGCATCAGGGCCATGCCGCCGAGTAACCGCCAGGCGAGGTAAGCTTTCAGTTCAGCCAGTTCGGTCTTGGTCGCAGTCTCGTCCAGATGGGTCTCCAATCTGGCAATGTCCGTCTTAAGTTCGGAGACATCTGCCTTGAGTTCGGAGACATCTGCCTTAAGTTCGGAGACATCTGCCTTGAGTTCGGAGACATCTGCCTTGGTTGCCAACTCGCCTATCGGCGGCAGGACCTCGGCGGCTCGTTCCGCAAGCTCCTCGTCGGTGCCGGCATCAAGCAGGGCTTTGTACAGTGCGGTTGCGCTCATGGAACCAAGTATAAATCAAGTTGGATCTTGCTGCCGTGGGAGCCAGAATTCGCCCCCTCTGGGGCACCAGACATCGTTGGCTCTTCCGCAACCCATTCAAGGGCATGATAATGCACTTTATCACTTGTGAAGTTGACTGCTGACCTCATACAGGTTTCATACATCAATGCCGCCGCATCGTAGGATACTTGGTGCCGGCGAGCCGGAGCACCTGCCGCCAAGCCTGTCGTTGCGGCGACCATGTCTTCGCAGGCCTGCGAGGGTGACTTGGTGCCCGGGTTCTGCGGAGTTGCTCCTCGAGGTCGGTCGGTCGTGGCGAGGTCATTGGCCGCTTCACTTGGCACACGGGATCTCCCGAGCGTCCGATCCGGATTCCTCTGGTTGGCTTAAGTCAGCCTGATAAACGCGACCGCAATGCTAAGCATCAGAGCCATGCCGCCGAGTAACCGCCAGGCGAGGTAAGCTTTCAGTTCGGTGCGCAACTCAGCCAGCTCGGTCTTGGTTGCAGTCTCGTCCAGGCGGGTCTCCAATCTGGCAATGTCCGTCTTAAGTTCGGAGACATCTGCCTTGGTTGCCAACTCGCCTATCGGCGGCAGGACCTCGGCGGCTCGTTCCGCAAGCTCCTCGTCGGCGCCGGCATCAAGCAGGGCTTTGTACAGTGCGGTTGCGCTCATGGAATCAAGTATAAATCTAAGTTGGATCTTGCTGCCGTGGTGATCTTTTCCCTGTAATCCGGTCCATGCGGAATGAGGACTTTTCCATTCTTCTGACACAAAGGAGGCACCTGGATGATTATGGCATTCGTAGGGGCGACGCATGCGTCGCCCCTACAACATGTCCGCACACATCCACCCGCAGAGGGCGACACAACCCGGTACAACATGCCCTGCTGGGCACCACCTGTGGAACAGACGGGACCCGTGACGCATTCACAAGGGCGACGCATGCGTCGCCCCTACAACATGATGCAAGACCGCCAAACAGTCAGGCGTCGAGCCGCAGGCCGATTACAATCGACGCATCGGGTCGGTCAGCGACGGGGGTGCCGGCTGTTACAATGGTGTCGCCACTACAACCGGCAACGACCGCATGGCTCGCTGGGCTACACGACCTCAGCCGAGTACGCAACACGAGCAGCCTGACAAGATGTTTTTTCCTCAGTTCAAGTGGACCGATAGCAAGGGGAAGATCAGCGGTAGCCGGCAAGGATCGGCAGGATCGTTTCAACCGGCGGCGGGAATTTGGTGGCGATCCGGCTGGAAGCGGCAGGTCTGCCAAGTGTATTTTCTTTCACCGGAGCGGCCGTGGGTGCTGGCCGCAATCGCATGCACATAGAGATCAAAAAGGGATTGAACATTCCGCTTTCCGGCGCTCCGGAGCAGGCAATACAGGAGGCTCGTCCGGTATCGCGGGTCGCCCTGGTTGCGCACGAATACCCTGGGCTCAAGCCTGGGATGCAGGTCGGGGAAGGCGATGAGGTCGCTTCCGGCCAGGTTCTGTTCGTCCACCGGCGTGACCAGGAGATTTGCTATACATCACCCGCGTCAGGGGTTGTCGAGAAGATTTATCGTGGCGAAAAGCGGGTACTTCAGTCCGTGGTCATTCGAGTCGAAGGTGACCGGCAGGTGCAATTTGAACGCTGGGCTGAAGACGAGGTCGCGACAGGCGACCAGGGTTCGGTCGTCGCACAGTTGCTGACCAGTGGCTTGTGGCCGGCGATTAAAACGCGTCCTTACGGCAAGACACCGAGTCCTCGCAGTGAACCGCACTCCGTGTTCGTCAATGCGATGGATACCAGACCGCTGGCCCCCGACCCGGCGGTCGTCATCGAAGACGCCCCGCGATTGTTTCAGATGGGAATGCAGGTGGTCGGACGGCTTACTTCCAACCGGGTATTCGTTTGTGTAAAAGGCGGCGTGTCGTTGCCGTTGCCGAAAGGTCGATTTGATGTCGTGGAGTTTTCGGGACCACACCCGGCAGGGCTTGCAGGGACGCACGTTCATTTTCTCGATCCGGTCCGGGCCGGCAAAGTTGTCTGGGTTATCGGCTACCAGGACGTCATGGCGTTCGGTGCCTTGTTCGACCAGGGGGTCTATCCGCACGAACGGGTGATATCGCTTGCCGGCCCCATGGTCAGGGAGCCACGTTTGTTGCGCACCTGTGTCGGTGCTTGCGTGAGCGAGTTGTGCGCGTCGGAGATCGATGCCCCACGCGAGTGCCGCAGAATCGCAGGCTCGGCACTGGACGGTTACAAGGCCACAGGGTGGTCCGACTTTCTGGGGAGATTTTCGCTACAGATCACGGTGCTGCGAGAGCGTGACAGCAAGCGGCAGGTGCTGGGCTGGCTACGTCCCCGCTTCGATTTGTTTTCTGCCAGCCGCGCGGTTTTTTCCCATTTGCTGAAATCGCGCTCTTTCCCCCTGACGTGCATGCAAAATGGCAGTCCGCGGGCGCTGGTGCCTATCGATATCTACGAGCGGGTCATGCCGCTCGACCTGCTGCCGGCACCGTTACTGAGGTCGTTGCTGGTCGGGGATACCGACATGGCGCAGGGGCTGGGTTGCCTCGAACTGGAAGAGGAGGATCTGGCGCTGTGCTCCTATGTATGCCCGGGCAAACACGAGTTTGGCGAGGCACTCAGGGAAAACCTGGAGCTGATAGAGAGAGAAGGGTGATCGAGGGATGCTCAGGCAGTTCATAAAAGAGTGCGTACGCCACTTTGAGAAAGGCGGGAAGTGGCACAGGTTTTATCCGTTATACGAGATGGTTGACACCTTCATTTACTGGTCCCGACAGGTCACTGCGCGCGCACCGCACATACGCGACGCGTTGGATATGAAGCGTGTCATGTCGTATGTGGTGCTGTCGACCATACCCTGTGTGCTGGTGTCCTGGTTCAACACGGGTTACCAGATCAATATGGCGATGCTGGCAGGCGACGTCGGCACGCTGAACAACTGGCGCGGCACGTTGACCGCGCTGTTGGGTATTGCACACGATCCCCAGAGTATGTTCGCGTGCATGTGGCTTGGCTTTTTGCACTTTCTGCCGATCTATCTGGTCACCTTGATGGCAGGCGGGTTTTGGGAAATGTTGTTTGCGGTAGTACGCAGGCACGAGATCAACGAGGGCTTTTTCGTAACTTCGATCCTGTATACCTTGACCTTGCCGTCGACCACGCCGTTGTGGATGGTCGCGCTCGGGATCAGTTTTGGCGTGGTGATCGGCAAGGAAGTATTCGGTGGCACGGGCAAGAATTTCCTGAACCCGGCACTGGTTGGCCGGGCTTTTCTGTATTTTTCCTACCCGTCTTTCATGTCGGGGGATGCGGTATGGGTCGCGCTCGATGGCTACAGCGGTGCGACTCCGCTCGCCGCGGCAGCTACGAGCGGGGTTTCGGGCATTGTCGGTGCCGGTTACAACTGGTGGGATGCCTTCGTCGGGGTCATCCCCGGTTCGCTGGGCGAGACTTCGGCACTGGCGTGTCTGCTCGGTGGCGCATTTCTGGTCTACACGCGGATCGCTTCCTGGCGCATTATTGTCGGCGTGTTTCTGGGCATGGTAGCCACCGTGCTGGCGCTGAACTGGACCGGCAGTGACACCAATCCGTTGTTTTCCATGTCGTGGTACTGGCATCTGGTGCTCGGCGGGTTTTGTTTCGGCATGGTGTTCATGGCGACCGAACCGGTGTCGGGAGCACATACCGAAACAGGGAGATGGCTGTACGGGATATTGATCGGGTTCATGGTGGTGGTGATCCGGGTGCTCAACCCGGCCTTTCCCGAAGGGATGATGCTGGCGATTCTGTTTGCCAACATTTTTGCGCCGGTAATAGACTATATGGTGATAAAGGCGTATATCCGCAGACGGGAAAAGCGGGTTGCTGCTACAGAATAGGTGCGCTTTGGAGCTATGAAGGACGAGTCGGTAAAAAAAACGTTGATCGTTACCGTGCTGTTATGTCTGGCGTGCTCGGTTGTGGTTTCTACAGCGGCGGTTGGTCTGAGAGAGAAACAGGTGCTCAATCGCGAACTTGACATGCGGGTCAATATTCTCGAAGTAGCAGGGCTGTACCGTCCGGATCGTTCCGTCGAGGAGTCGTTCCAACAAATTGAAAAACGCGTCATCAACCTGAGTGATGGCAGATTTGCCGACCTGGATCCCGCGTCGTTTGTGATGCGCTCCGCGCTCCGCGATCCGCAGCTCAGCGAGCCGTTGTCGCCGGCTGAAGATATTGCGTCGGTCAAGCGCCGTCCGCATTATGCCTCGGTGTATCTGGTCAGAGATGGCGACGGGGTCAGCAGGATTATCTTACCCATCAACGGCTACGGCTTGTGGTCGACGCTCTACGGGTTTCTTGCGCTGGAGGCCGATGGCGACACCGTGTATGGCTTGCGCTTTTACGAACACCGCGAAACCCCCGGGCTCGGTGGTGAGGTCGACAACCCCAAATGGCGCCAACTGTGGCGTGGCAAGTTGCTGTATGGAGGACGGGAGGATCCGCAACTCGAAGTCATCAAGGGCAAGGTGGCGCCCGACGACCCAGACGCGGCGTATAAAGTCGATGGGTTGTCGGGCGCAACGCTGACCTCCCGCGGGGTTACCAACATGATTCGTTTCTGGATGGGGCCATTGGGTTACCGGCCTTTTTTGAATCGCTTCGAGAATCCTGGGCCGGCGATGATGGGGGCGCAGAAATAATGTATTCTTCGGTCTTGGGGGTATATTGGGTTAACGATTCGACGGGGATGAGACCCCGGCCGGAGCGTTTGCGCGTAAAGCAATGACAAGCAAGAAAAAAATACTGCTGGATCCGCTGATCGACAACAATCCGATCACTTTGCAGATACTCGGCATCTGCTCGGCGCTGGCGGTGACGACCACGCTGAGTGCGGCTTTGATCATGTGCGTCGCATTGACCGCCGTGCTGTCTTTGTCCAATGCCTCGATCAGCATGATTCGCCACCACGTGCCTTCCAACATACGCATCATCGTGCAGATGACGATTATTGCGTCGCTGGTTATCGTGGTCGATGAGGTTTTGCAGGCTTATGTCTACGAGGTCAGCAAGTCGCTGTCGGTTTTTGTCGGGCTGATCATCACCAATTGCATCGTGTTGGGCCGTGCCGAAGCGTACGCGATGAAAAACCCTCCGCTGCCCAGTTTCATAGACGGCGTGGGGAATGGTTTCGGGTATAGCCTGGTGCTGATCGTCGTAGCCATCGTGCGCGAATTGTTTGGTTCCGGGAGCCTGTTCGGTTACACGGTGCTGATGCCGGTGACCGAAGGTGGCTGGTACCACATGAATAATTTGCTGCTGCTGCCGCCCAGCGCGTTTTTTATCATCGGGCTGATGATCTGGGTGATACGTTCGACCAAAACCGAGCAGGTGGAAACCCCGGAGTTTCGTATTCGCGTTGCGGATGAGAGGGTGTAGCCGTGGAGGCGTCCATCAGTCTCCTGGTCCGGGCGATTTTTGTCGAGAATCTTGCGTTGGCTTTTTTTCTCGGCATGTGCACCTTTCTTGCGATTTCAAAGAAGATGGAGAGTGCCGTCGGCCTGGGCATTGCGGTCACCGTCGTACAGACGCTGACGGTGCCGGTAAACAACCTGATTTACCGTTACTTGCTGGACGAGGGTGCGTTGGCCTGGGCGGGACTGCCGGAAGTCGATCTGTCCTTCCTCGGCTTGTTAAGCTACATTGGTGTCATCGCCGCGATGGTGCAGATTCTGGAAATGACGCTGGATCGGTTCTTCCCGGCCCTGTATAACGCGTTGGGTATTTTCCTGCCGCTGATCACGGTCAACTGCGCCATCCTCGGCGGGTCCCTGTTCATGGTCGAGCGCGAGTACAACTTTTCGGAGAGTGTCGTTTACGGCTTTGGCAGCGGGCTTGGCTGGGCGCTCGCGATCATTGCGCTCGCGGGGGTGCGCGAGAAACTCAAGTACAGCGACGTGCCTCTCGGGCTGCAGGGATTGGGCATTACCTTTATTACCGTGGGGCTGATGTCGCTGGGATTTATGGCTTTTTCCGGCGTGCAGTTGTAATCGATGTTGGAAATCGCGCTCGGTATCAGCTCTTTCACGCTGATTGTTCTGGTGCTGGTCTTTGTCATTCTCATGGCCAGATCGCGCCTGGTGGCCGTAGGAAACGTCAATGTCAACGTCAACGATGAAAGAGAAATCAAGGTGCCGGTCGGATCGAAACTGCTGACTGCGCTGGCCGATAACGACTTGTTCGTGTCGTCCGCCTGCGGTGGCGGCGGTACCTGCGGTCAATGCTGCGTGAAGATCCACGCTGGTGGCGGTTCGCTGTTGCCTACGGAAACCGCCTATATCAACAAGCGTCAGGCCCGCGCAGGTGACCGTTTGTCCTGCCAGGTTGTGGTCAAGCAAGACATGCGGATAGAGCTTTCGGCGGACGTTTTCGGTGCATATAAATGGGAGTGCACGGTACGGTCGAACGCCAACGTGGCGACGTTCATAAAGAACCTGGTGCTTGAACTGCCGCCGGGAGAGGATGTCGATTTTCGCGCCGGAGGGTATATTCAAATCGAGTGCCCTCCGCATCACATAAGGTTCAAGGACTTTCACGTAGAGGAAAAATATCGCGACGCCTGGGATCGGTTCGACCTGTGGCGTTTTACGTCCCAGGTCGATGAAACCGTATCGCGTGCCTATTCAATGGCCAACTGTCCGGAGGAAAAAGGCATCATCATGTTGAACGTGCGCATCGCGACGCCGCCGATGCCGCATTTGGCCCCCGGGGCCATGTCGTCCTATGCTTTCAGCCTCAAGCCGGGGGACAAGGTCACTATCTCCGGTCCGTTTGGCGAGTTCTTTGCCCATGATACGGATAACGAGATGGTTTTTGTCGGCGGCGGTGCCGGCATGGCACCGCTGAGGTCGCATATATTCGATCAGCTTGGGCGTCTGTGCAGCCGGAGGAAAATCAGCTTCTGGTATGGTGCCCGAAGTTTGCGCGAGATGTTCTTCGTCGAGGACTTCGACAGGCTACAGCAGGAGCATGATAATTTTTCCTGGCATATCGCGCTGTCCGACCCACAGCCGGAAGACCACTGGACCGGGTACACCGGGTTTATTCATCAGGTGATGTATGACAATTACCTGAAAAAGAATCCGACCCCGGAAGATTGCGAGTACTACATCTGTGGGCCGCCGTTGATGAATGCTGCGGCGATCGACATGCTCGATGGCCTTGGTGTCGAAAAAGAGCATATTCTCTTCGACGATTTTGGCGGCTAAACACGGCGGCTCAACGAGCGGCACTCTTCGACCGATTGTTCATTCCATCGCAGGTGGGGTCAGGCAGGTGTGACGCAACGGATGCAGCCGCTTGTGGCTTTGCCGCTCGGGCGATGGTTTTTCGCGAAGCTTCCTGTCGCGGTTGTTTCCCTGTTGTGCGCCGCCTGCGATACGGGGTCTTCTCCAACGGTTATCCGCGGCGACACGATGGGGACTTATTACGCCGTCACGATCGCTGATTCTCTGGATACTGCCAGGGTGAGCTACCTGTCGGCGCGGGTTGTAGATATCCTTGATGACGTCAACAATAGCATGTCGACTTATATTGATGATTCCGAGCTCAGCCGTTTCAATCGCTCGCGTAGCACCGAGTGGCAGAGCGCTTCATCGCAACTGGTTACGGTATTGTTCGAGGCACAACGCATCCACAGGATCAGTAACGGAGCTTTCGATGTGACCGTCGGGCCGCTTGTCAACCTGTGGGGCTTCGGGTCGGGTGGTGGTATCCGGGAAGTACCGCCCGTCAATGTCATCGATCGTACATTGGCGCAAGTCGGTGGGCGTTACCTGGAAGTGCGTATTTCTCCCCCGATGGTGCGCAAACGTATCGCAGGGTTGTACGTGGATTTATCTGCAATCGCGAAGGGGTACGCCGTGGATCGTATCTCCGCAGCACTCGCCGCTGCCGGGGTGCGTAACAGTCTCGTGGATATTGGCGGCGAGTTGTATGCGTCGGGTCGCAATGCTGACGGTGGCGCATGGGGAATCGGCATTGAAAAACCCATCGCTACCGAGCGAACCGTGATCACGACGATTCAGGTTAGCGATGCGGGGGTGGCGACCTCGGGGGATTACCGCATCTATACTGAAATCGCAGGACGGCGTTACTCACACGAAATTGATCCGTATGCCGGATGGCCGATCATTCATCGCACGGTGCTCGTGAGCGTGGTTGCCTCGAGTGCGATGGAGGCAGACGCCTGGGCAACCGCCTTGCTGGTGCTCGGCGACAAGGCCGGCATCGATCTGGCGCGGCGGCATGGTATCGCAGCGTATTTTGTCAGACGCACGCGAGAAGGGCTGGAGCCGGTTTCGAGTCCTGTATTTGCAGCGCGCTTCAAGGCGCAACCTTAAATACGGAGATCCGTTATGTATAAAGACATCGCAACCATACCCACGCTCAACCTGATGTTATTGGTCGTGCCAGTGCTGGTTGTCGTCGTGATTTACTATCGCTGGAAGATGAACCATCGACAGATAATCTATGCGTCCTGGCGTATGGTGGTACAGTTGCTGGCCGTCGGCTACGTGCTGAATTACCTGTTTCTGCTTGATTACGCGATCACCACGGGCCTGGTTTTCATGGTGATGTTATTGGCGTCTGGCTGGATCGCGCTACATCCGCTTAAGCAAAAGAGCTTTCGAAGTTACGCGAAAATCACAGCCGCGATTGCTGGTGGCAGTTTGACCGCGCTCCTTTTCACGACACAACTTGTGCTGGATCTGGCACCGTGGTTTTCCGTCAAGCAGATGATCCCTCTGGGAGGGATTGCTTTCTCGAATGCGATGAACACCGTCTGCCTTGCCGCCGAGCGGTTTGAATCGGAGCAGATCGGGGGAAGAGGTTACGAGCACGCGCGCAACATTGCGTTCCATGCAGCGATGATCCCGATGGTCAATATGCTGTTGGCCGTGGGGCTGGTTTCGCTTCCTGGGGTGATGACCGGCCAGATCCTCTCCGGGGTCTCTCCGTTGATTGCCGTGCGCTACCAAATGATGATTCTCTGCCTTGTGCTCGGCGCCGCTGGAATCTCGACCATGATATACCTGCTTCTCATGCGGCCTGCGAAACCCGGGATCGGCCAGGAGGGGGTCGATTGACTGGCAGACCGGTCCCGGGGGTCAGTTGCCCGTTGCTCTTATTGGCCTCATCTGTTCCCCTGGATGTAAGCGCGGATGCAGTGCGGCATTGGTTTGTGGCAGTTCGATGACGGCACGCGGTAGTGTTTCGGGGAAGAGAGGCGCTGGCTACACGCATGCAAATCTGGCGGACGCGACTGCCCTGAATACAAACACCTTCCGTTTTTGGCTGACACGATGAATAAAATGACCCAGGAACCAGCAAGCCAGGCACTATCGGACACGGACGTACGCGAGGAACAAGTGTATTTCACCCTGGACATGTCGGCAGTCCCGGGACTGGTAGCCAATCTGATCGACTACCGGTGCCTTATGAACTTTGGTCGGTCCCTGGGGTATACCTACTGTCATACACGGTTGATGTCGTCGCGCCACTTGTTCCCGCATCATCCCCCCCGTTGGGTCGAAAAAGTTCGCTTTTTCAAGCGAACATGGTATTGGTCATTTGTAGTATTCGACTACGTCACCATCCGGATTTTCTCCCGCAACGTGTACGATTTTCTGGGACTGAATCAATGCTTCGCTTCATGCAGAACCATCCTGGGCGGAAACAGGTTCCCGAAAAATTTGCGCTACCGCATCACCTTGTCCGATCAGTTTCTGCAGGAAAACAACCTTTCTTCTTACGCGGCGTTAGAGCGCCATATGAAAACCTTGGTCTCCCAAAGGAAAAAGGCTGGTCTCCCCTTGTTGCTTGTTTTTAAATATGCCTTCCCCTGGGATCGCGTCAAAAGAATCATACACGCCATTCCCGACATAGATCCGCCAGACTTTCGAGCGGCTTATTTTCAGCGCCGGAAAAAGCATCCTTTCAAATCGAGGTTCGCGTGCGGGCGTCTGAAAACCATTGCACACCTGCGGTTGGGTGATCGAGCTACCGCCTATACCCCCTGGGGGACCTGGATACAACGTCTGAAGGTAGTCAATTGGAGGCAAAGCCAGAGCGCACAAGGTTGCCTGGGGATTACAGTCGCTGATTTCCACCAATTCATGCGGGGCCTGCTCGGACACTTGCCACCCGACACGATTGATGCGCAGATTTTCTCCGATGGATTTCGAAGAACAGTCAAGGACGTATGCGAGCAGGGTCTGATCGATCCCCCGCTTGGCTTGCCGGAACGCAGGCTTCTGCGTAAAGGCCTGAAACACCAGGGACGTTTGCTTCGGCAATTGCTCAAAGGTCTTCCGAACAGCACCTGCTTTATCGGAGAAAAGGAGAGTCAATTGTTCAGGCTCATTCACGCGGCAATCGAAGCCGACCTTGTCATCACCGCTTTTCCAGTCCAGCATCTGCTACTCACACGACTGCTTTACTTTTACAGAACCCAAGGCCCCAAGCCTGTTGTGCTGCTATTGCACAAACCGGATGCCATGTCTGCTAACGGCGTTTTAACTGCCAGACGCAAAGCAGGTTTTCTTGCCTGGTTCTCGGCCCGGGGGATGCTCAGGGTACACTTTGTCGATATCAGCGCACCCGACTTTCCCGCACTGGCACAGCAGATCATGCGGCAATGGAAGTCGGGGACGAGGACCATTGACCGCAACTGACCTGTTTGCTCGCGGTTGCCTGGTGCGCGTGTGGGCGACGCGTGCGTCGCCCACACATGGTGTGGTATGGATGATAAACTCCGGCAATGCGCGTTTGATGGTGCTTGCATGTATCCGCCGGGCGCAGTTGGGTCGCAATAAGCAGGTATTTACTATACTTGGCTGATCAGGAAAACAGCCTGATCAGCCAGCCGGGCCTGCCATTGAGTTGAATGACCGAAAGAGTATATTTTACCGTCCGCATTTGTTCCGGGGGATTGTCGGATGTGCTCTACAGCTATGTAGTCCTGCGAAAAATCGGCCTGTCGCTGGGGTATGTTTACTGTCACAGCCGATTTGGGGAAACGCGTCCTCCTCTTTGGGGTTACCATCTCCCTCGCCGGTTCGAGAACGCGTGGTGCTTGTTGCGCGGCCGGAGCACGTATGACTTCATTGGGCTGAATCAGTACTTCGCTTGCGACAAAACCCTGCCTGACGTAAACAGCTTTCCGAAGAAGCTGTGCCACACCATCGTTTTGTCGACTCGGTTTCTGAAAAGAAACGGGATCTCCTCATACGATTCGTTGGCGCGGCATATACAGTCCATTGTCTCCAGGGAAAGCACATCTGGCTCTCCTTTGTTGCTGGTTTTCGATAAACGGTACCCCATGCGGGTCCTGGAAAAGATCATGAGCACGATTCCCGAACCTGCGGGTACGCTGAACTTTCGAGCCATGTATTTTCAGCAACGAAAGAAGCAACCGCAAAGATCAAGGTTCGCGCGCGAGCGCCTGAAAATACTGGCACACCTGCGTCTGGGAGACCGGGCTGCGGTCCATATGCCTTGGGGGATCTGGATGTACCGTTCGCGGAAACTCCTCGAGTGGAAGCAACGCCACAGAGAACGCGACTGTCGAGGACTTACAGTCGCTGATTTCTATCAATTCATGCGGGGTCTGCTCAGACATTTTCCACCCGACACGATTGACGCGCAGATCTACTCCGATGGATTTGGGCGAACCGTGAAGATGCTGGGCGGGAGAAAGATGCTGGGCGGGAGAAAATGGAGGAGGAAAAGGCAAAGTGATTCGATCGTTCCTCCGCTTTGCCTGCCGGAGTACAGGCTTCTGCGTCAAAACCTGAAATACCAGGGACGTTTACTTCGACAATTGCTCAAAGGTCTCCCGAACAGCACCTGCTTTGTTGGAGAAAAGAAGAGTCAACTGTTCAGTCTCATTCACGCGGTAGTCGAAGCAGACCTTGTCATCACAGCCTTTCCATTGCAACATAATCTGATCACAAAGTTGATGCGCCTTTACGCAACCCAGGAGGTTCAGCCAGCTTTCCTGCTGTTGCACAAACCGGATGTCATGCCCGGTAACGATGTCTGGGTGGAACTCAAGTCAAGTTTGCTCGCCGAGTTCTCGGCCCAGGGAATGTCCGGAATATACTTTGTCGATATCAGCGCGCCCGACTTTCCCGCACTGACACAGCAAATCATGCGGCAATGGAAGTCGGGAACGAGGACCGTTGGATGAGGCCAGAAACATATGGGACAGATGGGCTGATGTAAAAAGGAAGCCGACATGTTGATGCAACACATCGGCTTCCGCGTGCGAGGTTTCTATAAAATCGCCTCTTTAATCTAACAAGCAGGAGGCGATAATGAGCACGAATGCCCAGCAGAAACTCGACGCACTTGGATTCCGGAACAAACACGGCCTGAATGCTACCCGTGACGCATATGGTTGTAGGGGCGACGCATGCGTCGCCCTTTCCTGACAGACAACGGCTGTGGGTTTCAGGGCGCCTTTGCCGATTACGCCAGGGGCCAAAGGTGGCGCCATTGCCACACCTACCCGAGAAGCCCGAAAATGAACGCCTTCAACGAACGTTTCAACCGTACCGTGCAGGAAGATTTCGTCGATTACGAGGAGGACCTGCTGCTCGAAGACCTGCGGCTGTTCAACCAGCGCTTGCTGGGCTACCTCGATCGCTATAATGGACACACAGACCACACCAAGGAATCAATTACCTCACACCCTGCCAAATGCTCGCCCAGCACCTGCCTGGGTTGTCCCATATGTGGTGGCCCCATACATGCCATTGAATTGAATGACCGAAAGAGTATATTTCACCGTCCGCATTTGTGACGGGGGATTGGCGGATGTGCTCTCCAGCTATATAGTCCTGCGAAAACTCGGCCTGTCGCTGGGGTATGTTTACTGTCACAGCCGCTTTGGGCAAACGCGTCCTCCTCTTTGGCATTACCATCTCCCTCACCGGGTCAGGAACGCATGGCGCCTGTTGCGCGGTCGGAGCACGTATGACTTCATTGGGCTGAATCAGTACTTCGCTTGCGACAAAACTCTGCCTGACGTAAACAGCTTTCCGAAGAAACTGTGCCACACCATCGTTTGGTCGGATCGGTTTCTGGAAAGAAACAGGATCTCCTCATACGATTCGTTGGTGCAGCATATACAGTCCATTGTCTCCAGGGAAAGCACACCGGGCTCTCTTTTATTGCTGGTTTTCGAGAGACGGCAACCCATGGGTCTGAAAAAGATCCTGAACACGATTCCTGAACCTGCGGATGTGCTGAACTTTCGAGCCATGTATTTTCAGCAACGAAAGAAGCAACCGCAAAGATCAAAGTTCGCGCGCGAGCGCCTGAAAATACTGGCACACCTGCGTCTGGGCGACCGGGCTGTGGTCCATATGCCTTGGGGGATCTGGATGTACCGTTCGTACCATTGGCGGACCCCCCTCAAGTGGGAGCAAAGCCACAGAGAACGCGATTACCCGGAGCTTACAGTCGCTGATTTCTATCAATTCATGCGGGGCCTGCTCGGGCATTTTCCGCCCGACACGATTGACGCGCAGATTTACTCCGATGGATTTGGGCGAATCATGAAGACGGTGTGTAGGAGAAAAAGGGAGAGGGAAGGGCAAAGTGATCGGTTCGTTCCTCCGCTTTGTCTGGCGGAACGCAGGCTTCTGCGTCAAGACCTGAAATACCAGGGACGTTTACTTCGGCAATTGCTCAAAGGTCTCCCGAACAGCACCTGCTTTATTGGAGAAAAGAAGAGTCAACTGTTCAGTCTTATTCACGCGGCAGTCGAAGCAGACCTTGTCATCACAGCCTTTCCATTGCAACATAATCTGATTACACAGTTGATGCGCCTTTACGCAACCCAGGAGGTTCAGCCAGCTTTCCTGCTGTTGCACAAACCGGATGCCATGTCCGGTAACGATGCCTGGGTGGCGGGACTCAAGTCAAATTTGCTCGCCAATTTCTCGGCCCAGGGAATGTTCGGAATATTTGTCGATATCAGCGCACCCGATTTTCCCGCACTGACACAGCAGATCATGCGGCAATGGAAGTCGGGAACAAGGACCGTTGACCACAACTGATCTGTTTGCTCGCGGTTGCCTGGTGCGCGTAGGGGCGACGCGTGCTATGCATGATAAACTCCGGCAATGCGCGTTTCATGTCGTTCGCGCATATCTGCCGTGTGTAGCGGGTCTGATAGCGGGCGTCTACCATCCCTGGCCTGATCAGGCGAATAGCTTGGTCAGCAGGCCGGATCCGTCACCAAATTGAAATTGAATGACTGCAAGACACGGGTCTATTTCACGGTGCGTATTCGTACCGGAGGCTTCTCGGACGTACTTTCCAGCTATGCAATCCTGCGAAAACTCGGTTTGTCGCTAGGGTACGTTTACTGTCACAGCCGCTTTGGGCAAACGCGTTCCCCTCTTTGGCATTACCATCTCCCTCGCCGGGTCAGGAACGCATGGCGCTTGTTGCGCGGCCGGAGCACGTATGACTTCATTGGGCTGGAGCAGTACTTCGCTTGCGACAAAACCCTGCCTGACGTAAACAGCTTTCCGAAGAAACTGTGCCACACCATCGTTTGGTCGGATCGGTTTCTGGAAAGCAACGGGATCTCCTCATACGATTCGTTGGCGCGGCATATACAGTCCATTGTCTCCAGGGAAAGCACATCGGGCTCTCCTTTGTTGCTGGTTTTCGATAGACAGTACCCCATGCAGGTCCTGAAAAAGATCCTGAGCACGATTCCTGAACCTGAACCTGCGGATGCGTTGAACTTGCGAGCCATATATTTTCAGCAACGAAAGAAGCAACCGCAAAGATCAGGGTTCGCGCGCGGGCGCCTGAAAATACTGGCACACCTGCGTCTGGGAGACCGGGCTGCGGTCCATATGCCTTGGGGACTCTGGATATACCGTTCGGGGGCCCCCCTCAGGTGGAAGCAAAGCCACAGAGAACGCGATTGCCCGGGGCTTACAGTCGCTGATTTCTATCAATTCATGCGGGGTCTGCTCGGGCATTTTCCGCCCGACACGATTGACGCGCAGATCTACTCCGATGGATTTGGGCGAACCATGAAGATGCTGGGCGGGAGAAAAAGGGAGATGGCCAGACAAAGTGATCCGCTCGTCTCTCGCTCTCGGCTTTGTCTGGCGGAACGCAGGCTTCTGCGTCAAGACCTGAAATACCAGGGACGTTTACTTCGGCAACTGCTCAAAGGCCTCCCGAACAGCACCTGCTTTATTGGAGAAAAGAAGAGTCAACTGTTCAGTCTCATTCACGCGGCAGTCGAAGCAGACCTTGTCATCACAGCCTTTCCATTGCAACATACTCTGATTACACAGTTGATGCGCTTTTACACAACCCAGGAGATTCAGCCGACTTTCCTGCTGTTGCACAAACCGGATGTCATGTCCGGTAACGATGTCTGGGTGGAACTCAAGTCAAAATTGCTCGCCAATTTCTCGGCCCAGGGAATGTTCGGAATATTTGTCGATATCAGCGCACCCGACTTTTCCGCACTGACACAGCAGATACTAAACCAGCACAGGCCAGTAGGGGCTGTCTCTCGCGATTGACCGCCGGACAGAACCATACTGTATGAGGTCAGGAATATATGGGACAGGCGAGTCCTTCATATGTTACTATGCGGCAGATTCCACCGGGTTTCCTGCGTGGTGTAGCCGCAAACTTGCATCTACAAATGAAATATGAGTACTGATTCGATGATGAAGCTTCGATGATGAAGCTTCGGTGAGAAAGCCTTCGGCCCTGCAAGAGCCTTCTTCTCCGATAGCGGTAGAATCTGGTTCCGTGCCTGTGCATGTGGCGGAAGTTGCCGCCACTGCGCCGGGCAAGTACCGGGTCCTCCGTCGTAACGGCAAAGTCACCGTTTTCGACGAGAGCAAAATCAAAATCGCCATCACCAAGGCGTTTCTCGCGATCGAGGGAGGCAACGCGGCAGCCTCGCGGCGTATCCATGAGACCGTGGAGTCGCTGACGCAACAAGTCATCTATGCCTTGACGCGTAGCCAGCCCCCTGACGGGGGCATTTTTCACATTGAGGATATCCAGGATCATGTCGAACTGGCCTTGATGCGAGACGGTCATCACAAAGTCGCCCGCTCCTACGTCATCTACAGAGAGAAACGAGCCGCAGAACGGGAAAGCAGTAAGAACGGCGCGTCGCAGCAAACGGTCAGCGCGACCGACCCTGGGGACATCACGGTTGTCCTGCCTGACAAATCCCACAAGCCGCTCGACATGTTGCGTCTTGAGACGATCGTCGGCGAAGCCTGCGACGGCACGGCTGACGTGTCGCGGCAACCGGTGATCGAAGAAGCCTTACGCAACATGTACAGCGGCATAGCTGCCGAAGATGTCAGTACCGCGCTGATCATGAGTGCGCGTACCTTGATTGAGAAAGAGCCAGGCTACTCGTTTGTTTCCGCGAGGCTGTTGCTTGACAAGCTACGCAGGGAAGCACTTTCTTTCCTGAGCGGCCGGTTTGACGAAGCGACTTCGGAGGAGATGGCTGTCCGTTACCCAGAGTATTTCAAACAGTACATCGCTCGTGCCAGCCAACTCGAGTTGCTTGATTCGCGCCTGTGCCAAGGGTATGACCTTGACAAGCTCGGAGCTGCAATCAAGCCCGAACGCGATCGACAGTTCACCTATCTCGGTTTGCAGACCCTCTACGATCGTTATTTTCTGCACGCTGGCAATGTGCGCTTTGAACTGCCCCAGGCATTTTTCATGCGGGTCGCGATGGGGCTTGCAAGCAACGAAATTGAACGAGAAAAATGCGCCACCGAATTTTATGAGTTGTTATCCAGCTTCGACTTCATGAGCTCGACTCCGACGCTGTTCAACTCGGCGACCCTCCATCCGCAGTTATCGTCCTGCTACCTGACTACAGTCGCCGATGATCTGCTTGGTATCTTCGAGTCGATTCAGGACAACGCGATGCTATCGAAGTTTGCGGGAGGGCTCGGCAACGACTGGACCCGGGTGCGGGCAATAGGTTCTTCAATCAAGGGTACCAACGGAAAATCCCAAGGCGTCGTTCCGTTCCTGAAGGTTGCGAACGATACCGCGGTTGCGGTGAACCAGGGTGGTAAACGCAAGGGAGCGGTGTGTGCTTATCTGGAAACCTGGCACCTTGATATCGAGGAGTTTCTGGAGTTGCGCAAAAATACCGGCGATGATCGGCGACGCACCCACGACATGAACACCGCAAACTGGGTGCCGGATCTGTTTATGAAGCGCGTTTCCCAGAACCAGGAATGGACTTTATTCTCGCCTGACGACAGCCTCGACTTGCACGACTTGTACGGTCAGGCATTCGAGGCACGTTACTGTGAATACGAAGTGCTGGCCGACAAGGGGGAGATCACCAATTTCAGGCGCGTCAGCGCCGTTGCCCTGTGGCGCAAGATGTTGAATATGTTGTACGAGACCGGCCATCCGTGGATCACTTTCAAGGATAGTTGCAACCTGCGTTCGCCGCAGAGCCACGCAGGCGTAGTACATTCCTCAAACCTGTGCACCGAGATCACGCTGAATACTTCCAATGAAGAAATTGCCGTATGCAATCTCGGCTCCATCAACCTTGCCGCGCACGTGGACGAAGGCGGGCTGATGCTGGATAAGCTTGAAAAGACCGTGACTATCGCAATGCGTGCGCTTGACAACGTCATTGATTACAACTACTACAGCGTCCACAAAGCGCGCACCTCCAACAAACGGCACCGTCCCGTCGGACTCGGGCTGATGGGTTTTCAGGACGCGCTTTACAAGCTGCGTATTCCGTACGCGGATGACAGGGCAGTGGAGTTTGCCGACCGCTCGATGGAGGCGATCAGTTATTTTGTCATCCAGGCTTCGAATCAACTGGCGAAGGAGCGCGGCAGGTATGCTTCTTTTGATGGGTCTTTGTGGTCCAGGGGCATATTGCCCATAGACTCGATCGAACTGTTGGCCAGGGAGCGAGACGGGTATCTGGATGTCGACTCCACCACCACCTTTGACTGGGACAGTTTGCGCGAGAGCGTGAAGCAGCACGGTCTGCGCAATTCCAACACCATGGCGATCGCCCCGACGGCGACGATTTCGAATATCTGTGGTGTGACGCAAAGCATTGAGCCTGCTTTTCAAAACCTTTTTGTAAAGTCGAACCTGTCCGGAGAATTCACTGTCATTAATCCGCATCTGGCCGACGACCTCAAAAAGCGTGGCTTATGGGACGAGGTGATGGCCAACGATCTTAAATACTACGATGGCAGCGTGAAGAATATCGATCGTGTTCCCGATGACCTCAAGCGTCTTTATGCGACGGCGTTTGAGATCGAACCACGCTGGTTGATCGAGGCTGCGTCCCGACGTCAAAAATGGATAGATCAGTCACAGTCGCTCAATCTGTATATGAACGAGCCATCTGGCGCCAGGATGAGCGAGTTGTATAATCTGGCATGGACCAAAGGCTTGAAGACGACCTACTACCTTCGTTCAAAAGCTGCGACCCACGTTGAAAAGAGCACGGGCGAGGAAGTAAGCAGCGAACTCAACGCGGTGAAAGCGACCGGCCAGGAAGATTATTCCAGGATGAGAGCATGCTCTGTCCTTGACCCGGAATGCGAAGTGTGTCAATGAGCACACGCGTGTACATGATTAATGTCTGAGAACAGGAGGTAAATGATGCAACTCGAATGGAAATCCCCGTCTTTTTCCCCGGCCACGCTTGATGGCGTCGTCGAGCCTCCTGCCAGCGGGGTTTCCCCCGAAGTGAGTGGAGGAGCCACCGGGTTGGAAGCCATAGAGATGGGTGCCGCCCGTGTTCGGGTGGATGACAAGCAGATCATTAACTGTCACGCCGACCTCAATCAACTGGTTCCGTTCAAATACACCTGGGCATGGGACAAATACCTCATGGCGTGCAACAACCACTGGATGCCCCAGGAGATCAACATGGGTGCCGATCTTGCCTTGTGGAAAAGCACCGATGGTCTGACCGAAGATGAACGCAGGGTAATCAAGCGCAACCTCGGGTTTTTCTCGACGGCTGATTCGTTGGTCGCGAACAATCTGGTGCTTGCGGTTTATCGGCACATCACCAACCCTGAATGCCGACAGTATCTGTTGCGTCAGGCTTTCGAGGAAGCAGTGCATACACACGCCTATCAATATTGCATCGAATCCCTGGGACTGGATGAAGCCGAGATCTTCAACATGTATCGCGAGCTTCCGTCGGTCGCTCGAAAGTCCGAGTGGGCACTGCCTTACACGCAAAGCCTTGGCGATCCCAACTTCAAGACAGGCACACATCAAAGCGACCAGCGCCTGCTGCGCGATCTTGTCGCTTTTTACGTTGTATTTGAAGGTTTGTTCTTTTATGTCGGGTTTTCACAAATCCTGTCCATGGGGCGGCGCAATAAAATGACCGGTGTTGCGGAACAGTTCCAATACATTATCCGGGATGAATCGATGCACATGAACTTTGGTATCGACGTAATCAACCAGATCAAGCTGGAAAATCCACAGCTGTGGACGGACGAGTTCAAACAGCAGTTGATAGAGTTGATTCTCGAAGGAGTTAAATTCGAGAAGATGTATGCCATAGACACCATGCCCCGGGGCATGCTCGGCATGAATGCCGGCATATTTCAGCAATATGTCGAATTTATCGCCAATCGGCGATTTCTGCAGATTGGGTTGCCCGAGCAATTCCCGGGAGCGACCAACCCCTTCCCGTGGATGTCGGAGATTCTTGACCTCAAGAAAGAGAAGAATTTTTTTGAGACCCGTGTCACCGAGTACCAGTCGGGGGGTGTGCTGAGTTGGGATTGACTGTCATAGAATAGTTTCCGTCCACTTTCCGCGGCGGGCAAACACTGCTTCCTGCTTGAGGGGCCTCGTGTGTGTGCTATCGCCGCTGTTTTTTGCCTGTCTTCCCCGCCCGCCGGCTCGATAATGATCGGATGAAGTGATTTTCCATGGAAATTGGCATCATAGGTTATGGCACTGTCGGCAAAGCGATTTTCAACGGATTCAGGAAGCATGTGCAAGCGCATATTTTCGATCCTCTCTATGCTACGCAGCCGAAAGAGCCGTTCAAGTCCTCTGCGGAGGAAGTATGGCGGGCAAGCGACTTCACTTTTGTCGCCGTGCCCACACCGCAGAAGCTGAGCGGGTATGAACTCGGAGGCCCTTTTAATGCGTCCAAACTGGACGCTACCATTGCATTGATCGCGCCGCTGCTGGATGAAAAAGTCCCGGGGCAGGCTGAGAAGATACTGGTCCTTGTGAGCACGACGTTGCCGTCGAAGATCAGGACTTTTTTGGAGACTTATCCCAGGTTGAACCTGGTTGTGCTACCGGAGTTTCTGACAGAGAAAAATGCCGAACAGGAGTTTATGGCCCCTGTGTTCAGAATCATTGGCGGCAAGTTGGCGCATGCGCGAGCGGTGAATGATTTGTTTGAGAATTACAGCAGTTGTGCGTCCTGCGACAGGGTCGGATATTGTGATGCCATTGCCGCGGCTTTTATAAAATACATGATCAATTCCTACCTGACGATGAAAGTCAGTTTCCTGAATCAATTTTACGATCTGTTTCAACTCGGTGGATCCGGTTCTACCTGGGAGCATGTCTCCGAACTGTTTCATTTCGACGCTCGGATGGGCAATAGTCATAAAGATATTCCCGGCCACGACGGTGATCGGGGTTGGGGTGGGAAGTGCTTGCCGAAAGATGTCAATGCAATTATGCGCGACGCCACAGAGCAAGGTTGCTCGCTCAAGCTGCTCGAAGAAGCCTGGGAATACAATCTGAGCATAAGATCGAACATAGATTGGAAATAGCGCTGGGTTCACCTTGACCAATGCCCGGTTTATCCGTTCGCACCCTGAACCTGATTGGAGCGTGCTGGTGCATTGCCGCGTTATTGGTTGCGGTGCTTTTTATGGAGAAATATCTCGGACTCGCTCCGTGTCCTCTGTGCTGGCTTGACCGCATTGTCGTTGCTGCCATGGCACTGGTGTTTGCGGCAGCGTGGCTGCATAGGCCTTCGATAACGGGGAGCCGTGTTTATGCTGGCGTGGGGCTGCTGCTTGGAATGGCTGGTGTTGCAATTGCAGGTCGGCACGTTTACCTGCAAGCATTGCCGCCGGATGAAATTCCTGATTGTGTCCCGGATCTAGGCTATATGCTGGATGCTTTCCCACTGTCGAAAACGCTTGCGGTTATTTTCACTACCTCCGGTACCTGCGCTGAAGTCAGTTGGACTTTTCTTGGTCTCGGCATTGCTCAGCAAACCTTGCTGCTGTTTGTCGCATTATCGATTTTCTGCGTCTTTATACTCACGCGGGTACGGTGACAGGGTTTCGGCTCTATCGGTTCCAATGACCGCTGGCGGATGGCTGGCAGTATAATCTGCAGGGATACCTCGCAGGCATTCTTATGGCGACCATCTCATTCATCGGTGCCGGCAATCTGGGTGGCAGCCTTGCTCGAGGGCTCGTGAAATCCGGATTCGATGCCACTGAACTCGCGGTTTCGGACCGTCGCACCGAGAAAACCCGATCATTGGCGAAGGCTTGCCCGGGTATTTCAATTTACGCCTCCAACCGCCAGGCGATGATTGACTGCCGGGTGTTGGTTCTCTGCGTGGAGCCTGTTGACATGCGTGGGGTGTGTGAAGAGATCAGTGGCGAACTGACGTCGACGCCATCGGCCGTTGTGGTTTCAGTCGCTGCCGGTGTGACGCTTGCAATGCTGTCCGCCTGGACCCGCGGGTTGTTCCCGTTGGTACGTTGCATGCCAAATACCCCGGCTGTGGTCGGGTACGGCATGAGTGCATTGCATGCCGGGACGGGCGTCCCGGAGATCCAGCGTCGGTTGGTCGAACGGATTTTCAATGCTGTCGGCAAGACCGTATGGATCGAAGATGAAGCCTTGATGGATGTCGTCACGGCTCTTTCAGGCAGTGGGCCAGCGTACTTTTTCCGTGTGATGGAAGCACTTGAGCGGGCTGCGGTGAAGTTTGGTCTTGACGCCGCGACCGCGCAGGAGTTGGTTGCACAGACGGCATTGGGAGCCGCACAGTTCGCGCGCCGCAGCGAACTGGATATTGGCGCTTTGCGTGAAATGGTCACATCGAGGGGGGGGACTACGGAACGTGCTCTTGCCGCCTTGGAAAAGCAGGATATCGATGCGGTTTTTGAGCGGGTGGTCCAGGCTGCGGTGCAACGCAGTCGGGAGATATCGAACAGTCTCGGCGAGGATGACTGAGGCTTGAATGGGGGGTGAGGTTCTGCAGAATGTCCTGCTGTTTCTGATCGACACGGTACTGTCCCTGTACTCGCTCGCGTTTCTTTTGCGGTTTTTGTTTGCGTGGGCGCAGGTCGACTTCTACAACCCGCTGTCCCAAACGTTGATCAAGCTGACCCAACCTCCGATCGACGTTGCGAGCAAGCTTGTTCCGTCTTTCGGCAACGTCGATCTGGCTTCGTGCCTGCTTGCCTACCTGCTGAAAGTGCTTGCGTTTTTCCTGATCGGGTCGATCCAGGGGCCAACCCTGCCGCTGGGTACGTTACTTGCCCTGGGAGCATTCAAGCTGGCTGACACAATTATTCTCATCTATATGTTTTCCCTCGCCATAGTGGCGATAAGCAGTTGGTTTATGAGCGGCATCCAGGCATTCAATCACCCGCTGATATCCTTGCTCTATAGCCTGAATGCGCCGATCGTCACCCGCATACGGCGCTTCGTTCCCACCGTCGGAGTCATTGATTTCAGTCTGCTGGTCGCGTTTATCAGTCTCTATGTGCTGCGTATCGTTTTGCGGTCCTTCATGTAGAAGCAATACGTCATCTCAATCAGTGCGTGTTCTTGGCATAGAAACTTCCTGTGATGAAACCGGGATCGGCCTCATCGATTCCAGGCAAGGCGTCGTCGGTCAGGCGTTATTCAGTCAGGTCGAGATCCACGCCCCTTATGGAGGAGTCGTTCCCGAACTCGCGTCCAGGGACCATATCCGACGATTGCTGCCGCTCATTGAAGAAGCTTTGGGCGAAGACGGAATCGGCCAGGTGGATGCTGTCGCTTATACGTCAGGGCCGGGTCTGGTCGGGGCACTTCTGACCGGCGCGATGCTGGGCCATAGCCTGGCCTGGTCGCGTGGACTGCCGGCCCTGGGCATTCATCATATGGAAGCGCACTTGCTCGCCCTGTTGCTGGATAAACCCGCGCCTCGTCCGCCTTTTATCTCACTGCTGGTGTCGGGCGGCCACACGCAACTGGTGCTGGTGCACGCGCTTGGCGAGTACACGATACTGGGGCAGACCCTCGACGATGCCGTCGGCGAGGCATTTGATAAAACCGCAAAGCTGCTGGGAATGAGTTACCCGGGCGGTCCGGAGATCGAGAAACTCGCGCTGGAGGGGAACCCGGAGCGCTTTGAGTTTCCGCGACCAATGATTGACAAACCCGGGCTGGATTTCAGCTTCAGCGGCCTGAAAACGCATGTGCGTAACGTGCTGAAAGGTGTTCCTCAGGATGCACAGACCAAAGCGGATGTCGCGCGCGCGTTCGAGGAGGCCGTGGTCGACACGTTGACGGTCAAGTGCCGCCGCGCGCTGGAGGAATCGCATTGCCGGCAACTGGTGATCGCTGGTGGGGTGAGTGCCAACCGCCGCTTGCGGGCTCTCCTGGCGGTGCTTGCGCGACGGCACGGCTTTGTATTATTTTGTCCGCCGCTGCACTTATGTGGCGACAATGGCGTGATGATTGCCCACGCGGGTTTGTTGCGCCTGCAGTCCGGGCAGTGCGCCGATCGCTGGCCGCAGGTACGCCCGCGTTGGAATCTGGAAACCCTGCAGAAAATTGATGGCGATCGATGAGGTCGAATCCGACTGGCGCACACCACGACCGGGGTTTATCTCAGCAGGCTACGGACATTGCTGCGATGCCTGGTCAGAATCAGGATTGCCATCGTCAGGATCAGAATGACCGTTTGCCGGTTCTGCACCGCGTTCCATGCGTACGCGGCGGCTGCCGCGGTGGCGATCATGCTCGCTAACGAGACGTATCTGAACAACGCCAGCACGATCAACCAGGAGGACAACCAGACCAGCGCAAGTTGCCATTGCAACACCATCAGGATGCCGAGAAAGGTGGCTACTCCTTTGCCTCCCTTGAAGCCGTGGAACAGCGGATAGACGTGTCCGATGAACGCCGCGGCACCAACCAGGGCAACCGTTGTTTCCGTGCCCCCCAACGAGCGTAACAACAGCATGGGAATGACCGCTTTGCCGATGTCGCCACCAAGCGTCAATACCCCGGGCCATTTGCCGATTTCGCGCAGGACATTGGTCGCGCCAGGGTTCCCGGACCCACGGCTTCGGGGATCCGGTTGCTTCAGCAGGGCGCAGGTGACAACGGCGAACGACACCGAGCCCGCGAGGTAAGCAGCGGCTATAAAAGCCGCTCCGATCAGGTAGTCCATCACGCTGTATTATACTTTTGAGTGTATCGGATTGAGATTCAGTCAAACTTCGAGCCAGGACAATACGACCCCGCCACCATGACCAGGCCGTTGTATGTCGAGCAAACGGGGTCGGGGCGCGATTTGTTCCTGTTACACGGCTGGATGATGAACAGCCGCTGTTGGGACGGTCTCGCCATGCAGCTTGAAAGCCGCTTTCGCTTGACCAGGGTTGATCTGCCCGGGCACGGCGGCAGTCTGCGATCATCGTATTCCTTTGAAGACCCGGATCGGTTGCTGGCCCATCTGCTGGAGCTCGCGCCCGAGGGGGCGGTGTGGGTTGGGTGGTCGCTCGGAGGGCTGTTGGCGCAACTGGCGGCACAGGCGGCCGCAGATCGGCTTCGCGCGCTGGTTGTCGTCGGTATGAGTTGTTGCTACCTGGCGACCAAGGATTGGCCGCATGGCGTCAACCGTGCGCTCTTCAGGGCTGTTCGGTCCTTGTTTTCGGTGGCTCCCGAACAAGTCTTCCGGCAACTCATCGAGCAACAGCTGCTTGGCAGCGAACGGCAGGCATCCGCGCGTGGCGTTTTGAGGTCGCTCGCGATGATGGAATGGGACAAAAAACAACTCCAGGCCGGGCTGAAGCTGTTGCAGGTCGCCGACGTTCGTGAGGCGATGCGGGGCTTCAAAAAGCCTGCGCTGTTTGTTGTGGGGGAAAAAGACATGATTGTCAGTGCCGCAAGCGTCCGGGACAGTAGCCGGATCATACCCTGCGGCAGTTGTGTTGAAGTTGCCGGTGCCGGCCACGCGCCGTTTCTATCACACCCAGAGGAGTTTCTCGAAGCGCTGGGCAGCTTCATGGACCGATGCCAACATGGGCGTGACTGACAAATCCGTCGTTCGCCGTTTGTTTGACGCTGCGGCAGAGTATTACGACGCCCACGCCGATCTTCAGCAGGCGGTTGCCAATCGTCTGATGGCGTATGCCGAGCGATTGCCGTGTTTACCGGCTCAGGTGCTCGACGCCGGGGCAGGGAGCGGGTTTGGGACAGTGACCCTGGTGCGCGCTTTCCCGGGTAGCCGCGTCATTGGTCTCGATTTTTCCCACGCGATGCTGAAGATTGCCCGGCGCAGGTCGCGTGGTTCGGAGCATGTCTGCGGCGATATTGAAGCGTTGCCGTTTTCGTCATCGACTTTTGACCTGGTTTGCTCCAGTTCGACGTTACAGTGGAGTAGCGACCTGGGCACCACCTTGATGGAGATCAATCGCGTGATGACCCGAGGGGGGACGTTGCTGGCTACGGTTTATACTGCCGGGACCCTGCGCGAGTTGTGCAATAGTTGGTCCGGGGTGGATGTCTTTCCACATACCTTGGAGTTTTCGACCGAGTCTCAGTTGCGTCGTGCGTTCGAATCTGCGGGTTTGACCGTTGTCAGTTGTCGGACGCAGGTTGAGGTCGTGCTTTATGACAGTGTCGATTCCCTGTTGAAACTGCTGAAGAAAACTGGCGTAAGCGGATTTCGTCGCGGTCGCCAGGTCGGTCTCACGACCGCGTCACGGCTCGGGAAAATGAAAGCCGGTTATGGGGCTCGTTATGCCGTAGCGGGCAAGATACCGGCGAGTTATGTCATAAGTTTTGTCCACAGCCATCCCACCCGGTGATCGTACCGGTATGATTGTCCACCGCGGGGCAGATACTGCGCCGCCCTCGGCGCGGGTCGCGAGATCGGGTCCCAAACCCGATCAGCGGTATGAAACACACGACCAGTGGTCGGAGATTCCCACATTTCCTGTGGATAACTCTGTGGTTTATTTGTCATCAACATTGCTTTTTCCAGTTGCCACCTAAGTTTCTCTCTGCAGTGGACAAATTTTGTTCTTTATAAAAATATACTTAAATCATATAGTTATTTATTAAACAAGCTAGTTGGGAAAGGCACATCAAAGAGTTGTGTGGGGAAATGGGCGTTTTACCGCAGTTGTGAATAAACTACTCCGCTGCCTCAGGGGTGATCGGCACTGTATCGGGCGGAAAATTTTTGTTGGTCGTATCTGGCGAGCATGAACAAGGCGAATCAGCAGTGACCATAGGATGATGTTCGTCATCATTTTGTAGTGATATCAGGTTACTTTCCGGGAGGACAAGAGATTTTGAGCGATTTTTCAGGTAGTATTTCGAGAATTCATGCTTGTTTTACTGTGACTATTCAAGGTTGGTAACTACTATGGTCTCCGTTGAGGTTCTTGGCCGGTGGATTTTAAGGACCGATGCTTCCAGCATGCCGCTTGAATGGCTTGGATACCAGGACGCCGTCAGGTTTTATTACACCGAACAGGTCGCTTACACCTGCGGCAGTATCAACTACAAGGTCCGTGGCGGCATCAATGCGTTGAGTGGCAGGCAAAGCGTGATTGAAGTCAACTCGATTATCGCGACCTATGGCAACAACCCTGTCCTGCACAAAGGCTATACGCCACCTCTGAACAATCTGGCACTGTTCAAACGGGATGCTTTTCTGTGCATGTACTGCGGCGGACATTTTCATCAGCGCTACCTGTCACGTGATCACGTTGTTCCGTTCAGCATCGGTGGGGAGGATGTCTGGAGAAACGTCGTCACCGCGTGCAGAAGCTGTAACAACGCAAAAGCAGGGTGTACGCCAGAGCAAGCCGGCATGCAATTGCTTGCTATTCCCTTTACGCCGACGCACGCCGAGTATGTATACCTGCAGGCGCGCAGTATCCTGGCTGATCAGATGGAGTTCCTGCGTACGCATTTCCCGCGAAACAGCCCCTTGCGCCGAAGACAGTGAGGGTGCACATGCCTGGGAGACCATGGCAATGAGCAAGCGGCGTGGTTTGTCTGCCGGCACTCGTGACGGCGTGTTGCTGGTCAATCTTGGTACTCCGCAAGCGCCGACGGCAAAGGCGATCAGAAGCTATCTGCAGGAGTTTTTGTCTGATCCAAGAGTGATCGAAATACCTCGCCTGGTGTGGTTGCCGATATTGTACGGCGTGGTATTGCCCTTCCGCCCCCGGCGCATTGTTGCTGCTTATCGCAGTATATGGTTGCCCGAAGGCTCGCCCTTGCTGGTTTATACCCGCCGACAGCAACAGGCGCTCGATCAAGTGCTCAAGCAGCATGGCCTGATTTCGATCCAGGTGGAGATGGCGATGTGTTACGGGCAGCCGTCGATTGCTACGGCTCTGGAAAAACTATGCGGATCCGGTGTAACACGTCTGGTGGTGATCCCTGCTTATCCCCAGTATTCTGCAGCGACGACGGCCGCCACCTTCGATGCCCTTGCCCGGGCACTGGGCAAGCAAAGATACGTTCCGGAATTGCGCCTGCTCAATGGTTACCATGATGACGGCTTGTATATAAAAGCCTGCGCCGAGAGGATTGTCGAATCACGTTCCGAACATGGAAGCGGTGAGAAACTACTGTTTTCCTTCCACGGTCTGCCGAAGAGAAATATAGAGATGGGCGACCCGTATCGGTCCCAGTGTTACACGACCGCGCGGTTGATCGCGCAGGAACTGGGCCTCGAGTGGGGTGAATGGCTGATTACATTTCAATCACGCTTCGGTTTTGCCGAATGGCTTAAGCCCTATACCGACGAGAGCCTGCGTTTGCTGGCGCGACAAGGCATTCGGTCCGTGGATGTGTTCTGTCCTGGCTTTGCCGCAGACTGTCTGGAAACCATCGAGGAGATCGGCATGCAAAACCGGGATTTTTTCCTGGAAGCCGGCGGCAGGCGGTTTCATCGTATTCCTTCACTCAACGCCAGCGCCGGGCACATCAAGTGTCTGGCACAACTTACGCAGGCCGCCTTGCGCTGAAACCGGCAGCAGGGGGGGCTAACCTGGGTGGACTGGTTTAACAAACGCCGACTACTGCAGCCAATCGGAGACGTACCACCAGTTGAGTATGAGTTAATGTATTATCAAAACCCTGAGTCATCGCAAGCCGCATGACCCACATAAAACTGTCTCCGATGAGTCCGGGGCGGACCAATCTGCCTGATCTGTCCTTGTGTGGTGGATGCATACAAACCCATACAAACTTTGGTAGTATGATCTACACTGAGCGTGGGTACTAACGCAACGGATTCATTTTGCTGGTACGCAAGCTATTCTCTTGGAAAAGCGCACTATTTTGCCAACCGAAGCATCAACGATAAGCGATCGGCGCACGTGGTTCGGTCGTGTGCCGCCGACATTTTGGCGCGTTGCTGGCAGAAGCAGGCCGGGTGCGTTCGGCGGGGGGCTTGGCGCGCTTGTTTTCCTGACGCTGTTCTCCTGTGCCGGGCAGGCGCAGTCTCTTCCCGAACCGGTGATACTGGAGTTCAGGACGCTGGAAGGCATCCCGATCGGTACGGCACAGGTGCTGGGGGGCGGTACGGCCAAGGTCGCGGTGGCGTTGCAAAACCCCGAAAGATTGGAGATGAACAACGAGGTGCGGGTCACGCTGTCGGCGACGACGGGGACCACCGTTCAGCCGGAACTGACGCTGACGCAGATGACATCGAGTGCGGTGGTGAGCATAGCGGCGCTGGATGATGTAGGGGCGCGGTTAGGGGAGGTGGAGGCGTCGGGCGTGGTGTTGTCGGTAGAAGACGGTTCTCCGGTTATAGGTGCACAGGTGGTTTCGGCTTCCCTGGCGGTGGAGGTCGTGCCACGGCGGTTCCGGCTGGAGCTGGGTGAGGCGTCGAGCGACCCGGGGGCTACCTACACGCGGTTTTTCAGCCCGGGCGTGGCAATTCCGGACGGTACGGCTACTCAATCGGTGCGTAGCACGATCAACGTGGTGGAGGACAGCACGATCAACTCGGTATGGGTGATGGTATCGATCACGCACCCAAACCTGAGGTATCTGCGTGTTGAGTTGATTGCGCCGGATGGGACGAAAGTGTTTCTTCATAATAGGGAAAATAGAAGGTTCAGGAATATAAGGGCGATTTATACGTTGCAGGATCGCCTGGGTCCACTGGTTGGGAAAAACTCGGAGGGCATTTGGGAGCTGACCGTCGGTGACAATAGATCTGGTGATGGTGTTGGCCAGCTGGATGCGTGGGGTATCGGTTTCGGGCAGCAGGCGCCGCGGCAGGTGCAGGTATTGGCGGGTGCTACGACGGTGGTTACGGCGCGCCTGGTGGGGATATCGACGCCGTTGGGTGACTCGATATTGTCCGTAGGCGAGAGATTGTCGGTCAGCGAGTTTGGATACAGCGGTGGGGGGGTCGTGGCGGAGCCATTCGAGTTCACGGGGGGAAACACCGAGGTCGATGTGACGCTGACGGTGTCCGTGCAAACGACCGCGACCGGTATAGTGCTATTCGCGTTCGTGCCACCCTCCCCGATCACGGTGGTTGAAGCTGTGCCGCTGGGGGTGAGGATCATGGGGCGGTTGTTCTCGCTGGCGTTCATGCCGCCGGAGATCGAGATCCTGGTGGGCGCGGAGGTGCCGGTGGAGACGTCGGTGACGTTGACGCTGCCGGATGCGTCGCTGTTGCCGGAGGACGCCGTGGTGCCGGTGACGTTGTCTCCGTTGCATCCCTCCAGGCTGGAACTGCTGACGCCGACGTCGCTGGAGTTCAGCTCGGCTACCCCGAGTTACGTGGTGGAGGTGAGGGTTTTGACGGACGCCGGGGTGAGTGACATCGCGTTGCGCGCGTCGGTGGCGACGGACCATGGGGTGCCCGATGCTGTGTTTGCGGACGACGCCGAGTTACAGTTGCGGATCACGCGCGAGGTTGGGCTGCGGTTCGAGACGCTGGAAGGTGAGGCGCTGGCAGAGGCACGGGTACTGGCGGGGGGCGCGACCAGGGTCGCGGTGGCGTTGCAGGACCCCGAAGATTTGATGCCTGGCGAGGCGGTGCGGGTCACGCTGTCGGGGATGGGAGTCACCACCGATGTGCCTGGACCGACGCTGACGCAGATGGCATCGAGTATGGCGGTGAGCATAGCGGCGGCGGTTGATGTGGAGTCGCCTCGGAGGAATGTGGAGGCGTCGGGCATGGTGTTGTCGGGCGGTTCCATGGTTGCGGGTACGCGGGTGGTTCCGACTTCCCTGGCGCTGGCGGTCGTGCCACGACGGTTCCGGCTGGAGCTGGGCGAGGTGTCGAGCGACCCGGGGACGGGTATCTACGAGTTTCGCAGCCCGGGTCTGGAACTTGCGGCGGGCGCCGGCAGGAGGTGATGAGCTCGATCAATGTGGAGAGGGACATCCGGATCGATTCGGTATGGCTGATGGTATCGGTCGGAACCCTAACCCCGGGGGGGGTAAGTGTTACGCTGGAGGGGGGCGGGAATAATAGGTTTATTGATTCGAGCGGCGGATCCAGCAGTGATATACGGAAGGTTTACAGCGCGGCGCAGAGGAGACTAATGCGGGTCTGGGTGGTGCGATTGGGAGAAGCACACGGGGCACCTGGACACTGATAATTAATAACTCTGGTTCATCTGCCGGTCCAGGCAGGCTGGATGCATGGGGCATCGGGTTCAACTCACGGGCGCCGCGTCATGTGCGAGTGCTGGCTGACGCTTCCACGGTGGTTACGGCGCGTCTGGTGGGGATACCGACGCCGTTGGGTGACCCGATATGGTTCGAGCACGAGAGCTGGTCGGTCGGCAGATTCGGATACAGCGGTGTGGGGGTCGAGGTGGAGTCAGTCAGGTTCCCGATGGGAAGCACCAAGGTCGATGTGACGCTGACGGCGTCTGCGGAAGCGACCAAAGGAGTGTTGCTCGCGCTCGTGCCATTCGCCTCGCCGATGAACGCGACGGTTGAGTTTCCTCCGGCGCCGCTGGGGGTGCGCATCGAGGCGCGGTCGTTTCCGCTGGCGTTTGTGCCGCCGGAGATCAAGGTCTCGGTAGGCGCGGAAGTGCCGGCGGAGGTGACGGTGAGGTTGACGCTGCCGGATGCGTCGCTGTTGCCGGCAGACGCCGTGGTGCCAGTGGTGTTGCTTCCGATGCATCCGGCCACGCTGGTGACGCCGGCATCGCTGGAGTTCAGCTCGGTTACCCCGAGTCACGTGGTGGAGCTGAAGGTTTCGACGGATGTCGAGGTGAGTGGCACCGCGTTGCGCGCGTCGGTGCCGGACGACCATGGGGTGCTCAATGTTGAGTTTATAACCGCCGAGTTGCGGTTGCGGATCATGCGCGAATTTGGGCTACGGTTTGCGACGCCGGAAGGCGAAGCATTGGAAGAGGTACGGGTGCTGGCGGGCGGCACGACCGAGGTGTCGGTGATGCTTGCCCGCCCGGAATTGCTGCTGTCCAGCGAGGAGGTATCGGTGACGCTGGAGGCGACGGGGGTGAGCATCGAGCAGGCGGGGGTGAGCATCGAGCAGGTTATGTTCGTGTTGACGGCGGCGATGTCGTCGAGCGAGCGGGTGGTGATGTCGTCGAGCGAGCGGGTGGTAATCGGCGCGTCAGGCGGCGCGGGCGGCATGCTCACGGCATCGGGTAAAGTGATGATGGGTGGCGAGATAGTGGAGGACACGCGCGTGGTGGAAGCGGTGTTGCCGGTTCGGGTGATGCGCGAGTTTTGGCTACGGTTCGAGACGCTGGAAGGCAGGGCGCTCGAGGCCGCTCGGGTGCTGGCTGGCGGCTCGACCAGGGTTGCGGTGGCGTTGCAAAATCCTGGACAGTTGCTGTCGGGCGAAGCGGTGCGGGTCACGCTGTCGGCGATGATGGTAACCACCGATCAGCCGCCATTGCTGACAATGGAGATGTCGACTGCGGTGGTGAGCATCGCGGCGGGGACTCAAGCGAGGTCGCGGCTGGGGAAGGTGGAGGCGTCAGGCGAGGTGTTGTCGGGCGGTTCCATGGTTGCGGATACACGGGTGGTTTCGACTTCTCTGGCGGTGGAGGTCGTGCCACGGCGGTTCCGGCTGGAGCTGGGTGAGGCGTCAAGCGACCCGGGGGTTACCTACACGCGGCTTTTCAGCCCGGGCGTGGCAATTCCGGACGGTACGAATACTCAATCGGTGCGCAGCACGATCAACGTGGAGGAGGACAGCACGATCGAGTCGGCATGGGTGATGGTATCGATCACGCACACAGAGCCGAGCGATCTGATTGTTGAGTTGATTGCGCCGGATGCGGATGAGACGAGAGTGTTTCTTCATGGTAAGGAAGGTGGAAGCTCCGATGGTATAAGGATGATTTATACGTTGCAGGATCGCCTGAGTCCACTGGTTGGGAAAAACTCGGAGGGCATTTGGGTGCTGACCATTGGTGACTATTTAAATCTAGATACAGGCAGTCTGGACGCGTGGGGCATCGGGTTCGGACCGCGGCAGGTGCAGGCGGTGCCGGGTATTCCGACAGCGGTGCCGGCGCGCCTGGCGGGGATAGCGACGCCGTTGGGTCACCCGGTGCTGTCCGCGGGTGAGACATTGTCGGTCGATGTATTCGGCTACAGCGGCGAGGGGGTTATGGCGGAGCCGTTCGAGTTCACGGAGGGAAGCACCGAGATCGATGTGACGCTGACGGCGTCCGCGCAAGCGACCGATGGAGTGCTATCCGCGTTCGTGTCACCCTTCGCGCTACCGAACGCGGTGGTTGAAGTTTTGCCGCTTGAGGTGAGGATCATGCGGCGGTTTCTCACGCTGGTGTTCAAGACGTCGGAAGGCAGGGCGCTCGAGGCCGCTCGGGTGCTGGCTGGCGGCTCGACCAGGGTTGCGGTGGCGTTGCAAAATCCAGGACAGTTGCTGCGGGGCGAGGAGGTGCAGGTCACGCTGTCGGCGATGGTGGTAACCACCGATGTGCCTGGACCGACGCTGACGTTCTGACGGAGGAGATGCCGAGTACGGTGGTGAGCATCGCGGCGAGGACTGGAGTTGGGCCGCAGCTGGGGAAGGTGGAGGCGTCAGGCGAGGTGTTGTCGGGCGGTTCCATGGTTGCGGATACACGGGTGGCTTCGACTTCTCTGGCGGTGGAGGTCGTGCCACGGCGGTTCCGGCTGGAGCTGGGTGAGGCGTCAAGCGACCCGGGGGTTACCTACACGCGGCTTTTCAGCCCGGGCGTGGCAATTCCGGACAATACGCGTACTCAATCGGTGCGTAGCACGATCAACGTGGTGGAGGACAGCACGATCGATTCGGCATGGGTGATGGTATCGATCACGCACCCAGAGCCGAGCGATCTGATTGTTGGGTTGATTGCGCCGGATGAGACGAGAGTGTCTCTTCATAATATGGAAGATGGAAGCTACGATGGTATAAGGACGATTTATACGTTGCAGGATCACCTGGATGTAGCGGGATCGCGGGGCGAGTGGGTGCTGACCGTTGGTGACTATGCACTTGACGATATAGGCAGTCTGGACGCGTGGGGCATCGGGTTCGGACCGCGGCAGGTGCAGGCGGTGGCGGGTATTCCGACAGCGGCGCCGGCGCGCCTGGTGGGGATAGAGACGCCGTTGGGTCACCCGGTGCTGTCCGCGGGTGAGACATTGTCGGTCGATGTATTCGGCTACAGCGGCGAGGGGGTTATGGCGGAGCCGTTCGAGTTCACGGAGAGAAGCACCGAGGTCGATGTGACGCTGACGGTGTCCGTGCAAGCGACCGATGGAGTGCTATCCGCATTCGTGTCACCCCTCGCGCTACCGAACGCGGTGGTTGAAGTTGTGCCGCTTGAGGTGAGGATCGTGCAGCGGCTTCTCACGCTGGTGTTCAAGACGTCGGAAGGCAGGGCGCTCGAGGCCGCTCGGGTGCTGGCTGGCGGCTCGACCAGGGTTGCGGTGGCGTTGCAAAAGCCCGAACAGTTGCTGCCGGGCGAGGAGGTGCAGGTCACGCTGTCGGCGATGGTGGTAACCACCGATGTGCCTGGACTGACGCTGACGCTGACGGAGGATGTGCCGAGTACGGTGGTGAGCATCGCGGCGGGGACTGGATTTGGGCCGCGGCTGGGGGAGGTGGAGGCGTCGGGAGAAGTGTTGTCGGACGATCCCATGGTTGCGGATGTGCCTGTGGTTTCGGCTTCCCTGGCGGTGGAGATCGTGCCACGGCGGTTCCGGCTGGAGCTGGGTGAGACGTCGAGCGACCCGGGGGCTACCTACATGCGGTTTTTCAACTCGTCCGTGGCAATTCCGGACAATACGAAGGATCTATCGGTGCACAGCATGATCAACGTGGAGGAGGACAGCACGATCGAGTCGGCATGGGTGATGGTATCTATCACGCACCCATCCCGGGGGCAGCTGCGTATTGCGCTGACTAGGCCGGATGAGACGAGGATGTTACTTCGTGCACATCAACATCAATCAGCTTCAGACTTCTCCCGCGATAATATAAGGGAGGTTTACACGACGCGGGGGGATAGCCTGAGTTCGCTGGTTGGGGCAGGCTCGCAGGGCGAGTGGAAGCTGGAGGTAGGTGACTATTACGCCAGAGGGACAGGCAGGCTGGATACATGGGGCATCGGTTTCGGGCTGCGGGCGCCGCGGCAGACGGTGGTGCGGAGTATTTCGACGGAGATTACGGCGCGCCTGGTGGGGGTAAAGACGCCGTTGGGTGCCCCGGTGCTGTCCGCGGGTGAGACATTGTCGGTCGATGTATTCGGCTACAGCGGCGAGGAGGGGGTCACGGTGGAGCCGTTCGAGTTCACGGAGGGAAGCACCGAGGTCGATGTGACGCTGACGGCGTCCGCGCAAGCGACCGATGGAGTGCTGCTTGCGTTCGTGCCACCCGCCAGGCTGCTGAAAGCGGTGGTTGAAATTGTGCCGCTGGAGGTGAGGCTCATGCGGCAGCTTCGGCTTCTCACGCTGGAGTTCAAGACGCCGGAAGGTGGGATGCTGCCAGAGGCACGGGTGCTGGCTGGCGGGACGACCAGGGTTGCGGTGGCGTTGCAAAATCCAGGACAGTTGCTGCCGGGCGAGGAGGTGCAAGTCACGCTGTCGGCGATGGGGGGGGTAACCACCGATGTGCCTGGACCGACGCTGACGCAGATGACATCGAGTGCGGTGGTGAGCATCGCGGCGGGGACTGAATCTGGGCCGTTGCTGGGGGAGGTGGAGGCGTCGGGAGAAGTGTTGTCGAGCGGTTCCGTGGTTATGGATGCGGGGGCGGTTTCGGCTTCCCTGGCGGTGGAGATCGTGCCACGGCGGTTCCGGCTGGAGCTGGGTGAGACGTCGAGCGACCCGGGGGCTACCTACACGCGGTTTCTCGACTCGCCCGTGGCAATTCCGGACAATACGGGGGATCTATCGGTGCACAGCGTGCTCAACGTGGTGGAGGACAGCACGATCGAGTCGGCATGGGTGATGGTATCGATCATGCACCCAGCCCAGGGGAATCTGCGTATTGCGCTGACTGCGCCGGACTTGACGAGGGTGATACTTCATGAGCGGAGTCCACGACCATCACCAGAAGAAGAATCAGAATTCTTCCGCGATTATATGAGGGAGGTTTACACGACGCGGGGGGATAGCCTGAGTTCGCTGATTGGGGCAGGCTCGCAGGGCGAGTGGAAGCTGGAGGTAGGTGACTATTACCCACTGCAGACAGGCAGGCTGGAGGCATGGGGCATCGGTTTCGGGCTGCGGGCGCCGCGGCAGGCGCGGGTGGTGGCGGGTATTTCGACGGCGATTACGGCGCGCCTGGTGGGGGTAAAGACGCCGTTGGGTGCCCCGACATTGTCCGCACGCGAGACGTTGAATATCAATCTCTTCGGCTACAGCGGCGAGGGAGAGGTCACGGTGGAGCCGTTTGTGTTCATGGAGGGAAGCACCGAGGTCGATGTGACGCTGACGGCGTCCGCGCAAGCGACCGATGGAGTGCTGCTTGCGTTCGTGCCACCCGACAGGTCGCCGAAAGAGGTGGTTGAAATTGTGCCACTGGATGTGAGGATCATCATGCGACGGCTTCTCACGCTGGAGTTCAAGACGCCGGGAGGCGGGGCGCTCGAGGTCGCACAGGTACTGGCTGGCGGCGAGACCAGGGTCGCAGTGGCGTTGCAAAACCCCGAAGATTTGAGGATGAACGAGGTGGTGCGGCTCACGCTGTCGGCGACGACGGGGACCACCGTTGAGCCGGAACTGACGCTGACGCGGAGGGCATCGAGTATGGTGGTGACCATCGCGGCGGGGACTGAAGCGGGGCCGTTGCTGGAGGAGGTGGAGGCGTCGGGTGAGGTGTTGTTGGACGGTTCCATGGTTGCGGATGCACAGGTGGCTTCGGCTTCTCTGGCGGTGGAGGTCGTGCCGCGGAGTTTTCGCTTGTCGGTTCATGGATCCGGACGAGTGGTCGCGGGCAGCACGACCGAGGTGAGGGTGCGCGTTTCGGGCGTGGATACGCCGCTGGGTACAGGGCGGTTGTTCGCGGGCGAGACATTGCAGGTACATTTTGTTTACAAGGATGGGGTGGGCGTGAGCCTGTTGCCGGTATCGTTGAGCGTGGACAGCCCCGCGAGCGTAGCGACGGTGACGGCATTGCCGACCGCGACGCGGGGTGTGCTGGAGCTGACCGGCAGTGGTTTGGCGAAAGCGATGGTCGAGCCGACGTCGTTGGCGATCGAGGTTTTGCCGCAGGAATTTCGCCTGGAGTTCACACCGCCGGAGATCGGGATGCTGGCGGGGACGACGGAGACGGTGAACTTGTCTTTGACCGGTGCGTCACTGCTACTGCCGGCAGAGCGCGTTGTAGTCGAGTTGAGCCTGGCGGATGACAGCACGGTGAGGCTGGTGTCTATGGAGACGCTGGAGTTCTCCGCATTGACCCCGAGCCACGAGGTGGAATTGGAGGCTTTGGCGGGGGACCTCGGAGCGACAACACTGAGCGCCGTTGTGACGAGTTCACCGACGAATCTCTTGGGCGTGGATTTTGTGAACGGCGAGTTGGCTGTAAACGTGATCGACAGTCGTGAGTTTATGTGGGTTTTCCGTTCGGCGGAGACGAGGGTCGAGTTGTCGGAGGTGCTAATAGGGGCGGGGGGGCCGGCGCGGGTGCTGGTATCTCTGGAGGGCGTCCGAGGCGAGAGCTTGGCGGCTGGCGAAGAAGTGATGGCGGAGTTAACCGCTCCGGCGGGGATGACGGTATCGTCCTTGACACTGGTGGTGATGTCGGACGATTTATCGCCGGTAATTACGCTGATGGCAGATGCCGACGCGATGTCGGGCGAGTTAAGGTTGCAGACAGAGGAGATGCCATTGCCGCGCGTGATGGTGGAACAGTCGGCGGCTTTGCCGGTGCGGGTGGTGACGGGCGTGTTGATCGAAGCCGCTGCGCCGGAGGTGAACGAGGACGATGCCCTGGGGATTGTTTTCACATTGACGCGTCAGAGCGACGACCTGTCTTCGCCGTTGACGGTTCGGGTGAGTGTCGATGAGCCGCGGGACGGTAACCGGGTGCTGGTCGAGGATGCGCCGTACAGGGCTTCGGCGGTATTCGAGGCGAATTCCATGACGGCGACGTTACAGTTGGCGGTGAACGACGATACTGTGTGGGAGCCATTGCGTACGACGGTAATGGCGACGGTGCTGCCGCTGCCGGGCGAGGAGTATGGTCCGGTTCTGCCGCTGTCGGCGTCGGTGCAGGTGCTGGACAACGATATCCCCGCCATACGTTTCAGGTTCGTGTCATTGACGGGAGAGGTCGATGAGGGGGACGAATACGACACGGTGGAAATTTCAGTGGAGACCCTGGGAGACGAGCCTCCGCACGATGAGATTCGGGTAGACGGGCATGTGCAGGATCACTTTTCGCTGAGGTATTTCACTCGTCTGGAAAGCGAGGACAACGCCATGCAATCCGCCGACTTTGTTGCGTTCAGTACCGAAGTAAGTATTAGCTACGCGGGTTTTATTTTCGAGGAAGACAGGGATGTGTGGAGCAAGGTGGTTCCAGCGCCGCCGGTCACGATAATCGACGACGCGATAGCGGAAGGGGAAGAGACTTTCAGGTTATTTATCAGGAAAATCGGTTCTGACGACCGGATTCGGTGGGTGAGTATGGCTCAGGCTACGCATAAGATTCGGATCATCGACAACGACATTGTGTCGTTGTCGTTCTTGACGGCGGAGGACGATCCGCTTGCGGCGGCGTCGGTTCTGGCGGGCGGGATGACCGAGGTTGAGCTGGTGTTGACCAATGCCGAGTCGCTTGACGGAGTGTATGCCGATCGCGTGGTGGTGACGCTTACGACGGAGACGGTGACGGTCGTCGGGACGGATACGGTGGGGGTCAGTGACGATGTCGTGTCGGTGACGCTGACGGCGGATGAGCCAAGCGAGACGTTGACGATCAGGGCGGCTGCGGGCGAGACGCTTGAGGTTGGGAAGATAACGGCGACGGGCGCGGTGAAGTTGGCTGACGCGGATGTGGCTACCGTAGGTCCGGTGGAGCTGGACGTTACGATCAACCCGGCGCCGGTGCAGGTGTTGCGCGAGTTTACTTTCTCCTTCACCACACTGGACGGCGCGCCGCTTGAGATCATCACCCCGACGGTGCAGATTCTGGTTGGCGGCTCTAATTCGGTGCGGCTGGTGCTGGACAATCCGGAGTTGCTGGGGATGGGCGAGGAGTTCATTTTGAATCTTGTGCCGCCGCTGCCCAATGGTCGCGTCAGCAGCGGTCAACGCACGGAAGTGGGGGATGTAGTCACATTTTCGACGGACGTCAACTCGGATGTGCCGCTACAAACGGTGACGCTGGGCTTAACTGGCCGGGTGGAGTTGGAGTCGGACGGCGAACAGGTTTTGCACACGCGGGTAGTTCCAGTCTCCCTGCGGGTGGAGTTCGTGCCGCGGCGCTTCCGGCTATCGCTGTCGCCGGCGGCTGGGAAGTTCAGTCGGACGGAGCGCCCGAACGAGTTGATCCCGGATAATACGGGTATGCAGTCGGTGCACAGCTTCATCAATGTGGGGGACGAAATCACGATTGAATCGCTGGCGGTGCGGGTAGAGATCAGTCACTTGGATATCGGAGACCTGAACGTTTTGCTGGTTTCTCCCGAGGGGGCGGTGGTGGTGTTGCATGACTTTGTGAGCGGCTCTGCGGAGAATCTCTTCGAGACATACACCTCGCTGGATCATGCAGGTCTGGCTGCTTTGGTAGGGGCGCCCGCGCAGGGCGAGTGGACACTGTCGGTAGGTGACTATGTTTCTGGTGACACCGGCACGCTGGAGGCGTGGAGTCTGGAGATCAACGGATTCGCGCCGGTGCTTGCAGGCGGCAGCGCGGCGGTGACGGCTTCGCTGGTGGCGGTCGAAACCCCGCTCGGGACGCCGCAGTTGTTTGCGAACGAGACGCTGGAAGTGGCGCTGGCGTATGACGATGGCACCGGCGTTGCGCTGTCCGAGCAGATGGTGATATTCGACGCGGAGCGCACCACCGTCGGCGTGGAGCTGACGGCGCTGCTCTCCGCGACGCGCGGGACATTGACGGCGGTCGCAGCGGGCGCCATTTCGGTCAACGCCGAGATCGCACCGGCAGCGCTACCGGTGGAGATCGCGCCGCGGCGCTTCCGCCTGTCGCTGTCGGGCGCGCCGTTTGGCGACGCGCCGTTCGTCGGGGCGAGTAGACCGGTGGCGCTGATCCCGGATGGGCAGTCAGTCGGTGCGCAGTGTCATCACTGTGCCCGGACGAAATCACGATCGAATCGCTGACGGTGCAGGTAGAGATCCGGCACCCGAATATCAGCGAGACCTGCGCGTTGTGCTGGTGCCTCCCGAGGGGACGGTGGTGGCGTTGAATGACGGCGGGTTGTTGCACTGACCAGAGCAATCTCTTCGAGAAAACATACACCTCGCTGCGATCATGCAGGTCTGGCCGACTTTGGTAGGCCGACACCCGGCAGGGCGAGTGGGTACTGACGGGTAGGTGGATTTTCTGGTCGAAACGTTGGCACGCTGGAGGCGTGGTAGCCTGGAGATCAACACCGGCGTGCAGGTGATCGCGGGCGAAAGCATCCCGGTCGTCGTGACCCTGTCGGGGGTCGACACGCCGTTCGGTGCGTCGCGTCTGTTTGCGGGCGAGACACTGACGGTCGATTGGACATACACCGATGGTGTCGGCGTGACGCTGTCCCCAGTGGTGTTTGACGTAACGAGTCCCACATCCAGCGTCGAGGCCGCCTCGACGCTGAGCGCGACATCGGCCGCGACCGCAGGGGTGCTGGAGGCGACATTCGGTGCGGCGCTGCTCAACGCAGAAATCGACCCTGCGTTGGTGCCGGTGCAGCCCGTGCAGCCCATACGCCGGTTCAGGCTGGCGTTCGTCCCTGCGACCACGGCGCGGGTGCTGGCGGGCGGGATGACCGAGGTTGAGCTGGTGTTGAGCAATGCCGATTTGCTTGATGGCGATAGCGTGGTGGTGACGCTGACGGCGGAGACGGTGACGGTCGACGAGTCGGAAGTGACGCTGACGGAGACGGATTCACGCGCGATGTTGACGATCCATGCGGATGTGGCCGAGGAGTCTGGGGTTGTGACGGTAACGGCAACGGGCGTGGTGATGTCGAGCAACATGGAGGTGGGTACCGTAGGTCCGGTGACGCTGGAGGTTGTGATCGAACCTGCCTTTGAGCCTGTTCCGGCCATTGATGAGGATGGCGCCATCGCGGATGACTTCATTAACGCCGTCGAGAATCTTGCGCCCGGAGCGATTGCGACTACAGGCACCGACCTTCCCGTTTATATCCTGGTTCCGGGCATCGGTGCCGAAACCGCGATAGACGCCGCCGCATTGCTGAGGAGCGGCTTCAGCCGCTCGCTCGGCGCTTGCGTGGTGCATCTGGCTGCCAATTCGGTGGTATCGACGGAGACGCCAGCGCCAGGGGTCTGCAATATCCTGCAGCGACTGGCGGAAGACTCGCGGATAGCGCTACCTCCCTACAGGAGCGTGCTGTACTGGGTGGGTCTCGATGACGATGGCAATGTGGCGAAAGACTCCGAAGGTGATTTGATCCAGTTGGGCGACCCCCGGCTGATCTACATAGCGCCACCGGTCGGATTTGTCACCAACTCCTGGCTGTATGACAGGGATACGACGGAAGTCGTTGTGCCGCTTGATGTCGGTGGCGTCGATACAGAACAAGATATCAGTGGAGATTTTGTCGTAGTAGGAAGTGAGATTACTTTCGCCGGTGTCGAGATTACTTTCGCCGATCCTGGATATACCGTGGATATTACGGATATTACGCGGTTCATCGACACACGGATAACCAACGATGTACAGATAACCGAACTCAACGGCGTTGCGTTTCGTGACGGTGTCGAACTGCTGGTTGACAGCCACGTCAGGGGTCTGATTTCGAGCCACGGCCTGTACTCTCTGGGCAACGACCGTATAAGCTTGGTGCCGCAGGACGGACCGTTGCCTGTGCTTGCGGAGAACGAAGACAACAATGGTCCGTTTCTCAAGAGCGAGCCGAAGCGCATTGATTTCGGTGGCTATTTCGATGTGGTCATCTACAGCTACAACACGGAAACCCGCTCTTTTGCACTGCTTGGGTCGGCAAGTTTTGCGCGCGCGGTGCAAATCAATGCCAGTACCGACCACGTGGTGATCGAGACTCTCGGCAAGTCTTCCGAGACGGAATTACCGTATCCGCCCACGAGTTCGTTCATCTTCGAGATCGTGGCGTCGACCTCTACCGAGGTGGTGGATCCGGATGACGGTACGACTTTCACGGTGACGGAAACGAGGAGATTCAAGCTGTTTGGCGTCGATACGGTTTACTACGACAGTGCCGATGGGGATCAGGTGGTGACGAAATTGGCTGATGGCACGATTTCCACTGTGACGCGGGTGAATGGTGGTGGCGATGGTCGCCTCCTGGCCGGTCCTTTTGCCGCGCTTGGCGATTCAAGCACCCGGTTGTTTGCGGATCCGGAGCTGTTTCCTGAATTGCGAGGGATTGTGGCCGGGGTGTTCGATTTCGTGATCACTTTCGCTGGCGGTGCACCCACGCGCGATCTTCAGTCCGGACAGGTTTTCAGCGCCAGGCAAGGCGGTAGCGGTGCGCTCAATGGTGGGACGGCTTCGGTGTTGATCGAGCTTGCCGATGCTATCAGGGTGGGCGGCTCGCGCTATTACTATTACGTGCACCAGCAACAGCCGGACGGAGAATGGGATTGGGCTCCCTTCCGGATAGACGACAGGAACAGGATCTACAGCGCGCCGAAGCCGTGTCCTGCGCCTTCGGCCTCGCGACAGCCAATGATGCCGGAGTCCGACAGGAAGTACGCTTGGTATTTGGCGGACGAGGGGCTTGGTCCGGATCACCGCTGCGTGCTGGTGGAGTTCAGCGATGGCGGCATGAATGATGCGGACCAGACGGCAAACGCTTTCGCCTACAGCACCGGCGCGTTCGCCACTCAAAGTGATGGCGGCGGCGGCGGTGACACGACGCTGGTGACGATCACCGCAGTGGGCGCTGTCGGCGATTCTTCGCTGGTGGAAGTGGACGAAGACGATGAGATTGTCTTTGAGTTGACGCGCACGGGCGATCTGACTTCACCGCTGACGGTGACGGTGGAGATTGACGAACCGCGAGATGCCGATCGCGTACTTGATGACACCGCGCCGTTTGAGAAGACTGTGGTGTTTCCGGCGGGCGTGTCAATGACACAACTGGCGGTGCTGACGTTTTCAGACCTTGAGTTCGAGGAGGACACGGTGGTGACGGCGTTGCTAGCACCGGCGGAGGTAGCGGAGGGGGAGTCTGGGTATTATGCGGCGGGGTCGCCGGGGTTGGCGTCGGTTCTGGTGCTGGATGACGATATTCCGGAAATGCGCGTTTATGCTGCGACCACGCAGGTGCGTATCCGTGAAGGTGGAGAGCTGTATCTGTGGCGTGCCATTCTTGAAGCCGACGAGCGTCCCCATAACAGGCCGTTTGCTCACAGGCAGCAGATTGCTATTGATATTTTTAGCATTCGCTATCTCTTGGAGAAGGAATCCGTATCCGCCGCATCCGCAGACGACGTCTCACGCCAGTTTCCTGGTGGTGATTTTGGAGCTTCTATCTCCGGTCCTGCGGGCGTTCGAAGGGATATTCATGGATTGGAATTTAGTCAGGTGATGGGGAGTGGGCAGTGGCGTGATCCTATCAACTCGTTTGCTGCGCTCAGGGCCGAGGATGACGATCAAATGGAAGGAGACGAGACCCTGTTGGTTGATTTTCATCAAGACAACAGTAGTGACCCTCGAGTTAGTCTTATTAATAGCTTACCGGGCAGGCTTGATGTTGATGGTGATGAGGTGTTCCCCGACACGATTATCACCATCGTGGACAACGACTTCGTGAAGATCGCTGCCAATAATCCGGAAGTCGACGAAGGCGAGGAGATTGTCTTTGAGTTGACGCGCCCGGGCGACACGGCTTCATCGCTGACGGTGACGGTGCAGATTGAAGAACCGCAAGATGCCAATAGCGTATTTGGGATCACCGCGCCGTTTGAGAAGACTGTGATGTTCCCGGCGGATGAGTCAACGACGCAACTGAGGGTGCCGACGGTTGATGACGCGATAGTGGGGTCGAACACGACGGTGACGGCGATGGTGGTATTTTCGCCGGATTATTCAGCGTCGCCGGGGGATGAGGAATACTATAACGCTTCGTCGAGGCCGGCATCGGTTGTGGTCCTCAATGACGACGACACGCCGCTGGTGACGCTGGTGACGATCACCGCAGTGGGTGCTGTCGGCGATTCCGGGCTGGTGGAAGTGAGCGAAGGCGGGGAGATTGTCTTTGAGTTGACGCGCACGGGCGACCCGACTTCAGAACTGCCGGTGACGGTGTTGGTTGAAGAAGCGGGAGATGGCAATCAGACAGAAATGACATCGTTGTTTCCGGCGGGCGACTTAAGGCAGCAACTAAGGGTGTCCACGATTGCCGACAATGAGTTCGAGGAGCACACCACGGTGACGGCGACGGTACTACCGGCGGATGCGGGAACGGAGGGAGGTCCCGGATATTATGCGGTGGGGTCGCCGAGCTCGGCGTCGGTTCTGGTGCTGGATGACGACATTCCGGAAATGCGCGCTTATGCTGAGACCACGCAGGTGCGTATCAATGAAAATGGAGGGAAGTATAGTATGGCGTGCCATTCTTGAAGCCGACGAGCGTCCCCATAACAGGGTGCTTGAGATTCGTCTTTTTGTAGCTAACTATCTCTTGGAGAAGAAATCCGTATCCGCCGCATCCGCAGACGACGTCTCATTCCTGGTTCCTGGTGGTAATGTTGATGATGAAGTTCCTGCCTCCATTCCTGAGAAGGACCTTAAGGGTATTCACGGAGAGTTCTTTAGTCAGGTGATGGTGGGTGGGGGTTTGCAGTGGCGTGGTTTTATCCAGGGGGGTCATGAGTTCATAGTCAAGGATGACGATCAAATGGAAGGAGACGAGACCCTGTTGGTTGATTTTTATCAAGACAACGAGAGTGACCCTCGAATTAGCATTATTAGTAGCTTATCGGCTGTCATACTTGATGGTGGGGATGTGACGACCCCCGACACGATTATCACCATCGTGGACAACGACTTCGTGACGATCGCTCTCGATCCTGATGAGCATCCCGATAATCCGGAAGTCGACGAAGGCGAGGAGATTGTCTTTGAGTTGACGCGCCCGGGCGACACGGCTTCATCGCTGACGGTGACGGTGCAGATTGACGAACCGCAAGATGCCAATAGCGTATTTGGGATCACCGCGCCGTTTGAGAAGACTGTGATGTTCCCGGCGGATGAGTCAACGACGCAACTGAGGGTGCCGACGGTTGATGACGCGATAGTGGAGTCGAACGCGACGGTGATGGCGATGGTGGTATTTTCGCCGGATTATTCAGCGTCGCCGGGGGATGACGAATACTATAACGCTTCGTCGAGGCCGGCATCGGTTGTGGTCCTCGATGACGACGACACGACGCCGGTGAGCATCACCGCAGTGGGTGCTGTCGGCGATTCCGGGCTGGTGGAAGTGATCGAAGGCGATGAGATTGTCTTTGAGTTGACGCGCACGGGCGACCTGTCTTCAACGCTGACGGTGATTGCGGAGGTTGAAGAACCGCAAGATGCCAATCGCATACTTGAGGACGCGCCGTCGACGAAGACTGTGGTGTTTCCGGCGGGCGTGTCAACGACACAACTGGCGGTGACGACGTTTTCAGACTTTGAGTTCGAGGAGCACACGACGGTGACGGCGACGGTAGCGGCGCTGGCGCTGGCGCTGGGGGAGGGGGAGTCCAGATATTATGTGCTGAAGTCGCCGGGGTCGACATCAGTTCTGGTGCTGGATGACGACATTCCCCGGATACGTGTTCGCGGCAGCACCACGCAAGTGAGCATCACTGAAGGAGAGGCCGGGGCTTGGCCGATCATTCTTGAAGCCGACGAGCGTCCCCATCTCCGGGCGATTTCCGCTAGGATTTTTATCCTAGCCCGCCACGATGAGAACGCATCTGGAGGCGACATCAGAGTCAATCTTCTTGGTGTTCTTCTTAGGAGTGTTGATACGGATGCGCCTCGGGAGTATCGTCAACCTATTGAGGGATCGAACTTTAAGCAGGTGGAGGGGGTTTGGCAGTGGCATCTCTCGGTGGTGGATTTCACAGCCGGGGAGGACGAGCAAATGGAAGGAGACGAGATTCTGTTTTTAGATTTGGAGCCAGCAGGCGTTGACTCTCGAATTAGTATTATTAATAGCTTATTACCGGCCAGGCTTGATGTTTTTGGTGATGAGGTGTCCCCCGATGTGATTATCACCATCGTGGACAACGACTTCGTGACGATCGCTTCCAATAATCCGGAAGTGGACGAAGGCGAGGAGATTGTCTTTGAGTTGACGCGCCCGGGCGACACGACTTCAGAGCTGACGGTGACGGTGCAGATTGACGAACCGCAAGGTGCCAATCGCGTACTTGAGGACACCGCGCCGTTTACGAAGACCGTGATGTTTCTGGCGGGCGAGCCAACGACGCAACTGAGGGTGCCGACGGCTGATGACGCGATAGCGGAGTCGAACGCGATGGTGACGGCGGTGGTATTACCACTACCGCCGGATAGTTCAGTGTTGCCGGGGGATGACGAATACTATAACGCTTCGCCGACGCCGGCGTCGGTTCTGGTCCGCGACGACGAGGCGGCGCTGGTGACCATCACCCCCGCAGTGTCCGCTGTGGACGAAGGCCGTCAGATTGTCTTTGAGTTGATGCGCATGGGCGACCTGGCTTCATCGCTGACTGTGGGTGTGGCGGTTGAAGAACCGCCAGATGCCAATCGCGTACTTGATGACACCGCGCCGTCTACGAAGACTGTGATATTTCTGGCGGACGAGTCAACGACGCAACTGAGGGTGGACACGGTTGCCGACAGGGGGTTCGAGCCGCACACGATGGTGACGGCGACGGTATTACAGGGGGTGGAGTATGTGGCGGGGTCACCGAGCACGGCGTCAATTCTGGTGCGGGATAACGACATTCCGGAAACACGCGTTTATCCTGCGACCACACAGGTGCGTATCAGTGAAGGCGACCCCCCGTATAGGCGTGTTGAGATTATTCTTGAAACCGACGAGCGTCCCCATACCGCTGACGTTAATATTAGTGCTCTTTTTAGCTATGGCTACCGCTTGGATAGGGCATCGGTATCCGCCGCATCCCAAGGCGGTGATGTCTTACTCAAGGCTGGAGGTAGCCAGTCAATTGCGTTCCCCTCTAAAAGTAGCTTTCGAGTTAATGCTTCGGGATTGGACTTTAAGCAGGTGGAGGGGCATTGGCGGCATAGTGCTTTTGCCGATTTCTATCGGCTCGAAGTCAGGGATGACACGGAAATGGAAGGAGACGAGACTCTGTTGGCAGAGTTGGCTCCAGGCAGCAACCTTGATCGTCGAATTGAAATCATTCGTAGCGTGCCGTCCAGGCCTAATGTTAATGGTCAGCAGGTGTTCCCCATCGCGATTATCACCATCGTGGACAACGACTTCGTGACGATCGCTTCCAATAATCCGGAAGTGGACGAAGGCGAGGAGATTGTCTTTGAGTTGACGCGTCCGGGCGACACGGCTTCAGAGCTGACGGTGACGGTGGCGATTGACGAACGGCCAGATGCCAATCGCGTACTTGATGACACCGTGCCGTTTGAGAAGACTGTGGTGTTTCCGACCGGCAAGTCAACGGCGCAACTGACGGTGCGGACGGCTGATGACGCGATAACGAAGTCGGACACGACGGTGACGGCGGTGGTATTACCATTACCGCCGGATAGTTCAGTGTCGCCGGGGGATGACGAATACTATAACGCTGCTTCGACGCCGGCGGCGGTTATGGTCTTCGACGACGAAACGATGCGGGTGACGATCACCGCAGTGGGTACTGTCGGCGATTCTTCGCTGGTGGAAGTGGACGAAGGCGATGAGATTGTCTTTGAATTGACGCGCACGGGCGATCTGGCTTCATCGCTGAGTGGGGTGTTCGTGGAGATTGACGAATTAGGCGGCGACGTGGTTATTATTAGTGGCAGGTTTGTAGTGTTTCCGGCGGGCGTGTCAACGACGCAACTGGCGGTGAGGACGATTTCAGACCTTGAGTTCGAGCCGCACACGACGGTGACGGCGACGGTACCACCGGCGGCGGTGGCGGAGGGGGAGCCCGGATATTATGTGCCGAGTTCGCCGAGGTCGGCATCAGTTCTGGTGCTGGATGACGACATTCCGGAAATGCAAGCTTATGTTGCGACCACGCAGGTGCGCATCAGTGAAGGCGGCCCCCCGCAGGGTGCTTGGGAGCTCATTCTTGAAGCCGACGAGCGTCCCCATGAAGCTCTTGCTAGTATTTTTAGGTTTGTATTTGGCTACCGCTTGGAGAACGCATCCGTATCCGCCGCATCCGCAGACGATGTCTCACTCGAGTCTGGTAATGCGTCATTCCGGTTCTTCACTCAATCGAGCCTTCAGAGGAATATTTCGGGATCGGACTTTGAGCAGGTGGCAGGGCGTTGGCGGCATAGTTTTTTTATCCTCTCGGGGCAGAGGCTCAAAGCCGAGGAGGACGAGCAAATGGAAGGAGACGAGACTCTGTTGCTCGATTTGGAGCAAAACGAGGACTCTCGAATTACGCTTAGTAGCCTACCGGCCAGACGTGATGTTAATGATGAGGAGGTGTTCCCCGAGGCGATTATCACCATCGTGGACAACGACTTCGTGACGATCGCTCCCGATCCTGATGAGCATCCCGATAATCCGGAAGTGGCCGAAGGCGAGGAGATTGTCTTTGAGTTGACGCGCCCGGCGGGCACGTCAACGGCGCAACTGACGGTGACGGTGCAGATTGACGAACCGCAAGATGCCGATCTCGTACTTGAGGAGACCGCGCCGTTTGAGAAGACTGTGATGTTTCTGGCGGGCGAGCCAATGGCGCGACTGACGGTGCCGACGGTTGATGACGAGACAGTGGAGTCGAACGCGATGGTGACGGCGATGGTGGTATTTTCGCCGGATTATTCAGCGTTGCCGGGGGATGACGAATATTATAACGCTTCTTCGACGCCGGCATCGGTTCTGGTCCTCGCCGACGAAGCGACGCTGGTGAGCATCACCGCAGTGGGCGATGTCGGCGATTCCGGGCTGGTGGAAGTGGACGAAGGCGATGAGATTGTCTTTGAGTTGACGCACTCGGGCGACCCGGCTATAGAGCTGACGGTGACAGTGGCGATTGCCGAACCGCCAGATGCCAATCGCGTACTTGAGGACGCGCCGTTTACGAAGACGGTGGTGTTTCCGGCGGGCCAGTCAACGGTGCAACTGGCGGTGACGACGTTTTCAGACCTTGAGTTCGAGGAGTACACGACGGTGACGGCGGTGGTACGACCGGCGGCGGTGGCGGCGGAGGAGCCCGGATATTATGTGGTGAGGTCGCCGGGGTCGGCGTCAATTCTGGTGCGGGATGACGACGTTCCCGGAATAAACGTTTATGTTGCCAGCATGCAGGCGAGCGTCAGCGAAGGAAGCAGTTTTAGGCTTCGGGTCATTGCGGAGACGCTATACGACGAGCGTCCCCGTTATCTCGATAGTGACAGTGCTTTTTCTCTTGCATTTTCAAGCACGTCGCGGAGCGCACTGTCCCAGCAAGACTTTGAGCCGGTAAATGAGGTGGTCGAGATATTCTATTCAGAATTTCAGCGGGTTAGCAAGCTCGTCGACGAAGGTGTGGCCTTCTTTTACAGGCAGGTCGTTGAATCTACGGCGCTCGTCACTATCGATGACGATTTGATGGAAGGAGACGAGTCGCTACTGTTGAAGTTGGAGAAAACTCTTAATCTTCCCGATCAAATCATGATTCTTAGCCCCGAGGTGGAGCTCACCATCGAGGATAACGACTTCGTGACGATCGCTCCCGCTCCCGACATGACGATCGCCATCGATCCCGATACGACGCTGGGGGTGGTGGCAAAAGGCACGCCCATCAACTTTGTGTTGACGCGCCCGGCGGGCGACCTGGCTTCAGAACTACCGGTGAGGGTAATTACCGAAGTCAGCGGCACCGCGCCGTCTATGGAGACTGTGGTGTTTCCGGCGGGCGCGTCAATGGCGCAACTGACGGTGCCGCCGGTTGATGACGCGATAGTGGAATCGGACAAGACGGTGACGGCGGTGGTATTACCATTACCGCCGGATAGTTCAGTGTCGCCGGGGGATAGCGAATATTACAACGCTGCGCCGACGCCGGCGTCGCTTCTGGTCCTCGCCGACGACACGGCACTGGTGACCATCACCGCAGTGGGCGCTGTCGGCCCTTCCGGGCTGGTGGAAGTGATAGAAGGTAGGGAGCTTGTCTTTGAGTTGACGCGCACGGGCGACCTGTCTTCACCGCTGACGGCGGTGGTGGGGATTGACGAAGCCGGCGGCGACATACTTGCTGCTGGCGTCCGGTCGACCGAAGCTGTGGTGTTTCTGCCGGACATGCCAACGGCGCAGCTGGCGGTGCGGACGGTTAATGACGAGGATTTCGAGCCGCACACGACGGTGACGGCGGTGGTAGTAGCGACGGCGGTGGCGAAGGAGGATCCCGGATATTATGTGGTGAGGTCGCCGGGGTCGGTGTCGGTTCTGGTGCGGGATAACGACGTTCCCAGAATAGACATTTATGCTGCCAGCACGCAGGCGAGCGTCAGCGAAGGAAGCAGTTTTAGGCTTCGGGTCATTGCGGAGACGCTATCCGACGAGCGTCCCCGTAGTTTCGATGACAGGGATGGCAGGCTATTATCTTTTGGTCTTGCATATTCAAGCGAGTCGAGGAGCGCACGGTTCCGGGAAGACTTTGAGCCGGTAAATGAGGTGGTCGATATATTCTTTTCAGAATTTCAGCGGGTTAGCAAGATCGTCGACGGAGGTGTGACCTTCTTTTACCGGCAGGTCGTTGAATTTCCGGCGCTCGTCACTATCGATAGGGATGCGGGTATCGATATCGACCTGATGGAAGGAGAGGAGTCGCTACTGTTGAAGTTGGAGAGAAGTGCTAATCTTCACCCTCAAATCAGAAGACTTAGCCCTGGGCGCAGGGTGACGCTCACCATCGAGGACAACGACTTCGTAACGATCGCTACCGGTCTCGGCATGAGGGTCGCTACCGGTCCCGACATGAGGGTCGCTACCGATCCCGATACGACGCTGGGGGTGGTGGCAAAAGGCACATCCATCAACTTTGTGTTGACGCGCCCGGCGGGCGACCTGGCTCCGGAACTGCCGGTGACGGTGATTACCGAAGTCGACGGCATCGCGCCGTCGTCTACGTTTACGCATGTGGTGGTGTTTCCGGCGGGCGAGGCAATGGCGCAACTGACGGTGCCACCGATTAATGACGAGGGAATGTCGACGGTGACGGCGGTGGTAATACCGCCGGATCCGCCGGAAACACCACCGACGAGAACGAGTAGTGGCAAATATTACAACGCTGCGTCGACGCCGGCGTCGGTTCTGGTCCTTGATGACGACACGGCGCTGGTGACCATCACCGCAGGTGTCGGCGATTCTTTGCCGGTGGAAGTGACCGAAGGCGATGAGATTGTCTTTGAGTTGACGCGCACGGGCGACTCGGCTTCATCGCTGACGGTGGGTGTGGAGATTGAAGAACCGCAAGATGACAATCGCGTACTTGAGGAGACCGCGCCGTTTGAGAAGACTGTGGTGTTTCTGGCGGGCGAGTCAACGAGGCAACTGACGGTGCCGACGGTGAATGACGAAGCGTACGAGCAGCCCACGACGGTGACGGCGGTGGTATCACCTCCGGATACGGTGTTGGGGGAGCCCGGACATTATTATGCGAGGTTGCTGGGGTCTGCATCGGTTCGGGTGCTGGATGACGGTTTTCCCGCAATGCGCATTTATACTGCCAGTACGCAGACGCGCCTCAATGAAGGACACGGTGTGTATCAAGCCGGGATCGTGATGGATGCCGAGGCACCGCCGCCTAGTGCTAGTGGTATTAACATTGCATTTTCGGACAGAAGAAAAGAGGCAGGATTCCCGGAAGACTATCCAGTGTTCTTTAATACGTTTAATCCCGGCCATTCAGGATTTCAGTTGCTCGAAGACGGGGTTTACCGGAAGGTCGTGTATAGAGCGGTCACCATCAACGATGACGATCTAATGGAAGGAGACGAGACGTTTGGGCTTCTGATCGAAAGGGGCCCGGGTCTCCGCCCGGAATATGTCATTGATCCTCCAGGAAACGGAGGTTTCGGTCCGAGTATGAAGTCTGTTCATGAGGTTATCACCATCGTGGACAACGACTTCGTGACGATCGCTCCCGGTAAGCCGGAAGTGGCCGAAGGCGAGGAGATTGTCTTTGTGCTGACGCGCCCGGCGGTCGAGTCAACGGCGCAACTGACGGTGACGGTGCAGATTGGCGAACCGCAAGATACCAATCGCGTACTTGAGGACACCGCGCCGTTTACGCAGGAAGCGGTATTCCCGGCGGGCGCGTCAACGGCGCTACTGACGGTGCCGACGGCTAATGACGCGATAGCGGAGTCGGACACGACGGTGACGGCGGTGGTATTACCGCCGGATCCGTCGATAGCGCCACCGACGGGTTTGGAGAGTGGCGAATACTATAACGCTGCGTCGACGCCGGCGTCGGTTCTGGTCCGCGACAACGACACGGCGCTGGTGACCATCACCGCAGTGGGCGCTGTCGGCCCTTCCGGGCTGGTGGAAGTGATAGAAGGTGGGGAGCTTGTCTTTGAGTTGATGCGCACGGAGGGCAACCTGTCTTCACCGCTGACGGTGGTGGTGGGGATTGACGAAGCCGGCGGCGACATACTTGCTGATAGCGTCCGGTCGACCGAGGCGGTGATGTTTCTGCCGGGCATGCCAACGACGCAACTGGCGGTGCCGACGGTTAATGACGATGAGTTCGAGCCGCACACGACGGTGACGGCGGTGGTAGTACCGCCGGGCACGGTGTTGGGGGAGCCCGGACATTATGTGGTGAGGTCGCCGGGGTCGACATCGGTTCTGGTGCGGGATAATGACGTTCCCAGAATAGACATTTATGCTGCCAGCACGCAGGCGAGCGTCAGCGAAGGAAGCGGTTTTAGGCTTCGGGTCATTGCGGAGACGCGATACGACGAGCGTCCCCGTAGTTTCGATGACAGGGATGGCAGGCTATTATCTTTTCCTCTTGCATATACAAGCGAGTCGGGGAGCGCACGGTTCCGGGAAGACTTTGAGCCGCTAAATGAGCTGGTCGATATATTCTTCTCAGAATTTCAGCGGGTTAGCGTCGACGGAGGTGTGACCTTCTTTTACCGGCAGGTCGTTGAATTTCCGGCGCTCGTCACTATCGATGACGACCTAATGGAAGGAGAGGAGTCGCTACTGTTGAAGTTGGAGAGAAGTGCCAATCTTCACCCTCAAATCAGAATTCTTAGCCCTGGGAACAGGGTGACGCTCACCATCGAGGACAACGACTTCGTGACGATCGCTCCCGATCCCGGCATCAGGATCGCTACCGGTTCCGAGACGCTGGGGGTGGTGGCAAAAGGCACGCCCATCAACTTTGTGTTGACGCGCCCGGCGGGCGACCTGGCTCCGGAACTGCCGGTGACGGTGATTACCGAAACCGAAGTCGGCGGCACCGCGCCGTCTACGTTTACGCAGACTGTGGTGTTTCCGGAGGGCATGGCAACGGCGCAACTGACGGTGCCGACGGCTAATGACGAGGGAATGTTGACGGTGACGGCGCTGGTAATACCGCCGGATCCGCCGGAAACACCACCGGAGAGAACGAGTAGTGGCAAATATTACAACGCTGCGTCGACGCCGGCGTCGGTTCTGGTCCTCGATGACGACACGGCGCTGGTGACCATCACCGCAGGTGTCGGCGATTCTTTGCTGGTGGAAGTGACCGAAGGCGATGAGATGGTCTTTGAGTTGACGCGCACGGGCGACCCGGATGTAGAGCTGGCGGTGAAGGTGGTGGTTGAAGAACCACAAGATGCCAATCGCGTACTTGAGGAGACCGCGCCGTTTGAGAAGACTGTGGTGTTTCCGGCGGGCGAGTCAGCGGTGCAACTGACGGTGCCGACGGTGAATGACAATCCGTACGAGCAGCCCACGGCGGTGACGGCGGTGGTATCACCGCCGGATACGGTGTTGGGGGAGCCTGGACATTATTATGTGAGGTCGCCGGGGTCTGCGTCGGTTCGGGTGCTGGATGACGGTTTTCCCGCAATACGCATTTATACTGCCAGTACGCGGACGAGCATCAATGAAGGACACGGTGTGTATCAAGCCGGGATCGTTATAGATGCCGAGGCACCGCCTCCTAGTGATCGTGGGTTTTCCATTTCATTTTCGACCAAAGGCAACAGTGCAGACTCCCCGGAAGACTATCCAGCGATCAGTAATATGTTTAGTCCCGGCCTTTCAGGATTTGAGTTGCTCGAAGACGGGGTTTACCGGAAGGTCGTGTATATACCGGTCACCATCGACGATGACGATCTAATGGAAGGAGACGAGACGTTTGGGCTTGTGATCGAAAGGGCCGGAGGTCTCCGCCCGGAATATGTCATTGATCCTCCAGGAAATTTCAAAGGTTCCCCTTCCCCTGCTCATGAGGCTATCACCATCGTGGACAACGACTTCGTGACGATCGCTCCCGATCTCGCTCCCGATAAGCTGGGGGTGGCCGAAGGCAATGAGATTGTCTTTGTGCTGACGCGCCCGGCGGTCGAGTCAACGGCGCAACTGACGGTGACGGTGGCGATTGGCGAACCGCAAGATGCCAATCGCGTACTTGAGGACACCGCGCCGTTTACGCAGGAAGCGGTATTCCTGGCGGGCGATTCAATGACGCAACTGACGGTGCGGACGGCTAATGACGCGACAGTGGAGCCGGACACGACGGTGACGGCGGTGGTCTTACCGCCGGATCCGTCGATAGCGCCACCGACGGGTTTGGAGAGTGGCGAATACTATAACGCTGCGTCGACGCCGGCGTCGCTTCTGGTCTTCGACGACGACACGACGATAGTGACCATCATCGCAGTGGGCGCTGTCGGCGATTCCAGGCTGGTGGAAGTGGTCGAAGGCGAGGAGATTGTCTTTGAGTTGACGCGCGCGGGCAACCTGGCTTCATCGCTGACGGTGGGTGTGGAGATTGACGAACCGCAAGATGCCAATCGCGTACTTGAGGACACCGCGTCGTCTATAAAGACTGTGGTGTTTCCGGTGGGCGAGTCAACGAGGCAACTGACGGTGCCGACGGTTAATGACGATGCGTACCAGCAGCCCACCACGGTGACGGCGGTGGTATCACCGCCGGATACGGTGTTGGGGGAGCCTGGGTATTATGAGGTGGGGTCGCCGGGGTCGGCGTCGGTTCGGGTGCTGGATGACGGTTTTCCCGCAATGCGCATTTATACTGCCAGTACGCAGACGCGCCTTGATGAAGGACACGGTGTGTATCAAGCTGGGATCGTGATGGATGCCGAGGCACCGCCGCCTAGTGATCGTGGTTTTTTCATTTCATTTTCGACCAGAAGCGGGGGTGCAGGCATCCCGGAAGACTCTCCAAGGCTCACTATTTCGTTTAATCCCGGCCATTCAGGATTTCAGCGGGTTAGCGTCGACGGAGGTGTGACCTTCTTTTACCGGAAGGTCGTGTATATACCGGTCACCATCAACGATGACGATCTAATGGAAGGAGACGAGAGGCTTGGGCTTCTGATCGAAATGGGCTTGGTTTTCCCCTCAGAAATTGTCATCGATACTCCAGGAAACGAAGGTTTCGATTTTAGTATGGGGTCTGTTCATGAGGTTATCACCATCGTGGACAACGACTTCGTGACGATCGCTCCCGATAAGCTGGGGGTGGCCGAAGGCACGACCATTAACTTTGTGCTGACGCGCCCGGGGGGCGACCTGGCTTCATCGCTGACGGTGACGGTACAGATTGGCGAACCGCAAGATGCCAATCGCGTACTTGAGGAGGCCGCGCCGTTTGAGAAGGAAGCGGTATTCCTGGCGGGCGCGTCAACGGCGCTACTGACGGTGCCGACGGCTAATGACGCGATAGCGGAGCCGGACACGACGGTGACGGCGGTGGTCTTACCGCCGGATTCGTCGATAGCGCCACCGACGGGTTTGGAGAGTGGCGAATACTATAACGCTGCGTCGACGCCGGCGTCGGTTGTGGTCCTCGACGACGACACGGCGTTGGTGACCATCACCGCAGTGGGCGCTGTCGGCCCTTCCGGGCTGGTGGAAGTGATAGAAGGTAGGGAGCTTGTCTTTGAGTTGACGCGCACGGAGGGCAACCTGTCTTCACCGCTAACGGCGGTGGTGGGGATTGACGAAGCCGGCGGCGACATACTTGCTGATAGCGTCCGGTCGACCGAGGCGGTGATGTTTCTGCCGGACATGCCAACGGCGCAACTGGCGGTGCCGACGGTTAATGACGAGGATTTCGAGCCGCACACGACGGTGACGGCGGTGGTAGTACCGCCGGGCACGGTGTTGGGGGAGCCCGGACATTATGTGGTGAGGTCGCCGGGGTCGACATCGGTTCTGGTGCGGGATAACGACGTTCCCGGAATAAACGTTTATGCTGCCAGCACCCAGGTGAGCGTCAGCGAAGGAAGCGGTTTTAGGCTTCGGGTCATTGCGGAGACGCTATCCGACGAGCGTCCCCGTAGTTTCGATGACAGGGATGGCAGGCTATTATCTTTTGGTCTTGCATATTTCAGCGAGTCGAGGAGCGCACAGTTCCTGGAAGACTTTGAGCCGGTAAATGAGGTGGTCGAGATATTCTATTCAGAATTTCAGCGGGTTAGCAGGATCGGCGACGAAGGTGTGACCTTCTTTTACCGGCAGGTCGTTGAACCTTCGACGCTCGTCACTATCGATAGGAAGGAGAATGAGGATATCGACCTGATGGAAGGAGAGGAGTCGCTACTGTTGAGGTTGGAGAGAAGTGCCAATCTTCACCCTCAAATCAGAATTCTTAGCCCTGGGGACAGGGTGACGCTCACCATCGAGGACAACGACTTCGTAACGATCGCTCCCGGTCCCGACATCAGGATCGCTACCGGTTCCGAGACGCTGGGGGTGGTGGCAAAAGGCACGCCCATCAACTTTGTGTTGACGCGCCCGGCGGGCGACCTGGCTCCGGAACTGCCGGTGACGGTGATTACCGAAACCGAAGTCGGCGGCACCGCGCCGTCTACGTTTACGCAGACTGTGGTGTTTCCGGAGGGCATGGCAACGGCGTTACTGACGGTGCCGACGGCTAATGACGAGGGAATGTCGACGGTGACGGCGCTGGTAATACCGCCGGATCCGCCGGAAACACCACCGGAGAGAACGAGTAGTGGCAAATATTACAACGCTGCGTCGACGCCGGCGTCGGTTCTGGTCCTCGATGACGACACGGCGCTGGTGACCATCACCGCAGGTGTCGGCGATTCTTTGCTGGTGGAAGTGACCGAAGGCGATGAGATTGTCTTTGAGTTGACGCGCACGGGCAACCTGGCTTCATCGCTGACGGTGGGTGTGGAGATTGACGAACCGCAAGATGCCAATCGCGTACTTGAGGACACCGTGCCGCTTACGCCGTCTACCCTGCCTGTGGTGTTTCCGGTGGGCGAGTCAACGAGGCAACTGACGGTGCAGACGATGAATGACGATGCGTACGAGCAGCCCACGGCGGTGACGGCGGGGGTATCACTGCCGGATACGGTGTTGGGGGAGCCCGGACATTATTATGTGAGGTCGCCGGGGTCTGCGTCGGTTCGGGTGCTGGATGACGGTTTTCCCCAAATACGCATTTATACTGCCAGTACGCAGACGCGCCTCAATGAAGGACACGGTGTGTATCAAGCCGGGATCGTGATGGATGCCGAGGCGCCGCCTCCTGAGGGTTTTTTCATTGCATTTTCGTCCCGAAGAAAAGGGGCAGAAGACCCGAAAGACTATTCATCGCTCTCTAATCAGGTTAATCCCGGCCCTTCAGGATTTGAGTTGGTCGACGGGGTTTACCGGAAGGTCGTGTATACACCGGTCACCATCAACGATGACGATCTAATGGAAGGAGACGAGACGTTTGGGCTTCTGATCGAAAGAGCCCCGGGTCTCCGCCCGGAAATTGTCATTGATGATCCAGGACACAGACGTTTCGATTTTAGTGGGAAGGGTGCTCATGAGGTTATCACCATCGTGGACAACGACTTCGTGACGATCGCCCCCGATAATCCGGAAGTGGCCGAAGGCGAGGAGATTATCTTTGTGCTGACGCGCCCGGCGGTCGAGTCAACGGCGCAACTGACGGTGACGGTGGCGATTGGCGAACCGCAAGATGCCAATCGCGTACTTGAGGACACCGCGCCGTTTACGCAGGAAGCGGTGTTTCAGGCGGGCGATTCAATGACGCAACTGACGGTGCGGACAGCTAATGACGCGACAGTGGAGCCGGACACGACGGTGACGGCGGTGGTCTTACCGCCGGATCCGTCGATAGCGCCACCGACGGGTTTGGAGAGTGGCGAATACTATAACGCTACGTCGACGCCGGCGTCGCTTCTGGTCTTCGACGACGACACGACGATAGTGACCATCACCGCAGTGGGCGCTGTCGGCCCTTCCGGGCTGGTGGAAGTGGACGAAGGCGATGAGATTGTCTTTGAGTTGACGCGCGCGGGCAACCTGGCTTCATCGCTGACGGTGGGTGTGGAGATTGAAGAACCGCTAGATGCCAATCGCGTACTTGAGGACACCGCGTCGTCTATAAAGACTGTGGTGTTTCCGGTGGGCGAGTCAACGAGGCAACTGACGGTGCCGACGGTTGATGACGATGCGTACGAACAGCCCACCATGGTGACGGCGGTGGTATCACCGCCGGATACGGTGTTGGGGGAGCCTGGGTATTATGAGGTGGGGTCGCCGGGGTCTGCATCGGTTCGGGTGCTGGATGACGGTTTCCCCGCAATGCGCATTTATACTGCCAGTACGCAGACGCGCCTCAGTGAAGGACACGGTGTGTATCAAGCCGGGATCGTGATGGATGCCGAGGCACCGCCTCCTGAGGGTTTTTTCATTTCATTTTCGAGCAAAAACAACAGTGCAAACTTCCCGGGAGACTATCCAGTGTTCAGTAATATGTTTACTCCCGGCCATTCAGGATTTAAGTTGCTCGAAGACGGGGTTTACCGGAAGGTCGTGTATATACCGGTCACCATCAACGATGACGATCTAATGGAAGGAGACGAGACGTTTGGGCTTGTGATCGAAAGGGCCGGAGGTCTCCGCCCGGAATATGTCATCGATGATCCAGGAAACGAAGGTTTCGGTTTTACTATGAAGTCTGTTCATGAGGTTATCACCATCGTGGACAACGACTTCGTGACGATCGCTCCCGATAATCCGGAAGTGGCCGAAGGCAATGAGATTGTCTTTGTGCTGACGCGCCCGGCGGTCGAGTCAACGGCGCAACTGACGGTGACGGTGCAGATTGGCGAACCGCAAGATGCCAATCGCGTACTTGAGGACACCGCGCCGTTTACGCAGGAAGCGGTATTCCTGGCGGGCGATTCAATGACGCAACTGACGGTGCGGACGGCTAATGACGCGACAGTGGAGCCGGACACGACGGTGACGGCGGTGGTCTTACCGCCGGATCCGTCGATAGCGCCACCGACGGGTTTGGAGAGTGGCGAATACTATAACGCTGCGTCGACGCCGGCGTCGCTTCTGGTCCTCGACGACGACACGGCGTTGGTGAGCATCACCGCAGTGGGCGCTGTCGGCCCTTCCGGGCTGGTGGAAGTGATAGAAGGTAGGGAGCTTGTCTTTGAGTTGACGCGCACGGGCGGCAACCTGTCTTCACTGCTGACGGTGGTGGTGGGGATTGACGAAGCCGGCGACATACTTTCTGATAGCGTCCGGTCGACCGAGGCTGTGATGTTTCTGCCGGACATGCCAACGACGCAACTGGCGGTGCCGACGGTTAATGACGAGGATTTCGAGCCGCACACGGCGGTGACGGCGGTGGTAGTACCGCCGGATACGGTGTTGGGGGAGCCCGGACATTATGTGGTGAGGTCGCCGGGGTCGACATCAGTTCTGGTACGGGATGACGACATTCCGGAAATGCAGGTTTATGTTGTGACCACGCAGGTGCGCATCAGTGAAGGCGGCCCCGGGCAGAGGGGTTTTAGTGTCATTTTTGAAGCCGACGAGCGTCCTCATAACGATTTGGTGGATAAGCAATTTGTATTGCTTATATATGAAATCTTATTGGAGAAGGAATCCGTATCCGCCGCATCCGGAGACGACGTCTCACTCAAGAGGGGGGGGGAGTCGTTGGTGCCCTTCACTACGACTATCTTTAAAGAGGGGATTTCGGGATCGGACTTTAAGCCGGTAGGTGGTCGTTTGCAGTGGCGTTTGGCTCTCGGCTTCTCCGATTCCGGGTTTTTGCTCATAGCCGAGGATGACGATCAAATGGAAGGAGACGAGACTCTGTTGCTCGATTTTAGGCAAAGCGGCATTGACCCTCGAATTAGTCTTATTAATAGCTTACCGGAAGTCGAGATTGATAGTATTAGCGGTAGGAAGGTGTTCCCCGAGGCGATTATCACCATCGTGGACAACGACTTCGTGACGATCGCTTCCGATAATCCGGAAGTGGACGAAGGCGAGGAGATTGTCTTTGCGTTGACGCGTCCGGGCGACCTGACTTCAGAGCTGACGGTGACGGTGGCGATTGACGAACCGCAAGATGCCAATCGCGTACTTGAAGACACCGCGCCGTTTACGAAGGAAGTGGTGTTTCCGGCGGATGAGTCAATGACGCGACTGACGGTGCCGACGGTTGGTGACGCGATAGCGGAGTCGAACGCGACGGTGACAGCGGTGGTATTACCATTACCGCCGGATAGTTTGGTGTTGCCGGGGGATGGCGAATACTATAACGCTTCGCTGACGCCGGCATCGCTTCTGGTCCTCGACGACGACACGGCGCTGGTGACCATCACCGCAGTGGGCACTATCGGCGATTCCGGGCTGGTGGAAGTGGGCGAAGGCGATGAGATTGTCTTTGAGTTGACGCACACGGGCGACCCGACTTCAGAGCTGACGGTGACGGTGGGGATTGACGAAGCCGGCGGCGACATACTTTCTGATAGCGTCCGGCCGACCGAAGCTGTGGTGTTTCTGCCGGACATGTCAACGGCGCGGCTGACGGTGCCGACGTTTTCAGACCTTGAGTTCGAGCCGCACACCAGGGTGACGGCGACGGTACTACCGGCGGCGGTAGCGGAGGGGGAGTCTGGATATTATGCGGCGGGGTCGCCGGGGTCGATGTCGGTTCTGGTGCTGGATGACGACATTCCGGAAATGCGCGCTTATGCTGAGACCACGCAGGTGCGTATCAATGAAAATGGAGGGAAGTATGAGTGGCGTGCCATTCTTGACGCCGACGAGCGTCCCCATAACAGGATTCTTGCTATTCGGCTTTTTGTAGCTAACTATCTCTTGGAGAAGAAATCCGTATCCGCCGCATCCGCAGACGACGTCTCATTCCTGATTCCTGGTGGTAGTGATGATGATGAAATTCCTGCCTCCGTTCCTGAGCGGGACTTTAGGGATATTCACGGAGAGTTCTTTAGTCAGGTGATGGTGGATGGGGGTTTGCAGTGGCGTAGTGTTGAGATCGAGGGGGGTCATGAGTTCATAGTCAAGGATGACGATCAAATGGAAGGAGACGAGACCCTGTTGGTTGATTTTTATCAAGACAACGATAGTGACCCTCGAATTAGTCTTATTAATAGCTTACCGGGCAGGCTTGATGTTGATGGTGATGAGGTGTTCCCCGACACGATTATCACCATCGTGGACAACGACTTCGTGACGATCGCTGCCAATAATCCGGAAGTCGACGAAGGCGAGGAGATTGTCTTTGAGTTGACGCGCCCGGGCGACACGACTTCAGAGCTGACGGTGACGGTGGCGATTGACGAACCGCAAGATGCCAATCTCGTACTTGAGGAGACCGCGCCGTTTGAGAAGACTGTGGTGTTTCTGGCGGGCGCGTCAACGGCGCAACTGACGGTGCCGACGGTTGATGACGCGATAGTGGGGTCGAACACGACGGTGACGGCGGTGGTGGTATTTTCGCCGGATTATTCAGCGTCGCCGGGGGATGACGAATACTATAACGCTTCGTCGAGGCCGGCGTCGGTTGTGGTCCTCGACACGGCGTTGGTGACGATCACCGCAGTGGGCGCTGTCGGCGATTCCGGGCTGGTGGAAGTGGACGAAGGCGATGAGATTGTCTTTGAGTTGACGCGCACGGGCGACCTGGCTTCACTGCTGACGGTGGTGGTGGGGATTGACGAAGCCGGCGGCGACATACTTTCTGATAGCGTCCGGTCGACCGAGGCTGTGATGTTTCTGCCGGACATGCCAACGACGCAACTGTCGGTGACGACGTTTTCAGACCTTGAGTTCGAGGAGCACACGACGGTGACGGCGACGGTAGCAGCGGCGGCGGTAGCGGTGGGGGGGGCCGAATATTATGTGGTGAGGTCGCCGGGGTCGGCGTCGGTTCTGGTGCTGGATGACGACATTCCCCCAATGCAGGCTTATGTTGCGACCACGCAGGTGCACATCAGTGAAGGCGGCCCCCCGCAGGGTGCTTGGGAGGTCATTCTTGAAGCCGACGAGCGTCCCCATGACGCTTTTGTCAATGTTGAGCTTTTTATTGCTGGCTACAGCTTGGAGAAGGCATCTGTATCCGCCGTATCTGCAGACGACGTCTCAGTCGAGCTTAATGATGTGCCAATTCATGTCGGCCTTAAGACGAGCTTTAGAGATGATATTTCGGGATCGGACTTTAAGCAGGTGGCGGGGCGTTGGCGGCAGAGTTTTCTTATCCTCTCGGGGGTGCTCAAAGCCGAGGAGGACGAGCAAATGGAAGGAGACGAGACTCTGTTGTTCGATTTGGAGCAAGGCAATGACTCTCGAATTACGATTATTAATAGCCTGCCGGGCAGGCCTGATGTTGATGGTGTGGGGAGGTTCCCCGAGGCGATTATCACCATCGTGGACAACGACTTCGTGACGATCGCTCTCGATCCTGATGAGCATCCCGATAATCTGGGAGTGGCCGAAGGCGAGGAGATTGTCTTTGAGTTGACGCGGCCGGGCGACACGGCTTCAGAGCTGACGGTGACGGTGCAGATTGACGAACCGCAAGATCGCAATCGCGTACTTGAGGACACCGCGCCGTTTGAGAAGGAAGTGGTGTTTCTGGCGGATGAGTCAATGACGCGACTGACGGTGCGGACGGTTGGTGACGCGATAGTGGAGTCGAACGCGACGGTGACGGCGGTGGTATTACCATTACCGCCGGATAGTTTAGTGTCGCCGGGGGATGATGAATACTATAACGCTTCGCTGACGCCGGCATCGGTTCTGGTCAGTGCGGTGCGGCAGTTTTCGCTGGCGTTCGTCCCTGCGACCACGGCGCGGGTGCTGGCGGGCGGCACGACCGAGGTGGTGGTGGTACTGGAGAACCCGGATGTGCTGATGGAGGGCGAGCAGTTGCTGGTTTCGTTGCAGCCGACGACGGTGACAGTCATTCCGCTTGAACTGACGCTGACGTCGACTATGCTGCAGGCGACCTTCACCATCGAAGCGCGCCACGACGCAGTACCGCCGCTGGGGATGGTGGTCGCCTCGGGCGAGGTACTGTCTGGCGAAGACCGGGTTGGCGTACACGCGGGGTGGTTTCGACCACTTTGTCGGTGGAGATCGCGCTGCGACGCTTCCGCTTGGTGGTTCTGAGCGAGGCGGGTGCCCCGGCTCCGGTGGTGAGCCTGCTGGCGGGGGGCTCGACCTCGTTGCGGGTGCAACTGGCGGGGATGGCCTCTTCGCTGGGGATTCCGTCCCTGGGCGCGGACAGACGCTGGCGGTGACGCTGGCGTATAACGACGGCACCGGCGTTGCGTTGTCCGTGACGCCGGGGACATTCGACGCGGAGAGCACCGAGGTTTCCGTGACCTTGTCGGCGGTGGCCGCTGCAGAGGATGGCGTGCTGACGGCGGTGGTCGATCCCGCCGCCGTGATCAACGCCGAGGTTCTGCCGGTGTCGGTGGCGGTCGAAGTGGAAAGGCGTCAGTTCCGTTTTGCAGTGGTCAGCCAGGCGGGGTCCGAGCTTGGGTCGATTCCGATGTCTGCACTCAGTTCGACGTCGCTGTCGTTGCTGTTGCTGGGGGTGGATACCTCGTTTGGAACGTCGCGGTTGTTGCCAGGCGAGTCGCTGGTGGCGACGCTGGATTACGACGGGGCCGGCCTGGCGTTGTCCACGCAACAGGTGGTGTTTAGCGCGGGTAGTACCGAAGTTGGCCTTACGCTGATCGCGGGAGCGGATCTGGCCAGCAGCCGTCTGCGTGTGGAAGCAGTGGAGGTGCCGGGATGGCGCCGAAGTTGTTTCTCCCTTCAGTCTGCAGGTGGAGGTTGCGCCGCGGATGTTCCAGTTGGTGTTCATGCCGAGCCGGGTCGTTGCCGAGGTGTGCAAGGTCTCGTGCGATCCGGAGGAACTGGCGGCACTGGTTCTGCTGCCCTTGGCAGGGGGGTCTTTGAGCGGCATAACGGCAGAGGTGGAACTGATGGTGGAGGTGTCGCCTCTGCTTCCGGTGAAGATCCTGGACCTGATCTCGACGCGGGTGGAGCTGACGGACATGGCCACAACGTTACTCGGGACCTTCGGTCTGCGTGCCGGCGACGCCACCATCGAGGTTGTAAGGAGCACGGTGATGGATACAAGCACCGGTGGCGAACCGGTGCTGAAGCCGACCACATCGTTGCTGGTGATCGTCGAACCCTACCGGCCGATGCTGGCGTTTTCTCCGCAACAGGTGGTTCTGCTGCCGGGCAATGAGATCGCCGAAGATAGCCGGAGCAGCATGGCCGACGTGAGCCTGATCGCGAGGCTGCTGGCAGATGTGAGCCTGGACATCATCTTTAGTTCGGATGGGAGCGGTCGTCTGAGCAGTCTGGACGATAAGGGAAATCTTGTTGATGCGGTGATGGCGATGCTGGAGACGGAGGAAGCCCCGCCGTTCCCGGCGCCTGATATAGACGTTGACGCAAGGCACATTGACGTGAGCGTTTTGGTAGATGCCGAGGCGACCGATTTCGATTATGGCCGCTTCCAGGTGCTTACGCGGGGTGATACGGGGATAAGTAGTGAGGGAGTGCTTCGCGTTCAATGATCCGTCCGATGAAGTCGATCGCGATTACTGTGAAGGTGCGACGCTGGAGGTGCTGGTCAAACGGGGTCTGATGGTGGAGGTCGAGTTCGGCGATGTCGATGTGACCGGCGAGATTCTCTCGCCTTCGACCGTGGTCGCCGGGGGGTCCCGGGATCTTCGAGCCGGTGCCATGTTGGGCAAAGATGTGACCGGCGAGATTCTCTCGCCTTCGACCGTGGTCGCCGGGGAGTCCCGGGATCTTCGGGTCGGTGCCATGTTGCGCGAAAACGAAGAGATCGAAATCGAAGTGCGGATCGAAGGTTCGGCAGTATTTCCGGGAAGTTACCAAGCAGGCAACGCGGCGGTGAAGGCGGCGTTTCTGGCAGAAGAGCCGCTGGCGGCTTCGACGGTGATCCGTGTCGTGCTGGACGGGATGTCCAGCGAGACGGTGATTCCGATCCTGGGCATCGAGCCGGGTGAAGTGGCATCCCTGCGCGTGGTCGCCAGTAGCACTTTGGTCGAGGTGATCGACGCGGCTGGCCGGCCGTTGGCGACGCTGACGGATAGCGCGGGCGTGCCGTTGGCGACAGATGGCGGGGTGACGGTCGCGTCATTCGACATGAGGGTGCTGGAGGCGAGCACTGTCAGGTTGCTGTACGCGCCGGAGGTGATCGACATGGTCGCAGGCGGGAGCTCCAATTTGCGCATAACGACTTTCCCGCGCCTGTTTGCCGACCAGGGGGTCAACGTGCTGCTGAGCCTGCGGAGGGACAGCGAGATCGAGTTTCCTGCATTGGTGCGGTTGAGCGGCGACGAAGACCAGACCATGATCACGTTTTCCGCGGGCGTGGAGGCAGTTCCGACGCTTGTCGATTTCACGTTGAGCGGCAACCGCGTGAGCATCCTCGTGGAACCGGCGCCTCTTGCGATCAATGTGTTCCGTTCGTTCAAGTTGGTGTTCACGCCGCCGCGGCTAGCGCTGTCTGGCGAAGACGATGTTGTGCGGGTCGACCTGGCACTTGAGGGCGGTAGCCTGGCGAGCACCGAGCGGCTGGTGGTTGAGTTGCGTTACACGACGGAACTCTTCATCGGGGGCAAGGCCCCGGTTGCGAGCACCAACTTCGTGGTTACCTTTGCAGGCGGCGGCGTGCTTCCGCAGATCGAGTCTGTCGACACCGACGCGGCGGATCCGCTGGGCGGGCGGATGATAGAGATACCGGTCGAGTTGGCGGAAGATTTCGACGCTTCGCCACGCCAGGTGTTTTATCTTGAAGCGCGGGTAATCGCGTCCACTGTGACTGCCGCGGTGCCGACGATGAAACCGACGATCAGCGTAGCGGACGCGGTGCAGGACAATGGTGCCCTGCGGTTCGATACGGCGCAGTTTCGTCTGGTCACGGACGCGTCGCCGATCAAAGATGGCAATCTGGTGATCGCCGTGGGGGTTCCGCACGTGGTGGGTCTGCGCATGGAAGGCCTGTCGGGAGACAGCGAAGTCGGGTTGCGGCTGGTCTACACGCCGGACGACGCAGCTCGGGTTGCGGTCGACCCGGATTCGTTGCGGGTGAGTGTCGGCTCGGACTCGGACCAGATGAACAACCCGGCATTTTGCAAGGGGTACCCGGACAACTCGTCGAGCACGCCGTCCGTCGTGGGTTCGAGCACGGTGGTCTTTACCGCAGCAGCATCGACCGCGGCGGTTACCTTCTGTGCGACGGCGCCGCTTGAGTTGCGGATGAGGGTAGACCTTGCGGGCGCACCGGTCAACCTGGGTGAGTTGCTGGAAGGAGACGGGCTGGGCATCCGGGCGGAGCGTCGTGCGGTGATCGTGTTCCGGCCGCAGCCGCTGGATGTTCAGCAGGGCGCGGGCGGAAGCGGCGCAGTTGATGGTGCGCATCGAGCCCGAGGGGATCCTGGAGCCCCCCGACGGGATCCTCGACGAGACAATCCACGCGCGCGGCTTTGTCAGCATTATGAGGGGTGTTTTTGCGTGACGCGAGTGGACAGCAAGGTATTCGTCGACGTGAGCGGCCATTGTTCGGAAGAGGGTCGCGAGAGCGACTTCGTTGACGATGGCGTCCTTTGATCTGGGCGTTGATCTGGGTGGCGAGCACGGCGTCGGCGGAGAAGAAGATCGAGGTGTGGGCCGCGGCAGACGCCGAGATTGGCACGGTGGTGTACTTGTCCGACTTTACCCCGTTGATCTTTGAGACGAACCTCAGGCCGCCGGTGCCACCGATCGTATTTGAGCGCGACCCGCGGTTCGTTCCACTGGTGAGGATCGTCAGTCTGCGTACAGCGGTGGTGTTTGATCCGCTCGATCTGGTTCTGGTCGTGGATGGTGAGAAGGAAGCAAAGGTGTCCCTGAACATCCTCCCGCGGGCGGCCGCAGACGATCACGCTGTCGCTGACCCCGGAAGGCGTGGAAGGCCTGACGGTGTCGCAGAGCACAAGTTAGGTTTACGGTGACACTCGCCGCGGGCGACGGTGAGTATCCTGGCGTCGCGCGCGGATCAGCAGGGCAACCTGGTGGCGAGGAAGTCGGACGGCGAGCAACGTGGATCTTGTACAGCCAGGGCGCCTGGGTATCACGGTGTTGCCGCAATCGACGGTGGTTTTTGCTCCTTCGAACGCTACGGTGATCTCCGGGTGCGTGGACTATACGGCGTGCGTGTCGACCCCCGGTGCAGGTCTCTACGGATCCCCCGCTTGTTGGGCTTAGCCAAGTGGCGACATTGTCGCTGGATTCAAGTTCGGTTGCGGGATCGGTTGGTGGACTGTTGCTGTCGCTGGAGGCCCCGGCCCTGGACCCGTTCGCCAGGGAGAGGAGCACCCAGGTGATAGTAGAGTTGTCGGGGTCGACCCCTGTCGTGGCGGTGTACCTGTATGCAGACCGGGATGCACAGCCGGTCTCTGGCGTGGTGGAGGGTTACGGTGCGGCATGAGAACATCAGAGACACCAACCGGTCTGGATATCGTCGCGGGGCCGGGCCTGCCGGTCGAGGTCAGGCGTCCGCGGTTCGAGTTGTTCTTTGCGCTCACAGAGGACGGCGATGGCATCGGTGAGACGGTAATTACTGCCAACACGACGCAGCAGTTCGTGGTGGCGGTGCGGTCACTGGATGGGGTCGGGTTGCCCAAGCCACCCGACGCAGCCACGGTCGATGTAACCGCCGCTCCTGGTAGTGGAGTGGTTTCTGGTAACCCCCTCCTTGGGCCATGCGGCCGACCAAATGTATTCCTTGGACGCGGAGCGGGGCTTTTTCGGGGTTGGGGCTGTTTGTCGCTTCCACCGCAGTTCGCGGCGAGCGTCCACGCGGCGGTTTCGGACGAGCGCGCCGCTGCATTGAATGCACAGTTTGTCCCGGCGACTTTGTTGGTGCGAATCGGCGAGCGGCAATTCGTGGTCAGCTTCGAGCCCGAACGTGTGTCGCTGCGCGCCGACAGCTCCGGAAGCACCACAGAGGTGAGGATCCTGCTTACTTCGCCGGAGGGACATCGGTTTGCCCCGGGCGAGGAGTTGCTTCTTCTGGCCAGATATTGGTACGAGGACGCGTTGAATAACGGAGCGTTGACGCCAGATGCGTTAAATGATACTGACCCCGAAGGGGTGACCATGTCTGCATTGGGGATGGGGATATCGGAGACGGGGGATGGATCGATTATGGTTGCATTCCGGGGCACGACGCAGGTGGTGACTGCCACTGTCGGCGTGGGACGAGCGGCATTGCGCGGGCGGTTGCAGATTGATCCGGGGCCGACTAGTGAGTTTCATAATGCGAGTCTCGTTGTCTCGACCCCCCTGGAAGTGAACGTCGTTTCGGATTTTCAGTCCTGGATGTGTTCTGCCGTGGTGCGGGTAACGGCGGGAAGTACCACAGACATTCAAGCGTAGGACTCTCGGACGTCGGTTCGGAGCTGTCTGCGGCTTCGGCGTACCAGACGTATCAGATCGCGAGACAATGCGGGATTTCGTACCGATTTCGACGCTACGGCTGGCTTGCACCCGAGTCTGTCCGACGGCAGGCTTGATTTCGGCCCGAGGATCCGGAGACGGGTTCGTAGGTTCATTGCGAATCTGGATGCGGTGGACACTGACATCCTATTGGTTTGAGACGCTGGTTCCACCCAGTTCATTACGACGCCGGCGGAGGTTGTGCCGCACGAACCGCTGCGAGGTTACGGTCGAGCCGCGCCCGATTTGACATCGTGTTTAAGCCAGGAATGGCCGTTGTAGTCGAGGAATCTGGTCGTTGAAGCCGGCGGCAGCACCGAGGTTTTCGGTGGAGTTGCAGGCCGACATAACACCTCCAGTCAATCGTGCTTGCGGAGCGAGGAATTGCACGTGCGCCTGTTGTTGACCGAGTCGTTGGACGACGCAGGCTGCCATCGGACGAGCAACTCACGACCCTGATGTTTACCGGATACGCGGTTGCGGATAGACGCGGTGAGGTTGTCGGCCGAGGTCGGGGTGCCGCCGATGGGGCAGATCGCGGTCGAGTTGTTGCGCGAGGAGGAGCACGGTCACAGGAGGTGGCCATCTCCAACCCGGGACGCCTATCGCGCCAACCTGGAGTTGGTCTCGCGCACGGTGAGGGTCGATGGTAGTGCCGCGTCAGATTCGGGCGCGGGTTTATGCCTCCGCGGATTGAGCTGGTGGTCGGCGAGGTCGGCAAGCTACTGGGTCTGTCGTCGCAGCCGGTGCAGGTCGCGCTGGATCGGCCGTTGTTGCTTGCTGAGGCAGTGGACAGCGTCGGCGTGCTTTGGCGCGCCTCCGGGGGCGGTTTCGGTGACGCCGGTCACGCTCACGTTTGATGCCGCGGTGTCGCGGGGACGATCGAGGTACGCGTCGCCGAAGGAGTCGTTCCGGAGCGCTCAAGCGCGGTGCAGGTCGTGTTCTCGTCACAGACGGTGCTGACGGGCAACGCCGAGGTGCATTTTGACGCACGGCTCGACGTGCAGTTGCTGCGTGGCGTGCGGCTGGTGATCCAGCCCACGGGCGATATTGAGGGCGCGGGGATGATGGCGGGAAGCACGACGCAGTTGTGGATTACCACGAATCCGCCGTTGCTGGAAGGCGAAGAATTGCTGGCACAGGTGCGGCTGCCGGCGACAGAGAGTACCGGTCTGTACCTGCTGGAGGTCGGTGACGTTGCCGTCAAGACGCAGTCGGTGTCTCTGAGCGCAGATTCGCTGCGGGTTCCGGTTACGCTGCTGGCGGCAGCGCCGGATCTGGGTAGCACCTTCATGGAGTACGGCCGGCTGGTCGCCACCGTTGAGGCGAGCACCGGCGTGGGTGTGCTGGACGCGGACAGGCAGCTCGTGCGCACCACAGCCTCGACCCACGTAACGTTGTTTTTCGTCAACGACCTCCTGGAGGAGCCGCCGGCGTTTTATCACTACGAGCGGATTTTCGTCCAGCAGGACAGTAGCGCGACGGCGGTGGTGACGACCTGGCCGTGGTTGAGCCGGGAAGGCCTGCCCGATCGGGGGCCGCAGGGCGTGGTGGTATTTCTCTCCGATCTCGATACGCTCACGGATCGGAACGTTCCGCTGGTTTCCGTCACCGACCTCGGCGAGCCTCGCCCGTCCTCGTATACGTCCTCGTATAGTCCCGGTTATGTTCTGGCGACGCTCGGTTCCTACGCCGTCGGGGGGTTCGTCACGCAGTATCCGGTTACGGTGCACGCGCACCCGGACGCGCCGATCGGTTTGGTGGTCGATCCGTTTTCGACGGTGGCGGGAACGCGGGCAGGCCTGGAGGCGGTCGAGGTGATCCGTGTTCCGCGAGACTTTGAAGCCGGCGACCTGGCGGATTTCAACCGGATGTTCGACCAGTTGATGCCGGCGCCCGCTCCGTTTGGTCCGGATGCCGGAGACTTGATCGCGATGTTCGTGCAGGTGACTACGCCGCCTTCGGTAGTGGAGTTTCGCTCTGCCGCAAAGCCCCTCGACACGCTGAAGGTGTTGGTCGTGAGCCGTGGCGAGCAGGAGGAGGTTCTGTTGTTCTTGGCCCCGCCGCTACGCGAAGGGTTGCAGACCAGGCTGACTTTGCGGGTGGAGAATGTGAACGCTGCCGGGGACGCCACCGGGGAGTTGAGCCGGTACTTTGACCTGCTGGATGAGAATGGCAAACGAAGCAGGTCGTTGCTTCTGCAGACCACGCCGATTTCATTGCCCGAGGCTTCTTCATTGCCCGAGGCTTCTTTTGCCAATGCCACCACGGTGCGGATAGCCGTTGCCCAGGGAGTATCCCCGGTTGCTGATGCGTTTGGGGTATTGCGCGTGGATGGCGTTGACCGGGAGTTGATTCGTAGCGAGAGCAGGCTGCCGCTGCGCGTTTTGCCGCAGCTGGAGGTGGCGTTCGATCCGGATGAGGTTACGTTGGTCGCGGGTCGCAGCACCCCCGAGGATGTTGTTCTGTTGGTTACGCCGCGTAGCTTGCTGAGCGAGGAAGAGATTGGTGTCCGGCTCGTTTTTTCCACTCCGCTTGCGGTGTCGGGCCTGGGTGCCGATTTTGACGGCAGGCAGTTTCTGCTGAGGCAGAGAGATCAGCGGGTGCCCCTGATGTTGTCGGTGCCGCGCGGCACGCCACCGCTGTCGCGGGGAGAAGTACTACTGGAGGTGGTGGCTTCGACACTGGTGGAGGCGCAGGCGGCCGGACCGCTGGCTGTGTCGATTGTGCGCCCGCGGTTTGTGCTGGCCGCTTCGCCGGACGAGGTGACGGTGATTCCGGGGATAGATACGCCGCACCGGTTTGAGGTAACGCTGAATACAGTCGATGGCGAGCCGCTGAACGCCGGCGAACGTCTGCCGTTGCAGTTGGTCGCCGGGGTGGTGGATCCGGACATCGAAGTCGGCTTTATCTCTCCCGACGGCGGGCTCGTTGAGCGCATTGCGCTGGAGCCGGGCGAAGCCGTGACGGTGCAGGTCGGCATTCCTCCGCAAACGGCGCCGGCGACCACCTCGGTGATCGTTGCGGTGGTCGGGTCGGATCCCGACGCAAGCACGCTCGACGGCGTGTTCGTGCCAACCACGGTGGTTTTCGTGATCGAGCCGCGCAGCGGCTTTGCGCTCGAGTTTATTCCGCCCGTGGTGGAGTTGGTCGCTGGCGATACGACGGTGGTGACGGTGCAGTTGGCGTTCGACCCCGGGCGTGGGGTGTTGGGCCTCGGCGAGGTGCTGGAGTTGAGTCGCGCCGATTTCACGACCGGAGCTCAGTTACTGAAGGACGGCAGTCTAATCACACCGGGAGCCCCCCTCGAGTTGGTGGGCGACGGCAGTGGCGGTGCGGTGCCGGTGAGTTTGCAGGTTGTAAGCAGCACAAGCCGCGTCGTCGATTTGCCGAGTACCTTGCAGTTGATGCTTCGCTCACTCGCTGCCAGTCACGAGGCGTTGCATATCTCGGAGGTGCGCGGGAGTCTGGAAGTGCGCTTGGTTTCGCGTCCGGTGCCACAGTTGCGCATCGTGGACGCGGACACCTCGCTGGTGCTGGTCCGCGGGGATACCACGCAGGTGCAGGTGGAGCTGATTTCCGACCTGCAGCCGGGGGAGAGCCTGACACTGCAGATGGTGGCCGAGCGCGATGGGTCGACGATGGTCGGCGTGACGTTTGCGCCGGTTGACGGCGGGGGGTTGCGGTTCACAGGCACGGCGACCGGCTTTGGCGAGGAGCATCGGTCTTTCACGACGGTCACGGTCGCTGTGGCGGTCGCCTCGACGGCAACGGCGGGTGACTATGTCCTGCGCGCAAGCGTCCCCGACGCGGGCGACGTTGGGTTGGCGGAGCCGGGGTCGTCGACACGCGCACTGGTCGTTGCGCCACGTTCGGTGCCACAGTTGCGCATCGTGGACGCGGACACCTCGCTGGTGCTGGTCCGCGGGGATACCACGCAGGTGCAGGTGGAGTTGATTTCCGACCTGCGGCCGGGAGAGTTCCTGGATCTGACGATGGTGGCCGAGGCACCCGATGGATCGACAGACAGCGTGACGTTTTCGCTCTCCGGGAGCGAGACGTTGCAGTTTGAAGGGACGGCGATGGGGCTTGGCGAGATGTATCGGTCTACGGCGACGATCACGGTCGCTGTGGCGGTCGCCTCGACGGCAACGGCGGCTGACTATGTCCTGCGCGCAAGCGTCCCCGACGCGGGCGACGTTGGGTTGGCGGAGCCGGAGCCGTCGACGCGTAGACTGGTCGTGATTCGCACGCTGACGCTGATCAGCGACCCGCTGATGGGGAGGGTTCCGGCAGGCGAAGTGACGCCGCTGGTGTTTACTTTTCACGATGCTCTCACGCAGGGCCTGGGGCTGATGGCAGGCGAGGAGGCGAGATTGTCGATTGAAGCGACCGGAGATGTGCACCTGATCGTCGACGGCGACCGGTTCGACGGCATCCTGGACGTGTCGCTCGATGGCGAGACCACGCAGGTGCAGGTGCTGGTGGTGCTGGATGAACCGGCGGAGGACGGCGTGGTTACGGCGCGGATCACAGCATCGACGCGGATGCAGGTTGACGTCGAGTCGTTGTCGGTGCGGTTCGATTCGGAAGGGGCGGCGCAGGTGCAGGTGATTTTTGTGCCGACGACGCCGGTGGTGGTGGCAGGTACGAAGGCCTCGACGTTCATCGTAACGACCATACCGCGCGTCGATTCGGATACGCAGAGCGTAACCGTGGTGCTGACCGACAACCCCCTGCAGAGTGTGTGGTTGTCGTCGAACGCGTTTGCTGCGGATGAGATGGAGATGGATCTGGCCGACCTCAGGCAGTTCCGGATCGTGAAGCTGGGTCTCGAGGCAGGTATGGGGCTTGACGGCGACCCGACGCGGGCCGCGGTGCCGGTGATCGTCTCCCTCGATGCGCCGCGTGGCCCGGTGTCGGTGGTGGCGAACCCGGATCACGACATTGGGTTCGAGGGCTTTACAATCTGGCGGCGGGCGCGACATTGCACCCGGATTCGGGTTTCATCGAAGTGATTCACGAAATGAACATCTCGTTTCTCCATCGCGGGGCGGACGTGCGACGACGCTGACGCTGGGCAGTGAGTTGATGGTGGACGTCGTCCTGGAGGGTCCCCATCCGCTGGGTCTGTCGAGTCAACGCTGGGGTTGAATGAACTGGAGCTGGGTCTGGAATTGACGGGAGACCGAGCGGGTGTCGAGTCACGTCCGACCACGAGTGGTCTTCGAGGCTGCGCCGGCGGGCTCTGATGCGGTTGCGCTCACGACACGGGTTGCGGTCGTGGTCAGCAGCGAAATCAGGGAGCAGGCGGTTTCGCAGCAGTACTATTCTGACCGCGATAGTGACCAAGGATCCGGATCCACTTCCGACTTGATGTCCGCGCGGTGCAGATCATCGGAGCTGGCGCCGGATGAGAGCGATTGCGTCCGGGTGAAGGTCAACGACCTGCGGATTGACCTCTTGCCGCGACAATTCGCGCTGGCGCTCGACCCTCCCACGGAAGGGGATGTGCCAGGTGGATGCGGAAGGCAACCGCTTCCTGGCAGTGCGCACCGGCGCGGCGTCGACCACGGTAGAACTGGTATTGACGCTGACTGCACAGGGCGACTCGAGGTTTGTGCCGGACGACGCGCCGCGGATACGCCTGACGGTGGTGGACGCGGATGGCAGCACGGTTACGGGGATCATGCTCGAGAGTGACGGGAATGCGGGGATGGGGGTGTTGCTGGCCGCGCGGGAGGGCTCGGGTCAGGCGCGCTCGTCGACCGTTACGATGACGGTACCGGTTACGCTGGCGGGGTCGCGGCTGACGCTGCGTGCAAGCCTCGAGCAGGACAGCCTGGTAGCCGACATCGAAGCCAACGATGCGACCCTGCGGATTGATGTGGAATTCCTGCCGCTGCTCGCGCTCGAGACGCTCGCCGGCGAAGTGTTGCTTGCGACGACCCGGGTGGAGGTGGAGTCGGGTGCCTCCACCGAGGTGCGCGTGGTACTAACAAACGCTGCAACGCTGGATGCGACGCAGTCTGTGTTGGTTGAGTTGGAAGCGTCGCAAGTGGTTGTTTCCCCCGTCGACGCTGATTTTGAGCCGCAACGACGTCGAGCATGGTGGTTACCATTTCCGCGCCGCCGGAGGTGAAAGTGGCTGAGGGCTGGTTCCAGATTGTGAGCGCGCGCGAGGTGACAGGGAATCTTGTGGCACCGGACAGCCTGTTGCCGCCGGTCGTGCCGGTGGACATCACCCCGATGCGGCTACGGGTGTCGCTGGGGGTGAAGTCGTTCGCTCAGAATGCCTATCCGTACCCGGCTGTTGTCGGGAAGCGGCTTCAAGTCGAGCAAGTCAAGCATCATCGTGCCGGTGGACGGCGTGATCGAGCGGATGGATTTGACCGTGTCGATCGCCCACCGGAACCCCCCGGTCGACTTGCAGTTCCAGCTGGAGGATCCGACCGGCCGAATGTTTGAGAGTAGTCCGGTGCAGATCATGGGTGGGACAGTGCACCTGGACCTGGGGGCGGTGGCGGTAGCGGATGATTCCGGCACGTTTTCCGAGGCGGTGTCCGGGCTTTCGGCGCGAGGGCAATGGACCCTGTTTGTGAGCAGGGTGGCTGGCAGTGAAGAAGAAGAAATCGCGGTGAATGAATGGTCTCTGCAGTTTGACTTGCTGCCGTCGCAGCAGCAGGGCAACGTCTTGCAAGTCATGCCCGGGAAATGGGAGTTGGAGGCGGTTTTGACCCGGGTAGATGGGTCCGTGCCAAGGCTGGCCAGTGACGAGCAGCTGGAGATCGCCTTTGGCTACATGGACGAATCTGGGGTGGCCTCATCTGAGGTGACCCTGTCGGAGGCGATGTTCACGGAGACAAGCGACCGGACGATAGTTACCCTGTCGGTTTTTCCGGGCGCGAGCGACGGCAACTTGTTCTTCAGTAGTCTGACAGCACCGAACCGGAATCTGGAGGAGCTGGTGCCGCAGCGGGTGGAGATTCTCGAGCGCGAGCTGTTCCTGGGGCTGGAGACGGCGTCGGGGGTGCCCCTGTACACCGGCTTCTCGAACTCCTTTGGTGTGGACTCCTTTGGTGTGGATGTGCTGGCGGGTGCTACGACCGGGGTGAGGCTGATCCTGCGCAATCCCGCAGCCCTGTTTCCGGGCGAGACAGTGCAGGTTTTGCTGCAGCCGACGACGGCGACGGTGACAGTCGCTCCGTCTGCACCGCTGACGCTGACTGCGGTGCAGTCGAGCGCGACCTTCTCTGTCACGGCGCGCCACGACGCGGATCCGCCGGAAGGGATGGTGGTCGCCTCGGGCGAGGTGCAACGGGATGACGGCACAACGGTCGCGAACACGCGGGTGGTTTCGACCGCCCTGGCGGTGGAGATCATGCCGCGGAGTTTCCGCGTGTCGCTTCTGAGCGAAACCGGCGCCCCGGTTTCGGTGGTGTACGTGCTCGCGGCTGGTTCGACCCCGTTGCGGGTGCGGTTGTCGGGGGTGGATACCGGGTTCGGGAGGCCGCAACTGTTTGCTGACGAGGTGTTTCGATTGAATCTGCAGGATAATCTTCCCGCCGATGCAGGCATCGAGGTGCTGCCGGGGACAGTGGAGTTTCGTGCGGGCAGTACCGAGCGCGAAATCGTGCTGGCGGTGGAGTTGGATTCGTCATCCAGGGTCCCTGTCCTGCAATCCGGCCGGTTGCCCTCCCCCTCCTTGGTGAACGCGAATGTCGAACAGGAGCCGGCCATAGTGGAGATTTTGCCGCGGGAGCTTCGTTTGGCATTCGAGCCGCCGGGGATGATCGGGATCTTGGTCGGCGGCACGGAGGCAGTTGTTTTGACGCTGTCGGACGCGTCGCTGTTGCCGGAGTCGGTCAATGTCAATGCCGTATTCGCCGTGGCTATGTCGCTAGGATTATCGCCATCGCTGACGCTGATGCATCCACCGCTGGCGTTCGGCCGGGACAGCACGAGCCTGAGGGTGGAGCTGATGGTTCCGGATAGCAGCAGCACGGGTAGCGCGACGCTGATCGCGTCAGTGGACTCCGTGGACACGGACATCCACGCTTCGTTCGTGAGTGCCAGGCTGCTGGTGAACTTGCTGGATATGCGTGAGTTCGAGTGGGTGTTCCGTTCGCCGCAGGGTGAGCAGCTGTCTACCGCGGTGGTGGTTGCAGGCGCATCGACGCAGTTGCTGGTCTCCCTGGAAGGTGTTTCCGGAGAGCGGCTGTTCGAAGGCGAGCAGGTGGACGTAACGCTGGGTGCTGTTCTGTCGGCTGTGTCTCCGGAGACGGCATCGATCCAGCGCGGCTCGCCGCAGGCGATTGTTTTGACCGCGTTTCCTGACGCGGATCAGGGCGACATCGACGAGTTGCAGGTACAGCTGACGCAGACGATGCCGACGGAATTGGTGGACAGCGTAACGATCCCGTCGTCGACGACATTGCCGGTGCGGGTGTTTTCCGAACTGGCGCTCTCCTTTGCCACGCCGGATGGCGCGGCGCGGGTGCTGGCGGGTGGCACGACCGAGGTGGTGGTGGCGCTGGACAATCCGGGATTGCTGAGGGTGGATGAGGTAGTCGAGGTCTCTCTCTCGGCGGAGATCGTGGTTGCCGTTCCGTCTACACTGACGCTGACGCCGGCTATGCCGCGCGCGACCTTCACCATCGAAGCGCGCCACGACGCGGATCCGCTGGAAGGGATGGTGCTCGCCTCTGGCCGAGTGGTGCCGGGCGAAGGCCGGGTTGCGTACACGCGGGTGGTTTCGACCACTTTGTCGGTGGAGATCGCGCCGCGGCACTTCCGGCTGTCGCTCTCCAATCGGTCCTTCAGTCGGACGGAGCGCCCGAACGAGGAGATCCCGGATGATACGGATGAGCAGTCGGTGCGCAGCAGCATCACTGTGGAGGACGAAATCACGATCGGATTGCTGGCGGTGCGGGTAGAGATCCGGCACTCGTTTATCAGAGACCTGCGCGTTTCTCTGGTCTCTCCCGGGGGAGCGGATGTGCTGTTGCACGGGGAGACGGGCGGCGCTGCGGAGAATATCTTCGAGACATACACCTCGCTGGATCATGCAGATCTGGCTGCTTTGGTAGGGGTGCCCGCGCAGGGCGAGTGGACACTGACGGTAGGTGACTATTCTGGTCAGGATAGCGGCACGCTGGAGGCGTGGAGTCTGGAGATCAGCCAATTCCCGGGGGTGCTGGCAGGCGGCAACGCGGCGGTGACGGCTTCGCTGGCGGCGGTCGAAACCCCGCTCGGGACGCCGCGGCTGTTTGCGGGCGAGACGCTGGCAGTGGGGCTGATATATGTCGGCACCGGCGTTGCGCTGTCCAGGCAGAGGGTGATGTTCGACGCGGAGAGTAGCGCCGTCAGCGTGACGCTGGACGCGACGCCCGACGCGACGCCGGGGACGCTGACGGCGGTGGTCGCGGGCGCCGTTCCGGTGAACGTCGAGGTCGCGCCGGCGGTGCTGCCGATGGAGATCGTGCCGCGGCGCTTCCGGCTGTCGCTGTCGGTCGCGCCGGCGGATCCCGCGCGGCGCATCGCAAGGGAGGCGCGTCCCCATGCTTTTATTCCGGATCTGGATTTCGCGCCGCTGGTCAGTATCATCACCGTGACGGAGGACATCACGATCGAATCGCTGGTGGTCGGGGTCGCGATCAGCCACCCGGATAGGAGCGAGCTGGAGGTTGTGCTGACACCGCCCGGGGGAACGACGGTGACACTGCACAGGCCTAACGCTTTGGACACTGGGCCCGACCTCGTCCGGGCATATATGTCGGTGGGCGACGCGGGTCTGGCGGCCTTGGTCGGGGGTAGCGCGCAGGGCGATTGGTCGCTGACGGTGACAGATAACTTTGCAACTGAGAGCGCCGGCACGCTGGAGTCGTGGTACCTGCAGATCAACACCGGCGTGCAGGTGCTCGCAGGCGAAAGTATCCCGGTCGTCGTCACCCTGTCGGGGGTCGACACGCCGTTCGGTGCGTCGCGTCTGTTTGCGGGCGAGACGCTGACGGCCGATTGGACATACACCGATGGCGCCGGCGTGACGCTGCCCCCGGTGGTGTTTCAAGTAGCGAGTCCCACATCCAGCGTCGAGGTCGCCTCGATGCTGAGCGCGACACCGGACGCGACCACAGGGGTAGGGGTGCTGGAGGCGAGACCCGATGCAGCCGCCGGTCTGGTCAACGCAGAAATAGACCCTGCGGTGGTGCCGGTGCAGGTGTTGCGCGAGTTTACTTTCTCCTTCGCCACGCCGGACGGCGCGCCGATTGAGATCATCACCCAGCCGGACAATGCCGGTCGCAGGGCCACGACGGTGCAGATTCTGATTGGCGGCTCTCGTGCGTTGGTGCTGGTGCTGGATAATCCGGGGTTGCTGGGGGTGGGCGAGGTGTTCATTTTGAATCTTGTGCCGACGCTGCCCAATGGTAACGTCAGCGGCGGTCAGGGCTTGGAACCGGGGGATGTAATCACCTTATCGATGGACCGCGCATCGAATGTGAGGCCAAGAACGGTGACGCTGGGCTTAACTGGCCGGGTGGAGTTGGAGTCGGACGGCGAACAGGTTTTGCACACGCGGGTAGTTCCAGTCTCCCTGCGGGTGGAGATCGTGCCGCGGCGCTTCCGGCTATCGCTGTCGCCCTCCAATCGGTTCAGTCGGACGGAGCGCCCGAACCAGGAGATCCCGGATGGTACGGTTACGCAGTCGGTGCACAACTTCATCACTGTGGGGGACGAAATCACGATCGAATCGCTGGCGGTGCGGGTAAAGATCCGGCACCCGCGTATCGGAGACCTGCGCGTTCTTCTGGCCTCTCCCCGGGGAACGGGTGATGTGTTGTTGCACGGGCAGACGGGCAGCACTGCGGATAATCTCTTCGAGACATACACCTCGCTGGATCATGCAGGTCTGGCTGCTTTGGTAGGGGAGTCCGCGCAGGGCCAGTGGGCACTGTTGGTAGATAATGTTTCTGGTGATAGCGGCACGCTGGAGGCGTGGAGCCTGGAGATCAACGGATTCGTCGCGCGGGTGCTGGCGGGCGGTAGCGCGGCGGTGACGGCTTCGCTGGTGGCGGTCGAAACCCCGCTCGGGACGCCGCAGTTGTTTACGAACGAGGGGCTGGCGGGAGTGGGGCCGGACGTGGTGGAAGTGGTGCTGGCGTATGACGGCACCGGCGTTGCGCTGTCCACGCAGATGGTGACGTTCGACGCGGAGAGCACCACCGTCGGCGTGACGCTGGACGCGTTGTTCGACGCGACGCGCGGGACATTGACGGCGGTGGTCGTGGGCGCCATTTCGGTCAACGCCGAGATCGCGCCGGGAGCGCTACCGGTGGAGATCGCGCCGCGGCGCTTCCGCCTGTCGCTCTCCGGTGACGATCAGTTCAGTCGGACGGAGCGCCCGAACGAGGCGATCCCGGATAGTACGGGTACGGGTACGCAGTTGGTGCGTAGCGTCATCACTGTGAGGGACGAAATCACGATCGAATCGCTGGCGGTACGGGTAGAGATCCGGCACCCGTTTATCGGAGAGCTGCGCGTTTTTCTGACTTCTCCCAAGGATGGGACGATGGCGTTGCATGACGAGACGGGCAGCTCTGGGGAGAATCTCTTCGAGACATACACCTCGCTGGATCATGCAGCTCTGGCTGCTTTGGTAGGGGCGCCCGCGCGGGGCACGTGGGAACTGTTGGTAGGTGACTATAGGACTGGTGGTATCGGCACGCTGGAGGCGTGGAGCCTGCAGATCAACACCGGCGTGCAGGTGCTCGCGGGCGAAAGCATCCCGGTCGTCGCCACCCTGTCGAGGGTCAACACGCCGTTCGGTGCGTCGCGTCTGTTTGCGGGCGAGACACTGACGGTCGATTGGACATACACCGATGGTGTCGGCGTGACGCTGTCCCCAGTGGTGTTTGACGTAGCGAGTCCCACATCCAGCATTGAGGCTGCCTCGACGCTGAGCGCGACGCTGGAAGCGACCGCAGGGGTACTGGAGGCGACATTCGATGCGGCCGCCGGTCTGGTCAACGCAGAAATCGACCCTGCGGTGGTGCCGGTGGAGATCGTCCCGCGTGCGTTCGTACTGGCATTCGATGCGTCAACGGTGTCGGTGATTGCGGGTGCCACGACCGAGGTGGTGGTGGTGCTGGAGAACCCGGATGTGCTGATGGAGGACGAGCAGTTGCTGGTTTCGTTGCAGCCGACGACGGTGACAGTCATTCCGCTTGAACTGACGCTAACGCCGACTACGCCGCGCGCGACCCTCACCATCGCGGCACTTTTCGACGCAGTGTCGCCGCTGGGGATGGTGGTCGCCTCGGGCGAGGTACTGTCGGGCGATGTAGATGTACCGGTCGCGAACACGCGGGTGGTTTCGGCGACACTGGCGGTGGAGATTGTCCCGCGGGCGTTGGCGTTGGCGTTTGATCTGGCATCGGTTTCCGTTGTCGCGGGCGCCACGACGCAGGTGACGCTGACGCTGACGGGAGATACGGGACTCATAGGAGATGATGAGGCGGTCGAGGTCACGTTTGCATATGACTCGTCTGACCCGGATGGCGGCGTGCAGATTCTGGAGCCGGTGACGTTCACTGCGGGCAGCACCGCGGCTGTGGTGATGCTGGAAGCGGCGACGACCGCGACGGGTGGCGTGCTGACGGCATCGGTGCCCGAGGCGGCCGGTGCGACGGTCACACCGGCGACACTGGCGGTGGAGATTGTCCCGCAGACGTTCACGTTGGCGTTGGCGTTTGATCTGGCATCGGTTTCCGTTGTCGCGGGCGCCACGACGCAGGTGACGTTGACGCTGACGGGCGATACGGGACTCATAGGAGATGATGAAGCGGTCGAGGTCACGTTTGCATATGACTCGTCTGACCCGGCCGGCAGCGTGCGGGTTGCGGGGCCGGTGGAGTTCACCGCAGGTAGCACCGCGGCTGTGGTGATGCTGGAAGTGGCGACGATCGCGACGGGTGGCGTGCTGACGGCGTCGCTGCCCGATGTGGCCGGTGCGGCGGTCGCACCGGCGACGCTGAGGATCGAGGTGTTTCCGAACGAGTTTCGCTTGGTGTTCGAGCCGCCGCGGGTCGGGATTCTGACCGGCACGGAGGAGACGGTGGTTCTGTCGCTGACCGACGCGTCGCGCCTGCCGGCAGGAGATGAGGTGCTTGTGGGATTGCTTCTGGACGATGCCAGCACGGTGAGCGTGATGTCGCCGACCGAACTGTCGTTCGACGCCTCTGCTACGAGTCATGTGGTTGTGCTGAGCGTTGCTGCGGACACGTCGCCCGGGGTGACGGTTTTGGTCGCCTCGGTGGGGATGCCTCCCGCGAGTCTGGCGGGCGCGGAATTTGTGGACGCCGAGTTGCCCGTGTGCATCGTCGGCGCGCGTGAATTCGAGTGGGTGTTCCGCTCGCCGCAGGGTGAGCGGCTGTCTGCCGCGGTGGTGGTTGCCAGTGCTTCGACGCGGGTTGCCGGCGCTTCGTCGCCGCGGGTTGCCGGTGCTTTGACGCGGGTGTTGGTCTCCCTGGAAGGCGTTGCCGGCAAGCGCCTGCTCGGCGCCGAGCAGGTCGATGTGTCTGTAAGCGTTGGGGCGCAGTCGGGTCTGGAGATAGAGCCGGCTGAGTTCACTTTCCGTGCAGGAGAAATGTCGCAGGAACTGGAACTGGAACTGGCCGCGTTCCTTCCCCTTGCGGTACAGAGGGACGATTTGCAGTTGCAGTTGCTAGGGACGATGCCGGATACGCTGTGCACGACGATCCCGCCGTCTGCGACGTTGCCGGTGCGGGTGTTGCGCGAGTTTACTATCTCCTTTGCCACACGGGACGGCGCGCCGCTTGAGATCACCACCCCGCCGGACAATGCCGGTCCCAGGGCCACGACGCTGCGAATTCTGGTTGGCGGCTCTCGTGAGTTGGTGCTGGTGCTGGACGATCTGGAGTTGCTGGGGGGGGACGAGAAGTTCTTGTTTGATCTTCTGCCGCCGCTGCCCAATGGTCGCGTCAGCAGCGGTGATCCCCCGGAACCGGGGGATAAAGTCGGATTTTCGACGGACCTTCGTTCGAATGTGCCGCTACAAATGGTGACGCTGGGCTTAATAGATGGCAAGGTGGTGTCGAAGGACGAGGACGGGGACTACAAAGAGGTTTTGCACACGCGGGTAGTTCCAGTTTCCCTGCGGGTGGAGTTCGTGCCGCGGCGCTTCCGGCTATCGCTGTCGCCGGCGGGAGTCGTCCAGTTCAGTCGGACGGAGCGCCCGAACGAGGCGATCCCGGATAATACGGCTATGCAGTCGGTGCGCAGCACCATCACCGTGGCCGAGGCCACGGTGATCAAATCGCTGGAGGTGCGGGTAGAGATCAGTCACTTGGATATCGGAGACCTGCGCGTTTTGCTGGTTTCTCCCGAGGGGGTAGTGGTGGCGTTGCATGACCGGATGAGCGGCTCTGCGGAGAATCTCTTCGAGACATACACCTCGCTGGATCATGCAGGTCTGGCTGCTTTGGTAGGGGTGCCCGCGCAGGGCGAGTGGACACTGACGGTAGGTGACTATAATGATGGTGAGACCGGCACACTGGAGGCGTGGAGCCTGGAGATCAACGGATTCGCGCGGGTGCTTGCGGGCGGTAGCGCGGCGGTGACGGCTTCGCTGGTGGCGGTCGAAACCCCGCTCGGGACACCGCAGTTGTTTGCGAACGAGATGCTGGCGGGAGTGGGGCCGGAAGTGGTGGAAGTGGTACTGGCGTATGACGACGGCACCGGCGTTGCGCTGTCCGAGCAGATGGTGACGTTCACCGCCGGGCGCACCGCCGTCGACGTGACGTTGGACGCGTTGTTGGACGCGACGCGCGGGACATTGACGGCGGTCGCGGGTGCCATTTCGGTCAACGCCGAGATCGCGCCGGCGGCGCTGAGGATCGAGGTGTTGCCGAACGAGTTTCGCTTGGTGTTCGAGCCGCCGCAGATCGGGATTCTGACCGGCATGACGGAGACGGTGGTTCTGTCGCTGACCAACGCGTCGCACCTGCCGGCAGGGGATGAGGTGCTTGTGAGATTGCGTCTGGACGATGCCAGCACAGTGAGCGTGATGTCGCCGACCGAGCTGTCGTTCGACGCCTCTGCTACGAGTCATGTGGTTGTGCTGCGCGCTGCTGCGGACACGTCGCCCGGGGCGACGGTTTTGGTCGCCTCGGTGGAGATGTCTCCCGCGAGTCTGGCGGGCGCGGAGTTTATGGACGCCGGGTTGCCCGTGAGCATCATCGGCGCGCGTGAGTTCAAGTGGGTGTTCCGTTCGCCGCAGGGTGAGCGGCTGTCTACCGCGGTGGTGGTTGCCAGTGCTTCGACGCGGGTTGCCGGCGCTTCGCCGCGGGTTACCGGTGCTTCGACGCGGGTGTTGGTCTCCCTGGAAGGCGTTGCCGGCGAGAGCCTGCGCGACGGCGAGCAGGTCAATGTGTCTGTAAGCGCTGGGGCGCAATTGGGTCTGGAGATAGATCCGGCTACGTTAACTTTCCGTGCAGGAGAAATGTCGCAGGAACTGGAACTGGAACTGACCGCGCTCCTTCCCCTTGCGGTACAGAGGGACGATTTGCAGTTGCAGTTGCTAGAGACGGTGCCGAGTACGCTGCGCACGACGATCCCGTCGTCTGCGACGTTGCCGGTGCAGGTGTTGCGCGAGTTTACTATCTCCTTCGCCACGCGGGACGGCACGCCGCTTGAGATCACCACCTCGCCGGACAATACCAGTCGCGGGGTCACGACGGTGCAGATTCTGAGTGGCGGCGATAGGACAGTGATGTGGGTGCTGGACAATCCGGAGTTTCTGGATACGGAGTTGCTGGGGGGGGACGAGAAATTCTTGTTTGATCTTCTGCCGCCGCTGCGCCATGGTCGCGTCCAGAGCGGTCAGAACGCAGAACCGGGGGATGTTTTCACCTTCTCGATGGAGGACAGATCGGATCTGCTGCCAGGAACGGTGCAGCTGAGGGGCTTATTAGCTGGCCGGGTGGTGTTGGAGTCGAACGACAAAGAGGTTTTGCACACGCGGGTAGTTCCAATCACCCTGCGGGTGGAGATCGTGCCGCGGCGCTTCCGGCTATCGCTGTCGCCGGCGGGGGTCGTCCAGTTCAGTCGGACGGAGCGCCCGAACGAGGCGATCCAGGATACGTTTAGGCAGTCGGTGCAGAGCGCCATCACTGTGGGGGACGAAATCACGATCGAATCGCTGGCGGTACGGGTAGAGATCCGGCACTCGTTTATCGGAGACCTGCGCGTTTTTCTGGTTTCTCCCAAGGGGGCGGTGGTGGCGTTGCATGACGAGGCGGGCGGCTCTGCGGAGAATCTCTTCGAAACATACACCTCGCTGGATCATGCAGGTCTGGCTGCTTTGGTAGGGGCACCCGCGCAGGGCGTGTGGACACTGTCGGTAGGTGACTATGCTGATGGAAATATCGGCACGCTGGAGGCGTGGAGCCTGGAGATCAACGGATTCGCGCCGGTGCTGGCGGGCGGTAGCGTGTCGCTGGTGGCTTCGCTGACGGCGATCAGGACGCCGCCGCTCGGTATTCCGAGGGTGTTTGCGGGCGAGGAGCTGGAAGTGGTGCTGGCGTATGACGACGGCACCGGCGTTGCGCTGTCCACGCAGAGGGTGACGTTCGACGCGGATCTCACCCCCGTCGGCGTGACGCTGGACGCGTTGTTCAACGCGACGCGCGGGACATTGACGGCGGTGGTCGCGGGCGCCATTTCGGTCAACGCCGAGATCGCGTCGGCAGCGCTACCGGTGGAGATCGCGCCGCGGCGCTTCCGGTTGTCGCTGTCGTCGGCGGCTGGGAAGTTCAGTCGGACGGTGCGCCCGAACGAGCTGATCCCGGATGATACGGGTATGCAGTCGGTGCGTAGCGTCATCACTGTGGAGGACGAAATCACGATCGAATCGCTGACGGTGCAGGTAGAGATCCTGCACCCGTTTATCGGAGACCTGCGCGTTTTTCTGGTTTCTCCCGAGGGGGAGGCAGTGGCGTTGCATGACCGGGCGGGCGGCTCTGCGGAGAATCTCTTCGAGACATACACCTCGCTGGATCATGCAGGTCTGGCTGCTTTGGTAGGGGCGCCCGCGCAGGGCGAGTGGACACTGACGGTAGATGACTATCTTCTTCGTGGTGAAATCGGCACGCTGGAGGCGTGGAGCCTGCAGATCAACACCGGCGTGCAGGTGATCGCGGGCGAAAGCATCCCGGTCGTCGCCACCCTGTCGGGGGTCGACACGCCGTTCGGTGCGTCGCGTCTGTTTGCGGGCGAGACACTGACGGTCGATTGGACATACACCGATGGTGTCGGCGTGACGCTGTCCCCGGTGGTGTTTGACGTAACGAGTCCCACATCCAGCGTCGAGGTCGCCTCGATACTGAGCGCGACGTCGACCGCGACCGCAGGGGTACTGGAGGCGATCTTCGATGCGGCCGCCGGTCTGGTCAACGCCACAGTTGATCCTCAAGAGATTCCGGTGATTGTCGTGCGCCGGTTCAGGCTGGCGTTCGTCCCTGCGACCACGGCACGGGTGCTGGCTGGCGGCGCGACCGAGGTGGAGGTGGTGCTGGAGAATGCGGGTTTGCTGAGGGAGGGCGAGACGCTACAGGTCACGCTGCGGCCGACGACGGCGACAGTCATTCCGCTTGAACTGACGCTGACGGCGGATGAGGAGAGCACGATCTTTACCATTGTGGCGCCCTTCGACGCAGTGCCACCGCTGGGGATGGTCGTCGCTACGGGCAAAGTGTTGTTGCTGGCTGACGGCACGGCGGTCGCACACACGAGGGTGGGTTCCACCACCTTGGCGGTAGAGATCGTTCCGCGGGCGTTCACGTTGGCGTTGGCGTTTGATCTGGCATCGGTTTCCGTTGTCGCGGGCGCCACGACGCAGGTGACGTTGACGCTGACGGGCGATACGGAACTCATAGGGGAAGATGAGGCGGTCGAGGTCACGTTTGCATATGACTCGTCTGACCCGGCCGGCGGCGGAGTAGAGGTTGTGGCGTTGGGGCTGGTGATGTTCACCGCGGGTAGCACCGCGGCTGTGGTGATGCTGGAAGCGGCGACGACCGCGACGGATGGCGTGCTGACGGCGTCGGTGCCCGATGTGGCCGGCGCGACTGTCGCACCGGCGACACTGGGTGTGGAGATTGTCCCGCGTGCGTTCACGTTGGCGTTTGACCTGGCATCGGTTTCCGTTGTCGCGGGTGCCACGGCGCAGGTGACGCTGACGCTGACGGGCGCTACGGAACTCATTGGGGATGATGTGTTCGCGGCGACGTTTACGTATGCTCCGTCCGACTCGGCCGGCGGCGGCGGTGTGGATGTTGTAGCGTTGGAGCCGATGATGTTCACCCGAGGCAGCACCGCGGCTGTGGTGACGCTGGAAGCGGCGACGACCGCGACGGATGGCGTGCTGGAGGCATCGGTACTTGATGTGGACGGCGCGGGCGCGGCGGTCGCACCGGCGACACTGGGTGTGGAGATTGTCCCGCGTGTGTTCGCGCTGGCGTTTGATTTGGCATCGGTTTCCGTTGTCGCGGGTGCCACGACGCAGGTGACGCTGACGCTGACGGGCGCTACGGAACTCATTGGGGATGATGTGTTCGCGGCGACGTTTACGTATGCTCCGTCCGACCCGGCCGGCGGCGGCGGTGTGGATGTTGTAGCGTTGGAGCCGATGATGTTCACCGCAGGCAGCACCGCAGTTGTGGTGACGCTGGAAGCGGCGACGACCGCGACGGATGGCGAGTTGGAGGCATCGGTGCTTGATGTGGATGGCGCGGGCGCGGCGGTCGCACCGGCGACACTGGGTGTGGGGATTGTCCCGCGTGTGTTCGCGCTGGCGTTTGATTTGGCATCGGTTTCCGTTGTCGCAGGCGCCACGACGCGGGTGACACTGACGCTGACGGGTGCTACGGAACTCGTTGGGGATGAGGTGTTCGCGGTGATGTTTTCGTATGCGCCGGATGATGATGATCTGGATGGCGGCGTGCAGGCTGCGGGGCCGGTGACGTTCACCACAGGCAGCACCGAGGCCACGGTGACCCTGGAAGCGGCGACGACCGCGACGGATGGCGAGTTGGAGGCATCGGTGCCCGATGTGGACGGCGCGACGGTCGCACCGGCGACGCTGGGTGTGGAGATTGTCCCGCGGTTGTTCACGTTGGCGTTTGACCTGGCATCGGTTTCCGTTGTCGCGGGCGCCACGACGCAGGTGACACTGACGCTGACGGGTGCTACGGAACTCATAGGGGATGAGGTGTTCGCGGTGATGTTTTCGTATGCGCCGGATGACGGCGGCGTGGAGGTTGTGGCGTTGGAGCCGATGACGTTCACCATGGGCAGCACCGCGGCTGTGGTGATGCTGGAAGCGGCGCCAACCGCGACGGATGGCGTGCTGACGGCATCGGTGCCCGAGGCGGACGGTGCGATGGTCGCACCGGCGACACTGGATGTGGAGATTGTCCCGCGGTTGTTCACGTTGGCGTTTGACCTGGCATCGGTGTCGGTTGTCGCGGGCGCCACGACGCAGGTGACACTGACGCTGACGGGTGCTACGGAACTCGTTGGGGATGAGGTGTTCGCGGTGATGTTTTTGTATGCGCCGGATGATGATGATCTGGATGGCGGCGGTGTAGAGGTTGTGGCGTTGGAGCCGGTGACGTTCACCACGGGCAGCACCGAGGCCACGGTGACCCTGTCAGCGGAGACGGATGCAACCGCCGGCGTGCTGGAGGCATCGGTGCCCGATGTGGACGGCGCGATGGTCGCACCGGCGACGCTGGGTGTGGAGATTGTCCCGCGGTTGTTCACGTTGGTGTTTGACCTGGCATCGGTGTCGGTTGTCGCGGGCGCCACGACGCAGGTGACACTGACGCTGACGGGTGCTACGGAACTCGTTGGGGATGAGGTGTTCGCGGTGATGTTTTCGTATGCGCCGGATGATCCGGATGGCGGCGGTGTGGAGGTTGTGGGGCCGGTGACGTTCACCACGGACAGCACCGAGGCCACGGTGACCCTGTCAGCGGAGACGGATGCAACCGCCGGCGTGCTGAAGGCATCGGTACTCGATGTGGACGGCGCGACGGTCGCACCGGCGACGTTGGATGTGGAGATAGTCGCGCGTCAAGCGGTCAGAGTCCGTGTACGAGTATTCCTCGAAGGCCCGTTGCAATGATGTCTGCATCGCATTTTCTGCAGTGGGGGTATTCCCTGCAAGGGAGAGGGTGTGCTTTGATTGTTTTTGCTAGGGGTCTGCGCCGTAGAACGCTTTGCGCCCACGTGAAACGGGCGATGACCTGTTACAGCCGCAATCAAGGATGCCGGATGGCATTTCGGCTGGTGAAAGATTCCAGGTTCTCGCTGTTGCTCAATGCGGTATCGACGGACTCAGGTTGCTGTTGGGGATTTTTTGTCATCAAGCCGCCAGTAGCCCTTGCATCCGCTTGACGTTCAATGCCAGACAGACAAGGTCCCACTCGCCCCGTACTTTGGTCAGCCCGCGCAGGCTGAATCGGCGAAAGCCGAGGACTTCCTTGATCCAGCCATTGGGCGCTTCCGAGAGCCACTTGCGTTGGGCGTATTGCGCCCGGCCCTCCGAAGTCGCCAGTTTCTTGCCCATGCGGGCCGTCGCCGGGCACTTGTCCGCATTCACCCGGGCCTCTTGTTTGCCTTCCCGACCCAGCGCCACATAGGCGTCCACGGCACGTTCTTCCAAAGCCGCCAAATCCGCCTCGTTGCAGTAGCCCGCATCCGCCAAGAACCGTTTCCGGCTGTTCCCCCCATAGATCGTTCGCACATCGTCCACCAGCGGCAGCATACGGCCTTGATCGCTGGCGCTCGACGACACGTCCGTGGCGACGATCAACTGATTCTTTCCCTCCACCGCCACCTGCGCGTTGTAGCATTGCTGAAAACCCTCCGAGGAGGTCTTCATGATCCGGCTTTCCGGGTCCGTGAAGTTGCTTTGCGCCGTATCCTCCGGTTCACCGTAATCGCGCTTGTACGGCCGCCCGCCCTTCGGGTTCCGCTTCGTGCCGGGTTGGCGTCCCCGGGCATCGTCCGCCTGCCGTTGCCTCGCCTTAACGCGCTCCTTCGCCGCACGGATTGCCGCCAGCCGATCCTGCCGGCGCCGCAACTCCTCGGGTAACTCGTCACCGCGCAACGCCTCTCCGAAGCGCGTGTCCTCCGCCACATCCGTCTCTCGCGCCCGCAAAAGCAACGCCTCGATCTCGTCCGACAGGCGCCGTTGCTCCTGGCGCATCCGCTCGTAACTCATCGCCTTGCGCTTGCTCGCGTTCGCACGAACCTTCGTGCCGTCGATCGACAGCTTCCCAAAGTGCGCCACCCCTAATTCCCGCGCCAAGCCGACCACCCCCACAAACAGCTTCTTGAAATCCTCCAAATGCCGGCGGCGAAACTCGCAAATTGTTCGATGACTCGGAAAGTTGTCCGCCGCCAGCACCCGAAACGCCACATCTTCCTCCAACTTGCGCGCAATCCCCCGGGACGAAAACACCCCCGTCGCATAACCGTAGATCAGAAGCTTCACCATCATCCGGGGCTCATAGGGCGACTTGCGCCGACCGTCCCCCTCATAAGGCTCGTAGAACACCGTTAAATCCAGACCATCCACCAGATCGCTGACATGGTTCGCAAAGTGGCCTTCCGGCAACCAATCCCGCAAACTCGGCGGCAACAATAGATCTTGATCCGGTTGGTAGGGACGAAACGTTGTGGGCATAGCAATATCCTCCGAACTGCAACACTATATTATCTCATCAGATTCCTACGGCGCAGACTCCTAGCGCACCGTTTTGATCAACTGCCCAGGTTGTAATTTACCGTCTGGGTACATGCCGTTCAGGAGCCTCAGTTGTTCTTCGGCGTGGCTCGAGAATGCGGATTCTTTTGCCAGCGAAGCAAAGGTATCTTCCGGCTTGACACGCACCAACCGGATCGTGGGCTGCTGCAACGCGTCGACATCTTCTTCGGTCAAGCGTCTCAGGCTGCCAACGGTTTCAAAGAACAGGGGCTCCAGTGCCTGGAACCCTTCTTCGGTGCGGCTGGCAGCGCGAAAAAGATAAGCTTTTTTGTCCGCGAAGAGCACGCTGACGCGTCCCTGCTTCGTACCGTACGGTGTCCTGATTTCGGTCAAAGCGGTATAGCCGTCAAGCCCGGCGATGGAAAGCTCTTTTCCTGGCAGGTTTTTTTTGCCTGACTTGCTTTTCAGAAACTCGTGCGGTGTCTGGTTCCTGAAATTTCTGTCTTCGACTGTAAACACGATAAGGGAAGTGTCCGAGGTATTGCGCCCTTGCACATAGGCCGGCTTGTTGTCTATAAGCCACCCTTGCGGGAAAGCGAAGGTGATGTCGAGGTCACGGTGATAAAAACTCGCCCCTTTGGTCACACCCTCTTTTTCCGATGGTCCGAAAGTGACCCCTTCGATTCTTCCGAGAAACACTTCCTCGTCTTCGGGGAGGAACTCGACGCCTTCCAGTTGTGTTGCTGCGTTGACAAATTCCTGGAGCCGCATGTCTTTTTCAGGATGCGTGGTAAACAAGCCGTGATAAACGTTCGGTTGGCGATTCTGTTCTTTCGCAAGCTGGACTTCAAAATCCTCCTGGCTCTTGAGTGTCTTTAGAACTGCCAGCATCTTTCGGGGGTCGCGACTGCTTCTGGCGGTATATTCGGCTCCCAGCTTGTCGGCTTGCAGCTCGTTTTTCCGGCCGTAGCCTCGGATAATCGCCAGGCTGGCCAGGTTGGCCAGATCGCCGGCATAGCCGGATCCCGTAGCCTGTGCAGCCAATATCGCAAGCATCGAAGCAAACACACCCTTGGTATGCTGTTTTACCCCATGGCGGGCAGCCACGTGCCCGATTTCATGGCCGATCACGCTCATTAACTCGGCCTCCGATCCCATGTACGCCAGGATGCCGCGGGTAATATAGATGTATCCGCCAGGCAACGCGAAGGCATTGATCTGTGGGCTGTCGAGCACCGTGAAATGGTAGATCAGCCCAGCCCTGTGGCTTTTCTCGGCGAGTTGATTGCCTAAATCGTCGACGTACGCCCTGAGTGACGGGTTGTCATATTCTCCACCGTACTGCGCCAGTATCTTTGGGTGCAACAGCTTGCCGATCTCGATCTCCTGTTTTTCAGACATGAAAACCAGTTCCTGCTGTCCGCTGACCGGGTTTTTTGCGCACGAGGTGGTTGCCAGCATCAGGCCAAGCAACAACGACACGCAGAAACTGCGTGAAAAACCAAAGGGGAGAAATGGCCTGGCCTGAATCGGAAGTGACATGCCGAAGGCGGATTGAAAAAGCTGCAACGTTTTAGCTTTCCAGCGCATGCGCCGCAAGCTGAAAGTTTCCGTGGTTCGCAACAGCCAGGGTCGGAACCATGTATGCGATAGGTTACGTGGTTTCGGCTTTACTGCCGTAACGCCTGCGAAATTTATCCACCTGGCCGGCGCTATCCAGTATCTTGTGCTTGCCGGTATAGAACGGGTGGCAGGCAGAGCAGACTTCGATCGCGAGCGTTTCTTTGGGGTAGCTCGAACGTACCGAGAACCGGTTGCCGCAACTGCATGCAACCTGTGTCTCCCGGTAGGCAGGGTGAATATCCGGTTTCATCGGCAAGCCTCTTTTTTCACCTGCTTATGATAGCACGCAGGGGTGGAGGGTGTGTCATCCTTACCGTTCCTACACCTCGCGATCCTCTCCGCGGTGCTGTCTGGCACACATGGGGCGAGGCGTGCGTCGCCTCTACCGTCCTGCACGGGAGCGAAATCATCCGTGCCCTTCGAGGGGAAGGAATTCGCTTTGAATTTCATTGAGGAAACGCATTCCCAGCGTGGTTGCGCGCACGTTGCCATCGTCGCGTTCTACCAGCCCTCGGGCCTGTAGCATGGTGAGATGTGTTTCCGTGGACCGGAACGCAAGTCTGGTGCGTGCCTCGAACGTACCTGGGTCAAATCCGTCGGTCAGACGCATGGCATTGAGCATGAATTCGAAGGCAAGTTCACTCTTTTGCACACGCCGAAGGTGCGCGCGGAAACTTTTGGTTTCCCGGGCATGAATATACGTGTCAGGGTGGCGGTGTTTCTCCAGGCGCAGAACATCCCCGCCGGCCAGTGTCAATTTTGCGTGTGCCCCGCTACCGATGCCGAGATAGTCTCCAAACCCCCAGTAGTTCAAGTTGTGGCGGCAGCGATAGCCGTCGCGTGCGTGCGCCGACACTTCATACCGCGTATAGCCTGCGTCGTGCAGCAACTGCCGCGCGTGGACTTCCAGATGCCATGACAACTCGTCGTTCGGCAGCGTGGGCCGTCGCGTGAAAAACAGGGTGTCTGGCTCCACCGTCAACTGATAGTACGAAATATGTTCAGGCTCCAGTGAGAGCAACCGTTTGACGTCGGCGATGCCTCCATCGAAGTCCTGCTTCGGCAAGGCAAACATCAGGTCCAGGTTTACGTTATCAAAACCCGCACTGCGTGCCATCGCGTAAGCTGCCTGCGCTTGCTGCGCGTCGTGCGTTCGCCCCAGTCGCCGCAGGCTTTCATTGTCGAAGCTTTGGACGCCTATCGACAGACGATTGACGCCTGCCTGTCGGAACGCGGAGAATTTCGTGGCGTCCGCACTGTTCGGATTCGCTTCGAGCGTAATTTCCACGTCGGTGGACAGGGTCAGCGACGCTCGTACGCCTTTCAGTATCGAATCGACCGTTTTCGTGTCCAGCAGACTCGGTGTTCCACCGCCGATAAAAATACTTTCCACTTTGCGACCGGATACATAGGGCAGGTCGCATTCAAGATCGGCGAGCAGCGCGTCGATGTATTGTTGCTCCGGCATTGTTCGTTTGACCGCGTGCGAATTGAAATCGCAATACGGACACTTGCGTTCGCACCAAGGCACATGGATATAAAGCGAGAGAGGCGGCAATTCCGGCATGTCAGGCGTTTGCAAGGCCGACCAGCCGGTCGCGCAGGATGAACAGTGCCAGGGCTCGGTGGCTGGTTTCGTTCTTGGTGGCGGGCGCGAGCTCTGCCGCGGTGCAGCCATATTCGGGAATAAAGAAAATCGGGTCATAACCAAACCCGTTTTTTCCACGAGGAGATTTAAGCAGACGGCCTTCCCAGGTGGTCTCTACGAGCAGCGGCTGGCGATCGGCCGATGTGTTGCGGTCAATGTAGGTGATGGCGCAACGAAATCTCGCTGTCAGTTGCTGCGCCGGGAAGTGCCTGATCCGTTTCAGCAATAACTCGAGGTTGTCGGAGTCGCTGGCATGTTCGCCTGCGTATCGGGCGGATCGTATTCCGGGTTCTCCATTCAGCAGATCGACTTCAAGACCGGAATCCTCGCCGATCGCTGCCAACCCGGTGCGATTGCAGGCATGGCGCGCCTTGGCGATCGCGTTTTCAGAAAAGCAGTTTCCGGTTTCTGGCGGCGTTCTCAGCCCAAACTCTCCCTGTGGTCGCAGGTGAGGTATGTGTCCCCTCAATATCGCCGCGATTTCATCGAGCTTGCGGCGGTTGGAACTGGCGATGACGATGGAGTCCAACTTTGGGGTTCAACTTTCAAGCGCGTTGCGTTGCAGGTCAATGATTTTCCGGGTGCCTGCCAGCGCCAGATCCAGCATTGCCTCGAGTTCATTGCGCTGGAACGCATGTCCCTCGGCAGTTCCCTGGATCTCGACAAATCCACCGACTTCGTTGGCTACGATGTTCAGATCCGCTTCGGCACGACTGTCTTCGGAGTAGTCCAGATCCAGCAACACTTCCCCATTGCAGATTCCGACTGAAATGGCGGCCACCATGCCGTGAAGCGGGTTTTGCTTTAATTTGTTGCTGTTCAGCAGGTGATCTACGGCATCCCGCAACGCGATAAATGCCCCGTTGATCGCGGCGACGCGAGTGCCGCCGTCGGCTTGCAGCACGTCACAGTCAAGCACGATCGAGCGCTCGCCCAAGGCTTCCAGATCCACGACCGAGCGTAACGCCCGCCCGATTAAACGCTGGATTTCCATTACCCGGCCTTGTTGACGACCTCTGACGGCTTCGCGCTGCACCCGTGTATGCGTCGAGCGCGGCAGCAGACTGTATTCGGCGGTAATCCACCCTCGACCGCTGTTTTTCAGGAATGCCGGCACACGGTCTTCAACGCTGGCGTTGCACAGCACGTGGGTGCAGCCGCATTCGGCCAACACCGAACCTTCAGCGTATCGAGTGTAGGCACGGGTAAACTTGATTTCCCGCAACTCGTCGGGTGCTCGCTTGTTTTTTCTCATCGACGATCGTCAGAACAATGCTGGCATTCTACTGTATAGTCCCTGCGCGTGAAGTTTGTAGTTGGAGCAATGGTATGACGTGCAGCATGACAGCCTATGCACACGGTGAGCGTATAGTGCAGGATAACGTTCTTGGTTGTGAAATCAAAACGCTCAACCATCGCTACTTCGATCTGGCGTTACGTACGGCAGGGGTTCTTCGACCGCTCGATGCGGATATCAACAAGAAAATACACGCAAAACTTGCTCGTGGACGAGTCGAATGCACGATTGACTTGAAACCACAAAATGCGGCCGCGTTTCCGAAGTTCGATCACGAAGCACTGGTCGCGCTCGCGCGGGAGATGGGCAGGGCCGCAGAGCTATTGCGCGAAGCAGGGTTCCAATGGGCGCCGCCTTCGCTGCTTGACGTTGTGAAGAGGTGTGGTGTTGTCGGCATGGTCGAGTCGGTCGACCCGCTACGGATAAGCGGGCACGCGCTGGAGTTGCTCGATCAGGTGCTGGATGATCTGGTCGGATCGCGGCAGGCGGAGGGGGCGAGACTGGAAAAATTTATCCTGGCGCGTTGCGATGAACTTGCCGAGGTTGTCGCGAGGCTGCGTCACCGCTATCCAGCGGTGTTGGCGGCGGCACGGGAAAGGTTCTCCCAAAAACTTGCCGGCGTGGATACCGGACTCGATCCGCAACGCATGGCACAGGAGGCAACGCTGCTCGCGCAAAAGTTCTGTATCGGCGCCGACATAGAAGAAGAACTCGACCGCTGCGACAGCCACGTACAGGAACTGAATGCCATCTTCAAGCGCTCGGAACCGATCGGCAGACGTCTGGATTTCCTGATGCAGGAGATGCATCGCGAGATCAACACCATCTCCTCGAAATCTGCCGACACGGAAACGGCGCACATCGCCATCGATGCGAAGACGCTGGTCGAGCAGATGCGAGAGCAGATTCAGAACATCGAGTGAAATCGGTGGATTCGACCGAAGCCACCCTTGCTTGACGCTGTTACCGTAGACCTCGGTTCGCCGCCAAAGTCCTGCGCCCAGACCTGCCTGGAGACTGTCTGGACGAGTTGCCGAGGCCGGTTCCGCAGCCCCTTGCCACTGCTTTTTCTGCTGCCGGACATCCGGCAAGGTCAAAGCCCTGTTGAACGCGTCGAGTCAATAGGGCCTTGCCATGAGATCCGTGCGGTTACGATGCGCTACCGCCACTTGCGGTGAATTCCGGATAGGCTTGTATGCCGCACTCCACCTGGTCGACTCCGTCCAGTTCTTCCTGCTCGGAAACGCGTAGCCCGATGATGCTCTTGATGATGAACCAGGTGATCAGGCTCACAACGAAGACCCACACGAAAATCGTTGCCGCGCCGATTATCTGACCACTGAAACTTGAGCCCTCGTTGGTGATGGGCACCAACAGCAACCCGAGTAGTCCGACGGTACCGTGTACCGAGATTGCGCCGACCGGATCGTCGATTTTCATCTTTTCCAGGAACAGGATGGAAAAAACCACCAGCAGGCCGCCCAGGCCACCGAACAGTACAGCCTGCAGCGCGGTTGGTGTCGAAGGCTCGGCAGTAATTGCCACCAACCCAGCCAGCGTGCCATTCAATGCCATGGTCAGGTCGGCTTTGCCAAACAGCAGGCGGGCGGTAATCAGTGCCGCGATCAGCCCCCCTCCCGCGGCGGCGTTGGTATTCAGAAACACAATCGCGACGCTGTTTGCCGATTCCGTCGAGGCAGTTGCCAGCACCGAACCACCATTGAAGCCGAACCAGCCCAACCAAAGAATGAACGTACCCAGGGTCGCCAGCGGCATGTTGGCACCCGGAATGGCGCGGGGTTTGCCGTCGTTTCCGTATTTCCCTGCCCGGGCGCCCAGCAGCATGACGCCGGCCAGGGCGGCAGAGGCTCCTGCCATGTGCACGATACCGGAGCCGGCGAAGTCAGAGAACCCGAGGTCTCCCAGGGTGTACAGCCCGAACACGGCTTCTCCGCCCCAGGTCCAGTTGCCCTCTACGGGGTAGATAAATCCCGTCATGACTACGGCAAACAGAAGAAATGCCCAAAGCTTCATCCGTTCGGCTACAGCACCCGAAACAATTGACATTGCCGTGGCGACAAAGACTACCTGGAAAAAGAAATCTGCGGAAGGCGCGTAAGTGCTTCCGCCCTCGACGCCGTCCGCGCCGATGCCGCTCAGAAAGAGCGTTCCCGATTCCGGATACATGATCGCGTAGCCGCAAACCATGTACATGGTGCAGGCTACCGCGAACAGGCTGATGTTCTTGGTCAGGATTTCAGTGGTGTTCTTGGCTCGAACCAAGCCAGCCTCGAGCATGGCAAAGCCGGCGGCCATCCACATCACGAGCGCGCCGCACACCAAAAAATAAAATGTGTTCAGCGCATACTGCAGTTCAAAAATTTGCATTTCCATTGGTTTTTCTCCTGGATTACCTGTTATATGGCTTCTTCGCCGGTCTCACCGGTACGAATTCGTACGACCTGCTGCAGGTTGGCGACAAAGATTTTTCCATCTCCGATTTCACCGCTACGGGCGGTCTGGGAGATCGCTTCGATTGTTTTATCCAACAAAGTGTCCGGTATGGCGACATCAATTTTGACTTTGTTCAGAAAGTCGATTTTATATTCCGCCCCCCGGTACAACTCCGTGTGGCCTTTCTGGCGCCCGAAGCCTTTTACCCCGCTGGTGGTGATGCCCTGAACGCCGATACCTGTCAGCGCATCACGCACGTCATTGAGTTTGCCGGGTTTGATTATTGCAGTTACGAGCTTCATGCATCCTCCAAATGAAAAAACCGTTTCTCAACGAAGTCGAATTGGTTTTCTTTAGTAGTTTTCATGGCCTTTTCCTCTGAAAGAAATTACGATGGATGATATATCACCCGTGCCCGCTTCAGCGCCTGGCCAAAAACTGCCCGAAGCGGTGGCGGAATGATTTCTCGCGGTGGCGAAAGCTATGTGTAGAGCTAATATAAGTGTGTGCGGCACGCGTCTGCCACACTCGGCAGTTATGAAATGATGGCATATCTTTATCGAAGACCGGCATATCCCGATCCTTGCGGCAGCGAGAGGTTGTTGTCTTTGCCGCGCCATCCGCTGCATGTCGCTGGCGTTACAATGCGGTCTGGCAGGGGCAGCAGCGAAGCATGGAGGTGTGCAGGGTGAGAGCAGGGAAGATCATCATTCTTGCGACGGGCGGCACTTTTGACAAGGTGTACCACGATGCGCTGAGCGATTACCGGATCGGGGAACCACAAGCCGCAGGAATTCTTCAACGAGCGGGTGTCGGATTCGAGTACCGTATCAAAACGCTGATACGAAAAGACAGCCTGGACATGGACGATGCCGACAGGCGTCAGATAAAGGAGACAGTCGAAGCCAGCGATGGCAGGTATTTTGTGATTACGCACGGCACCGACACCATGGTGGATACCGCCACGGCGCTTGGAGCGCAGACGGAAAAAACCATCCTTCTCACTGGTGCGATGTTGCCCGCCAGGTTCAAGGACACCGATGCTGATTTCAACCTCGGCTTTGCCGTCGGTGCCGTTCGGTTGTTACCCCCCGGCGTTTATATCGCGATGAACGGAGAGATTTTTGAGCCGGACCAGGTATTGAAAAACCGTGCTGCGGGTCGTTTTGAATCGAAGGCCCGATGAAGCCGGAGCGGGTCGGTTGCCGCGGGACGTATTGATTTTTTTGTGATAGCCCTCATAAAACGGATAAGCAATCACTTGCATATCAAGGAGGGAAAAATGGAGATGAAGCAAAATTCTTTTTTCAGTCTGGCCAGCCCATTGTGGGAGCCGTTGTTCGCGGTCGCGCCACAGGATCATGAACGGTGCTACATGACCCCGGCCGCAGACATTGTCGAGAAAGAAAACGCCTGGCTGTTCCGTATGGATTTGCCCGGTGTCGGAAAAGAAGATATCGACATTGAAGTCAACGGCGATCAATTGGTGGTATCCGGGCAACGGCACGAGCACGGCGAGGAAAAGCACGAGGGGTACACCTATATCGAAAGGGTCGACGGTCTGTTCAGACGGTCCTTTACCTTACCGGAGTCGGCCAACAGGGACAGCATCAGCGCCAGGATCAAAAATGGAGTGGTCGAAGTCCATGTAGAAAAGGTCCCGGAGGTGCAGTCCCGGAAAATTCTCATCGAAGAGCAGCAGTGAGGTTGGTCACAATGCACCATGGAAGCGTCTCGCGAATACGTGGCGCTTCCATGCGTTGCCTGTCGGCAAGGATGCATCCGGGCAGTTTTTTTCATTACTCTTCGCGATTATAAAGTTGACACACGGAACGTGGGTGGCTAGTATGCGTGTATGCGAAGACACACTATTCTGTTTTGGTTTTGGCTCATGGATTATTTTGGAGCACAAATCTTGAGTGAAATTTTTCTAAATTATAGTCTGGTAATTAATATAGCTAGTTTTTGTATTGCAGCATCGCTTCTGGTGATTTTTGCTTTTCCTGAAATTAAAGCATGGGCTTCAGGCAGAATTTCTTTCAAAGAGGGGGCCAAACAATTTGTAAAAATTCCCGTTACAAAAACTTGGATTAGCAAACGAGAAGCGTTGAATATCATAAGAAACTCAGCTGTTGTAATGAAAAACAGTCCCCGAAGAAAGAAAAAAGCTAAAACTGTGTTTGATGCTATAAGTGAAAATAATTTCCCAAACATCAAGGTTTCTCCTAGCGGAGAAGAGATATATCAAAATACGTATGAAAGGGATGCAGCCAAAGGATTCCTTTATAGAATAGAAGCAGGTGATCTTCCAGTTAAAAGGACTAACAAATACAGTAAGGAAATTATTGAATACGTGTTGGCAATATATGCTTCGACGGGCGATAACGGTGACGGGTAGATGGCTATAGGCAAGTATCTAAGCCTCGAAGAGGCACGTAAGAAAGGCAAGCTGGATCGCTTTTCTAAGGAACACCCATCCGTAGCGGACGGGCGTTTCTGGCAAATACTGAATGCAATTGCTACAGGGTCTTCAACAAAGCATGGAACATCTGCTCGGGTTTGTCCCGATAGTTGTAGCGAAACTCAAACTCTTTCAGATACTTCCGAAGATGACGCCTAGAGACATGAATATGTGTGCCTCGACTACTCAACTTGAGGCGCGCCCAAAAGCCTTCAATACGGTTGACATGACTTCCACCGCTTACCCATTTACCAGCACCATGATTCACCTTCTTATGCTCAAACCCTTCCTTGTGAAGGCCAGAATAAGAACGAAGCTCATCGGTATGGACTGTGCTGCCTTGCTTGACATTTTCCTTGATAATTGGCTGCAAGGTATGTTTTTTGACGTTCGGGACTACCTTGGTCATTACATCACCATCCCTGCCCAGCATGCCAAATGCAATCGTCTTGTTAGGAGCACCACGCCCACGCTTACCACCAGAGACCTTACCACCGATATACGTCTCATCAATTTCTACATCGCCATCAAGAGGGTTGTCTCCGTCTGTGTCGGCCATGTGCTCACGTATCTTATGAGCCATTCTCAAAGCAGTTGGATATGCTACCCCAAGCTGCCTGTGAAGTTCCAAGGCGGGCACTCCGTGTCTTGTGGTAGTAAAGAGGTAGATGGCATAAAACCACTTTTGCAAGGGTGTGTGGGAGCCTGCAAAGATAGTGTTTTTCATTGGATAGATTTCATACCCACAGCCTCCACACTTATAGGCAGGGTGACGCTTGATGCGGTAAAACTTGTGATGTTCGCCGCAATGCGGACAGTCCAGCTCTTCCCCGTAATGCTTGCGCATAAGGAATCCAAGACAGGCATTGTCATCGGGAAACTGTTTAAAGAACTGTTGAACTGTGACGGATTTCATAAATACCTCCTAATGTTAGAGGTATCTTACAGGATTAAATCCCGTGTGTAAACTTTATAATCGCATTACTCTTTATTGACCCCTTACTTTCATGGGTCGGTGTAATACGTTTCGTCTTCGGTCATGGGTTTGATACCATCCGGATACCCGCAGGTCGGCGCGTTGGCCGTGTGCGCCGTGCTGTTGGTTCCAGGCACCGCTGCCAGCAACCCAGGCAACGCGCAATTACCGACGCTTGCGCCAATGCTCGAGTCGGTGCTGCCGTCGGGGGTGCACATTGAGACCGAATCGACCATCCTGGTGCCGCAGCGATTACCCTTCCAGGATCCGTTCTTTCGCAGGTTTTTTGGCGAATCGTTGCCACCACAGGAAAGAAAGCGTGGCGGCTCGGGGTCGGGCGTCATCATCGACGCCGAACAAGGGCATGTCATTACCAACCACCATGTCATCCGGGGCGCACAAAATATTGTCGTGGCTTTGTCGGACGGCAGACGCTTTGATGCCGAGGTGATCGGCTCGGATCCTGGTACCGACATAGCCATTTTGAAAATAGACGCGGAAGATCTGGCAGAAATTCTCATCGGCGACTCTGAACGACTGCGTGTCGGCGATTTTGTGGTTGCCATAGGCAACCCTTTTGGTTTGACGCAAAGCGTTACGTCGGGCATTGTCAGCGCGCTTGGGAGAAGCGGTCTGGGGATCGAGTCCTATGAAGATTTCATTCAAACCGACGCGTCGATCAACCGAGGCAATTCCGGTGGCGCGTTGGTAAACCTTGCCGGCGAGTTGGTCGGCATCAATACCGCGATCCTGGGCCCCAACGGTGGCAACATCGGTATCGGGTTCGCCATACCGATCAACATGGCGATGGATGTTGCCGGACAGTTGCTTGAATTCGGTGAAGTCAGGCGTGGCTTGCTGGGTGTTGCGGTACAGTCGCTGACCCCTGATCTGGCCAAAGCTTTTGGCACCGAGCGTGATTACGGGGTTGTGATTGCGATGGTCTATCCGGGCTCGGCAGCGGAAAAAGCCGACCTCGAAGTTGGAGACATTGTCCTGTCGATCAATGGCAAGCCAACCAGGAATGTCGCTGATATGCGCAATTATATCGGCTTGCTCAGGACCGGTTCGAAAATTTCGATCGAAGTGTTGCGCGGTGATCGCATCCTGGAGATTACCGCCATGATCGAAGCATTAAAGGAAGAAACGATCGAAGGCGAAAAACTGGATCAGCGTCTTGGTGGGGCGGTGTTGCAACTCACGAAAGCTGCTGCTGATCTCGATGTCGAGCACGTGGTGCTGGTAAAAGGTATCGACCCCAACAGCGAAGTTTTCCAGCAAGGCCTGCGCCAGGGAGACCTGATCCTCACGGTAGCCCGTGTGCACATAGATGATTTTGACGATTTTCGCCGCGCAATTTCACCTACCCAACCGATTTTGCTGCAACTTCACCGTGGTGGGCGCAATCTGTTTCTCGCATTGCGCTGACCATCACCCACCGGTGACAGGCGGGAAAAATGCAATTTCATCTCCGTCCCGCACGCTCGCGCTGATTGGTGCGTATTCCTGGTTAACCGCGCACAGGACATTTTCCAAGGGAATATTTCCCGTGGCTTTTTTCCACACATCTTCCACAGTGCGTAACGTTGTCGCGTCGAAATGATCCTCGGGTTTGCCGAGCCGCTCTTTCAGGCTTGCAAAATACTTGACAGTGATCATTCTCGTGGTCCGTGGCCCGAATGGACTTCCTCCCAAGTGTTACACTTCCAACCCACCCGACTGTAGCACAGTAAATCAATGAGCAAGCTAACGCATTTGAGCCAGCACGGAGAAGCGCACATGGTTGATGTTGGGTCGAAGCTGGTAACGCATCGGATAGCGGTGGCGTCGGGGATCATTCTGATGTTGCCTGAAACACTGGGGTTGATTCAATCGGGGGGAGGCAAGAAAGGTGACGTGCTGGCGGTGGCCAGGATCGCGGGGATTATGGCATGCAAAAGGACGGCCGATCTTGTACCGCTGTGTCACCCGTTACCGCTGTCGTCGGTTGCCGTCGAGTTCAAGACTCGTGACGATCCTGCGTGCGTCGTGTGCGAGGCAGAGGTTCGGACACACGCCCGCACGGGGGTCGAGATGGAGGCGTTGTTCGCCGTGCAAACCGCGCTGTTAACCGTTTATGATATGTGCAAATCAGCAGATCGCGGCATGACGATTACCGATGTCTGTCTGTTGAAAAAATCGGGCGGCAAGTCTGGCGACTGGGAAAACCCGGACAGAAAGCCCCTCGTTCATCGGGGGTGAGTCTGAACACAATGTCCAAAGGCCCCAAAATTATCATACGTCTGCTCATTGGTTTCGGCGCCATTGCCGTGGTGCTTGTCGTCGCCTTGTTGCTGGTAGCAATCAGCATAGATCCAAATCAGTACAAACAGCAGATAGCGACTGTAGCGGAGCAGGCAACAGGGTATACGATCGACATCGGAGGTGAAATCAAGCTGGATTTGTTTCCTGTTATCAGTCTGGATGTTGCGCGGATATCAATCGATAGTCCGGCACCGTTCGAGGAGGAGCTTGTTTTTATCCAGCGTGCGTCGGCTCAACTCAAGCTTTGGCCGCTGTTGCAGAGACGGCTGGAAATTGGAAAGATCACTTTGTCCGAACCACAGGTCTCGCTGCTTGTTGCCTCTGATGGACGGAATAACTGGGAGGGAGAATCGTCTGCGGATTCTGCTGCGCCAGAAGACGCATCCTTCGACTTGATGTCCATCCTTCCCGGCTTGAGCCTTGTCGGGATCTCGGTTACCGGTGCCGGTGTGGTGTGGCGTGACGAGCGCACTCAGGAGCATGTTCAGGTGGACCAACTGAACCTGGAAGTCGGAGCGATCGCACCGGGCAACCCAACTGCGGTTCGTTTGCATGGCTCGATGCTTGACCATTCCCGCGGGTTCTCTGTCAGCATGGATCTGGCCGGTTCGATCATGATCGATCCTTCCCTTGAACGGATCAACATGGAAAACCTGGATGCCAGGGGAAGCTTTCAGCGTGGCGACGACCCTGCTGTGGATGCCAGGCTTGTAGCCAGCGCCGTTTTTGACCTGGCGCAGGACCGGTTGCTGCTCGAACAGGCTGGCGTAGACCTCGGTGAAGCGCACATTGACATGGACGGCTCGATCGCCGGGCTGCTCTCCTCGCGACGTACCATGGATCTGAAGGTCAACAGCAACACTTTCAATCTTCGTGATTTGACACGGATCCTGCAGGTCGAATTGCCACAGACCCGTAGCAGGCAGGCGTTCCAGCAATTTTCCGCTTCAGGAGACCTTGCTGCAGTCCTGGATGGAGAGCAGGTCACTGCTACGATCCGTCAGTTGGCGATGACGCTCGACGACAGCCGCTTGCAGGTGCAGGGTGAGGTCGCCTGGGCACCGATGCTGCAGATGAAACTTGCCGCTGATGTGGATTCCATCGATGTGGCAAAGTACTTGCCGCCACCGGACGAGGTCGAGGCTTCCGCCATGCCCCTCGAGCTTCCCATAGATGATCTGCATACCGAAGTTGCTTCCCACGGTGGCAGGATCGATGTCTCCAGATTGGTAGCGATGGTTTTTGGCGGGAAGGTCGACGGCAATGCATCGATTCAAGCGGGGCGCGAGGGAGGGGCGACGCGGTGGTCTGCCCAGGGCAGAGCGGACGGCGTTGATCTCGCACGGGTCATTACGGCGTTTGCGCCGGAGGATACGTGGGCGGTAAGAGGTACCGGAGGCCTGTCCTGGCAACTGCGAGCCAGTGGTGACGACGCGCAAGCCCTGACGAAATCGCTCGATGGACAGGTCGAGCTGTCTATCGTGGAAGGCGGGTTGAAAGAGCCGAAGCTTGCGGCGAATCTCGAGCGCGCGATCGCTTTTCTGGAAAAGAGACCGCGCAAAAATTCCGGTGACGAGGTAGTGCTGGATCGCATCAATGCAAGTTTCGACCTGAAGCAGGGCGTCGCTAAAAACGACGATTTGCAGATCGACATGCCCTTTCTGCGCGCGCAGGGAGCAGGTGATATTGACCTCGTCTCCGCGCGAGTCGATTACAGGATACAGACGGGCTTGTGTTCCGCAACATGTAAATCGGGTCGGGCGCAGCCAAATCTTCCCCTTGCGATCAGGATCAGCGGGCCGTTTGATGATATCGACTACTCACTGGATTTGGGCGTAGTGCGCAAGGCGGCCAAAGAGTTGATTGAGGAGGGAGTCCAGAGGGTACTGGGGGAAAACACAGAGGAACTTCTGCAAGACAAAGACCGTGTTGTCGATACGGTCAAGGATCGCATCAAGGAGGGCATTGGTTCGATTTTTGGAGGCAAAAAACTCCCCTTCTGAGATAACGGCTGGTTGCAGCACCCCGCTGGCCTTGCTGCTGCGGGCCCGACAGTAGTTCGAGGTTATCCGCCGGGGGTATCGGCCGAGCGGCAATAATTTGTACATCCGCGGATACACGCACCAGCATGTCTGCCAGCTTCAGTGACCGGTTGCTTGCCTGGTATGACCGAGAAGGTCGCAGGGACCTGCCATGGCAACTTGATCGGACCCCCTACCGGGTGTGGGTGTCGGAAATCATGTTGCAGCAGACTCGAGCGCGTACCGTCGTTCCCTATTTCGAGCGCTTTATCGCAAGTTTCCCGACGGTGAGGGTGCTTGCCGCTGCTTCACCCAACGAGGTTCTGAGGCTCTGGGCTGGTCTGGGGTACTATGCCAGAGGTCGGAATCTGCACCTTGCCGCAAGGCAATTATGCGAGCAGTTCAATGGTGAGCTACCCTCCCGGTATGAGCTTCTCAGGCAATTGCCGGGCATTGGTCGCTCGACCGCGGGGGCGATTCTCGCGCTTTGCTTCGATCAGACTTTTCCGATCCTTGACGGCAACGTCAAGCGGATCCTGGCGCGCCACAGGGACATCGAGGGTTGGCCCGGGAAGGCTGAGGCAGCGAAGCGTTTGTGGGCATTGTCGGCAGAGCTGTTGCCTCGGAAGCGTATGGCAGATTACACCCAGGCCATCATGGATCTGGGGGCGATGTTATGCACCCCCGCGCAACCACGCTGTGGTGATTGCCCGGTGTCGTCGGATTGCAGGGCAAGGATTGAGGGCCGTGTTGCCGATCGCCCGACGCCGGCCCCCAGACGCCGCCGGCCGGTGCGTTCTGTCGCCATGTTGATGATCACCTATGACAACGAAGTGTTGCTGCAACGCCGACCGGCAACCGGTATCTGGGGTGGGCTGTTGTGTTTGCCGGAAATCGGTCGGAGCGATGACGCGCTCAACTGGTGTCGGCGGCAGGTTGGTGTCGGTGCTGAAGTGTATCGCTGGAGCAGGCTCCACCACGAGTTTACGCACTTCGGTCTCGATATTTATCCCGTGGGCATTCGGTTACGAGAGCGGCCACGAAACCCCACTGGGAACGGCAACGATTTCATTTGGTATAAAATATGCGATGCCAGCCACGCGGGCGTTCCTGCTCCAGTTGGAAAACTGCTGGCAAAACTTGCTTTGCCAGCAACTTCGGAGGAATGTAATGGTACGTAGCGTCAAATGCCGCAAACTGAACAAGGAAGCACCCGGTCTTGAATATGCGCCTTATCCAGGCGATCTCGGGCAGCGCCTATACGATCACATCAGCCAGGAAGCCTGGCAGGCGTGGCTCAATCATCAAACCATGCTGATCAACGAATACCGCTTGAACCCGGTCGATCCTAAAGCGCGCAAATTCCTCGAAAAAGAAATGGAGAAGTTTCTATTCGGTGAAGGTTCCGAGAAGCCCCAGGAATTCGTCCCGCCGGAAGAATAACAACGGGTCCGATCACGTCACGTGGCCAGATAGCTCAGTCGGTAGAGCAGGGGACTGAAAATCCTCGTGTCGGTGGTTCGATTCCGCCTCTGGCCACACCCTATGTGTGGCAAGATCGCCCAGCGCCGAACTCTACCGGTTTCTGTTGCCGTAAAGCGATATTTGCCTGAGAATTTCAGGCTGCTCCGGTCTTCGGGTCTGGTTGCGTGGCTTTTCCCTGGAAGAGAAGGTGCGGTTGGGAGGCGCCAGGTGAGTCAGTCGCGCTTGATCCCATCGATGCGTTGCATCGCCTCCTGCCAGTCGGGCGCCGCGGGCCCACAGGCGACAAAAGGAGGATTGATCAATGACTGCCGCGTGTTATACCGAAGCGGAGCGCCTGAAAAATCGGTCAGTGCACCGCCGGATTCTTCGAGTATGCACTGTCCGGCGGCGGTATCCCATTCGCCGGTTTTGCCGAACCGAGGATAAAAATCGGCATTTCCTTCGGCGATCAGGCAGCATTTGAGCAGACTTCCACGGCGCACCAGGCTGTGTCTGCCTATCTCGGCCAGGAACTTTTCGGTCGTGGCGCCGGTGTGCGAAATGCTGACGGCGATGACCGGCCCATCATCCCGTGCGCTATCACGCGCCCGTATCGTATGCTCTTCCCCCTCGGCAGTACGCTTGCGGGCCCCCTTCCCGAACGTCGCCATGTAGCAGGTCTGCATCACCGGCACGTAAACGACCCCCAACACTGAGCGGTGGCGGTGAATCAAGGCAATGTTGACCGTGAAATCATCGCGTTTGTTGATGAACTCGCGGGTACCGTCGAGCGGATCAACCAACCAATAGGTTTCCCAGGCCGCGCGCTCCTCAAAGGAGATGTCTCCGCTTTCTTCGGAAAGTATCGGCAGTTGCGGGGTGATTTGCGTCAGTCTTTCCTGGATCATCTCGTGCGCGAACAGATCGGCCTCGGTCAGGGGCGATTTGTCGTCCTTGTAATCCACCGTAAAGTTACGTCGATAGATCCGGCATACGCCGACGGCGGCTTTTTCTGCGATCGCCACCACATGCCCCAGCAGCGTTTCGAGATCCAGTGAAGGCGGCAGAGGGATCGGCATCAACCGCGTGCCCACCGCTTGAAGCGCTTCTTGCAGTAAATCAACAGCGACTCGTAGTCGGTGAAATGCAGGATGAATCCGTTTTCGGCAGGCTCATCGAATTCACAATGATCGTTGTTGTAATCGCGGCAGACTTGAGGGCGCTGCTCATATATGCCGCACAGACCGCCCGGGCGCAAATGGGTGCAACGCGTTTCAAACAGCAGGTACCAACCGTCCTCGTCCTTGTACACTCTTACGTTGCCGTGAGAGACTTGCCACAGCAGATGTTCGAAGTCCTGCTTGCTTCTCGGCGTGTCGATCGCCTGGGTTATATACAGGCAACATTTGCTGTTGGTGCAGAAACCGCATTTGTTTTCCGCTGTCAGCTTGACGCCTGCTTCGACGCGTACGGGTATGTTTCCGAGATGGGCGTTGGAGCATTCCATTGGCACCGTATTATATTACATGGGGATGAGGTCACACTCGCTTGATTCACCCCCCACGCTATGACTTACCCCGTTGCCTGAGCAGAGTCCAGCAGTTCGGCTGGCGGCTGAAAATTCGCATGAGCAGGCTGTCGTGACGATAACCCCTTTCAGACTCGACACGTTATTTCAAACTCATGGCGGTGACGGCTGAGGAACTGACAGACGCATGACCCGTGACGATCGGGTTCATGCCTTTCACGTTTTTGCAGGACGGGACGTCGGCCCCTTCGGGATAGAAGGCAGGCATTTTCAGCGCAACGAGGCGTGCCTGTCCTGGTTTCAGGTCAATCCAAGGTCCCGGTAGATTTCCATATACTTTCTCGCCATCAGTTCAGGGCTGTATTGTTTCGCTCTTTCCATTCCCTTCTCGGATAAGCTCTGTCTCAACTCCCGTGATCGATACAACTGCCCCAACTGTTTTGCCAGTGCTTTCGCATCTCCAGGGGGAACCAATACCCCGCAACGATCAGTGACAATTTCCGGAATCCCATCCACGCGGCTTGCTACGACAGGTACACCTGCGTGCAACGCATCCAGCAGGTTGGACCCCAGTGCCTCAACCAACGAAGGAAAGGCGAAGAGATCAAAAGCGCGAATCCACGTTACAGGATTGTCGACCCAGCCGGCGAAATACACATTGCTTACATCCCTGGCCTGACGCTGGAGTTTTTCTTCCAGGCTGCCGCTCCCAAGCAAAAGAAACTGGATGCCGGGCGAATCCTGTTGCAGAATTCTCGCTGCTTCGAGCAGGACGGCATGCCCTTTTTCCGGGCCGTCCATCGCGGCGACATATCCGATGAGAAATTTGCCCGCAAATTTTTCCTTGATTTCACGTATGGCATCAGGATCGGCAGGTTCCGGATTCCACGCATCTGGAATGCGGGTGATCGGGAAATGTCCCCGAAGGCTTTCCTCGCTCGCTTCTGTCAAGGCAACTACAGTCTGCGCGTTCCGGTATACGGCAGTGCTGTATGGATTGGAGCGAACAGGTTTCGTCAGCCGACGCGTAATCAGGTACCGTGCGCCAAACAGTCTGGCGGCAGCGTATGCCACCTGAGCTGCATGCGCTTCATGCGCGTGTAGCAGGGACGCACCCCGACACGCGAATAGTGCTGACAACCGGTTACGTACTCGACAAACTTCCAGATTTGCACTGTTTTGAAGTCGGTTTGCCAAAGGACCATGTTGCAGTACGATGATGCCTTGCCTCGGGATTCCCTCGGTGGCAAGTGCCTTGACCAGGAGTTCTGTCTGCCGTTCACCTCCGCGCAAATTCCGGTTGCGCGCCAGATTGATGTGGCAGATTGAAGTATCGGCCCGAAGCTTTTTTGAACTCCATAGCCTGGGTCGGTAATCGACTGATTGACACGCCCGCCTGCGAAGTAGCCAGAATGGCCCTATCAGCACTCGATAGGTTCTGCGGTAATGCCAGGTGCTTCTTCCTTGCCAGAAAATGCTCCAGATTACTTTGGTCTCCCAGGATAGTTTCTGGATGGAATCGGAGGGGACCTTTATTTCTACGCTGCTACCGTCTTTCAAATGAAATTTTTTCCTGAGTATATGGGGAGATAGAATTTCAACGAGATGTAAGGGGTCTTTTTTCTCTCTTTTAATCAGGCAACGACTCCCATTGATTTCTGCGGCCCAATAATAGCGCTCGTTGTTAGTAAACACGGCCTTATCCAGGTTAAACCGCATCGGTTTGTCCAGCGCAACGTTCAATGTTCCCTGTGCCTGGAGTTGCCCGAAAAACTCCGAGATGGGCGATGCGGTGACTTTCGTCCAGGATCCCATGCCGTAGCCACTCATCGCGCACCCACGCAGGGGTACCAGGTTTGGGGTCGGCTCGGGTTGGCTATGGTCTGAACTCATTTGAGGTGACTTATTTTCTTCAACTCCGTTATCAAATGCAGATTGGTTCGCCCCGGACTCATCGGAGACAGTTTTATGTGAGTCATGCGGCTTGCGATGACTCGGGGTTTTGATAATACATTTGATCTTCCCCCTGATAATAGGTCCACTTGAACTGAGGAAAAAACATCTTATCAGGCTGCTCGTGTTGCGTACTCGGCTGAGGTCGTGTAGCCCAGTGAGCTATGCGGTCGTTGCCGATTGTAGTGACCGCGCCATTGTAACAGCCGGCACCCCCGTCGCTGGTGGTGCCCGGCAGGCCATGTTGTACCGGGTTGTGTCGCCCTCTGCGGGTGAATTTGTACCGACGTGTTGTTGGGCGAGGCATGCGTCGCCCCTACGAATGCCATAACCATCCGAGTGCCTTTCGCGTCAGAAGAATGGAAAAATCCTCACTTCGCATGGACCGGATTACGGGGGAAAGATCATCGCGGGACGCAGTCTCATAGCGATCTGCGCCAAGTCAGGCAGGTCACCTCAGGGCAAATAGCAGGCTGGCTTGCCGGTCCTCCATCCGATCGATTGTCTCAAGGCAGTTGCCTGGCTTAAAATCGGCTTCATGGTATATAACCAACCTGCGTGGGCGACCGTCAGGCTGTCACCAAATAAACGCCTGGGTGGTTTTCCGGCTTATGTTACCTTGGCCGGGTGCGTGAGTCGGGCGGTGTTGCTTGCCGCGATACTGGCTGCGAGGTTCAGGTGGACCTGGAGACAGCAGGATCGAAACATTACTGGAATCCGGCCTGTCGATTTGTTGAACTGGTATGTCATTGATTGAAAAACTCAAGGGAGCGTTGCAGCGCCCGAGGCAATCGCAGGAAGACAATGAGCAGCGTGCGCTTCAGTTGGCCAACGCGGTATTGCTGGTCGAGGTCAGCCACGCTGATTTTGAGATCGACCAAAGGGAGCTGAAAGCGGCTTCTGCGCGGCTGGCGCAGCGCTACGGCCTGAGTGCCGCCGAGGCTGAGGCACTGCTGGGTAGCGCCGTTGCTGAGCAGCGGCAAAGCGTGTCGATGCATGAATACCTGACTATTGTCAACGAACACATGTCCCCCGGAGGCAAGGTTCAGTTGGTCGAAGACTTGTGGTCCATCGCTTATGCGGACGGCAGTCTGGATCCGCACGAAGAACACCGGATCAGAAAAATAGCCGATTTATTGCATGTAACGCACGTGCATTTTGTTCGGGGGCGTTATCGGGCAAGCAAGGGGTGATCGTGGCGCCGGTTGCTTTCCCTCGGGTGGTCGCCGGTCAATAGCGGGTGATTCGATATACGGCGATTTCTCCAACCAGATTGGGTATCAGGCGAGTGCCGAAGCCGCCCCTGTGGGCATGGTCCACCGCGATGCGCTCGAGGATGCGGATGCTACTGTCCCGGCAGAGGTTTTCGAAATCCTTGATGGTGCACAGGTGAATATTTTCAGTGTCAAACCAGTTTGCGGGCAAGGCCTTGGTCATCGGCATCGTTCCCTTGAAAAACAACTGGGAGCGACTTTCCCAATACCCCATGTTGGGAAACGTGACGATGCCCTCCCTGCCAATGCCGAGCATTTCGTTGAGCAGTTTTGCCGGACGGTGGATCGCCTGCAGCGTTTGCGTCATTACCACGTAATCGAAACGCCGGCGTTGGAAATAGTCGGATAAACCCTTGTCCAGATCTGCTTGAATCACGTTAACGCCTCGTTTGATGCACCGAGCGATGTTGCCAATGTCTATCTCCAGTCCAACCCCTTCTATACCACGCACCCTGGCAAGATTGTCCAGCAAGCTGCCGTCTCCGCAGCCAAGGTCAAGCACACTTGATCCCGGCTGGATCCAATCGTGAATAATTTCCAGATCAACCCGCACTGCTTATCTCCGAACTGACGTTTTCCATATAGGCGCCGAAGATTGCCAGGTAATCCGGTATTGGCTTCAGAAACGCGTCGTGCCCATCGGGCGTTTCAACCTCGGCATAGCTGACCGGCTTGCCTGCCGCCAGCAGGGCCCTGACGATTTCGCGCGAACGCTCTGGTGCAAAGCGCCAGTCGGTTGTGAAAGACAGCACCAGGAATTTTGCGCTGGTTTTCATGAAGGCTTTCGATAAATCGTTATCGTAGTCGGAAGCCGGATCAAAATAATCCAGCACTTTGGTCATTAGCAGATAGGTATTCGCGTCGAAGCGGTCGACGAAAGACTCTCCTTGATGGCGAAGATAGCTCTCGACCTGGAAATCGACGTCGAAACCAAAGCCAAGCTTGTTTTCGCGCTGCTCGCGGCCAAACTTCCTGCGCATCGCGTCTTCTGAAAGATAGGTGATATGACCCAGCATCCGTGCCAGCATCAGCCCTTTCCGTGGTTGTCCGTGCGCGTAATAATTTCCACCCTTGAAGGCTGGGTCGGAAATGATGGCCTGCCTTGCCACTTCGTTGAACGCGATGTTCTGTGCCGACAGCTTTGCCGCGGCAGCGATGATTACCGCATAGCGCAAGCGGTCGGGATAATCTATTGCCCACTGCATCGCTTGCATGCCGCCGAGGCTGCCTCCGACCACGGCGGCCCAGCACTTGATGCCCAGCGCGTCCGCAAGGTAGCTCTGGCTTTTCACCCAGTCGGCAACGGTGACGATGGGAAAGCTCGCGGCGTATAATCCGCCGCCGGCCGGATTGGCCGTGTTTGGCCCGGTGCTTCCTTTGCAGCCGCCGATATTGTTTGGTGCCACCACGTAGAACTTGTTGGTATCCAGCGGCTTGCCCGGGCCTATACAGACGTCCCACCACCCGGGCTTCTTATCGTCCATCGAGTGGTATCCCGCCGCGTGCTGGTCGCTGGACAGCGCGTGGCAAACCAGGATCGCGTTGCTTTTTGCCGGGTTCAGTTGCCCATAAGTCTCGTAGGAAAGGGAAAATTCCGGCAACCTGCTTCCGCAGTCGAGTGGTAGCTCACGTCGTATATTGATCTGGCGGGGTTTGACCAGCCCGACGGAGTCTGGTGGTATGGTGTCCGGCATCCTTTATTCCAGTGTCATTGTTCCTGGTACGGTGAAGGTTGCCCGATTATACGACGGGTGTTTTGCATACCTTGTCTGGGGCTGTATAATCCACCGTCGATCAAGAATCATCATGGTAGGAAAGAGTGCCCGGAATAAAAGTAAAGGAAAGCGAGCCTTTTGACGTCGCGCTCAGGCGTTTCCGCAGGTCGTGCGAGAAAGCCGGGGTGTTGACCGAGGTCAGAAAGCGCGAGTTCCACGAAAAGCCCACCACCGTGCGCAAGCGCAAGGCCGACGCCGCTGTGAAGCGGGAAAGACGTCGCACCAACAGCGCCATGCCACACCGGAGCAACAGGTACCATCGTTGATCTTCCTCTCGGGGCCGTCGACAGCGGGCTCCGGGCATCTCCACTAGTGTTTGCAGTGCCTGTACACGCGCCCGGGCGGCTTGACACTTGGTGGGGCGCGCTGCAAAGTGCAAAACATGAGTATCTGTCTGTATGATAGCGGGTACTGGTTGATTGCTTGCATCCATGGCGGATAACATGAAATTTCTGAACCTGCCGAGGCGTACCCCGTCCAAGGCAGCGGTCGAAGTTCGTCTGCAGGATTATCGAGAAGTCTACGGTCACTTCGATCCCGAACAGGCGGCGCAGCAATCGGAGCGGTGCATCGGATGCGGGAATCCCTACTGCGAGTGGAAATGTCCCGTTCATAACTACATCCCGAACTGGCTGAAGCTGGTTGAGGAAGGCAGGTTGATAGAGGCGGTGGAGATGTGCCACGAGACCAATTCGTTGCCGGAGATTTGCGGCCGCATTTGTCCTCATGACCGTCTCTGCGAAGGAGCCTGTACTTTGAACGACGGGTTTGGTGCCGTTACGATCGGTGCGGTTGAAAAGTACATTACCGACAAAGCCCTTGAATCCGGCTGGCGTCCGGATCTCTCCCAGGTCCAGTGGACCGACAAGCGGGTTGCCATCGTTGGCGCTGGCCCTGCAGGCCTTGCCTGCGCCGATGTGTTGACCAGAAATGGTATCAACGCGGTGGTTTTCGATCGCTACCCGGAAATAGGTGGGTTGCTGACGTTTGGTATCCCGCCGTTCAAGCTGGAAAAGCAGGTTGTTTTAACCCGGCGAAAAATCCTCGAAGAAATGGGTGTCGAGTTTCGGTTGCGTACGGAGATCGGCAAAGACCTTGCATTCGAGTGCCTGCTTGAAGAGTACGATGCTGTATTTCTGGGCATGGGGACTTACACCGCGATGCGTGGAGGCTTCCCCGGCGAGGGTATCGAAGGCGTACATGAAGCTTTGCCTTACCTGATAGCGAACGTTTCCCGGCAAATGCGGGTTTCTGCCTGCGACGATCGTTTTGTCGATATGCGGGGACAGCGCGTCATTGTCCTGGGTGGCGGCGATACGGCGATGGATTGCAACCGTACGGCGGTGCGTCAGCAAGCAAAAAAAGTCACCTGCGTCTACCGCCGGGACGAAGAGAATATGCCGGGATCGCGCCATGAAGTGGTTATGGCAAAGGAAGAAGGCGTCTCGTTCGTATTCAACCGGCAACCGATCGAGATTGTCGGCGACGGCAAGGTCGAAGGCGTTCGGTTTGTTACGACCAAACTGGGTGCTCCCGACAGCCGCGGGCGAAAACGCGCGGAACCGGTTGCCGGCAGCGAAGAAATCATGCCGGCAGACCAGGTCATCATCGCTTTCGGGTTTCGACCCAGTCCCGCGGAATGGTTTGAAGACTTTGGGATAGATATTTACACCGACGGTCGTGTCGTTGTCGTTGGAAATGACGAGGGGCGAAAATTCCAGACCTCCAATCCAAGGGTATTTGCCGGAGGCGACATGGTCAGGGGTGCCGACCTCGTTGTCACCGCCGTGTTTGAAGGCAGGCAGGCGGCGGAAGGAATCATCGAGCATCTGGAATTATGATCGTATGGGTGAATCAGGCAACCATCGCTTGATCAACGCGCTACTGAAGCAACCCGTTGACAGGACACCGATCTGGATTATGCGCCAGGCCGGGCGTTATCTTCCAGAGTATCGGAGGGTGCGCGAGCAGGCGCGAGACTTTCTGACACTTTGCAAAACACCGGAACTCGTTTGTGAGGTTACGCTACAGCCGCTTGAGCGTTTCGATTTCGACGCCGCGATCATTTTTTCCGATATCCTGGTGATTCCTGAAGCGATGGGGCTTGAACTGGAATTCATCGAGGGGCAGGGACCCAGGTTCCGGAATCCGATACGCGATGAAAAAGCACTCACGGCACTGCGCCAGCCAGTCCCCGAGGAAGACCTCGGCTACGTGCTCGATGCGATTCGTCTGGTCAGGAGCGAGTTGGACGGCAAAGTGCCGCTCATTGGCTTTGTCGGCAGTCCCTGGACGTTGGCGGTCTATATGATCGAGGGTGCAAGCGGCAGTGATTTCAGCCAGATCCTGAAGATGATGCGTGAGCGGCCACGCTTGCTCGGGTCGTTGCTGGAAAAGCTAAGCGCTGCGGTTGCCGCGCATTTGAACGCGCAGATTGAAGCCGGCGCCCAATGCGTCATGATCTTCGATACCTGGGGAGGCGTTTTATCCGATAGTAAATATCCTGCATTTTCGCTGGAGCCGACCAAACGCGCGATCGAAAGGCTGTATCGCACGCATGAGAATAAAATAATCCCGCGCGTTCTGTTTACCAGAAGCAAGGGTCGCTGGTTTGAGGAGATGGCGGATAGCGGCTGTGACGCATTGGGTATAGATCAAGAATCGAATATCGGGGAAGCACGCAGACGGGTAGGCGATAAAGTCGCTTTGCAGGGAAACCTGGATCCGGCCGTTCTGTGCGAATCGCCGCAGCGTATTCGTGAGGAGGCGCGCAGGATCATCCACGATTTTGGCCCCGGGCCAGGGCATGTATTTAATTTAGGGCACGGGATCACGCCTGACGTGCCGGTTGAAAACGTCATGGCTCTGATTGAAGCCGTTCATCGGTTTGGTGGTCCGGACTCGATCGGACCTGCCCCTGTTTAACTGTGCACAATGGTCAGGTCAGGTAGACCGCAGGGACTGTATCCCATCCCCTTTGCCATTCTTGCCAACCCTTCGGTTTCAATGTAAAAGTCGAAGGCACACGCGGGGTATACCAGACCCTGCCTGTGAATATCGGCGCGCACCAGCAGCATCGTGCCGCCGACACCGTCGACTTCTACGCGCTCGTGCCCGGTAAATTCTCCCAGGTAGCGGCGCCCGAAGCCTATCGGGGGTTGCAAAATGCCATCGCAAACGTATCTCTCCCAGTTCAGTTGATCGGCGTTTTCGTCAAGAACAAAGGTGTTGAGGTCAAACGTGTCGCCGTCGGGTTTGACGCAATGCGGCACGATGATATCTTCGCCCGGGGACAGCAATCTCTCGATGGCATCGGCAGGCCACCTTAGCAGGTCTACGTCCATCCAGAGCACCCAGTCTTCATCGCGTAGCGCGAGGTTCATCAACAAATTGCGGCTTCTGGCGAGAATCGAACGACGGGTAAACTGCTCGCTGATGTCCCATCGGGGGCGCGAGGGACGATATCCAAAATCGCGCTTGAACAGTTCGGCGCGCACGTAGCGCTCGCGCAATAGTGGCAGCACTTTTTCCAACTCCTCGTAAGTACCGTCATCACTGTCGCTCTCGAGAAACGCCAGGGACATTTTATTTTTAAGGTACGTGGAAGCATTCAGATTTTCGACGAACCGCTGTAGATGCGGCGTGGCGTTTTTCACTGGTGTCAATACCAGGATATGCGGCGTGCGATCGGTGCCATTTCCGGACGAAGCGGGGCCGGACGACGTGGATGTTGGCACCTTGTTCCCGGATGAGCTTTCCCCGGATGAGTTTTTGATCTGCTGCGCGACATCAGCAAATGCCGGCGCGTGCTGATCGAGCGTGCAGCCGAATTTTTTTTGCAGATCGATCAACGCACGGTCGTACTCGCTACCGGTATACTCCCGTGACGCATGGTGAAATATTTTCTTGAAGTGGGTTGTACCCCAGGTGTTCCTGCCGTGGAATACATAGATGTACAGGCCTGGCCCATCGCACAGTGCAATATCCGATTTTTTGATCAGCTCATGGCATAAGAGCGTATCTTCGCCCTTGTCCAGAGCCTGGTAGGCACTCAGTTTTTCTTTTTTCGCGACCATTGTGCCTTCGCACAATCGGTACGCAGAGATACACAGGTATCTTCTTTCGGGAGACCATAACAAGTGCCTGTGAAGAAAACAGGCGTCGACGCTTAACGTTGAGATCGACAGCATCTGCATCTGCAGCCGTTCGGGGTGATAGATGTCATCATCGTCCCATACTGCCACGTATTCTCCGCGCGCTTCTCTCATTGAGATTTGTCGCAACTCGCCCAAAGTCTTGTTCCCTGAGAGCTTTACGTGTCGAATCTGCGGATCCTGCAAGGCGTCGATCCAGTGCTTCAGTTCATCGCTCGGGTCGTCGTCGATAACGACCAGTTCCCGGTTCGGATAAGTCTGTCTGCGGAAGCATTGAATTGCTCTCTGAGCGAGGGCAAGTCGCTCACGGGTCACCATCAGGCAAGACACCAGCGGACAACCTGATTTTTCAAGCGCAGCCTGCGCCGCCAGCTTGTCGACCGAGACGCGCGCGATGCAGACCCCTCCAGATACTTTTGCAACTCCTATCTGCCCGGAGGGGATATCGTCATTTACGAACGTCAAGCGTGAAGACGCGCTCACTGTCAGGTGCAAGAGGTAGCGAAACGCCCTGTCCGGATGAATCAGCAAGTAGGCGCGTCTGAGCCAGGGTTTGATTTCTGTGAGCAGCCGCGCAGAAAGTTCTGTTGCTCTTTTCATGGCGTTGTTCGCAATGGCCGTCGGGGAACCGGCGGGCGTCCACCACGAGCCCCTCCAGTGATGGATTGTGTACGCATGGTCAAGTGCCGGCTGGACGCGTCGACGACCACCGGTTTTATTTTTATCGAGCGGATACAGAGTTTCATGGGACTCAATGGAGAGGAGTTGTTTGTCCTCGTAAGCTTCACCCACCTTGGTGAGAAAAAAAGGCCCGGTGGCTGACAGCGGGTCGCTCACGTCGCAACAGGACGGCAACGCATGGATGACATATTCCCAGAAGCCGTGCTTCGGAACCGAGGCCATGAAAGCGTTGCACAGTATTCTACTATTTCCTCCGACACCTTCATAGTCGGTCAGGTGTTCGGGTGGTTCGCAGCCGATAACCACCTGTTTGTTTTCAAGCAGAGGTTCGATCGGGCGTAAACACTCAAGATCCAGATCGGCGTATACGCCACCAAAATGGTACAGAAAAAAGTACCTGATCGCGTCCACCCGCATGATTGTCTTGTCATAGCCGTCGTAGACGGGCAGAAACCAGGCATAGTATTTTTGCAGGAACGCGCGGTTGTCTTCGTCGGTCCACAAGCGGTGTTCCCACCCGGGATGCGTGTTCAACCAGGATTGCCGAAACCGGGCGAGGCTTCGTGGAAGTTTTTTACTTTTCCACGTCTGGTGGAGGATGTGAGGAATGCTTCTACCGTCCATGGTGCTTTCAGGTCAAAACAGTTTTTCCGGCTGCTGTTCTTGCTGCTTGTTGTCAGAAGCGCCACTGGAGATATCTTTTGGCAGGTATTCGTCACGAAAGCTTTCAATTACCGAATCTTCATCCATGGGGTGCGCCAGCATCCCGGTTTCCGGATCGATCCTGGCGGTGACGATGTTGGGTGGCTTGAAGTAGGAGCGTTCTTCCTTGTTGTCGAGCGCAGCCTTCATGAATTCGATCCACATCGGCAATGCGGCCCGGCTGCCGGTTTCATAGCGCCCCAGCGGTTGATGGTCGTCAAACCCGACCCAGCTTACGGTCACAATATCGCGATTGAACCCGACGAACCATGCGTCGTGTTGATCGTTCGTCGTTCCGGTTTTTCCGGCCAGGTCGGAGCGTTTCAGCGCCAGTGCGCGTTGTCCCGTTCCGCCACGGATGGCATCCTGCAGCATACTGCTGATCTGGTATGCGACCCCCGACGGAATGGTCCGCCGAGCGTAACCGGAGGTCGTCGCAGTCGAAGCCGCTGTGGCTTCCAGTCGTACGGCGGCGTCCAGGGCATCGCTGATTTTCTGATCGCAACCCTCGGCACAAATCCTCGGTGTTTGTGCTGCGTAGATTGTTTTTTCTGCCTGGCGGATTGTGTCGACCAGGTACGGCTCGACTCGCACGCCACCATTGGCAAATGTGGTGAAGCCGCTCGCCAGACCGAGCGGCGTGACCGCCCCGGAGCCAAGCGCAAGCGTCAGGTTGTATGGTTGATCGCTACGGTCAAACCCAAACCGCATGATGTAATCCAATGTGTTTCTCACGCTCAAGCTGTCGACCAGCCTGATCGAGACCAGGTTGCGCGAATGCTTCAAAGCTTCGCGCAAGCGCGTGGGGCCGAAAAATTTACCGCTGTAATTTACCGGACGCCAATCGAGACGGGTGCGAAAGTCGGTAAAAACAACGGGGGCGTCATTGACGATCGATGCCGGGGTGTAACCGTGCGCCAGGGCAGCCGAATAAATAAACGGCTTGAACGCGGAGCCAGGTTGTCGCTTCGCCTGGATTGCCCGGTTGAAGTTGCTCAAGGAAAAATCCAGGCCGCCGCTCAGCGCGACAATCGCGCCGCTATCGGCAGCCAGTGCGACAATCGCGCCGTTGACCTTCGGTAGTTGTCCGAGCTGCCATCCGGCGTCTTGTTTCTCAACGCGCACCAGATCCCCGACCGAGACCACCTCATCGGCACTCTGCGGCGCAGTTCCATATTTGTCCTGGTCTATGTAGCGGTGCGCCCAACTGTAGCCAGCCAACTCGATCGTCGCTTTTCCAGCACCCTTGATCAGCACCTCGAAAGTTTTGTCATGAACTTCGGTCACTATGGCCGGCATCAGCCCGCCTGCTTCCTTGATTTGATCAAGTGTTGTTTCAAGCAGTTCGCTGTCGGTCAGGACATCGGCACCAAAATGTTTTTCAGCACCCCGATAACCGTGTCGCGTGTCATATTCGCCCAGCGCTTTCCGTATGGATTTGTTTGCCTGCGCCTGCAAATCACTTTCGACAGTTGTATGAATTTCGTAGCCATCGGTATAAGCGTTGTAGCCAAATCGTTCTATCGCTTCGAGTCGGGCCATTTCAGCGACATACGGCGCGTCGACTGCGATGATCGCATCATGCCACTTCGCCGTGACCGGTGCCATTGTTGCTGCCGTGTGGGTTGTCGCCTCGATCATTTTCAACTCCAGCATACGGTTCAGCACGTAATTGCGGCGCTTGAGCGAGAGGGGGGGGTCTCTTAGCGGGTTGTATACAGATGGAGCCTTGGGCAGACCGGCGATCATCGCTATCTGCGCCAGATTGAGATCCTGCACCGCTACCCCGTAATACACATCGGCTGCGGCACCTACGCCATAGGCGCGTTGACCAAGAAATATCTTGTTCAGATATAGCTCGAGTATTTCGTTTTTGCTGAAATTTTTTTCTATCAGCAAGGCCAGAAAGATTTCCTTGATCTTGCGTTTGTAGGTTCTCTCACTGGTCAGGAAATAGTTCCTGGCGAGTTGCATGGTAATCGTGCTGCCGCCTTGCTTTTTCTCCCCGGTCTCGATCAGTTTCATGGTTGCTCGCAACAGCCCCGCGTAATCTACCCCGGGGTGCTCGAAAAAACGATCATCTTCGGCAGCGAGGAACGCATTGATCATCAGCGACGGAACCTCACTCATCGCGACCGGGATGCGGCGTTGCTCGCCGAACTCACCGAGCAGTTGCCCATCGCGAGCGTAAATCCGAAGCGGGGTTTGCAGGCGAATGTTTTTGAGATCGGTAACCGAAGGCATTTCCGGTGCGACATAAAAGTAGGCTCCTGTCAGCAGAACCGTTGCAGCCAGAAACAGGCTGAATGCCGTGCCAATGATTTTTTTAAAAACGCCTGCGACCACGTACGACCATTCCTAAGCGGCAGCCTCAAGCACTGTAAAGATAGCGATCGGATTGCCTGATAGATTATAGCCAATAATCTGTCAGGGGCTCGTGTATACTTTTGTGCTTGAAACACTCTGTGCACCCTCGGGAGCAGATTCCCGATCTGGCAGTTGTTCGCGAAATGGCAGGCACTTTAATCCGTGGCCTGGTTCGTCGCTTGATTCGTGCAGACGCTTCGGCGGGTAGTTGTTGGTTACATGGTAGCTTCGCGCGGCATTTTTCTGATCGGCCCCATGGCATGTGGCAAAACTACTGCAGGCAAGTGCCTTGCCGGGCGGCTTGATCGCCCGTTTTTTGACAGCGATGCCGTCGTGGAAAAGCGTGCCGGGCTATCAATTGCCGATATTTTTGGACGGCAGGGGGAGAAAGTATTCAGAGAATACGAAGAACGAGTGATAGCAGAGTTGACCCAAAATCCCAATATCGTTCTGGCTACCGGTGGTGGGGCAGTTCTTTCAGTGGCCAATCGCCGTCATCTGCATGAGCGGGGGACGGTCGTTTGGATGCACATCGATATTGATTCTCAACTGGAAAGGATCGACGATCCGGCGACCAGGCCATTGCTGGGCCAGCATGACCCACGCACCAGGCTGGAGAGTGTCAATCGGCAACGCTACGGACTCTACGAGCAGATCGCGGATTTTTTCGTGGATGTCGGTGGTGCCAAGGGAATCGACGACACCGTGGATGAAATTATCCTATTACTCGAAAACAGGGGTCAACCGCGTCATTAACACTCTGAGCATCGATTTAGGGGTTCGTACCTACCCGGTCCATATCGGCAAGGAATTGCTCACCCGGGTCGATGTTTTACGCGATTGCGTCGGCGATCATCGCGTTTGTGTTGTCACTGACGAGATGGTCGCGCCCCTATACCTCGAACGGGTGTGTGACACTTTGGGCCAGAAGGATCCGGTTCGGATCGTACTGCCCGCGGGCGAGAGGCACAAGACGCTGGCCACCTTCGAGGATGTTTGTTCGCGGCTGTTACAGGCCGGGGTTGGCAGGGACACCACACTGGTGGCGCTCGGCGGTGGCGTGATCGGTGACATCACCGGCTTTGTCGCAGCCTGCTATCAACGCGGTGTGGATTTCATACAGGTGCCCACGACATTGCTTGCACAGGTAGATTCGTCCGTGGGTGGCAAGACCGGCGTGAACCACGCACTGGGGAAGAACATGATCGGCGCGTTTTACCAACCACGCGCCGTCGTGATTGATCTTGGCACGCTTTCCACGTTGCCACCGAGGCATTTTTCGGCAGGCCTGGCGGAGATCATCAAGTACGGCATGATTCTCGACGCTGATTTCTTCGGTTGGCTGGAAGCGAATGTAGATCGGCTGATGGCGCGCGATGTCGATGCCTTGACGCACGCGATATTCCGATCATGCCAGATCAAGGCGCAGGTCGTTGCCCGGGATGAACGTGAAAGCACCGGCTACAGGATGCTTTTGAATCTTGGGCATACTTTTGGCCATGCAATCGAGTCGGTGATGGGGTATGGGGAGTGGCTGCATGGAGAAGCGGTTGCCTGTGGGTTGCTGCTTGCCGCCACCCTGTCGCGTGCGCGTGGGCACCTTGACGACGGGGACGTGTCGCGGGTCGCTACCTTGCTTGATCGAGCGCGCCTGCCGCGCAAGCTTCCCGCAGACGCTCGTGTCGATGGTCTGCTTGCGGGCATGGCGCGTGACAAAAAGCACACGCAAGGGAAGTACCGCCTGGTTTTGCTGGAGAAGATCGGCAAAGCATTCATCGACGACAGCGTTACCGAGTCGGGTATCGCGGACTTTCTCATGGCTCAACGGTCTCAGGCTTGATTTGACCCATGTACCAGGCCGTCCCGGTATCCACCGGGGGTTGCTATAATCGGGGAACGATGTGTTATTTGCCTGGGTGACGGGAATCCGCGAGCGTAATTGATGGAAAAACCTGTAAAAAAAGGCCTTTACCATCCTGCTTTCGAGAAGGACAGTTGCGGCTTTGGCTTGATTGCCAACATGGATGGGCAGGCCAGCCACTGGCTTATATCCACTGCCGTTCATTCGCTTGGCCGATTGACTCATCGCGGAGCCGTTGCCGCGGATGGCAAGACGGGGGATGGTTGCGGTCTGTTGCTGAAAATGCCGGTTTCCTTTATGCGGGAAAAGGCCGAAGAAGCAAAGATCGACGTTGGCCGGATATTTGCGGTCGGCACAGTGTTTCTGAGTCAGGATTCACGCGAGGCCGGGCAGGCCAAATCCTTGCTGCAATCTGCCTTGGCGGCGCAAGACACCGTTTTGGCAGGATGGCGGGAAGTTCCGATCAACCGCGATCCCTGTGGCAGGAAAGCTCTGGAAACCCTGCCACGCATCGAGCAGGTTTTCGTCAATGCATCCGGTTCCACCGAAGATTTCGAACGCGCCCTGTTCATCGCAAGAAGGCGCGCGGAGATAGAAGCAGAAAAAGAGAAAATAAAGCTGTATATAACCGGTTTGTCGTCGCGAACCGTGATCTACAAAGGCTTGGTGATGCCCAAGAACCTGCCACGCTTTTATGAAGATCTCGGGGACGCGAAACTGGAGTCCTCCATCTGTGTTTTTCACCAAAGGTTCTCGACAAATACTTTGCCGCAATGGTGGCTCGCTCAGCCTTTCAGGTTTCTTGCCCACAACGGCGAGATCAATACCATCCAGGGCAACCGTAGCTGGGCCAACGCACGCACGCACCAGTTCAAGACGCCGGCGTTGCCGGATCTGGCTGAGCTGTTGCCGCTGGTGTCGATGGATGGGTCGGACTCATGCAGCCTGGACAATATGCTCGAGGTGTTGCTCGCTGGCGGCATGGATATCTTTCAGGCGATGCGCCTGCTCATTCCTCCGGCCTGGCAGAAAGCCAAAAATCCAGATCCGGATCTGCGTGCATTTTACAGTTATCACTCCATGTCGATGGAGCCATGGGACGGCCCGGCCGGTATCGTTCTCACCGACGGGCGATATGCTGCCTGCATACTCGATCGCAATGGTTTGCGTCCGGCCCGGTACGTGATTACCAAGGACCGGCATATGACGCTTGCGTCTGAAATCGGCGTCTATGACTACGCTCCGGAGGAAGTCGAGGAAAAAGGCAGGCTGAAGCCGGGGGAGATGCTCGCGGTCGACACCGAGACCGGTGAATTGTTGTCGTCGGGAGCGATAGACGGCGGTCTCAAGCGTCGCCACCCGTATCGCCGATGGCTGACAACTGGAACCTGCAAGCTACCGACGTCCGGTTCGGCAGCGTCGCCGATCCTGTCCAAAGAGAAGCTCGCCGTGTATGAAAAAATGTTCGGCATCACCTTTGAAGAGAAGGACCAGGTGATACGTGTGCTTGCGGAAAGCGCCCAGGAAGCCGTCGGCTCGATGGGAGATGACACGCCGTTGCCGGTCATGTCCCTGCGCCCCCGGTTGCTCACAGACACCTTTCGCCAACAGTTCGCCCAGGTAACCAACCCGCCGATAGATTCCTTGCGCGAATCCGTCGTGATGTCCCTGGAGACCTGTCTCGGACCGGAATGTAGCCCGTTTGAAGAAAAGCCGGAGAACGCCAGGCGTGTTGTCATCGAATCGCCGATGTTGTCTGAACGCACGTTTTACGGCCTTCTGGAAATGGCTGGACAGGGCTATCGTCACAAGATTTTCGACCTCAACATTGCTGCCGACCTGGATCTGCAAAGCGGGATAAACAACCTCTGCGACGAAGTCGTCAAAGCGGTAAAAGAAGAATCCGTCTGCTTCGTCGTGCTCTCCGACAGGAATATCGCGCGAGACAAAATTCCGATACATGCGCTGCTTGCCTGCGGCGCCGTACATCACCGTCTCGTGAACGAGCATTTACGCTGCGATGCCAACATCATCGTCGAGACCGGGTTTGCCCGCGATCCGCACCAACACGCAACGCTGATCGGGTATGGCGCGACCGCGGTTTTCCCTTATCTCTCCTACTGCATGCTGGCCGGTCTGCACGGGGCCGGCGAAGTCGGCGAAAAAGTTACCCCTTCGGTGCTGAGCCTGAATTATCGCAATGGGATCAACAAGGGGCTGTACAAGATCATGTCGAAGATGGGCATATCGACGGTAGCGAGCTATCGTGGAGCACAGTTGTTTGAAATCGTCGGCTTGCACGAAGAGATAGTCGATCTGTGTTTTGCAAATACCGTCAGCCGCATACAAGGCATCCGTTTCGCGCAGTTGCACGAAGAGCAACTGCGTTTGGCCTGGCTGGCGTGGCAACCGGCTAAGGCACTGGAGCAGGGGGGGCTGCTGAAGTATGTTCACGGCGAGGAGTATCACGCCTATAACCCGGATGTGGTCGAGCTGTTGCACCGGGCGGTGCGCAGCGGGAGTTATGCCGACTATAAGCTGTTCTCGGATCACATCAATCAGCGTCAGCCGATCGTGTTGCGTGACAAGTTCAGATTGAAGTTCGCGCCGACACCTGTGGCGATCGAGGAAGTCGAGCCGCTGGAAGACATTCTGCCACGCTTCAATTCGGCCGGCATGTCGCTGGGGGCGTTGTCGCCTGACGCGCACGAAACGCTGGCGCAGGCGATGAATTGTCTGGGGGCGCGTTCCAACTCAGGCGAGGGGGGGGAAGACCCCAGGCGCTACGGCACGGATAAATCCTCGAAGATCAAACAGGTTGCCTCGGGGCGCTTCGGCGTCACCCCCCATTACCTGGTCAATGCCGAAGTTTTGCAGATCAAGATAGCCCAGGGTGCAAAACCAGGCGAAGGCGGACAACTGCCTGGCAACAAGGTCAACGCGATGATTGCAGGATTGCGTTATTGCAATGAAGGCACGACGCTGATATCGCCTCCGCCACATCACGACATTTATTCGATCGAGGATCTGGCACAACTGATTTTTGATCTCAAGCAAGTCAATCCAGACGCCCTGGTATCGGTAAAGCTGGTCTCCGAAGCGGGTGTCGGTACGATCGCCGCGGGCGTAGCAAAAGCATACGCTGACCTGATCACCATTTCAGGTTACGACGGGGGCACCGGCGCGAGCCCCCTGACCAGCATCAAGTATGCGGGCACACCCTGGGAACTCGGTCTCAGCGAAGCCAATCTGGTGCTGCGCGAAAATGGCTTGCGCGGCAAAGTGCGGTTGCAAACCGACGGTGGGTTGAAAACCGGTCTGGACGTTGTGAAGGCGGCCATCCTGGGGGCTGAAAGCTTTGGATTTGGCACCGCGCCGATGATCGCGATGGGTTGCAAGTATCTGCGAATCTGCCATCTGAACAACTGCGCGACCGGCGTAGCGACACAGAATCAGGTTCTCAGGCTACAGCACTTTATCGGGGAGAAACAGATGGTGATGAACTACTTCAGGTTTGTCGCTACCGAAACCCGGGGGTGGATGGCGAAGCTTGGCGTCAGGAAGATCAATGAACTCATCGGCTGTGCATCGTTTCTGGAAATCCCTGAAGAAAGTTCAAGCGCACGAAAAAGCGTGGACCTGACCCCGATCCTTTCGTGTCTCACCGACGCCACGCACCCGCACAGGTTTTGTGTTCACGACAGGAACGCGCCTTTCGACAAAGCGGAGTTGGCCACGAAAATGCTTGCCGATGTGCGCCAGGCCATCGAAAACAAAAGCGGCGGAACTTTTGCTTATTCCATCAACAATACTCACCGATCGATCGGGGCTCTGCTGTCTGGGGAAATTGCCCGGGTGCACGGCAACTATGGCATGGAAGACGCACCGATAACGATTCAGCTTACCGGCACCGCTGGACAAAGCCTGGGGGCCTGGAACGCTGGCGGGCTCAGATTACACCTTGAAGGTGACGCCAACGATTACGTCGGTAAAGGCATGGCCGCAGGAGAAATTGCTCTGCGCCCGCCGGAGTCCGCAACCACCGTCGGTCATCGGACGCCGATCGTTGGCAACACCTGCCTGTATGGCGCGACCGGCGGAAAGTTTTTTGCTGCGGGTCTCGCCGGGGAACGCTTTGCCGTCAGGAATTCCGGCACCGTCGCCGTCATTGAAGGCGTAGGCGATCACGGGTGCGAGTACATGACCGGTGGTACGGTGGTCGTACTGGGTGACACCGGGATCAATTTCGGCGCGGGCATGAGCGGTGGTCTCGCACTGATTTTCGATGAACACCATCGTTTCCATGACTGTTATAACGATGACCTGGTGGAGATACAGCGCATGGACGGTTCGCACCTGCAGCGGCAGCAGGACTACCTGCTGGCGTTGCTCACCGAATACGTCAGCAAGACCAAAAGCCCGCGAGGCAGAAGAATAGTCGCCCGATTTGCCGAATGTCTGCCGTCGTTTTACCTGGTCAAGCCGCATGATGTGGAGTTGAGCGTTTTGACCAACACCATGCACAAAGCCGTATAAGTCCCTGCGATGGCCGGCAGGATTCCTTCGGCCTTCATAGACAACCTGTTGACGGGTGTCGACATTGTCGAGGTTATTTCGCAGTTCGTTCCATTGCAGAAAAAAGGGCAGGAATACATGGCCTGCTGCCCTTTCCACGAGGAAAAAACTCCGTCTTTTTCCGTCAGCCCGCAGAAGCAACTGTATTATTGTTTCGGCTGCAATGTCGGCGGCAACGTCACCAAGTTTCTGATGGAATACTCGAACATTGGATTTGTCGATGCGATCGAAACGCTGGCCAAAATTGCAAACGTGGACGTGCCTCGGGAAGGCGGAGATCCGGCTGCCGATGAGGAATACAAATCCTTGTTTGACGTGCTTTCCAAAGCTGCCGGACTTTATCGCAAGAGCCTGGGCCGCGCGAAGCACGCCGTCGATTATCTTGCGCGCCGCGGCATCGAGGAAAACACCGCGGAAGTTTTTGGTATCGGTTACGCCCCTGACGGATTTGACAACCTGAAACGTTTTTTTGGCAGGGAGTACAACGAGCGCTTGCTGCTCAAAGCCGGCCTGGTCGCAAAGAAAGACGACAAACCAGCCTACGACCGGTTTCGCCAACGCTTGATGTTTCCGATACGTGACCGGCAAGGGCGCACCATCGCTTTTGGCGGGCGGGTGTTGCAGGCGGAGGGGCAACCCAAGTACCTAAACTCTCCCGAGACCGCGCTGTTCAAAAAAAGCCGCACCATTTATGGCGCATATGAAATCAGGAAGTGCCGAAAGCTCGACAGCGTTCTCGTTGTCGAAGGGTATATGGACGTTGTTTCCTTGTTCAATCACGGGATTGAGAATGTGGTCGCGACGCTTGGGACGGCCTTTACAAAAGAGCATGTTCATCAGCTTTTTCAATTGTGCGACAAACTCGTTTTTTGCTTCGACGGAGACCTTGCGGGTCAAAAAGCGGCTGTTTCGGCGCTGGAACAGGTGCTGCCTGCTTTTCACGAAGGGAAAACCGTCGAATTCATGTTCCTGCCGGAACAGGAAGATCCGGACAGTTTCGTTCAAAAGCATGGGCGACGAGAATTTGAAAAAGCCATTGCCCAGGCCACCCCCCTGTCTCTTTTCATGTTCGATCATCTGCGCGCCGGGCTTGACCTGTCGATTCCGGAGGTGCGCGCAAAGTTCGCCACACGCGCACGCCCGATGCTGGGCAGTTTGCCGCAGGGAACCATGCGGGAGCTACTCACGGAACAACTCGCGCAAAAAGCCGGCATGGCCATTTCGCATCTGCAGGCCGTCAGTACGAAAAAGCAGCGTCCATTCAGGCAACAATCATTGCCGACAGGGCGCGGGAATTACCGGGAGCGACAATATTCCATGGCTCGGGTAGCGGCTGCGCTGTTGTTATCGACTCCTTCATTTGCAGAATTAGTCGATTTACCGTGCGATGAAATCCGCGCCATTGACTTGCCTGAGGCAGGGTTTTTGGCTGACTTGATCGAATATTGTCGGCAAGTTCCCGGAGCAACCATGCCGGTGCTGTTTGAAAGATACCGCGGCGGCGATTATGAGCAACTGTTCATACAATTGTCGAAAATGCCGCTGTCAGGGAACAAGGAAGAAGAATTCAGACAAAGCACAGCCCGGTTAACCCGGTACCTGGAAACGCAGCGCTTTGACGAATTGATCAAAAAGATGGAATCCGGTGAACTGGATGAAACGGAACAGGGTCTGTTGCAAACCTACATTGACAGGCAGAAGTAAGGCCAGGAACCATGGCCCGGAACCATGGCCAGGCCAGGCCGGAGATATTTTCAGGTTGAAGCCGGATTACCTGGCGGGTGCTCGACTCATTTGCAAAAGGAGAGGATTCTCCGTGGCCAGGCTTGTCCTCTGCTTGAGCCCATAAGTCAGGCTCCCCACTCAATTTTCCCTTCGCTTCTTCCTCATCTGATATGTGCTAGCATAAGAAGTTAAGTCTCCTTTGGTGAAGGCAGGCCTTTGCTGGTCTACCGGTACAGCTACCGCCATTGGGCTGATTTGGAACCATCAAGAGGCAAAAATGCCGTCGGATAAGAATCAAACTCTGGAAATAAAAAAACTGATCTCCAAAGGTCATGAGCAGGGGTATCTCTCATACGCCGAGATCAACGATCACCTGCCACAGGGACTCGTTGATTCCGATCAACTGGAAGACATTGTCGCAATGCTGAATGAAATGGGGATCCGCGTTTGTGAGGTTCCCCCGGGCGATGGCGATCTGTCGCTTGACAAGAATGGCGTCACCAATGAGGAAGACGCTGAAGAAGTAGCCGCGGTGCTTGCGAGCGCCGGCAGCGACACAGGCCGCACGACTGACCCGGTGAGAATGTATATGCGGGAAATGGGCTTGGTAAATTTGCTTAACAGGGAAGGCGAGATACGCATCGCCAGGCGTATCGAGTCCGGGTTGTACCAGGCGATGCTTGCCCTGGGACATTATCTGCCCACGATCAAGAGCTTTATCGATGCCTATGAAACGTGCAAGCAGCAAGAGACGAAACTGACCGAGGTCATTATCGGCTTCGCCGGGCCGGAGAAGTTTGACCCAGAAGAAGAGTTCACTATTCCCAAGCCACAACCCAAAAAGGATGACGATGATGTATTGCCCAGAGGTATCGACAAGGAAAAAGTCGAGGAATACTTTGCTGGATTGACAAAGCTCTACAACAGGTGCAAGGGCAAACTGGCGCAGAAAAGCGAGGCAAGCCTCAATCGCGCAGTGGACAAAGTGTCTGACGCATTTGTCGAAGCGAAGATACCCCCGCAGATGCTTGGTCGTCTACTGGAGAAGCTCAATGGAACCAACGATGAAATACGCGCCCATGATGGTGTTTTGCTTAATATCTGCGTCAAGAAGTGTGGTATGCCGCGCAAACACTTCATCACGACTTTCAAGGAATACGGAACCGACCCGTTGTGGTGGGAAAAACATACTGCGCCACGTGCGAAATATGCCAAGAAGTTAAAAGCGAACAAGGAAAAATTCATGCTTTCCTGGAAGGAACTCAAGAGGATAGAAGAAGAAGCCGGATTGCCAATGAGTCAGATCAGGGAACTGATACGGAAGGTGCATACAGGCAAGGCCCAGGCAGCTCAGGCGAAGAAGGAAATGGTGGAAGCCAACTTGAGACTGGTTATCTCCATCGCCAAAAAATACACCAATCGGGGGTTGCAGTTTCTGGACCTGATTCAGGAAGGAAACATTGGCTTGATGAAGGCAGTCGACAAATTTGAATACCGAAGAGGCTATAAGTTCTCGACTTATGCAACCTGGTGGATACGTCAGGCAATTACTCGCTCAATATCTGATCAGGCACGTACTATTCGCATACCGGTCCATATGATTGAAACGATTCATAAGCTAAATCGGGTTTCCGGACAACTCTTGCAGGAAATGGGTTGCGAACCTACACCAGAGGACTTGGCAACACGCATGGAAATACCCGAAGAGAAGGTCAGAAAAGTCATGCGGGTGGCTAAAGAACCCATTTCAATGGAGTCTCCTATAGGAGAGGATAAGGATTCCCACTTTGGCGACTTCATAGAAGACGAAACGACCTCCTTGCCCGACGAATCAGCCATTACCGAGAGCCTGAAAGACACCACGCATGAACTGCTCGAATCGTTGACCCCGCGCGAAGCGAAGGTGCTGTGCATGCGGTTTGGCATCGGTATGAATACCGACCATACGCTTGAGGAAGTCGGCAAGCAGTTTAATGTGACACGCGAGAGAATCCGCCAGATCGAAGCCAAAGCATTACGCAAGCTACGCAATCCTCAACGCGCTGAAAAACTCAAAAGCTTCCTCAGCGAAAACTGAGTCCAAACACGCGAAATGTGCGGGCCTGTAGCTCAGCCGGTCAGAGCAGGGGACTCATAATCCTTTGGTCGCAGGTTCGAATCCTGCCAGGCCCACCAATCATATCAACAAGATAGCTATCCCCTGTTCCCAATCCCCGTGCCGTGTCATGCGGTATACTCTCGGTACAAGCGATTCCATAGACCGATAACGTTGCACGCTCCACGTGGGAATGAAATCGATAAACTGCTAAAGGCGGCCCGCGTTTTTCTCCTTGCCTTTGCAGTTCGTCGTCCCTAGAATCGAAGAGTTTATGATACGACACACAGGAAAACTACCATGCAACTAGATATGCATTATTATGGCACCTATTCAATGGCACGGGCTGCCGGAATCAATCCGTATACCGCTCAGATCATCGCCACGTGTGCCCAATTCGTTGATGACAACACTGCAAAATCTCACGTGGCCTTCCGTGACGGTTCGAGAATCGACGCGGAAGCGACCGCACACCATACGAGCGATATAGCCAATATCAAGGACGGCGATCAACGTCGCGTGTGGGTACCATTTCACTTCCTTCCGGGCAATCAAGGTAAGGGCTATACTGAACGCTTGAAATGCCGCAAGGACAGTGAAGTTGTGCAGGAGATGCGGGATCATCATCTGGGCCTCGCAGACAGAGCTTTCGCACCAGCCCTCATGGGGATCGCTGCTCATGTATATGCTGACACATTTTCCCATTACGGATTTTCTGGCGTGAGTTCTCGAGGGAACAAGGTCGTCAATAACAGCTTCCGGTTCCACGAAGAGGTGAAAGGCCTTGATGTGACGATCGCAAATCTCAGCCCTGATATGCGCGAATATATTACCGATAAGGCATCAAAGTTCATCGCAAAATCGAATGACTACCACGGCGGTTTATTAAGGAATTTTGTTTCATGGCTTGCGGAAACGGCATCAGGCGCGCTAGGACACGGTTCTGTCGTCACCTATCCAGATAGGCCGTATCTCGTCTGGAGCTTTGACTATGAACGGGATGATTATGTGGCCAATGGAATAACATCTATAAGGAATAATTCGGTAACATTTCATGAAGGTTGCCATGCTCTCTACAACATGTTCACACATTTTTTGAATTTACAGCCTGAAAAATATTCTTCCGGCGATGGCAGGGCGTTTAGTGACATTTCTGAAAGGGTAATGAGAGTTCTGCTGACACAAGGACCCAAGCAAGAGCGTATTGACGCTTGGCAAGCCGCAGCGAAAGAAGGGGCAATATTTGGTGAACCCGGCGAGCAGATTCCCATCTATGAAGGCGAAAACTGGAACGGGCAGTGGGAGAATCTTGATGGCCAAGAAGATTACCACACTGCAATGGAAACGCCTATTTGGCATTTTTATCAAGCTTCAGCGTTGCATCGTACCTACGTAATCCGCGATCTGTTGCCAACGCACGACCTGATTATCGACTAATCAGTGGCACTAGGGCCGGTCGGTTTGGACAGAACCTTTTGACGCAAAACGCCCCAAATGGAAAATTGTTGCCGTAAGGCTCGGGAAGTGTTGTGCTGGCTGAAGGTGTCGAATGACTTTCAGGGATAAGCAGGTTGAGCCTTTGTTCAACCGACAACCGCGATACAAGTGTTTTCCAATCTGGAAATGAGCCTGAAGAGAGCAGTTTTCTTTACGTCTCGGTTTGCACTCAGGCGGCGTGGTTTCGGGTTTTGTTAAAGCACTGAAACAGTTTATCCCGGGCCTCGTTGAGCATCAGGGCAGCTTCATTATCACTGTGTTGCATCACGATGTCATCCAGTTGTTCAAAGGTGACACCGGGCTTGAGATACTGCGGCGCATCCGGGAGCGATCGAAGTCGGTCATAGGGAGTCATCAGGAGGCGGTAAGGGTAATACCTGGTGCGCTTTCCCTTGTGTGATACGGCCTGAGTTTGTTAGACACTTTCCTGATTCATTAAATATCGTTGTTCATAGACCGTTGGTGCAACGCGATCATTATGCGTATGTCGGCGCTTCGGATTGTAGAACATCTCGATATAGTTAAACATAGATTGCCGTGCGCCTGCACGGCTTTTGTACTTTATTCTTCTGATCTTCTCTTTCTTCAGGTTGGCAAAGAAGCTCTCTGCCACTGCATTGTCATGACAGTTGGCACGACGACTCATACTGGCTTGTATATTCAGCGCCTTGAGTAACTTCTTACACCGACCGCTTGTATATTGTGAACCTTGATCTGAATGAAGCATGACTTTGTTGATAGGCTTGCGCCGCCAGTACGCCATCGTTACCGCATCGAGTACCAGGTTATCGGTGATTCTTGGCACCATAGCCCAGCCCACAATGTTACGAGCAAATAAATCCATTACCACGGCCAGGAACAAAAAGCCTTCCTGTGTGTGAATGTAAGTGATATCACTAACCCACCACTGATTTGGCGCAGATACCTCAAACTGTCGATCCAACAGGTTCGGCATAGCAGGATGCGTTTTACCGCTGTCATAGCCTCTGGGCGTTCTTGTAGCCGCGTTGTGCACGCAGACCAGCAGCGCGCATCAACCGTAGCACCCGGTCACGACCGCAACTCATTTTTGCCTCAAGGATATCTTCGTGAATATTGCGATAACCAGAGTGTCCACCGCTCTCGAGCCAGTACTGCCTGATCTTCGCGGTGAACTGCTGATCCTGTATTGCACGAGCATTCAATGGGGTAACGAGCCATTCGTAATAGCCGCTCGGATGAACATCAACTGCCCGACAAAGCATTCTGACCGAATGATCGGTACTGCGAGCTTTTATGAACGGGTAGCGTTCTTTGACTCGCCGGCAAAGAACACTGCGGCCTCCTTTAATATGTCCCTCTCTTGGTGAGCGCGCTTTAGCTCGCGTTTGAGGCGCGCATTCTCAGCGCGGAGGTCGGCTTCGGCCTGACATTGTTGAGGTGGTTTACTGAACTTCTTGATCCAGTCGTAAAGACTTTTATTGGATATGCCCAATCGCTCACAAACATCAAGAACGCGATAGCCATAAACCACTACCTGATTAACCGCTTCCTGCTTAAATTCATCCGTGTATCGAATGCCTTTGCCCATCGTTTACCTCTCATAGTTACGTTACATTATCTACCATGAAAAGTGTCGGGTATACTCAGGCCGTATCAGTGAAAGAGCAGAACGAATCCTTGAAATTCACAACGAAATGTTGGCGTAGCTGTAACCGGTTCTCTGCTTTGCCTTGTTATGGTATGGCAACGTCACATCCACTGCGTCATGGAAGCCCGAAGGAGGTGCCGTCTACATTATTCACTCCACAAACATCCAGCCATTGGCTATACTCGCCGAAATGAAAAAAACACCAATTTATGCATTAAAGTGCAGTACGATCTCTGCAATCGCCTTCAACACGTCTACCAAGCGCAGAACAGGCCTGCGGTCCAGGTCCTTCGTGAATTCATGTGCGCCTCCCCCCCATATGGGCCAGTGTAAGGTGTTGCTGTGGGGAGCTCTTTCGCAAACTATGGGCCAAAAGTAAAAACGAGTGAACCGAATGTCAAGTGCCAACCAGACATCCGAACAGAAGGCACGCGACATTATCGACAAGATGCTGTCGCAGGCAAACTGGTTCGTTCAGGACAGGGAGGAGATCAATTTTTCCTCAGGTAGCGGTATCGCCGTCCGTGAGTATCAAACGGATGTCGGCCCTGCCGACTACGTTCTCTTCATCGACCAGAAGCCTGTCGGCGTGGTCGAGGCCAAGCCGGAACATTGGGGCCATAAGCTCACGACGGTCGAGGAGCAGTCCGGGCGTTACGCGTCCGCAAAACTCAAGTGGGTGAGCAATAGCGCGCCGCTGTCATTCGTTTACGAAAGCACCGGGGCACTCACCCGTTTCACCGACGGACGCGACCCGAAACCCCGCTCCCGAGAGGTGTTTAACTTCCCTCGGCCAGAGACGATACAGGCCTGGCTCACCCAGTCGGTCTCGCTTCGTGAGCGGCTCCAGGCGCTACCGAGTTTAGACCCCACCGGATTGAGAGCGTGCCAAGTCAACGCCATTGAGAAGCTCGAAGCATCCTTCAAAGAGGACCGCCCGCGTGCCCTCATTCAGATGGCCACTGGCTCTGGCAAGACCTATACTGCTATTACCTCGATCTACCGGTTGCTCAAGCACGTTGACGCCAAGCGCGTCCTCTTTCTCGTAGACACCAGGAATCTGGGCGAACAGGCCGAGCAGGAATTCATGGCCTACGTGCCCAGTGACGACAACCGGAAATTCACCGAGCTGTACAACGTCCAGCGCCTCAAATCGTCCTCCGTCGCCAAGGACAGTCAGGTCTGCATCAGCACCATCCAGCGGATGTACTCGCTGCTGAAGGATCAGGAGCTGGACGAAGCCGCCGAGCAGATCAACCCGGCGGAAATGGTTAAGCCCAAAGAACCGATGCCGGTTGCCTATAACGGTAAGATTCCACCCGAGTTTTTCGATTTCATCATCATCGACGAATGTCACCGCTCGATTTACAACCTCTGGCGTCAAGTCCTGGAATATTTCGACGCCTATCTCATCGGCCTGACCGCCACGCCGGATAACCGCACCTATGGGTTCTTCAAGAAGAACGTCGTCAGCGAATACGACCATGAGCAAGCCGTCGCCGACGGCGTCAACGTTGGCAACGAAATCTACGCCATCGACACGGTAAGGACGCAGCGCGGCGGTCAACTCAGGGCGCACCAGCAGGTCGAGAAGCGCGAGCGTCTGACGCGCCGCAAGCGCTGGGAAATTCAGGACGAGGACGTCGTCTATACCGCCAGTGAACTGGACCATTCCGTCGTCAACCCCGACCAGATCCGCACCGTCGTCTGCACCTTTCGAGACACACTGTCTGAGATATTTCCGGGCCGCGCCGAAGTTCCGAAGACGCTCGTTTTCGCCAAGACCGACAGCCACGCCGACGACATCATTCAGACCGTGCGCGAGGAATTCGCCGAAGGCAACGCGTTCTGCAAGAAGATCACCTACAAAACCGAAGAAGACCCGAAATCTGTCCTCGCCCAGTTCCGCAACGACTACTACCCGCGCATCGCTGTGACCGTGGATATGATCGCCACCGGCACCGACGTCAGACCGCTCGAATGCCTGCTTTTCATGCGCAACGTGAGGAGCCGCAACTATTTCGAGCAGATGAAGGGTCGTGGCTCCCGCACCCTCGACCACGACGATCTCAAGAAGGTCTCGCCCTCCGCCGTCAGCGGCAAGACCCACTACGTGATCGTGGATGCCGTCGGTGTCACGAAATCGCTCAAGACCGCCAGCCAACCGCTCATCACCAAGCCCGCCGTGCCACTCCGGGACCTCGCCATGGGCGTGATGATGGGTGCGCGCGATGAAGACACGGTGAGTTCTCTCGCCGGACGCCTTGCCCGGCTCAATCAACAACTCGATTCCACTGAGCGGGAGCGAATCAAGGAGCAAGCCGGCGGCCTCGAACTCACCAATATCGTCGGCAATCTGCTGGCCGCCATTGACCCTGACCGCATTCAGGAGAAGGCGCGTGATACCGAGCCCGTGCCCGACGGTGCCGAGCCGTCACCGGCCACGAGCGACAAGGCTCAGGAATTGCAGCTAGGCGAGATGCGGCCGGCGTGTTCAACGGCGAACTGATCGAGTTGATCGACTCGATTCGCCGCGACAAGGAACAGACCATCGACCATGACAGCCTGGATTCGGTGCTGCGCGCCGAATGGGAAGGCGACGCACACGAGAATGCCGAAGCCATGGCACAGGATTTCCGCCAGTATTTGGAAGCCAATCGAGACGAAGATCGAAGCCCTGACCATCTTCTACGCCCAACCGCACCGCCGCCGTGAGCTGACCTACGCCATGATCCGCGAGGTATTCGACAAGCTCAAGAGCGACCAACCCCGACTGGCCCCTTTGCGGGTCTGGCAGGCATACTCCTTGCTGGATGAATACAAGGGCAGCCAACCGGCCAGTGAACTGACCGCGCTGGTGGCGTTGATTCGCCGGGTCTGCGGTATCGACGCGACGCTGTCTCCGTATTCGGAAACCGTGCGCCGCAATTTTCAGAATTGGATCATGACGCGCCACAGCGGCAGCGGCGAGAAGTTCAACGAGGAGCAGATGGACTGGCTGCGCATGATCCGTGACCACATCGTCGACTCCTTTCATCTGGAGCGAGACGATCTGGAGATGGCCCCGTTCGATGGCAAAGGCGGCATGGGGCAGATGTACAAGCTTTTCGGCGATCGAATGGATGATGTGATTGATGAATTGAATGAGGCATTGGCGGCATAGTGACCGGCGAACCCCAAGCGAATCCATGATTCCTAATAGCTGGGAGCTCGCCCTGACTTGAAGCGCAGAATCGTGAATCCACGGGCGAGTCAGTCGCCATCAACAATGGTGTCATTCAACCGTTCTTGCGAGTCTCCCCTTCAGGCGTCCAAGGAAAGTCAGCACGAAGCTTTGAGGAGGTGAAGAAGGGCTAACGGTTTCCGAGATATGTACTCTTTGCGAAGATCACACCGTGCATGGAAAACGGCAAGATGGGAGCGGTCGTTCCGCCTCTGAAGAACGAGTTGGCTTTCGGATCAAGATGAATTGGCCGTGGTTGAGACCCTCATTGCGAGGGATAAGCGCCCAATACGTCTTTCTTTGTAGAAGCATCGTCGGAGTCGTTTCGTAGGGACGCCGGGCACAATATCAAACTGGCGCGGTTGGTCAGCGGGTCCCGACCCCCTATCTGGCTCTCCACTTTGAATTCCGGTGCCTCCGCTACCTGAACAACGCCGCATCGTCGCCAAGATCGAGGAATTATTTTCCGAACTGGACAAAGGCGTCGAGAGCCTGAAGACGGCGCGGGCGACAGCTCAATGTCTACCGCCAAGCCGTGCTCAAGCACGCCTTCGAAGGCAAGCTCACGGCCCAGTGGCGCGAAGGGAACAAAGACAAGCTTGAGATGCCTGAGCAGTTGCTCGCCCGCATCAAACAGGAGCGGGCGGCGCGCTACGATCGGCAACTCAAAGAGTGGGAGACCGCCGTCAAGGCATGGGAGGAAGGCAGTAAGTCAGGCAAGAAGCCGGTACGGCCAAGAATGCCCAAGTCAGTTTTAACGATGGCAGAAGAGGAGATTACCCACCTAGAATCACTGCCGAGTGGTTGGCTATGGTTGACCGCCGAGTCTGTAGGAATCGTCCAACTCGGTCGACAACGTTCTCCAAAGAACAGGTCGAAGGATTACCCCACGAAGTACATCCGAGCTGCGAACATTACGGAACAAGGTTTGGATTTGGACGACATTCTCGACATGGATTTCCTGCCTCACGAACTAAGCGCATACCGTTTGAGAAAGGGTGATTTGGTGCTGTCCGAAGCATCTGGAAGCGCAGCGCAAGTCGGAAAGCCAGCGATTTGGAACGATCAGATCCAGAATTGCTGCTTTCAAAACACCGTTATAGGCATCAACCACATTGTCGTGCCTATGCGGTTTATCTGCTTTGGTTGTATCGCTTCTTCTATGTAAGCGGGAAATTTGCTCAAGTTGCCGGCGGCGTGGGGATCAACCACTTGAGTGCATTCAAGTTTGCCCAGATCGCGCTTCCTCTTTGCTCTCTGGCCGAACAGCAAGAAATTGTCCGCCTGTTAGAGGAGCGATTCGCGTTGCGATTGAGTGGCAGGAGCGAGAGATAGACTCGGCCAAAAGCAGGCGGAGACACTGCGCCAGTCGATTCTCAAGAAAGCCTTCTCCGGTCAACTCGTCGCGCAGGACCCGCACGACGAACCGGCCTCGGCTCTTCTGGACCGAATCAGGGCCGTAAGAGAGCAGGCGGTGAAGAACAACCACGCCAAGAAAACAAAGAAGAAAAAGATGGCAGCATGACCGGCAAACTTCCCATCAACATCAACCGCCTGCTTCGCCAGCGCACCATTGAAGGCGAGCGCATCGAGTACAAGGCTGGTTGGAATCCGCAGAGTGTGTTGTACACCATCTGCGCCTTCGCCAACGACTTCCACAATCTGGGCGGCGGTTACGTCGTATTGGGGGTCGAGGAGCGCGACGGCCGCCCAGTACTGCCGCCCAAGGGCATTCCTCCGGATTCCATCGATGCGATCCAGAAGGAACTGCTGAGTCTGGGCAATTCGGCCATACAGCCCTATTACCACCCGCTTACGGGGACCTACGATATTGATGGCAGAACCATACTCGTGCTCTGGGCACCTGGCGGTGAAACCCGTCCTTACAAAGCCAGAGTAAATCTCACCAAGGGGCGCTCGGAGTGGGCATACTTCGTTCGCAAACACACAAGCACGGTCCGTGCGAGAGGCCGTGATGAACGCGAGTTGCTCAGCCTGGCCGCCACCGTGCCCTTTGATGACAGGTATCGCCAGACGGCTTCGCTTGATGACCTTTCGCATCGGCTTATCCAGGAATTCCTGCGCGACATCGGCAGCGACCTCGCCTCTGAGGCGGTCGATCTCCCGATTGAGAGCCTGGGTCAACGCATGAACATCGTCGGCGGTCCTCCCGAAGCGATGTTCCCCAAGAACGTCGGCTTGCTGTTTTTTAACGACCGCCCGCACGACTTCTTTCCGGCAACTCAGATTGATGTTGTTTGGTTTCCGGATGGCCCTGGCGGAGACCATTTCGAGGAGAAGGAGTTTCGCGGCCCCCTGTCGATCATCCTCAGCGAGGCGATCAGCTACATCGGACGGAACCACCTGAAGGAAACGGTCGTCAAGCATCCACACAAGCCCGAAGCGGAGCGATTCTGGAACTTTCCCATTGGTGCCATCGAAGAGGCACTGGTGAATGCGATCTACCACCGCTCATATGAAGAACGTGAACCTGTCGAAGTGCACATCACCTCTGAAGAACTGGTGGTCTTGAGCTTTCCGGGCGCCGACCGATCGATCCGCATGGAAGATTTCAAGAACGGGCAAGCCGTCAGCCGCCGCTACCGCAATCGTCGAATTGGAGAGTTTCTCAAGGAACTCGAGTTGGCCGAGGGCAGGTCAACCGGGGTCCCCAAGATTCTGCGAGCCATGCAGCAGAACGGCTCCCCGGAGCCGGTCTTCGAGAGCGACGAGGACCGAACCTGGTTTCTGGTTCGGCTGCCGGTGCACGAGCGGGCGGCCAACGTGGCGACCGAGCATGAGACCGACCAAGTTGCCGCACAAGATAAGTATTTGATAAAGCAGGATGATATTCGGTATACCGCACAAATGACCGATCCAGTGACCGACCAAGTTACCGCACATGTCGAGCAACTGGTAGTTGCGCTCACCGGAGAGATGAGCCGGGTAGAACTGCAAATGGCACTGCAACTGAAACATCGCGGCCACTTCGCCACGGTCTATTTGCGGCCCGCCCTTGTGGCCGAACTGGTTGAAATGACTCTCCCCGACAAGCCGCATAGCCGAAACCAGCGCTATCGCCGAACCGCTCAAGGCGAGGCGTTCGCTGAACAGATCAAAGGGAAGAACACCTCCGCATGAACACCGCTCCCATCGTCTCCAAAGTCTGGAGCTTCTGCACCACCCTGCGCGATGACGGGGTGAGCTATGGCGACTACCTGGAGCAACTCACCTATCTGATCTTCCTCAAGATGGCCGGCGAGTACGCCAACCCCCCGTACAACCGCGATGTCGGTATCCCAGCCAAATTCAACTGGCAGACCCTGAAAGCAAGGCGGGGTGCGGAGCTCGAAAACCACTATATCGCTCTGCTGCGTGAACTCGGTACGAAGAAGGACATGCTGGGCCATATCTTCACCAAGGCCCAGAACAAGATTCAAGACCCGGCAAAGCTGTTCCGCCTCATCGACATGGTGGACGACACAGAGTGGGTCACCATGGGCGCGGATATCAAGGGCGACATCTACGAAGGCCTGCTGGAGCGGAATGCCGAAGACACCAAATCAGGTGCCGGCCAGTATTTCACGCCCCGCGCTCTCATCCGCGCCATGGTCGAATGCGTACGGCCCGAACCGGGTACGCTCATCGCCGACCCGGCCTGCGGTACGGGCGGTTTCTTTCTCGCCGCCTACGACTTCATGACCAACCCGGACAACTTCAACCTAGACAAGAAGCAGAAGGCGTTCCTGAAGCACAAGGCGTTTCACGGCAACGAGATCGTCGCCAATACACGCCGTCTGTGTCTGATGAACATGTTCCTGCACAACATCGGCGAGATCGACGGCGGCGTGCCCATATTGCCAAACGATTCGCTCGTGGCCGATGCCGGAAGGCGCTTTGACTATGTGCTGGCGAACCCGCCCTTCGGCAAGAAAAGCTCCATGAGCTTCACGAACGAGGAAGGCGAGCAGGAAACCGACGACCTGACCTATAACCGGCAGGATTTCTGGGCGACGACCTCGAACAAGCAGCTAAATTTCGTGCAGCACATCCGCACGCTGCTCAAGACCACTGGCCGCGCTGCCGTCGTCGTTCCCGACAACGTGCTGTTTGAAGGCGGTGCCGGTGAAACGATCCGCAAGAAGCTGCTGGACAACACGGACCTGCACACCATCCTACGCTTGCCGACCGGCGTGTTTTACGCGCAAGGAGTCAAGGCCAATGTGATCTTCTTCGACAACCACGAAGCCAACCCGAATCCCTGGACAAAGCAGGTCTGGTACTACGACTACCGCACCAACATTCACCATACGCTGAAGAAGAAGCCGATGCGCTTCGAGGATCTGTCGGACTTCATCAACTGCTACAACCCGCAGAACCGACATCAGCGCAAGGCGACCTATGACGAAAAGGACGCACCGGAAGGCCGTTGGCGCAGCTACAGCTACGAGGAGATCAGCGCGCGCGGCAAGACCAGCCTGGACATCTTCTGGCTCAAGGACAAGAACCTGACCGATCTGGACAACCTGCCCGAGCCTAACGATCTTGCCGAAGAGATCATTGAGAACCTTGAAGCTGGTCTCAACAGTTTTCGCGAGGTGCTTTCTGGTTTGCGGTAGGTTAGGTATTTGGATGAACTGTATCCCTTTACTGAAAATTGGCGGATCTTTAGTAGTTTTCGATTTGATCTCACACCTTACTGGCAAAAGTGAGAATGAGTGGGAACAAAATGGAACTGAAATGCTCATGCAAAAAGAGTTGCAGGGAATGTTGTGGAACTGCTTTATCACCGCCGCCGAGCAAGAACTAATGCTGCATCCCTCGCTCACCAAACGCCTCGCCAACCATGCTCGGCTTAACGGTGTTACCGAAGGCTAGGTGGCCGGCTGGACTGTCGAGAAATTTCGAGAATCCGCACAAAAGATCGCCGACCGGATCGATGCATTGATGTACGGGTCCTGACCCGGTAGTCCACGTCGGCCGCACCAGCTCATGTTGTCTTCGTCGTCGACAGCCTGCCCGCCGCTCAGATGACTTGGCCCGTTAAAGCCGCCACGTTCGGGCCAAACGCGCGATCCTCCTGCCTTGTATATTGCGCTCGCTCTCGAGTGATTGAATCATCCGTATCCTGATTTTGAATTGCATTGATTTGAATGGCAATAGACCATGTATATGCACAAGAACTAAAAAATCCTTTGAACATATTTTGAATATATAATAGTTTAATGGCTATGTACCATCAAAGAACACAAAGATTGAAACCACTCTTGGATAAAGTCCCGCCTGGCTTCATGGTCGATACACCGTGGCTAAAGACGGTTGTGATTTGCGGATAGGTCTTGGTCAGTTACACTTGACCGTGCTTGTTGAGGCAACAGAGATCGAATTGTGATTTGCGGATAGGTCTTGGTCAGTTACACTTATCCCGCCATCTGAAGTGCAGCAGTTACAGCTTCATTGTGATTTGCGGATAGGTCTTGGTCAGTTACACTTATCCGCGTGAGATCGTAAAGCACGCCATGATTGTGATTTGCGGATAGGTCTTGGTCAGTTACACTAAGGGAAGGGATGATTTGCTACCACATTAAGATTGTGATTTGCGGATAGGTCTTGGTCAGTTACACTACGTGTGGCAGGCATGCGTTGTCAGCACCGATTGTGATTTGCGGATAGGTCTTGGTCAGTTACACTTTTGCGCATATCTCGCAGTTGCCATCTGAATTGTGATTTGCGGATAGGTCTTGGTCAGTTACACTTTTCACCCTAAGCCCACCAATCACCGAACTATTGTGATTTGCGGATAGGTCTTGGTCAGTTACACTGCAAGTCTATATTGGTTGGCGGGACTACGGATTGTGATTTGCGGATAGGTCTTGGTCAGTTACACTGTTTGTCGATAGAGACTCGCTTGAATCCGGATTGTGATTTGCGGATAGGTCTTGGTCAGTTACACTTTCTCCGATCAGGCGGTCTATCTCTTGCCTATTGTGATTTGCGGATAGGTCTTGGTCAGTTACACTCGGAGGCGAACGCGGGCTCAAGGTTACGCTGATTGTGATTTGCGGATAGGTCTTGGTCAGTTACACTATAGTTTTGCCTTTCATGCCAGTCTACCCACTGATTGTGATTTGCGGATAGGTCTTGGTCAGTTACACTACAGGTACGATGAGCCACGCAGGGTGAACGATTGTGATTTGCGGATAGGTCTTGGTCAGTTACACTTGTCAGCAGACTGGACCGGCCCCCACGGGCATTGTGATTTGCGGATAGGTCTTGGTCAGTTACACTCTCTGAATTTATCAACAGGCAGCTTCGGCAATTGTGATTTGCGGATAGGTCTTGGTCAGTTACACTCTTATCCGACTCACCCTACACCGTAATACGTATTGTGATTTGCGGATAGGTCTTGGTCAGTTACACTCGCGGACGTATTCTATATGTCGGCTGAATGGGATTGTGATTTGCGGATAGGTCTTGGTCAGTTACACTATTCCCAACACAACGCATTGAAAATAAAGAACTTTTGGTAGAAGTTCGTTCAGAGTAATTGCAATTGGCTGGGGGCTGGTTCAATAGGAACACGTTTTTTGCCGTAGAAAACCTCTATTTTTGAAAACTGCTTGTCGGTGATCTTGATCATCCGGACCTCTCCCTCAGGCGGTAAAAACTGTTTGACACGGTTACGGTGCACCTGAGCGTTTTCCTCACTGGCGCTATGTCGCATGTAAACCGAATACTGCATCATCGTAAAACCGTCCGAAAGCAAGTGCTTTCGGAAATTTACGTACCTTTTACGTGCTGTCTTGGTATCCGTAGGTAAATCAAATAGCACGATTAGCCACAAAGTATTTAGGCCACCAAAAGCCATTTTTTCTGCTTGAAACGTCGGCGCTCTGTAGAAGCAGGAAATCCGTTATACGACGGATGGCTCCGTGTCGTACGCGATCGGCGAATAGCCTTGCCGAAGTGCCCTCCTCGTTCTCTTTAATAATCTGCCATTTGGCTATTCGGTAAATTTATTGCACCGAACCCTCTGATAACACCGGATAATCAAAAAAGGATTGGTCTCCACCCAGCATTCTCTTGAAATCAGCCACCAGGCTATGACTACAGGACATCAAGGGCAAGGATTTCTTCTTCCATATCACTAGGGAAAAAAGTAGCGCCAACAGACATTTCTTGGATTCACGATTGACAGTCAGGTTGTTCTCTCCAGCTAGTTTCAGGACTACTTCGTCAACCCAAGGCCTAAGAGGTTCCATCAAGTCGTCAGCCAAATTCAGGCCGTTATACTGGTTCCTATGGTGCACACCCAATGCGGGATGCAGTCCTGCGCCCACAACAGCTCTGGCTAACATCGCTCGCATAATCGCATAACCGTAGTTCAACAATGCGTTCATCCCGTCGGCCGTTTGGTTCCGGCGAAAGCCGGAACCAAACAACAGGGGCCAGTATTTTTGCGCGGCCTGAGCCTCACAGTTGTCCGGATCTCCTGACCTGACTCTCTGAAAAAGCAACTCCAGCGCTTTCGTAGGCTTCTCTTGTCTTGCCAGTAGCCTGATCTGAGCACGTATCTTGTGTCTTATAATCTGTTGCCAAACCCTTTTTTCCCTTGATTTGCTGGCTGCCATCTGCTGCCTGATGATTTTGCTATGCAGAGAGTTCCCCGTCATCAAGGGCAGAATAACCGATGTAGGCAGGTGGCGTTCATCGCACAAAACGACAGCAGCATTATTTCTTTGGCATTCTCTCAAGACAGGTTGAGTAATAGTGATCGCAGGGTGTTGCAGTATCAGGATGCCCAAATCTTCCAGTGACACTCTCGCTGCTTGAGAAAAGCCCTGTTCAATGACCAGTTGTTTGTTCTCCAGCCTTAACGTGCTGGCGCTGCTTACATCGACGACACGTTTTATCACGACAATAATTTTCCAATCGCGTTAACCTGCAACAACTTCGGCTTATGTTTCTCAAAATTCTCTGGGTTGATTCTCAACTCGATCCCTTTTTCATCCTTGTTTTCCAGCGTCGCCGCCGTATGCAGCCTCAGGGTTATGCTGTTCCTGGTTTTACTAAGCTTCTGCACTCTGTAAATCTGTCTGCAATCGTTCACCTTCACACTCACCAGGTTGTTTATGTGCAACACCATCAAGAGCCTCCATTCTTCTCCATGATCGGTTCTGACCAATGACCGAGTTCTGTTTCTTCTTGCCCTTTTCGCTGCCTCCATTGTGGTAACGAACTCGCCCTTGATTTTACCCGTATCCTTTTTGCTCTGGAGAATTTCGACGTGATGAGTGTTGCCATAATCCATCCACTTAAAAACCTCACCATCTTTATTTTTCACGCCAAACTTGCTGTACTTACCACTCTCAAGCTTTTCGAACGTCGTTTTGGACTGAACAACCCGTACTCGCCTGATCGGCGTCCTGCCATTCTTATGCCGCACAATAACATCCTCGGCAAATGCGATCTTTGGCGAGCCGCCATATTGCATAAGATGATCCTCGACTTGACCCCGGACAACCGGATCGACAATATTTTTTACCTGCTTAGACGTAATTTCACTGTCAAGATGCTTTCTGGTGATCAAGCCAATCCCTTTTTTGAAGCCCAGCCCCTTACCCTTGTGTAGAGCCCCGGAAACCTTACGCTGCGGATCATGCGACACAATAACTCGGTTTAACTTGTCCTCGATTTCATCCCTCAACTCGGGATAAGGCATATCCAGCACCAGCCTGCGCGTGGCAAGCTCACTTCCTTGCCGCTCGACTTCCTGTGCGCTTTTTACGAGCCTTTGGTGGATCCCGCGATCTATCGACGCGATGACAACCGCGTCAACAGCATGATGCCGATGATCTGCCCGATTCTTTCCACCATCGGAAGACAAAATACGATTCAACCCCCACTGACGTCTGAGCAAGGCAACGGTAGCTCCCTTGGTAACACTTACATCCGCGCCCAACTGACGCACATACTCCTGCGCTTCCTTGCTGATATAACGCGTATCATTCAACTGTCTTGAAGCAAACCCCCTTTGCTCTACCTGTTCAGCAGTCAAATAGAAACGATTCTTCTTGGATGCCAACGGCTTCCCCCATTTCTCTATCGTTCCTCGTATTTGCTGCCACTTTTCTGCATTGCCACCAAACGCATCGACTGGGGTTCTCTGTCCCTTGAAGCGATTTTCCTTCGTCAGGCAAACAACCTTGTTCATGTACGAATCATCCAGTGATTGGCTATAGGGAACGATATGGTCGATTTCCACTTCGGGACTGAAAAGCTCATGCCCCCCTATTGACCGGCCGCTGTACACGCATCGACAATCCTGGTCTTTCCACAACCGGTAACGAATTTTGTCATCGCGTGAAGCCTCGTCTCTCAGTCGCAAGTGCGGGTTGGCTCGTGCTACTTTCCCGTACTCTTCTGCCGCTTCCTCGTTCGCTTTATAGTTGGCGTTTATCTGCTTCTGATACTGCTTGTACTTTTTAGTGTTCATTTCCAAATCACGCGCCATTTCTATTCGGATGATATCGGGCTTGCCATACTCGGCAATGATGGCGTTGACTACACGGCGCAACTCGCTGAGCCCCCTGCTGACGATGGGGTTGGGTATTGCAGGCGGCTCTCCCAATGTTTCCCGACTATCTTGCTGCACCTGCTCATAGCCATACCCGGCACTCTCCCGAGCGTCGGAATAGATTTCCCCTTTCTCCAGGAAGGGCAATATTCTGTCAATCGCCTTTAAGCTATGGTTGGAATGCCCCGGCTCAAGCTCTATCAGACAAAGATTGACAGTCGATTCCTTACTGAACCGCCAATGGTTCATCAAGCGTTTCTTCAAGACGCTTTTTTTCTTGATCGTAATCAGGTCTTCAACCAGCTTTTTTTGCTGCTCGGCGCTCAACTCATCCCACCCGGAATAAACCTTTCTGATTCTGCAAGCAGTCGTGTTGCCTTTCAGCTTTTTCGTTCCATACTCTTCCAGATTCAGCTTGACCCCCTTGCTCAATCCCAGCACTTTTTTTATTTTGCTGAAAGTAGGCTTCTCAACGGTCTCAAACAATTCCTTCAACTTCGTCCGGTCATTGTCACCTACAGACCTTTCAGAATCATCAATGTCTCGATATTTCAGATGATTGATGTCCTGCAAATAGCGGAACCGCTGCGCCTCCAGTCTCCCCATGCGCGCGCGGTTTTTCCCAAGTTCCAAGGTGCATTTGCCTACCCGATCGGAACGGAATTTCAGAGGCCTCTGGAAAAATATGATCTTGTGCAACTCAGCCTCAACAGTCTCTTGAGGTAACGAGGCACCCAATCTTCGTTGTGCTTTAACGATCTTATCGAACTCCTCCTGATACATGCGACGATCTGTTCTCAGATACTCGTACTCGCCTGCATGAGAACGATTGCGTTTAAGGTTGTTTTTACGATGCTTATGAAGATACTCACCCAGCGTTCTGGCACCCGATGCTTCTATCTTGTTTCTCAATTCGGATATATGCCGCTTGAACTCACTCTCTTCCTTATTCTTCTTTTTTTCCTCATCGGAATCGCTCTGGTTATCAGGTTTGTCGTCCTGTTGCAGTATTTCTTTTACATCCGGGTCATCGGCCATGTCGCCCAACAACGTTTTCTTGTTGCTCAGGAAGCCCCGTCTTTGTACCAGATGAAAAAATACGCGCCCCAACTCGTGTTCAGACAATCTGTCATTCAGTGCCCGTGCCCTGAGTTCATAAGGATCGCCAAGCTCATGCAAAATACCTTCGAGGTTGGTCGAAGACAGGGCCTTGTGCGGCAAAAACCCCTGCTTGACCAGAAGAGACAGCATTTTTCTCTTGCGGCGCGCTCGTCTTTGTAAAACCCTTCTTGCCAAACGCGCCTGCCTTCTTTGCGCGTTCTTCGGTGTTTTATTTTTGCTGTCAATGGCTTCATTGAATATACGAACCCCGACATCGATAATTTCCCGTGGCTTGCCGCCTCTGCCCTCAAGCAAAGCCCACCCAACCGAATTGGTTCCTAAATCCAGTCCCAGAATCTTTTGACTCACTCTCGCTCCCGTGCTATATTCTCAGCCAGTGTAACTGACCAAGGCCTATCAGGCTTTTCATACCAAGAAGCCATTGGCTTCGCAGGCGCCGCTTTCAATGCGACCAGATCCCTCCCAGTGGGGGATCATTTTTTATTATAGCAAATAGAAATCTTGGGCTTATGGCCCTTACAACCCACGGGATCCGCCAGGTAGCTGGCCTGCGCCAACCCCTCCGGATACCCTCGGACAGGCGATAACAGTCATCCGATACGGGATCGGATGCATGGAGAACGTACCAGGACAAAAAATCAGTGCTGCTCAACGGGAATCTATGCCGAAATTACAAATCGGTGAAATTTCCGGGTTAGTATCTGATGCAACAAATACAGTCTTTCCAGGGTCATACGATGCAAGCTTTGGTTAGTGAGCCTGACCTTGATTGTAAGCGAGAAACCTTTTCAGACCATGCATGCAGAGCACTGGGCAAAGCTCGATTCGCCGATGATTTCTAGACTGGAAACAGCTTTCGTGATGGCAGACGCATGGCCGAACACCATTTTCATTGTCGGCGCCGGCTTGCCTGCAGTTTTCTTATCGGCAGCGGCGCTATTTTTTTGTGACGTAGAAGTCTTCCATGACGACCGCGTCGAGGTCTGACACGGCGAATACGCTGAGTGCATCTTCGGGGGAGCGCACGATGGGGTAGCCGGTCAGGTTGAAGGAAGTATTCAGCACCGATCCGACGCCGGTTTCGTTTTCGAAGGAGCGGATTACGCGGTGATACCTCGGGTTCCATTCTTTTGACACGAGCTGTGGTCTGATCGTGCGGTCATAGACGTGCATACAGGCGGGGATTTCGTCGTGCGCGCGGCTTGAAGTCGGAAACGCCATGACCATGTAGTGTGCCCGGTAGTTTTTGATTGCCGTAAAATAATCGTCGGCTCGTTCTTCCAGGATGCTGGGGCAGTAGGGCATCCAGAATTCTCTTTTCTTGATGGCTTTGTTGATTCTGCTGATGGATCGCATGTCGCGAGGGTCCGCGAGAATGGAACGGTTACCCAGTGCCCTGGATCCCCATTCCATGCGTCCGGAAAAGTTCGCGATGATTTTGCCTTGCGCCAGCTCCTTACCGATCCTGACTTCCACGTCGTCGGTTCTTTCCACCTGAAGGGCTATCGGGCAATCTTTCAGGGAGGATTCGATTTCGTCAGCGCTGTATTTTCTGCCCAGGTACAGGGTTTCGAGGGGGTGGAACCGATTCGCCCCGCGGTCGATTGCTGCGTGCATCGCTGCGCCGATCGACAGGGAGTCGTCGGAGCAACTGGGAAGCACCCACAACTCTTCGATTTCCGGCAGCGACAGGATAATGTGATTTGCCTTTACGTTCATGAAGATGCCGCCCGACAGGACCACCTTTTTGAGCCCGGTTCTGTGCACGGCGTTCCCGACCCAGTTTGCCAGCGTGGTTTCGGTGAGTCGTTGTACCGCGTAGGAGACGCAGTCGAAACGGTCGCCCTTGAAGGTATTCTCGAGAAACTTCAGGTAACGCCACTTGGTGAAGGAGGTGTTGTTTCGCAGTCCGAATCCATCCTTTTCAACGCTGATACAGTGCTTTATCTTGTCGTAGGCCGGTTCGGCGTATCGCGGGTTGGCATAGGCCGCAAGTCCCATCACCTTGTATTCGTCGGAAGTCGGATCCATGCCAAGATACTGTGTCGTTCGGGCGTATAACTCGCCAAGGGAATTGAAGTGGCTGGTTTTGTGCAGGCGTTTCATGTTGCCCTTTCTGCCGACGTTTACAGTGGCGCACACGGCGTCGCCGGCCCCGTCGCAGGAAAGCACCAGCACATCTTCGTCTTCCTGGTAATACGGAGAGCATCCGTAAGCGCTCAGAGCGTGCAGCGTATGGTGGTCATAAAAAGTGACGTCGGATTGGATGCCTGTCTGCCTGACGACCTTCATGATTTCTTCTTTGTCCCGTAGCCTCGACAGAATCGATACCGCCAGATCCACGCACTTGCTGGAGCGCAGAAAGGATTTTGGAAGCAATGGGGAGAGGTGGCTGTAGATCCCCCTGAATCCTTTCGGGCTGGTGATTTCCTGCAGGGTGTGGACCGGTGGTATCAGTCCGGCGACGCCCACGGCGTTGATTTCTTCCGGGCTGACGCCGCTGACATCCAGGCATTCGCGGATCGCGTTGACCGGAATCCCACAGCAGTTTTTCTGTCTGGTCAGACGCTCTTCGGGGACGCAGGCGAGTATTTTCCCGTCCTTTATCAGGCAGGCAGTGGCGTTATGCCCGTCGTGTATGCCCAGGCTGATCATCGATTGGCTGGTCTCGCGTCCGCCGGTTTTTCGCTTACGTAAGTAATCACCTTCAGGAATTGGTTCGCCGCGTATTCACTGCCGTATTCGGCGATGTGGCTTTTTGAGTTTGCTCCCATTTTTTCCCTCAACCCGTTATCCTCGATCAAGCGCGTCAGCACTTCCTGCAATGCTTTCCGGTTTCCTGATTCAAACACGATACCGTTATCGGTTATCAGATCTGAAGCACCGGCTGCATCGCTTACGACTACCGGCAGACCATAGTACATTGCTTCGTTGACGACCAATCCCCAGGTATCGTGTTCGGTGGGCAGTACAAAGATGTCCGCCTGCAAATAGCAGCGTGCTTTTTCTTCATCTGCCACGTGTCCAACAAATTGGATTGCCTTGCATCCCTTGGCCAGTGCTTTCCATTTGGCTTCTTCCTTGCCGCTGCCGGCAATGATCAGCATTGCGTCGGTGCGTTTCATTTGTCTGAAGACCTCTATCAGGAAATCTACACCTTTGTTTTCTCTCAGGTACCCCATGTAAAGCAGCACGACCTTGTCCTTGTATTGCTTTGGTTTTTCAACGTCTCCGGGCCATCGGTTGCATACCTCCGGTACCACCTGCACCATGTTGAAAACACGCAAGTTGTCCGGGCCTATTTTTTTCAGATAGCGTTCCGTGTATGAGCCAAACCCGATCACTGCAGCGCAGTGTCTGACGAAGTTGGCTCGTATGAAGTCTCCGGCCAGCCGCTTTATCTTTTTTATCCGCTTGTAAGTGTCCGTCTCGATGTAATCGGTCCACAATACCAGGGGCTTGTTGCGCAACGCCGATACCAGCAGCGTGAAAAAAGCGCCGATAACCGATTCAATCCCGATCTGGCCGACCATATAAACGTCGTATTTTTTCCACAGCAAATGGATCGGTATCAAGGCGAACAGCCAGTTGCCCGAATAGCACTTGAAAGAGTAGTTTTCAAAGTCGATTTCGTTCAGGTGATCGAAAGATTGCGGTCGGCTGAAAAAAGTTTCTATTTCCACTTTCCGGTGAATCAACTCGAAAACAGGAAGCCGGTAGGGGTAGGCCCACGTGTCCATAATAAAGACCTTCATTTTCGTGCGGAGATGTTCAATGGCATGGTTACTGGAAATCAGCCGGGCTTGTTTTTTGGGACCCGGCGCCCAAAGATAACGGTCCCCAACCTGACCAGCGTCGCTCCTTCCGCGATGGCTGCTTCAAAGTCTCCGCTCATCCCCATGGAGAGCGTGTCAAGGCTGTATGCGCTGGCGTACCGGTCGAAAATGCTCTTTGCCGTGGCAAAGACTCGACGTTGACATTCCATACTACTGGCGAGCGCGGGAATCACCATCAGACCCCTGGGGGTTATCCCCGGCAACCTGCTGGCAGTGTCAAGCAACTGTTCTGCACTTTCTGGCGCGACCCCTGATTTGGTCTTTTCTCTATCAAGGTTGATCTGCACGCACACGTTGATGGGCGGAAGTCCGACCAGGCGATGCCTGGACAGGTGTCGCAGGGTTGATTCCCGGTCGATGCTGTGTACCCAGGAGAACGAGACAGCGATACGGCGTGTTTTATTACTTTGTATTGACCCGATAAAGTGCCATTCTATCCGGGGATCGTCGATGCTTTCCAGTTTGTGGCACGCTTCCTGCACGTAGTTTTCACCGAACGCCATTTGTTCCGCAGCGACCGCTTCGATGATCATCGCGATCGGCTTGGCTTTGCTGACAGCCAGGAGTCTGATCTCATCGGCATCGCGCCCGCATGCCTCCGCGGCTGTCTTGATCCTTGCCCTGACCTGTTTCAGGGCGGTCGCTACCGAATCCGCGGTTGGCTCGCCGGGGTTCAAAGTCGCAAGGATGCGGCGTCAAACACGGGGCCATCGACGCACACTCTTTTCATGGAAACACGGCCATCTTCGACTGTAGCGACAGCGCACCCCGCGCAACCGCCAAGCCCGCAAGCCATGTATTCTTCCAGCGCCAGTTGGCACGGCAGCCTGTATTTCATCGCCAGGGAAGCGACCGCCTTGAGCATGGGGTGAGGGCCGCAGGCAAAGATCTCCGTCCGCGATCTATCCGTGGCAGTCAACCCGGACAGCCAGGCGTCTGCGATTTCATGCGCGAAGCCGCTGAAGCAGCCCGGGCGAGGTTGCCTGCTACACAGTCGCGCGGGTATTCCGGCGGATTCCAGTTCAGCGTGGGTCAGGGAGCGTTTTACGTCAAGCCCATCGACGACCATTCGTGATTCACATACGTGGAAGGGGAAAGCCCGCTCGGAAGCGAAGAGAGCCAAGGGTAAAAAATCGGTGTGGTGCTCGAGCGATTTTGCCAGGAAAAACACGGGTGGAATGCCGACGCCACCACCGAGCAGTAATGGTCTTGAGTATTCGCTGTGCACTGTAAACCCATGACCGATGGGGCCTACGAGGCTTAGTTCTTCTCCTTGCTGCTTTTTATCAAGCAACTGGCTGCCTCGGCCGACGACCTGGTACAGGATTTCTATCCACCCGCGAGACGTGGATGCAAGCATGATCGAATACGGTCTGCGCATTTTTAAGCCTGGGTCACACTGCAAATGCACGAACTGCCCGGGTGTTGCCGTTTTCGCGCAACGTGGCGCGTGCAGACGCAGCGTTCTTTGCTGGTGCGGGTATTCACGTCGCTGCAGTATCGTCGCTTGCTCCATGAAGACCGTGGGCTGCCGATATGCCACTGTCAATCCTCGTACACGGTCACACCGTTTTGTATCGTTCTGCACACCCTGCCTTTGAATCGTTTCCCCGCGAACGGTGTGTTTTTTCCTTTGCTTAGCATCGATTCTCGCTGCAACTCCCACTGCTGATCGGGGTCGACCAGGCAAAGATTGGCAACTGCGCCGATGGATAGATTGCCACGGTCGATGCACAGCAAGCGTGCCGGGTTGCATGTCATGGATGCGATGATCGTTGCCAGAGGGATCGCATGCCGATCCGCCAGCTCCAGCATCAGTGGCAGCAAGGTTTCCAAAGACGAAATGCCGGGGGCGCTGACGGGAAATGGCGCAAGTTTTGCGTTCGTATCATGGGGTTGATGGTCAGAGCAGACGATTTCTACGTTGCCCTGGGCAAGGGCCGTTCGCAAGGCTACCCGATCTTCTGCTCCGCGCGCCGGTGGCAATAGTCGGTAATTGGGATCGAACCCGGCGACGTCGCTTTCGGTCAGGAACAATTGGTGCGCGCAGACATCGGCCGTTACCCTCAGGTCTCTTGCCTGTGCCTGTTTGATCATCTCTACCGACCGCGCGCAGGACAAACGACAAAAATGGATTCTCGCGCCGGTATCTTCGGCCAGCGCCAGATACTGTGCAAGCGCTGCCGTTTCGGCAGAGACCGGGATGCCCGGCAACCCCAACCGGGTCGCGACCGGTCCTTCGTGCGCGCAGCCATTGGCCACCAACGCGTGGTCTATCGGCGCCAGGAACACCAACATGTCGAGGCCTGCCGCGTATTGCAAGGCACAGCGCAGGAAATTCACGTTCGAAAAGGGTCGTTGCGCGTTGCTGACCGCGATGCAGCCCGCTTTTTTCAATGCAGCCATTTCGCTCAGCACGGCTCCTTCAAGACCAACGGTTATTGCGCCGATGACCAGTACCTCGCACTTTCCAACGGATTCCGCCCGCTGGCGCACCAGGTTGGCGGTTGCCGAGGTCGCAACTCCAGGATGAAACTCCGGCATGGCGCACAGGGTAGTAATACCGCCCGCTGCCGCTGCCGCGACCTCGGAAGCGATCGTCGCTTTGAATTCGTAGCCCGGTTCCCGTAGATACACACCGATGTCGATCAATCCAGGTAGCACCAGCAGTCCTTCGGCGTCGATCGAGTCGTCGCCACGCGACCCGGGAATCCGTCCGATTTCCTTGATCTGCTCTGCCTCGATCAACAAGTCGCAGATCTCATCGAGATCGTTGGCTGGGTCAATGACCCGCGCTTGCTTGATCAAAGTGGCCATCAGTTGCCTTTTACGCCTTCTTGTGTGTTGCTTCCACGTAGCGGTTGCCGGCCAGTAGCGACAGCACGGCCATTCTTGCGGCGACCCCGTGGCTGACCTGGTTGAGGATGACGGATTGATCGCCATCGGCGACTCTGGAGCTGATTTCGACACCTCTGTTAATGGGGCCGGGGTGCATGACGATTGCGTCGGGTTTCGCGTATTTCAATTTTTCCGAGGTGATGCCGTAGCAGAAATAGTATTCTTTTCCCCCGGGCAAAAATGAGCTTCGCATGCGTTCTTTCTGCAGACGCAGGATGATGATCACATCGACGCCTTCCAAGCCTTCTTCCAGTTTTTGAAACGCGCTGACACCGAGTTGTTCAATACCTTTGGGCATCAAGGTGCGAGGAGCGATCAAGCGTATGTCACTGGTGCCGAGAGTTTTCAAGGCGGTAATCTCCGAGCGGGCAACGCGTGAGTGCATGATGTCGCCTACGATTGCCACACTTAAAGCAGAAAACTCCGGCTTGTATTCGCGGATCGTGTACATGTCGAGGAGTGCCTGGGTCGGGTGCGAATACCTTCCGTCTCCAGCGCTGATGACGCAGACGTTTTCAGCGACATGGCTGGCGATGAAAGCTGCCGCGCCGCTGTCAGGGTGCCTGACGATGAAGATATCTGCCCCCATCGCCTGAATGGTTTTCAGCGTATCCAGCAGCGATTCACCTTTGTGAGTCGCTGCCGTATCGACGTGAAAATCTATGATGTCCAGTGACAGCTTTTGAGCGACCAACCCAAACGTCGATCGAGTGCGGGTGCTTGGTTCAAAGAAAAAGCTGACGAGGGTTTTGCCCCTCAGCAAGGGGACTTTCCTGACCCCGCCCTTATCTGCGACAAATAGTCTTGTTGTGTCAAGCAGTTGCAGAACAAGGCTTTTCGACAGGCCTTCCATGGTCAGGAAGTGCCTTAAGCGCCCGTGTTCATCGAACTGAAGCCGGGCGCAACGCGCGGATTTTTCTTCCGGGATAAAACTGTCTGGCATTAAAACCGGATTATCGGTCAACGCCGCCGATTTATCAAATCAGGATCGCTCGGTGTTAGCCAAAAGCGGTAATGTATTCTTTTGATTCCGGGAGGGTACAAGGGCGACGCATGCGTCGCCCTACAACACTATGACTGGGGTCAGGCTTGTTTTATGCCTGGGCTCCTAGCTCGCTTTCGCGGTCGTGGAACTGATCATGTTTCTGAATTCCTCGTCCTGCTGAAGCAATTGCTCCACGCTGCCTTGTGTGATCGATTTGTCTTTTTTCATAAACAGGACCATATCCGCAAATTTCATGATTTCCATCCGGTGAGAAATAATCACGACCAGTTTGTCTTTATTGGTTTTGCTTACAGTGGATATGATCGCTCTTTCCGTCATGAGGTCGATCGCATTGGTCGCTTCGTCGAGTACGAGAACCGGCACTCCTCTGTACAGGGAGCGCGCGATAGCCACTCTCTGTCGCTGGCCACCGCTTAAAATCGCCGCATCTTCCAACAGTTCAGTGTCGACCCCGTTCGGAAGTTCGGCGACCAATTCTTCAAGCTGGGCCAGGTTGACGGCTTCGCGTATCCGTTCGTAGTCGATTTTTTTCTTTTCCGCTTCAAATGCGATATTCATTGCCAGCGTCGAGTCCATAAAAAAAGGCTTTTGGAAAGTTATGCCAAAAGACTTCTGCCAGGCTCTTTTGAAAGCTTCGTCCTGGTGCAGCGATTCCCCGTCTATCAATATTCTTCCTTTTTGTGGAATCAGCAAGCCGCTCAAAAGCCGAACAAACGTGGTTTTCCCGGCGCCGGATTTTCCAGACAGGACGATGATTTTTTTTGTTGGAAGCGAGACGCTGAGTTCATCGATCACTGGGGCTTGGGTGCCAGGATATGAATAGCTTACCGACTCGAACGTCACCTCGTTGCGGATCCGGATGAGTGCCGACGGTTGCCCCGACAGTTCTTTTTCTTTGTCCAGCATTTTTTTGGCCTCTTTCAGATCCTTGATAATGACCTGATAACTGTACCGGATGCCTTCTTGCGTCATAAGCGCAGAGAATAAGCCCTGCAGCATATTCTGCAGTCTGAAAGCTGCTGCCCCGAATAGGGCCAGCGTAGGCAAAACATGGCTGGCGTCGTTGAGAATTGTGATTGTCGCGGCCGCATACAGCAACAGGATGCTGGTTGCGTACAGCAACAGCTTGGGTATCTCCGTGCGTATCTTCATTTGCACTTTGTTCTTCACCAGAGAGACCATTAACTCCTGGATCCTGTTTACAAAGTCTGTTTTTTTCCCCATTGTCATAAGTTCAGTTGCACCGGCGGCCCCTTCCCGCAGCATCTTTATGTTTTGGATATTTTTTTTGTGCTGCATTTCGCCTAAATGCCGCACTTTTTTTCTATTACGAACGAAAAAGAAGCTTAGGAACAGCAGTACAAATATCAGTGTTACGGATGCTGCAAAAGTAGCGATGACAAGCAAGGCGATCGTTAGCAGCGTACCGTTGATCAGCACGCTAAAAAGGGTTTTGGTTTTTGTTATTTCGGTTGTAATCACCTGGCCGGTTACTTTTATGTTTTTGCCGATTGCCAGCGTTACCCCCGACTTGATCATGGCCTCGTAGGGCTGGCTCATGTAGTGGTTGTACATCGCAATGCTGCAGCGACGTACCAGACCCTGCGTCAGTCTCAGGTCAAGCAGCAGACATGCTAGATTGATGGCTTGCTGAGCAATGATAAATACCACCAGAACGCCGCTGATCAGTATCAGGAAAGGCTCCTGGCTAAAGCCGGACAGCTCGTGGATTTTCTCTATGTAGTGGTTTTTCAAAACCATTTGAGGCTTCGCCAAAATAATCAGCAAGGAAGCAAACCCGAAAACTTTCAGGGTTCCCAACAACATGGAGACGGTATGGTTTGCGTATAGAGCCCATATCATGTGTTGTCCGCGTCGGTCAAAAACACCGTAAATCTCCCTGCCGCGGGAGATGACTTCGGCCAAGGGGGGAGGTGTAAGTCTATGTAGAATAGATTTTTTCAGCATCTGGCGCAGGTTGTTCCATGGAAGCTGACGAGCTTGGCGATAGTATCACAAAAGAACTTTTCAGCCGTCACCCCAGGTGCGGCTAGTGCGCTTCACTCCAGTTGTTTCCTTCTCCTATGACCACGGCCAGTGGTACCCGAAGTTGCATGGCACCACTCATGCAGGAATCGCAGAGGCTGATTACTTCCTGGACATCTTTTTCCGCTACTTCAACCAGCAATTCGTCGTGGACCTGCATGATGATCCGTGCGTCACAATCGGATTGTTTCAGTCGGCCATGCAGTGCTACCATCGCTCGCTTCATAATGTCTGCCGCGGTGCCTTGCATTGGTGCGTTGATTGCGGCACGTTCAGCGTAACGGCGACGTTGCACCGCGCGCGAATGAATTTCCGGCAGGTACAGGCGCCTGCCGAACAAGGTCTCGACGTATCCCAGACTGGCTGCTTTTTCCTTGGTTTGCTGCATGTAGTTCTTCACTTGCGGATAGCGTTGAAAATAGACCGACATATATTGTGTCGCGGATGAAAAATCCAGCCCCAGTTGTGTTGCCAGCCCAAAAGCACTCATGCCATAGATCAGGCCGAAGTTGATGGCTTTCGCCGAACGCCGTTGTTCTTCGGTCACCTTGCCGATGGGGGTCGAAAAAATTTCGGCGGCGGTAGCCGCGTGGACATCTTGCTGTTTTTCAAATGCCGTGCACAGATTTTCATCTCCGGACAAGTGCGCCATGATGCGCAACTCTATCTGCGAATAGTCGGCGGACAGCAAGCGATATCCCTGGGGAGTACCAAACGCTTGCCGGATTCTTTTGCCCTCGGGGGTCCGCGTGGGGATGTTCTGCAAATTCGGGTTCGAAGAGGATAGCCTGCCCGTGGCTGTCACCGCTTGGTGGTACGAGGTGTGTACGCGCCCCGATTTCGGGTCGACCATTTGCGGCAATTTGTCGATGTAGGTCGTTTTGAGTTTATTCAGCATTCGGTAATCCAGAATCAATCGTGGCAATTCAAACCCTTGGGCCAACTCGTGTAGCGTGTCTTCGGCTGTCGAGGATTGGCCGCCGGGCGTTTTTCTCAACACTGGCAAGCCTTTGATGTCAAACAGGATGTGGCGGGTCTGGACCGGGGAGTCGAGGTTGAATTCCTGCCCCGCAGCTGCGTATGCCTGCTGCCTCAGTGCGGCGATGCGCCGTTGTAATTCAGTGCCTTGCTGTTCGAGGATTTCGGTGTTTATTAAAACCCCATGGCGTTCGATGTCGGACAATACCGGCACCAGGGGGATTTCCATCTCTTCATACAGCTTTTTCCGTTTTCCGGACTTTGCCAGCAGCGGCCAGAAGTATTCATGCAGACGCAGGCTGACATCGGAGTCTTCAGCCGCGTAACGGCATGCCGATTCCAGATCGACCTGGTTGAACGGCTTTTGTTTGATACCCTTACCGGCGACGTCTTCGTAATGCACCGTTGAAATTTTCAGATACTTGCTTGCCACGCTATCGATATCGTGGCGGATCAAGGTCGAGTTGTAGACGTAGGACTCAAGCATCGAATCGTGGCGGATACCGGACAAGGTGATGCCATGGTTGAGCAGGATGTTGCGGTCATATTTAAGATGATGACCTACCTTCCCGAGCGAGTCGTTTTCCAGCAATGGCTTCAAGGCGGCGAGGACCTCGTCTCGCGCCAACTGTCGCGGCGCTTCCGGATAATCATGCGCGAACGGCACATAGGCTGACTCTCCCGGGCGTACCGCAAAGGAAATGCCGACGGCTTGTGCCTGCATGTAGTTCAGGCTGTTTGTCTCCACATCCAGCGCGAACAGCCTGGCTTGCTTCAGCTTCTTCACCCAGCCTTCAAGGGTCTTTTTATCCAGCACCAATTCGTATTTCTCCCCGGAGCCCTCGACTGGCGCCGACCGTGGGGTCTCTGCCCACTGGGTCTTCATTTCTTCAAGCCATTTCCCGAACCCGAATTCCTCGTAGATTTCTTGCAGTGCTTCGGCGTTGGGTGGTCGCAGCCTGAAGGAGTCGAGATGGACCGGAATATCCAGGTTGCAGCGAATCGCGGCAAGGTTTTTGGACAGCAACAAATGAGGTAGTGCCTGCCTAAGGTTTTCGCCGACTTTTCCCTTGATATCGTCGGCGTGTTCCATGACCGCTTCCAGGGTACGGTACTGCGCCAGCCATTTGACAGCGGTTTTGGGACCGACGCCTGCAACCCCCGGGATATTGTCCGACGTGTCTCCGGCCAGTGCCAGGTAATCCGTGATTTGCTCCGGGGCAACACCCATCTTTTTTATTACGCCCTCGATATCCAGGTATTCGTTTTTCATCGTATTGATCAAGGTGGTCCTTTCGTTTACCAACTGTGTCAGGTCTTTGTCCCCGGTCGAGATCAGGATGTCTACCCGCTGCTTCTGCACCTGGCTGGCTATCGTTCCAATCACGTCGTCTGCCTCGACTTTTTCAATTTGCATCAAGGGATACCCCAGCGCCTCGATCAGCCTGAAAAGCGGTTGTACCTGACAACTCAACTCATCCGGCATCGGCGGTCGGTTGGCTTTATACATGGGGTAGAGGTCATGCCGAAACGTCTTGCCGCGTGGATCGAACACAGTGACGAAATAATCGGGCCGCTGGCTGTTGATCAGCGACTTCAGCATGTTGGCAACGCCGTAAATCACGCCGGTCGGCTGTTGCCGGGGGCCGGTCAGAGGTGGTAGCCCGTAGAAGGCACGGTAAAGATAGGAGGAACCATCAACCAGGATAATTTTTTTCATGCCTGCCCGCCGGGGTGCTGAGAACACCCGCATTATAGTGTGCCGGTAAATTTTGCTAGTATGCCCGCCTGTATCCGCTCAACGCCCTCCAGATGTCCGTTTATACCATTGTCACGCAGACCGAACTCGAGACATTTCTGCACGGTTACAGTGCGGGGTTGCTTGAGAGCTACCAGGGGATCGACGAAGGCATCGAGAACACCAATTACTTTGTCAATACAAAATCCTCCGGCTCATCTGCGGCCAGGCGCTATGTGCTGACGATCTTTGAATGGCAAGGGCGGGACGATATTCCTTATTTCCTGGAATTGATGAGGTACCTGTCGGAAAGAGGGATGCCCTGTCCGAGCCCAATAGCCGATAGGCAAGGGCGTTATTTGCAGACCTTGCATGACAAGCCGGCGGCGCTTGTTTCCTGGCTCGATGGTCGTAGTGTGCAACGGCCTGAAGCGAGGCATTGCGAGCAAGTGGGAGCCGCGTTGGCCAGATTGCACGAATTAACCGCACGGTTCCCACGCCAGCACCGCAACCAGCGCGGACAGGACTGGCGCGATTGGTGTGCCGGGCAGGTTCTGCCCTTTCTTAACCAGGAGGACGGGGCTCTGTTGCGCGAGGAAATTCGGTATCACCGATGTCCTGTGGCGCGTGTGCTTCCGCGGGGAGTGGTGCACGCCGATCTCTTCATGGACAATATATTGTTTGACGAAGGGCGGTTGTCTGGGCTTATCGATTTCTATTACGCGTGCGATGACGATCTGGTTTACGACCTTGCGATTACCGTCAACGCTTGGTGCTCGGACGACACCGGCGCTTTGGACGAAGACAATTACGCTGCGTTGGTGGGCGCTTATGCCGCGGTGCGAACATTCCTGCCGATGGAGAGAGAAGTCTGGCAGGACGCCTTGCGACGGGGCGCGCTCAGGTTCTGGTTGTCGCGCTTGCACGGCGCGTATTTTCAGAAGGACGGGCATATCACGCATATGAAAAACCCGGATGTGTACAGGGACATCCTTCTGAGCAGGAAATCCGCGGTGCCGCCACTATGTTGACGCTTGAGAAAGCTGCATCCTGTCTGGATGCCGTCGCTGTGTACACTGGCCGCACTTTGCCGTGGCTGCTGTTGCCGATGACCCTATTGACCTTCGGGGTGGTTGCCCTGCGTTACGGCTTTGACTTTGGCTTTATCGCCCTGCAGGAGAGTATCGTATACATGCATGCGGTCATGCTGATGTTGTGCATGGGTTATACCCTGCATGAAAACGAGCATGTGCGCGTCGATATTTTCTACAGCAGGATGTCGGATAAAGTACGCACGCTGGTCAATCTCACCGGCAACCTGCTGTTTCTGATACCGGTGTGCGTAGTGATATTGCTCAGCAGTTGGGGGTACGTAGCACAGTCCTGGCAAACGTTTGAAGGTTCGTCCGAAGCCGGCGGGTTGCCGTTGGTGTTTTTGCTGAAGACGCTGATTCCGGGGATGGCGTTGCTGTTGCTGGTACAGGCGGCAGCCAATCTCCTACGCGATATTATTTCCATCCGGAAGTAATCGCGTGGCGTTTCTCCTGTTTGCCACGATCATCCTGCTTTTGCTGGGCGGCTTTCCCGTCGCTTTCACCCTGGCCGGAGTTTCGTTGTTATTTGCACTCGTGGGCATTGCTGCGGGCGGTTTTGATGCTGGCTTGCTGCATGCTCTGAGCAGTCGTTTGTACGGTATCGCGACCAACGGCACATTGATCTCGGTGCCGCTGTTCATTTTCATGGGGGTCATCATGCAGCGCAGTCGCATTGCCGAAAATCTGCTACTGGCTCTTGACAGACTGCTCGTCCGGTTGCGTGGTGGGCTTGGTATGGCGGTAGTATTGCTTGGAGCGCTGATTGCTGCCAGCACCGGTATCGTCGGTGCCACGGTGATTACCATGGGGCTGCTGTCTTTGCCGGTGATGCTCAGGAGCGGTTACCACCCGGCTATCGCGTCCGGCATCATCTGTGCTTCAGGCACGCTCGGGCAGATTATCCCACCTTCCATTGTGCTGGTATTGCTCGGTGACGTGATATCGTCCGCTTACCTGCAGTCGCAGCTTGATCAGGGCAACTTCGCGCCGCGGTCGGTATCGGTGCCCGATCTGTTCGCAGGTGCCTTGTTTCCCGGCCTGTTGTTGATTTTCGTTTACATAGTTTATGTTCTGCTGGTGGCCTTTTTCAAGCCGGAGAGCATGCCCCGCGCCGTTGACGAAGCATCCTTGCCACCGCCTGGCTTATTCCACTTGCTGAAAACCATGCTGGCACCGGTGGCGCTGATCATGGCGGTGCTTGGAACCATCATCGTCGGGATTGCGACCCCGACCGAGGCAGCTTCGGTCGGGGCCGTCGGGGTATTGCTGATCACCGTGCTTCAACGTCAGCTTTCGTGGGGGAGGTTGAAGGAAGCCTGCCAGGCTTCCGTGCGGATGACCTGCATGGTGTTCATGATTCTGATCGGCGCTTCTTTTTTCTCCCTTGTATTTCGTGGCTTTGGCGGGGATGAGGTTGTACACGGGGCGTTGCACAACCTGCCGGGTGGCGTCCCCGTTGCCATGTTCACCGTGGTGCTGGTAATGTTCGCGCTCGGGTTTGTCATCGACTTTATTGAAATCACGCTGATGGTGGTGCCGATTGTTGCTCCGGTGCTGCTCGCCATGGGGGTCGATCCCATCTGGCTTGGTGTGATGTTTGCGATTACGCTGCAGACATCGTTTTTGACGCCGCCGTTTGGCTTTTCACTGTTTTATCTGCGCGGGGTAGCGCCCCCGTCGGTGCAAACCCGCGACATCTACCTCGGGGTAGTGCCTTTTATCGCGCTACAGATCGGGGTGTTGGTGTTGCTCGCGCTGTGGCCGCAGATCGTGATCTGGCTGCCGGGGAAAATATTCTAAGGCTGCCGGCAGCTCACTGTGCCGGCCCTGCGTTTTTCAGCTTTCCGTGATGTTCTGCCCGGCATCAACGTAGGGTGACTTCACTCCTTCGAGTTGAATGAAGGCCAATACGGTGATAGTTGCATAGGCCACGCCGACGATTGTTTTGACAATCCGGTGCGTCATGGTTTCTTTTTTAGAGCCCAGGATTGCTTGCAGCGCGATGAATATACCCGCGAGAAAACTGAAGGCAAAAAAAGCCAGCGTTCCAATTTCCAGATCAAGTTGATCAAGCATCGGTTACTCTCCTTTGCGTGGTTTCAATTATCACCGTCCAAAGCGGCCAGAACGTCATAATAAGCTTTTTCCGAAATAGAATGCCACTGCCGTACATTACGCTGAAAGTCCATGTACGAATTATACACACGGTAGGCAAAGGGATCATTCTCTTTTTCAGCGATTTCCTGCACCACCACGTCGGAGATCTCTTTGAGCTTTGCCAGAACTTCCATCGGAAGGCTGCGGATATCGATCCCGTGCGTTTCCCGGAGTTCTCGCAAAGCGGCGTTGTTTCTCGCCGTGTATTCGAGTGCCATCTTCTGGTTCACCGCTTGTGTAGCAATCTTGACCACCTGCTGCAAATCTTCCGGCAGGCTTTCAAACGCACTCCGCTGCACAATGCACTCAAGGGTCGTTCCCGGTTCGTGCCAGCCGGGGTAGTAGCAGTATTTCGCAACTTTATGCAGACCGAACGCAAGGTCGCTGTAAGGGTTGATCCACTCGGTTGCGTCGATTACACCGGTTTGCATCGCGGTCAGCAGTTCGCCGCCGGGCAGGGTCACCGGTAAACCGCCGGCACGACGTAATACCTCACCACCGAGCCCGGGGATCCGCATCTTGAGGCCCTGCAAATCGGCCACGCTGTTTATTTCCCGATTGAACCAGCCTGCCATCTGCATGCAGGTGTTTCCTGCCGGCATCGGAATCACGCTGAATGGAGCGTAAGCCTCTTCCCACAAATCGATTCCTCCGCCTTCGTAAAGCCACGCATTCATTTCGGTTTGGTTCATGCCAAACGGTACGGTGGAGAAAAACTGAAATACCGGATTTTTCCCCTTCCAGTAGTAGGATGCGCCGTGTCCCATTTCCGCGACGCCCTGCGATACCGCGTCAAAGACTTCGAGTGCAGGAACCAACTCGCCGGCAGAGTACACTTTGATGCGTAGCCGCCCACTCGACATTTTCGCGATCAACTCTGCCAGGTACTCGGCGCCGGTACCGAGGACCGGGAAGTTTTTTGGCCATGTCGTGACCATTCTCCACTGCCGTACCGGAAGATCCTGTCGTTTTTCCAGCGTATCAGGTTCGTTCCCGCAACCGGAGAGGACGCAACCGGCGGCCGCGCTCGCGCTTGCCCGAGCGATGAAGTCTCTTCTTTTCACGGCGCCAGTATACTATCCGCCTTGTTGCCGGTTTATGTTACGCGCGTCGATGTCGTTGCGGCGGGTCGGCGCGGTTCAGTTCACTGTCAGATTCGCGTAGCGGGTGACCAGCCATTTGGTTCCGGCTTTCTCGAAGCGCACTTGTACCCGTGCCGAAGACCCCGCTCCCTCGCAGTTGACGATGACGCCATGGCCAAATTTGGGGTGCCTGACCCTGTCGCCGATGCCGGGTCCCTGGCCGGAATCGCCGGGTGCTGTCTTCAAAGGGTTTATTCTCCGCGGTGTGGACGGAAGCTTCGTTCGCGGGCGCAGGCCGATTTCTTTGCGTAGCGGTGGTGGGATTTCATCGACAAACCGCGACGGGGGGTTGCGTTCCTCCCTGCCATAACGTCTGCGTCTTTGGGTGCTGACCATCACCAACTGCTCCCGCGCGCGCGTAATGCCGACGTAGCAGAGGCGACGTTCTTCTTCAAGTCTCTTGTGGTCTTCCAGCGACGCGGCGTGCGGAAACAACCCTTCTTCCATGCCGAGTATCAGTACCAGTGGAAATTCGAGCCCCTTGGCCGCGTGCAGGGTCATCAACTGCACCTGGTCCTCCGTCGCTTCATCATCGTTTCCCCCGGACTCCAGCGCCACCTGGGAGAGGAATGCATCGACCGGGGTCAGACCATTTTCCAGCTCCAGGGTTTTATCGCTCCCTTCGGCGGCGATGATGAATTCTTCCAGGTTTTCGACATTGGAAAGGCTCTCTTCGGTATTACGATTCCGGTGGTACTCCAGCAGCCCGCTCGATCGGACCACAAGCTCGGCGGCTTTGTGTAGCGTCAGTTTGCGCAACTCTCCCATGCCTTCGATCACACTGTAGAAATTTCTTAGCGCCCGATCCGCGCGTGCCGACAGGCTCTGCTTGCTGACGAGCCGTCGCCCGGCTTCATACAGGCTGATACCGTCGGTGCTGGCAACCGCCTGCATGGCTTCCAGCGTACGTTCGCCGATCCCGCGGGGTGGAACGTTGATGATGCGCGCGCAGGACTGGTCGTCTTCCGGGTTTGCCGCGAGCTTGAAATACGCCAGGGCATCCTGGATGACCGCTCGGTCAAAAAACCGGAACCCGCCGTATACCCGGTAGGCGATGCCTCTTGATTTCAGTTCCATTTCAACGACCCGGGATTGCGCGTTGGATCGATACAATATCGCGACTTCGTTTTTGGCGCGGCCGTCCTTCGTCCATGCTTTGATCGTGTTTGCGGCAAACGCCGCTTCATCCAGTTCATTCGAAGCCATGTAGAACAGGATCGGGTCGCCTCCCTCTTGATCGGTCCACAGGTTTTTGCCCAGTCTGCCCTGGTTGTTTTTGATCAGGGCGTTTGCCGCCGAAAGAATGGTCGAAGTCGATCGGTAATTTCGTTCGAGGCGATACGTTTGCGTCTGCGGAAAGTCCTTGCACAACTGGTGCATGTTTTCAACGCGCGCACCACGCCAGCCATAGATGGATTGATCGTCGTCGCCGACCGCGAATAGCGGGATCTGCTCGCCGGCGAGTTGCCGCAGCCACGTATATTGCAAGGTGTTGGTGTCCTGGAATTCATCGACCAGGATGGCTCGAAACCGCTCGTGATAGCGGCTTAGCACCTGGGGGTTATCACGCAGCAACTCGACGGTGCGCAGCAGCAGTTCGGTAAAGTCGAGCAGGGACGCGCGCTGACAGTTTTCTTCGTAGGCGGTGTAGATGCGCAGCAATTCCCGGGACGCGAAGTCTTCGGCCTGTACGGCATCGGCGCGCATGCCTTTTTCCTTGTGCGAGTTGATAAACCACTGCGACCGTTTCACCGGCCATTTTTCAGGGTCCAGGTTCAGCCCGAGCGTGACACGCTTGATCAGGCGTGTTTGATCCTGGGTGTCGAGCACCTGGAAAGCCTGTTTGACGCGCGCCTCCTCCCAGTTTCTGCGTAGCAGGCCGCTGCACAGGCCGTGGAAAGTTCCGAGCCACATGCCTTGCGGAGGCAGGCCAAGCAACTGCTCCACGCGCGTGCGCATTTCTTTTGCCGCCTTGTTGGTAAAAGTAGCCGCGACGATGCTGTAAGGAGAGACCCCCTCAATGCTGCATAACCACGCGATGCGGTGCGCCAGCACCCGGGTTTTGCCGCTGCCGGCCCCGGCGAGCACCAGGGCGTAGCCGGAAGCGGCGGTTACCGCCTTGCGTTGCTCTGCGTTGAGAGGATCGAGTATCGCCGATGCGTCAGCATCATTGCGGTAGAGCCGTGTGGACATGGGTCAGAGCACCAGGGCCGCGATAATGACAGCCAGCACCGCCAGCAATGCCACCGTGATGACATTGTGTTGCGCGCGACGGATTTCATGCGCCTTTTCGCTTGCCGCCGAGTTCCGCTCGTTTTGAGCGAGCACCAGGGCGTAGCCGGAAGCGGCGGTTAGCGGTTACCGCCTTGCGTTGCTCTGCGTTGAGAGGATCAAGTATCGCCGATGCGTCAGCATCATTGCGGTAGAGCCGTGTGGACATGGGTCAGAGCACCAGGGCCGCGACAATGACAGCCAGTACCGCCAGCAATGCCACCGTGATGACATTGTGTTGCGCGCGACGGATTTCATGCTTCATTGCCTTTTCGCTTGCCGCCGAGTTCCGCTCGTTTTGAGCGAGCACCAGGGCGTAGCCGGAAGCGGCGGTTACCGCCTTGCGTTGCTCTGCGTTGAGAGGATCAAGTATCGCCGATGCGTCAGCATCATTGCGGTAGAGCCGTGTGGACATGGGTCAGAGCACCAGGACCGCGACAATGACAGCCAGCACCGCCAGCAATGCCACCGTGATGACATTGTGTTGCGCGCGACGGATTTCATGCTTCATTGCCTTTTCGCTTGCCGCCGAGTTCCGCTCGTTTTGAGCGAGCACGGTTATGGCACGGTGTACCAGCCGTGGCAACTGCGGCAACAACTCGAGTGCCTGCGGCAACTCGTGTCGCAGTCGTTCGATGGCAGCGCGCGGCCCTCTGCGTCGAGCCGCCCATCTTTCCAAAAACGGCTGGGCCGTTTTCCACAAGTCGAGTTGCGGGTAAAGCTGCCTTCCCAGACCTTCTATGTTGAGCACTGTTTTTTGCAGCAGGATCAACTGTGGCTGTATCTCCATGTTGAAGCGCCGCGCGGTCTGAAACAGGTGGACCAGAAAATGCCCGAAAGAGATCTCATGCAATGGTTTTTGAAATATCGGTTCGCACACGGTGCGAATCGCTGCCTCGAACTCGTCGGATCGAGTATCCGCTGGTACCCACCCGGATTCGATGTGTAGTGTGGCGATGCGCGCGTAATCACGGTGAAAAAACGCCAGGAAGTTCTGCGCCAGATAGTTTTGATCCCAGGTTGACAGGCTGCCGACGATGCCAAAGTCGACCCCTACGTATCCAGGGTTTTGCGGATTTTCGATCGATACGAAGATATTGCCCGGGTGCATATCGGCGTGAAAGAAATTGTGCTCAAAAACCTGCGTGAAGAATATTTCCACGCCGTTTTCGGACAGCACTTTGAAATCAACGTTGTGGCGCCTGAGGGTTTCTACGTCGCTGACTGACACCCCGTAAATACGTTCCATCGTCATTACGTTCTTGCGGCAATACGGCCAGTGTATTTCGGGTACGTACAGCAGGTCCGAATCCTTGAAATTTCGCCGCAACTGGCTCGCGTTTGCAGCTTCGCGCATCAGGTCCATCTCGTCGGTGACGATCTTTTCGTATTGCGCGACGACATCGACGAGCCGCAGGCGCTTTCCCTCGGACCACCACTTTTCACCCGTGCGGGCGATGAGATAGAGCAGGCCGATATCGCGTTGCACTTGTTTTTCCACGTTGGGCCGCAACACTTTCACTGCCACGTCTTCGCCGCTCTTCAGTGTCGCCGGGTGTACCTGTGCGATCGACGCAGACGCCAGCGGCGTCTCGTCAAAGTGCGCGAAGATCTCGTCGATGGGGCTTTCCAGCGCCTCGACGACGATCTGCCTGGCTTGATTACCGCTGAACGGTGGCACTTTATCCTGGAGTTTTGCCAGCTCCTCGGCGATGTCGGGCGGTAGCAGATCCGGTCTGGTCGAAAGCGTCTGACCGAACTTGACGAAAACAGGTCCCAGGTCTTCCAGCGCGAGTCGGATACGCACCGCCAGCGATGGGCGGTTACGTCTGAACCAGTTCCACGGCAGCAGGTGAAACAGGAATCGGAGCGGCTTCAGGAAAGGAATCAGTAGCAGTATTTCATCCAGCCCATGTCGAACCAGCACCAGGTTCACCTTGAAGAAGCGCATGGTTTGCGCAGGCGTTGTCATGGGTTTATCCCCGTTGCGGTTTTTCGAGGCGGACTTCCAGCGTCTCGACTTTATCGCGCAGCTTGTCTACTTCGCGGATGAAGCTGTTCACTTGGTGGTGCCCGGCGACAAGCTCCGTTTCTTCGGTCAGGTATTCGCCCATCGCTTCATTGAACAGGCTGGAAGAGCGCTTGACCCAGTGGCGGGTCGCGCGGATTGCTTTTGCCAGCTCGTGCGCGGCTACATCTCCCATGCGTTGTGCCAGTAGTTCTTCCCAGTCGAAGTCTCCAGCCTTGAGCAAATGCTGAAACGCATGTCCTGCCGAGACATCTCCCGTTATCGTCAACTGCGCTGAATTGCCCGGTCGTTGCCTGCCTCCGGCGAGCCTGACCAGGTCGAGCAGCCGGCCGCGAATGTGCGTGTGCACCGTTTGATCGGTTGCGGTCAACACCCGGATGCGTCCCGCGGTCGGCAGGAAAAACAACCGGATAGGGAAAGTCGTTATTTCAAGACCGATGACCAGGTTTTCGATTTCAGACAAGCGCGATACCGCGCGCGGGTCAGTGCCGAGCCATGCGTTGATGGCGTTTTCAATACCCGCCGCCAATGATTCATGGAGGACTTTCACCGGTCGCTGCCTCACAATTTGCAGCCGCGGTGCAAGGCGACGATTCCCTGGCTGAGGTTGTAATACCGGCACTTGCTGAACCCGCACTGGTTCATCATTGCAAGCAGTGCTTCCTGTTCCGGATGCATGCGGATCGACTCCACCAGATAGCGGTAGCTTGCTTCGTCTCCAGCGATCTTTTTTCCGAGGCGGGGTATCACTCCAAAAGACCAGGCGTCGTACAATGGCCGCACCCACCGCCTGGGCCGGGAGAACTCCAGAATGATCAGCCGCCCGCCGGGCTTCAGCGCTCGGTGAAGCGACTGTAGCGCGTGTTGCTTGTTCACCATGTTGCGCAGTCCGAACGCGATGACTACCCGGTCGAAAGTTCCGGTTGCAAACGGCAGCGATTCGGCATCGCAGCGCACGAACGAAATCTGCCTGCTCAAGCCACGGTCGAGCAGGCGCGTACGTGCCATCTCCAGCATCTCGGCGTTGATGTCGGCGACGACGATTTCGCCGCGTTCGTCCAGGCGTCGGTGCAGGCGCAGCGTCATGTCGCCGGTTCCTCCAGCCAGATCAAGTATCCGGTGCTGCGGTCTCACCGCGCAGAGCCACGCGGCGTATCGCTTCCACACGCGATGAATTCCCAAAGACATCGCGTCGTTCATCAGGTCGTAGCGTGACGCCACCGAACTGAAGACGTGGTCGACCAAGGTGGCTTTTTCGGTTTGGCCAACCTCGCGATAACCAAAATGAGTCTTGTTTTCCGCCACCGCGGCTTTCAACTTATCCGGTTGGGTTTACGTTCGTGGTTTGCTTCCTCAAGACGTTCCAGGTAATGCTGCCAGTATTTCTCGTGGTTGGTTCCCAACTCGTACAGATAATCCCACGTATAGATGCCGGTGCTGTGGCCATCGTCGTAAATCGGTTTGATGGCATAGTTGCCGACTTGCTCGATCGAAACGATGTTGACGTCTTCCTTGCCGACCTGCAACACGCCTTGGCCGGGACCGTGACCCATCACTTCCGCCGAAGGTGAATACACCCGCAGATACTCGCAATCGAGCTTGAAGCAGTCACCGTTTTCAAAGGCGATCTCGAGCAGGCGCGATTGTTTGTGAAGCTGTATCTGCAGCGGACGGATCTTTGTCATCGGTTTCGATTCCTGTATTGACCGGCTTACAGTATGTACCGGCTGAGGTCTTCGTCCTCCGCCAGTGCTGCCAGGTGTTCCTCGACGTAGGCGGCATCGATGACCAGGTGTTCGCCGGAACGATCGGGCGCAGTGAAGGAAATATCGTCCAGCAGGCACTCCATGACCGTATGCAGTCTCCGCGCGCCGATGTTTTCCGTGTTTTCATTCACCTTGTTCGCGATCTCGGCGATGCGGCGGATGGCGTCTTCGGAAAAGCTCATAGCGACACCTTCCGCCCCGAGCAGTTCGATGTACTGTCGAACCAAGGATACATCGGGCTCGGTCAGTATGCGGACAAATTCTTCGGTGCCCAGGTCGGTCAGTTCGACCCGGATCGGAAAACGCCCCTGCAACTCCGGCACCAGGTCGGACGGCTTTGATACGTGAAAGGCGCCCGAAGCGATGAACAGGATATGGTCGGTTTTTACCATTCCGTACTTTGTTGTGACCGTGCTGCCTTCTACCAGCGGCAGCAAATCTCGCTGCACGCCCTCTCGGGACACCTCGCTGCCTGAAGTCTCTCCCCGCTTGGTCACCTTGTCGATTTCGTCGATGAAAACAATACCACCTTCCTCGATTTTCTGTAGCGACAGAGCCTTGATCTCCTTTTCGTCTATCATCTCCTGGGATTTCTCTTCCGTTAGCGCTTTCAGTGCCTGCTGGACCGTCATTTTGCGCCGCTGGCGGTGCTGGCTTCTCATGTTGCTGAAGACGCTTTCCAACTGGCTGGCGATGGCTTCCATGCCCACCGGCGTCATTACTTCGACCCCGGTGGGCATCGGTGATATGTCGATCTCGACCTCGCGCGCGTCGAGTTCGCCCTGGCGCAGTTTGGCGCGCGTTTCCTGCAGGGTGGCAGGCGTACCGGTGGTTGCTGCCAGTGCCTTGAGCACGATGTCTTCGGCAAGCTCCTGCGCCTGGCGTTGGTGGCGTTTCAGTCCCTTATCGCGCGTCGTCTTGAATGCGACGTCGGCAAGGTCGCGAATGATCGACTCTACGTCACGTCCAACGTAGCCGATTTCGGTGAACTTCGTCGCTTCGACCTTGATAAATGGCGCGTCGGCCAGTCGCGCGAGTCTTCTTGCGATTTCGGTTTTGCCAACCCCGGTCGGTCCGATCATCAGGATATTCTTTGGCATCACCTCGTTGCGCAGGGTTTCGGTGAGCTGCATTCGTCTCCAGCGGTTGCGCAAAGCCAGCGCAACCGCGCGCTTGGCTTTCTCCTGGCCCACGATGTACTTATCCAGTTCGCGAACAATTTCCCGGGGCGTCATTGTCGACACTTGTGCGCCTCTTTATTCAAATCAACATGCCGCATGGCGGCGTTACAACTCTTCTATCGTCAAGGTAGCATTCGTGTAGATGCAAATATCCGCCGCGATAGCCAGTGAGCGCGAGACGATCTCGTGCGCGCCCAGGTCGGTGTTGTCGAGCAAGGCACGCGCCGCCGCCTGCGCGTAGCCTCCCCCGGAGCCGATGGCAATGAGCCCTTCTTCGGGTTCGATGACGTCGCCGTTACCGGAAATGACCAGGGAAGTGTTTTTGTCAACCGCCAGCAGCAGTGCTTCCAGGCGTCGCAGACTGCGGTCGCTACGCCAGTCCTTGGCAAGCTCTACCGCCGCGCGCATCAACTGCCCATTATACTCATCGAGCTTGCGCTCAAAGCGCTCAAACAAGGTAAACGCGTCGGCGGTTCCCCCGGCAAAGCCCGCCAGCACTTTATCTTTGTACAGCCGCCTGACTTTGCGGGCGTTGGATTTCATGACCGTGTCCTGCAAAGTGACCTGTCCGTCGCCCCCGAGGGCAACCCGACCTTCACGCCGTACCGAGACGATGGTCGTGCCGTGAATCCGGTTCATGGTTGCTTTTCCAGTGGGTATTTTTACGCCGGTTGATCCGGTGCAGACTCAGCGCTGACGTGCGCGCGGGTGTGCCTTGTCATAAACCTCGGCCAAATGCTGGAAGTCCAGGTGCGTGTATATCTGGGTCGAGTTGATGCTGGCGTGCCCCAGAAGCTCCTGGACGGCGCGCAGATCGCCGGACGACTCCAGCAGGTGGCTGGCAAATGAATGGCGCAGCATGTGAGGATGCAAGCGTGGCACCAACCCGCACTTTCGCGCGTGTTCCGCGATGCGCTTTTGTGCTGCCCGAGAGGACAAACGTCGGCCACGGGTGCTGACGAACAGGGTCGTCTCGTCGTCGTGCGCGAGGGTCGGGCGCAGTTTCAGCCATGTGCGAATCGCCCGGCAAGCGCACCTGCCGACCGGTAACTGACGTTGTTTCGAGCCTTTGCCGGTGACTCGTACCGTGCCCGCGTCGAGGTTTATGTCGGTCAGTGCTACCTGCAGCAGTTCGGACAGGCGCAATCCGCATGAGTACGTCAGCTCGAGCATGGCGATGTCCCTGATGACCAGCGGGTCGTCGCTGCGTATCCGAAATAAAGAGGCAACCTGCTCGATGCTCAACACCGCCGGCAGCTTTTTGTCGCTACGAGGTGGGCGAACGTTTTCTGCGGGGTTTTCGCTGGTGTGGCCGCAGGTCAGGCAGTGCCGGTAAAATCCACGCAGGCTGGATAGTTCTCGCTGCAGGGTTCGTCCCTTCACCTTTGCTTCGACGAAGCGGGCGGAGACGTAGTTCCTGATGTTTTTCGCTTCGATTTTCTGCCAATTCAGCGCGTTGTCTTTCAGGTACGCCGCGAATCTGGCCAGGTCACGGCGATAGCTTCGTATGGTATGCGCCGAGTAGTTTTTTTCATAGGCGAGCGTTTCGAGAAACGCGGTAATTGCTTGCGACAGGGACATAGTGGGCGATTGCTTCATCAGTATTCTATCTCCCCATTGTAAACGTGTTCCGCGGGGCCGGTCATCGTAAGTCTCGTCCCTGCCTGTTCCCATTTGATGTCGAGCATTCCACCGCGCTGCTTCACCTGCGCCGTTTCGCCAACCAACCCCCACAGGTGCGCTATGGCAAAGGCCGCGCAGGCGCCGCTGCCACAGGCCATGGTTTCACCCGCGCCACGCTCAAAAACGCGCAACTCCAAATGGCGGGGGTGCTCGATCTGCATGAACCCTGCGTTGACGCTTTGCGGAAACTCGGGCAAGGACTGCAATGACCGCCCCAACCGTGCTACCGGGCAGGTGGCAAGATTGTCCACACGCACTACCACGTGCGGATTGCCCAGCGATACGACGCCCACCCGCATGCTTTGTCCGGCAACCGCGATCTCGTAGCTGTCCGCAGGGCTGTCGCATAGAAAAGGAACATCTTCAGGCGCGAACGAGGGCGCGCCCATATCGACGCGAACGCGTCCGTCGGGAAGCACCTCCATCTGCATCACCCGCCCGCCCACCACCGCCCGCATCGTCGGGCTACCGGTCAGCTTGTTGGTCCATGCGAAGCGCGCGATGCAGCGCGCGCCGTTGCCGCACTGTTGCGTTTCCGAACCGTCCGCGTTGAATACCCGAAACGAGAAATCGGCGATGTTGCCGCAAGGCCCGATGACGAGCAGTTGGTCGAACCCGATCCCGGTGCGCCGGTCCGACCACTTGCGTATCAGCGCGGCATCGGGTACGAACCCCCGGGTGGAAGCGTCGATCAGCATGAAGTCGTTGCCCAGTCCATGCATTTTTGTGTATTGGATACGCACGAGGCTCACCGTCGGCAGGAGTTAAAAGCGGTATGATTGCTGAAAACCAGTTTTTTTGAAAGGGCCTGACGATGACCGAACGCCCTGCATACTGGCAGGAAGCCTGCCGGGTTTTATCCGGACGCGACGCAGTGATGGCGAGACTCATGCGCCGGTTTCCGCACGAACACCTCAAGGGTGGCGGCGATGCGTTCGTTACCTTGTACCGTGCTGTTGTCGGTCAGCAGATCTCGCTGAAGGCCGCCGACAGCATCCGCGCCAGGGTCGAAACAAGGATCGGCAGGATCACCCCGGACAATCTCCTGCGACGTCGTCACGCAACGTTGCGTCAATGCGGTTTGTCGGAGAACAAGGTCGTTTTTCTGAAGGGCATCGCCAGGTTTTTTATCGATGAAAAGGTAACCGCGGAGTATTGGGATCGGCATGGATTTGACGAGCTTCGCAACCAACTGCTTGCGCTGAAAGGTATCGGTGAATGGACGTTCGAGATGTTCGCCATTTTTTATCTGCAACACCCCGACGTATATCCCGTCGGCGATGTGGGCTTGCTCAACGCGATCCAGGCAAACTACGGCAACGGCGGCAAGCTGGATCGACGACAGATCCTCGCGCTTGGGGAAGCGTGGTCCCCGTGGCGGACAGTGGCGACCTGGTACCTGTGGCGCTGTATAGATCCTGATCCGGTGTTTTATTGAACGCGATCGCGGCAGGGTCAACCCTGGTTGGGTCTGCCGGTGATTTTTCCCGAGACAATCACATGGTGGTCATCGGGCGTTTCGATCCTGAGCTCGAGTCCGGCTTGCTTGATCTGTGCGTGCAACTCCTGCGGAGTAAACGCCGCGAGTAGCGAGCGATAGAAATCGCGCTGCAGGATTTCCGGTTCGCATGCGGCGTGCTTTTTGACCAGTGCCCGAGCTTCCCGTTCGCTGCCGGGGCGTGTCAGATCGGCGACAAACACCCACGCCTGCGCTTTGCCAAGGGCTGTTACCGTGTTCCAGAGAACCTGCGGATCATGCAGGTGGTGCAACAGGCTGTTGGAGACGATCACGTCATAGCCGTGGGTAGACAGCGTAGATCGTTCCGGCAACACTGCCCGTACCAGCCGCACGCGGTTGGTGAGGCAGGCTGTTGCCAACGCGCGGGCGGCCTCCTCGAGCATGGCTTTCGAGCCATCGACCGCATCGATGCTGAAGCCCGGGTACAGGCTCGCAAGGCGGATGGAGATGTCCGCGGGGCCGCACCCAAGGTCGATCACCGTCGCTTGCGATGGCAACGAATCGAAGGCCCGCTGAAAGTGGCGGACGATGTCCGAATGGGGTTTGGAGAAATCAGCCGAGGCGTAGGCCCTCGCCTGCGCCGTCCCGGTCATCAACTCGGGTTCGGTGCGACGAGGGAACATCGACGCGCGGTTGCGAATCTTGCTGTCCGTTTTAGCGAGCGTGCGCGATCAGGTAGCTCAGAAACACCAGTATGCCGATAAACACCAGTGGAGAAATCATATTCTCGAATGGAACCTTCTTCATGATAACGCGGTCTCCTTGGGGAAGTTAAAGTCAACGAATGCTGATTTTATTACTGCTGGTCGAGTGAAATCAAATGGTTGTACTGCGCCACCACATATGGGACAACCCGGGAGGGCATACCGGGGAGGGGCTTTGCCGGCACCCGGGAGGGTGTCGACCGGTCGGGTTCCCGGCATGGGTGTTGGTTGTTATGGTGGTGCGGATAATCCAGCAGATGAGTGTTACGACCGCGCTGTGGGTATCAGTGAGGACGCCCGGTCCGGACAGGCGTAATCAAGCGGTTATGCCCGATAACAGGTGCGCGGCAACATGGTCAGCCTGTGTCAACCCAATCCTTGAATGTTCTCGTGTAGGGGCGACGCATGCGTCGCCCATGCGCGTACATTCGCGCCGACGACGTTCCCGGCAGGATGTTTTGTGTGGACCGAATGGGTTTTGTCGGGCGAGGCATGCCTCGCCCCTACACGTGGATTTGCGCCGACGGTGTTGCGTGTTTCAGGGCGACGCATGCGTAGCTAGGAGCAGGCAGCAATGTCCCCGCGTTCATGATTTTTCACTCAGTCTCAATTCCATCGGGGCTGGGCCGTGCAGCTTGATATTTTGCCCTTGTGCGAGCCGCATGATTTTCCCTCGAACGTCGGCGCAGATCGGCAGTTCCCTGCCTCCACGGTCCACCAGGATCACCAATGTAACCGATGCCGCGCGTCCGTAATCAAGCATCTCGTTCAGAGCCGCGCGTATGGTCCTGCCGGTGTGCAGCACGTCATCAACAAGGACTACGTGCCGGTTGTCGAGGGGCGTCGGTATGTTCGAAGGTCCTACCTGCGGATGCAGCCCTGTCCGGCTGAAGTCGTCGCGGTAGAAGCTGATGTTCAGCGTGCCCAGCGGCGTCCCCGGCCGCAGCTCGGCGTGCAGTCTTTCGGCCAGCCAGATGCCGCCGGTGTGAATGCCTATGATGACTGGCGAATCGATGCGTTCGTGTTCGACCAGAAACGCCCTGAGATCTGCCGCGAGCGTTTCAAGTAACGGTTCTACCGCGATCGCCTGGTTTTTCAGCATCGGTCGTCCGCCGGGGTGCTTTCCCCCGGATTGGCTTCAAGCAACCAGGACTGCAATATGATGGCGGCAGCCACCATGTCGATTTCGCCTTTGCGTACCTTTGTCGGACGCCCTGCGCGGCGATGTTCCCTCAGCAAGCATCGCGCTTCATGGGAACTGTAGCTTTCATCGACCAACTCGATCGGCAGGTGGAACCGCTTTTCCAGAGATATGCGGAAGGCGAGCATTTTTTTTGCCAGCCTGCGAAAGCCGGGGGTCTGTTCAAGTGAGTGTGCGCCACGAGGCAGATCGCCGATCACGAATGTCGATGGCTGCCAGGTTTCAACCAGGTTGCTGATTTCGTTCCAGTCGGGGTGGCCGTTTTTTGCCCGCAGCACAGCCAGGGTCTCGGCGTGTCGGTTGGCGAGGCTGCCGACGGCGATCCCGATGCGTGAGAGGCCGAAGTCGAATCCCATGATGGTGCTCACTGGGTTTGTCTCCGGGCGATACGTTCCGCGATTGTGCTCATCAACTGTGCGCCAATGTCCAGCTTGCAGGCGGTGTTGAGTTCACGCAGGCAGGTCGGGCTGCTTACGTTGATTTCGGTCAGGTATCTGCCAATGACGTCGATCCCGACAAACAGCAGGTTCAGTTTCAGCAACTCCGGTTTGATGCGGGCACAGATTGCGTAATCCCGCTCATCGAGTTCGACGGCCTCGCCATGTCCGCCCGCCACCAGATTCGCGCGTAACTCACCCGGGGGAGGGACGCGCTTCAGCGCGAATGCGATCGGGTTTCCGTCGATGATCAGGATGCGTTTGTCGCCTTCCGCAAAGGCCTCTATCAGCGATTGCACCATGACCGTTTGCTGCCCGTTGCGGGTGCTGGTCTCAATAATAACGCGGGTGTTTTGCTCGCCGTGACGCAGGCGAAAAACCGCCGCGCCACCCATGTTGTCCAGCGGTTTGATGACGCTGTCCTGGTGTTGTTCAAGAAAGCGCAGGATGTGTTGCGGGTTGCGGCTGACCAAGGTCGGCGGCGTCAGATCGGGAAACAGTTGCGTGAGTATTTTTTCGTTTGCCAGGCGAATCCCGCGCGGGTCGTTCACGACCAGGGTCCCGTGCGCCGCCGCGTATTCGAGCATCTGGCAGGTATAGAGAAACTCAATGTCGATGGGCGGATCTTTGCGCATGAGCATGACGTCAAGCTCGGCGAGCGCCAGATCACGGGAACTTTCGAGGCGGAACCAGTCGCGGGTGTCGAGTGCCACATGCAGTTTGCATCCGTAGCCGCGGGCGATGCCGTCTCGCAGGTACAGGTCGCCCGGTTCGAAGTAGACGAGAGACCAGCCGTCGCGCTGGGCCGCTTCCAGCAAACCCAGCGTCGTATCCTTCTCAGGTTTGATCTTCGCAATAGGATCCATTACGACACCCAGCGTTCGGGGCGCGCTAGCGGTCATGGGCTATCTCCAGCAAAGCAAGGCGTCGTCCGGCGCCGTCAACGGATGATTTCATTTTGGACATTGTACAGAAATCAGGCAAATCAGGTTTGGACAAGAGACCGGGTAAGCGGCGGGACCTGATTGGTTTGGTTGCGTTGATCCGCATGCGGTAAAATGAGCATTTGTCCCGATGCCATCTCGAAGACAACTTGCCGACGCCGTGCGCATGCTCAGCATGGATGCTGTTCAGCGCGCCAATTCCGGCCATCCGGGCGCGCCCATGGGCATGGCCGATATCGCCGAGGTGCTGTGGAATGACTACCTTCGGCATAACCCAGCGAACCCTGACTGGTTTGATCGCGACCGGTTTGTATTGTCGAATGGCCATGCTGCGATGCTGTTGTATGCACTTCTGCACCTGAGCGGCTACGAATTGACCCTGCAGCAGATTCGTAATTTTCGCCAACTGCATTCGTGTACGCCGGGGCACCCGGAATACGGTTGCGCGCCCGGCGTTGAAACCACGACCGGCCCGCTGGGGCAAGGGCTTGCCAACGCGGTGGGCATGGCGCTGGCTGAAAAAATACTGGCCGCGCGTTTCAATCGTCCCGGATTCGATATTGTCGATCATTACACCTATGTTTTTGCCGGGGACGGATGCTTGATGGAAGGCATATCTCACGAGGCGTGCTCGCTTGCCGGCACCCTGGGGTTGTCAAAGCTGATTCTGGTGTATGACGACAACGGTGTCTCGATCGATGGACGCGTCGAAGGCTGGTTCACCGACGACACGCCGGGGCGGTTTGAAGCTTACAAGTGGCACGTGGTCGAAGGCGTCGATGGCCACGACGCACAGGCCGTGGCTCGCGCGTTCGACCTGGCCCGCGCCGAAACTTCGCGCCCTTCGATACTGTGCTGCAAAACCGTGATCGGCTTCGGTTCTCCCGGCAAGCAAGGCAGCGCCGACTGCCACGGCTCGCCGCTGGGCGAAGAGGAGGCTGCGCGCGCGCGCGCAGTGCTGGGGTGGAATTATCCTCCGTTCGAGGTTCCCGAGGAGATTTATGCTGGCTGGGATGCCGGCGAGCGTGGCGGCGAACTCGAGGCGGCGTGGAATGCAAGTCTGGCTGGCTACGAAGCTGCCCACCCACGGCTTGCCGACGAGTTCAAGCGCAGGATGCGTGGTGCGCTGCCCGAGGATTGGGATGAGCGTTCCGTGGCTTTTATCGGCTCGGTGTACGCGGCGGGGAAAGACATGGCGACGCGCAAGGCTTCGGGCAATTCGCTGGTGGCCTACGGCGAGATCCTGCCCGAGTTGCTCGGGGGCTCGGCCGATCTTGCAGCTTCCAACGCGACCCTGACCGCGCGCTCCAAAGGGGTCTCTGCCGGAGACGCCGATGGCAATTACATCTATTTCGGCGTACGCGAGTTTGCGATGACGGCGATGTCGTCGGGGATCGACTTGCATGGCGGGTTTAGCGTCTATTGCGCGACATTTCTTACCTTCTCCGACTATGCGCGCAACGCCATTCGCCTTGCGGCATTGATGAAGCGAAGCGTGATCCTGGTCTACACCCATGATTCGATTGGGCTGGGCGAAGATGGGCCGACGCACCAGCCCATAGAACACCTGTCGTCATTGCGTCTGATATTCAACCTGGATGTCTGGCGTCCTTGCGACGCGGTCGAATCGGTGATTGCGTGGAAGTGCGCCATCGAACGCCGCGACGGACCCAGCGCACTGGTATTTTCCCGTCAGTCTCTGCCGCATGTGGAACGTAGCGGCGAGCAGTTGGCGCATATTCCCCGTGGTGGGTACGTGTTGTTCGATAACGCGGGTCAGTGCCAACGGGCACTCGAGCTGGTTTTGATCGCCACTGGTTCGGAGGTGGCAATGGTGCTGGAAGCCTGCGGACAGCTTGACGCCGATGGTCGGTGCGTGCGCCTGGTTTCCATGCCGTGTGCAGAGGCGTTCGAGCGCCAGGACGAGATGTACCGCCAGTCGGTTTTACCACCGGGGGTTCGACGCCTCGTGGTCGAAGCGGCGGCTGCCGACTGGTGGTATAAATATGCGGGTTCCGATGGCCGGGTCTTCGGCATGGAAGGCTACGGCGAATCGGCACCGGGTGGCGCGCTCTTCAAGCACTTCGGGTTTACCATGGAGCGGATCGCACAGGTGGCTGGCGAGATGCTGGGGTGAGAGGCTTGTGTTGTTGGTTATTGTTGCGTGGAAGAAATGACAATTAAGGTTGCAATCAATGGGTATGGCCGGATCGGACGCAATATATTGCGGGTGCTGTATGAATCCGATCAAGGCAGGGACATCAGGCTGGTGGCGGTCAATAACCGCGCCGATATCGATACCGCGGTGCATCTGACCCGCTATGACACGACCCATGGGCGTTGCGCTTTCGACATCAGCGTCGAAGGCAGGGATTTGCTGGTCAACGGCGACAGGATTCGTTATTTGCAGGGTGGATCTCCAGGCGAGTTGCCATGGGGTGCACTGGGTATCGATGTGTTGCTTGAATGCACCGGTAAATTCAACACCCGTGAACGGGCAGCTTCGCACCTTGCCGCCGGCGCGCGCAAGGTGTTGCTGTCTGCGCCGGGAACCGACATCGACGCGACGGTTGTCTACGGTGTCAACCATTCGATTCTCAAGCCAGAGCACGCCATCGTCTCCAACGCTTCGTGCACGACCAATTGTCTTGCTCCCGTGGTCAAGGTGTTGCAAGGGTGTGTCGGCGTAGAATGTGGGTTATTGACGACGGTCCACTCCTATACCAACGATCAGGTGCTCATAGATACCAATCACAAGGACCTTCGCCGGGCGCGCTCGGCGACCAGTTCGATCATCCCGACCAAAACAGGTGCGGCCAGGGCGGTTGGGCTGGTGTTGCCGGAGCTCGCGGGTAAATTGCACGGTCACGCGTTGCGGGTTCCAACGATCAACGTATCCTTGGTGGATCTGTCTTTTACGGCGTCGAGGGCGACCAGCGAGGATGAGGTCAACACAGCGATGCGCTCGGCTGCGGCCGGAGATTTCAGAAACATCATCGAGTTCAGCGAAACGCCCCTGGTGTCGATGGACTACAACCACAGCACTGCCTCGGCAGTGTATGACGCGACCCTGACCCATGTGATGCAGGGCACCCTGGTCAAAATCGGTGCGTGGTATGACAACGAGTGGGCTTATTCCCACCGCATGCTGGACGTGTCCCGGGTACTGGGGAGGCTGTAATGAGCGCCGTCATGCTTTCGTCACCCGCTTGCGACTTTGGGTTTTTACGTATGGAGGAGGTGCCGCTCCCCGGACGACGGGTGCTGATGCGCGTCGATTTCAACGTACCCATGCAGGGCGGTAGCGTGGCTTGCGACCGGCGCATTCATGCCAGCGTGCCGACGATTCGCAGCGCGCTTGATGCAGGGGCGTCGGTGACGCTGGTATCGCATTTGGGCAGGCCGGAAGCAGGTCGCTGCCAGCCTGATTTCTCGCTCGAGCCGGTTGCACATCGTCTTGCGCGCCTGTTGGGCAATCCGGTGCGGTTTGCGTCGCTTGCCGAACCGGGGCGGGGCTCGCCGGGAGAGGTGGTGCTCCTCGAGAATATCCGTTTCAACCACGGGGAGAAGGAGAATGATCCCGAACTCGCGCGGCGACTGGCATCCTTGTGTGACGTGTTTGTCATGGATGCCTTCGGTTGTGCCCATCGCTGTCATGCTTCTACCTGCGGCGTGATCGAGGTGGCTGAAACCGCTTGCGCGGGTCCCTTGTTATGCGCTGAAATCGAGTCGGTCTCGCGTGTCGTCAACGGGGTTTGTCGCCCCTTGGTCGCGATCGTCGGTGGTTCGAAAGTATCTACCAAGCTCGGTATGCTCGAGAGCCTGTGTCGCAAGGTGGACTGTCTGGTGCCGGGTGGAGGCATCGCGAATACCTTGCTGGCGGCAGCGGGGTACAGTGTCGGTGCTTCGTTGCACGAGCCGGGTGGAATTGGCGACGCTGTACGCCTGCAGGAGAGCTTGCGGGCTCGCAAGGCGCAGTTGCTACTGCCTGATGACGTGGTTTGCGCCCGATCCCCGGACAGTTGCGATGCGGTGGTTCGTCGTGTCGGGGAAGTACCGGAAGGTGAGATGATTCTTGATATTGGTCCATCTACCTGCCAGCGTATCCAGCGTGTCGTCATGGGGGCCGGGACGATCCTGTGGAACGGTCCGGTTGGCGTTTTCGAGCAACCCCCCTTCGCGGAAGGTACCCGCGCCCTGGCGACGGCGGTTGCGAGAAGCTCCGCGTACTCGCTCGTGGGTGGAGGGGAGACGCTGGCGGCAGTGACGCAGTTTGGAGTAGAGGATGACATATCACATGTTTCCACCGGCGGAGGGGCGATGCTTGAGTTGGTGGAGAAAGGTGATCTGCCTGCTATCGCCGCGCTACGGGGCCGGGCTGCAGGATGACCGAGATACGCACCACCGGGTTGCCGCGCCGCACCAAGATTATCGCGACGCTGGGCCCGGCAACGGACGACGAAAAGACCATCACCGAGTTGCTTCGTGCCGGTGTCGATGCGGTGCGGGTGAATTTTTCACACGGCAAGCCTGAAGACCATCTGCGTCGGGTGAAGATCGTGCGGGACGTTTCGAAGCGCATGCGCTACTACCTCGGGGTGATCGGTGATCTGCAAGGGCCGAAAATTCGTCTCGGACGCTTTGCCGAAGGGCAGGTGACACTCAGGGAAGGGCAGACATTTACCCTTGATCCCAGCCTTGGACAAGGCGCGGGGAATGCGGAGCGCGCCGGGCTGACATACGCCGATCTGTACAAGGACGTCAAGGCCGGTGATGAACTTGTGCTGGACGATGGGCGCGTGCTGATGGAGGTTGTTTCTTCGGATCAGAGCGGTATCGTCTGCGTCGTCACGCAGCCAAACATCCTGTCGGACAACAAGGGAATCAATCGCCGGGGAGGGGGGTTGTCTGCGCCTTCGATCACCGCGAAGGACCACGAAGACGTCAAGCTGGCTATCAGGATGGGAATCGATTATCTGGCGGTTTCGTTTCCGCGCAACGCCGAGGATCTGAAACATGCCAAGGGGCTGTTGCGCGACGGGGGGTCGAAAGCCGGCATCATTGCCAAGATCGAGCGGGCCGAGGCACTGCATACCATCGATGAGATCATGGAGGTCTCTGACGGCATCATGATTGCGCGCGGAGACCTGAGTCTTGAAATCGGTGATGCACGCCTGACCGCCGTGCAGAAACATCTTATCAAGCGGGCATGCGCACAGGACAAGATCGCGATTACCGCAACCGAGATGATGCAGTCGATGATAGACAGTCCGGTGCCGACCCGCGCTGAAATATCCGACGTTGCCAACGCGGTACTCGACGGCACCGATGCGGTGATGCTGTCGGGGGAGACCGCGGTGGGCAAACACCCTGCGGCCGCGGTCAAGGCGATGAGTCGGGTTTGTCGTGGCGCGGAAGCCGGCAATGAGTTTGCCGCCAAGAGCGACCGGGTGGTGTTTTCTACCGAAAGAATCGATCGGGCAATCGCGGCAGCGGCGATTGATACCGGGCATAACCTCAAGGTCGCCGCGATCGCGGCTTTGACCGAATCCGGCTCGTCCGCGCTGTGGATGTCGCGGGAGGATTCGTTCATCCCGATCTACGCGTTGACCGCGCACGTCGAGACCCGACGGAAGGTAACCTTGTACCGCGGGGTTTATCCCGGGGCGCTGGACAGCGAGGGGCGTTCGCATCAACAGATCAATGTCGCCGCGATCAAGGTGCTCAAGAAGTGCCGCGCGGTGTCCGACGGCGACCTGGTCATTATTACCAAGGGCGATTTGATGGGGGTTCATGGCGGTACCAACGCCATGAAAGTCGTGAAAGTAGGCGCCTTGGTAGAGGATGCACAGACCGAGTGAGGTGGCGGCGCATTGGGAGCACGTGATGTCTGCCAGCGGTTTTCTGCCGTGGAAGGTGGTTGTTTTTCAAAGCAGCCGTTTGCTACGGTGGCGATGTTTGAAACCAGGAGGATGAAGCATGAAGGTTGATGTGTTGCAGAGTACGGCGCGGAGCATGGTGGATTCCGGCAAGGGTATTCTCGCTATGGATGAGAGCGATCCGACCTGCCGGAAGCGCTTTGCTTCGATCGGTGTCGAATGCACCGAGGAAAATCGCAGGGAATACCGCAGCATGTTGGTTACGGCACCGGGCCTGAGTAATTTCATTGCCGCGGCCATTTTGTTTGACGAAACCCTGCGCCAGGATACGATCGAAGGTGTTGCGTTTCCTCGATACCTGGAGGACGCGGGCATCATCCCCGGTATCAAGGTGGACAAGGGGGCCAGCCTTCTGGCTGGCCACCCTGGGGGAAAAATCACCGAGGGGCTTGATGGCCTGCGCGAACGCCTCCAGGAGTACCGCGATCTTGGCGCGCGCTTTGCGAAGTGGCGGGCGGTAATCGCCATCGACGATTCGTTGCCATCGGTCGCTTGTGTAGACGCCAATGCACACGCGCTCGCACGTTATGCGGCGTTGTGCCAGGAGGCAGATATCGTGCCGATCGTCGAGCCCGAGGTCTTGATGGACGGCGTGCACTCGATCGCGCGTTGCTATGAAGTGACCGAGCATGCCCAGCGCGCGACGTTTCGGGAACTCATTGCCCAGGGGGTCGAGTTGAGCGGGATCGTGCTCAAGCCGAACATGGTGGTTTCAGGAAGCGACTGTCCTCGGCAGGCGGATGCCGCGGAAGTGGCACGTATGACCCTGCAATGCCTGCACAACAGCGTTCCGTTCTCGGTACCCGGCATCGCTTTTCTGTCCGGTGGCATGAGCGACGAGATCGCCACCGCCAACCTCAATGCGATCAATCAACTGGGCCGAGAATCCGGTGAGATCAAGTGGCGTGTCAGCTTTTCGTACGGACGCGCGCTACAACAGCAGGCGCTGAAGATCTGGAAGGGCAATCCGGCAAATGTTTCGGCGGCGCAACGAGCGATCGTCAAGCGCGCCCGCCTCAACGGTGCTGCTTCTACCGGCGCGTATTCCACGCAGATGGAACACCATGAGGCATAAGCGAGGCGTCCATGTATGAACAATCTGGCATCCGCGACATCAGGGCTTATGTCGAAGGGCGCATCATTGGCCAATCGGGGCTTGTCGATCGGTTACTGATCGCATTGCTGGCCGATGGGCACCTGTTGGTCGAGGGTGCGCCGGGTCTCGCCAAGACCCGGGCGATCAAGGTGCTGGGCGATGCGCTCGAATGTGATTTTCAGCGGATCCAGTTTACCCCCGATTTATTGCCGGCGGACCTTACCGGCACTGAAGTGTATTTGCCACAGGCAAGCGAGTTCAAATTTCAGAAAGGCCCCCTGTTTCACAACCTGGTGCTCGTCGATGAGGTCAACCGGGCGCCGGCGAAAGTGCAGTCGGCCTTGCTTGAAGCGATGGCCGAAAGGCAGATTACCGTAGGGGGCAGGACTTATCCCCTGTTTGATCTGTTTCTGGTTATGGCGACACAGAATCCGATCGAGCAGGAAGGGACTTACCCGCTGCCTGAGGCGCAACTCGATCGCTTCTTGATGCACGTGAAAGTCGACTACCCTGACGCGGTCCATGAGCAGGCGATACTGCGGCTTGTGCGTAGCGAAGATATGCAGGCCGCCACCGCCCACGCCCAGGAAGACACCGAGCGGGTCCAGGTGGGCCAGCGGGAAATTTTTGCCGCGCGTCTTGAAACCCTGGAGTTGCACATGGCCGAGGAAGTCGAGCGTTATTTACTGCAACTGGTATTGGCGACGCGTAGCCCTGAAGCGTACGGGGACGATCTCGCAGGTTGGCTGCAATATGGGGGGAGTCCGCGCGCGACGATTGCCCTCGATCGCTGTTCGCGGGCGCACGCGTGGCTTGCCGGGAATGATTTCGTTTCGCCCGCGGATGTGCAGGCGGTATGCGCCGATGTATTGCGCCATCGCTTGATCCTGAACTATGAAGCCGAAGCTGAAGGAATCACGCCTGACAGGGTCGTGTCCGAGTTGCTCGCTCGCATCGCGGTGCCTTGACCCATGGTCGCGGAGGCGGCAAAGACGCTTTTGGCCGAAGCGGCGCTTTCGGTTTCAGTTGCTTCCCTGATCAAGCTTGCTTATCCCGCGAGGCAACTGTCATTGCGTCACGGAGAGGTTCGCTCACGTAAGTCCGACGCCATTCGTTCACGAATGAAAGGCCGCGGGATGGAGTATGACGAGTCGCGTCTGTACCAGCCAGGCGATGACATGCGGCACCTGGATTGGCGTGTTACCGCACGTACCGGCAAGGCGCACACCAAGCTGTTTTGTGAAGAGCGGGAGAGACCGGTGTTTCTGTCCGTAGATTGCCGCGCTCCGATGTTTTTCGCTACCCGCGGGCGGCTGAAGACGGTGGTTGCCGCGGAGATCGCGGCCTTGCTCGCATGGGGCGCGACCCACGAAGGAGACCGCGTGGGTGGGGTCGTGTTTTCGGAGCGGTCGCACGGCGAGTTGAAACCGAAGCGCGGCAGGGCCAGCGTATTGCGCTTGCTCCATGAACTCGTCGTCTGCAGCGCGATCGATCCTTCCGAGGCCGATCGAACCGCCGTTCCTGAAGCCGAGTCCGGCACGCGCTACGCCGGTCGTGCCCTGTCGCACCTGTCTCAACTCGTTCATCCGGGCAGTCTGGTATTTTTCATCAGTGATTTTCGCAACATCGATAGCGCTGGAGAGAGCCTCATGCGCCAGTTGGCGGTCCACAACGAAGTGTTTTTCATCCTGGTTTTCGATCCCGTCGAGAAGCAGTTGCCGCCACCGGGTGACTACCGTATCAGTGACGGCTCGCGGGATCTACGCTTCAATACCGCCGACGCTGAATTTGCGCGGGCCTATGAGGCGCTTTTCCTCAAACGGATGGCACGCTGGCAAGGGGTGGCGTTAAAGACGAATTCGGGTTTTTTGCGGTGTTGCACATCTGAAGTTCCATTCGATGTGCTGAAGCAAACCTTTCCGGCGCGGAAGTCAGGATAAATCCAGCAGATATGGCGTCGTTGGATCTGGCACAGGCCGCTTTAGATACCGCCCCATCCATGCCGGATGTTGGCGTGGTACCGACGAGCACGATGCCTGCTTCTGCGTCCAGTCTGCTGGAGGTTCTGCGCGACTTGCAGATGCCCATGTCGGTATCCTGGTGGCCGCCTGCTCCCGGGTGGTGGATTTTGTCAGCGGCAACGGTTCTGGGTTATCTGCAATGGCGCTACCTGCTGTTTACCCGGTGGTTTCGCAAGCCGCATCCACCGCCACATCTTGGTGTCGGTATCATTGCACGCGACGAGATGGCCGCACTGCGCAGGCACTTCGATGCGACCCGGGATGTGCACGGGTTGGTATCGTCGCTGTCGGTTCTGTTGCGCCGCGTTGCCATGGAACTTTTCCCGCGCGAGGAAGTGGCGGCGCTGACCGGGGAGCCATGGCTCGAGTGGCTCGACGAACGCACACCAGGAAGTGTGTTCTCTGCGGGCATCGGGCGGGTGCTGATCGATGCGCCGTATCGCAGCCCCGAGCAGGTGGCGGCGACGGTTGACGGTGAGGCTCTGCTGAAAGCGTGCGAAGGATGGGTGATGGCCGTGACCCGCGGGGGGGAAGAATGATTCACTTCGAGTGGCTGTGGGTATTTTCGTTGCTACCGCTGCCGTTATTTGCACGGTTTTTGTTGAAGCCGGCGCAGGCGAATGAACAAGCAGCACTGCGGGTGCCGTTTGCCGATGACTTTGCGCAGTCGGCTCGTCACCGGCGGCGGTTCTTTCCCAGGCGGTTGCCGCTGTGGCTTGCGGTGCTCGCGTGGAGTTTTCTGATTTTGGCTGCGGCTCGTCCGCAGTGGCTTGGCGAGTTCTCGCAGCTACCCATTAGCGGGCGGGATCTGATGCTTGCCATAGACATATCGGGGAGCATGAAAGAGAAGGATTTCGCTGTCAACAGGAAACTGGTGTCGCGCATCCATGCTGCCAAAGCAGTGGCGAGCGACTTTATCAAGCGCCGGGAGGGCGACCGGGTCGGACTGATCGTATTCGGCGGGTCTCCGTATCTGCAGATGCCATTGAGTTTTGACCTCAAGTCGGTAAACGAGATGCTTCGCGACACGTTCATCGGGTTGGCCGAAGAGAGCAACACGGCAATCGGTGACGCGATTGGCCTCGCGCTCAAGCGCTTGCGACAATACGACCAGAGCAACCGGGTTTTGATCCTGTTGACTGACGGCGTCAACAACGCGGGTAGTCTTGATCCGAAAACCGCTGCTGAGCTTGCCGCGCAGGAAGGTATGAAAATCTACACGATTGGTATCGGCTCCGATGCCGCGACCGCGAGAAAACTGGGGTTTTGGGGGGCTGGTTTGGGCAGGGAATTCGACGAGGAGACCCTGCGCGAGGTGGCGAAAAAAACCGGCGGGCGCTACTTTCGCGCGAGAGACACTGCTGAGTTGAGGCAGATTTATGCCTTGCTCGACAAACTTGAGGTGATCGAACGCGCCCCGGAGTTGTTTCGGACGAAAACGGCTTTGTACCCATGGCCATTGACGGCGTCTCTGCTGGTAGCAGTATTGCTGCTGCTGTTACGGTATTTCTCCGGACGCCGGTTCGCAACATGAATTTTCTGAACGATCTGTTTTTTCTTCGTCCGTGGTGGTTTGCTGCATTGCTTCCGCTGGCTGGCCTGCTGTGGTTGTTGGCCCACCAGCGAAGGTTCGACCGAAGTTGGGAAAGGGTATGCGACTTGTGCCTATTGCCCTTCATGTTACTTGGGCAGGGGGTGGACGTGAGGCGCAGGGACTTCGTTCTTCTGTCAGGATTGGCTGGTGCGCTCGCGATTACCGCGCTCGCCGGTCCAGTCTGGGAGCGCTTGCCGCAACCGGTAATGCGTGATGACGCAGCGGTGGTCGTGGTGTTCGATTTGTCGTTGTCGATGAGGGCGGTGGACGTCAAGCCGAATCGCCTGTCGCAGGCCAGGTTCAAGGTCAGCGACTTGCTTGCCCGGCGTGCACACGGGCAGGCTGGTCTGGTTGTTTATGCGCGCGATGCCTTCACCATTGTTCCGATCACTGACGACTATGCGGCGATCGAGCTTTACCTGCGGTCGCTGGATACCGGTCTGATGCCAAGCCAGGGTAGCCGCGCCGACCTTGGCTTGCAGGAAGCTTTTTCGTTACTGCAAAGGGTCAAGGCAGAGCACGGCGATGTGCTGCTGGTCACGGATTATGCCGATGCGAGCGTGCTCACGCAGGCAGGCAGGCTTAACGACGCGGGATACACGGTATCGGTGATGGGGATTGGCACGGAAGTTGGAGGGCCGATATCTCTGTCTTCCGGAGATTTTTTGAGCTACGACGGTGAAGTAGTCATTCCACAGCTTGCCGGCGAGGTTTTGGCTGAAGTTGCGCAGGCTGGAGGCGGTGCTTACGTTCCATTCGATGCGTTTGGCAGCAGCGATGTGCAAAAGCTGACACAGTGGCTCGAGTCTCGTGAGTCGTCGGGCGAAGGCGCGACAGAGCGGGAGGCGATGACCGATAAATGGCGCGAAGAGGGCCCGTGGCTGCTGCTGCTGTTGCTGCTGATTGCATTGCCCGGGTTCAGGCGCGGGGTATTGGTGGTCGCTGTGTGCGCGGTATGGATGCAACCGGGTCCGGCGTACGCGCTTGACTGGGATAGCCTGTGGCTGCGTTCTGATCAGCAGGCCACGCGTGCCCTGGAGAAGGGGGAGGCAGATCGTGCTGCAGAGTTATTCGAAGATCGTGAATGGAAAGCAGTGGCCCAACACCGAAGCGGTGATTTTGCCGGCGCCATAGAGACGTTGGATCCCCTGGACGGTGCTGTCAACTGGTACAACAGGGGCAACTCGCTGGTTGGAACCGGCAAGCTGCAGGAAGCCGTCGAAGCCTATCGTCACGCGCTTGAAATGGATCCGGGGATGGAGGATGCGACCTATAACATGGAGACGGTCAGAAAATTTATCGAGCAGATGATGACGCAGAAGGCACAGCAAGGTGACGGAGAAGAAGGTGAGGAGTCGGATGGCCAGTCTTCAGCCCGCGGCGAAGGTCAGCAAGATCCATCGCAGGGCAGTGAGAACGAGCCGGCGCAGGGAGGCGAAGATGATAACGCCCCCACGGGCGACGAGGATGCAGGCGATCAAGGCGACGGCGAGAGCGAAACCGCTGAAGCGGAAGGAGAAGAAAATGGAGAAAGCAAGGACGGCGACACCAGCGCCGATGACGGCGCAGAAGATCCTTTTCCATCGGAAACCTTGACCGAGCAGGACCAGGCAATAGAACAGTGGCTGAAGAGCGTGGATGACACCCTCGGCCCCTTGCTCAAGCGCAAGCTGGAATACCTTGGCCGCAAGAAGAAAAATCCCCTCGGCTCCGAGGAGAAGCCATGGTGATAAGGAACGGCGTTGCTTTGCTGGCGTGCTGCCTTGCTGTGTTGCTTGCGCTCACCCAGGTTGTCACAGCCGCTGGCAGCGATACCGCGATCGTTTCTGATCGTACGGTGGCTGATGTCGGTGAAGAGTTCAAAGCCAGGTTCCCGATCGCATCGCCGGATGGGGCGCGTTTCCCGAACCGGGAAGGTTCGCGGGAGAAGCTCCAGGCTCGCCAGGGAGATGAGAGGCCTGGATCAAGCCACGCAAACGGGGTTGGTTACGTCGTGAACGAGCGGGAGCTATATTCGCAACACGGGCGTGCAGGCAGGTTGGAGCCTCCTCCCCTCAAGTCCGGTGCGGTGCGAAGCGAAGAGGCGTTCATCCTGGCGCAAGCCTCCCCGAAGGCCAGAGGCAGGGCCGCCAGCCCCAAGGATTTTTTTGTCGAGGTGAAGGCTACGCCTACCGATCCCTACGTGCAGCAGCAGGTTTTGTTCACTTTGACGGTGTTCATGAAACATAGCCTGAGGGGCTCGGTTTCACCGCCGCAGAGCGACAGCAAGGCGGTTGTAGAAAGCCTTGGAGAAGCGCGAAAGTATCGGAAACAGCGAGGTGGCAAGACTTACGAAGTGTACGAAAGGAAGTACCTGATTTATCCTCAGGCCAGTGGCAGGATGCAGATCCAGCCGGTTTCCCTCACCGGGTCGTACGTTCGAGGGGGCAGGAGTTACTCGGTGCAACGGAAATCCCGGTCGCTGCCTTTGAACGTCAGGCAGATACCGCCGTCGTTTCCTGGAAAATTATGGCTGCCAGCGGAGCAACTGATTCTTGAAGAGAAGTGGCCATCCGACCTGTCGTCCTGGCAGGCTGGAGATCCGGTTACAAGAAGCCTGAAGCTGCGGGCAAAGGGCTTGTTTGTGAGGCAGTTGCCGGAACTGGATCCGGTTGATGTCGACGGTTTCAGAATTTATACCGAGCCGGCTAATTTCAAGAATCTGCCCATGGCTACCGCCATCACTGGGGTAGTCGAACAGTCGGTAGTGCTGATTCCCGCACAGCCCGGCACTTACACGGTACCCGGGTTTAAGCTCCCTTGGTGGAATACCAGGACCGACACCCTGGAATTTGCCGAACTGCCGGATAAAACAGTCACGGTTGGCGAAGCTGCTTTCGGGTCGTTGGTGGTGGACAAGCCGGAAGCATCGACCTCCAGCGTCCTTGAGCTGGAGGCTGACTCTTCTGAAACGGCAGCCGCGAGGGGCAACGCATGGTTTTGGGTCAGCATGGTTTTTCTATCCGGCTGGCTGGTGACCGGGATCATCCTGCTGGGCAGGAGCAGGTTCTATCAGGGGCTCCGGATCATGCAAGAGCGTAGAAGCAGCATCAGGAAGATCAGGAAGGCGTTGCGTCAGGCTTGCCAGAAAAACGACGCTACCCAGGCGAAGGATGGGCTACTACGTTGGTCCGCACTGGTATGGCCGGATCGCCCGCCTGCGTCAGTCAGCGAAATTGGCAGACGTTGTGGCGGTGAGTTCGAACAGCACGTCAGAGGGTTGAACCGGGCACTGTACGGCACCTCCGGTTCCGGGTGGCAGGGTGAGGCATTGTGGGAGAGCTTTGATCGGCAGGACTCGGTTAGCGTTGAACCGGGCAAGGACCACGCCCCCGGACTGCAGCCCTTGCACAAACTGTGATTTCCATGCCGGGCATGGCCGCTTGCCGATTCGTTTCTTGACCCAGAGACCGCGCTTATTTCCCGAATTCGTATTCGAAATAATCGATATCGACGGCAAACCGGGCGGCTATGATGTCCTTTGTTTTCTGGTTGTAATACTCGGTGTAATGGCGTCGTCTTCCTTTGCTTGCTTTTGGCTGGCGAAGCGGCGTATCGATGCCGAGCTTCCTTGTTACCGTTGCCCAGTCTTCCTCCAGTCGTTCATACCTGCCGATGAAATCGACGAGGATGTCGCCCTGGTAGTTCAGGAACCAGTCGAGCTGGTAGCGATTGAGTTGCGAATGAACGCAGGTGCTACTGGCGTACTTTGCCGACTCGACGAACTCCTCGAAGGAAGTCTCTTTCTTCTGAGCAGGAAAGGGTCGCCTGCTGTTCTTATTTTTTTCTCGTTCCTTTTCTCGTTCCTTCTTTCGCTCGTAAAGCGATACTGTCCGGTCCCAGGGGTTTCTGACGAAACCAAATTTGAAATACTCCGTGAACCTTTCCGACGATGTCCTGAATTTAATCCCCGCGATGCTGTCATGGTAGCGGTTTTTGCGGATTTCGTCATGGAAATTGCTTAGAGGCTGCCACATATTCGGTAAGACACGGATCATTTTCGATTTGCCTGTTTTTCCTTTCTCTGTCGAGGCGTGACGGAGTGTCCATCTTATGCTGGATGACGCGGTGCATGGGACGGCAACGAAGATACATTTTATCTTGTAATAGATCATCAAATCGTTTCAGGTGTGATGCCGCAAGGCAACCGCACATTGTACAAGTGTATGAAGCCAATAGGCAAACCAATGTATGGGTCCACTACATATGGGACAAACGAGGCAGATATTGAGCGAGCATTTGACAGGGTGTGCGGTTGCCGATTCCTCGGTGTGGTCGTTGGCCATTATAGCGGTCGAGGTAGTCCGGCAGATGCTGGTTGAACGCCCGTAGATCCTCGGCCAGAAGGTCTTCTTCATAATCAACAAAGTCTTCCTGCACAGTGCGGCTGAAACGCTCGTTGAAGGCGTTCATTTTCGGGCTTCTCGGGTAGGTATGGCAGTGGCGCATCCCTGCGCTCGGGCATGGTCGGCAAAGGCGCCTTGGAACTCGCTACCATTGTTCGTGAGTATCTGCTTGATGCGCCTCGGAAACAGGGTTTTGACCAATGCCGCGAAGCGTGCGGCGTGCTGGCTGTCGTGACGGGAAACCGCGATCGCCAGGGCAAAGCGGCTGGCGTGATCGGTGGCAGTGAGCAGGTAGCGACGGGTGCGTCCGACGAAACACACCACCGTATCGAACGCGACGCAGTGCCTCGGGTAATCCGCGCAGAAGCCGTTGCCCAGCCGTTGCTTGAAACGTTGGCGGCGTAACGGTTTGATCTTGCCTTTGGGGGTTAGACGGGTTGGCACCAGACGCATCCTGTCCGGGGTGTCGGCGATTAAGCGCCCGATCGTACTCGCACTGGGACACACCAGCCCGCGAGCCCGTGGTGCGCGCTCCATGGCTGCAGTAGTACGTGTAGCTTGTCCTTTCCCAGGTTCGGGAAAACCGTTCGCAGCCGGCGTATTTCAACGCGTAGTGCCGGCGGCCAACTGCGACGGTGGCGCTGCCGTGGTGCTCGGCTGCGGTCATGCAGGCCGCTTATGCCGCCTTCACAGTGAGACTTGCGCCAGCGGTACAGCGTCGAGCGGCTCACCTTGTATGCGTCACTGGTAGCATTCAGGCCGTGTTTGTTCCAGAATCCAAGTGCGTCGAGTTTCTGCCGGGCATTCGTGCTCATCATCGCCTCCTGTTGATTGCTTAAAGAGGCGATTTTATAGAAACCTCACACGCGGAAGCCGATGTGTTGCATCAACATGTCGGCTCCCTTTTTACATCAGACCATCTGTCCCATTTGTTTCCGAACTCATACAGATTGTACGGTGGCTGATGTCAGTGAAGAGTTCAGGGTCAGGTTCCAGATCGCATCGCCGGATGGGGCGCACTGCCTACCGATCCCTACGTGCGGCAGCAGGTTTTGTTCACTTTGACGGTGTTCATGGAACATAGCCTGAGGGGCTCGGTTTCACCGCCGCGTAGCGACAGCAAGGCGGTTGTAGAAAGCCTTGGAGAAGCTCGAAAGTATCGGAAACAGCGAGGTGGCAGGACTTACGAAGTGTACGCGACGTCTCAATGCCTGATCCTGTCGCCTACTTCCCGAATTCGTATTCGAAATAATCGATATCGACAGCAAACCGAGTGGCGATGATGTCTTTTGTTTTCCGGTCATAGTACTCGGTGTAATGGCGTCTTCCCACGCTTTCGTTTTCATGGAGAAGCGGCGTATCAATGCCGAGTTTCCTTGCTATCGTTGCCCAGTCTTCCTCCAGTCGTTCATACCTGCCGATGAAATCAACCCTTATGTTGCCTCCATAGTCCAGGAACCAGTCGAGTTGGTAGCGATTGAACTGCGAACGAATGCAGGTGCTACTGGCGTACTTTGCCGACTCGACGAACTCCTCGAAGGAAGTCTCTTTCTTCTGAGCAAGAACTCGTTTCTTCTTTCGCTCGTAAAGCGATACTGTCCGGTCCCAGGGGTTTCTGACGAAACCGAATTTGAAATACTCCGTGAACTGTTGCGGCGATATTACAGATGCAATCCGTGTGATGTTGTCATGGCAGTTTCTGTCGAACCTGTCGGGACTCTGCAAGATGTTTTTCAGAATCTTTGGGGTAGTGCTTATCATCTTTATTTTGCTTATTCTTTTGCTCAAGGCGTGTGAGAGCGTATGTTTCACGCTCAATGATCCGGTTCTTGGGACGGCAACGTAGATACAGTTTATCGCGTGACAGATCATCGGATTGTTTCAGGCACGAGGCCGGGGGGTCAATGGGCATTGCAGATTATACAGTGGTTACTGCTGACCTTGCCCCTGATGTATGAGGTTGCCACATATGGGACAAACGAGGCAGGTGCTGGGCGAGCATTTGGCAGGGTGTGAGGTTATTGATTTCAGGAGGGGTGGTCCGCCCCGGACTCATCGGAGACTAAATTTGTTGAGAGGATCAGTCAATGAACAAAAAACCTGGATATCCCCCGAAGTACGGGAACGTGCGGTTCGGTTGGTATTAACCACTGAACATGAACATACATCAAGATGGGCTGCCACGCAGTCTGTTGCCACAAAGATTGGGTGTACTTCCGAAACCTTGCGAAGATGGATCAACAAGATAGAAGTTGATTCCGGCACAAAGCCTGGAGTGACGACGAATCAGGCTCAGAAGGTGAAAGAACTGGAGCGCGAAATTCGCGAGCTAAAGCGCGCCAACGAGATTCTTAAAAAGGCGGCGGCTTTTTTCGCCCAGGCGGAGCTCGACCGCAAACCGAAGTAATGGTGGCATTGATTGACAAATATCGTGATGCGTATGGTGTCGAGCCGATCTGTGCTGTATTGCCGATTGCACCATCCACGTATTATCGACGCAAAAAGCTTGAGCGTTGTCCTGAGAAGCGTTCACATCGTGTCTGGAGATAGGAGGCTTTGGAGCCTGAAGTGCGTCGAGTCCGGGAGGAGAATCGTAGCGTATACGGTGCGCGTAAAGTCTGGAAGCAACTTAACCGCGAATTCATACCGGTGGGTCGCTGGACGGTTGAAAAGTTGATGCGTAAGCTCGGTCTTGAAGGTGTCAGGCGCGGCCGGCGTTGCCGAACCACGATTCCATCAGATCAGAGCGAGAAACCGCTAGATCCGGAAATCTCACCGATGGGGTAGAAAGAGGCTGCCTCTTATGGCATAACGGTTGTATAAACAAACAGTTATGTCAACCGACCAAGGAGGCAGCCTTGAAGACACAGTGTACTTTCACCGCTGGGCAGACGATCCGTGACAGGTCGATTCGATGGCGGCCGGATCAGTTCGGACGGAGGTAGACGGGAGGAGTGCCGTTGCGCAAGGTCGACAGGCGCATCGGCCTGACGGCACGGGCGATCGCGGCGCCAGATGTCCGGATACCGGGTACAAACACGTAATCAGCAACGTTCAACGGGAAACTGCATCGCAATCATGAATCGGTGACGGATGCGGGCTAGATCCGGTCAATCGTCAATTCGTGGCATCGCGGCCGAATCAACCCTGGGTTGCTGATATCAGCTAAGTCGCGACGTGGAGCGGCTTCGTCTATGTGGCGTTTGTGACGGATGTTTATTTACGCCATATCGTTGGCTGGCGAGTTTTAAGATCATTGAAAACGGAGCTTGTGCTCAATGCGTTGGAACAAGCACTGTGGGCACGAGGCAAGCCCAAAGGCGTGATTCATCACAGCGACCGAGGCAGTCGGTATCTTTCGATCCGCTACGCCGAGCGGCTCATTGAGGCAGGATTGAATGCTTCAGTGGGCCGTATCGGTGATTCCTACGCCAATGCCATGGCTGAGAGCATCAACCCACCGTACACAGCGGAGGTCATCTTCAAGGAAGGCCCGTGGCGTAGCAGGAGGAAGTTGAACAAGCCACGCTAACCTGGGTGGACTGGTTTAACAAACGCCGACTACTGCAGCCAATCGGAGACGTACCACCAGTTGAGTATGAGTTAATGTATTATCAAAACCCTGAGTCATCGCAAGCCGCATGACCCACATAAAACTGTCTCCGATGAGTCCGAGGCGGATCAGGCTGTGGCATTCGTAGGGGCGACGCATGCGTCGCCCTGAAACACGCAACACGTCCGCACAAATTCACCCGCAAGGGCGACACAACCAAGGACAACATGGCCTACCGAAAATCCGATGCACCCACCGATTCCGGCGGGTCTGATGTGAATTGCATCGAGAGGTCGAGCGCGCACAGATGTTTGGTCAACGCGCCGATCGAGATGTAGTCTGCGCCGGTCATCGCGAGATCCAGGACATTGTCCAGGCTAACGCCACCCGAGATTTCCACTTTGGCTTTGCCGGAGATGGTTTCTATCGCCTGCGCGAGTTGATCGCTGTTGAAATTGTCGAGCATGATGACATCGGCTTCTGCCGCCAGTGCTTCTTCCACCTGCGCCAGTGAAGTGACTTCGATTTCTATTTCAGTGCCGGGAGATATACGTCGCATTTTCTGCAGCGCCACCGTGATGGAGCCACACGCCTGGATGTGGTTGTCTTTCAGCAGTATCGCATCGCCCAGGTTGAGGCGATGGTTGGTTCCGCCGCCGCAGACCACCGCGTACTTTTGCGCGAGTCGCAATCCAGGCAAGGTCTTGCGAGTGTCCTTGATGGTGACCTTCCTCCTTGCCCGGGCGACGAATTCAGCGGTTTTGGTGGCGGTACCGGACAGGGTTTGCAGAAAATTGAGCGCGCAACGCTCACCTTTGAGCATGCTTCTTGCGTTGCCGTGGATAGTGCATAAGACTGCATCTTTTTCCAGCTTGTCTCCGTCGCGCAACAGCCAGCGAGTTTGCAACGCCGGGTCAACCTGGGCAAAGGTTTCGTCACACCAGAACACGCCGGCAAGCACGCCGGCTTCACGGCTGATGATCCGTGCCGTCGCGACGGCGTCCCTGTCAATAACAGCCACGCTGATGTCACGATCAACCGCGTCTTCCGCGAGAGCTTCCGCGACTTGCCTGACGATTGTCTGCTTCAGAAAATCGGAGCAGCGTGCAGGTTCAAGTACTGCCGGGGAGGCCATGTTTCGTTACGACGCCGCCAGGCGTATGCCGGCAAAGATGTGTCGTTTGTCGGCGGTGTAGAAGTTTCTGAATGTTGGCCGTCGTAGCACCTTATCGGTGTACCGGCTGTATCCCCGAAGCGAGTAGTGCCCGTTGTCGAACCATGGAACCGAGTATTCTTTGTAAGGATAGGGTTTGAACCCTGGGTAGGGATAGAAGCTGTTGCTGCACCATTCCCAGACGCGGTAGTCCGTAGCAGGGGGCGGTCGATGTCTGAAGAGTTGCTGGTGCGCAATCTCCCATTCGGCTTCATGCGGCAGGCGCGCGTTGGCATAGCGGGCGAAAGCGCAGGCTTCGTGGTGGTTTAGTCCATACACCGGTGCGGTTGCCTCGAGATCGTGGTAGCCGTGGCTGTCTGCGCCGAACCATGCTCCGTTTTCGTCTCGCAGCCAGTGGTGTGGCGCTTTCGCCCTGCTCGTCCGGAGCCATCGCCATCCTGCGGGGTGCCACCACGCGGGATTGGTATATCCGTCGCTCTCCATGAAGCCCAAAAACTCAGCGTTGCTTACCGTTGTTGCGTTCAGCGTAAACGCTGATAGCGGTTTTTTGTGCCTGGGCCGTTCGTTGTCGAGACAGTCAGCGTTGTTTGTGCCGATTTCAAACTTTTCAGCAGCGAAGGCGACGGGATTCAACCTGGGTTTTTGGGCCACAAGGCGGGTTTTCGGCGAGTAATGGTGCCGCTCTTCTTTTTGCAGTTGCCTTTCGGTCAGGCACATGTGCAGGGTTTCCAGGTGCATCGCGTGGTGCTGTGCCAAAAACATTGGCAGGTAATCATCCTGCATCATCCGATGCGTGGCCAGCGCCGCCGGTGGATCGTTCAGCATCTCGAAATTTTCCCGCTGTATCGTCGAGCAATTTTCGATCAGCACTGCTTTCGGGGGCAAGTATTTTGCGCGCACCGACTTTCCGGTATTTTGCGGAAGGTATAAATCGTGTTGATAAAAAGGGAGAGGGTCGTTTTCAAGGATGACTTCCCTGATCCACAGGTTTTCAATGAATACGGTATGGCCCAGGTGCCATCCAGCCGGGCTCAGGTCAGGGTGAAACCGGGCCCGATAATCGGTTTCTCCCAGCGTGGAAATCAGTCCGTGCAATGTTGTTTGTAGCCGGCGAAGCTGTTTCAGGGGCGAGCACGGGGTGGGTTCGGTCTTCTTCACTTTACAGGCGCGTCAACCGCGTGGTTTTTTCATGGGCCAGCGTGAGCAGATGCATGGGGGGTACCTTGCGCCAACCGTCTTCGGTTAATGGTTCCGACGCGATGAGTTGAGAGCCCTCGGGAAAGCCATAGACTTTTCCCTCCCCATGATACAGCGTCGGGGCGTCGGCATTCAGCGCGGAGCGTAAGGCGCAGATCTGGTTGCCGTCGCTGACGATGACGTTCAGCATCACTTGCCTGTCGCCCAGGTTTTGCATGCACCAGTCGACCAGCTCGGCGAGCACTTCGGTAAGGCTTCCGGGCCGCTTTGCCACGAATCCGCACAGCAAGGCAAACAGGTACTCGGAATCGGTCAACCCTCGGATGTTTTCGAGAATTTCGGGTGTCAATCTGTCCGCTATCGCGTGGCGTATTTCGTGACTGAACGGCTTGATGAAGCCATTGTGCAGAAACAACAGGTGCTTGTATTTGAACGGCTGCACATTTAATGGCGAGGTCTGGTAATTTTTGGTTGCGCTTCTGACCATGGCCAGCCACAGCGGAGCGTGCAGGGTTTCACTGAGGTCTTCCAGGTTATCGTCCGTCCATATAGGGCTTTGGCTACGGTAGACGGCAGGCTCCCGGTTCGGGGGGTACCAGCCGAAACCGAAACCATCGGCGTTCAGCTTTGCGTAGCTGAGTTCTCTTGGTTGCCACGATTGGGTGTAGAGACTATACTTCGGGTCAAGCAATAGCTTCTTTAGTGGCAAATCTCTCCCGAGATAGGCGGTCAGACGGCACATGGCGGGAGGGTAATCTTTTGAGTTTTTGACCCAGAAAGCAGATTTTCGGTAGTAGTGGGCAAAAGCAACGGCCAGAAAGAGGCTGATCCTCGGTCACAGGGGCGTACCAGGCAATTTAACCACATTCGCGTCAAGCCTGCACGCACAGTTGCCACCTTGGGCCAGGATGTCGAAGCGGGGTTGCTGTCCAAACCACGTAACCTGCCGCCGAAATATTTTTACGACGGGCGGGGATCAAAGATTTTCGAGAGCATTTGCGACACGCCCGAGTATTATGTCACGCGTACCGAAAGCAGTCTGCTCCATGAAAACGCAGAAGAAATCATCAAGCTTTCCGCACCTCGCCACATTATAGAATTTGGCAGCGGAGCGTCGCGTAAAATCCGCGCTTTGCTCGATGCCTGTGAGTGCCTGGGTGTCCGCTGTACCTATTGGGCGATGGATGTCTGCGCCGAGATCATGGAAGAGGGGGCGCACGGTCTGCAAGGAGACTATCCCTGGTTGCAGATCAGGCTGCTGCAGGGAGATTATAACGCTGGGCTTGTGAATCTTGATCTTCCCGAAGGTCGGCGTCTCGGTGTGTTTCTCGGCAGTACCATAGGTAATTTGTCGCGTAGCATGGCACCTGGACTGTTGCGGGATATTGGCAGGGTTCTTGGCACTGACAGCACCCTGTTGCTTGGTCTCGATCGCGTCAAGGAAAAACGCGTGCTGAATGCCGCGTACAATGATCGGCAGGGAGAGACCGCGTCTTTTAACCTCAACCTGCTGAATGTTCTTAATCGTGAACTGGACGCGGATTTTTCGCTTGAGAATTTTTATCACCGCGCGCTTTTTAATGAGGAAAGAAACCAGGTGGAGATGTACCTGGTCTCCAGAAGGCAGCAAAGAGTCTGGTTCGGCTCCCTTGGGCGTCCACTGTCCCTGGAGCAGGGAGAGTCAATCCGGACTGAGGTCAGTCGCAAATTTACCCGGGTCTGCATAGACAGATTGATGGCCTCCAGTCGATATACGCCGTTGCGCCATTTCGTTGCTGAAAACGAATATTTTTCATTGCTGTTTTCGCGTGTCGCCAGCGTCTGATGAGGCGCGACCTGGCCGATTTCAAGTGACGGGGACGGTGTGGAGTCACAAACCGAGCAACCGGATAATACCTCGTCTGCCCGTGGTGGCCAGCGTAGCCGGACGCCCCTGGTTTTTGTGGTTGACGACGATATGGCTATCTGCCAGTTGGTTGGCGTATTGCTTGGCAACGAAGGATACAAGGTTTTCGAGTTGACCAATGTCCAGGAGGCACTCAAGCTGATGGACAGGGTGTTGCCGGATATTATGCTGGTAGATTGGATGATGCCGGGTCTCAGCGGTTGGGATCTGCTCAGGCATGTGCGTAAGAAGCAGTCCACCCGCAATATTCCGGTGATCATGCTGACTGCGAAAAGTGATGAAGACAGTATCGTAGCCGGTCTGCAGGGAGGGGCCGACGGCTATGTCACCAAGCCCTTCTCCGGGCGTGAACTGGTCGCGCGTATCGACGCCTTGCTCAGGCGCACGCACAGCGAGGCGGACGTCGAACAGATCACCGTTGGCGAGTTGCTGCTGGACCTGTCCGAGCATCGGCTGTTGGTCAGGGGGCGTGAATTGGTGGTCAGTCCGATCGAATTCAAATTGCTTCATTTCTTCATGAAGCACCCCAACAAGGTTTTTTCGCGCAACCGGATCCTTGACAACGTTTGGGGAGTCAACGCGTACGTTGAAGAACGTACCGTCGACGTCCAGGTTCGCCGGCTGAGAAAATCTCTGGAAGTCTGCGGCTGTGACCAGCTAATCGAAACCGTTCGTGGCGTTGGTTACCGGTTGAGGGTTCCTTCGAGCGTCGGCGAACCGCCTTAGCGTGCTGCACTTATGCTCAGCGAATTGCTGACGTTTGCACTGCTGGTATTCTTCAGCGTGCTGTTCGGTGTCGTCCTGGATGTGCCGACGATGGCGAGCTTGCTGATTGGTGCCATGGTATGGATCGTGTTGCAATTCCTGCGCTTGTCGAAATTGAGACGGTTGCTGCCGGATGATGGCGTGGCGGGGGAGATAAGCAGGAGCGTTTGGGGCGACGTTTACCGCTTCCTCGGGTCCCTGAAGCGTGAAAAGGGTCAGGACGATGCTCCTGGCTGGCGCGTAGGTCTGGAAGAAAGCATGGCGGGATTGCCTTACGGTTTTGTCATCGTGTTGCATAGCGGGCATATCGAGTGGTTTAACGCCGCCGCCGCCAGACTTCTGAACCTGTCCCGGCCCGACGATATCGGCAGGGAAATCCATCACCTGGTTCGACAACCGGAGTTTGACGCAGCACTTGCCGGTAGGGCGGAGCAAGCCGAGGTTGAACTGGAAGCTGGTGGGAGACGCCTGGAGGCGCATGTTTCGGTTTTTGGCAATGGTGCTTACCGGTTGATTTGTGTTCAGGATCTGAGCTACGTGCGCTATCTCGAATGTGCGCGCAGTGAAATGCTTGGCAACGTGGCGCATGAGTTGAAGACGCCGCTAACCGTGATTAAAGGGTATGCCGAAATTATTTCTACAGCGGCGTCTGCACTCGCGGATGCAAAAATCCCCGAGGCAGCCAACCATGTAGCCAGGCAGGCCGAGAGAATGAATCGCATGATTGATGATTTGTTGACGCTCGAGCGCCTGGATGAAACCCGGCTGCCGACAGGACAGGCAGAAAAGGTCAACCTGCGAAACCTTGCCGATGAAATCGTGGAGGAGATGGCGGTGGTTCAGTCCGATAAGCAATGCAAAATCAAAATCGACATCGCGGAAGACGCGGTGATCCATGGCAGGCCGCAGGAACTTCGCAGCGTGTTGTCAAACCTGATCGCGAACGCGATGCGCTATTCGCCGGCTTCCGGCGTGGTGCGAGTGAGTTGGTTTCATGACGCGGGTGGCGGGCATCTTTTCGTGTCGGATCAAGGCCTCGGTATCGAAGCGGTGCACTTGTCGCGGTTGACGGAGCGGTTTTACCGTGCAGACAAAAGCCGGTCGCGTGAACTAGGCGGCACCGGCCTTGGTCTCGCCATCGTCAAGCGAGTATTGCAGAGGCATGGTGCTTCGTTGCGCATAGAGAGCGAGTTAGGCAAGGGGAGCGTCTTCTACTGTGATTTCCCGCTGACGTCACTAACCGGCTCCAGCCATTCAGGCCGGGCGACAGGCATCCCAGGTTCGCAAATCAACCAAAACGCCCGGTGATGTACTGTTCCGTCAACTCGTGAGACGGTTTGGTGAATATGTCCTTGGTCTTGTTGATTTCAATCAGTCTGCCCAGGTGAAAATAGGCGGTCCGTTGTGAAAGTCGCGCCGCTTGTTGCATCGAGTGCGTGACAATCACAATCGTATAGTTTTTGCTGAGTTCGTTGATCAGTTCTTCGATTTTTGCGGTTGCCAGCGGGTCCAGTGCCGAACAGGGTTCATCCATCAGAATCACTTCCGGGTCGACCGATATAGCGCGGGCAATGCAAAGTCTTTGTTGCTGTCCGCCGGACAGGCTGGTGCCGGGTTGGTCCAGGTAGTTTTCGACTTCGCTTAGCAAGCCGGCTTTGGTCAGGCTGTTGTGCACGACCCTGTCGAGTTCCTCGCGGGTTTCTGCCAGGCCGTGGATGCGGGGCCCGTAGGCAACGTTGTCATAGATCGATTTCGGGAACGGGTTGGGTTTTTGGAAAACCATACCGACCCGTGTACGTAGTTCAACCACGTCCATTTTTTTCGAGCAGATATCTTCCTGGTCCAAAAATATCTGTCCGCTTGTCCGGCAGTCGTCCACGGTATCGTTCATACGGTTCATGCAGCGCAGCAAGGTGGATTTGCCACAACCGGAGGGGCCGATCATGGCGGTGATCTGGTTGTTGCCAATGTCCATGCTAACGTCCTTGATGGCGTGTTTTTGGCCGTAATAGACATTGACGTTGCGTATCGACACGCGCGGATTGTCGACATGGATTTCTCCATGCGTCTGCACCGTGCCTTCTTCAAGGAAGGAGTTGTCTGTGGCACTTACCATTTTCTTTCAAAGCGCTTGCGCAGGATTATAGCGGCAATGTTGATCGTGCCGAGGAAGGTCAGCAGCACCATGATGGCTGCTGCGGTGCGCTCGACAAAAGCACGCTCCGGGCTTTTTGCCCACTGGTAGATCTGCACGGGTAGCGTGGTTGCCGGGTCGGTGATCGAGGATGGAACATCCACTATAAATGCCACCATGCCGATCATTAACAGCGGGGCGGTCTCGCCCAGCGCCTGCGCCATGCCGATAATCGAGCCGGTAAGCATTCCGGGCATCGCCAAAGGAAGCACATGGTGCAGTGCCGTTTGCATGCGTGAGGCCCCCAGGGCCAGTGCCGCTTCACGTATCGAGGGTGGCACGGATTTGATTGCGGCGCGGCTCGCGATGATGATGGTTGGCAAGGTCATCAGCGAGAGCACGATGCCGCCGACCAAGGGGGTCGATCGCGGCAATCCGAAGAAGTTGATGAATACTGCCAGCCCAAGCAACCCGAAAATAATCGAAGGTACTGCGGCGAGGTTGTTTATGTTGATTTCGATAATGTCCGTGAAGCGGTTTTTTGCGGCGAATTCCTCGAGATAAACAGCGGTCGAGATGCCGATGGGAAACGTCAGGAGGAAAGTGATCAGCAAGGCATACAGGGAACCGATCAGCGCCGCTAGAATGCCGGCTTTTTCAGGGTTACGCGATGCCCCCAGGGTGAAGAAAGAAGAGTTGAATTTTTTTTCCAGCCGCTTTTGCTCCAGCAAGGTATCGACGTAGGCGATCGTGGCGTCGTCGATGCGTCTTTCGTTCTCTGGCAGATTGCGGTCTATATTGCCTTTGAGCAATTGGTCCACTTCGTCATCTGTGCTCAGCCAGACCGAAACCACGCGCCCTGCCAGTTGCGGTTTTTCGGCAAGCAGGTCTCTCAGTTCAAAAGGTGCGGCAGAGCTGACAATCCCTGTCAGCGCTTTCCTGTCGGCGCGCGAGTTTGCTTCGGGGAAAAGCTTGTAGAGGGCATCTTTGATCGCGCCGGGGAAATCTGCCCGCGGCAAATCTTCGGCAGTTGCGCCTCTGGTAAATTCGGGAGTTGACAGATCGACGTCGAGGAGAATTCTGGTCTGCACAAAAGCGGTATAGCCCTGGCTAAAAATGCTGATAAACAACAGTCCCAGGAAGCTGATCGCCAACACCACGGATAAAACCCCGTAGAAGCGGAAGCGTTTCTCGGCCAGGTAGCGTCGGGCGAGTCCCTTCTTGAACCTTTTCAGTTTTGTTTCATTCATATTTTTCGCGGTATTTCCTGACGATTTTCAAAGCGATGACGTTCAAGGTCAGCGTTGCGAAGAACAGTGTCAGCCCCAGCGCGAAAGCCGCGAGAGTTTTCGGGCTGTCGAATTCCTGGTCGCCAACCAGCAGGGTGGTGATCTGCACGGTGACGGTCGTTACTGCTTCAAACGGGTTGGCTGTAAGCTTCGCGGCAAACCCCGCGGCCATCACCACGATCATCGTTTCACCAAGCGCGCGCGATACCGCCAGCAGCAGACTACTGATGATCCCGGGTAGCGCAGCCGGTATGATGACGCGCGCAATGGTTTCCGAGCGGGTTGCTCCCAGGCCGTAAGAGCCTTCCCGCAATGATTGGGGGACCGCGTTGATGACGTCGTCCGACAGCGACGAGATGAAAGGGATCAGCATCACCCCCATTGTCAGTCCCGCCGCGAGGGCACTCTCGGCGGATACGCTCAGCCCGATCGTCGTTCCCATGTTGCGTAATATCGGGGCGACCGTCAACGCCGCGAAAAAACCGTACACCACTGTAGGTACGCCTGCGAGCACTTCCAGCAACGGCTTGGCTATGGACCGTACCCGGGGGTTTGCGTATTCGGACAGGTAGATGGCTGACATCAACCCAATCGGTGCTGCTACCAGCATGGCGATGGACGATATCAGCAAGGTGCCGGTGAACAAGGGAATCGAGCCGTAGGAGCCTGGTGTTGCCTGCGGTGCCCAGGTGGTGGTGAACAGGAATTCGGATACCGGAACCGAGTTGAAAAAGCGCAGACTTTCGAACAGCACCGACATGACGATGCCGACGGTGGTGATCACCGCGATGATCGAACAAAGCAGCAACAACAACTTCATAAACTTTTCGACCCGCCGGCGGGCGTTGAACCCTGGTTGCAGGCGCCTGCTCACCAGCACCGCGCCGATGACGAACAGCGAAGCGATAATGATGCCCAGCGCAGTTCTGCTGGTTGTCTTAAAGTTGCGATAGGCGACGATCGCCGCCGCCATGCGTGGGTCTGCTTCCTGTTGCTGAGTTTGTTGCTCCGCCATGTCGGGGATGCGGGAAATCATCACTTCCATCTCGACGGGATTGCTCGGTGCCTGTATATACGGGGTGACCAGGGTTTTCAATATCGCAGGTTCTCCCAGGCTCCATAATCCCACCAGCAACAGCGCCGGGAAAGCACACGTCAGGGTGGCGTACCACTTGTAATAAACCGCTGCGCCGCGCACCTCGATCCGCGACAGTCGCTTTCCCGCGAGCGTGTAGGCGACGGCCGCAAGTGCGAGCAACAGGACGGTCAGGTACGATAGTGTCATTAGCAGTTGCCTGTACGAACGCGTCCCGGTGCGAAACGCAGTTTCAGACAAGCCCACCATAGGTACACAACATTGCAGATTTATGACAAAGCAAAGACACTTGGCCTACTGAAGTTGTAGAGAGTTATCTATTTGTTTACAATGAAATAATTATGAACGCAGGCGCTATGAGTGAACATACTTCGGCAAGGTTCGAGAGTGCCATGAGCGGTTTGCACAGCATGGCGCTGAAAATGGGGGGGCTGGTAGAGGAGAGGGTGACGTTTTCCGTGAACGTGCTACGTACCAGAGACATTGAAAAAGCGAGCCTGGTGGCCAAGTCCGACTACCAGGTCAACAGGCTGGAGTTGCAGATCGACGCCGCGTGCGCTCAGATCCTGGCGTTGCGTAATCCGCTCGCACGTGATTTGAGGATGATCCTGGTGACCCTCAAAGCGATTACCGATCTCGAACGCATCGGTGACGAAGCGCAGAGGATCTCGAAGCAGGTGCTGGAAATGGGCAAGGCGGAAATCCCGCCCGCGATTCAGCAGGATCTGGATTACATCGGAGGGCAGACGGCGGACATGTTGCACAAGGCGCTGGACAGCTTCGCCAGGGTCCATGTGGTGCATAGCGAATTACAGCAGCAGGACCGCATAGTGGACGACAAATGCAACGCGGTCATCGAAGCGTTCAAGCTCGCGGTGACGCAACCCGGGACCGATATCCAGTCATTGCTCAGCGCGCTGTGGTGCGCTCGTTCGTTTGAGCGTATCGGCGATCACGCCAAGAACATTGCGGAGCATGTGGTGTACCTGGTCGAAGGCAAAGACGTTCGTCATCATCCGAGCCCCGGGTTAAGCACCTCTGCTGCGTAATCGCTTGCCGGTTATCTCCGGCGATTCGTCAGGCGCGTCTGCAGGGCTCTGTCTCACGCTGGCGGCATCTATGCCCGCTCACGCGCCGCGCAGCAGGAATCGCAACAAGGCTTTTTGCGCGTGCAGGCGGTTTTCTGCTTCTTCCCAGACGACACTTTGCGCGCCTTCGAGGACCTCGCCGGTAACCTCTTCTTCACGGTGTGCCGGCAGGCAATGCATGAACAAGGCATCCTTGCGGGCAAGACGCATCAGCTTCGAGTTGACCTGGTAGCGTTTGAACCTGCTCAGTCGCTCCAGCCTTTCCTGTTCCTGCCCCATGCTTGCCCAGACATCCGTGACCACGAGGTCTGCATCCGCCACGGCTGCTTCCGGATCGTCGGTCATCGTCACTGCGTCGAGATTGCCGTCGGGTAGTTTTGGCTGGAACTCCGGCGGACAAGCGATACGCAGGTTGAAGTCGAGTTGCCGCGCAGCGTTGATATAGGAGCGGCACATGTTGTTCCCGTCACCTACCCACGCCACGGTGCGTCCTCGGATATCGCCGCGCTTTTCCCGATAGGTCAACATGTCCGCTAACAACTGGCACGGGTGCAGGTGGTCGGTTAGCCCGTTGATGACCGGTACTTTTGAGTGCCTGGCGAATTCGAGCAGCCGTTCGTGCGCAAAGGTCCGTACCATACTCACGTCGGCCATGCGCGTCAGAACGCGTGCGCTGTCTGCAATCGTTTCACCTCGTCCGAGTTGCGTGTCCCGTGCCGACAAAAACAGGGCGTAGCCACCAAGCTGGCGCATCGCTACTTCAAAAGATACCCGTGTTCGAGTCGATGATTTCTCAAAAATCATAATCAGCACCTTGTTTGCGAGCGGGGCGTGGTCGGTGTCCGTGTGTTGCCGACGCTTGAGTTTCAGTGCCTCTGACAGCAACGCTTCGAGCTCTTCTTGCGTAAGGTCAAGCAGGCTTAAAAAGTGCCGTGGATGCTGCGCGGGTGAATTCATCGGGAGGCTACCTGCCTGATTTGTGGCCTGTCAGGATACCGCTGCACGTTTTGTGTTTTCGGCGTCGCCGGCGAGAAACGCCGGAACCAGTTCCGCCAGGGTCGCAACTATCGTATCGATTTGCTGGCGGTCGATGATCAGCGGCGGTAGCAGTCTGATCACTCGCCCGGCGGTGACGTTGATGAGCACCCTCCGCTCGAGGGCTTGCCGGACCAGTTGTCCGCAGGGTCTGTCCAGTTCGATGCCCAGCATCAATGCCTTGCCGCAGATCGCCGTGACCCCCGGGCAGCCGTTCAACTTTTCCCGCAGTTGGTCTGACAGGTACTCACCGGTGGTGGTGGCCTTATCATGCAGTGCCTGGGTTTCGATCGTCTCCAGCACTGCCAGCGCTACAGCGCAGGCGAGCGGGTTGCCGCCAAACGTGGAGCCATGCATCCCGGGCTTTACGCACCCGGCGACGCGGTTGTTGGTTATGCAGGCACCGATGGGTACGCCGTTGCCGAGTGCTTTGGCAGAGGTAAGGATGTCCGGGAGGATCCCTTCGTGTTGGTAGCAGTACCAGGCGCCGGTTCTTCCCACACCGGTCTGGATCTCATCGATAATGAGCAGAGCGTGATGGCGGTCGCATAACTCGCGCAATGCGGCGAGGTAGCCTGACCGGGGTACGCGGATACCGCCTTCTCCCTGGATGGGTTCGATCATCACCGCGCATACCTGCGGGTTTTCACGCAACGTTTCCTGTATCGCGGGGATATCGTCATAGGCCGTGCGGATAAAGCCGAGGGGCAGCGGTCCGAACACACTTTCGGCGAGCAGGTCACTGGCGGCCAGCGATCCCAGGGTGCGCCCATGAAAACCACCCTCGACTGTAATGATTTGAGGTGAAGTATTGCCGTTGCTACGAGACCAGAGGCGTGCAAACTTTATTGCCGCCTCGTTCGCTTCGGTGCCCGAGTTACAGAAAAAGGTCCGATCCAGCCCGCTGATGGAGGCCAGCTTTGCCGCGAGTTTCTTCTGGAGGGCGATGTTGTACAGGTTGGACGTGTGTACGAGCTTTCCTGCTTGCTCACCAATGACGCGGCTGATCGCCGGGTGGGCATGACCCAGACCGCATACCGCGATGCCGGAGAGCGCGTCGAGGTAGCGTTTTCCGTTGCTGTCCCAGAGCCAGACCCCTTCGCCACGTTCGAACTCCACGTCCAGACGCGCGTAATTTTGCATAAGGTAATCGCTGCTCATGGTTGTCTGCAACCAGCCGGGTGGCCCGGAGGGTTTTGGCTATTTGTCTGTAACCCGGCACCGTCGGTGCCGGGTTACATCCCGAGGATGTCTGTCGCTGGTTATGCCAGTGAAGTTCGGATCAAAGCGGCAGGCCGTGACCGATGCCGCCGGCGACCATGCACATCAGCATGGGGATCGACAGCAGGGTGTTTGTTCGCGATGCCATCAGCGCGATCTTCCGAGCTTTGGCTTTTTCCTCATCGGTTGCGACTACGCCGCCCAGGCCCAGAATTTTTTTCTGGTTCGGCCAGATCAACCCCCAGACGTTGAATAACATGATCGTTCCAAGCCATGCGCCAATGCCTAGAACCTGGATATGCGGTTGTGACGGATCGAGTGAAAACGCGGTGACGAATCCCCCGCCCCCGGTTGTCGTCTCCAGCGCGATGGCTCCGGTCAGCCAGGTCAGCAGGGCGGAGTAACGGAACCAGGCAAGCGCCCTGGGGGCGACAAACCTGTTGATTGCGGCGGGGCCTTCCGGCAGGTTTGCAGTCGCGTCAGCGACAGCGGGAACCTGGACGAAATTGAAGTAGTAAAGCAAACCAATCCAGACAACGCCTACGATCACGTGCAACCATACGACCAGGGAAGTGAGCCGGGTGGGGTCATAATTTATCGTTACGGCGATGATGGCCGAGAGCACGAAGCCAGCGATAATCGTTCCCCGTATGCTTTTGAGCGGATTCATTTTCAAAGTATCCTCCGATAGCAGAAAATCGGTGTCATTATAACTTTTTAAGTGCTGGGCGGGTGATCTGGCGCGTGGCGGTCTGCCTGCCGATTTTCATCGGGCCTCGCTCCGGGTTCAGTGGCGATGCACAAGTGGTTATAATTCCCAGCCTGTACTATAGGTTGCAGATGCATAATTTCAAGGAGGTGTAATGGACGTAATCGACAACATCAAGGAGCAGATCAAGAGCAATCCGGTGCTCCTTTATATGAAAGGGACACCGCAATTTCCCCAGTGCGGTTTTTCAGGCCGCACCTGCGCGGCACTACAAAGTTGCGGCAAGGAATTTTCCTATGTGGATATTCTGGCAAATCCGGCAGTGCGCAGCAGTTTGCCGCGGATTTCGAACTGGCCGACTTTCCCGCAGCTTTTTATCAAAGGCAAGCTCATCGGCGGTTGTGATATCGTGATGGAGTTGCTGGAAAATGGCGAGCTCAAGCGCTTGATCGGCGAGGCGTTGCCTACGGTTTCCGAGTAACCGTTGGCATCCAGGGTGAGACCGTGCGGGCACCGGTCTTTTGTGGCGGGTACCTACCAGGGAGGCAAGTATGTTGCTAGACAGGATTTCAGCGGGTGAGGGATTGCCTGACGTAGTCAATGCCATCATCGAGATCCCGGCGCGGTTTGATCCGGTCAAATACGAGATAGAAAAAGACAGCGGCGCGCTGGTAGTCGATCGCTTCATGAACGTGCCTATGTATTACCCGTGCAATTACGGGTTTATTCCGCACACCCTGTCGGAAGACGGAGACCCTTTGGATATCCTGGTCATCACACCGGTGCCGTTGGTTCCTGGTGCGGTGATTGAATGCCGCCCGGTGGATGCGCTCGAGATGTCGGACGAGGCAGGGCGCGATCTGAAACTGCTGGCAGTGCCGCGAATTGGCATGAACAGCGGCTATGACGAGGTTGAGTTAATCGATGATCTTCCTGCGGATTTGTTGGCGCAAATCGTGTACTTTTTCGAGCACTACAAAGTGCTCGAGCCAAACAAATGGGTAAAGGTTGAGAACTGGCTTGGGGTTGAAAGAGCCAGGCAGGAAATTTCAGACAGCGTTTTGCGGTATCGAGCTTGATTTCTTCGGCGCGGGTATTGCGAGTTGCGATTCAGAGACACGAATAAACAGTTCCCGAATCGCATCATGATTGCGGTGTTCGCCGTAGTGTTGGCGAGCGTCGGTCTGGTCTACAACCTGATGTTCATACAGCTTGAAAAAAGCGGACACTACAGCACGCTTGCCGAAAGTAACCGTCTGCGATTTGTTCCGGTTCCTCCTCCGCGAGGTGTTTTGTATGACCGTATGGAGCAGCCGCTGGCGGTCAACCAAACCTCGTATCGACTCGAAGTGACGCCTTCGTTGGTTGGCGATCTGGAAGAAACGTTACAACGCTTGCGTGAGGTTATCACGTTGAATGACCTCGAGTTGCGGGCGTTCAGGCACACACTGGCAGAGGGGCCTTTCCGGAGCGTGACACTGAAAGCGCATTTGTCGGAACGGGCCCTCGCCCGCTTTGCTGTCGACAGGCACCGATTTCCCGGCGTTGAAGTGATAGGGCAGCTTGAACGCTACTATCCGCACCAGGGCCTTTTTTCTCATGTGGTTGGCTATACCGGCACCTTGAACCTGAAAGAGTTGAGATCGTTTGCCGGCGAGGGCTATCAAGGCATTCGCAGCATAGGAAAAGCCGGGTTGGAACACAAACACGAGGCGTTGTTACGTGGCAAATCCGGTGTACGCGTGATCGAGGCCGATGCCCAGGGACATTTGATCAGAGACGTCAGCAAGCGTAGCCCGGAACCTGGCCACGATCTTCTTTTGACCCTTGACCACAGGCTACAGATGGTTGCAGACCATGAGCTGGGCAATTATGAGGGTGCTGTGGTGGCTTTGGATCCCCGCAACGGGGACATTCTGGTGATGCTTAGCAAGCCGACGTTCGATCCGAACGACTTCGTGCGTGGCTTTGATACAGTCAGATACGAGGAAATGCTTGATTCCGAGCGGAAGTATTTTTTCAATCGCACCAGTTTCGGGCAGTATTCACCCGGGTCGACCATCAAGCCGATCGTCGCACTCGCCGGCCTGCGTCATGGCATTGCGTCTCCGTCTCCCGACCACTATATGCACGCCGGCCCGTACTATATAGCTCCCGGCCATACCAGGCGTTTCCATGACTGGAAGCGAGCAGGGCATGGCTGGGTGAACCTGAGTGATTCGATCACGCAGTCGTGCGATGTTTATTTCTACGACCTGTCCTTTCGCATCGGTTTGGAAAGGCTTCACGATGCATTTGTCGCGTTTGGCTTTGGTAGCCCCAGTAGTTCCGGTGTGTTGAATGAAGCGGCGGGTCTGGTTCCATCGCGCCGCTGGAAGGAGGAAACATTACATGAGCCTTGGTACAGGGAAGAGGCGATGGTTCTCGGCATAGGGCAGGGGTATTTTCTCGCGACTCCATTGCAGATTGCCGCTGCCGCGGCGATGATCGGGACCCGTGGGGTCAGGATGCAGCCGCGCCTGGTCCAGGCGGTCAGGGAGCATAAAGGAGAAAGCTGGCAATTCATCCCCGCCGTGGTCGCAGATACCGTTGAGTTCGCTCCCGAATACTGGCAACTGATTGTCGAGGCCATGGTCGATGTAGTGCACAAACCGAATGGCACCGCCTACCGTATCGGTGCGGACGCGCCCTATACCATGGCTGGCAAGACCGGAACCGTGCAAACGCGTCGCATCAGTAAAGAGGAGCGTGCGAACAACATCAAGATAACCGAGAAGAGCAAGCAGGATCATGCAATGTTTATCGCTTTTGCGCCTGCGGACAATCCTGTTATTGCCGTTGCGGTCGTGGTGGAGCACGTGGGTAGCGGATCACAGTACGCTGCGCCGATCGCGCGCAGGTTGCTGGACGCCTATTTCGAACAACCTACCGTTGTATCGGGCGCAGGTAGTAGCGACGCCGGTTGAGGTTCGCGGCTGTTGCGAAGCGATTTCCCTTCCGTCGGGCTCAACGTGTCTTTACGGCAGCTTTTTGATCTCGACTACGTGTTGCTCACGGCACTGTTGTCGTTGGCGGCACTGAGCTTCCTGGTACTTTATAGTGCCAGCGGGCAAGACGCTGGCGTCGTCGCGCGTCAGGCCGTGCGCTTCGGAATCGGATTCCTGTTCCTGTTTTTGCTGGCGCAGGTGCCGGTTACCGCGTACGAGAGGTGGGGCGCGTTGCCTTATTGTCTGGGTATCGTGCTGTTGCTGCTGGTTCTTTTCTTTGGCGACGCCAGCAAAGGTGCACAGCGCTGGCTGGACTTGTGGGCGGTGAAATTTCAACCGTCGGAACTGCTCAAACTAGGCATGCCGATGATCTTGTGCGGGTTGTTCACCATGGACAGGCAAGGGCCGCAAAGCTGGAAATTCATTGTAGCTTTTTTGTTGCTGGCCTTGCCGGTGGGTATTGTCGCTGTGCAGCCCGACCTGGGTACCGCGGTTATGATCGCGGCTTCGGGAGCATTCGTCATTTTTCTCGCAGGAGTCCGATGGGGGTGGATAGTTTCTTTCTTTACTGTAACGGTGCTGCTTTTACCGGTGATCTGGCACTCGTTACACGACTATCAACAACAACGCGTGCTTGCTTTTATGTATCCGGGGAATGATCCGACGGGAGCGGGTTATCACATCCTGCAGTCAAAGATCGCGATCGGTTCCGGAGGCGTTTGGGGGAAGGGGTGGTTGCAGGGCTCCCAGTCGCAACTGGACTTCATTCCGGAACAAGTGACGGACTTTGTGTTCGCGGTGTTTGCCGAGGAGTTCGGGCTTATTGGCAGCTGTGTTTTGGTATATTTATACCTGACGATCGTTTTCCGGGGGGTCATGATTTCCGTAAAAACCAACAGCGACTTTGGCAAATTGCTTGCCGCCGCGATTACTCTTTCTTTCTTTTTGTCTTTTTTCGCCAATATAGGCATGGTGAGCGGGTTGTTGCCGGTCGTTGGCGTGCCTTTGCCGCTCATAAGCTATGGAGGCACTTCGATCGTGACTTTTCTGGCTTCGTTCGGCATCCTCATGTCCATTGCCAGACATCGACACAAGACCGGGTTTGAAGATTGAGGAATCGCTGTTGCATTTTTCTGCTTTGCATGCAGATTTCCCTGACCATGCACGCTGTCGCGTACGCGGGAGATTACACCGAGCGCGATGACATACAGGACTACATCGACACGCTGGCAGAGCAGCACGGTTTTGACCGCGCTTACCTGAGCGGGTTGTTTTCGGATGTCGAGCGGCAAGGCGTCGTGATCCGGGTGATGGAGAATCAACCGGAAGCAAAGCCTTGGTACGAGTATAGAAAGATATTTTTTGATGACGCACGCGTAGCGCAAGGAGCGGCTTTCTGGAAGTCGCACGCGCAGCTTCTGGCGAGTATCGAGCAAGAATACCGGGTACCCGCATCCATCCTGCTGGCGATAGCCGGGGTCGAGACGTATTACGGCAGAACCCTCGGACGTACGCCGGTGCTTGATGCGTTGGTTACCCTGGGGTTTGATTATCCTCGTCGGGCCTCGTTTTTTCGTGGCGAATTGACCGAGATGCTGCTGCTTGGAAGAGAAGAAGGTTTCGATCTGGCAAAGCTCAAGGGCTCGATTTCCGGGGCCGTCGGGTTCAGCCAGTTTATGCCGAGCAGTTACCGCTATTACGCGGTTGACTTTGACGGCGACGGGAAACGTAACCTGTGGCAGACGCCGGACGCGCTGGCAAGCATCGCGAACTATCTTGCGAGGCACGGTTGGAGATACGGCGGCACGGTTGCCAACCGGATCGAGTTGGCGGGTACCCCGGGGAACTGGCCGCTCAACAAGGAGCTCAGGCCCTGGCTGTCTCGCTCGGGCATACACAACTATGGAATAACGGGTATTTCGGGGCTGGTCGAGGAGGAACCGCTGTTTTCGGTTGCCGCGTTTGAAATCGAGGACGGGGTGCACGAGTATTGGGGCACCTACCACAACTTCTACGTCATCAGCCGCTACAATCACAGCCGTCGCTATGCGATGGCGGTCTACCAGATCAGCAAACTGATAGAACAACGGTATTCCGACGACAGTGGAGGCTAATCCAGGGATCCTCGGGCGCATGCGGCGCGCGCCTTTGTTGGATGCTGCCGCGTGTAGATCGAGGAGGCCGACTTTGCCGACAGGAGCCTGTGTGGGCCAGAACAAAATAATGACCGTTTCCGGATTGCGCCGGAAAGCAGCGAAAGCAGCCTTGGGGATAGCTTTGGCCTCGTTTGGTTTGCCGTGTTCATCGGACTGGACGGTTATACCCGAAGCACCTGACTTTGGCGTCAGCAGTTATATTCTGACGGATTTTTACAGTGGTGCCGTGATCGCGCAAAAGAACGCCGACGCGGCAGTCGACCCAGCCAGCATCACCAAGCTGATGACCGCGTATCTTGTCTACGAGGCGTTGGAAAAGGGTCTTATCAGCCTTGAAGACGAGGTCAAGGTCAGTGAACGCGCCTGGAAGATGGAAGGTTCACGCATGTTTATAAAGGAAAAATCCATGGTGAAATTGAATGACCTGATCATGGGAATGGTGGTGCAGTCTGGCAACGATGCCAGCGTTGCGCTGGCCGAGTATATCGCCGGTTCCGAACCGGCGTTTGTCGATTTCATGAACCGGAAGGCGATCGAGTTGGGAATGACCTCGTCGAGTTTTTCCAACGCTTCCGGGCTGCCTGATTCCGGGCATAAGATGAGCGCTCGAGATATCGCGTTATTGTCACGAGCCTTGATCAGGGATTTCCCCGAGCGTTACGCCATGTACTCGGTGAAAGAGTTCACCTACAACAATATCAAGCAGCCCAACCGGAACAGTCTTTTATGGAGAGGCGGAGGTGTGGATGGGTTGAAGACCGGCTATACCAACGCCGCGCAGTACTGCCTCGCGGCGTCTGCGACTCGGGGAGATATGCGTTTGATCTCGGTGATACTCGGCAGCAAAGGAGAATCATTGCGCCTGGATCAGACCGAGACGTTGCTCGATTATGGGTTCAGGTTTTTTTCCACGCAACGGCTTTATCAGGCCATGCAGCCGATCCACGAGATCCGGGTCTGGGGCGGAGAGAGAAAATTTCTGCCGGTTGGCGTGCGAGAGGATTTTTACATCACTTTTCCTCGCGGCACCAAGAATAAAGTTGAAGTTGCAAGTCGTCTGATTGAAGAAGTAGACGCCCCGGTCGTAAAGATGCAGCCGCTCGGAGAGATCAAGGTGTCTTACGCCGACTTCAGCCAGGAGGCACCGTTGTTGGCGCTTTCGGATATATCGCAGGGAGCACTTCTGAGCCGCATGTATGACTGGATATTGAAGCTGTTTTGACCCCGGCAAACGCACCCGCCTATCTGAACGGGCGATTCATGACGGTTGGAGAGTGCCGCATGGATCCTCTCGATCGTGGGTTTTTGTTCGGCGACGCCGTGTACGAAATGGTGCCGGTTTACAACGGCAGAATGTTTGGGTGGGTAACTCACTTCGAGCGGCTCGAACGCAGCTTGTCGGCGATCGGCATCGATTCGGTGCATACGTGCGAAGAGTGGGAAGCGATACTCGATGCCCTGATTCAGGGGTTTGCAGGTGACGAACCGAGCTTGTATGTGCAGATCAGCCGTGGTGTCGGGCCACGCGACCACATGCCGCGTGAAGGGACGGTTCCAACGGCGTTCGCGATGGCGATGCCCGCAAGGCCGTTGCCTCGCACGGTATTTGAAGAGGGCGTCACGGTGGTTACCGGAGAGGATATTCGTTGGGCGAGGTGTGATATAAAGACCACGAGTCTGGTTGCCAACGTGATGATAAAAATGCGCGCAGCGAGCGAAAGCGCGTACGACGTGATTTTGCTGCACGATAATTTGGTCACCGAGAGCTCCTCTTCAAACGTATTCATCGTCAAAGACGGTGTCTTGTCGACCACGCCAATCGATTCGCGTATATTGCCCGGTGTGACCCGCGGCGTATTGCTCACGCTCGCCGGGCAGCATGGCGTCGAAGCGCGCGAACGCTGGATTACAGCAGCAGAACTCGAGGTGGCTGAAGAGATCTGGATGAGTAGCTCGACCAAGGAAATCGTGCCGGTGACCCGGCTCAACGGAGAACCCGTGGGGAGCGGGGTACCCGGACCTGTGTGGCGAGCCTTCCGTGGCTATCTCAAAGCATTCGTCGAGGCTTCTATAGCCAACTGAAAAGGGTTCGTTCTACTTCTTTAGATGTTTTAGTTCGGCGAGGCTTTCCGGCGTGCCCACATCCGCCCAGAAATCGTCGCAATGTTCTCCGCTGATTTTGTGCCTGGCGATCGCTGTTGCGAGCACTTGCGCGAGCTTGAAGCGCCTCTCCGGCACCGTTGCAAACAGCGCAGGCCGGTAATAGCCAATGCCGGCATAAGTCAGGCGGGTTTTCCCCGCCAGCGTAACCACGCCGCGCTCCAGAGAAAAATCCCCGCCAGGGTGGTGCCGGGGGTTGTTCACCAACAATAGATGGGCTTGCTTGTCCGTGGGTAGATCGAACGTTGCGGGCTGCCAATCCGTGTATACGTCGGCATTGATCACCAGGAACACGTCGTTGCCGAGCAGCGGTAGCGCTCTTTTGATGCCACCGCCGGTATCGAGCACCGAGTCGCTTTCGTCCGAATAGCTTATGTCCACCCCGTAGTTTGCGCCGTCTCCGAGCGTCTCCACGAGCAACTGCTTTTTGTAGCGAACGTTCACCACGATCTGTGTGAAGCCAGCGTTCGCCAGCCGTCGCAGGTGCCTTTCTATCAGGGTGCACGGCCCAATGCGGATCAGCGGTTTGGGTACCCGGTTGGTCAGCGGACGCAGGCGCGTGCCTTCGCCCGCCGCGAGGATCATGGCTTTCACCGCTGCTTCGCCAGTGTCGCCCGCAGGATTTCGTCCATGCGGAGGCTTAGATCCGCAAACTCGGGGTAGTGTTTGGAGCAGCTACGGATGTAGCCGAGCGTCCGGGGGATATCTTTCAGGTAGCCGCTTTTTTTATCCCGGTGGTACAGCCGCGCAAAAATGCCGCTGGCTTTGAAATGCCTTTGCATTCCCATCAGGTCAAGCCAACGTATGAACACCTTTGGGTCCGGTTCATCACCGAACGCGTCGCGGTATTGCCGCAGGAAGTACAGAACCCATCGCCGTATCTTTGCCGGTGGCCATGCGAGGTAGCAGTCTTTTAACAAGGAAACCAAATCGTAACTCACGGGGCCGACGACCGCGTCCTGGTAGTCGATGATCCCGGGGGTATCCCCGGTTGATTCTACACCGCCAGATGCCAGCATATCTGCGGTACCCAAATGCAGGCACACTGGGTACACTTTCAGCATGACGCGGAAGGGTGTTGCATTTAAGATCTGGATCGACGAAGAGCTGCGGCGCGCCTTCGCCGAAGCCTGCCGGGCCGAGGATCGTCCTGCCGCCCCGGTCGTGCGGGAGTTCATGCGCGGCTACGTGGCTGAACGCTGATGGATGGGTGCTGTCCCGTTGGGTGCCAGCCACAAGGACACCGGCCCGGAGAAGGAACATCGACGCAAAAAAGGGGACTAAATGTCGAAGAATAATCAACAGAACGGGAAAGCGAAACTAAGAGAAATTGCGGCATCGATCCGCAGCATTGATCTCTTTTGCGGCGCGGGTGGGCTCACGCGCGGACTGGAGGCCGCTGGCATTGATGTCCGGCTCGGCATTGATATCGACCCGGCTTGCGAGTACCCCTACACCGAGAACAACAATGCTTCCTTTTTGTTGAAGTCGGTTGAGGAGATCACCTCCGCCAATTTTTCCGAGGCATTCGGCGACGCTTCCTTCAAGCTGCTGGCAGGTTGTGCGCCATGCCAGCCGTTTTCCACCTACAGCCAAACATGGTCCTGCCCGTCCGACGAACGCTGGAACCTCCTGGAGCATTTTTCACGCCTCGTCGAGGAGACACGCCCGCATCTCGTCACGATGGAAAACGTCCCACCCCTGGAGCGTGAGGACGTGTTCGCGGATTTCGTGGCCGTCCTCAAGGATGGAGGATTCGAAGTTTTCTACGGTGTCGTCAATTGCGCCGACTATGGGGTCCCGCAACAACGGCAAAGGCTCGTCTTGTTGGCCTCGACGCTCGGCCCGATACAACTGATCGACCCCACGACGCCGGAAGGTCGTCGCGTAACAGTCAGGAAGGCCATCGGCGACATGCCTCCGCTGGAGGCTGGGGAAGTTTACGAAGAAGATCCGTTACATCAGGCATGCGAATTGTCGCTGCTCAACCTGAAGCGCATTCGCGCATCCAAGCCGGGAGGGACCTGGCGCGACTGGGACAAGAGCCTTCGTGCCGCCTGCCATCGGAAGCAGTCGGGCAGGACCTATCCCAGTGTTTATGGCCGGATGACCTGGGCCAATCCATCCCCGACGATGACGACACAATACTACGGCTTCGGTAATGGTCGGTTCGGGCATCCCGACCAAGATCGCGCCATTTCTTTGCGCGAAGGGGCGATTCTCCAGAGCTTTCCGAAAACCTATCAGTTTGTTCCGAAGGGCGGTCCCATCTACAGGAAGATCGTCGGCCGCCTCATCGGCAATGCCGTTCCGGTCAAGCTTGGGGCGGCGATCGGGCAGAGCATCGCCCTTCACGTTGCGGGACGGCTTGGACTACAGGAGCGAACCGCTTGATATCTCTTCGCTCTGTAGCAAGGGGCGAGAACAAGCAAGACTAATTCGTTCGACTTTTATCCGACACAAACAATTTTCGCGGCTGAGGTCGTGGTATTTCCTGAAGATAGCTACGATCTCTTTGCGTCGAAACGTTTCCTTTTCCCAGGTTGAAGACGTAGCGTCAATTGGGAAGAGATATTATTCAATCAGATGTGATGCTCTATCAGCGAGAGAATGTGGGTTGACCCAACTGTATAATCTTGTTCACGATGAGTCTGAAAAGGAATCCCGGATAGGTGGTCTGAGAGAAATTCAGAGGTTGTTGGACCATGAGATAATCAGGGCATTTGGGTGGGAAGGTTTGGATCTTGAGCATGATTTCCATGAGGTAGATTACTTGCCGGAAAAGTCAAACAAACGTTTTACTATCAATGAAGGGGCGCGTCGCGAAGTACTTCGTAGACTATCACTCTTGAACAAATTTCGCGCCCGCGGGGGCACGAGAACGCGGGTCTCGACGCAGTCAACAGACGAGCTTCGTGCTGGCGATTTTCAACAGGTGCTCAAAGGGGATTTATTCTTGATGGAGGGAGCAGGCTGATGCACGATACCTACCGCATGACAGTCGACCTGAATGTGCTCGACCATCTCGGGATCAATCTCTATAGCAACATAGCCGCCGTTCTTACGGAGGCTGTTGCTAACGCTTGGGATGCGGACGCGGAAAACGTTGAGATCAGTATCGATCCGAACACCGAGCGGATCGAGATCGTCGACGACGGCGTCGGTATGACGATCGAGGACATGAACGAGAAATATCTTCGTGTCGGTTATCGTCGCCGTGAGGAAGATACCGTGCACGGCAAGTTCACGGCCAAGGGCCGCCAGGTGATGGGCCGCAAGGGTCTCGGCAAGCTCTCGCTGTTTTCGATTGCGAAGCTTATCGACGTGCAGTCCGCGAAGAACGGTCAAGCCCATGGCCTTCGCATGAGTGTCGAAGGAATCCACCAGTCCGTGGTGAAAAAGGAATCGTTCTACTGCCCCGACCCGCTGTCGGCCAGCGACATCACGGTAACGAAGGGTACGAAGATCGTGCTGCGGGGGATCAAGCGGCAAAGGCTCGGCCGCGGTGCCGTAGCGCTTCGTAAACGCCTCGCACGGCGGTTTTCAGTCGTAGGAGAGTCGCATAACTTCAAGATTACGATTGATGGCCAGCCGATCACGACGGACGACCGCGGCGACCTCCCGATCGTGCAATTTCTTTGGACGTTCGGGGACTTCGAGCCGGACCCGTCCTCTATTCCTGAAGTGCTGGAGCAGGAACAACTGCCGGACCGCTCCGATGATTGGGACGCGGATTGGAGTGTGAAAGGCTGGATCGGCACGGCACGCCTGCCCAAGCAACTGGACAATGAAGACGCTGGCAACCTGAACGGTATCGTCGTCTTCGCGCGCGGCCGCCTGTTTCACGAGAACATCCTCGATAAAGTTAACGACGGCCGGTTGTACACCAAGTACTTGACCGGGCAGATTGAGGCCAGATTCCTTGATGAGGACGACAAGGACGATATCGCGACCAGCGATCGCCAGCGTGTCCAGGAGGACGATCCGCGCTACAGGCAACTCCTATTGTTCCTGCGGTCGAGTCTTACGCAGGTCGAGAAACGATGGACCGAGTGGCGGCGCAAGCACGAAGTCGAAAAAGCGAAGGAAACATCCCCGGCACTTACCGAATGGCTAGAGACCCTGCCGGAGGGGTTCAGGAAGAGCGCGGAGACGCTGATCGCAAAGCTCAGTGCCCTTCCCATTGACGAAGAAGATGACCGGAAGCTCTTATACCGGCACGGCATCTTTGCGTTCGAGAGGATGCGGATTCGTGGATCGACCGAGGAACTCATCGCCAGCGTCGATGACGTTGACAAGCTGCTGTCGGTGTTGGCCGACAGGGATGCGTTGGAAGCTTCGCTCTATCGCGATATCGTCAAGTCGCGCCTCGACGCTATCAAAAACTTCCAGGGCATCGTCGACGAAGGCGCCAAGGAAAAGGTTCTGCAACAATACCTGTTCGATCACCTCTGGCTTCTCGACCCGGCTTGGGAACGTGCCACCGATAGTGAGCTCATGGAGTCACGCCTCACCAAGGAAGGTGTGATCACGAACAACTTTTCGGAGAAGGAAAAGCTTGGTCGTGTCGACATCGCCTACCGGACCTACGCCGGGAAGCACATCATCGTCGAGTTGAAAAAGGCGGGCCGCAGGATGAAGCTCCTGGAGTTGCAGGAGCAGGGGCAGACCTACGCCGACAAGGTCGAGAAGATACTCCTCGCGCAAGGTAAGAAGTCACCGAACATTGAGGTCGTCTTTGTTCTCGGCAAACCCGTGGCCGACGAAAAGGATCATCCCAATCGCGTCAAGGCGTCTATGTTTGCCGTTTCCCCGGGCAGCCGCATTGTTCATTACGACACCCTCATACAAGGCGCACGGAACGCGTACTCCGAGTACCTCAAGAAGAGCAAGGAACTCGACCGGCTTGAAAAGATCGTGAACCAGATATAGGAGAGGCTGATTGTAAACATCCAAAACGCTTGGATCGCGCCTCAAACCACAGACTCCGAAGAAAACGCCGTCCTTGTATCGGCTGCACGATAGTGCTGAGTGGTTCGCCCAATCTCTTTTCTGTGATCGCAGCAGACGACTGGATACTCGTCGTCACACCGATGGCGCATGGGTGGAAAGTGTCGAAGTCGGCGCGGTGGATTGGATGGCTCTAAAACTGCGGTTTGGCGGCAAGCCGGTCCTGCGATCAAGTCCTGGCATTGCGGATCAGCGGTTTGGGTACCCGGTCGGTCAGCGGACGCAGGCGCGTGCCTTCGCCCGCCGCGAGGATCATGGCTTTCATCGCTGCTTCGCCAGTGTCGCCCGCAGGATTTCGTCCATGCGGAGGCTTAGATCCGCAAACTCGGGGTAGTGTTTGGAGCAGCTACGGATGTAGCCGAGCGTCCGGGGGATATCTTTCAGGTAGCCGCTTTTTTTATCCCGGTGGTACAGCCGCGCAAAAATGCCGCTGGCTTTGAAATGCCTTTGCATTCCCATCAGGTCAAGCCAACGTATGAACACCTTTGGGTCCGGTTCATCACCGAACGCGTCGCGGTATTGCCGCAGGAAGTACAGAACCCATCGCCGTATCTTTGCCGGTGGCCATGCGAGGTAGCAGTCTTTTAACAAGGAAACCAAATCGTAACTCACGGGGCCGACGACCGCGTCCTGGTAGTCGATGATCCCGGGGGTATCCCCGGTTGCAACCACGAACAGGTTCCTCGAGTGGTAATCCCGGTGAACGAACGTCTGCGGCTGCTCGAGCGCGTTTTCGATCAGCCGGTCAAAGGCGGCATCGTATACCTGCATGTCGCTGCGTCGCAGGGGTATGCCCAGGTGCTCGACCACTAGCCAGTCGATGAACAGGTTCATTTCCTGTCGCATCGTATCCGCGCTGAAGGCAGGCAAGCCGTGGTGATTGGCGCTTTGTACCCGGATCAGCATGTCGATTGCCGCCCGATACAGTCGGTCTGCGTTAGCTCGGGACGCACGGTGAAGATACAGATCGTCGCCGAAGTCCTCCAGCAACACAAAGCCTCGGTCGACATCGGCGTGATAGATCCTGGGGGCACGCGCATCGACGCGCAGCAGGCGCCGTGTCACCTCCACGAAGGCCGCGGGTGCTTCTCTGTCAGGGGGAGCGTCCATCAGGATGAGGCTGTTCCCGGTATCGCGTGTTACCCGGAAGTATCTGCGAAAGCTCGCGTCGCCTGCGACAGGCGTGTATCGGCAGTTGGCGGGCACGAGCATTGCGTCGCTCCATGTCCGGAGGGCCGTTTCACGGGCGTGCTGCATGGCAGTCGGAGCGGGCGTGGTAGCAGGAATCATGCAATGGGAATACTATCTTACCTGATACGCGCATGGTGGCCGAGGCGGGTCCTGTCTTCTACGCCTTGCTTCGCAGGTCGGGAAACAGGGTCGGCGTGCGTGACTGCCCACCGCCGGACACGCCTTGTGTCCGTAGCTGAGCGGTCCGGGCTGGAAGGCAGAACAGGTTTGCCTTGATCAATCGCGTGTCCGGAGATGCTGATGGATCGGTTACGAGAAGATATCGCGCCGAGCGTAACGACGCTTGATGGACTGTTTCGCTGGCGGGTTGCGCAAACCCCTGATGCGACCGCTTATCATCAGTTCGATGCGGCTACCGAGCGCTGGCGCTCCTGGCGATGGTCGGATGTCGCCATCGAGGTTGCCCGCTGGTGCAAGGCACTTGAAGGTCACGGGTTTCATGCCGGAGACCGCGTTGCGATCATGTCGTCCAACTGTGTCGAGTGGGCGATGTTCGACCAGGCGGCGTTATCCCTGGGCTTGGTGACAGTGCCCTTGTTCGGTGGCGACAGTGTCGACAATTGCGCGCATATTCTGAACGAGTCTGGCTCGCGCCTGGTGGTCGTGGGCACCACGGTACAGTTCAGGACGGTCCGGGGTGCTGTCTCGGCGCTGCCGTGTGTCGAGCGGGTGGTCTGCATGGCGGCCACCGGGAGCGAGGATGAAACCGGGCGGGTGACGACCTTGCGGGACTGGCTGCCGGAGCCGGACAGCGCCGTAGTGGCCGAGGCGTCAGACGCCGGACACGGTGACGCTGACCTGGCGACGATTGTCTATACATCAGGTACCACCGGTCCTCCCAAAGGGGTGATGTTGAGCCACGGGAACATACTCAAAAACGTCAAGGCGTCGTATCAGGCCGTCGATGTCACTTCGGGCGATCGTTTCGTTTCTTTTTTGCCGCTTTCGCATATGTTCGAGAGAACCGCCGGGTATTACCTGCCGATGCTGGTTGGGGCCGAAGTGGCGTTTGCCAGATCACCAATGACTTTGCTCGATGATTTTTCTACGTTCAAGCCGACGGTATTGATTTCCGTGCCCCGGATCTACGAGCAGGTGCTCGGCAAGATCAAGGCGAAGCTGCGGCACTCGTTGGTGAAGCGCCTGCTGTTTCAGTCGGCGGTTGTCGTGGGTCGTCATCGCGTCGGCAACCCCGTGTGCAGGTTCGCGTGGCCGTTGTTTGATCGGTTGATGGCATCCCGCGTGCGTGGGTTGTTTGGTGGGTGCGTGCGATATGCGATCAGCGGCGGAGCGCCGATGCCGCCCGTGGTCGAGCGCGTGTTCCTGTCCCTGGGGTTGCCGGTTTACCAGGGTTACGGCTTGACGGAAACCAGCCCGGTGCTTTCGGTCAATCGACCCGGTGACAATGTACCCGGGAGCGTGGGGCTGCCTCTGTCCGGTGTCGAGGTAATGATTGGCAACGATGATGAACTGCTCACGCGTAGCGGGTACGTCATGCAGGGATACTGGGAACGGCCCGACGCAACCCGCGATGCCATAGATGAAAGCGGCTGGTTCCACACCGGGGACAAGGCGCGGATCGATGCACGGGGCAGGCTTTACATCGTGGGTCGGATCAAGGATATCATCGTGATGGCCAATGGAGAAAAAGTTTCACCCAGCGACATAGAGCAGGCGCTGCTCGAACAGCCGCTGATTTCTCAGGTGATGATCTATGGCGAGAGGCGTCCTTTCCTGATCGCGCTGGTGGTGGTCGCCACGGATGGCTCGACGGCCGACGCGCGCTCGATCAAACGCGCTTCGGCAAAGTTGCTGAAACGCTTTCCCGCGTATGCCCGCGCCAGACGTTTTGTCCTATTCGATGAGCCTTGGAGTGTCGACAACGGGATGTTGACGCCGACCTTGAAGCTGAAACGCGGGGCGATTGTCGCACGTCATCGACAGCAGATCGAGGAGGCTTATCGCGAAGGGCCGCGATGACTTCTTCGGCGAGCGGATGACAACTGAACCCGGCTGCGCGGCAAACCGCTGGTGGTTTTGCCCGGGCGGGCTCTCGATGCGTCTGCCGTGTTGGCGGCATTTTTGCACAGGGGCGCTCGAGCAGGATTTTTAGCTCAAGGACAGACAGGCCGCTGCGCCGTTCATGACCGAGACAGGTGATGGTTACCCGTCACCGGCGAAGACGCTTTTACCCGGTTGCCTTTTTGCGGCAAGCGGTTTTCCGGGGCATCCACGGCAAGCCGCGCCCCGGCGGCTTGCTTCAGGCTACTCGATCCGCCGGTGCCTCATCGGCCAGGTACGCACCCAGGTTTTGCAGTACGCGTCTGCCCATCGCGATACGGGTTTCTGCCGACGCGCTGCCGAGGTGTGGCAGAAGCACCGCGTTTTCAAGCTTCAGAAAGCCTGGATCCAGGGCGGGTTCGCCTTCGTACACATCAAGACCGGCACCGGCGATGCGCTTGCTTGCCAAAGCGGAGATCAGTGCCTGGTTGTCGATCACGTCACCCCGTGCAGTGTTGATCACCAGGGCCGTTGGTTTCATCAACGCCAGGCGAGGTTCATTCAGCAGGTGGTAGGTTTTGTCTCCGCCCGGGCAATGCAGCGAGAGAAAGTCGACTTCGGGCAGTAGCGCTTCGACCGAGTCAAAGTGTCTGGCCCGGTACTTGGCGGCGACCTCGCGGGGTATTTCAAATGGATCGTAATAAAGGATTTCCATGTCAAAGCCGAAGTGTGCCCTCTTTGCCAACGCTTGCGCGATGCGGCCAAATCCGATCAGCCCCAGCTTCTTGCCGGTCACCTTGGTTCCAACCATGTGTGTCGGCCGCCAGCCTTCCCATGCTTTTGCCCGCACGTGACGTTCTCCTTCACCGATACGCCGCGCTGTCGTCAGCAACAGCGCCATTGCGATGTCAGCGGTGCAGTTGGTCAGTACCTCGGGGGTGTTGGTGACGACCAGATTTGCCTGCTTGGCGGCCTCCAGGTCGATGTGGTTGAAGCCGACGCCGAAATTGCCAAGAAACCTGCAGCGCATATCGCTACTGCCGAGCACTTCCGCGTCGAGCGCATCGGTGACGGTCGGCAGGACGCAGTCCGCGTTGCGTAAGGCATGCACGAGTTCTTGCCTGGACATGGGGTGGTCGTCCACGTTGAGTTGCACGTTGGCGCACATTTCCTGCAACTCTTTCTCCACGATGGCCGGCCAGCGCCGGGTGACTATGACTTTCCGGTCTTGCATAATTTAGAGTCCCTTCAATACGTTTTGCATGGTGGGGCCAAGTTCCGAAGGGGTCGGTGCTATTACCGCGCCGGCTTCTTTCAGAATCGCGACTTTCTCCGCAGCGCTTTCGCCCTTGCCCGAGACAATGGCGCCGGCGTGCCCCATGCGACGACCTTTCGGCGCGGTGAGCCCGGCGATGTAAGCGACCACCGGCTTACGCATGTGGTCGCGGATATACTCGGCGGCTTCGGCTTCCTGCGATCCACCGATTTCTCCGATCATCATCACGGCCTTTGTTTTCTCGTCTTTCTCGAACAACTGCAGAATGTCGCGGTGCGAACTGCCGGTGATCGGGTCCCCGCCGATACCGACGCTGGTCGAGATGCCGATACCCAGGGCCTTCATCTGCGACGCGGCCTCGTACCCCAGTGTGCCGGAGCGCGCGACAACCCCGATTTCACCGGGAATGTAGATATGCCCAGGCATGATGCCGAGCAACGCTTCCCCCGGGGTGATGGTTCCAGCGCAGTTGGGGCCGGTCAAAATCATCTTTTCTTCGCGCTTGTAGTACCGCATGAAGCGCTTTACTTTCATCATGTCCAGCGTGGGGATGCCGTCGGTGATGCACACGCAGTAGCGGATGCCGCTATCGGCGGATTCCATGATCGAGTCGGCTGCCGCGACCGCGGGGACAAAGACCGCGCTGGTATCGGCGCCGGTCGCCGCGACCGCGTCTTTGACGGTATTGAATACGGGCCTTTCAAGGTGGGTCTGTCCTCCTTTGCCGGGGGTTACTCCACCGACTACGTTGGTGCCGTATTCGATCATTTCCCTGGCGTGGAAAGTTCCGATGCGCCCGGTAAATCCCTGGACGATGACTTTGTTGTTTTTATCAAGCAGTATGGCCATGATGCTCCCCTTACTGGCTGACCGCGTCGACAGCGTGTCGTGCGGCTTCCGCGAGCGTGTCGGCAGAGGTAATCGGGTAGCTGCTTTCTTCGAGAATTTTTTCCCCGAGTTCCACGTTGGTACCGGAAAGGCGTACGATCAGCGGGACTTTGATGTCAACGACTTCGACCGCTTTGAGAATGCCTTTGGCGATCCAGTCGCAGCGGTTGATGCCCGCGTAGATATTGATCAGCAATGCCTTGACGTTGCTGTCTTCCAGCACCAGCCCGAATGCTTTGGCGACCCGTTCGGGTGAGGCTCCGCCGCCGATATCGAGAAAATTGGCGGGTTCTCCCCCGCTGTGCTTGATCATGTCCATGGTCGCCATGGCCAGCCCCGCACCGTTAATCATGCAGCCGATATTGCCGTCGAGCCCGACGTAACTGAGATCATGCTCCGAGGCGCGTGATTCACGGGGGTCTTCCTGCGATTTGTCACGCATTGCGTTGACTTCAGGATGACGCCCGAGCGCGTTGTCGTCAAAGTTTATTTTCGCGTCCAGCGCGAGCAGCCGTTTTTTCCCGGTGACCACAAGCGGGTTGATTTCGACCATGCTGGCGTCGAGTTCGACCAAGGCCCGGTAACATGCCTTGAAAGTCAGCACCGCTTGCCTGATCAATTCGCCGGGCAGGTCGAGGGCAAAAGCGAGTTCGTTGGCCTCGAAGTTCAGCAACCCCATCGCCGGGTCGATCTGCATGCGCTTGATCGCGCCTGGTTGCGTTCTGCCACCTCTTCGATTTCCATGCCGCCTTCACCGGAAACCACCGCGGCGATACGTTCGCTCGCGCGGTCGATCACGAAAGCGACGTAAAGCTCTCTTTCGATGTCGCTACCGGCTTCGATGTAGAGTTTTTCCACGATTTTTCCTTGCTTGCCGGTCTGATGCGTCACCAAGCGCGAGCCGATCAATCGGTCGGCCGCCTGCATCACTTTGGTTTCGTTGTCACATAAAACGATGCCGCCTGCTTTGCCTCGCGCGCCTGAGTGAACCTGTGCCTTGACCATGCATTTCTCGGTTCCGAGGGAGCGATAGCAGTTGACAGCCTGCCGAGGGCTCATGGCGAGTTTGCCCGCGGGGATCATCACGCCGAATTCGGCGAGCAGTTTTTTCGATTGGTATTCGTGAATGTCCATGTTTCTCTGGAGGATTATCCCTTGTTCGCGATCGCCTCTGCGGCGCGGACGACGTTTTCGGCCATGCGCGCGGAGGCAGCGTCGATCATCTTGCCGTCGAGCGACGCCGCGCCGCGTCCTTCCCGAGCCGCTTTGTCCAACTCCTCAAGTATTCGCCGCGCTTTTTCGACTTCCTTGGCGGGTGGTGAAAACACTTCATTGGCCAGCGGAATCTGTGACGGATGGATGGCCCATTTGCCTTCGACACCGAGCGCAGCGGCACGCCTGGCTGCCAACAGGTAGCCGTCGGCGTCCTTGAAATCTCCGAATGGCCCGTCTATGGGACGCAGTCCGTAGGCGCGACAGGCGACGGTCATACGGCTGATCGCCGCGTGCCACTGATCGCCAGGATAGTCCGGATTGAGTCCACCGATGTTGATCGTACGCGCACGATTGCTCGCGGCGTAGTCGGCGACGCCAAAATGCATCGCTTCAAGGCGGGTGCCTCGCGCCGCAGCGATCTGCTCGACATTGGCCATGCCGATCGCCGTTTCGATCAAGGCTTCCAGTCCGATGCGGTGTTCGATTTTCATCGCGGTCTCGATCTGCGTCAGCATCATGTCGACAGCGTAGAGATCGGCTGCCACGCCAACCTTGGGCACCAAAACCGTATGGAGGTGGCGACCAGCTTGCTCGATTACGTCGACGACATCGCGGTACATGTAATGCGTATCAAGGCCATTGATGCGGACCGAGACCGTCTTGCCGCTGCTTTTCCAGTCGAGGTCGTTGAGTGCTTCGATGGCGTTTTTTCGCGCTTGTGGTTTGTCGGCCGGAGCGACTGCGTCTTCGAGGTCAAGGAACACGTAGTCGGCATCCGATGCCAGGGCTTTCTCTATCATTGCCGGATTGGAGGCCGGAACCGCGAGTTCGCTTCGCTGAAGGCGGTTTGTGGTGGGGGCGTAATGTGTATGGCTCATAAAGGTTTATCCTGCAAGGGGCTGTTTCAATCGTCTGGTTTCGTTGTCAAGCATATGCGCAGTTATGTCTTTACAGACGGGGCTGCTTGCTTTTTCCGTGCCGCTTTTTTCTTCGGCTTGCTCCGAAAGTGTTTGCGGAAGTGTTCCTGGGCAGCGGCGGCACCACAACCGGGCTCGATCTTGAGTCCCGCGTCGCGCAGCGCCATCTCGGTTCCCGCGATAGCTGCCAGGATCGAGATTTCGTTGTGGTCTCCCAGGTGACCGATGCGAAACACCTTGCCGGCGAGTTGCGAGAGCCCGGCGCCGAGCGAGAGGTTGTAGCGCGTGTAGGCATGTTCGATTACCTTGCGCGCGTCGTGCTCCGGCGGGACTACGATCGCCGAAACCGTGTCCGAGTACCATTTGATTTTTTTGGCACACAGTTTCAGTCCCCATGCCCTGATCGCCGCCCGGACTCCTTCGGCCAGGCGATGATGGCGCGCGATCACGTTGTCGATGCCTTCCTCAAGCAGCAACTCGAGCGATTTCTGCAATCCGTACAGCATCGGCAGGGAGGGGGTATAGGGAAAGAAACCGCTGTTGTTGGTGTTGATGTGGTCTTCGATATCGAGGTAGCACCTTGCGCATTTCGCTTTTTTTCTGGCCTGCAGGGCCTTGCGGCTGAAGCATACCAACGCCAGCCCCGCAGGCAGCATGAAGCCCTTTTGTGAGCCACTGATCGCAACGTCGACCTCCCACGCGTCCATGCGGAAGTCGATGCTGGCGATCGAACTGACGCCATCGACGTAAAGCATCGCCGGGTGTTTCGTCCGGTTGAGTGCTTTTCTTACCCCCGCTACGTCGCTGGTGACCCCGGTCGCGGTTTCGTTCTGGCATACCAGCACCCCCTTGATCTGGTGGCGGGTATCTGCCTGGAGTCTCTTCTCGAGCTTTTCAACCGGGAACCCCGCGCCCCAGGATTCTTCGAAAACCTCGACCTCGATGCCGATGCGCTGGGCGAGGTCAATCCACAGATGGGAGAACTGTCCGAAGCGAGCGGCGATCACCTTGTCACCGGGTGACAGGGTGTTGGCCAGTCCAATTTCCCAACCGGCGGTTCCGGAGCCGGGGAAAATGAAGGCCTGTCCTTTTTCCGTTTTGAAAATCTTTTTGAGATCGCTGAAAAGCGGCTTTGTCAGTTTGTGTAAATCAGGACGCCGGTGGTCCTGCTGGGCTATTTGCATTGCGTTGTCGACGGCGACCGGCAAGTTGGTCGGCCCCGGGACATACAAAAAATTTCTTCCTGGCATGATTATTTCCTTGAGTAATGTCTGGTTCAGTTTGAAACGTGCTTCCACCGACAACGCCGAGTGGAAACGGTGATTATGCCGCAAGCGACGGTGTTCGCTCAAGGCTTACGAGAAAGTACAGTTCAAAGTGCTTGCTGTATCCGGGCCGCGGTCAGTGTATTTTCGATCAGGCAGGCGACGGTCACCGGACCGGTACCGCCAGGCATCGGGGTGATCGAGGCTGCGACCGCCGACACTTCTTCGAAGGCGACATCGCCGCGTATGCCTTCTGCAGTGTAGGTGACCCCCACGTCGATTACCGTGGCACCCGGTTTGACGTGTCCGGCACCGATCAACCCAGGGCTGCCGGTGGCCGCGATGAGTATGTCGGCGCCGCGGCAGGTTGCAGCCAGGTCCGGGGTGCGGGAGTGACATAGCGTGGAGGTCGCGTCGGTGCCTTTTGTCGTGAGCAGCAACAACTGCGGCAACCCGACCAGAGAGGATCTTCCGACGATGACGGCGCGCTGCCCGGACGTCGCAATCGCGTAGTGCTCGAGCATGCGCATCACCCCCAGCGGGGTGCAGGGGATCAGCTTCGGGCTACCACACAGCAAGGCACCCATATTGGTGTAGGTCAGCCCATCCACGTCTTTTTCCGCCGGTATGATTTCGATGGCCGCGCGCTCGTCGAGCCCCGGCGGCAAAGGCAACTGCAACAGGATGCCGTGCACTGCATCGTCTTCACCCAAAGCCGCAAGACATCGTTCGAGTTCGGCCTGGGACGTTTCGGCAGGTAGTTCGATCAGTTGGGGGGTCAGCCCGGCGGCGGTGGCTCGTTTGAGCTTCAGGTTGACGTACAGTCTGCTGGGCCTGCTGTCTCCGACCAGCACCGTCGCCAGGGTGATTTTCGGGCTGCCGGCTTGCTGCAGTTGCTTGGCTACGCCTGCCTGTATCGCGTCGGCGACCGGGTTGCCATCCAGAATTTTCGCACCTTGGGATACGAGAGCAGGCATCAATGTCTACGGGCGCTCAGGCGGCGGGCGACGGCTGTTTGTCCGGGTGAAGGTAGATGAAATTCTTGCCGAGGCGGCCACCGTAATTTCCCGCCGAGATCATGATCAGCCCGTCGGTGTCCCGTGACGCGGCGATCGCCGCCTGGGTCGCTTTGATGATGCAGGGCATGTCGCGTCCGTTCATGATAATTTCCATGACCGAGCCAACGCCTTCGGGCAAGCCGCTCTCGATCCCGGGTTTGTCCTGCAGCAACGGGCAGAACTTTTCATAGGTGCTGGCGATGGTGAAAGAGTAGTCGCTGCCCGCTTTGGAGCCGCTGGAGGCGATGCCGCCGGGGAACGTCGTGATGACACCTTCGACCGGCAGGATCGCCGCCGTACCCTTTTCCGCAGCGGCCAGGGCCGCGTCCGTGTCTTTGCCGAAATACCACAGGTTGCCGCCCATCAGACCGTCCGCGTAGCCCAGCCTGCGATCGAGTATGAATTCGCCGCCGAGGATCGGGATCCACCACATTTTGCGTCCGTAGCGCTCGATGCGTTTCTGGTGCTTGTTGCCGAAATAGGCGACTTTACGCCCCATCTGGAAATAATCGTCGGAGTCGATCAGGTTGAAGCACGCGGCGGTCGGGCAAGTCAGCACATTCTGGCTGATGCGCACCAGCGCCGCGTGTTCGAGCTTCCGGACGCGGTCTTTCCAGAAACGCGGGACGTGCATCTGCACGATCGCGCCAGGGCGCCCGTCGGGCGTTTTGAAACTCTCGTCGCAGCCAGGGCCGACGTAGCGATCTATTCCCGCTTCGCAGTCGCACAGAATCGAACTCGAAGCATTACCGGTGCAGGCGTTGATCGCGTGGTCCAGCCACTTGCGGTCCCTCGCCGTGATCAGAAATTCGACGTGAATGCTTCTGAACGCTTCCGCGTAGGTGTCATCGATGACCGCGCGCACTATTTTCTTCCTTTGCCGGAGTAGATTTCTTTTTCGGTAATTACCTTGTCCATGAAGATATCGTGCGGCGCGACCAGGATCTGGTCAAACAACTGTGACTCGTAGCAAAGCGCGATCAGCGGACAATCGTCACGGACTTTTTCCAGCAGGCGGTCGTAGTAGCCTTGTCCGTTGCCCATGCGCCCTCCGTTTCTGTCAAAACCAACCCCCGGTACCATCACGATGTCGAGGTCTTGAGGGATGACTTCCTTGTCGGGGTTGCCCCACAGTTCGCGGGGGGGCTCGAGAATTTCCCATTTGCCGACGACGAGTTCGTCAAAGCTGCCCAGTCGCCATAAGCCCAGCTTGTTATCGCCGTTTTCATCCATGGTGCAGTAAGGGATGACGATGGCTTTCCCGGCTTTGTCGAGCTCTTTTTTCAGGGAAGCGGTGGTGCGGGTTTCCGAGCGGCAGTCGATATACCACATGGCGACCTTTGCTGTGCGGTATTCCGGCAGGGAGATAAACTTTTCACAGGTTATCGCGCTGATCTCGTCCTTGTTCTCCTGTGCTGCGCGGGCGTCGTACGCCTGGCGCCGCATCCCGTTTTTTTTCTCCATCAACTTTTCGAGTTCTTGGGGAGTCAGTGGCATGAAACGTCCCTCCGGGGTTGTGTGGGTTGGATAACCTGTGTATTGAAAACAGGGGGCTTATGCTAACCCAACCCAGAAGAGCAGGGCAAATCCGGTCGGACAAAACATCCTGCCGGTAACACCGTCGGCGCGAATGCACGTGTAGGGGCGAGGCATGCGTTGCCCTTGCGGATCAACGCCGATCGGTGACGGCGCCTTTGGAAGCCGAAGCGACCTGCCGTGCGTACTTTGCGAGCACGCCACGCCGGTATCGGGGCGGCGGGCGTTTCCATTTCTTCAGGCGACGTTCGATTTCACCCTCGGGGAGGTCCAGGTTGAGCTTGCACGCTTCCGCGTCGATCGTAATCGGGTCGCCATCACGCACGATCGCCAGCGTGCCCCCGGTTATCGCCTCGGGTGTGATATGGCCGACGACAAAGCCGTGGCTGCCGCCGGAGAAACGCCCATCGGTAATCAGCGCGACATCCTTGCCCAGCCCTTTCCCCATCACCGCCGAAGTGGGCGCGAGCATCTCGCGCATTCCTGGTCCGCCTTTGGGGCCTTCGTACCGAATGACGATCACTTCACCTTTTTTGACGGTCCCGTCGAGGATGCTTTTCAGCGCGTCCTCCTCGGTGTCGAACACGCGCGCCTTGCCGCTGAAGCGGGAGCCTTCCTTGCCGGTGATTTTTGCCACGGCACCCTGCGGCGCAAGATTGCCGTAGAGCACGATCAGGTGTCCCTCGGCCTTGATGGGGTTATCGAGCGAGCGGATGATGGTTTGTTTGCGGGGATAGTTTTTTACTTTCTCCAGGTTTTCAGCGAGCGTCCTGCCGGTTACGGTGAGGCAGTCCCCGTGCAGCAACCCGGCCTCGAGCAAGGTTTTCATCAACGGTTGGATGCCGCCGATTTCGACCAGTTCCGACATCATGTAGCGTCCGCTTGGCTTCAGGTCGGCGACGACCGGCACGTGCTGGCCGATCCGGCTGAAGTCGTCCAAGCCAAGCTTTACGCCGCAGGCGTGCGCCATCGCCAGCAGGTGCAACACCGCGTTGGTCGAGCCGCCGAGCGCGGTAATTACCGTGATCGCGTTTTCGAAGGATTTCCGGGTCATGATGTCGCTCGGGAGAAGATTCCTTTCGATCAGTTGCATCACGGCTCGACCCGCCGCGACGCAGTCGTTTGCCTTTGCGCGGGATACTGCGTTCTGCGCGGAACTGCCAGGCAGGCTCATGCCCATCGCTTCGATCGCGGAGGCCATGGTATTCGCCGTGTACATGCCGCCGCAGGATCCGGGGCCGGGGATCGCGCGGGATTCGATTGCGTGCAGTTGTTTTTTGTCGATCCTGCGTTGCGCTACCTCTCCAACCGCCTCGAATACCGATACGATGTCGATCTTGCGGCGCCGGTAGCTACCGGGAAGGATGGTGCCGCCATAAACGAATACCGCAGGGCGATCGAGCCGCGCGATAGCGATCATGCAGCCTGGCATGTTCTTGTCGCAACCGCCGATGGCGACGATGCCATCGAACCCTTCGCAGGCGGCTACCGCTTCGACCGAATCGGCGATAATCTCGCGCGAGACCAGCGAGTATTTCATACCCTCGGTGCCCATCGAGATTCCGTCCGAGACGGTGATGGTGTTGAAGGTCACCGGTTTGGCGCCCGCGGCTTCGGCGCCGCGTGCCGCGTGCCGCGCGAGCTTGTCGATGTGCATGTTGCAGGGGGTGACTTCACTCCAGGTCGAGGCGATGCCGATCTGCGGTTTTTTGAAGTCGGCATCGTTAAAACCTACGGCGCGCAGCATAGCGCGGCTCGGCGCGCGCGTGGTGCCGTCGACCATGGGTGCCGAGTATTTTCTGAATTTCCGATCGTTGCTCATACAGGTTGCCCATACAATGGGCCTTACAATGTCCATTCGATACGGTTGCTGCCTCCGGTGTGCGCCTTGTGGTTTTCCCACCGCTTTGCGCCACCGGGCGAGATGTATCAGGACGTATTATATAAAGTGATGGAGCAGATAGAGAACCATGTCATTTGAGCTCGAAGTCAAGGTTGCAGCGGTGCAGATGAATAGCGGCGACGATGTGGCCGCGAACCTGGCGCGTGCCGGCGAATTGATCGAACGAGCCGCCGGCGAGGGTGCCAACCTGGTGGTGCTGCCGGAAGTGTTTGCGTTCATCGGGCGCACCCTGGGTGAGCAGCGCACGATCTGCGAGGAGGATCAGGCCGGGGTGATCCAGGATTTCCTGGCAACGCAGTCGCAGGCCAATCGGGTGTGGCTGGTCGGGGGCACCTTCCCGCTGCGTTCATCCGATCCCGACAGGGTATACGCGGCCTGCCCCTTGTACGACCCGCACGGCAGGCGCGTGGCACTGTATCGCAAGCTGCACCTGTTTGACGTGCACCTGCGCGATACCGCCGAAGACTATTCGGAATCTTCGGTGTTCATGTCGGGCGAGGCAGTGACCGTTGCCGATACACCCTTTGGACGCTGTGGTCTCGCGGTGTGCTACGACCTGCGCTTTCCCGAATTATTTCGTTCCCTGCTCGATCGTGGCGCCGAGCTGGTCGTGCTGCCGTCTGCGTTTACCGAGGCGACCGGGCGGGTGCACTGGTCGATCTTGTTGCGCGCACGCGCGGTCGAAAACCTGATGTTTGTCATCGGTGCAAATCAAACCGGCCGCCACGTGAACAAGCGTGCGAGCTGGGGGCATAGCATGGTGGTCAACCCTTGGGGGAGGGTGCTTGCCGAGCTCGGTCGCGATACGGGCGTTGCCTCCGCTCCGCTGGATCGGTCTCTTCAGCGGCGCCTGCGCCGGGAGTTCCCCAGCATCTCGCATCGCCGTATTGGTGTCACCAGGACCGAGTCAGGCTGACGGAGTTTCAGTGGGCGCAGATTGCGTGCGCCGGTTGGGTCGATCGCTCGGTCGATCGCTCGGTCGATCGCGGATGAGACCGGGTCGCGCATGCTAGGCTATAGGTAGTAAATTCTGCTGGAGGAACGATGGGAAAAGCACTGACTATTGCCCGAGAAAAACTGCTGAGTCCGTTCGGTCTTGATGAAGGGCACTTGAACGAAGCGCTGTCGCAGATGCTCGGTGCCGGCATCGACTATGCCGACGTTTATTTGCAGCACAGCCGTCACGAGTCCTGGACCATGGAAGACGGCTTGCTGAAGGATGCCGGCTTCGGTGTGGATCAAGGAATCGGTGTGCGCGCGGTCAGTGGCGACAAGTCGGGATTTGCCTACTCTGACGAGATTACGTTGCCGGCGTTGTTCGACGCCGGACGAACGGCACGTTGCATCGCGAGATCGGGCGGCAGCAAGCAGGTACAAGTCTGCGGGCGTGGACTGCAGCATGGTCTGTACGCGGTGAGCGACCCGATCGCCGGGATGGGAGAAGCCGACAAGGTCAAGCTGCTGCGTTCGATAGACGCGCTGGCTCGTAGCGCGGACCCGCGGGTCCGGCAGGTTATCGCGTCGCTGTCGGGCGAGCATGAAGTGGTGGTCATCGCTGCTGCCGACGGGGGTCTGGTCGCGGACGTGCGGCCCTTGGTGAGGCTGAACGTGCGGGTCATCGTCGAGCAAAACGGACGCCGTGAGCAGGGTACGGCGGGTGCCGGCGGGCGGTATGGCTACGAAGTGTTTGTGCGCCGCGATACTGCGGGGTCGCTGGTGGATGAAGCAGTGCGTCAGGCGTTGCTGAACCTGGAGGCAGTGGCCGCGCCGGCAGGCAACATGACGGTGGTACTGGGTCCCGGCTGGCCGGGGGTGTTGCTTCACGAAGCGGTAGGCCATGGGCTGGAGGGTGATTTCGTGCGCAAGGGAACATCGATTTTCAGCGGGCGTGTAGGCGATCGGGTTGCAAGCGAGGGCGTGACGGTGGTCGACGACGGCACCCTGGAACAACGGCGTGGGTCGCTGAACGTCGATGACGAAGGCACCCCGACGCAACGCACGACGCTCATTCAAAACGGGATCCTGCGGGGGTTCATGCAGGACAGGATGAACGCGCGTCTGATGGGGGTGCAGGCAACCGGCAACGGTCGGCGCGAATCCTACATGCACCTGCCGATGCCGCGCATGACCAACACCTACATGCTGGCAGGAGAACATGATCCGCAAGAGATTATTGCTTCGGTGGACAAGGGCTTTTACGCGGTGAATTTCGGCGGCGGTCAAGTCGATATTACTTCGGGGCAGTTCGTTTTTTCCGCTTCGGAGGCGTACTTGATCGAGAAAGGTAAAGTCACGGCGCCGGTGAAGGGCGCGACGCTGGTGGGGCAGGGCGCCGAAGTGCTGACGCGGGTCGGGATGATCGGCAACGATCTGCGCCTGGACGATGGCATAGGTACTTGCGGCAAGCAAGGGCAGATGGTGCCGGTCGGGGTCGGTCAGCCGACATTGCGCATCGATGGTCTGACCGTCGGGGGTACCGGGGCGTGAGCGCCCCCCTTGTTTGCAGCGACACCTTATCTGCGGTCGCGGAAACCGCGCTTGAAGAAGCCAGGCGCCTGGGGGCCTCCACCGCCGAAGCGACCACGGGTGCCGTCAGCAGCCTGGAAGTCTGCGTACACATGGGTGAGACCGAGACGATTGAAAGCGGTAACGAGCGCTCGTTCGGGGTGACGGTTTATTTCGGCACGCGCAAAGGCTCCGCTGCCGCTTCGGATTTCTCGATACCAGCGATTACGGAAGCGGTCGGAGCTGCCTGCAATATCGCGCGTTACACCTCCGAGGACGACTATGCCGGGTTGGCGGATGCCGAATTGATGGCGGTCAGTTTCCCGGACCTTGACCTGGATCGGGGCTGGGAAATTGATGTCAGGCAGGCGATCGATATCGCGCTCGAATGCGAAGACGCGATGCGTGGCGTGGATAAGATCGACAACACCGAAGGTGTGTCGGTCTCCACGACGCGTAGCGAGCATTGCTACGCAAATACCCACGGTTTCGTGCACACGGATTCCGGCACCCGCCACGGCATCAGCGGTGCCGCGATCGCCAAGGGAGAGGGTGGTATGCAACGTGATTTCTGGTACAGCGTGCACCGCCATCCCGAGCAACTGGAAGCACCGGGCGACATTGGCCGACGCGCGGCCGAGCGCGCGGTCGAGCGGCTTGGCGCGCGCAAGGTGAAAACCTGCAGGGTGCCGGTCTTGTTCGAGGCGGCAATCGCCAGGGGGCTGCTGTCGGAATTCGCCGGGGCAATCAGCGGTGACGCGCTGTATCGCCAGGTTTCTTTTCTACCCGATTCATTGGGGAAGCGGTTATTTCCCCACGCTGTCAATATAGTCGAGCGTCCCCACCTGCCGGGCGCGCTTGGCAGCACTGCGTTCGACGGTGAGGGGGTTGCCACCTACGAGCATGACATTGTTCGCGACGGGGTGCTGGAGAGTTATATCCTGGACAGTTATTCGGCGCGACGGCTGGGTATGAAAACCACCGCCAACGCTGGCGGCCTGCATAACTGGGTGTTTACCGGCGAGACGCATTCGTTCCAATCCCTGGTCGAGGAGATGCGTACAGGGTTTTTCGTCACCGAGTTGATGGGGCATGGAGCCAACCCGGTTACCGGCGATTATTCGCAGGGGGCCAGCGGGTTCTGGGTTGAGGACGGGGTGGTGGCCTATCCCGTTACCGAAATGACGATTGCCGCGAATCTGCGCGATATGTTCCAGGGGATCGTCGGTGTCGGAGACGATGTCGATGCGCGGGGGAGTATCCGCTGCGGGTCGATACTGGTCGGCGAGATGATGATCGCGGGCGACTGATGCCGCGCAGGGCGAGTCCCTGTTTCTCTCAATCGAAGCGGATCTCCCGGGCGGTCAGCACCCGTTTCGTTTTTCCGTTTTCCAGCTTTTCGACCCGGATGGGCAGGTAGCGGTGCGCGGGGCTGAGCCAGTAGTAGTAATCGATTTCGCTTTGTTCCCCGGCGTGCAGCCTGACTCGTTGGAGCTTGATTGTTTCGATTCTGCCGAACGCGCTGTCGATGGATTCGTTGCCGGTTTCGGTCAGGGAGTAGTGCTTGATCTTGTCGTTGCTCGTTACGGTATATCGCCAGGGGCCGTTGTGCCGCTGCGCGTCCAGGATCAGTTGCAGTTGCATGGAAGCTTCGTCGAGTGTCCCATCGGAGGCTTCCAGGAACCAGGTTTTTCCTTCCTGCAGCACTTCTACCGACGAGCGGCCCGGGTCAAACGCGTAGCGTCGATCCTTGGTCTTTATTTTTCCGGTGTCTTTTCATGTACTCCTCCGGAACCACGCGTCCTCCTTCAAGGCGCATCCTGGCGGTGATCTCCACCGTGTCTGCGAATATCGCCAGCAGACCCGTCGGTGCCAGGGTCATCCGGTAGGTAAGCCCGCCGCTGTCGCCACGTAGTTCCAGCTCGCCTTTGCCGCTGCCAAAGCCGCCGCCAAAGCCACTGATTTTCACGTGATACACGGCTTTCAGGGGGGTGAGTCCCAGCGTAGGGGAAACCTCTACTGGCGCGGCCGGGGTGGTGCAAGGTATGGCGGCAAGCCCGAGTAGCAGGCAGCCGGTGAGGGCAAAGCGTTTCAATGTTCCGTTGGGTCCCAGATTTCAGGTTTTTTCAGCACGTGGCCATCGAGCAGGCATTGACCGTTTTTTAACCGCAGGCGGTCGTTACAGTACCAATCAAGCACCCGGGGGTAAACGATGTGTTCGTACCGGAGCACACGTGCCGCCAGTGTATCCGGAGAATCGGACTTGCCTACCCGGATGCGCGCCTGCAGGATCACCGGGCCGGCGTCCAACACCTCGGTCGCGAAGTGCACGCTGCAGCCGTGGTACTCGTCGCCATCCTCCAGCACGCGGCGGTGTGTGTGCAAGCCTTTGTGCCTGGGTAACAAGGATGGATGGATATTCAACACCTTGCCTGCGAAGCGGCGGATGATCCCGGGGCCCAGGATGTGCATGAAGCCCGTGAGCGCGATGCCGTCGGGCGCGACCTCGTTCAGTAAGGTCTGCAGCTCGGCGTCGGTTTCGGCAATTGAAACGGGGATGCTCGCGGTTCGGGCTTTTTTCAGTCCCTCGGCGCTGGTGCGGTCGCTGATGACCCGCGTGATGTCCGCGTTGATACGTCCCGCGGTGGCCGCGTCGATAATGGCTTGCAGATTGCTGCCTCGACCTGAAATCAACACGGCCAGTCGCTTGCGCGGGGGTGGTTGCCGGCTGTCAGTCATAGACGACGGGTGGATTACCCCGGCGCGAAACGACTTCGCCGAGTTGCCATCCATCCAGGCCCGCTTCCCTTATGTTCCGTAGCAGGGCAGGTGCTTCCACGGGTGCGGTTGCCACCACCATACCTACACCGCAATTGAACACCCGGAGCATTTCCTGCGGGTCGATCCCGCCTGTTTCTTGCAGCCACTCGAATACCGGCGGGCGAATCCAACTGTGCAGGTTCACGGTCGCCGATTGGTCGTCGTTGAGCATTCTGGGCAGATTGCCGGTCAGCCCACCGCCGGTAATGTGTGCCAGCGCATGGATGGTTCCATGCAGGATCGCGGGCAGCAGGGCCGACACGTAGATATGTGTCGGCGCAAGCAGAGCTTCGCCGAGTGTGGTGTTGTCCAGCGCCTGCCCCAGCGGTATTTCTTTTGTGGCGAGGATTTTCCGCACCAGTGAAAAACCATTGGAATGAACGCCGTTGGATGCCAGTGCAATGAGGGCGTCGCCGGTTTTCACCTGCCTCGCTCCGCACAGTGCGTGCTCTTCGGCTACACCGACGGCAAATCCAGCAAGATCGTATTCATCGCCAGCGTACATGCCGGGCATCTCGGCGGTTTCTCCGCCGAGCAAGGCGCAGTTGGCCCGCTTGCAACCTTCGGCAATGCCAGCCACAACCTGGGTTGCCACCGCGGGAGAGAGCCTGCCGCACGCGAAATAATCCAGGAAAAACAGTGGTTCCGCGCCGTGAGCCAGGATGTCGTTGACGCACATCGCCACCAGATCGATTCCGATGCTGTCGTGGATGTTCAGTTCGTTGGCCAGCTTCAGCTTGGTGCCTACGCCATCGGTTGCCGCCACCAGGACCGGGTGGCGGTATTTTGTGCCGGACAGCCTGAACAGACCGCCGAAGCCGCCGATGCCGCCGATGACTTCCGCTCGCGTGGCCTGATTGCACAGCGGCTTGATGCTCTCGACAAATGCATCGCCTGCCTTGGTATCGACGCCTGCATCCGCGTAATTCAACGTTGCCCCGGGCGGTTTTTGTCTGTCGCTATAAAGGAACGTCGCAGGTTTTTTTTCTCGTGGCATACAGGAAGTTTCCGAGGACGGGATGGCGCACCGCCGATGCTACCGCTTGCAAGTCTTCTTATTATAGGCGGCTCCCGTGCAAGAGAAAGACGGCGCGGGTTTCCGATACCGGTCGGGTCATTCGCAAGGACTGGTTTCAGGTATAATTTTTTCTCCACCCAGACACTACGTATGCGTCATATTCCCAATTTCATTACCATCTTGCGGGTTGGTCTCACACCGTTCCTGGTGGTATTGCTGGTCTTCGAGGATTTTTCAACCGCTTTGTATCTGGTGGTATTCATGGGGATCAGCGATGCGATGGATGGGTTTTTGGCAAAGTACTACGGCTGGCAAAGTCATATCGGTGAGTTTCTGGATCCCTTCGCGGACAAGTTGATGCTGATCAGCACCTACGCGGTGCTGGCTTTACAGGAGATATTGCCGGTATGGCTGGTAGCGATCGTCATCGGGCGTGACGTACTGATCGGCGCCGGTTATTTTTATTGCCGCTTTTTCGGTATCAAGTTTGATTTTCTCCCCAGCAAGTCCAGCAAGGCCAACACCTGCATGCAGGTGTTCCTGATTCTGGCGGTGCTGATGGACCAAACAGGCATCGGGTCGCAGGCCGCCGTCAGTGCGCTGATCGTCCTGGTCGCCATCACCACGCTGGTGAGTGGCTTGCTGTATGCCCTGTCTGCGCGACAGCGACTGCTGCGCCGCGGCTTTTACCGCGTGGTATGAATTCCTGCGAGACGCGTGCGGCGCTGTCCGGGGCATCCTCTGGCAGGGTATCGAATGCTCATGGCGATGCGGTCTGATGCAGATACGGGCGCGTCTGCGTGCCGGCAGCTTCTATTGCCGCTGGATCCCCCTCCCAGCAGAACATTCCGTAGTTTTATCCCGACGGGAAACGAGGCCCCGGTAGAGCACCTTCAGCGTCTGTGTGCGGGGGATAAAGACAGCGATTGTCAGCTCTATTTATGGGGCGTGGCATCGACCGGGAAAAGTCATTTGTTGCAGGCGGCGTGCCAGGCCGTTACCGAGCGTGGCGGGTGTAGCGCCTGGCTGCCACTGCGGCGATTGCTGCCGCACGGCCCGCAGGTGATGGCCGACTTTGCGACGATCGACTTCATCGGGGTGGATGAAGTGGACGTGATTCGCGACCGGCTCGACTGGCAGCGCGCCTTGTTTGGTCTGGTGAACGAAGCGCGGTCACAGCGGCGCTGCCTGGTCATGGCGGGGCGGCAAAACCCGGTGATGGGCGACTGGCGACTCCAGGATCTGCCCTCTCGCCTCGCATGGGGAGCGGTGTATCGCCTGACGCCACTCGGCGATACCGCCAGGATGGAGGTTTTACGCGGTGTCGCCGAGCGGCTGGGGCAACCCCTTGGAGATAAGGTTCTGGTGTATCTGCTCAACAGCTACCCTCGGGAGCTCGAGGGTCTGATAGACATCATCGGTTACCTTTCCGACTGTGCAAAACAGCGTAAGAAACGGATTACAGTCCCCTTTGCCAGAAAGATGCTGCTTTCGCAATGAGCCGGGCATGATGAGGATCTCTTGTGGAGACCGATGGAGCCTGACCCACTGATTCTTCGCGTTGCCGTTTTCCCCCCGGCGCCACCCGATTGCATCTTCGATTATCTTTTGCCGCCGGGGACAGGCCGGGTAGCACCGGGTTGTCGCGTGAGGATTCCTTTTGGGCCGCACTCGAGGGTCGGGGTCGTCATCGAAACCGCAACCGATTCTTCGGTCGACGAGAGCAAACTGCGCCCGGCGGAGGCGTTGCTCGATGAACACCCGGCGTTGCCCGACGACCTGATCAGGTTGCTGCGCTGGAGCGCGCATTATTATCAATACCCGCTCGGGCGAGTGTTGTCTCACACCGTACCGAGGTTGGTGCGTCGGGGAGAACCTTTGTCCGTAGGTGCCGTATCCGTATGGGAGGCAGATGGCGGCGGCGAGGTTTTGGCTTCGCTGTCCAGGGCTCCGGCGCAACGGCAATTGTTCGCCCTGTTGCAAGTGCAGGGCCCCCTGGATGCTGAGGCACTGGATCGGTGCTTGGCCGGCTGGCGTCAGGCTGCCAGGGCGCTGATCGCCAAAGGCAACGTGGTCAAGCGGGAACGGGCGTTGCCGGAGAAGCCGCCGGCGCCTTTTACCCATGAGTTGAGTGGCGAGCAGTCGCGCGTGCTTGCCGCGATCAGCGCTTCCACCCGGTTCGAGCGGCATTTGGTGGAAGGGGTTACCGGCAGCGGCAAGACCGAGATCTACCTGCGTGCCGCGGAGAAAGTATTGCGTAGTGGGGGGCAGATACTGGTGATGGTGCCGGAGATCGGTCTGACTTCACAGACGGTCGCCTATTTCCAGGAGCACTTCGGGACAGCGGTCGCGATGTTTCATTCGGGCATGAGCGAACGCAGCCGTTTTCATGCATGGTCGCGCGCGCACATGGGAACGGCAAAGATCATTATCGGCACCCGTTCGTCGATGTTTGTCCCGTGCAAATCACTGGCGATGATCGTCGTCGATGAAGAGCACGATGTTTCGTACAAGCAGCAGGATTCTCTGCGCTACCACGCGCGTGATCTGGCGATCAAGCGGGCGAAGCTGCTCGATATTCCCATCGTCCTGGGAAGCGCGACGCCCTCCCTGGAGTCCCTGCACAACGTGGCGAACAAGCAATATCGCCACCATCTTCTGAAGCAGCGGGTAGGCAGCGTCGGAATGCCGTCGGTCAAGGTCATCGACCTGCGTCGCAGGCGTCTTGTCGGTGGCGTATGCGATGCGCTGCTGGAGGAAATCGAAAAGCATGTCGCGCGTGACAAACAGGTGCTGTTGTTTCTCAATCGCCGGGGCTACGCGCCGCAACTCGTTTGCCATGACTGCGGCGAGGTCGTCATGTGCCCCGATTGCGACGCACCGCTGGTGTACCATCTGAGCAACGACGCGATGCGCTGTCACCACTGCGGGCATGCGTCGCGGCGCCCCGACCGGTGCCTGCGGTGCGAAAGCCTCGATTTGAAAAACACGGGCATGGGTACCGAGCGTATCGAGCAGGATCTGTTGGAAGTGTTCCCGCGGATCGATATCACCCGGATAGACGCTGACTCGGTCGGGCGCAAAGGCGAACTCGAGCGGAACCTGGAAAAGATTCACGGTACCGGCGCGAGGATCCTGATCGGTACGCAAATGCTGTCGAAAGGGCACCATTTTCCACGGGTTACGCTGGTCGGCATTCTCAATGTAGACCAACGCCTGTTCGCGCCTGACTTCAGGTCGCTCGAACGGCTCGGGCAACTGATCGTGCAGGTATCCGGGCGCGCCGGGCGAGGCAGTGCTCCCGGCGAGGTGTGTCTGCAGACCTACTATCCGGAGCATCCGCATTTGCAGTGTTTGCTGCACAACGGCTATGCCGGGTTTGCCCGGCAACTGTTGCTTGAGAGAAAAAAGGCGATGCTGCCGCCTTACTTTTTCATGGCGCTGATACGCGCGAGTGCCGATGTACCCGACATCGCCATGGATTTTCTCGCGACGACCAAAAGCCGACTGAGGTCGAGCGCCGGTCGGCACCGTATTTCCATGCTGGGGCCGGCACCGATGATGTCCGAAAAGCGCGAAGGTCGTTACCGGTCACAACTGTTGCTGCGTGCCATGAGCCGCAGCGCGCTGACCCGTTGCCTGAGCGAGGCCCTGCCGCTGATACACGCGATCAGGAAGCTTCGTGGCGTGACCTGGTATGTCGACGTCGATCCGGTTGAAATAGAATACTGATGCGCCATCGGCGGCGTTCTACGGCGCGCGAAGGCGGTTGCCCGGATGCGGTATGATGCCTGCACCCGTGCTTTGATCCATGCAAGAGACAGTGAAACAGTGGCTGGATGACAGCCTTGCTCGTTTACGATCCGAAGGGACGATCCCCGGTTTGGTGGAGCCTCGGGTGGCAGCGCCCAGACAACCGGAGCACGGTGACTACACGAGCAATGTCGCGCTGGTGCTGGCTGAGCGCAGCGGCATGGACGCTCGTGCGCTGGCGCGCTTGATCGTCGCGCGTTTGCCGGCAGCGCCGGAACTGAAGACCGCCGAGGTTGCGGGGCCCGGCTTCATCAATTTTCACTTGAAGGAAGAGGCTGAAAATCGCTTGTTCTCGATGATGCTCAAGGAGATCGCGAGCCTTGGCGAGCGCTATGGGTGTGGTTGGGTCGAGGGCGCACCGCGCGCACTGGTAGAGTTCGTGTCGGCCAATCCGACCGGGCCGTTGCACGTTGGGCACGGTCGCGGTGCAGCCTATGGGGAAGCCGTGTCCGCGCTGCTTGAAGCGGCCGGGTACCAGGTCGAGCGCGAATACTACGTGAACGACGCCGGTCGGCAGATGGACATTCTGGCGATGTCGACGTGGTTGCGCTACCTGGAACTCGGGGGAGAGCAGTTTGATTTTCCGGCGGTCGGTTACCAGGGCGATTACGTCTGGGACATCGCTGCTGAAGTCAGGCGCACCCATGGTGATCGTCTGCATCGCTCCGCTACGGACATCGATGCGTGCCGGGGAGATGTGTCCGACGGGGAGAAGCTCGTCGACGGCGTGATTGAAAACTGCAAACGGTTGATAGGTGAGGAAAACTATGCCTCTCTCTCTCGTGTCTGCGTGGAGATGATGATGAAAAGCATCAGCGGCGATCTGGAAAAAATCGGTATACGCTACACGCGCTGGTTTTCGGAAAAAGCACTGTCGGATTCCGGTGAGATTGAAAAGACCATCGAGACCCTGCAGGAGCAAGGGCACCTTTACGAGAGCAAAGGGGCACTATGGTTTCGTGCTTCGGCCTTTGGCGATGAGAAGGACCGGGTAGTCGTTCGTGCCAACGGTAACCTGACGTACTTCGCTGCCGACGTGGCGTATCACTGGAACAAATTTCAACGCGGATACGATTTGATCGTCAATGTCTGGGGAGCCGACCATCACGGATACGTCGCGCGCATTCGTGCCGCGCTCGGAGCGCTTGGGCTGGATGTGGACAGGCTTCGGTTTCTGCTGGTGCAGTTTGTCAATCTTTACCGCGACGGATCCAGGGTTGCCATGTCCACCCGTGGCGGAGAGTTTGTCACCTTGCGTGAGTTGCATGAAGAAGTCGGCCGCGATGCGGAGCGGTTTTTCTACGTCATGCGCAAACCCGGGCAGCATATGGATTTCGATATCACGCTCGCCAGGCAGGAGAGCAATGAAAACCCGGTGTACTACATACAGTACGCCCACGCCAGGGTGTGCAACGTGTTCAGGGAACTCGAGAAAAGGAAGCTCGGTTTTTCAGGCGATGTGGAGGCGGTGAAGTATCTTGTGGAAGATCGGGAGGAGTATCTTATGAGATGCTTGTACCAGTACAAGAAGATCCTCAAGTCCGCCGCAACCGAAATGGCGCCGCATGTTCTGTTGAGTTTTTTGCGTGAGCTTGCAGGGGAGTTTCACGCCTATTACAACCACAGTCAGTTTCTGGTTGAAGACGATCAAGTGCGTAGCGCGCGCCTGATCCTGATTGATGCGGTCAGGCGGGTTCTATCCGGCGGCCTTGGTCTGCTTGGTGTTTCTGCACCACAGAGAATGTAAACGATTTAGGGTGGAGGGACATGGCCAGGGGAATGGACTATAAGCACATCGGAAGGCCCGAAGTGCAGAAGCAACAGCCCGCAAAGGGCCAATGGGCCAAGGGGTTTTTATCGGGGGTCGTTGTTGCCACAGCCGTGCTTGCGGTGGCAGCCATGAACTTCGATTATTTTCCGCGAGCGCAGCCGGGGTCGCCACCCGTGGCGGGTGAGCCTCAGCCAGGGGCAGTAGATTCAACCGATCCCTCGCTGGGGAATAATCAGAGGTTTGGATTTTATGATTCTTTGCAGGAACCAATCCCGCTACCTGCACCTGAAACCGAGTACGTCGAGAAACGTGTTACCTACTGGTTGCAGGCGGGTTCGTTTCGAACGCACGACAGAGCCGAACTTTTTCAGCAACAACTCAAGGGGTTCGGGTTTGATTCCAATGTGGTAGAAAGAAGAGAGGATAGCGGCACTCTATGGTACGTCGTCACGATCGGGCCGGAGGATAATCTATCCTCTATCAGAAACGCCAAACTCAAGCTGCGCGCCAATGGTATCAATGACCCTCTGATCATCCAGCAGTGACGCCGCTGCGGAAGTTCGACCGGGTCAAGTCCTCATCGAGTGCCATTATCTGCTGTGCGGCGCGATCCAGCGTTTCATCGTCGATCGCCTTCAACTGCACGCAAACGGCGCTTTCATAACGGTTGAAGTGGGCTTTTATCGAGCGCAGGTACAGCGGATCATAATGTATCCGCAATAATTCCTGCACCAGGTTTTCTGCGCCGCCATTGTTGCGCCAGTTCAGCCAATTCTCGACGTTGTTTTTTCCCGCGTGCTGCCGGAGAGGCTGTATCGCGCTCTTCAGCAACGCGTCATCGTGCAGGAAGTGTCGGTATTCGGAAATCAGAAACCGTATTCGCGCCTGGATGGAGGCCTCGATGTTGACGCACTCCGAGGAACGGATGGATTGGAGCAAAGTGTCGGGCACGTGTATTTTCCCGATGCGCCGGCTTTCCGCTTCGACATAGACCGTTCGCGAGGGGTCAAGTGCGCGTAATTCCTTGCAAAGCCAGCTCTCGAATTGTTTTTGTGCGGGTTGTTTACCGGTGGTTGGTGCGCCGAGTACCGAGCCTCGGTGATTGGCCAGCGCTTCGAGGTCCAGCACTTGCGCACCTTGCCTGGCGAGGTGCCCGAGCAATCGACTTTTCCCGGTGCCGGTGCAGCCACAGAGCACTTTGAATCCGAATGCAGGGGGAGCGCCGGTCAATGTGTCGATCACCGCTTTGCGATAGGCTTTGTAGCCGCCGGGCAACTGCTTTGCCTGCCATCCGATTTCACGCAGCACATGTGTAAACGCCGCGCTGCGCATGCCCCCGCGCCAGCAGTAAACGAGCGGGCGCCAACTCTCGTCGCGGGTGCGGAAATGGTCTTTCAGGTGCTTTGCTATATTCTCCGTAACCATCGCAGCACCACACTTCTTGGCTTCCAGCGAAGAGATCCGTTTATATATTTTTCCCACCTCGGCTCGCTGCTCGTCGTTCAGGACCGGGTAGTTGAGGGCGCCCGGGATATGGTCCAGGTCATATTCGGCAGGCGATCTGACGTCGATGGTTTCTTCGAAGGAGCTTATTTGTGCTAGTGTCCACATTTCTCAAGGCGCGTTGCTTCGTCCATGTCAGAACAGAGGGTCAGGCTGACGACATTGTCGCACGGTGGCGGTTGCGGCTGTAAGGTCGCGCCGGCGGCGCTTGCCGGGTTGCTTGATGGTATCGTTACAGGTCCCGATTCGAAAAACCTGCTGGCAGGCAATTCCACGCGAGAGGACGCCGCGGTATTCGCGTTCGGTGAGGCGCGCGCGCTGGTGGCGACAACCGACTTCTTCACCCCCATCGTCGATGATCCTGGGGACTTCGGGCGCATCGCGGCAGCCAACGCGATTTCCGACGTATATGCGATGGGGGCGCAGCCACTGTTCGCTCTCAACGTGGTCGGAATGCCGATTGACAAATTGCCTGCTTCGGCTATCTCCGCGGTCCTCAAGGGGGGGCAAAGCATCTGCCGCGAAGCGGGGATTCTGATCGTCGGAGGGCATTCTATCGACCTGTCGGAACCGATCTACGGTCTTGCGGTCGTGGGCGAGGTGCACCCCGAGCAGGTCAAATATAACGCTGGAGCGCGCTGTGGCGACCGGCTGATTCTGAGTAAACCGCTCGGCGTGGGCGTGATCGCTACCGCGATCAAACGTCAATTGGCATCTTCCCAGGCGTATCGGCAGATGCTTCACTGGGCGACGCTGCTGAACCGCACGGGAGAGAAGCTGGCGTCGATTGGTGGCGTGCACGCGATGACCGACGTGAGTGGCTACGGCTTGCTCGGGCACTTGATCGAGATGTGCGAGGCTTCCGGCGTCGGTGCACGGGTGTGTTTCTCGCAGGTGCCGGTCATCGAGGCCGCCCACGATCTGCTGGGGCAAGGCGTCGTAAGCCCGGCCGCCGCTCGTAACCGGGACAGCTACGTTCAACACGTGGCTCTCGGCCAGACCGCTACGGCGGCTGTCATGGATCTGCTTTATGATCCGCAGACCAACGGAGGGCTGCTGGTTTCCTGCGCGCCGGACGATACGGAAGCAGTGCTGGATTGCTTTCGACGCGACGGGTGTGACCGTGCCTGTGTGATCGGTGAAGTCCAGGAAGCTGGCGGAATCACGATCGACTGATTTTTTGTCAACCCAATTCCTGGATGCCCTCTTTCGGGCTATTTGGCGCTCTTGCATCTTGTAGGGGCGACGCATGCGTCACCCTCAGGAATGACCGCATAGCTCGCTGGACTACGCCACCCCAGCCGAGTACGCAATACGAGCAGCCTGATAAGATGTTTTTTCTCATTTCAAATGGACCGATATTAAGGGGAAGATCAGTTAAAATGACGAATATGGAACAAGATAATTTTCAAAAAGGTTTATTAAAACACATCAACGACTTTCGCAAGGTATTGGCAACACCTTCTGGAGATTGGTCAGTGAAAGGTTTTATTGATGTTGCGAAGAACATCTATACCATTTCTGTTGACACAAAAGTTGTCTCAAAAGTTATAGAATTGATAATGTTTCCTGTTTTGCAAAAGTTCGCCAAAGAAAATAGATTTGAAATGGTTTTAAGTGCTGAGTAAAATCACTATCCTGATGTTACTTTTATCACGAAAGACAAACAAAAAATCGCTCTTGACTTAAAAAGTACTTACCGAAAAGACGATGATGTCGTGTCTGGTTTCACATTAGGCGCTTTTACTGGATACTTCCGATATCGTGATTCCAAGAAAAATATTACTTTCCCATATAACGAATACGGCAAGCATTATATTTTGGGAGTGATTTATACAAAACAAGAAGAGCTAATTGATGAAAACCGAGTCTATTCAATAGATGATCTCGAAGAAATTTTGTCGGTGGTTAAAGATTTTGATTTTATCGTTCAAGAAAAATACAAAATTGCGAAAGATAGACCAGGTAGCGGTAATACTAAAAACATAGGTTCTTGTGTAAAGATCTCTGTATTGCGAGAAGGAACAGGACCTTTCTCAAAAGTTGGTGTCAAAATATTCGACGACTTTTGGATGAACTACATGACGGCAGAAATGGCGCGAAGTGCTAAATTGCGAAAGCCACCATATATGAATCTCAAGGAATATCTCAAATATAGGAATATCAAAAATGTCAAATAGCATAATGAATTTAAAGCAGCAGCCACAACTTTTCAACGACTTGCCCACTAGCAATGTGGGAGTTTTTCCATCTACTCGATATCAGGGAAGTAAATATAAGATCATTGAATGGATTAACTACTATACAAAAGGTTTAAAGTCTGATTCTGTGCTAGACGCATTTGGTGGCACTGGGTGCGTAGGTTATATGTTCAAGAAGAACGGCAAGCAGGTATTTTACAATGACTCGCTAAAATTCAACTATTGCATTGGACTCGCATTGATCGAAAACTCGAAAGTTCGATTAGAAGATGAGGATGTTGAATTCATTCTTAAAAAACATAAGGGGGCGAAGTATACGACTTTTATTTCTGATACTTTCCATGATATTTACTTCACAGACGAGGAGAACAAATGGCTAGATGTTGTCATAACCAACATTGGAAAAATAGAGAATAAATACAAGCAATCTCTTGCTTTCTATGCTCTATTTCAATCATGTATAATTAAACGCCCCTATAATCTTTTTCACAGAAAGAATCTTTACATCCGTACGGCAGAAGTAGAAAGAAGCTTCGGCAACAAAAAAACTTGGGACACACCATTTGAAGATCATTTCAAAAAATTTATCGATGAAGCAAACAATGCCGCTTTCGATAATGGCAAGAAAAATAAAGCTTATCATTCGGATGTTTTTGATTTAGATGTTAAAGCAGACTTGGTTTACATTGACACACCATATATATCTTCAAAAGGTGTTGGGGTTAATTATTTTGATTTTTACCACTTTCTTGAAGGGATTGTTTCCTACGATAATTGGCCAGAATTATTAGATGAAAATTCAAAGCATAAGAAAATTAAAAACGGAAAGAACGAATGGTGCAGTGAGAGAGAAATACACAGAGCGTTTGAGAGGCTGTTTGAAAAATTCAAAGATTCAATTTTAGTCGTTTCATATCGCGACGATGGTACCCCAGCGGTTTCAGAATTGGCTGATATGTTAAAGAAGTATAAGAAAATCGTTGGAGTTAAAAAACTCGATTATAAATACGCCCTGAGCAAAAGTCCTTCAAAAGAAGCACTTATCATTGCGGAATAGAAGAAGTGATCTTTCCCCCGTAATCCGGCCCATGCGAAGTGAGGATTTTTCCATTATTCTGACACGAAGGAGGTCCTCAGATGAAACACAAGCGATTTACCGAGAAACAGATCATTTCGATCCTGAAAGAGCGAGAGGCCGGCATGAAGGTTGCCGAGCTGGGACGCAAGCATGGGGTATCGGAACAAACGATCTACCGTTGGCAGAGCAAGTACGGCGGGCTGGAAGTCTCCGAGGTGAGGCGGCTGAGGTTGCTGGAAGAGGAGAACCGGCGGCTAAAGCGGATGGTGGCGGATTTGAGTCTGGACAAGCAGATGCTCGAAGACGTCATCAAGATGTCAAAAAATCGGTAACGTCTACAGCCGGGCTTCGAGCTGCAGGCCGATTACAACAGAGGCATCAGGTCAGCCGGCAACGGGTGTGCCGGCTGTTGCAATTGCGCCGATCGGTGGCTCGGCACGATCCGGTTTGCAGTCGAGGCGATGAGGCACGGCCAGATTCGTCGATTCCTGCCGGCATCGTCCTGTCGCCGCGGCGGACGTTGCGACGTAGGATAAAGCCGATGTCGATACCGGCCTGCGTCGCCCAACAACACGTCCGTACAAATTCACCCGCAAGGGCGATACAACCCGGGACAACATGACCTGCCAGCCATCACCTGTGGGACAGACGGAACCCGTGACGCATTCACCAGGGCGACGCATGCGTCGCCCCTACAGCTCAAATGGACCTATATCAGGGGGAAGATCACAACTGCGAAAATAGGACTATTCATGTTGACATATCCGTGTTTAAGGCGGAAGATCTGCTATGCTTCACGATCAGCGATCCGCCCTGTCAAGCTATGTCAGCGGTCTGCTCTCCTCTGGCCGGCCGGACTTCACCGCTGAGGAGGCCGAGCGGGCTCTCGGTGTCGGTCACGGCGCGTTCCTGGATGCCGCCGAACGGTTGCAACGCCGCGAGGCGTTACTGAACTTGCGGCAGGGCTTCTACGTCGTCGTTCCACCACAATATGCATCCTGGGGTGCGCCGCCGCCGTCCTGGTACATCGACGCGCTCATGCGACGTGAGGGTGCAGCTTATTACGTCGGGCTCCTGAAGGCGGCGGAGTTGCACGGTGCGACGCATCAGGCCGTCATGGAGTTTCAGGTCGTCACGGCGAAGCGCCTGCCGAGGATCCGCGCCGGTCGCAGCCTGATCGTCTTCTACTTCCGCAAGGACATGGACGCGGTGACGGAAGGGATCGAGGATCGCAAGACCGATACCGGCACGATGAAGATTTCGTCGGCCGCGCTGACTGCTCTCGATCTGCTGCGTTATCCGCAGGCGTCTGGCGGCATCGACAATGTCACCACGGTCCTCTCGGACCTCGGGCAGAAGATCGATCCGGAGCAACTGGCCACCCTTTCGGCGCTGGTGGAGCGACCGGTCGTGCAGCGTCTCGGGTATCTGCTGGAGCATCTCGGCTATGACGCCCTGACGGGGCCGATGCTGGAGGCATTGCAGGCACGGGGATCGCTGCCCTGGACCGAACTCGACCGGCAGGAGGCTCGGGATCCGGATTTCGCGCCGGAACCGCGGCAGCGCGATCTACGATGGCGCATCATCGTGCGGCGTGTGCCGCAACGCGACGCATGATCCCGGCCCAGAACATTGTTGCCTGGGGCAATGTCGTTCCCTGGGCCGACCAGCGGCAGGTGGAGCAGGATCTCATCATCTGCCGTGCTCTGGTCGAGATCTTCTCGGACGACATGCTGCACGACGCGCTACGAATTCGCGGCGGAACGGCGCTTAACAAGCTGCACTTCCCGGCGCCGTTGCGCTACTCGGAAGACATCGATCTGGTGCGCACTTCGGCCGGGCCGATCGGGCCGATCCTCGATCGGTTGCGTGTTGTTCTGGAGCCGTGGCTGGGGCGGGCGCAGTTCGATCAAAGCCCTGTGGCACCAAAGTTTCGCTTCCGGGTCGAGGCCGAGGACACCGGCGGCGTGCCGATCCGGCTGAAGATCGAGATCAACACCCGCGAGATCCAGGCCTTCGATAGTCCGGTGTCGTTGCCGCTGACGATCGAGAATCCCTGGTTCTCGAAAGAGGCGGCCATTCCGACATTCTCCCGCGAGGAGATGCTGGCGACTAAGCTGCGTGCTCTGCTGCAGCGCGACAAGGGGCGCGATCTCTACGACCTTGCGCACGCCCTGGAGGTCTTCGAGGACCTCGATGCCGAGCGCATCGTCGAGATGTTCGCCCGGCATCCGGGCCTTTCCGACCGGGCCATCTCGCGAGCACAGGCCCAGGAGCGCATGTTCGCCAAGCTCGCCAATCCGCGCTTCTTGCTCGACATGCGCCCGTTGCTGCCAGCCGCTCGGGCGGAAGCTCTGACGGAAGAGTCGACAGCGGCCTCGTTTTGCCGCGTGTTCACGGCCTTGGTCGATCGGCTGCCCGGCGAGCCATGGGGGAGGATGCCAGCCATGAAGGAACGCTTCGGGATTTCATGGTGACACAGGCGCCGCCACTACAACCAGCAACGACCGCATAGCTTGCTGGGCTACGCCACCCCTGCCGAGTACGCAACACGAGCAGCCTGATAAGATGTTTTTTCTCATTTCAAGTGGATCGATATCAGGGGGAAGATCAGAGAGTTTGTCACAATGCCGACCCTGAACCATTAAAAAGAAGACCCGGGCTGGCTTAAAAACACCAACTCTTCTGCCGTAGACCCTCTGCCCAGGATTTCATTTCGATGTGGATAACGCCCAAACCGATCAATAATCCTGAAATGTTTATAAGCAAATTCATAGTATCCGTTAAACATTTCCTGCTCGTCCTGGTCTGCCGAACGGCGCAAATTGTCGTATAACATCAGCGATTTTTCTTGCATCGCCATTTCCTCGCTATGCTCAAATGGCAAATAGGCAAACAGCCTGTATATTGGCTTCAGTGCCTGGTCCCAGGCTTGATCAACCATTTTAATCGCGAACCTGAGTGCTGCTGCATCGCAGGAAAACGATCTGGCTGTACCGCGATACATGTTTCTGGGAAACTGATCCAGGCAAATAATCGAAGCCAGAAGCCCGCGTGGCGACCTCTGCACTTCTTTCATTTCACGACGACATAATGCATTTGAAATATTTTCAAATCGCTGGCGGATTTCCTTATCTGTGTGATCGTTTTTTAACCACCAGAGTGATTTCTTTTCGTCATTGATTTCTTTGTTCGAGTCATGGTTGCCAAACCAGAACTGAATAATGCTGTCTGTGGTTTCCATTGGAATTAAATTTATTCGGGAATCGAGTCGGTGCATGAATTATATTCTTGACAAAACCCATGAATAAATCGGAGATTCCCTAACGACACGTTGGATCACTTCCAGTCGGTCGAGCTCTCTCCGGGGCATCGTAAGTATCTCCTCTGCCATTGCCCATCCAGAAATCAAAAGAGACTGTTTCAGGATTGGAAAAAGGCGGCATTACGACCTTTGGGTTAACAGAACGCGGTCCACAGGAAAACGGGGCAGGGACATTTACTATAATGCCGGTTATGACGGTCTCGATTATCCAGGCGCAGCCCATGCAGGTACCGGTCACGGCTGATGTCTGTGCGTTGTCTCCTCGTTATGAAGGCAAAGCATATCTGGACAAGGCCAAGCGCATCGAGCGTAAGCTGGCTGAGCGCGATGCTACATTGGTCGCGCATTACTACACCGACGAAAATATTCAACGTCTGGCCGAGCAAACCGGGGGCATGGTTGCGGATTCTCTGGAAATGGCCCGGTTTGGCAAGCAGGCCGATACCTCGACCCTGGTGGTCGCCGGGGTGCGATTCATGGGGGAGACCGCCAAGATATTAAGTCCCGGCAAACGGGTTGTGATGCCGACGCTGGAGGCGACCTGTTCGCTGGACCTCGGTTGCCCTGCCGACCGGTTTGCGCAATTTCGTGCCGAACACCCGGAGCACGTGGCCGTCGTTTACGCCAACACCAGCGCCGAAGTCAAAGCACTTTCCGATTGGGTCGTCACATCCAGTATCGCGGTTGAAGTGATTTCTCACCTCGCCGACCAAGGCAAGAAGATTCTGTGGGCCCCGGACCGGTATCTTGGGGCGTATCTGCAGAAAATTACCGGTGCCGATATGGCCATCTGGCAGGGAAGTTGCGTAGTGCACGAGGAGTTCAAATACCAGGGGGTCATCGATCTGAAAGCGCGTTATCCGGACGCGGCCGTGCTCGTGCACCCCGAGTCCCCGGAGGCGGTTATCGACATTGCCGATGCGGTAGGTTCTACCAGCGCCTTGATCAAAGCGGTCGAGGAGTTGCCGAACAAGCGATTTATCGTGGCGACGGACAATAGAATCTTTTACAAAATGAGGCAGATCGCGCCGCATAAGGAGTTTATCGAGGCACCAACGCAAGGCGAAGGAGCGACGTGTCGCAGTTGTGCGCACTGTCCATGGATGGCGATGAATGGTCTGCATAATCTTGAAACCACCCTGGATCGCATGGACAACGAAATACGGATACCTGAAAGGATACGCCAGCGCGCTTGTCGTGCGACCGAGAGAATGCTTGCGTTCGGGGAAGCCCGCAGGCGAAGGGTATCGATGGCGAAGCAGAGAAAGGTGGGTTAGATGGCAAGCGTAGATCGCGAAAAGATCGAGACCTGGGTTCGTGAACTGGTGGGCGGGCTACCACCGGCGTTTTCCAATCTAAGAGAGGAGCTGGCCGAACATCTACGCGCGGGCCTCGAGCCGTTGCTGCAGGACATGAACCTCGTCAGCCGGGAAGAATACGATATTCAGGTGGCAGTGCTGGAGCGTCTGCAAAAGCGCGTAGAGCAACTCGAACAGCGGTTGTCGGGCGAGCGGCCGAACCCCTGAAGGCACCACTGTCTGCCGGTTTCGCACCCCCGGGTGGAAAGCGGCACCCCTTGCCTTATCGGCTGAAAACAACCGATCGTCATTTCAGGCTTTGCGAATCGGTCGGTGGTGTCAGCATGGGCTCTGTTTGGTCGTAGGGAGCATCAGATGTCCTTGGCGATTGTTCGGAGCCGCGCCACTCGCGGTATCAAGGCCATTGCGGTGAGCGTCGAAGTGCATATCGGTTCCGGCCTGCCCAATCTGCACATCGTCGGGTTGCCGGAGAAGGCGGTCAAGGAAAGCAAGTACCGGGTACGGGCGGCGATTCCTCAGAGCGGCTTCAAGTTTCCAATGCGCCGGATCACCGTCAACCTCGCGCCCGCTGATTTACCGAAGGAAGGTGGGCGGTTTGATCTGCCGATCGCGCTGGGCATCCTGGCCGCCAGCGGTCAGTTATCCAGCGATACGCTTGCGGGACATGAATTTATGGCCGAGTTGGGTCTTGATGGGCGGCTCAAACCGATCCGGGGTGTTTTGCCCGCGATATTATCGGCAAAGGAGTCCGATTGCGCGGTGGTCATCGCGCCGGGCAACGCCATGGAAGCGTCCTTGGTGCGTTACGCCAGGGTATACAGTGGGCGCGGTCTGCTGGATGTGTGCCGCCATCTGTCTCATGGTGAAGGATTGCAGTTGGTCGAGGCCATTGATGTCCCGCGTGACCAACCGATCGGCGAGGATCTTGCGGATGTTCGTGGTCAATGCCACGCGGTGCGTGCGCTGGAGATTGTGGCAGCCGGAGGTCACCATTGCTTGTTGCTGGGTCCCCCCGGCAGCGGCAAAACCATGCTGGCGAGCCGACTTCCTGGCATCCTGCCGGAGATGAGCGAGGAAGAAGCGGTACAGGCGATGGTAATTCGCTCGTTGTGTTGCGAAAGGATAGAAGCGGGGCAGGTTTATCGTCGCCGCTTTCGTTCGCCGCATCATTCGGCTTCGGCGGCGGCCATTGCGGGAGGCGGGTCCGATCCCAGGCCAGGGGAAATCACCAAGGCACATCATGGGGTCCTGTTTCTCGACGAGCTGCCCGAATTCAATCGCGCAGCGCTTGAAATCCTGCGCGAACCCATGGAGACCGGTTACATTAATTTATCGCGCGCAACTGCCAGCGCAGAATATCCCTCCCGGTTTCAACTGATCGCGGCGATGAATCCTTGCCCTGGGGGCGAAGACGTCGATGAGCGTGGGCGGTGCCCGGGTTCGGATGCACAGCTTCGTCGTTATTACGCGCGCCTTCCGTCGCCTCTTCTCGACCGCATCGATATCCAGGTGCGGGTGCCACGCGTGCGCTGGAGCAGCGACGTGGTCGATCGCGCGAGTGAAAGCAGCAAGGATATCCGGGCCCGTGTGATCGCAGCACACGAACGTCAGTTGACCCGCCAGCAGGTTTGCAACGCCCGGGTAAGCGAAGCGAGTGTCAAGAAGTTATGCGCGTTGCCAAGGGAAGAAGTTCGCTTGTTCAGGCAGGCGGTCGAGAAATTGGGTTTGTCGGCGAGGGGAATGAAACGGGTCCTGAAAGTTGCGCGCACGATCGCTGATTTGGCAGGAAGCGAACGTATCGAGCGGACGCATCTTTTCGAAGCGATCTCCTACCGATCAATGGACCGGCTGTTTCGGATTTGAATCGGTGCGGCCCTCGGGGCCTTCGGATGCTCAGCGAACGGCCTCAATCATGTAGTCGACAGTGGCTTTGATGGTCTCATCCGTCAGGTCGGTGTGTCCACCTTTCGCGGGCATCACACCTTTGCCATTGATGGCGTTGGTATAGAGCGCGTTTATATCGCCGAGCAATGGTGCCCACGCGGCCTTGTTGCCATAAGCCGGTGCATTGAGAAGGCCCGTCTGGTGACAGGCCGAGCAGACGGTTTGGTACACTTGCGCCGGGTCGGTTTTTTCACTCGACTGTGGCGCGTTGGCCAACTGTTTGTTTTCTGTTCCTGTTGCCGCCGGCATCGAGGCTGCTTCTGGCTGGGCAGGGATGCTGCCGACATTGACTTCCCCGATCGGCTTGATACGTTCCTCGATAATCTGTTTCATCGCCAGGTCCTGCTGTTCGGGCTGATGAGCGATCACCCGTGCGATCAACAGGATTACGACGCTAATACCGGCCAGCACGATCAACACGGCGGAAAATTGGTTGACAAACTGTTTATCGTCCATCTTTTCGAGACATCATGGTCGAGGGGAGAGCGGGCTGATTATACATCAAGGCCCGCCAGCATTTACCCCTGGCTCCCAATCGTGATATAAACTGTTGCATCAATAGTCAGGCGCCTGTGGCTCAGTTGGATAGAGCGTCGCCCTCCGGAGGCGAAGGTCGCAGGTTCGAATCCTGCCAGGCGCGCTTCAGTTCCAGTTGACTTCCACGCCGCTGATATGCGGCTATCTGGCTGGTTTCGAGCGTTGTTTGCACAATAATTCTATTATTGTAGGTCCGGGAAAATTATTTTGTGAGCATATGAATTATTTATCTACCCTGCGTCAGTTGCAGTTTCTGCTTAGCCTGAAAAAAACATCGACATTTCGGGAAGGCAGCCGATGAATGTTGCATCACACAATCGGCATTCAGCATCGCGTTCAAAAAGCTCGAGAATACGCTGGGTGTCAGCCTTGCCGAGCGCTCCAACCGGTCCGTGATTTTGACGCCGCTCGGCATGGAAGCCGCCAGGCACGCGGAGAAGGTGTTGGCCGAAGCCAGGGACATGATCCTGGTCCTGGAGAGCAAAAGCAAGCCGCTCGCCGGAGATTTGCGGCTCGGCGTGATCCCGACGATCGCGCCTTTTTTGTTGCCGCGCATCCTGAAGAAGCTGTCCCGCGCGTATCCTGACCTGAACCTGCTGATCAAGGAGGGCGAGACTTTATCCATATACCAGGATTTAACCCGCGGTGATCTTGATCTGATTCTGGTCGCTCTGCCGTTTGATTTCAGGAATGTCGAAACCCTGCCGCTGTTTCGGGACTATTTTCTGCTCGCCTACAGAAGCGGGACGGCCTTGCTTGATCCCGATCGATATCGAGAGGCAGATTTACCCGACTCGAACATTCTGTTGCTTGAAGACGGTCATTGCCTGCGCGAGCACACGCTGTCCGCCTGCAAGCTGGGAAAAACCAGCAAGGTCAGCCCGTATACAACCAGTAGCCTGTAATACGCTGGTGCAGATGGTGGATAATGATCTGGGTGTTACCTTTGTTCCGCAAATTGCCATTGCGGGAGGGTTGCTTGCGAGGACCAACATCGAGGCGAGGGTGATGAAAGGCAGGGCGTACCGGGAGATCGGGTTCATCTGGCGTAAAGGGTCTCCCCGGAGCGAAGAGTTTCGCCTGTTCGCCGAGCCTTTCAAAAAGCTCGCCCCCGGCGTACCGGTCGATAAGGTTCCATCATCCTAGTTTGTCATGGCGCAGGATAGCGACGGTCCTCCGATTCGGCGTGCTTTGCTAAGCGTATCGGATAAAACCGCAATAGCCGGGCTGGCAGATTTTCTGGCGGCGCGGGGGGTCGAAATACTTTCAACGGGAAAAACCGCGCGCCTGTTGCGCGAGCAAGGTGTGGCGGTGGTCGACGTGTCCGCCTACACCGGGTTTCCCGAGATGATGGAGGGGCGGCTGAAGACACTGCATCCGAAGATTCATGGGGGGTTGCTCAGGCGAGGCGAGCAGGATCACGCCGAGATGAGCGAGCACGCTATCAAGGCGATCGATCTGTTGGTGGTCAATTTATATCCGTTCGAGAAAACCGTCTCTCGGAGCGACGCAACCATTGCGCAATGTATTGAGAACATCGATGTTGGCGGGCCGGCGATGATTCGCGCAGCGGCAAAGAACCATCGTCTGGTAACGGTCGTTGTTGATCGCGCTGACTACGACCTTGTCATGTCGCAGATGCGCGAGAACGAAGGGCGGGTTCCGCTCGGGGTACGTTCGCAACTTGCGGCCAAGGCTTTTCAGCACACCGCGAAGTATGACGCTGCAATTTCCGATTGGATGGAACGGGTAAACCGCAACGAGGGCGATACCGGCCGATGGTCGCGCCGATCCAGGCTTGCGTTGAACCTGATTTCGAGTCTGCGCTATGGCGAAAACCCCCATCAGCGCGCCGCTTTCTACGCAGTGGGGGGGGAAGAGCCCGCCGTGGGGCAGCAGGTGCAAGGCAAGGCGATGTCGTATAACAACTTTGTCGACGCGAGCGCCGCCCGCGAGTGCGCTTTTCATTTTGAAGAAACCGCTTGCGTGATTGTCAAGCACGCGACCCCTTGCGGGGTGGCCTGCGCGCCGACACCTGCACAGGCGTATCGGCGGGCGGTCGAGGCTGATCCATCGTCGGCTTATGGTGGGATCATCGCGTTCAATCGTGAGGTTGATGCCGAAGCCGCGGAAGCGGTTGTAGCTGGACAGTTTGTCGAGCTTGTGATCGCTCCGGCGTTCAGCGTCGAGGCGGTCGGCATCCTGGCCAGGAAAAGCGCTTTGCGGGTGCTGGGTTGCACCGTGCCGGAAGCTATCGATCTGCGCTATCGAAGCGCGCTCGGGGGGATCCTGGTGCAGGAGGGGGACTGCAAGGAGCTTGCTGCCGAAGACCTTGAGACCGTGACGGAAAGATCACCTGGCCAGGATGAGCGAGAAGATTTGCTGTTTGCCTGGCGGGTGGTCAAGTTTGTTAAATCCAACGCGATCGTTTTTGCTCGTGACAGGGTCACGGTGGGCATCGGTGGCGGTCAGACCAGCCGCGTCGCTTCGGTGCGTATCGCCGCGGGCAGATCACACGCCGTTGCCGACAAGCCGTTGTGCATGGCTTCGGATGCGTTTTTTCCCTTTCGTGACGGTATCGATGCAGCGGCCGAAGCCGGTGTCAACGCGATCATTCAGCCAGGCGGATCGATTCATGACGACGCGGTGATCGCTGCCGCGAACGAGTACGGCATAGCAATGGTTTTTACCGGGGTTCGCCATTTTCTCCACTGAGTGCCACGGATGAAAGCCCTGGTCATAGGAGGTGGCGGCAGGGAGCACGCGCTGGCTTGGAAGCTGGCGCAGGGTGCCTTGCTGGAGCGCGTGTACGTGGCGCCGGGCAACGCCGGAACCGCCGCCTGGGAAAAGGTTGAAAACATTGCCGCTGGGAGCTTCTGATTTTGGCGCGTTGCAGGATTTTGCTCTGCAGCGCGGGGGGTGTCCGGGACAATGCATACGCAGCCTGCGAGAAAATCCGCTGGAGAGGGCAGTTTTATCGGCAGGACATAGGTCGCGAGGTCAAAATCGACTGATCCGCGGGCGACTGATCCTCGGGCGACTGATCCTCGGGCTCGTCACCTCGCCTTGATGCCGGCTAATACGCCTGACTGCGCGCGCGGCGACGGAACATGAGGTCGTTCGACTCACGTGCGTTTCATTGCGTCGAAGAATTCTTCGTTGGTTTTTGACGCTTTCATGCGTCCAAGCAGGAATTCCATCGCTTCCGTGTCATCCATCTGGTGGAGAAATTTTCTGAGCACCCAGAGCTTTTGCAGCCCCTCCGGCTTGATCAATAACTCCTCGCGCCGTGTTCCGGAACGGTTGATGTTGATTGCCGGATAGGTGCGGCGTTCCGCGATGCGCCGATCAAGGTGGACTTCCATGTTGCCTGTGCCCTTGAATTCTTCGTAGATTACTTCATCCATTCTGGACCCGGTATCTATCAGTGCGGTTGCCAGAATTGTCAGGCTACCGCCTTCCTCGATATTGCGCGCCGCGCCGAAAAATCTTTTGGGGCGTTGCAATGCATTGGCGTCGACGCCACCGGTGAGTACCTTGCCGGAAGCTGGTACGACGGTGTTATAGGCCCGTGCCAGGCGAGTGATCGAATCCAGCAGGATCACGACGTCCCGCTTGTGTTCTACCAGGCGCTTGGCTTTCTCAACCGCCATATCGGCTACCTGCACATGGCGGCTTGCCGCCTCGTCAAAGGTGCTGGAAATTACTTCGCCTTGCACCATGCGTTCCATTTCGGTCACTTCTTCCGGGCGTTCGTCTATCAGCAAGACCATCAAGTGGCACTCGGGATGATTGTGGGTGATGCTCTGCGCGATGTTTTGCAACAGGATGGTTTTGCCGGCCTTTGGCGGCGATACGATCAAGCCTCTTTGCCCCTTGCCGATTGGCGAGACAAGATCAAGTATGCGTGCGGTGAGGTCTTCCGAGCTGCCGTTGCCACGTTCGAGATTCAGGTGTTTGTTTGGATGCAGCGGTGTCAGGTTTTCAAACAGGACCTTGTTTCTCGCTTGTTCCGGTGCTTCGTAGTTGATTGTGTCTACTTTCAGTATCGCAAAGTAGCGTTCGCCCTCCTTCGGGGGACGTACTTTTCCGGAGATCGTGTCCCCGGTGCGCAGCCCGAAGCGTTTTATCTGGTTCGGAGACATGTAGATATCGTCGGGGCCCGCCAGGTAGGAGAAATCCGCCGAGCGCAGGAAACCAAAGCCGTCTTGAAGAATTTCGAGGACTCCTTCGCCGATGATGTCCTCGCGGCTTTTTGCTTGCGCTTTGAGGATGGAAAAAATGATGTCCTGACGGCGAGCGCGCGCCAGGTTGGCGACACCCAGGGTTTCGGCCATTGTGACTAACTCCGGGGCGCTTTTTCTTTTTAGTTCGGTAAGATTCATGTTGCGAATGTTGGTCTACCGTCCGGCCGGAAAATCTGCTCGGGGGTAGTGGGCAGGGATCTTCGCCGATGTTTCAACGAGACCTGGGATTAGACAGAGACCCTATGTTCCGGGCATCGGGCTGTGGACTGTCGCCTTGGATGGCTACAAATAAGAGTACCTGACTATAGCATGATGTCAAGGCTAGGTTCCAAATGTCAAGGTCAGGAGCATGCTCCAAGCCCGTTGATGAGTGTTAGCCCAAAGCCGCAATGTCCTCTTTTGATCCCCGGAGGGGCTGTGGCATTCGTAGGGGCGACGCATGCGATGCGTCGCCTCTACAACTCTCACGGTGCCGGGGTAAACGCCCAGGCGCAAGCAATCAGTGCCAGGTTTCCTGCCATTTTTGATATTGTGATGGCCGTATGCGGTAGCGAGCAATATTGCCCTCATGAAGGCTCATTGCCTCGGTTTCTACAACGTCGATGAAACGTGTCTGTTCTTTTAACGATATATCTTTTGCAGCTTGTTGCCGGATAAAGGTGGTGGCAGCTTTTTTGTCCATACCACCAAGAACGATTTCAGCTACAGTTTCAGCCACTACAACACGGTATTGGAGACGGAATATATCGGGCTCCCCTAAAGACTGGTGTACTGCCGAATAACGTGCACAAGAACGTTCATAAGCCCAGATAAACACATCACGAAGCAGTTCGATGCTATTTAATTCGTATACCCCCAGGATGCCGTCAACATAGGAAGACTTCGGCACATCCACAAAAGATAACGGACATACATTCTGACGAACAAGTGGCAGATTCGCGGCAAGCCGTGAAACACGTTTGTTGACATCCTGAAACGGTTGCAAATAAGGCAAATGCACCATTGCAAAAAAAGCTTGTTCAAATGGGTCCAAAATTGCAGCGGTAGTATCGAGTACTTGCTGGAAACATTCATCAATCAGTTGAGGTACTTCCAAAGGGTGGTAGACCGTCCCGCCAATCGCAACTGCAATGGTGCGCAAACGCCCACAGGCCTGCGGATCGGATAACAGGTTATCTGACAATAAAGCATGCAGGCCAGGAATTGTGTATCTATTGAAGCCGATGTCCTCGGACTGCTCAACCAATAGCTCAATGGCAGCCTTATGATTGAGGATCATTTGCGTTTCACGAGCATCCTTACCTTCAATAGCCTCCCCTGATTCAATCAGGTGCGCTGTTTCCAGTAACGAATAAGTGTTGCCTTCCAGGCGACTGGAGTTCCAGGACAGATCGATCAGCAATCGATTGAAAATCTGCCTTGCATAGGTCCCTGCTAAACGAGGCTCATACGAAGATTGACCGGATTCGCTTAGGTGCTGCCGGATTTCCGGCGAAAGGTAGAAGGTATCATTCGGTCGATATTCGTCAAGGAATGCTCGGTTGTACCCTACCGGTTGGCGTGATTGAATCGGTGCGTGAACAGCCTGTCTGATGGCTTCCCCCTCGGGGGAAATGGCTATGCAATGATCTGTATGGAACACTCGCGTCTGAACCGTGGGCTGAGCAGAGGCAAGGCGAACTTCGGTTTCCCTGGGGAGCAGTCGATAGCGGCTGGCACGCCCGCGACCTTCAAGGGTCAGCAGGTTCCGTTTCACAAGTTGGCTTAGACGACGCTGCAATGTGCGGCGCGGCAAGGAAACGTTGAGTGCATTTTTTATCTCTTCAATGGAGCCCCCTCCAGGGAACCTTGCAACAACCTGCAACACGGCATCAAGCTCAACTTGAGAAATTTTCTTCGGCATGGTTTTTGTGGCGCGATTATCTTATTGCGCCACTATAATGCATTTATTTGGCGCGTTTTGAAAAAAATACGTCACTTTAAGTGGCGCGCAAGCTCCAAAGCACTCTCAAAAGAATCTTACTATTTACGAACTCTATATTTATTTATAAATTACGAAATATCTGTTAACCCAAATCTGTAATGCCCCCCTTTTTATTTCGGGAGGGGCTGTGGCAGAGGAGCTCCTTACTATGAGCCAGAAAGAGACCAACCGACTGGAGGTAATCCAGCGTGTCGTCAGCAAGCAGTTGCGCCAGAAGGAGGCGGCCGGCCAACTCATGCTTTCCATTCGCCAGGTCAAACGCTTGGTGCGCCGCTACCGAGAGCAAGGTGCCGCCGGGCTGGCTTCACGGCGCCTGGGTAAACGCCCCGGCAATGCCATCCCCGCAGCGCTCCGCGAGAAGATTCTGCGGCTGATCCGCACCCAGTATGGTGATTTCGGTCCTACCCTGGTGGCGGAGAAGCTCCATGGGCATCACGGCTATCGCCTGAGTGCCGAGACCCTGCGGCAGTGGATGATCGCCGAGGGCCTGTGGCAGCCCAAGAGTCGCAAGGGGACACGGATTCATTAACGTCGCCTCCGATCCTGCCAGAGGAACCGGTGCAGATCGACGGTTCTCCCCACGACTGGTTCGAGGCTCACGCTATACCCTTGATCGTCTTCATCGACGATGCTCCCGGAGAACTGATGGCACTGCGTTTTGCCCCGGCCGACCCGGGCCTTCCCGGGATGCGCTTTCCGGTACCGGTTGCCTGCAGGGTGCTCTGCCGGTGGGCCTATGAAGGTGCTTCCGCGATGATTTGCTAATGCTGTTTCAAATGTTCTGGTCTATGAAAGCAACCAGTTGCGATCGGTTCACCGCACCCACATGCGTGGCTTCCACATGACCGTTTTTGTAAATCGCTAAAGTCGGGATGCCGCGTATGTTATATTGCTCCGCACTCTTCCGGTTGTTATCCACGTTCAGTTTTTTTATTTTGATCCTGTTTTCATAGTTGGGGGCGATCTCTTCGAGCAAAGGCGCGATCATTTTGCATGGGCCGCACCATTCAGCCCAGAAGTCTACGAGTACGGGCAGATCTGACTTGAGTACCTGTTGCTCGAAATCATCGTCGCTTACATGCGTGATAGGGTTGCTCAATTGTTTTCTCCTCCGGTTTGTGTTCGTGGGCGTGTCTGCCGTTATCGCGCATCCCACCCTCGAGATGCAACAGGAATTATAATTCATCACGGCCGCAATAAGAGCGTGATGAATCAACCTCGTTTCCCCTGGCTTTTCCTGGCGGCGTTGTTTGCTTCGGCATCGCTGTTTGCTGGAGAGTCCGGATCGTTACCTGCTCCCAGGCTTCTCGACGCCGAGCAGACCTGCGGCTTGATCGGCAACAAGCTGTCCTCGATCAGCGTCGTGGAGTGCCTGTCCCTGGGGCTGGTGGAAAGCGGCATTCACAGCGCGCTTGGGCGGTCCCTGATGTTCAAGGAGTATCCACCGCTGGGTGCCAGACGACCCAACGCCCGGGTGTTGCTCATCGGTGGTACTCACGGGGATGAATACGCGTCGTTCAGTGTGACGATGAAGTGGATGAAAATCCTCAACATTCATCATTCAGGGCTGTTTCACTGGCGCATCGTGCCAGCGTTGAATCTCGACGGGCTACTGGAGAATCCTGCTGTCCGAGTCAACCACAATGGGGTCGATCTGAACCGCAATATGGAAGTCATCGGAGTGTCGCCTGAAGAGCCTCTGCTTCACTGGCAGCAGACCGGTTACAATCCGCGACGCTACCCAGGGCCGTATCCTTTGAGCGAAAACGAGACACGGTGGCTGACAGCGGAAATTGCCAGCTTTCAGCCCGATGTAATCGTGTCCGTTCACGCGCCTTACAACATCGTTGACTACGATGGGCCGGAAAGCGTCACGCCACCTGACCGCCTGGGAGCGATCAGTGTCGGCAGGATCGGTAATTTCCCTGGTTCCCTCGGGCGCTACGCCGGCAAATATCTTGATATCCCGGTGCTGACAATAGAGTTGGCTTCTTCGCGCTACATGCCTGCGGACGCCGAGTTGCGGAGGATCTGGGTTGACCTGGTCCGGTGGCTACGATTCAATATCCATTCGCCCGCGCATTGATTCTGCGTGCCGGGTACTGGCGTGGTGCTTCACGTGGATGATCTGGTTTCGGCGCGCCCCTCGAAAATGATTTTCCAGCGGCTGCCTTCATACCGCCAGAGTTGCTGTTTTCGATACCTGACGTTGTAGTTGTTGCTACGGTAGTCCTGATCGAATACGGCGAGTACCGTAGCGGGTTCTCCCGGGTAGTCGAACAAGTCGATATCTTTTATTTCGACGCGGACGAAAGTTTTCTTTTTTGAATTGGCGCGGCTGTTCGCTACCATTTCCGCGTAGCCTGTTTCCAGTGTCGTGTAATTTCGCGAATAATAGGACAGATATTTTTCGATATCCCGGCTTTGCCAGTCCTGTTGCCACTGGTTGATTGCCAGCAGCAGGCGATCGCGTTTCTCCTCCCAGCTTTCGGCGTTCATCCACTGTATTTTTTTTGCGATGACGATCGGTGTGCGCCCAGGATCCACGTAGGAGGCCAGCCTGCCGAAGAGCGGGTTGCTGATGACTATGCAACCCCGGCTATCTTGCGGGGGGCGGCTATATACTGTTGCCGGTGTGCCGTGTAGCCAGATACCATAGCCGTGGCGGCCGCGCAACCGGTCCCAATGGTTCGGGTAATTGATAGGGTATGCGCCCGCACCGTAGAGTTCCGGTAACCGGCCACCATCAAGATACGATACCAGGTGGTACACGCCCAGCGGTGTTCTTTCGTCGCCTTCCTGGGTTTTTCCGATACCGCCATTGCCAATCGAGATATAGTGATCGCGCACCATTCGAGGTACGCCTTTGTCGTTGGCAAACACGTAGAGGCGCGAGCGGGAAGCATCGATAACGAATGCGAACTCATGCAGTTCGGACAGTTGCGTGATGGCACCAGGCAATTGATCTGTCGGGGGTGGGTCATAGTGAAGGCGTGCGCGTGCTTCCTCGACCATGCCCCGGATCCGTGTTTTTGCTGACGCACCCTCGCGGGTCATCAGGGTGTCTTGGTGTGCCTGGGCCGCGAGCAGCTCGGCACGGATCAATTCTCCAAGTCGGAAGTTGGCGCGCCTTTCGAGCAGGTCCTGCGTGTGCTTCAGGGATAGCTGTGGGTCATTGCCGATGAGGGCATCGATACTTTGAAGTATCAACTCTTCGGTTTTCAGTTCCGGATCGCCGGCTTGGGGAGCAGCGCGTTCTCCTTCGGCCAATGCCGGACCCGCAAGGGTGCTTGCCAGCACCGACGCAATGACGAGCGGCTTAAAGAATTTTCTCTCCTGTAATCTTCCACTTATCATTTATGTTTCTCATGCTCAACTGCTTGGTGACCAAACTCGACAGGATATTGGAGCGGTACTGTTGCTTGAAAATAACCTGCGCCTGCATTTCCTGACCGGTGCTGGTGCGAATATCGGAGACTGTCACGTCGATGAACCTGGGGTTCAGGATGCGTTCGGTTCGTTGCGCTTTCCAACCCTGGTGCGAGTTGCCGGGTGGCGCGTAGCCGTCGATGTAACTTAAGAAATAGGCGTCGAGGTCCTGGCGCGACCAGGCTTGTGCCCAGCGCGTTACCGCGGTCATGATGCTTTGATCCGCGTTTTCGGTAGCAGGTGTCTCAGGGTCGCGTACCAGCGGCACGTCAACTTCCGGGGTTTCCAGGGCGAGGGCTGCTGCGTCGGCTACCGGGGGTGGCGCATCGGGCATTGCTTTGTCGATCAATTTCAGTTGCAGTGGCTTCGGATCCAGGGATTCAAGCGATAGCGCCTCACGGTATGATACAGAGGCCAGGTAGGCATAGACGGCCGACAAATTGTTATAGGCGGTATTGAGTACAGAATCGGTGGCGAGAGTGCTTTTGAGCAGGGTGATCGCACGCGCGGTGCTGTTGCGTCTGATTGCAATGACCGCGAGGTTGTTCAGAATGGCGGCGTTTTCCGGAAATTTCTGTGTCAGCTCCTGGAATAAGGCTTCCGCTTCTTCGAGTCGGTTTTCACTGTAAGCCACAACCGCGCGCTTGAATCCTGGGTCATCGAACGGATTTTTGTCGGTGCTGGCGGAAAGTTCGGCGCAAAGCACGACCAGGAGCAAGGCCCAACACCATGTGATCGGTGTGGGGCGGAACGCGGGAAGCAGTTTTCTGGGCGGCATACGGGGCATAATTATAGTTTCATATTAGCCGCTTTGAAGGAACCCATGGCCACGTGCCGGTTTTTACACGCTGCATACTTGGGCGAGGCACCGTTGTCGCCGTGCAAGTTTGGCGTTGCGTAATCGAGATGCAGTTTTATCTGGTAGGTGGGGCTGTACGGGACGAGCTGCTTGGTTTGCCCGTACGCGAACGAGACTGGGTCGTGCTGGGGACGACGCCAGAGGAGATGCACAAACTTGGGTTCAAGCCGGTCGGTCGTCATTTCCCGGTGTTTTTACATCCTGATACCAAGGAAGAGTATGCGCTCGCCCGCACCGAGCGCAAGACCGGCACCGGTTACCACGGCTTTGAATTTTATGTTGGCTCCGAAGTGACCCTCGAAGAGGATTTGCAGCGAAGGGACCTCACCATCAATGCCATTGCACGCGACGCCGACGGCAAGCTGATCGACCCGTGGGGAGGGAAGTCCGATCTTGAGAACAGGGTACTGAGGCATGTTTCTCCCGCGTTCGTGGAAGACCCGGTGCGGGTCTTGCGGGTCGCGCGGTTTGCGGCGAGGTTTCATTCGCTGGGGTTTCGGATCGCGCCGGAAACCATGGCGTTGATGCGTTGTATGGTGGATAGCGGTGAAATCGAGAACCTGGTAGCCGAGCGTGTCTGGAAAGAATGCGAGACTGCGTTTTCCGAGCTTTCCCCCTCGCGTTTTCTCATCACGTTAAAAGATGCCGGTGTTCTGGCTTATGCCATGAGCAAGCGGTTCCCTCAGGCGGCGGGCATATTGCAATCGCCGGACGCCATGGCTACCGTGGCCGAATCGATCGACCGTTGTGCGGTTGCGTCGCAACCAGAGCAAAGGCTCGGCACGGTGCTGGTTGCCCTGGTCATGGAAATGGCGGCGCAAGGTGTCTCTTGCGACCCGGCACTTCAATCCATGCGAATGCCGTCGTTTTACTCGAAGCTGGGAGCGGCTGCCTGTTTTTGCTGGACCCGGTTGAATAGCGCCCGGGGCCTTGGTGCACAGGTGCTTCTTGACATTTTCGAGCGCACCGGAGCGTTCAGGGATCCTCGCCAGTTAATGATCATCCTCGACGCGTGGAGGTTTTGCAATTTCCCGATTGCCGAGCGCGAACGCTCCCTGGAAAGGATTCGCCGGGCTTTTAAGGCTGTCGATGCTTTTGAACTCAAGCCGACGGTCGATGCGTGCGAGGGGAATATCGGTGACGCCGTGCGCAAGGTTCGTCTGCAGGTATTGTCAGAGGAATACGACCAACAGGACGACCCCTAGGACCAGACGGTAGATGATGAACGGCAACAGGCCGATGCTCGACAACAGTGCGAGGATCAGCCGAATGGTAGCAAACGCGACCACGGCAGAGACACAGAAGCCTAGCGCCAGCATTGGCCAGGAGGCAAGGGAGGGGCCAGCCATGGTGGTCAGTTTTACTCCCTGGTACAAGGACGCGGTCAGGATCACCGGGATAGCCAGCCCGAACGACAGTTGTACCGCCGTTCGCAATTGCAGCCCAAGGAACAACCCCGCCGTGATGGTGATGCCGGCTCGGGACGTACCGGGGACCAACGCGAGGATTTGCGACGCTCCTATGAGCAGCGCCGATTTCAGATCGAGCCTGCTACTCGATGCCGCCGGAAGCCTCGATTCGTACCAGAGCGCTGCCCATAGCAATAGCCCGAAGGCGATCGAAGTCGTTGCAATCACCAAGGGCGAACGCAGGTGTCGTTCGACGATATCTACCGCAAGGTATCCCGCGACCAGAACCGGAATACTTGCAGCCACAACATAGAAAACCCATCGGATCGCGAGCGGGTCCAGGCGGCATGCGCGAACGATGTGTTGTCGCCAATGGAATACCACCGCGCACAGGGTGCCAAGATGAGTTGCTACGTCGAACGCGAGACCCTGGTCGCTCCACTCCATCAGAGTTGGCATCAGGATCAAATGGGCAGAGCTGGATACGGGAAGAAACTCCGTCAGCCCCTGTACCAGAGCTAGTGTGGTTGCCTGGAAAAAATCCACGGGGGGTACCGCGAAAGATCAAGGGGGCGGGTTGCGATCGACCCCGGAAACTCTTCGGCCGGTTTGCGGCTTTGCAGATAAGCCCGGTCGTATGGAATGGGTTTCTTGTTGATTTCGCTCAAGCTTGCCGTTTCGATTTCCGGTACGTAATTCCGTGCCGAAAGTGCCGGAGATTATAATATGAATTGGGCCATCGGATGCCATGGAGGAGACTTTGCTTGACCTGGAAGGGAAGGTTGCCCTGGTAACGGGCGCGGCGCGGCGCATTGGCAAAGCCATCGCGCAGACCCTGCATGGCGCCGGTATGAACATAGCGCTGCATTGCCGCAGTTCCACGGACGAAGCCGAGCAACTCGTCGCCTCGTTCAATCGGGCCCGTCGTGGTTCCGCCCAGGTATTCCAGGCGGATTTGATGCAAATCTCTGCAGTCGAGGCACTTGCCGAGCAAGCGGTGGCGCAGTGGGGAAGGCTCGATGTGCTGGTAAACAACGCGTCGGCGTTTTACCCATTGTCGATTGAAGATCTGGATGAAGCGCGATGGGAGGAGCTCATCGGTGTCAATCTAAAGGCCGCTGTATTTCTCAGCAAGTGTGTTGCCGGTGAATTACGGCGGCGGCGAGGCTGCATAGTCAACGTTGGCGACATACACGCCGATCGCCCGCTGAAAGGACACATGCTGTATTCGATTGCGAAAGCCGGGGTTCATATGTTGACAAAATCACTGGCGCGAGAGCTCGCTCCGGAAGTGCGGTGCAACGCCATAGCGCCTGGCGCCTTGCTGTGGCCGGAAGCCGGAGACGGGCAGCGCAGACGCGAGGGAATTGTCGCCCGAACCGCACTCAAGCGCGAGGGTTGCGCGCAGGATGCGGCAGCGGCGGTTCTGTTTCTGGTGCGCGACGCAGATTACATTACCGGACAGATTATCGTGATCGACGGCGGGAGAACCTTGTCCAACTGAGAAGACCGAACGGTGGTCTCGATCTTACGAATCGAAGTTGAGAGACACTTCCTTGAGGGGGGTCTTGTGTTGATCAAAATCCGACCACAATTCGCTGTAGGTTGCGTTTAGCACCGGATGTTGGTGGTGGCTTGCTATGTCGGCAAGCGGGCGTAAAACGAACGAGTACCGCACGATGTCATCGTGCGGTAACTGGACACCGTTCTCTTTGATTACGAGGTCGCCGTGCAGTATCTGGTCGAGGTCCAGGGTCCTTGATTCGAGTTGGTTCTTATTGCGCCTGCGGTGATGGCGATATTCGATGTCTCTTAGTCTGTCGGCAATGAAGAATGGGGATTGGCACGTTTCGAATGTAACGACCATGTTATAAAAACTACCGCCATCAAAGCCGACCGCGCTTGATTCATATACGGGGGAGAGCTGCAGTTCACCGAAAACCTTTCGCATCGTCTTTACGCAGGAGATTACGTTGTGGCTTTTGTCGATGTTGCTACCGATGCTGACGTACACCCGCTTGGATTTCCCTCCCCCCATCGCGCGGGCGGCTATCCTTTTCTGTGGATGCGGACACCCACGGCTTTTGATCCTCGGATCGCCCGAGGTTTGTTTACGGTGACCGTGGTTTGCCGAATGTCGAATTCGTCGATCAGCACATCGGCAATTTTTTGCGCCAGTGCCTCAAGCAGGTTAAACCTGTGACTTTCTACAAAGCTTTTGATACGTTTGGCTATTTTTTTGTAGTCGATCGTATCTTTCAGATCATCGCTTACGGCGGCGGCGCTCAGATCCGTGGATATTTCTATGTCGATCAACACGGTTTGCTTGATACGTTTCTCCCATTCGAAGATACCGACAGTAGTTTTGACCTCCAGTTCTTTCAGAAAGATTGTATCCATGGCTTGATGTAGCGGTTGTTTTCTGTTATTTTCGCCCCCTTAGAGGAAGCGTAGCCTATAGCCATGTCAAGAATATGCCAGATAACGGGTAAAAGACCCATGAGCGGGAATAATGTTTCTCATGCACATAATAAGACCCGCCGCCGCTTTTTGCCAAATCTTCATAGGTTGAAATTCTGGGTGGACGAGGAGAACCGCTGGTTGAAGTTACGGGTATCCAGGAAAGGGATGCGAATCATTAACAAGAAAGGGATCAAGGTCGCTGTTGCCGAAGCGCGCAAGCGCGGCTTCATGTGATATTTCCCCGGTACTTTAGGAGGCGGTGATGGCGGTACGTGAAAAAATAAAGCTTGTTTCGAGCGCCGGGACAGGACACTTTTATACAACGACGAAAAACAAGCGGAAAATGACCGAGAAAATCGAGATCAGGAAGTTCGATCCGGTGATTCGCAAACATACGATCTACAAGGAAAGCAAGATCAAGTAATCAAGTGAGCCTGCCGCCCAGGCTTTCTCGCCCAGGCTTTCTCGCCGGGCTTTTTCGACCGCAGCCGTTTATTTCCGTATCAATTGCAAGGCAGGCAGGTCTTGCTTACCGGATCCTTATGTCAGGCAATGTCGCAAGCCAAGGCATAGGCCGCGAGGTGCGGGTGAATATCAGGCTGGCGCCTGCGTGGTTTCAGTGCGGGCCTTCACTCTTCGGGCAAAATCCGCCAGCAGATTCAGGCCGCTTTCTTCGGCCTGTGCACACCAGCGGAGCAATTCTTTTCTGAACTTCTCGTGATCATGGCGCAAATCCTGCCACAGGAATTGCAGATGATGTCTGGCCTCATAAACGGTTTTTAACGCGATGCTGTTTTCCAGCACATCCTTCAGGTCCCGGTGTTCATGAGCATGAGTGACGATGATTTTTTCGTGGTGCAGGAAAGGCTTCTTGATCCTTTTCAGGAGACGTTGATAAGCCAGGCTCCTCGTTTTATTCAACTCGTGCCTGAAAACAGGAAGCATGACCGTGCGCACGTATTCGGTCATCACATGCAGACGTCCATGCACGAGCGCCTGCACGGTGCTTACGTCGAGTTGGGGAATATTGGAACTGGCTTTTTGCGGCGGCGTAACCTGTTTGACCTGAGCCAGTTTGAGGAACTCCAGTGCTTTGATATACAGCCAGCCAATGTCGAACTCCCAGCTTTTCACCGACATTTTTGCCGAGGTCGGGAAAGCGTGGTGGTTGTTGTGTAACTCCTCGCCTCCGATCAAAAGGCCGATGTTGCCGACATTGGTGGACTGGTCGGGGGTTTCATAGTTACGGTAGCCGAAGAAATGTCCCCCGCCGTTGATTACACCTGCGGCAAAAAACGGTATCCACATCATCTGTACCGCCCAGATGGAAATACCCCAGAAGCCGAACAAGAGATAGTCCGCACCGAGCAACAGCAGGATGCCCATCAGCGGGTGGTGGGTGTAAATGTTTTTTTCTACCCAGTCGTTGGGGGTTCCACGACCGTAGATTTTCCTGGTAGTCTCGTTGGTGGAGGCTTCTTGATACAACTCGGTACCTTGCAGCAGGACCTTGAGAATGCCGTGCGTGACCGGGCTATGCGGATCTTCTTCAGTATCCGTGGTAGCGTGATGCTTGCGATGCACCGCAACCCATTCGCGGGTGATCATCCCGGTGGTGACCCATAGCCAGAAACGCATGAAGTGAGTTATGGCGGGGTGAAACTCGACCGAGCGATGCGCCTGTGAGCGGTGTAAGAACAGCGTCACGCAGGCGATGGTGATATGGGTTGTAACCAACGCGACAACGATGTATCCCCACCATGACAGGTTCAGCAGGCCGCTGCCGGTTACTATGTCGCTCAACATGCTATGGTGTTTGATGTCGCTGGGGGAGGTTTTTGATCCGAGAGTATCGCCGAATTCGCAACCCGTCCATTGCGCGCCAGCATAGCCTGTATCGGGCTTGGTAGTCAACCTTGTGTACTGCGTCTGGGGCCTTGCCGTTGGCCTTTAATTTTGCGGTGCGGTGCTTTGCTTGTGTCGCTGGTGGGCTTTGGTGTAGATTTTTTCATGGCCTTGTTGTCCTTTTTGGTTGATGGGGTCATAGCCTTGTCCTCTTGTGTAATGTTGGTCGGGGTAGCGCAAAACTTTCCAAATTTCGCCGGTGGTTGAAAATCATCGTTTGCTTCTAGCGCATCTCAATGGGGCGTCCACCTTGTAGCCCGGAAAATTCACCGATTTGTAATTTCGGCATAGATTCCCGTTGAGCAGCACTGATTTTTGTCTTGATGCGTTCTCCATGGATCCAATCCCGTATCGGATGACTGTTATAGCCTGTCCGAGGGTATCCGGAGGGGTTGGCGCAGGCTCAGAGCGAACCGGTTGGTGGTGAATGCCGGATTGTGTGCCTGCGGTGTCCCCAGTGCAGCACCGCTCATCGTGATCTGCAGGGCGTGGGGAAGCCCGGACTACCCGGGCGGGCTCCGGACAGGTTCTGCGTGCAGGTTTTCCAGCACGCGGATAAAGATCCCCGCATAGGGCCAAGACTCGGAGAACGACACCCACACCTGGCGTAACGTGATCCGCACCCGCGCACCAACTTTCAACAGCTTCAACCGCAGGGTGCAGCACTGCACACGAGCCAGGTCGGTGCCGCGGGCACCCAGCCGTCGGATGCCTTGCATCAGCACGTAAGCGAAGGAAGTGAAGTACAGCCGCAACTGATTTGCGCGCATCGTGTGGGAACTGGTGCGGTCGGCAAACAGGTCCAACTGCTGCTCCTTGATCCTGTTCTCCATCTCTCCGCGGGCGCAGTACAGTTGCTCGTACAGGCGCTTTGCAGCAGCTTGCCGAGGTGCCAGGCTGGTCATCACAAAGCGCGGGTTTTCCCCCTTGGCCAGCACCTCCGCTTTGCCTACCACCCGTCGGCTACGGCTCCAGGATTTATGGGTACGGTAGAGAAAATCCCGATACCTGCGCGATGCCTTGCCGGTATGGCGATGAAGCCTGCGGGCCGCCTCCATCTCGGCGGGGCTGCGCTTGGCATCGACGATTGTTGAACGTCAGGTTCTCCGACAGGGTGCGGTGCAGGCCGCCATATCCTCACTGCATCTCGGCAGGTCCGTTCCCGTTCCCGGCCATGAACCTTGGCAGTCGGGGATTACGACCTTCGATCAAGGCACGAATTTCGTCGAGATCTTCGCTGAAAGATTTTGAATCGACCCGGAGATAGCGCCAGCAACTGAACTCCGTTCCAAAATCGTCTTCGTTAACAACCTGTTGTGCTTGTTTCACGCAGTTAAGAGCCGTGTCATTGTCTCCCACCGCCCAATAGGCAATCGCCATGCATTGGATGTAATTCAGGTTCTTGTCCTTCCGGGACTCCGAGCGATCAAGCTCGACAACATGCTGAAAGATCTCCGGTTGCACTGTCTTATTTTCGCCCCACAGTGCCATGGCGTAATTGAATTCAGCATCAATGCTCAAGTCGGCTATATTCTTTTCCTCATTTCGAAACACCCGTGCCGCCTCTGAATATCTTCCCAGCCCCATATACGGTAGTCCTAACTGCTGCCTCACCAGGTCACGCTGGTCTTCCGATAGTTTGTCGGCATCGAGTATTGGTTCGAGAAGAGATACCGCAAGCCGCGCATCGGCCATTGAACGATTGAATATACTGGCCAACATGAGCTTGCCACGATGATCCAACGACAATACTGCGGGAAAATTGACCACTTCTTCTCGGTCACATGCTCTCAGGCGCATTAGCCGGGAAATTGTCCCTCTTACCATACGCGGAGAGACTTGTTGAAGCTTCAGCACACTCCGGAGATCCTCGCTTGCACCGTCCGGATCGCCGGTTTGTTCGCGGATTCTCGAACGTTCGAAATAGGCTTCCGGTTTATCGTATCCGGCAGCGATTGCCTGGTCGATCAGCAAGGATGCCGATTCCTGGTCACCAAGGAACTCCTTGAGTCCACCCAGGCGGAACAAAACTTCCCCATCTTTCCGGTGCACCTGTTCGATCCTGTCAAGCATCTCCTCCTGCTTGAGTGTCGAATCGTCGTCTATCCGTCTCCATGATCGAACCGCCCGTCGGATATACTCCAGTGCCCCGTCCCGGTCATTCCAGTTGCGCACGGCAATTTCATGGACGACCTCCTTGTACTCCTTCGCCAGCCGGCTTTTCGGGCGGTCCTTTGAAAAAACCACCTGGTTCAAGAGGGAAAGGCTGTCGTACCGGTGCACGATCATCGGCTCCTGTGGGAAGCCGAGCCGGTCCTGAAAGGCCTCGACCTTGCTTTCGAGTATCCGGTCTTCGTCATCCAGATCCGGCACGTTGGACATCACGAAGTGAAGTTCGATATTCTTCTTGCGCGGCCCTTTGGCCTCGGCTCGAATATCGCCTACCACGTCGATCAATCCCCGCAAGTTCTGTTCATTCGGGAAGAACAGGACAACAACCGCATCGGGAAGCTGCCGGGTGCAGATCCCACTCGTATCCGTGTGCCCGGTGCGGGAATCGATCAGCACGTAATCCGGTTCCAGACCCTCTTTCCCCAAACCCTGTTTCCACTGCGCCTTGAGGTCTTCAAACAACAAGAATCCCTCGTGTCTTTCGTACAGATCACCCCAATCGACCTGGTTGAAATTCGCAGCGTAGCTTTCGTTCCTGCCCGATGGCATGATCCACAGCTTTCCGCCTCGTTTCCCGATAGGGGGGCATTCGCCGATAAAGCCTGAGGCATCCGGAGCTTGCCCGGATTCCAGGTAGCGAGTGACGAAATCGATGACTCCGGGAACCTCTTCACGCGGCTTCAGCGCGTCGAAAGTGTCGAGCCCGGGTGCCTCGATGTCGAAGTCCACGACCAACACACGGCGACCGCGCAGGGCAAGAGTGGCGGCGGCGTTGGCCAGGGCCATCGTTCGGCCGACACCACCTTTGAAGGAATAGAACGTAGTGACGTACATGGCGTTACGCCGCCTTGTGCAATCGAAAGCTTTCTTGTTCCTTTTGCACGTTCTCGTTCACTTCCAGGACACGGAATCGATGCTCGGCCAGGATCTCGGTCCGGGGAGGGGTGTCGGAATGTGCAAGCTTTTCAAGAGCCAGCATGTTGCCTGGGCGCGTCAGGAGGCGCAGGTACAGGTCGTATGCGTGCGTCTGGATGTTCAGGCCGTTCTCCCAGCGATTCAGAGATGCTTCACCGAGCCTGGTCACCTCGGCAAATCTCGCCCGTGTCATATTGCATTCTTTCCTGATGCGCCGTATCTCGGTCGGCGGCAGGACGCCAAGGTGTCGGCATACCGCTTCGTGTTCCAGGTGTTCGGCCTCTTCATCGAGATATTCGAACTCGCAGGCTTCGCACCGGCGCGCGGGGACATTTACTGTCAACTCCGCCATGGACTTCCCGGACCCGTAGTTGAATGTGAAAGGATTCCATGAGGTAGTGATCTCCGCGCTGCCGCACAATGGGCAGGTGAATTCCGGCTGCTCTTTCTGCGGCCTGGTCTTTGATTTTCTTGAATTCACTCCCATGTTCTCCGGTTCTAGGTTATTCAGAATAGTGAAAACTGCGTCCGATGATCTTCCCGTCCCCCAGTTGCAACTTGATGTAGAGCTGGGGCTTGCCGGGCTCGATTTTGATTTTCATCACGTAACCTTTGGCTCCTGGTGGCTTATGCAACTCCACGGTTTTAACCGGGTGCCCATTCTCTAGCATCGTTGCGATGTACTCCCAGGCCGATGCTTTTGTGAAGTATTCATCGAGCATCCCGTCCGCGTCCGGGTTGCGTACCTGGGTTGGTCTCCAGTTAGTCGGTCGGTCTTTACGAAACTTCACCGTGCGCGCTTTACTCCTTCGTGCCAAGACAACCAATTCACGTCTTATCGACGCGCTCAGTGCCATGGCTACAGAAAACTCCCGTTAATATCAATCATATGATCTAAAAATGCAAATATAAATCAATTTTCAGATTGTAACAACCTAAAGATACAATCATTTGGTTGCAAATAGCATTGCTATCCTGGTTTTTTCCTTCGGTTGCTCAACAGGCATGCGTCGTATCGAGTGGCGACAGACAAGATGTCGTGGCCGTCTACTTGGGTGCTTGGGATTCACGGACGAGTTCGACACGATATGCGGGCGTGGGCAAGGACGGTGTTGAGTCTGATCAAGCCCACAGGGAAGCGAGTTGATGCCGACCTTCGGGGGTGAACTTGCCGCAGGTATTCAGGTCGGTGATCAATGTATCGGGGCCTGTTCGCGCGGGCACCCGTTCGGTGAGATTCTCGGTGTTGACCGCTCCTCCGTTGCCGAAGCGCCAGTAGTCGGCGCTTGATTGTGCCGCGGCAGTGGTGGTGAGTAGAATAGACATCATGAGCGCAACCGCACTGTACAAAGCCTTGGTCGAGGCTGGCACCTCCGAAGACACCGCAGAGCGGGCCGTCGAAGATTTGCCCTTCGGTGGCGAGTTGGCAACAAAGTCGGATTTGGCCCAACTCGAGGTACGCCTTGGTGCAGATATCGCCCAACTTAAGGTAGGCATCACTCAACTTAAGGTAGGCATCACCCAACTTGAAGTCCGCCTCATTTGGCGATTGCTCGGCGGTGTCGCTGTGTTACTCGGCATCACCGCAGGCGTGTTCAAACTGGTCTTGGGCTGAGCCCTCCGGCAGACGCACACTGCCGCTTCTTCCGGGTGATATTTTCGGCAATCCGGCAGGTTGCAATCCGGCAGGCTGCGGCAAATTCATCGACACCTTCTTTTTGCATCGGTTCCGCCCGTTACGCCTTCTTCGACTTTTCGGATGGGTTCAAGCGTCTGCTCGTATGAGGCCGGAAACATATTGGCCAACATCCCCACCGAAGACTCGACAACCGCACGCTTCGTTTCGCGAATGCTGATCTTCGCGTCGGACAGCACGTTCTTGACCGCAACTTCCGACCTTCGCTGGCTACCCGCCGGAAGACCGAATCGGGCCAGCAATCCGGGTCCGTAGCGTGGGGGGCGGGCGGTTCAATTCATCGCGGTGCCGAATGTCCGGATACCGGGCACAGACATGTAATCAGCAGCGTTCAACGGAAAGCTGCACCGGAATCACGAATCGGTGACGGATGCGGGGTAGGCCGCGGCTTTCGTCATCGGCTCGGCCCAGACTTCCTCGTAGAGCGTCCTTCGGCTAACCGAAGCATTTGACTCATTCGTCACCTCGATCAAATTGCCTGCTGCAATGCCTTCCAGGCGACATCCCAAGCGATCCGCTCCTGCTCCAGGCGGACATTCTGTCCCCAGCCATTGCGCTTGATGGTCTGGTACACCGCCTGCTCGGAATCAGACAGCAAGGTCAATGCGCCTTCACCATACTGTACCTTTTCCTCCACCCACAGATCCCGATGGTCGTGGAGGGTCCCTTCATCCATCAATACGGATTTCAGTTTGGGAAGGTACATTCTCGCTCGATTGAGAATCGCAAAGCCGTGCGTATCCAAATCGCCCCAATAAATGCAGTGTGCCTTGTTGACCCAGGGCAGACAGCCCAGAACGTCGACACCATTGCCGAGTTGCATAATGACGACCGAACCGTGCAGATCATTAAATGCAAGACCGGTCTGCAGGTTTTCAACGATGAATACGTTGGTGGCCGGGATATCAAGGTCGGCCAGTTGTTTCCAGGGCGACGAGATGTCGCCTAATCCGCCGACATGCTCTCTCAAACCGTGGTCCAGTATGCGTAGATGGATTGGTCGCGGCGGTGCTTTCAGCCCACAGCATCGAAAGAAATCACTTTTACCGGAGGGTTCGCCTCGAACGGTGCCAACAAGTTCAGCCAGTGGCCCCTTATGTCTCTCGAGCCACTTGCTGTCCAAGCCTGCTACGGGCAGTTGCCTGGGATAGAGGTTGGATGCGGGATTTGTGTCAATCCAGGTGATCATATCGATCAAGCGCCGATAATCCACGTCACTGTAATCGGCAAGCAGGTCAAAATAGCGGGCCAGTTTGCTCGCCAGCGCAGACCAACGTCCAAGAAGCTCCCCATACCGCTGTTGAGCTCGGTCCCAGCGATCTGCTTCAGAGACCGATTGCGCAACCTTCGCGGGAGTATCCAGCACCAATTTCTCCGGAACGCGCTGAGTGCCCAAGGTTCGCCAACGTCGATCATTCCAGGAAAGTGTCCCGACGCCGTTCCAGGCTTGCCACGCCGCCACCCAGGCGCGAACATCTTCGACCTGTTTTAGCGCTTGGTTTTCCGTGGGGACACCCAGATTGATCTCCAGTGGCCATGCGCCTTCTTCCAGTCGATTTTCGTTGTTACCCGTCGTCAACCACTCACGATGCTTGTTTTTGAAGCGGCGCGACAGTTGCTTTTGGACGTCCTCGGGAAACTTCAAAGCTGACCCTCCTGATGCACATGGGCAGGGAGTTTCAGGCGCTGTTGCTCCAAATCGTACTCGATCTTCAAGACGCCGGAGACGCGCCGGTCACTGATGTCGATAAAGCAGGCGCCACCGATAAACGGTTCAAGCGTCATGACCGATCTCAACGGTGTGGCGATGATCATCTGAAAACCGAAGTTGGCGAAGATATTCATGGCCAACGCGGTGAACTCGTTGTCCGTCTTGTCAAACGCCTCGTCGAGTACAACCGGCGCATACATGGGCACGCCGTTTTCGTTGCCACCCAACTGATAGCGCAGTGCTGCGGCCAGACAGGTTGTGGCCAGCTTCTGCCGTTGGCCACCCGACTTACCCGAGCCACTCCGGTAAACTTCCACCTCGACACCACGCTCGTCTGTTTCCCTGCCGATAAACTCCATGTGTTGTCGGACATCCAGTACAGTCTGGCGCCAGCGTTTATTCTCCGGTTCCTGGTTGGAAAGACGTTTCACCAGACGACGCAATGCCAGAAAGCGCGACTCCGCCAATTCCGGATCCTCACTCCAGGCGTGGCTTAGCGCCTGCTGCATCTCCTGCTTGAACTCACGCACATCCGATAATTGCCGGTCACTGACATCAATATGCAGGAAGGTGGTTTGACTGGTGCTCTGGTTGAACGGTTTCTGGGCGAGGCTGTCGTTTACCAGTTCCATGCGTTCCAGGATCTCCTTGCGGGCATTTTTCATATAGGTGGAAAGCGCCGCCAGATTCTGGTTGCTTTGGTTCTTCAACAATTCGAAAAAGCGCTGTTCATGGGCCGGCAGGCCATCGGTTTCGAGACGGTTCAGCTTGGCAAGAAAATCGGGTGCCGCTGCAAGGGTCGCATCCAGACCCTCCGCCTCGGCAGGCCACTCACGGACAAACGCATCAAATCGTTTCTCGATAGACCGCTCGCATTTGGAAATCGCCTGCCTGATCTCATCGATCTCCTTACAGATCGACCGCTCCACAGATAGTGTCAGACTATCCAGGTTGTCCAGCCGCACCGGATCCCGTAGTGCATCAAATCGCTCATCCAGCCCCTGCCGTTGCAGGGGTGTCAACGGTATGAGGCTTGGGCCATTCCAGAGCGTCTTTCGCTCCTCTTCATTCTTACCTACCTGATCAACGGCGCCTTGATGTTCGATTCTTGTATCACGAAGCGCTTTATCCGCCTGTTTGACAGCCTTCCTTTGTTGGTCGAGTTGATTGGTGACATCCTTCAGTGCCGTGTTCTCCTCCAGGGCATCCCGAATCCTGCGTTCCAGTTCGTCGATACTTGTCAGCAAGGGCGCAATGTCCACCTCCTGCCACCGCAGATTGATCAGTGTCTGGCAGTGCATCGCGCGTTTGGCCAGAGCACCCTCCTTTGCAGATAGCGCCTTGATACGTTTGTCCAAACCGGAAATCTCATCCGCAAGCTCTTGGGCCTGCTTTTTGTAGAGCGCGAGCTTTTCACGGTTATTGAATCCCAAGCTCCAGAAACGGCGGTCACCGACGCCGTGGCGGTCATCTTTCTCGTGGCGGGTTTTGCTGTGCTTGACCTGTCCCTCTTTGGTGAGCGCCCGATCTCGGTCTGCGCGTCGGAACGACTGAACGGAGTCGACACAGGTATAGTCGAATCTGCGACGCAGCTCGGCATTCAGCCATTCAGATTGGTTGCACTTCTTGATATTCAGCTTGAGTGCCAGCGAATCTGCCCCGACCGGTTTGGCCTGTTGGTGCTCGACAGGCCCGGTCCGGTAATAGACCAGTCGCCGACCAAGGTGGAGACTATTGATATGGCTGGAGAGCGCAGAGTAGTGACGTTCACCGACCAACAGGGAGAGAGCGAATCCATGCAGCACCCGTTCAATGGCCCCTTGCCACTCTGCCTCGTCCGACTTGACCTCGATCAGCTCGCCGATGAAAGGCAATGCGTTCTCGGAAACGCCTATGGCTGCTGCAATCTCCTGTCGCAGATCCAACATATGTGAAGGGATATTGGATGGCTGCCGTTCCAGGGCTTTCACCTCTCCGGCTGTCTGCGTAAACTCCGTCTCGGCCTTCCGTTTCTCGATCACCAACGGGTCCCGTTTTTCGCGGATCTCGGTATTACCACTCTCCCAGCGCTCAAGCTCCTGACGCGCCTCGCCGATCAACTCAGCAAACCGGTGAGGGGAATCCGGAAAGGTCCGGTCTAGCCGTCGGCACGCACCCTCCGCTTGTGTCCGCTTGAGCAGGCGCTCCTCACGCTGTTTCTCAAGCGCAGACTTCTCCGCTTGCCAGTTTTCTACCTGATCACCGCCGGCCGCCCGATGCTGGCGCTCAAGTTCACGCAGCCTATCGGTTTGCTGATCGAGCGCAGCCTGTTTCCGGCTGACTTCCCCTTCCAGCCCATCGACCTGGATCTTCAAATGTTCGATTTGTTGCGTAAGCAGGTCAATACGGCGGCGTCCACCGTAACTGTCGATCCCGGTCAGAAGTTCATCGAGACCACTGCGCTTGTTCAGAAGCGATTGCCTGTGCTGATATTTCTCTCTCGCCAGCGACAAGGTATCCACTTGCTGACGTGCCATAACGACTGCCTGGTGGGCAGCGTTGAGTTCATCGAACTCGCTGACCAGCCGATCGGCGACATCGAAGGTTTCCGGCTTGTCCAGCATGAATTCCCGCAGGAATGTGTTGAGATCGCCAAGATTCTTTGCCGACTGTGTCTTGTGCAGCAACCGTAGCGCTACTTCGCTCTCGATGCCAAGCAAGCGACAGAATCGTTCCCGATATGGCGGGAACTCGCGGCAGGTAAAGGCATCCGGGAACACCTGCTTCAGCTTGCGCACCTCCAGATTGGACTGCCCGAACACCTCCAGTTCATTTAGCTCGAACGGACGCTCAAAGATCACGAAATGGCGATTAACGTCGCTGGCTCCGTTTGCGCTCCCTCGCAGCCACAATACCTGCACCAGCACCACGTGTTGGTCAACAGCATTCCGGTAAGTCAGTGCCAGTGCCGACCAGGTGGTCCCGGGGCGCAGGTAACGCGTCGCGATCTCGCCTGACGCATCGTCTTTCTGCTCCGCCCATGCGCCACGGATATAACTCACCAGGTTTCGATCCCGGCCTGTCTTTTCTGCCTCCCGCGCTGCGGCGTTGAAATCTACCCATCGCGGTGGGACCAATAGCGCGGAAAACGCATCCAGAAGTGTCGATTTTCCAGTACCCGATCGGCCAACAAACAGAAAGCCCTGCTCGGAGATCGGAACGTCATGAATACCGGAGAAGGTACCCCAGTTGTGGACTTGGAGCCGGGACATGCGGAACTGTACCGGTGCGAAAAGAGACTCCATCCTAAGTTCGGTACTCATTCCTTTTCCTCCTCTGACTGCATCTACTCACCTTGTTCGACCGATTCCTCAGCCGCGTTCATATCGCGGTAAATACGAGTCAACGCCTGAATCTCTTCCGCCGAGAACAGGAGCTTTAGTGTGGGCGAGATCTCGAAGCGGTCATCGCTGGACCGAATCTTCCGCAAGATGCTGTGCTTTTTGATCTTCTCGATCGATGCATAAATGCGCTTTTCGAAAAGCGCCCGGTCCGTGTTGCCGGCTTGTTCATAAACACCGAGAAACTCGACGATCTCATCGGTCGATACCACCGCCCGGTCGCCATGCGCTTCGGCCTGGGTGAGTCGTTCGCGCAAGTGGAGCAACAGAATGGAATCGAGGAAGGTCAAGTTGGCACGACGCAGCAGCGAGGGCACTTCCAGATCACCCGTATCGGCTTGGCGAGTAAAGGCCACTTGCAGGTCGCGGTCGATCACCAACTGCAGGAACAACTCTGACAAACGGCTGCGGATCGCTGCTTCATCCCGAATCAGGATCGGCCACAGCCTGGAATGCCGCCGACCATCCAATGACGGGCCTGCGAGGAGTTGTACCAAAACCCTGCGTGCATCCAGCGGCAACTCGCCACTGTCTCCACAATACAGTGCCTGCGCCGACTCCTGCTCCGCGCCCTCTATTTCCAATACCTCATCCTCCGGCAGATTATCAGGCCAGTTCATCCAGGCGAGCCCTCAAAAAATAGATTTTTGGAATGCGGGCACGGCGCCCTTGATCGTCTTCACCCACCCAGGCAACTGTTTCGACACTATTGTCCTTGATCCCATGACGACTGCCCAGAGCTAGCAGGCCGACAACACTTCCCAGCCCTTGCGAAGCCGGAAAGTGCTCCAACACATCGCCAATAGAGGCTTGCTCACATTGTTTGAGCAGGGAGCGCACGTTCTCCTTTAGCGTGCGGAAATCGATCTCCGATTGAGCAACCAGCTCACCGATCGACTCCAGATCGATGGACGGAGGTTTGCCTTCACGCATCTGTTCTGGGGTTGCTTGCAACGATGGGTCGTAAAGCACCCATTGGGACAAGGACCACAACCGGCTACCGGTCAGCTCCAGGGAATATTCGAGGGACTCTGTTGCCTTGACCTCGTCCTTGATCGCCAGCGCGGCACGTTGCGCTTCCTTCAGCAACTGGTTCACACGGCGCTGCTCAAGATACTCACGGCTTTGTACGAAGTGTTTGAGGCTGCGGGCGAAGGTCTGTAGCACCTCGTGGACTACGCCGCCTTGTTCAAGCAGGTTCCGCGTCAGTCGCAGCAGAAAGCGGCGCTCCTGTATATCGAGTTCGCTGACAAACTCGCGCGACATCACGTTATCGAGGGATTCTTCCAACATCGCTGCCTGCCCGGGATCTGTCAGCAGGCGCCAGAAAGCGGAGAATGTCCTGCCTGCTTCGCTCTCCGCAATCAGGTCGATCCCGGCAAACAGCGAGTCGAGCACCTCGCCCCGATTGCCCTCGCTATCCAGGATGCGCTCTCTTAGCTTCCGGTTCAGCTGCTCGAACTGATCGCGCACCCGACGGAAGTCACCGGTTAGATCATCGGCCAGAGTGATAATCTCCCGAGTCCGCTCCAGAGCGGAATCGCGTGGCAGGATCCGCATCTGCCCCTTTTGTATCGCCTCGATCTCCTTATCAATGCGTGCCTGTTCGGCCATCAGCCGCTCGATCCGGTGTTCCTTGTCGGTATCGGTATCTTCCGCCAGCCCTATCAGGGCCTGAATAACCAGTGACAGGCGGCTCTCGGTCGCAGCCGAATGGGGCTTGGCGATGCTGGATAGAAAACGGATCGCCTCTACCGTGGCCGTAGAAAGCTCATACTCTTCCTCTGTTGCGCCAGGTGGGAAACGCCGTTCGAGGTAACCGTCGCTCAGCCAGTTAGCGACATAGGCCTGTACCGCTTGGGGCAGATCATCACCCCGGGCCCGGAGTTCTTCCAGATCCCGCGTCAGCCGCTCGAACAGGATCGAGGCCGGAAGATTGCGCTCCTTTTCATACAGGTGTGACTGAAGCAGACCAATGACCGTGGGGCCGTTGTCTGAAGCAAGCAACCGCCACAGTGGCTGTGTGCGCATATGGCGGTAGGCGGAGATGTTTTTGTCCGCTTTCATTCAGATCCGGGTTCTTTGTCGTCGCGCACAACAGAATCATTATGCGACCGATATTCGCATCTCAAATTGAACCGCCCCGAAAGTTCCGGAGAATCGTCTGCGGAAATGTCCATCAGGTGGCGGCTTTGAAGTCTTCGAAGCGTAACGCCAGTCGATCGCGGTCCGGATAGTGCCGGTCTTGCCTCGGCAGGTACAGTGCGTTGTCTTGAAGCTGCTTGAGTGCTTGTGATCTTCCCCCTGATATAGGTCCACTTGGAATGAGAAAAAAACATCTTATCAGGCTGCTCGTGCTGCGTACTCGGCTGGGGTGGCGTAACCCAGCGAGCTATACGGTCGTTCCTGGTTGTAGTGACGGCGCCAGTCTTCGATCAGTTGCTTGGCTTCGTATATATCCCGGATACCAGTACTGGCTGAGGCAGTTGTCTCTAAGCCGGGCGTTGAAGCTTTCCACGAAGGCATTCTGCGTGGGTTTCCCAAGCTGAATAAAATGCAGTGTCGTGCCGCTACGAGCACTCGGGAAAAACATGGCTTTACTGGTCAGTTCCGTCCCGTGATCACACACCAAGGTTTTGGGCAGTGGCTGACGCTCGCCAGACTGATTCAGATAGCGGGCAAAACGAGCACCGGAAATTGAGGTGTCGACGATCTGTCCCACGCACTGCCTGGAAAAATTATCCACCAGATTGAGAATACGAAACCTCCGACCGTTGGCCAATTGATCGGACATGAAATCGACCGACCATCGCTCGTTCACTCGCGTGGGTAGCGACATCGCCACCCGCGGACGCCGTAGCTTTTTGCGCCGCTACGTGCGTACCTGCAGTCCCAACTCTACGTACACACGGCATGTGCGCTTGCGGTTGACAACCAAGCCTTCATTCCTCAGCAACCGGTGCAGTAGCAGATAATCGTAACGCTGGTACCGGTGAGCCAACGCCTTCAGACGCGCCTTCAGCGCCTCATCGTCCCGACTACAAACCGATCGTATCGGGCCTACCGATCGGTGCAATTGTAACAGCCGGCACACCAGTCGCTGGCTGACCAGATGCGTCTGTTGTAATCGGCCTGCGGCTTGACATCATGGCCTGCTCCACTTGACGGACCAAAGGGCAGTTGATTTCTGTAGTAGATAGTTACGCCGGCTATTTTGCCGGCGCAGATTAGCATCTGTTTCATATTCGGTTATAATGTTCCATTATGGCCGCAATATCCAGTCTGAATTCCGAAGCAGGCATCGTCGGGCTAACGCCCGCTCAGTCGGCTCTCTGGGGCTTCCGATCTGGCGACCGAGGCACCCACACCAGCCGCACGATCATGCTCGACGAGCTCTCGCACCTCCTGGACGCGGTTCCAGGGGACGCGGTCCGCGATGACTATGCGGACGCGGTGATAGTGCACAACTGTCTTGGCAAGCGGACGGCGGCGACGCGCAAACTCTCTCTCCAGCGCTTGACCGAGCTCTATGCCCTCGACCCGCGGGTGATTCTATTCTGGGTGCTGAGAGATCTTTGGGTAAGAAACGAGACCAGCCGGCCGTTGCTCGCCTTGCTCCTGGCCTTGGCCCGAGACCCGCTACTCAGGGCAACGGTGACCGCCGTCGTGCACACACCCCACGGCAACGAATTCGCCCGTCAGTCGATGCAAGACGCGCTCAGCGACGCTGTCGGCGACCGGCTGAATGAAGCAACCCTGGACAAGGTCGTACGCAATGCCTCGTCCTCGTGGACTCAGTCCCGGCATCTTCGAGGCGGAGGGCGGAAGATCCGGCAGCGTGTTGAGGCGACGCCTGCCGCAACGATGTTCGCCTTGCTGCTCGGGTTCGCGATTGGGCGGCGCGGTCGCTTGTTGTTCGAGACGCCTTGGACAGCCGCACTCGATACGAGTCCTGACGATCTCATAGATGTGGCGGTCGACGCCAAGCGGCTAGGGCTGCTCGATTTCAAACAATCCGGCTCGATGATCGATGTGTCGTTTCCGGCGCTCTTCACCAACAACGAACGGGGGTTGATCCATGGGGCGCATCGACAGGTTGGCTGAACGCTACAAGAGCTATATCGCGTTGCCCTGGCAGAAGGACCTGGCCGGTGCACAGCGCGCCGTCTTCATCGTCTACGATAAAGCCGACGAACGCCGCCTGCGGGCGCGCAAAGATCTATTCTCCATGGCGACGGCCGAGGCAGGCCACGGTTGGCTCGAGTGCGACCTGACCCGTGTCTTCGCCCAATGGATGGCGGCTACGGAATACCGGGACAGTTATTTCGAATCGCCGGAGGACCTTGACCTCAAGCTTGAGGATGACTTCCTCGAGCACGTAGCCGGGCGGGTGCGGGAGAAGCTGACATCTTCGGAGGCCGACGAGAATTCTGTCGTAGGCATTTACGGCATCGCTTCGCTGTTCGGATTCGTGCGCGTGTCCGAACTCATGAATAAAATCGAGCGGGACATCAGAGGTCGCGTGGTGGTGTTCTTCCCCGGCGAATACGAGAACAGCAACTATCGTTTGCTGGATGCACGGGATGGGTGGAACTACCTAGCAGTCCCGATAACCTTCCACGAAGATCGAGGAGTGTACGAGGTATGAAAAACCGGGACATCTACCAAAGGGACCCCAGCAAGATCACCTTGTTGAACAACGGCGTCGCGACGATGACCGACGCCCTCACCGACGACGATCGCCGTACCTTGCGCTTCGAGTTGCAGCACTTCGTTTGCGAGGGCGAGTACCAGCGGGGCCTCGTTCGCATCCTTGATTCCTACATGAGTAACCAGGGCCAACCCGAGCAGCCGGCGGCCTGGATCAGCGGCTTCTTCGGTAGCGGTAAATCGCATCTGGCGAAGATGCTGCGTTTCCTGTGGACCGACTACACCTTCCCGGAAGACGGCGCGAGTGCGCGCGGCCTCGCCCGACTGCCGACCGATGTGCAGGACGTGCTCAAGGAGATCACCACATTGGGTAAGCGCGCCGCCGGGCTTCACGCCGCTGCGGGTACGTTGGGCGCCGGCGCCGGCGATAGCGTCCGGCTTGCGCTGCTCGGGATCGTGTTCAAGTCCGCGGATCTTCCCGAGAGCTATCCACAGGCGCGTTTCTGCCTCTGGCTCAGGAAAAACGAAATCTACGACCAGGTTCGCGCCGCTGTAGAGGCGCAAGAGCGCGACTTTCGCCGCGAGCTGAACGATATGTATGTCAGCCCGCTCATCGCCAAAGCTCTGCTCGCCGCCGATCCCAATTTCGCCGGCAGCGAGAAGGACGCCAGGGGAGCGCTCCGCGCGCAGTTTCCGAAACCGAAGGACATCACCACCGACGAATTCACTACCGCGCTGCAGGACGCTCTCGCCCCCGAAGGCGAAACGCCGTGCACAGTCATCATCCTCGACGAGGTGCAGCAGTACATCGGTGATGACACCAGCCGATCCTACGTGGTGCAGGAAGTCGTGGAGGCCTGCAGCAAACGTTTTGGTGACCGCTTGCTGTTCCTGGGGACCGGTCAGACGGCGCTATCCGGCACACCAGCGCTGCAACGCCTCCAAGGCCGGTTCACAGTCAACGTTGAACTCTCCGACACCGATGTCGAAACAGTCACACGCCGAGTCGTATTGGCGAAACGCCCGGACCGCGTCAACGATGTCAGAGCGACTCTGGATGGCAACGCCGGCGAACTCGCCCGCCACCTGGTCGGTACCAGAATCGGTCCTCGCAGTGAGGACAAGTCGGTCCTTGTCGAGGACTATCCGCTACTCCCTGTGCGACGCCGCTTCTGGGAGCACGCCTTGCGGGCGGTTGACCGCGCGGGAACTGCCGGTCAGCTCCGCACCCAGTTGCGCATCGTCTACGATGCGATCCGGCGTACGGCTGACGATCCGCTCGGCACGGTGGTCCCCGCAGATTTCCTGTTCGAGGAGATTTCCGCCAACCTGCTACAGTCCGGCGTGCTGCTACGCGAGGTCAACGAGACGATCGCCGAGCAGGACGACGGCACACCGGATGGAATCCTGAAGTCGCGGCTGTGTGCTTTGGTCTTCCTCATCCGCAAGCTGCCCCGCGAAGCTGGAGTCGACATCGGCGTTCGGGCCACAGCGGAAACCCTGGCGGATTTGCTGATCAAGGATCTGGCAAAGGACGGCACCACTCTGCGCGGTCAGCTTCCGAAATTGCTGGAGGAACTGGTCGCTGCCGGCACGCTGATGAAGCTCGATGACGAGTACAGCCTGCAGACCCGGGAGAGCAGCGAGTGGGAAGCGGAGTTCCGAAATCGGCAGACGAAGCTGGTCAACGATCCGACCAGAATGAGCAGCAAGCGCGCCCAGTTGCTCGGGGCGGCGGTGCAGGATTCGATTGGATCCGTGAGGTTGCTCCACGGCCAGTGCAAAGAACCGCGCAAGCTCGCGCTGCACTTCGGTGCCGAGACGCCCCAAGGCACTGCCCATGAGATTCCTGTCTGGATCCGCGATGGCTGGGGTGTGGACGAGAAGAGCGTCATCGCGGATGCACGCGCGGCCGGGCCCGACAGCCCGATCATCCATGGATTTGTCCCGAAGAGCCGGGCGGACGCGTTGGCACGCGTGGTTGCCGCGCAAAGCGCCGCGAAGGACACCCTGGAAATCAAAGGCGTCCCCACGACACCGGAAGGAATCGAGGCCCGACAGGGTATGGAAACCCGGCTGACCGAGGCCAGCAACAGTCTGCGAGCACTGGTTGCCGAGGTGGTCGACGGCGCGAAGGTCTACCAGGGGGGGGGCAGTGAGCGACTCGAAGCGACGCTGCTAGACAAGGTCAAGGAGGCGGCCAACGCCTCTCTCGACCGGCTCTTCCACGATTTCAAAGACGCCGACGACCACCGCTGGTCCAAGGTCATCGAGCGCGCCAAAAAAGGCGCCGAACACCCGCTGGAAGCGTTGGAGTACAGCGGCAAGACCGAAGACCATCCGGTCTGCTCCGCGGCGCTGCTTTTCGTCGGTTCCGGCAAGAAGGGCAAGGAGGTACGTGCCCACTTCTCCGACCCGCCCTATGGCTGGTCGCGCGATGCCATCGATGCCGCGCTCATCAGCCTGTTCGGCACCGGTCATCTCCGAGCGACCAGCAACGGCACGCCGCTCAAGCCCGGTCAGCTCGATCAGGTCAAGATCTCGGGTACCGACTTCCGAGTGGAGAGTGCGACCATCGACGTGCGCCAGCGCCTTAAGGTGCGCAAGCTGTTTCAGACGGCCGCAGTCGCCTGCAAACCAAACGAAGAAGCCGCCGCCGCCGGAGAGTTCCTGAACAAGCTGAGCGAGCTTGCGCGTGGCGCCGGCGGTGAATCGCCGCTACCCGAGCGCCCAGCCACCAGCCACCTACTGGACCTCCAGTCGCTCGCCGGCAACGAGCAGTTGGTGGGTATCCTCAATCGACACGATGAGCTCCTGCAGAACATCGAAGACTGGACCAAGGCCGGTGACCTGGCGGAGAAGCGTCTGCCGGCCTACCAGCACCTGCAGGCTCTGGCACGCTACGCCGACGGATTGGATGCCGCCAACGAAGTCCAGCCGCAGATCGACGCGATCGCGGCCAACCGCAGCCTGCTGGATGTCACGGACCCGGTGCCGGATCTCACCAAGGCACTTGCCGATGCGCTACGCACCGCGCTGGCGGAAGCTGAGCAGCGCTACATTGAGGTCTTCGATGAGGAATCCAAGCGGCTTGAGTCCGCCGAAAGCTGGCAGAAAATCGAGCAGTCCGATTGCGACCGGATTCTGAAAGGACTGAATATCGCCAGGGCGACAAAAGAGGTCACGGGGACGGAGCAGGAAGTCCTCGAGTCGCTCGAACGCATTTCGTTGGACGCCTGGCGGACCCGCACGGCCGCGCTGCCACAGCTCTTCGGGGACGCGCGCATCCAGGCCGACAAACTGATCGAGCCGAAGACCCAGCACGTCAAGCTGAGTAGTGCGACGTTGCGAACGCCAGAAGAGGTCAAGGCCTGGGCCGCGAAGACCGAACAGGAACTGCTCGAGCAGCTCAAGCAAGGCCCCATCGTGGTGTCGTAGGGAACGATATGAAGACACTCTCGACAGAATTCCGCAGGCAGCTTGAGCGAACGGTCATTGAGGCACGTGATGTCGCCGAGGTCGGTGCCCGGGAGGCATTGAAAGCGCTCGCGGTACACCACCACGAGCCGTACGGCCATATGGGCTCGGAGCAGCGCACTCTGCGCAATCGCTTGCGGGCGCACGCCCGCCAGCTTGGGGATCGCCCCGATGCGCTCGGGCGGCCACGGAATCGATCATCTGGTGCACGAATGCGCTTACGAGCACTGGCACGGGATGTTGTTCGCCCGCTTTCTTGCCGAGAACCACCTCCTGATTGAGCCCGAAATGGGGGTCGCCATCACGCTGAACGAGTGTGAGGAGCTGGCGAAGGAAGAAGGTGTCGATAAATGGGCGCTTGCGGCGCGTTTCGCGCACCGCATGCTGCCACAGGTGTTTCGGCCGGATCACCCCGTATTCGAAATGCAGCTCGCCCGCGAATACCGGCTTAAGCTCGAAGGTCTGTTCGAGGGGTTGCCGACGGATGTATTCACGGCTACTGACTCTCTCGGCTGGATCTACCAGTTCTGGCAGACAAAGAAGAAGGACGCGGTCAACCGCTCGGAGGTCAAGATCGGGGCCGACGAGTTGCCGGCGGTAACCCAACTCTTCACCGAGCCCTACATGGTACAGTTCCTGCTGCACAACTCACTGGGAGCCTGGTGGGTCAGTCGCCATCCGGACAAGGCTTGCCCGGTCGAGCTGACCTATCTGCGCCGAACGGATGACGGGGTGCCGGCGGCTGGCGTGTTCGAGAGATGGCCCGACAACCTTTCGGAGTTCCGCCTCCTCGACCCGTGCTGTGGTTCGGGTCACTTTCTGGTTGCGGCGTTTCTGATGCTGGTGCCGATGCGCATGGCCCTCGAGGAACTGGACGCCGCGAAGGCGGTGCATGTCGTCCTTCGGGAGAACATTCACGGCCTGGAGCTCGATCAGCGCTGCGTGGCGATTGCGGCTTTTGCACTGGCCATCGAGGCATGGCGTTATCCCGATGCGGGCGGTTTCCGGACGCTGCCGAGCCTCAATCTCGCTTGGTGTGGACAGCCTGTTGCCGGCAAGAGGGAGCAATGGCTCGCGCTCGCCGAAGGCGACTCCCGGCTAGAGGCGGGCATGGCGGCGCTGTACGACACATTCCGTGACGCACCGGTTCTGGGCAGTCTGATCGACCCGACGCGCTCGATTCCCGAGGATATGTTGACGGCCGGCTTCGATGAGCTACAGCCACTCCTCGAGAAAGCACTACGCGAACACGCCGGCGAGGAGGAAAGACAAGAGACCGCCATCGCGGCGGTCGGCCTCGCCGAGGCCGCACGCCTGCTGAGCGGCCACTATCACCTGGTCATCACCAACGTCCCGTACTTGATCCGCCGCAAGCAAATCGAGCGGCTGCGCAAGTTCTGCGAGAGGCGTTACCCCAGGGCCAAGAATGACCTGGCCAATGTCTTTCTGGAGCGTTGCCTGGAGTTTTCGCTACCTGAAGGTTGGGGCGTGACCCAAATCGTCATGCCGCAGAACTGGCTGTTTCTGACCAGCTACAGGGCGCAGCGCGAGCACCTGCTCAAGGATGCGTGTTGGGAGCTTCTGGCGAGGCTTGGACCGAGTGCGTTCGATACCATTGGCGGTGAGGTTGTCAATGTGATTGTCCTCACATTGACCCGCACCGAGCCACAGGCTGGGCACGCGCTCCACGGCATCGACGCCAGCGGGCCACGCACGGCGGTGAAAAAGGCAGAGGTGCTGCGTGAAGGCGAGCTGGTTTCAGTTAGCCAGAAGGCGCAGCTTGAGAATCCAGGCGCCCGCGTTTCACTAAAGGAGAGATCTGCGCTGGCTTTGTTGGCGGAGTTCGCGGATCCCTATCAGGGGATTACTACTGGTGACAATCCAAGATTTATCCGCTTCTTCCGGGAAATAGGCAGTTGGGGCGGCGCGTGGAAAAGCTTTCAGTCGACCGGAGATGTGACAGAACATTTCACGGGACAAGAGCAATTTTTCCTTTGGGACAACGGAAGCGGATACCTCGCATCCTCAGATGCGGCTCGCATTCAGGGGCAGGTAGCCTGGGAGCAGGCCGGGGTCGCGGTCCGGCAAATGACGGAACTCCCGTGCACCATTAACGCCGGTAGTCCCTGGGACATGAACTGCGCATCTGTCGTGCCTAAGGACCACGCAGATCTACCTGCCATCTGGTGCTTTTGCTCATCGCCCGAGTTCAACGAAGGGGTTCGGCAAGTCGACCAAAGCCTGAAGGTGACTAACGCCACCTTGGTCAAGGTCCCCTTCGACCTCAATCTCTGGACCAAGGTCGCAGCCGAGCGCTACCCCAACGGCCTCCCTAAGCCCTACTCCAACGACCCCAACCAGTGGATCTTCCACGGTCACCCCTGTGGCTCGGTGGTATGGGACGAAGAAAGGAAATGGACTGCCCATGGCCCGTTGCGCACCGACACGACGGTTCTTCAGATCGATGTCCTCCGACTACTCGGCTACCGCTGGCCGGCCGAGCACGATTCGGGAATGGATTTGGCCGAGGAGCAGCGTGCATGGGTTGAGAAGGCCAAGGCGTTGCACCACTTTGAAGACGAAGACGGCATCGTCTGCATCCCCTCGGTGCGCGGCGAGCGGCCGGCGGCCGATCGCCTGCTGCAATTGCTACATGTGGCCTACGGAGATGACTGGCACGACGGAATTCTGACGGAACTACTCTCCAAATCCAGAAGCGCTTCCCTCGATGATTGGCTCCGTAATCGATTCTTCGACGAGCACTGCAAGCTGTTCCGGCACCGTCCCTTCATCTGGCACATCTGGGACGGCCGTAAGCGTGACGGCTTCCATGCGCTGGTCAACTACCACAAATTGGCCGAAGGCGATGGCAAGGGCCGGCGCCTCCTGGAGTCGCTCACATACAGCTATTTGGGCGACTGGATCAACCGCCAGCAGGACGGCGTGAAGCGCGGCGAGGGTGGCGCCGAGGATCGCCTCGCCGCGGCGCTGGAATTACAGAAACGCCTCGTCGCCATCCTAGGAGGCGAACCGCCGTTCGACCTCTTCGTTCGCTGGAAACCCATCGAGGAACAGTCCATCGGCTGGGAGCCGGACCTCAACGACGGTGTGCGACTCAATATTCGCCCCTTCATGGCCCAGGATCTACCCGGCGGCAAGAAAAGCGCCGGCATTCTGCGCGCCAAACCGAACATCCATTGGAAGAAAGACCGCGGCAAGGAACCGATTCGGGACCAAACGCAGTTTCCCTGGTTCTCGAAGGACGGAAAGTTCACCGGCGAGCGGGTCAACGATGTGCATTTGAGGATTGCCGACAAGCGCGCAGCTCGCGCGGAGAGAAGGGCAAACACCAATGACTGACTACATGAATCAGGATTGGCCCTATCCCGGCTCGCGCTGGTGGAAGTTTGACTTCCATACTCACACGCCTGCCTCTACCGATACGCCCTGGGCAAAGCGGAACCTCGAGCTTTCACACGAAGATTGGTTGCTCAAATTCATGGCTGCAGGCGTTGACTGCGTTGCGGTGACTGATCATAACAGTGGCGCTTGGATCGACGGCCTCAAAGCCACTTACGGTCGAATGAAACAGCAGGCCGATGAAGGCACATCTCCCGACGGATTTCGCGAGTTGACGCTGTTCCCTGGGGTAGAGATTTCCGTCAATGGAGGCTTTCACCTTCTCGCTATCTTCGATCCGTCAGCGACGGCCCGCACAATCAACGATCTCTTGGCAGCCGTTCGCTACCCGGGAACCGATGGCGATAGTGACGAGGTCACGCGGGCGAGTCCCGCGGACGTCGTGCAAGCCGTGCTGGATGCCAACGGGATTCCCATTCCAGCCCACTCGGACCAGGACAAGGGGTTGCTTCGGGTGAACCCCGGAACACGGGAATGTGCCCTGGACCCGCACACGGTACGCCAGGTCATGGACATCGAGGGCCTGCTCGCGGTCGAGTGGCTGGACACAGCACTTCCCGTGCCCGCCTGTGTGGAAAAGGAGTCGGACCGGGTGGCGAAGGTACTGGGAAGCGATTGCCATAGCTTCCAGGGTAGTTGCGTGCCGGGTTCGCGATTTACGTGGATCAAGATGGCGGACTCTACTCTGGAGGGGCTGCGCCTGGCGCTCCTTGACGGCAATGGCGTCTCGGTTCGGCGCAGCGACAAAGGAGCGTTCGGGCCATTTCAAACGCCGACACACTTCGTTACCGGCATCAGGATCGATTCGGCCCGCTTCATGGGCAATGGCGCGCCGGAACGTCTCTTCTTCACCCCCTACTACAACGCACTGATTGGTGGGCGAGGTACCGGGAAGTCGACCATTGTCCACGCGATGCGGCTGGCATACGGGCGGGACGGAGAGTTGCGGCGTTTGGGGGAGAAAACCGAGCCCTACCGGCAGTTCACCAGCTTCGCTGAGTCCGCCAAAGGTCGCGATGGTGACGGCGCACTGCGTGATAACACAGAGATTCGCATTGATTTGATGCGAGACGGAGTCGTGCACCGTCTGCGTTGGAATCGGGACGGTCGAGGCGTGGTTGTCGAGGAACAGAACGAGAGGGGCGAGTGGCGCACTTCGGCCAGCCAGGCTGTGACAGCGGAGCGGTTTCCTATCCGGTTGTTCTCCCAAGGCCAGATCGCGGCCATGGCGGGAGAGAGCCGCCAAGCGCTTCTCGACGTCGTCGACGAAGCAGCGGAAGTTGGTGATCTCCACCGAGGTTTCGAAGAGGCGAAGCGTACCTATTTCTCGCAGCGCGCGCGGTTGCGCGAGCTGGCCGGGCGGTTGGAAGGCCGGCCGGAGCTCGAGCGCAAGCTTGCTGATCTGAATCGAAAACTGGAAGCCTTGGCGCAGTCTCATCATGCCGAGGTTTTGAAGGCGCACCAGCAAGCGTTGCGCCAACGTCGAGAGGTCGATACCACTCTCGAACAACTGAAAAAGACACCTGGTCGAATCGAGTCATTGGCACAAGATCTGCTGCTTGACGACTGGCCGGGGGGTATTTTTGATCCTGCGAAGGATCAGGACGCGACTGCGTGGAAGGCCGAGGCGGAGCGGGTGTTGAGCGAGGCCCGCGAAGCACTCGCAAAGGCCGCGCACGCGCTTGCCGAAAAGGTGGAGACGCTCGGCGCCGACCGTCGGCTTGCGGCATGGCGACGACGCGCAGACCAAGCGCAGACCGACTATCAGGCGCTACAAGCTGCGCTTGCCAAACAGGGGGTCGCCGACCCTCAGGAGTATGGCCGCTCGGTGCAGGAGCGTCAGCAGTTGGAGGGTCAATTGAAGAAACTGCAGCAGCTTCGAAAGGATCGCGACAGCCTCAATGCTGAGAACACAGCACAGTGGACGCGTGTAATGGATGCGCGAAAAGCCATCACAAGAGCACGTGACCGATTTGTGGCAGACACGTTGGCTGCGAACGACTTCGTGCACATGGAAGTGATTGGATTCGGCTTTGAAGGACGGAGCATCGAGCGCAGTTTGCGTGATCTGCTCGATGTGCAAGATGAGCGTTTCGAAAACGACATCCTTCGGTTTGATGGCGACGAGCCTGCGGGCGGTTTGGCCTTGGAGCTGGCTATCGCCGATGCCGATGATCGGGACCTTGTATTGGAGGATGTTAAGCAGCGGCTCAACGCCGCTGGTGAAGGCTTTGGCGGGCGTTTCCGGAATTACCTCAAGCGCAAACTGGAGCAGCCCGAATTCGCGGATCATATCCGCTGCTGGTTCCCCGATGATGACCTGCGCATCGAATACAGTCGTGCGGGGGATGGTCGGGACTGGTCAGCGATCACCCAGGGCTCACAGGGTCAACGCTCGGCGGCGTTACTGGCATTTCTGCTGGCGTTCGGTGACGAACCGCTGATCCTCGATCAACCCGAGGACGATCTGGACAACCATCTGATCTATGAATTGATTGTTCGGCAGATCCGAGAAAACAAGCGGCGTCGGCAACTGATCATCGTTACGCATAACCCCAATGTGGTGGTTAATGGCGATGCGGAGATGGTGCATGCCTTAGATTTTGGTGGAGGGCAGTGCCGGGTAGTGGAGCGCGGTGCGTTGCAGGAGAAAGCGGTGCGGGAAAAAGTATGCCGGGTCATGGAGGGTGGTCGTGAGGCGTTCTCCCGACGCTGGGCTCGTTTGGGGCGTGAAGTCTGACATGTTTGCAGTGCACAGCGAGTTGTTGGAAAAGATTCGGCTCGGTGAAGACAACTTCCTGGAGCTCAAGGAGGTTCGATTCGCCGGCGGCAAGATTCGCGGACTGGGGCAGGACGAACTTGCCGATGAGTTGGCGGCCTTCGCCAATAGCCGCGGGGGCGTGATGGTCCTTGGGGTGCATGACGACACGCGTGAGGTGTTAGGAATTCCAGTTGATCGGCTCGATGCTGTGGAAGCTCTGGTTCGGCAAGCTTGTGAGGATTCCATGAAGCCGCCTGGCGTGCCTGTTATTGAACGCATCAACTTGCCGGGCAGTGCTGGGGTTGACCGGCCGGTAATTCGTGTGGAGGTTCCGCCAGGTCTGTTTGTCCATCAAAGCCCCGGCGGATACTTTCACCGCGTGGGGTCCTCGAAGCGGCCGATCCCGCCCGACCACCTGGCAAGACTGTTCCAGCAGCGTAGTCAGGCACGGTTGATTCGTTTTGATGAAACACCGGTTCCTAGAGCAACGCTGTCGCATCTTGACGAAGTTCTATGGCGGCGCTTCGGTACAACTCGCTCAACAGACACACCGGAACAGCTACTATCCAAGCTTGCCATGGCTTCGCAAGACAATGCCGGAACATGGCGGCCCACGGTGGCCGGTATGCTGCTAGCCTGCCGGGAGCCTCGGCAGTTTCTCTCCAGCGCTTTCATTCAGGCTGTCGCATACCAAGGGAAAGCGATCTCACCGCAAGCCGATTCGGCGTACCAGCGTGATGCGCGGGATATCATTGGACCGCTGGATCAACAGATCTTCGAGGCATGCGACTTCGTTCGAAAGAACATGCAGGTGGCCGCCAGAAAAGGTTCAGCGGGCGGGCGCGAGGATATCCCGCAGTTCGACATGCTTGCAGTCTTTGAAGCGGTTACCAACGCAGTAGCACATCGGGACTACTCGATGGCAGGGAGCAAGGTGCGGCTTCGGTTGTTCGATGATCGTTTGGAGTTGTACACGCCCGGGCTTCTAGTGAACACCATGACGCCAGAGAGCCTGCCCTACAGGCAAGCCGCTCGAAACGAGGCCATCACCAGTCTGCTGGCGCGTTGCTCCGTTCAGGGAGACGACTTGAAAGGTCATCGCACGCACATTATGGACAAACGGGGCGAAGGAGTACCGATCATCCTTTCTCGAAGCAAAGTGCTTTCTGGAAAAGCTCCGGAATACCGCCTGATCGATGAATCGGAACTGCTGCTCACGATCTATGCCGCAGCTGTTTCTTGAGGTAGAACCACAGTTGGACACTCGCGAGGCTGAAAACAGACTGACCATAGTCGAGGCTCTGGTGCTGTCACTTGAGCGTAGTGGCAGGTTCAACCCGAACGATGTCGAAAAACCCTCCGCAGTCTTGTGGACGGACCATGACACACAGTGGCAACTGATTATTCCTCAGCTCCGGCGGCTGCTACCACAGCTTCTCACGTTTGGGGAGTACCAGCCTGCCCAACGAGCAGGGCCGGCGATTTGGCTCCGAAGTGTCGTCGACCGAGGGCTGCCTGAGATTGAACTGCCGCAAGGGGAAACGCCGATCATCTACCTCCCTAGGGTGAGCCGGCAGGAACTCCGGGCGGTCCAGGAATGCCCGGACAGCCTCAAGCCGCTGGTGGAGCTGCAGTACCGGGGTGTTTGCTGGACGCAAAAGAACGGCAAGGATTGGACGGTGGAAGCTTTCCTCGTTTCCGAAGAAGGCGGGCTCAGTCTGGACGTCGCGCGCGATGCGACGACACGAAGGGCCATGCTCGGTGCCTTGGCGGAATTGGCCACCACTTCGATCGACCGGCTGAAGGGTAAGCGCCTTGAGGCCGAGGATTTCGACAAGCTCTTCTCTGACGATCCGGCGAAAGACCTTCTGCTGTGGTTGAGCGACCCGGAGGCGGTGAAATCCGAATGGAACGGAGGCCGGTGGGCCGCCTTCAAGTCGCGCAGCAGGAGGCTCTTTCAAGAACCGATTTGCGGCTCGTGTTCCACGCTACCTCCGACGGCGACGACCTCGCGATGTATGCGAATAGCCGAACGGGAACACGGGGCCGGAAAGCTGGAGGACTATCGACGTGCCGGATTGGCGGGCATCCAAGGAAGGGACGCTTGGGGTAAGAACGGCGTTTGCCTAAGCCTAATGCGTAACCTGCCAGCTACCCTCTACTCCGGGCATATCTTCGACATGAATACCAGAGTAGTCTGGCCGAAGATGGATTCAGATCTCCCAGCCCTTTGGGCGTTCTTGTCATCGCCCGAGTATGCCCTTGAGGTCCGTAAGCTGGATCGTCGGCTAAAGCTTACTACTGGCACCCTTTTGCAGGTGCCGTTCGACCACTCTCGGTGGGAGAGAATTGCAAGGGAACAGTATCCGAAGGGGTTGCCATCACCTGGCTCAGACGATTCATCGCAATGGATATTTCACGGGCATCCCGCGCGAGCTAACAGCCCTCTCCACGTAGCATTCTCCCGCCTAACTGGCTTCCGGTGGCCACCAGAAAGCGATCCGGATATCGAGCTGGCTGAGGAAATGCGTCAGTGGACCAAGAAGGCCACGGCGCTGCACCAGTTTGAGGATGATGACGGCGTTGTCTGTGTCCCCTCGGTGCGTGGGGAGCGGCCGGCGTCTGAGCGATTGCTGCGACTGCTTCACGCCGCCTACGGCGATGACTGGGATGACGGCATCCTGACCCAGCTGCTGGCCGGTTTCGGCAACGCCTCCCTCGACGATTGGCTGTGCAATCAATTCTTTGAAGAACACGGCAAACTGTTCCAGCAGCGCCCGTTCATTTGGCACATCTGGGACGGCCGCAAGCGCGACGGCTTTCATGCGGTGGTCAACTATCACAAGTTAGTTGAGGGCGATGGCAAGGGCCGACGCCTCCTCGAGTCGCTGACCTACAGCTACCTGGGTGACTGGATCGGCCGTCAGCAGGATGGCGTCAAGCGCGACCAGGGCGGTGCAGAGGATCGCTTGTCTGCGGCGCTGGAATTGCAGAAGCGCCTGATCGCCATCCCCGAAGGCGAACCGCCTTTCGACCTCTTCATTCGCTGGAAGCCCATCAAGGAACAGTCCATCGGCTGGGAGCCGGACATCAACGACGGCGTCCGACTCAATATCCGCCCCTTCATGGCCCGAGATCTCCCCGGAGGCAAGAAGGGTGCCGGCATCCTGCGCGCCAAGCCGAACATCCATTGGAAGAAGGACCGCGGCAAGGAGCCGATGCGCGAGCCGGCTCAATACCCCTGGTTCTGGAAGAACCGCAAGTTCACCGGCGAGCGGGTCAACGACGTGCACTTCACTCTCGCCGAAAAACGGGCGGCTTGTGACCGCGCAGGAGAAAAGACATGAACGAACAACACTACACCTTCGCGCAGTTCTGGAAATGCGCGTTGCAGGTTAATCCCCATGCATATAGCGCGAACTATCGAGGAAAGGGCCACGGCATGGATGCCAGCACTTATGCCGCGGCACTGCGGGACGCATGTCGCACCGAGAGCATTCGGGTCGTGGGGCTTGCGGACCACGGTAGCGTGGCTGATGCGGAGATCGTGCGGAAGGTGCTGGGCGAAGCCGGCATCGTCGTCTTTCCGGGATTTGAAGTGGCAACGACAGAGAAGATCCACTGGGTATGTCTTTTTCCTGAGGACACAAAAGAACGACAGCTTGAACGCTACTTGGGCAGACTGGAATTGACCAACCCAGAGGAGAGGTAAGACCGTCCAAGTTTGGCGGTCAGCAGCTTCTGCGCCGTATCGAAGAACTCGGGGGCTTCTGTTTTGCAGCTCACGCCACATTGGATAGTGGTCTGCTGAGGGGAAAGTTCAACAACCTCTGGGTAGATGCCAGACTGCGGGCTGCACAAATTCCCGGGAATATCGATAACCTGCCCCAGGGATACAAGCCCATCGCATTGAACAAGAATCCCGATTACAAGCGCGATCATCCCGTGGCGTTGATCAACGCGAAGGATGTGAAGAAACCCGACAATTTACGCGATCTGCGGGCATCGACTTTCATCAAGATGACACGCCCCTGTTTTGCATCCTTTCTGATGGCCTTCAAGGATCCGGAATCGCGAGTCCGGTTGAGCGATGATCTGCAGGAGCGCTTCTACAGCCAGATCGACAGCATCGCCATTGAAGGTGGCTATTTCGACGGTTTGTCAGCGGAGATATCGGGCCATCTGAATGCCGTCATTGGCGGGCGAGGCACCGGCAAATCTACACTGCTGGAGTGCTTGCGGTACGCGATGGATGTCCCACACAAAGGCGATGATGCGATCAGGCAGGGCGATCAGATCGTGAAGGAGAATCTGGGTAAGGCGGGCGGCCGCGTCGTTCTGAAGTTGCGCTCGGCGGCGAACCACATGAAGCCCTACACGGTCATCCGTCGCTACGGTGAGCCACCTCGGGTAATCGACGAGCAAAACAATGAGTCGCAGCTCCATCCCGGCAGGGATCTGCTCCCCGGCATCGAGATCTACGGCCAGAATGAGATTTACGAGCTGGCGAGGAGTCCTGACGCGCTCACGCGCGTGCTGGATCGGTTTCTTCCCGAGAGCGCGAAGCAACAAGCGCGACTAGACTCGGCTTTGCAAAAGCTCAGGGAGAACAGTGGGCGATTGGTCAAGGCACAGGAGCAAAAGGATGAGATCGAGAGGGACATCGCACAGTTGCCAAAGCTTGAGGAGCAAGTGCGGCAGTTCAAAGAGCAGGGGCTTGAAGAGAAGCTGAAGCAAGTGCCGCTGCTGGAGAAAGAACGCCAGTTCGGTCCAAGGATTCTGGAGGAAATGAAGCGCACTCGAGATGGTCAGCGACAATTCCAGGAGTCGTTGCCCGATCTGGTTTTCCTCAGCGACAAGGCGCTGGAAGGATTGCCACACGCCGAATTGCTACAGCGCGGTCGACAGCTCCTGGACAACCTCGGTACGACTTTGCGCCAGAAGCTCGGGGAGATCGACAAGGCCATCGGCGAGACAGAGACATCGCTCGCCGGGCTTATCACCGAAATCTCCAAAGCGCTGGAAGCCTCCGAGACCCAGCTCGAGAAGGAGTTCGCCAAATTACCGGCGGTGGCAGGCAAGGATGGCAAGGAGGTTGGGCGCGCCTATCAGCGACTGCTACGCGAGATTGAGCAGGTTCGTCCGTCACAGACGCGCTTGAAAACCGTGGAAGCGCTCGTCAAGGAACTGGAACAGCAGCGCCGCAATCTGTTGGGAGAAATCTCGAATATCCGTAGTGCCCGCACGGCCGCGAAGCAGAAGGCAGTCACCGGTCTCAACCAGCGCCTTGCCGGCAAACTGCGGCTAACGATCGTGCCGGATGGTTTGCGTCAGCCGCTACGCGGGTTTCTGCAAAGTATGCACGGAGTTGGAGAACAAAAGACCAAATGGGTAGATGAGGCGCAGGATCTCACTGTCATGGGTCTGGTCGCTGCCGTGGGCGAAGGAAAGGAAGCGCTCCTGGGCAAGGGATGGGGTTTGACGTCCGGCGTTGCTGAAAGCTTGATTCGAATGACAGCCGCGCAGGTTTATGACCTGGAAGCTATCGACCTCGAGGATCGAGTGAGCCTGGAGCTTAATGTTTCGCACACGGGCGAGCAGCATCAGTATCGGGCACTGGATCGCCTGTCGACCGGGCAACAGTGCACTGCAATCCTGCACTTGTTGCTTCTCGATAATCCAGATCCTTTGATCATGGATCAGCCCGAAGACAACCTGGATAACGCCTTCATTGCCGAACGCATCGTGCAAGAGTTGCGTGCCGCCAAGACCGAACGCCAGTTCCTGTTCGCAACCCACAACGCGAATATCCCGGTTTTCGGCGACGCGGAGTGGATCGGCGTGTGTTCTGCGTCGGAGGACCGTGCTGAAATGCCGGTCGATGCGCAAGGCTCCATCGATATCCCGCTGATTCGCGATCAAGTGACAAGGATCCTTGAAGGTGGCAAGGAGGCATTCATGCAACGCAAAGAGAAATACGGGTTCGACTACTGATGACCAAATCCGAACTACTCGAACTGATTGCGAATGGCGAGAACTCCGGTGTGGAGTTCAAGCGTGACGAGGTGCGCCCTGAACAGTTGGCAAAAGAGGTCGTGGCCCTGGCCAATTTCCAAGGAGGCCGCATCCTACTTGGAGTTGATGATGACGGAGCCATCACGGGCATACAACGAGACGATCTCGAACGCTGGGTGATGGATACGGTCTTCGGTCGCTACATTCACCCCATGATTCTCCCGTTCTACGAGGAGGTTCAGGTGGACAAGCAGCATCGGGTTGCGGTCATCACAATCAGCCAGGGCACGACCAAGCCTTACGTGGTCCGACATAGTGGACGAGAGGATACTTACATACGTGTCGGCAGCACCTCGCAGTTAGCCAGCCGCGAACAACTGGCGCGACTGTTTGCTACTGGCGGCATGCTTCACGCCGAGATGCTTCCTATATCAGGTAGTGGCCTGCGTGACCTTAGTCATGAACGACTGACGGACTATCTGGAGACGATTGTCGGCGACAAGGAACTCCCGACTACCGATGAGGCATGGAGTGTGCGTTTATGTGGCTTGGGTTTCATGGTTGAGCACCAGGATGGTCCACCTGTTTGTACCATTGCGGGGCTGGTTCTTTTTGGCCACAGGCCGCGGCAGTTGTTTCATCAGGCCGGTGTCCGCTGGATGGCTTTCGAAGGTGAGGACAAGAGTTATAAGGCGCTGGATGACAGGCGGATCGATGGGCCGCTGGTAGCTCTGAGGAAAGAGTCTGCGGGTGGTGGCAGTGTCATTGCTGAAAACGGATTGATCGAGAGTCTGGTCGATGCTATGCGGCCATTCCTCTCCGAGGACGCGGCCGAGGTGGATGCGTCCATGCGCCGCGAGCGACGTTGGCTGTATCCAGTGGAGGCGCTACGCGAGGCAATTGTGAACGCGCTCGCCCACCGCGACTGGACACGCTACGAGGAAATCGAGGTCGTGCGGTACGCGGATCGTCTGGAGGTGCTGAGCCCAGGCGCGCTGCAGAACTCGATGACGGTGGAAAAGATGATTGCCGGCCAGCGATCTCCGCGTAATCCGTTGATTGTCGAGGTACTGCATGACTACGGTTACGTGGACGCGAGAGGCATGGGGGTGCGCAAGAAGATCATTCCGCTCCTGCTGGAGCACAACGGAACAAAGCCGGAATTCATTGCGACGGAGGATCATCTCAGGCTCGTCTTGCGTAGCGGTCGAGTGACTGCAGAGGCTCAGGGCTGATATGCAGTCGAGCCTTACTGTCGAGAGAAGCGGCAATGCGGTCATCGAGGTGCTTGTAGGCTCTCTTGAAGCTGCGGCGAAATACAACTCGAACGATGTTGTGCAACCCTCCGCGGTCTTGTGGACGGACCATGATGCCCAGTGGCAACTGATCATCGCGCAGCTCCGCAAACTGGTTCCACAGCTTCTCATTCTCGGAGAATTCGAGCCCGAGCAGCGAAGTGGGCCAGCCATCTGGCTGCGAAGCGTGATCGATCGGGCGCTGCCGGAAGTCGAAATACCCGAAGGCGTAACACCCATCGTCTATCTGCCCTGTGTCAGTCGGCAGGAGCTGCGTGCGGCCCAGGAATGTCCGGATAGACTCAAGCCCTTGGTCGAGTTGCAGTACCGGGGTGTTTGCTGGACGCAGAAGAACGGCAAGGATTGGACGGTGGAAGCGTTCCTCGTTTCTGATGAAGGCGGATTGGGTCTCGACATCGCGCGTGATGCGACCACCCGGCACGCCATGCTGGAGGCACTGGCGGAACTCGCCACCACCTCGGTCGACCGGCTGAAAGGCAAGCGCCTCGAGGCCGAGGATTTCTACAAGCTCTTCTCTAACGATCCGGCGAAAGACCTTCTGCTGTGGTTGAGCGACCCGGAGGCGGTGAAATCCGAATGGACCGGGGGCCGCTGGGGCGCGTTCAAGTCGCGCTGCAAGGCGGACTTCAATTTCGATCCCGACAAAGATGGCGAGCTGGTTGGCGCGGAGCTGCTGGGTAAGCGAGAAGGACCCTGGGCGACGGTATGGGAGCGATTCACCGAGTCGCCTGGGCTGTATCCGAGGTTGCCGGAGCTTCTACGTAAGGCAAAGCCGGCAGACCTGTTTGAAGAATTCCCCTCGTCCTGGCCTCAGAACAATGAAGAGGAAGAGACCCGGTTGCGACAAGCGCTCCTCGGACTGGAGGAATCTACGCCGGCGAAGGCGAGCGAGCGAGTGCTTGATCTTGAGAAAGTCCATGAGCCACGGCGGGAGTGGGTCTGGGCAAAGCTGGGCCACGCCCCGCTCGCGAACGCGCTAGAGAACATTGCGCGCCTTGTAGAAGCTGCTGCGACCAGGTTGGGTGGCGCATCGGTAGCGGAGATAGCCAAGCTGTATGCCGATAGTGCCTGGAAGGTCGACACAGCGGCGCTGTCCGCCGCCGCTGCGGTGAAGTCGACTGCCGATGCACACGCAGTAAGCAAGGCATTGGACGCTGTGTACCGGCCATGGCTTGAGTCCGCTGCGGAGCATTTCCAGAGCCTCGCCGAGAAGGAGCCTCTGCCTGGACACGACGGCCAGCCGCTGGAGGAGTTGCTTGTCGAGCCAGGCGGCGTGGTCCTGTTCGCCGATGGCCTCCGGTTCGATGTGTCTCAACGTCTGGCCTCCCGGATGCGGGACAAGGGCTGGAATGTGACCCTGTCGATGCGATGGGCTGGCCTGCCGACGGTCACAGCGACGGCCAAGCCAGCGGTATCGCCTGTCTCGAAGAACATCAAGGGCGTCTCGCTCGGAGAGGAATTTCTCCCGGTGACAGCGGACGGCGAGCAGTCTTTGACGACGGACCGCTTCCGCAAACTGCTGGCTTCAAGCGGCTACCAGTACCTCGGTGCGGATGAAACGGGCGATCCGGCTGGTCGTGGCTGGACCGAGAACGGCGAGCTCGACAAGTTAGGGCATTCGTTGCAGGGCAAGCTTGCTGGGCGGGTCGAAGATCAGGTCGAACTTCTCCTCGAGCGCATCGAATCCTTGTTCGAGGCCGATTGGCGCGAGATCCGCGTGGTGACGGACCACGGCTGGCTCTGGCTGCCCGGAGGGCTCCCCAAGGTCGATCTCCCCAAGTACCTGACGGTAACTCGGTGGGCGCGCTGCGCCGCGATCAAGGGCGGTTCCAAGGTGGAGGTACCGACCGTGCGCTGGCATTGGAACGCACACGAGCGCGTCGCGGTGGCGCCTGGCATCGCGTGCTTCACTGCTGGCCACGAATACGCCCACGGCGGGTTGAGCCTCCAGGAGAGCCTTGTCCCGGTCATCCGGGCCACTGCGGGCAAAGCGGTCGCCAAGGCGTCTGTGGAGATCGCAGAGGTCCACTGGGCCGGCCTGCGTTGCCGCGTCCGGGTTGGGGCCGTTCGGCCGGGCCTGTCGGTCGACCTGCGCACAAAGGTGAACGATGCGGGCTCTTCGGTGAGCCAGGCGCGCGTGCTCGACGCAAAGGGCGCCACGAGCCTCTTGGTTGCGGATGATGAATTGGTGGGTACGCCGGCGGTGGTGGTCGTGCTCGACGCCAGCGGCCATGTGATTGCGAAACAACCCGCGATCATCGGGGGGGGCGATTGAAAGTAGAACTCGACCCACTTGATCGTCTGGCGGCGGCAGCGTTTGCAGGCTACCTGGTCCGTAAAGACCTGGTGCGCAAGTACAGCCGCCAGTATCCGGTCCCGACGTATGTGGTCGAGTTCCTGCTCGGGCGCTATTGCGCGAGCACGGACGAGCAGGAGATCGAGGAAGGCCTGATCATCGTTGAGCGGCAGTTGGCTGACCGCACGGTGAGGACGGGCGAAGAGGAGCTGTTCAAGGCTCGGGCCCGCGACCAGGGCTCGATCAAGCTGATCGACATCGTTCGGGCCAAATTGGACGCCAGGACCGACTCCTTTGTTGCCGAACTGCCGAGCCTCGCGATCAAGGATGTGCGCATCAACGACAACCTGGTCAAACAGCACGAGCGGATGCTTACGGACGGCTTCTATGCGGAAGTGACCCTGAGCTACGACGCAGCGATCACCCAGGAAAAAGGTGGGCGACCCTTTGCAATCGATGGCCTGCGTGCCATCCAGCTTTCCAAGGCTGATGTGCTCGATGCCCTCAAGCAAGGTCGGCACGATTTTACGGCCGAGGAATGGAAACGACTTCTGTTGCGTAGCGTCGGCCTTGAGCCGGCAGCGTTGTCCGAGCGCGCCCAACTGGTTGGCCTCGTGCGCATGGTTCCTTTCGTAGAGCGCAACTACAACATGGTCGAGCTGGGTCCACGCGGCACCGGCAAGAGCCATCTGTTCCAGCAGATCTCCCCGTATGCGCATCTGATCTCGGGCGGTAAGGCGACCGTAGCGAAGATGTTCGTCAACAACGCCACGGGCCAACGAGGCTTGGTCTGCCAATACGACATTGTTTGCTTCGATGAAATCTCTGGCGTCTCGTTTGACCAGAAAGACGGCATCAACATACTCAAGGGTTATATGGAGTCAGGGGAGTTCTCCCGTGGCAAGGAAAGCATCCGGGCCGAAGGCGGCATCGTCATGGTCGGCAACCTCGACGTCGAAGTCGAGCACCAGCAGCGCGTAGGTCACTTGCTGAGTCCGCTGTCACCGGAGATGCGGAATGACACGGCGTTTATGGACAGAATTCACGCCTATGTGCCGGGCTGGGAATTCCCGAAACTCAATCCTAACGAGCATTTCACAGATCACTTCGGCTTGGTCAGTGACTTCCTGTCCGAGTGCTGGAGCCGGTTGCGCACCGGAAGCCGTGTCCCCGTTTTGCAGGGACGGGTGAACTACGGTGGTGCCTTGAGTGGTCGCGACATCACCGCGGTGAACAAGACCGTGAGTGGCCTTCTAAAGCTCCTGTATCCGGATCCGGAAATGCCGGTGCCGGACGAAGAGCTCGAGGAAATGGTTCGCGCCGCCCTGGAAATCCGCCGGCGGGTCAAGGAGCAGCAGAAGCGGATTTTCAAGAGCGAATTCCGCAACACGCATTTCAGTTACGCGATGGGTGAGGACGGTATAGAGAAGTTCGTCTCGACGCCGGAGTTGCACAGCGACGAGGCGATCGAGCTCGATCCCTTGCCACCCGGACAGGTGTGGGGCATCAGCCCCGGAGGACCCGAAACCGGGGCCAGCCTGTACCGTCTTGAAGTAACTGTTGGCAGGGGCAGCGGGGTCAAGATCCTGAATGCCCCGGTGCCGCCGACATTCCGGGAGAGCGTCCGGTATGCCGAGCAGAACCTATACACGCGGGCCAAGGAGCTTGTCGGTGACCGCGAGCCACGAGCCCATGAGTTCTCAGTACAACTCAGGGCGCTGGACAACGATAGAACCGGCACGTCGCTTGGTTTGCCGGCGTTGATGGCACTCTGTAGCGGATTGCTCGAGAAGAGCACCAAAGGTGGCTTGATCGTCGTCGGTGCGTTGAATCTCGGTGGCTCTGTTGAGCCTCTTGCCAACGCCGTCGGCATCGTCGAGGTGGCTGTCGAGAAGGGAGCCGATACCGTGCTGATGCCGGTTTCGGCGCGGAAACAACTTTTCGAGCTCTCCGACGACATGGCTACGCGGATCAGCATTCAGTTCTATTCGGATACACCAGATGCGCTGTTGAAGGCGCTGCTGGAGTAGTTGTTGTTTTCGCATAGGGTGCATGGGTGGGGCGACGTTTAGAACTTTATTTGCAGAGCGGCTTGTTTCCGTTTCGGGCGAACGCATTGTGTGAGTGTCGCCATGCTTAGCCCGCATCCGTCACCGATTCATGATTCTGATGCAGTTTTCCGTTGAACACAGCTGATTACGTGTCTGTAGCCGGTATCCGGACACCGGGCGCCGCGATGAATGGGCGTTGTGACCAATCGAAGGGTATTGGGGAGGTTGTCAGAGGCTCAGAGCGAGCCGGTTGGGTGTGGGTTTTGGATTGCGCGCGTACAACTCCCTCGGTTCAGCACCGATCACCCTGATCAGTAAGGAGTAAGGGCGTCCGGACTACCCGGGCGGGTTCTCCGGACAGGTTCCGCGTGCAGGTCTCCCGGCACGCTGGTAAAGATCCCCGCATAGGGCCTGGATTCGGAGAACGACAGCCAAACCCGACGCGCCGTGATCCGTACCCGCGCACCGACCTTCAACAGTTTCAGTCGCAGGGTGCAGCACTGTGCACGAGCCAGATCGGTGCCCCGGGCGCCCGGTTGTCGAATCCACTACAACCAGCAACGACCGCATAGCTCGCTGGGTTACGTGACCCCAGCCGAGTACGCAGCACGAGCAGCCTGATAAGATGTTTTTCTCTCATTTCAAGTGGACCTATATCAGGGGGAAAGATCAGTCTACCTCCGTCCGAACTGATCCGGCCACCATCGAATCGACCTGTCACGGATCGTCTGCCCAGCGGTGCATAAGTTCAGAAACATATGGGACAACGGGGTTGATCTGAAAAGGAAGCCGACATGCTGATAGAGCACATCGGCTTGCGCGTCCGAGATTTCTATAAAATCGCCCGTTTATCTGACAAATGGGAGGCGATGATGGGAACCAATTACCAACAGAAACCGGAGGCGCTAACATTCCGGAACAATCACGGATTGAATGCCACCCGGGATGCTTTCAAGGTCAGCCGCTCGACGCTGTACCGCTGGCGCAAGCTTCGCCGTGAAGGTGGATTGAGTGGTCGAAAGCGAAGGTCTTGAAAACCGTTGTGCCACCAGCTCTCCTGTTCCTACCGTTCAAACAACTCGAACTGCTCAACTGTACCGGACAGCCTCTCAAGGCAAAGTTGATCGATCAAATCCAAGGCATGTGATCCCCACTTATCCTTTTGGTGCTGCTGGTATGTGCGGAAGACAAGTTTCTCCAGCGTGGAATAGGCATCTCTGAAGCGGGCATGCCGCACATCCTGGGCTTCCTCTGAGAATCTCTGAAGAAAGCGCTCGCAAACGGTGCAAGTCATGCCTGGAAGTCGCTGACGCGATTGTTCAAGCGCCCTCAGAATCAAGGACGGATCATCGCCAAAAGCCTTGCTACTGCTAAACTTGTCGACTAGATTCTCGTACTCCTCAAAAGGTTCACCCTCCCATTGGCTGAAGCACGCCGCCGCCTCTTGGCGGACCTCCGCATCCTCATCTTCGAAGAGCTCTATCAGCTTCCTCTCACACCACTTCGGGCACTCTCTTACCTTGATGTTTGCCGAAGTCACCTTCGCAATACCCAATCGTTGCGCATTGCCACTACCGAGCGACTTGTCCACCAACCCTTCGGCATCATGGCCGTGCAACATCGCCAAACCAGCCAAAATAGATCCCTTCTTCCCAACGTCCTTCTCACCGGAGAGGATCATCTTCTCAATAACCGGCCGAAGTTCCTCGAACCCATCGGCAAGCGAGTACTTCATGAACTTGAACGCATGACGAGTCGCCAAGAGTCTCTCCGTCGGAACATTCATCCTGAGGAACAACGCCATGGCCGCGCGGGGGTCGCTAACCGCAACCGCTCCCACGACACCAGCCACGCACGAAAGCACCGCTGCGCTCCGATCTTCTAGCATCCGCTCCACGGTTCCTCGAAACCGTGGCCAATTGGTCGAATCGGACAGAATCAGTCGCAGAATTGCGATCGCGGCGCAGCCACGCACTGTGTTGATTCCGCAGCAGTAGATTGCCTCCTCATCCCAGCACTTGTTTCCGCTTGGTGTGTCTTCCTGCCATTGTTCTTGCTGTGGATCGGGATATTCCGTAGCAAGCCAATCTATCATTCCCACGGCGTCGTCTGGCAAACGGTCTGAGACGCTACCGACAGCGCCCGCGATTTGCATTCCACAGCTTTCACGAAACTCCGAAAACGCCTTTCGGCAGACATCCAGCTTCAACTCGCCATCCAACTCAACCCCGCTAAGCCCTGTCAGCGTACGTTGCATATACGCGGGATTCATGTCGGTTTCAAATCTCAACGCCAAGCGCGCAAACCGACCGGGCTCCTTCTTGACATTCGCCTCGAGACTCTGGGACAACTCATACACGCCCCCAACGCTCCTCTCGTCTCTGTACGACGGCTTTCCTGAAGAATACTTCCTCATGGCCTTCAGCCACTGCTCATCCGTCATCTTCTCGGACTCTTCCGGGCTGATCGGCGATCCGAGACGTTCCGCCTTTGTTGCTTTAGGTTTGCCAGGTGGCTCACCAAACTTCCGCTTCAGTTCTTGGAACCGCTTTTGCGCACGCTCACTTCGCAGCTCCGTCGGTATGGCCGTCAGCAACGCGAACTGCGACCAGCCTCTAGACTGTTTTCCGTCGGCACTAGCTTCAAATCGCGGCACATACCCGAGAATCGCATCTTCAAGTAGATTCAGGCTTTCCCGTGTGCAGTTTGTGGTCACAGCCGAAATCGTCTCCATCGCATACCAATATGGGTTGTCAGAGAACCCGCATTTAAACCGCCAAGGCTCTGCGCAAACCACGGCTACCATTTCGTCCGCAAAGAGCTTGGGGGCTCCTCGGTAGAGCGCAAGCAGAAGGTGGTTCGCGACACAGGTATTCCGGAGTCGAAGTTTGGGAATTACCTCCGCACATTGTTCAACTTCCGCCTTCTCGGCGAGTTTTGCAACTGCTCTTGCAAGTGCGTCCAGACACCCTTCCTCCGCACCCGGATGTGCCCTTTTGATCGGGTACGGCCAGACCGCGTCCGGTCGTGGAGGTGCATCGCCCCGTGCCGTCGAGTCCGACACCTCAAGCACGACGGGGAGCACGTGTTCTACGAAGGCGCACGGCGCGGCTTCTGCTGCCTCGATGAATATCTCGGCTACTCCCGGAGGATTCCCAAGCAGCCGCCCGTAGCCAAGGACATCTCCGCGCCCCTCCAAGATCGCAAGCTGACGCCTGACTTGATGAGCAAGCACCTCTCCAACCCACTCTGGACGCTTCTTTTCAAGCCCGAGGATCATGTCCCAGAATGTGCTGTTCATCGCGACCGACCCGCGTGCGGTATCGAGTGTGCCGTTGTCGATCAGGTGCAGGAACAACTTGAACAAGCGGCGGCTGCCGCTGAGATCGGCACATACGGCGAAACTCTTCAATCTACGGGGCCAGTCGCCGGTTGAGTTTTTGTGCGGCTCAAGCAACATCGCCACAGTATCCGGCGAATGGCGCTGATGAAAAGTGAGGTAATTAACGGCCATGTTTGTTAGGTTGTCGTTGTTCGAATTCAACCATTTCTCGACCACGTCACGCGAAGCAGGAAACGTGAACCACGGCCGAGAAAAGAACAACCGGTTCCATGCGAGCCCAGACATCTTGTCGTTGTTCGTCACGCCACGCTTGATCGCTCCAAGAGCGTATCTCGTCGTCTCCTTCCAGACTTTCCACTCATCCTTCCTTGGATTCGGCACGTCCGCCAACAGAGCGAACACTAGATCCTTGATGTGTGCCCGGATTCTCAAGTCAGCCAACAACTTCTGTACTTCTTCTATATACCTGTCGGGGTCGGCGTCACGGATATAGACCAATACCTGTCTTACCTGACCGCGCCTGAACAAATGCTGCTCTGACGCGCAAAGCATCGACGTAAGTGACTCTGATCCAGGCAAGAACGAGACCCTCGCGTAGCAGTAGTCGAAAAAGCTCTCATGCCCAAATCCGTATCGTTTACCATCAAACGCGAGGACTCCCTCCGACGCCATCTGTTGCAAATATGAGAGTGGGACGCAATCAAGCGTTTCTTTTCTTACAAATAGTTCCTGCTTCTTGGTCATCTCGGTGCAGAGCAACTGCAAGACCTTTTTCCAGTGATCGAGGCTAGTGCGACTCTCCACCAGAATTCGCTTATCGCGCCAGTACTGGTCGAATAACTCCTTCACTGTATCGAACGCAGGAACGCTATCTCTGTCGAATTCGGCGTTCAAAAACAGTGAGAGATTCTGTGGGTTTTTCAATAGCCGAATTTGCCGTTCACTGAACAGCGATGGCTTGAACTTACGCTTGGACAACAATTGCTTTGTTTCGTCATCCGTGAACTCGCCAACGGGGACCTGGGCGTCGGGTTCCTGAATCAACCGCCGTAGCCGATGGTCATTCTTCCAATCGAACGACCGGCAAACCAGGACCACATGAATGTTGACGCCCGCTCGCATCGCCTCCGCTTCCTCAAGGAGGTTCTCCACGAGGTCAAGTGCTTCGGAACTTCTGCCAGACATCGTGCTCACCACGTCTAGCTGGTCCACGACCAAGACCCCCGCATTTCCGCTTATTTTCGCTGCGGCCGCGAGCACCAGCAGGGGCGACTCTTCCAGACCGAGGTGTTGTCCAAGGGCCTTTGTATTGGACGCAGATACATGCCAGTCAAGCCGGAATGCCAATACTTGTAGACCCTGACCAAGTAACCTGTCCACCACCTCCACTGTACAAGCCGTTTTTCCAGAACCAGCCTTGCCCACAATTACGGTCGCTGGCTTGCCAATGCGTTTTTGTACCTCTTCCGACGCCTTCCTCGGCAATAGCTCCCGATGGATCAGCTTTTTTCGTGCTGCCTGCAGATAGGAGTACGTCACCTGACGCGTGGCTCCCACTGCTTGTTCCGGGTTTGTCACCCGGCGAAGGTAAAAGTTACGCCCGCGCATGGTTTCAACCAGATCATCTCGTCGGAGCGTGCGGTGTATAGAGTTTTCCGCCACAACCATCAGTTCGGCCAAGACGCTTCTTGGGTCGGTGAGGAATAGAACGCGGGCAAGGGACTTGATTTGCTCTTTCAGACCGCGGTCATCTATTGTCCGGATATCGACTCGCCGCAAATAGCCAATCGCCGTTGTTACGTCGCATTGCCAGTCTTGGCGGATTTTCTTAAAAGCCGAGCAGTGCTTATCAGCCTTCAGGAACTTGGAGGTGAACTCCTCGCTCGACTCTGCCTTGGTCGCCGCGTGGCACAGGGCCCTCAAAGCGGGGGCGCCGCTTCCGGATGCGAACACAAACCACGTGTCTTCATTACTCAACAGCGCTTTTATCGCTTGGATGACACCTTCACGACTAAGCGATGCTGGCGACCAGCTTCCGCTTGGAGCAACGCATTTGGTCTGATGGAACTCCCGCCGATTTCCGCGACGAACAACGAACTCCGCCTTGTCAATGCCCGGAGACTCGATTCGGATACTGTCTATTTGACCGTCGATGAGGTCGAGCAACTGGCGCACGGTCCAGAGCTTCTCGTACAGGTTTCCAGACTTGTTTGCCGGTCCACCTGGAAGCGTCATGTCGTGGTCTTCTTCACTGTTATTGTCCGAAGCGCAGTTTGTGATTGCACAATGGATCCATCAGCACAATCACACCCGACTCCATGCAACATAACACGAAGTGCGCGTCGTACGACCGAGTGGTCGTGGTGGTACTGTGGATACGCCCGTCTGGACCACGCTACGGCTACCGTGATCCAATTGGCCACCGTTGTTTTCAGAGTCCACTGCACTCAGGAATCCATTGCGCTTTGGACCCATTTTGCCAAAAATGACTCCCCAAGACGGGAGTCGGGTGCAAACACTGAGCGCAAGAGACATGGAACATGGCTAGCCCGCATCCGTCACCGATTCATGATTCCGATGCGGTTTCCCGTTGAACGCTGCTGATTACGTGTCTGTACCCGATATCCGGACACCCGGCGCCGCGATGAATGGGCGTTGTGACCAATCGAAGGGTATTGGGGAGGTTGTCAGGGGCTCAGAGCGAGCCGGGGGGGGGGATTCTGGATTGCGCGCGTACAACTCCCTCGGTTCAGCACCGATCACCCTGATCAGTAAGGAGTAAAGGCGTCCGGACTACCCGGGTGGGCTCCAGACAGGTTCCGCGTGCAGGTTTTCCAGCACACTGGTTCTGTTCTCCATGTCCCCGCGGGCGCAGTACAGTTGCTCGTACAGGCGCTTTGCAGCAGCTTGCCGAGGCGCCAGACCGGTCACCACAAAGCGCGGGTTATCTCCCTTGCCCAGAACCTCTGCCTTGCCCACCACACGGCGGCTACGGCTCCAGGATTTATGGGTCCGACAGCGCAAGTCCCGGTAGCGACGCGCCGACTTGCCGGTATGCTTATGTGCCGCCCGGGCTGCCTCCATCCCGGAGGCGACTGCCCGCACCAGACGTGGGTTACGTGCCAGTCCCAGCACATAGTCGACAGGGTTATCCTCACACCAGCGCATGATGGATTCACGGCAGAAGCCACTGTCGCCCCGGATATGAATGCGCGTCTTCGGCCAGTGTCCCCGTATCTGTCTCACAATACGTTCCAGTTCCTCAATACACCCATTGGAGGCATCCTGGTTCGCAGTACGCAGTCGCGCGCACAGCAGATGCTCCCCGCAAAAGATATACAACGGCAGGTAACAGTAACCACCGTAATACCCATGGAAGAACCGACCTTCCTGATAGCCATGGATGAGATCATCGGTCGTATCCGGATCCAGCCAGATCTTCCGTGGCACCTGACGATGGGATTGCACAAACATCTCCACCAGCAACTCATCAAACCTTTCCGGGTGCGCCCTGTGTGGCGCACCACGGTATCGAACGTGACGTGGTGCCCGGGATAATGCGCGCAGGAGTAGGGACGACGCATGCGTCGCCTCTGCAACTGTGCCCGGCGACCTGGTTTATCTGGCGAGATAGTCGAGTATCTTCTCCCAGGCGGAATATTTTTGCGCGAGGCTCGTACCGGCGTTGGCAGGGCTGGTAGACGGCAATTCTAAGGTATCCCACGGAGGCTGAGCCTGTTGCCAGTTCAGGCGCAGGTAGCGGCGGAACAGCGCGCCCGCTTTTTTGCCATTCAGAAATACCGCACCGATCGTATTCGGTGGCTTGAGCATTGTGTCGATGTCGTTGAGCCGCTCGCTGGCTTTGAGGATCGCGCCGTCGAGGCTGCCGCGGCGTTCGCAGCTTTGCAACATGTCCCACAGAGCTATTTTGGCCCGGCGTAACGCGGCGGTGCGTTGCCGGTAAGGAGCATCGGGAGGGAAATCAAGCAACCCACCCATGATTTTCCAGAAAGCGTTTCGCGGGTGCGCATAGTACTGCTTGCGCTGCAATGACATGACGCTTGGCATGGTTCCGAGTATCAGAACCCTGGGGTGGGCAGGGGTGATGGGTGGGAACCCTCTGACTTTGCTCATCGCGCTTTGTGGCAGGCTTATCGGCTTGTCCACCGAGTGTGTCCGGCAAATGTGCCCTGCTGCAAGGCAGGATTATAATGGAGTCGAATGCCGCCGACTTCATGACCACCGAACTGCTCCCCTGAATTTCACCCATGCCGGTTCAAGTCAAGTTTGGAGGCCGTGGCGATGAGTTCGAAAGCGGTTGCCTGGTGCGTATCGTGTGCGGAGATGCGGTGCCCCCGGACATCGCTACCCGCGACCGGGTCATTCACACGGGCTTGCGTCCGCTTGACGATCCGGGCATTGCCGAAGCCTGGGTTGGCGAGACACCGGTTTCGCGCGGGGATGAGAAAGGGATCTACTACGCCTGCAATGAGGAGACTTGCTTTGGCTGGGTGTATTTTGGCCGGGATGATTCTCTCGAGGCAACCACGCAAGCGGCCTATACCGCAGCATTTCAAGTATTCGGACAACTGGGGTTTCAGCATCTGTTGAGAGCCTGGCACTACCTGCCTGATATTCACGCGCAGGAAGCCGGCGTATCTCGCTATCGACGCTTTTGCCAGGGGAGGGTTGCGGCATTTGCGCGACTCGCGCGGGAAAACTATTGCGCTGCGACTGTAGTAGGTACCCGTTCCACCTTCGGGGTGATGTATTTCATGGCGGCGCGAGAGGCTGGTATCGGCGTTGAGAACCCACGCCAGACCAGTGCCTGGAAATACCCCCTGCCGACAGCGGGTGAACGCCCGCTGTTCGCTCGCGCGGTATGCAAGGTATGGGGGGGTGATGTACATTTCTATGGTTCCGGAACCGCCGGCATCGTCGGGCACGAGTCGATGCACGCGCACAGCACGATCGCGCAACTGCACGAAGCCTTGGTGAATTTGCGTGTGCTACTCGACCAATCTCCGTACTTTGCCGGGGCCAGGCATTTGACCTGCCTGAAAGTCTATCTCGCACGCGAACAGGACCTGGACGATGTGCGGGAAGTGCTGGACGGATCAGGGTTTGCGGTTGACTCGAGGCTTTGCTTTGAGGGCGATATTTGCCGTGAAGAGTTGCGCGTCGAGATCGAAGCGTCGATTGTCCGAAGCTACAACCGCAAGCCAGACGAGTCGCGCGCCATGGGGCCGGGCGAGAAATAAGGGAGCCGCCGCCGGGGAAAGCCGATCCAGGCCTGTCGTGGTGGATGGTGCCGGTTTCAAGGTTCGAGAGCATGCCCGAGTTGCCGGAAGTTGAAGTAACCCGCCGCGGCATCGAGCCCTACCTGTTGGGTAGCCGGGTCAGCAAGGCGATCGTTCGAAGCCGGCAGCTACGCTGGTTGATAGCAACAGATATCGAGGCGGAGTTGGCGGGGCGTCGGATCCAGCGTCTGACCCGTCGCGGCAAGTATCTGTTGATTCATACCGACACCGGGACCTTGATTATCCATCTTGGGATGTCGGGTAGTCTGCGCATCGTCGCGACTGACACAAGGCCTGCGGCGCACGACCACTTCGATCTGGTATTCAGGCGCGAGCCAGACAACCAGCGTGTGTTGCGTTTCACGGACGCGCGCAGATTTGGCTCCATTGTATGGACGAAAAGCCCCCCTTTACGACATAAGTTGCTTGCTTCGCTCGGGGTGGAACCACTGGTCGGTGCATTTGACGGTACGTATCTTTACCGTCGGTCCCGCTGCCGCAAGGTGGCCGTCAAGCAGTTTGTCATGGACGCGAAGGTGGTGGTGGGCATAGGCAATATCTATGCGAATGAAGCCTTGTTCCTGGCCGGCATTCACCCGATGCGTCGTGCCGACAGGATTTCGCTTGCACGTTACAAGCTGCTTGCCGCATCCATACAAGAGGTGTTGAGGCGAGCCATCGACAAGGGCGGAACGACGCTGAAGGACTTTGTGCAGGCGGACGGGCGGCCTGGTTATTTCCGGATTTCCCTGAGGGTATATGGACGCGAAGGGCTACCTTGTTCGAAATGCCGGGGGAGAATAATCTGCCGCCGGGTCGGTCAAAGGTCGTCTTTTTATTGCGCGAATTGCCAGAGGTAAGCGCACTTCGGGCGTGTTTGGCTGGCGGTCGCTAGCGTGTTTTTATTCGGACCGTTCCAATACCGCGTGGATCAGCGGCGGCGTCCAGCGCGTTGGTTCGATGGTCCCAGATAACGATTTGCATGTTGCCGTAATCGTTTTCCAGCGGCTGCAGCCGATGTCCCATTTCGTGTAACCGTTGTACCAGCGAAGGGGTAAACGCCTGCGGTTCGAACTGTATGGCATCCGGCAGGTATTGATGATGGAAGCGTCTCCCTGAAACGATGGCTGCTGCGTCGGCACCGGCAAGAAAATCAAGCACCGCCAGCGTAACCATGGTGATGATGCGGCTTCCCCCGGGGGTGCCCAGGATTGCGAGTCGTTGTCCGTCATCGATGAAAGTCGGCGACATGCTCGAAAGCATGCGCTTGCCCGGCTCGATCGAGTTGGCCCTGCCACCGACCAATCCATACAGGTTTGGCGTGCCTGGCTTTGCGACAAAATCGTCCATCTCGTTGTTGAGCAGGACACCGGTGCCTGGGGGAACGAATCCCGAGCCGAAGGAGTAGTTGATCGACAGCGTAGCGGCAACGCGGTTTCCCTCGGCGTCGATAATCGAGTAATGCGTGGTATCGGGGCTTTCCTGCACGGTGGATTGTTCCGCTTCTTCATTTGGGTGCGCGCGCTGTTTGTCAATCGTTTTGGCCAACTGTCGGGCGTATTCCCGACCGGTCAGTTTTGTTATGGGCATGTCGATGAAGTCCGGGTCTCCGAGGTACTTCGCGCGATCCCGATAGGCCAGCCGCATGGCCTCCACCAGGTAGTGGGTTGTCTCGGTCCGGGACGCGGATTCCAGGTCGAACTGCGACAGTATGTTGAGTATCTGCGCCATCACCAGGCCGCCTGAAGACGGCGGCGGAGCGCTAATGATTTCCGCGTTTCGGTAAGTGAAGCGCACCGGGGGCCGCAGGACAATTTCATAGTCGGCCAGGTCTTTGGCCTGCCATATGCCTCCCGCCGCGACGATGCCGTGAATCAGCCTTTCGGCGATTTCTCCTCGATAGAAGCCGTCCTTGCCTTTGGTTGCGATCTGTTGCAGGACTTCGGCCAACCCGGGCTGGCGAATGAGGTGCCCGATTTTTGGAATGTTCCCGTCATGCAGGAAAATCTTTTTTGATGACGGCCACTTGCTCACGGCGTCCAGGCGTCTCTCCAGCATGCGCACCAGTTTTTCATCGACTGGAAACCCCTCTTGTGCAGCTTTGATCGCAGGTCCAAGCGTGGTTGCAAGCGGCAGACGGCCGTGGCTTTCCGCCAGGTAGGCAAGCGCTGCGGGCACGCCCGGGATAGCTGCGGCCAGCGGGCCATCAACGGAGAGCCTGGGTATGACGTTGCCGTTTTCGTCCAGGTACATATCCCGGTGGGCCCGCAGCGGCGCACGTTCGCGTGCATCGAGCATGATGTCTTTTTTATCGTTGGCAATATGCAGCAGCCAGAAGCCACCGCCGCCGATACCGGAAGAATAAGGCTCAACCACCGCGAGCATGGCAGCGACCGCTACCGCGGCATCGAAGGCGTTGCCTCCTGCTTCGAGAACTTCCTCGCCGGCTTTGGTGGCATACGGGTGGGCGGTCGCCAGTGCGTATTGGGTGGGCGCAGCGGTGGTCGCCGTGCAGGTTGTCGCCAGCAGGTAAAGAAGGATGCAAGCCTTGCTGCGGTATGAGGCAAGGCGCGCTTCCGCATTTTTCAGGGTGCCGGTGCTGGCTTGCAGAGTGTCTGGCGAGAGGTGGCTATTCCTGGCTTTCACGTATTTGCCTGCATCGTTCCGTGACGACTTTTGCTGCGTCTGGAGGTACAAATCCTGAAATGTCTCCTCCGAGAAGTGCGATTTCACGAATCAAGCTTGCGGAGATAAATGTGTACTTGTCATCGGGCGTCAAAAAGACCGACTCAAGGCTACTGTCGAGTTGACGATTCATTCCCGCGAGGCGAAATTCGTAGTCGAAATCGGATACCGCCCGCAAGCCGCGAAGGATGGCCTGGGCGCCATGTTGTCTTGCAAAATCGACCAGTAGTCCGCTGAAACCGAAAACCGAGATGTTCGGTTTCCGGGCAAGCGTCGTTTGCGCAAGCTCTATGCGTGTCTTGGCGTCAAGCAGGGTGTGCTCATTGCGGGCTTCGGCAACGCCGATCACGATGTTGTCGAAAATAGACGCCGCTCTGCGCGCAAGGTCTATGTGTCCATTGGTAATTGGATCAAAAGTACCCGGATAAATGACGGTGGTTTCCATGACGCAGGCTCGGAGCCTTTGATTATAATTCAGAGCGTGCGCCTGATCTGCGCTGTCGACCGCAGGTTGCCTTTTACTTCAAACAATGCGTATTGCACCCTGGATGCTCGTTGCTTGTGGATCGTGCTGAATTTCGCGGGTAGCCCGAGCGGCTCCCCCGCTTTCGACTCGACGTAGATCAAAGCCGCCGGTGCCAGGATATGATCGTTTCCCAAGATTGTATCCAGCGTTTTTTGGTAGAGTTCGGAGCCGAAAGGCGGGTCGATGAACAGGAGGTCGTAGACATCCATCGATCGCTGTATAAAGGCGCATGCATCTTCTTCGACGGCGCGGATGTTGTTTGCCTTGAAGCGGATGATTTCGCGCCCGAGCTGTTTGCAGACCAAGGGATTTTTTTCTACCAGGGTTGCCGATGCCGCTCCACGGGAGACAGCCTCGAATCCGAGTACACCGCTACCGGCGAACAAATCGAGGCAGGCTGCGGACTCTACATGGTTGGCGAGCCAGTTGAACAGGGTCTCCCGCACCCGGTTCGGTGTCGGGCGAATGTCCGGCACTTTGAGAAACTCGATATTGTGTCCTCGCCATTGCCCGCCGATGATGCGCAGTTTCGACTTTTGACGACTATTCACGAGTCGGTTGTTCCGTACCCCTCCCGACGATGACCGTCACCATTGTGTTCGGCTGCAAATGCTTCTGAAAAGCGGCGCCGATGGACCCCCGGGTTTCTGCTTCGAAGTTTGCAGTGTAGGTGTCGAGGTAATCCAGGGGACGGTTATGGAAACCGATCTGGCTCACCGCCGACAGGATTTTTTTGTTATTGTCCGTTCTGAACACGTTGCTGCCACGGATACGGTCGAGTTCCATCGCAACCTCTTCTTCGGTGGGGCCGGAGGCAACGAAGTCGTGCAGTACTTCGCGCGCCGTCTCCAGTGCCGCGTCGACCTGATCGGCCCGCGTCTGAAACGATACCCTGAAAAACCCGGCGGCAACCTTGCTGGTAATGCCGCTGCCGACGCTGTAAGCGAACCCACGCTTGACGCGGATCTCCTCGAAAAGACGCGAGCCGAAGCCGCCGCCGCCGAGGATGCTGTTGCCGAGTCGCAACGCATAGCGGTCTGGGTCATGGACGTTGATAAAAGGTTGGCCGACGATTACGTGCGCCTGCTCGGAAGGGAAATCAACTCGTATCGTCATCGGGGCTTTCAGTTTCGGCACTGGGGGAAGGGGCTCTCCGGGGGAGCCTTTTGCAATGGACGCGGTTATTTTGTCGGCGATAGCAGAGGCCTGCGCGCGCGAGATCGCGCCGACCATGGTGATGATCAAGTTGGAAGTGACGTAGTGTTTTGTGTAAAAACCACGTACGTCTTCGAGTGTCATCGCGTTGATGGTATCGATGGTTCCTGACGCCGGATGAGCATAAGGGTGGTCTCCATACACCGCTTCCCTGAATTTTTCCGCAGCGATCACCGCCGCGTGTTGATACTTGTTTTCTATGCTTGTCAGCATGCTTTTGCGCACCCGCTCAAACTGGGCTTGCGGAAAGCTGGGGGAAGACAGGACATCGATGCAGGTTTGCAGTGCCGGTGCGAGGTATTTTTCCTCGGTCAAGCTCCGTAGCTTGAGGGTGATCGAGTCGTGGTCGGCACCCGTGCCCATTGCGGCGCCAAGGCTTTCAAAGGTTTCCGCGATCTGGTCAGCGTCCATATCCTTTGCACCTTGTTTGATCATTCTTCCGGTCATGGCTGCGAGCCCATACTTTTCGCCGTCGTAGGCATGTCCTGAGCGGGTAAAGCGCAGTTGGATGTCGACCATGGGCAACTCCGGCAGGTTGACGAAGTAGACAGGCACGGCGTCCTGGTTGATCCAGTGTTGAATCCTGGGGGTTGCCGGCACGCCTTGCGGCAAAACCACCAGGCAAGCGGCGCCAAGCGACATAACCCATGCCTTGCCGGGAGCAAGCATCTTCACTGTGGCGGATGCCCCGGCTGTGGTTCCTGCTCGACGGGCTGTGGATCAAGAATCGCGACGGTTCGCTGGTCTTTGACCAGGTATTTTTTTGCCACCGCCTGCACTTGCTCTGCCGTCACCTGGTGCAGGGCATCGAAAAAATCATAAGCGGCCTGCCAGCCAATGCCGGTGATCTCAAGCGACGCGAGCCTGTAAGCCTGGTGGTTCAGGGAATCACGGCTGTAGATCTCCCGGGAATGAACTTTGGTCTTGATGCGTTCGAGTTCCGTGTCGTCGATTCCCTCGTTTTTGATCATTTCTATTTCTTCCTCGATAGCGGCTTCCAGTTCAGCCACGCTGACACCCTTCAACGGAGAGGCGGAAATCAGAAACAACTCTTCGTGGACGCTATAAGGACCGTAGTGCGTGTTCGCGCCCCCCGCAAGTTGCTTGCCGCGGACGAGATTCCTGGCGAATCGTGCCGCACTTCCGCCGGATAACGCTGCCGACAGGATTGTCAGCGCGTAAGGTTCCCACGCATGGTCTGCCTGCCCTATGGTGGGCACGCGGTAGCCGTGCAGTAGCGTGTGCTTCTTTGCGGGCAACTTGATCGTGAATCGTGTCTCTCCATACTGGGGGGGCTCTTTTCTTGGTTTGCGTTCAGGCAAGGGAGCAGCCTTGAGCGGCCCCATGTAGCGCAGGGCAAGCTGGTACACTTCCCTGGGGTCCACGTCTCCGGCGACCATCAGCAGTGCGTTGTTCGGGACGTACCATCGCGAATGCCAGTCTTTCAAGTCATCCAACTGCATGTTCTCCAGGTCATTCATCCAGCCGATGACGGGTTGCCCGCTCGGCGAAGTTTTGAAAGCGGTGGCATATAGCTGTTCGTACAGGCGGCTTTCCGGTTTGCCGCCAACCCGCAACCGTCGCTCTTCCTTGACCACTTCGATCTCCTTCTCGAAATCCTCCTCGCGCAGTGCAATGTTGACCATGCGGTCGGACTCGATTGCGAAGCTGATCGGCATGCGGCTTTTCTCGAAGGCTTCGTAGTAGGCGGTGTAGTCGCTACTCGTGAAAGCGTTGTAGTTTCCGCCTTCGCGCTTGATGGTCTGCGTGAACTTTTCGGCGGGGTATTCAGGGGTTCCCTTGAACATCATGTGCTCGAGCACGTGGGAGATGCCGGTCAGGCCGCTGGGTTCGTCATTGGACCCAACCCGGTACCAGACCTGCACTATTGCCACCGGCGCGCGGTGATCCTCCTTGACGAGAACTTTCATGCCGTTGGCCAGGGTGAACTCGGTGATTCCCCGTTCGTTGGTTTTCAGGTCGAGGTCGTGTTGCTGCATGTCGACCCAGGGCGTGCACCCGCTGATGATGCCGGCGGCCAGACATGCACAGGCAAGCCTGCCACGGCTACCTGTCTTGCGGGTGATAGAATGCAGTCGGCCGTTCATCAGGGGGGCATTTTAATGCAATGCGCGGTGCGATAGGTTTTTTATGTGTGGGTTTCGTCCTGATGCAGTGCTTGTGCGCGTCGGCCTTGTCTGCGGAGGAAGCGGCTGATCTGGTCTGGGTGAGCAAATCCGAGCGCATGTTGTATCTCCTTGAGGATTATCGGATCGTCCGAAGCTACCCGATCAGTCTGGGGAAAAACCCGCAAGGGCATAAGCTGAAGGAGGGCGACGCCCGTACCCCCGAGGGGATCTATATCATAGACTGGCGCAACCTCGAAAGCAGGTTTCACCTGTCCCTGCATATTTCCTATCCGGGTTACCAGGATAGCCTTCGCGCCATGCGCGCGGGTGTCGACGCAGGCGGTTCCATCATGATTCATGGGTATCCCGCTACAGTAGCCGGGAGAGAACAGTCCTTTGTTCGGTCCGACTGGACAGATGGATGCATCGCCTTGGCCAACCGTCATATGGAAGAGGTTTGGCGACGGGTCGCCGATGGCACGCCGATCCTGATCGACCCGTAAGCCTCGGGGTCGGGCTGCGAATGGGGTATGGCGAATACAGCCAGCGTCAAAGGAGTGAGGAATCAATCAGTGTCCTCGGATCCAACACCAACGAGCCATCGTCTGCAATCAGGCACGAAAGATCAGCCTTCCCAACCCCTGTTACAGAATCGACACCTTCTGTTCCAAAGAAAGTAGACAATACGTCATAAGCGTCCTTCTCTTCCAAAAAAGATACATATGCCAGAAACTCATTCAGCACATCTAAACCGGCCGGTGTTGAATCAACCGCACAAGAGCGAATCACAGCATCCGTTTCAGTGCTTGACATAAAAGGATACAGCGTATGTAGCAAATCAACAGCTCCACTATAGAATGCAACCGCGTCACTTGTCCCGCCCTGGAAAGCGAGAGATCCATCTTCCTCAAACAAATAGAAAGAATGGGGGAACAGGACACACCACTTTTTCGTTGCAGGTACCCCTCCCTCTTTTTCACAACTTCTTGCTCCTGGACTTAAGTGGTTTGTCAGAAGAGTTAGTTCCTCATATGTAATTCCACCTAACCCAAATAATAGAGCCGAAGCTTCTTGAGTTGTCTGTATGGTTCTCAAAAAATCATTCTTCCATCCGCCAACAAGCGTAAACGTATACGCGCCGGACGGCGACCGGGTTCTCAAAAAACCATTCCTCCACCCTCCAACAAGGGTTATGTATCCCGTATCCATCACCGCCTCGAGACTATTTTGGTTGGGTCCCAATACAGGAGGGGTGATTGGTAATCGAGGGCTTGAATTGGACGGAGTATTCCCAGTTGATATTCCTATACGAGTCTCGTAGGTTAGGAGATCTTCTCTTGTCAAATGTGGAAGATATCCAGTATTCCTTGGTGCAAAATCAAGCTCCGACATGGATATATTAATCTGTTTTACAGAAGAAGCTGTTCTATAACAATAAGATATACCTCGTTTTACTTCACAGGTATTGCTTTTGTTTGCAGAAATTGTCTCAAATGCAAGGGAGACAATCTCTCCGTGTGGTCGCTTTCCTCCCACCTCCTGAAATGTATCAATGATTCTCACAAAGGGAGATGTGGAGTTTTCTGGCAGAACCCAACTCGCATTATTCCCTCGCAGATATGCAAGCACTTTGTGTAGTTGTTGCACCCCCGGAATAAAAGACCTCATACATTCATACGGTCTTGTAAAACGATCGGCATAATCTTCACTGCATGCAACAGATGCATGCACAACCTCTCCGTTCAACATCTCGCGAATGGCAACACCATGCTCTTGAAAAAAAGCATCAAAGAATAGAGGCAATAGCTCCGTGTTGTCCTCCACCTCCACCTCCGCAATGCCTTCACTGACAATCACCTCTGACCCCTCAGACAGTAACCTCGGCTCCTCGACCCGAGGCACGCACCCGCTGATGATGCCGACAGCCAGGCATGCACAGGCAAGCATGGTCTGGCTGCCTGTCTTGCGGGTGATGGAATCCGACCGGCCGTTCATCAGGGAGCACTTTAATGCAATGCGCGGTGCGATAGGTTTTTTATGTGTGGGTTTCGTCCTGATGCAGTGCTTGTGCGCGCCGGCCTTGTCCGCGGAGGAAGCGGTTGACCTGGTCTGGGTGGGCAAGTCCGAGCGCATGTTGTATCTCCTTGAGGATTATCGGATCGTCCGAAGCTACCCGATCAGTCTGGGGAAAAAACCGCAAGGGCGCAAGCTGAAGGAGGGTGACACCCGTACCCCCGAGGGGATCTATATCATAGACTGGCGCAACCTCGACAGCAGGTTTCACCTGTCCCTGCATATTTCCTATCCGGGTTACCAGGATAGCCTTCGCGCCAAGCGCGCGGGTGTCGACGCAGGCGGTTCCATCATGATTCATGGGTATCCTGCTACAGTAGCCGGGAGAGAACAGTCCTTTGTTCGGTCCGACTGGACAGATGGATGCATCGCCTTGGCCAACCGTCATATTGAAGAGGTTTGGCGACGGGTCGCCGATGGCACGCCGATTCTGATCGACCCGTAAGCCTCGGGGTTGTGGGTTCTCTGACACACCGTAGCGATCGAAGGAAAAAATGAAAAGAATATTAGAGGCCTGGGCGGTTCTTCTCAGGAGCAAAGCGTTTTGTCTGCGCTTTTTGTTTTACTGGAAGGAGGTTCTCGAAACGAGCTTTAATAACCGCATGCGGCAAATGTTTTTTGGCCAGTGGTTGCATGGCTTTGTGGGTAGGAACAACAGGTCTTCACGCCCTGGTTCACCGCAGGTTCTGCTCCATGGGGACATTGAGCGGCGGGAGATGTTTCTGATGTGCAGGAATGTCATAGTGGATTTTGATCGGTGCAGGCTGGTAGGCCCAAAAGAGGAAGCATCGTTTTTTGAGGAAGGGTTTATTCGCATAGGCGACAGGGTTAGCCCGCCCTCCCAAACGATTTTTCAATTAGAACTCGATCGGTGGCGGCGTACATGCGAACCAATGCCTGCCGCCACCGAGTTTGCGCCGGGGAAAACGGCGTTGATGTTCAACTATCCTCGAAACATCTCTCTGGTGATGCGCAACCTTGCCCTCTTCCTACATGCTTTCAAGAGTGCGGGGGTACCGGAAGGTGATGATCTGCTGATTCATGTCCGGCAGGAGAGCCTATTCAAGGAGAGCCTCAAGTTGCACGCCAAGGCCTGGGAGCTGGCAGGCAAGGTGTTCAGCGCGGAACAAAAGAGCAGCGGCGTGTTTTTATTCCGCAGAATGATTTTTCTTGCGCCAGAGGCTGCCCGCACACGTAGTCGCGGCAGTGCCCGGCTGTGGCAGACAGGTGATTTCAGTGCCTCGTTACGTCGTCGCACGTTGACCGGCTTCAATGTTGAACCGAGAGGACGCGTCAGGGATGTTGGCAGAATCACTTTGATATCGCGTCAGGATTCCGGGCAGTTTTGCCTGGACAGAAAGATCAGTAATGAAGATGAAATTGTCTTGGCATTGCGCACGCGTTTTCCCGACACAGAGATCACAAAGGTGGCTCTGGAACGCTTGTCGATAAGAGAACAGGTAAGCCTGATACACCGTACCGATGTGCTGATCGGCATGCATGGCGCAGGGCTTGGCCTTTGTCCGATACTTCCACCGAATGCGGGGGTGCTCGAGTTGTTGCCAGCCTGCTTTATGTTCCGGCATTGGGCCAGCACTTTTTACTGGCTCATAGTTCATAACCAGTGCCACTATCAGCGTTGGATCAACCTGAATCCGCGACGTGAGTTTTCAAGTGCTGGGAAGACCCAGAAATGGCTGAGGATGAAGGCAAGATCGCCAAGATCGCGTCTGGAGGAGTTTGTGCCCCGGCGGGATTTCACCGAGGTCCCGCCCTCGGTGGTGGTGTGCAAGGTCGAGGTTTTGCGCCGACAGATATGCAAATCGGCACACTGCCCGACCTGAGAAACATCCGTGTCTCCACCGGGTGCTGTGTGTATAAGGTCAGAAACAAGTGGGACAAATAGTCTGATCTAAAAAAGAAGCCGACATGTCGATGCGACACATCGGCTTCAGCGTGCGAGGTTTCTATAAAATCGCCTCTTTATCTAACAGATGCGCGCCTCGACGCGGCGTCCGACGAGCTCGCCCGCGCCGTCTTACAGCCGGTCGGGATCATTGAAAAACCCGACGCCTGATTGGCCTTTGTGACTTTTATATATAATTCCCAAACAGATTGCGGTCGGAACGATCGGGGACGCTTGGGGGTCGACCCTGGCCAAGGCGCGGCATACTGCCATTGCGGTCGACGGCAAGATCCCGGGCTTCAAGGTCGGAGGAGCTTGGCGGTTCCGGCGTAGCGAGATCGACGGGTGGATCGAACGGCAGTCCGCCGGGCAGAAGAAACGGGGAGGGAAATAATGCCAGGATCGAATGTCGATGTTCTGGGTCCCGGCGGCTTTGTTCGGTCGGCCGCGAGAATCCCGCAGGATGATTTCACGCAGAGGTGTGGCGATGGCCGTCCTTGATGATGTCAAGCCCGGCGCCATGATCCGGGGCGTGGTTCCGGGTCATTCGGTCCGGATCGTTTCGGTCGACTGGATCGGCAATCAGGCAATTAACCTGGTCTATCGCGAGCCGGGCGGCGGGATTTCGGAAACCACGCTCTACCGCGACGACGAGAATCGTCTGGGCATCGAAGCGCGCGGCCGCAGTTGGTCGTTCGACGGCGACGCCAACTTGTTGCGTCTGGTCACGGAAGCGAACCGGATCGTGCTCGCGCACCATTTCGATCCCTATCTTGCCATTCACACCAGCCTGGTCGATCCATTGCCGCACCAGATCTCCGCCGTCTATGGCGAGATGCTGGCGCGCCAGCCGCTTCGCTTCCTGTTGGCCGACGATCCGGGGGCAGGCAAGACGGTCATGGCCGGGCTACTGATCAAGGAACTGCGCGCACGGGGCGACCTGGAGCGCTGCCTGGTCGTCGCCCCGGGAAGCCTCGTCGAGCAATGGCAGGACGAGCTCGGCGAGAAATTCGGTCTGGAGTTCGACATCCTGACGCGCGACATGATCGAATCCTCGCGCTCGGGCAATCCCTTCGACGACCGTGCCCGGCTGATCGCCCGGCTCGACATGCTCGCCCGCGACGAGGATCTCCAGGAGAAGCTCGCCCAGTCCACCGAGTGGGACCTGATCGTCTGCGACGAGGCCCATCGCATGTCGGCCAGCTATTTCGGCGGCGAGGTCAAATACACGAAGCGCTACCGGATCGGTCAGCAGCTTGGCGGGCTCAGCCGCCATTTCCTGCTCATGACGGCGACACCGCACAACGGCAAGGAAGAGGACTTTCAGCTCTTCATGGCGCTGCTCGACGGAGATCGATTCGAAGGCCGCTTTCGCGACGGCGTCCACTACGCCGATACCGCCGACATGATGCGGCGGCTGACGAAGGAAGAGTTGCTTCGCTTCGATGCGCGGCCCTTGTTTCCCGAACGGCGCGCCTATACCGCCAAATACGAGTTGTCGCCCGAGGAAGCCGCGCTCTACGCTGCCGTCACCGATTATGTCCGAACCGAGATGAACCGCGTCGCGCGGTTCGCTGACAGCGACGGCAGAAAACGGAACAATGTCGGCTTCGCCCTGCAGATCCTGCAGCGCCGTCTGGCGTCGTCGCCGGCGGCGATCCACCGATCACTCAAGCGGCGGCGTGAACGGCTCGAACGCGAGCTTGCCGAAGCCAGACTCGCCGCGAAAGGCTGGGCGGCCGGTTTCGGCGCCGTAGCGGTGGATGACGATATCCTGCAGGACCTGGACGAGTACGGACAGGACGAGATCGACGATCTCGAGGATCTGGTCGTGACCGGCGCGACAACGGCGGAAACCGTCGAACAGCTCAGGCTGGAGGTCTATACGCTCAAGGCTCTTGAGAGGCAGGCGCTCGGCGTGCTGCATTCGGGGCGGGATGCGAAGTGGGCACAGTTGGACCGGATCCTCGACGATCCGCTGATGGTCGACACCGACGGGAATCGCCGCAAGCTGATTGTCTTCACCGAGCCCAAGGACACGCTCCACTACCTGCGAGACAAGATCCAGGCGCGGCTGGGTAATCCCGATGCGGTCGCGGTCATCCACGGCGGCGTCACCCGCGAGGAGCGCCGCAAGGTCATCGAGCGATTCATGCAGGACCGCGATCTGCTGGTGCTCGTCGCCAACGATGCCGCGGGAGAAGGCGTAAACCTTCAGCGCGGACATTTGATGGTCAATTATGATTTGCCCTGGAACCCGAACAAGATCGAGCAGCGCTTCGGGCGCATTCACCGCATCGGACAGACCGAGGTCTGCCACCTGTGGAATCTGGTTGCCGCCGATACCCGCGAGGGGGAAGTGTATGCGCGGCTTCTCGAGAAGCTGGAGGTGGCGCGCGAAGCGCTCGGTGGGCGCGTTTACGATGTGCTCGGCGAGCTGTTCGAAGGAACGGCGCTGAAGGACCTCCTGTTCGAGGCCATCCGGTACGGCGAGCGCGAAGAGGTCAAGGCCAGGCTCTTCCAGCAGGTCGATGGCGCGATCGACCAGGATCATCTCCTGGAGCTTCTCCAACGCCGCGCGCTAACCAACGACACCATGCCCGCAGCCAGGGTTGAGGAACTTCGCCTCGAAATGGAACGCGCCGAGGCGCAACGGCTCCAGCCCTGCCATGTACAGAGCTTCTTCGTCGAGGCCTTCCAGCATCTCGGCGGCCGGCTGAAACGGCGCGAGGAAGGCCGCTGGGAGATCACCCACGTCCCCGTCATCCTGCGCGAACGCGACCGCCAGACCGGCGCCGGCGCGGCAATCCAGAAAAGGTACGAACGAATCTGTTTTGAGAAGAGCCGGATCAACCAACAGCCCGTCGCCGCTTTCGTCTATCCCGGGCATCCGCTCCTGGAAGCGGTCATCAGCGTCGTGCGGGAGAAATACGATTACCTGATGAAACAGGGAGCGGTTTACGTCGATGACACCGATATCGACGAAGCGCTGTCGGTGGTTGTCCTGTTGGAACACGATGTCCGGGACGGGAGGTCGCGCGCGACGGGAAAGCCGCATATTATCTCCGAGAAACTCCAGTTTGCCGCGATCGGCCCGGACGGCAACGCAGCCGATGCCGGGATCGCGCCGCACCTCAATCTGCGCCCGGCCCGGCCGGACGAGGTCGCGCTGGTAGACGACCTGTTAGCCGAGGCATGGCTGAACAGCGATCTCGAACGGACGGCCACGGCGTTCGCGACGGTCGACCTGGCGCGGGCACATGTCGCGGAGGTGAAGGCGCGTCGTTTGCCGGAGATCGAGAAGGTCGAGCATGAGGTCGATGCGCGTCTCAAGAAGGAAATCAACTATTGGGACGCCCGCACCGGCGAGTTGAAGGAACAGCAGCGCGCCGGCAAGAAAACCCGGCTGAACTGGGAGAACGCCGAGCGACGGGCGACGGATCTGGCCGAGCGCCGCAAACGACGCATGGCGTTGCTCGAACAGGAGAAATTCATCTCCTCCCTGCCGCCCCGCGTGCGCGGTGGCATGATCGTCATTCCCCGCGGCCTGCTGGACGCGCGGGCGGGCGCACAGGATGGCGCTTCGCCGGTGGGCTTTGCACAAGATCCGGCCGCGCGGCGAAAGATAGAACTCGCCGCCATGGAGGCCGTGATGACGGGTGAGCGGGCGCTCGGAAACGCCCCGGAAGACGTGTCGGCCCGTAAGGTTGGGTACGATATAGCATCGTATGATCCTGGCACCCGGAGCCACCGGTTTATCGAAGTGAAAGGACGCGTGGACGGTGCGGACACCGTGATGATCACCCGTCAGGAGATCATCACATCGTTGCACGAGCCGGAGAAGTTCATTCTCGCCCTCGTCGAGGTGAGTGATGGCCTCGCCGGCGAGCCGCGCTATGTCAAGGGTGCACTCGACGAGCGCGAACCGCCCTTCGACCAGGACGCCATCCAGTTCAACCTGAAGCGGTTGATCGAGCGAGCAGAGAGGCCGTCATGAGTGACTGTGCAACGGGGCTTGACGGCGCGTCGGCTGACGGAATGCGAGTGTGCTTGGTTGTTTGTTGTGCTACGTTGCGCCGGGGTATAGAATTGGCATCGAATCGATTTCCATCCGCTCTTGCTTTGGGAGCACGATCATGACAGAAGTGCCCGAATACCGATTTGTCATCGATGCCTTGAGTCCCGACACTTTGCCGATGTCGAGACTGGCCGTCTATATGGCCGATCTTGCGCGTCTGTTCGGCACTTGTGAGCGGGTTCATTTCGTGCGCCTTGAGGCTGGTAGCACCGTACTGGTGCCAAGGGTCGACCCGGAAGCCGCAGCAGAAGTCGAAAACCGGCTTGTCGCCGTCGCAGAAAACAGGGCGCCAGAGGATGCAACCAAAGCGTTCAAGGCGCTGAACAAGTGTCTGGCCGATGACCAAGCAATCGGCAGCCTTAGGAATGGCGGCAGTGCCGAAGTGATCCGGTTTCCTGGCCGCGACCAACCAAAGTCGTTGACGTTCGGTGCTTTCAAGCAGCCTGGCGTCCTCGACGGCGTGCTAATCCGCGTCGGTGGCTGGGATGAAACCGTGCCTGTGCATTTGCAGGACGGCGATACCATCCACATGTGCAACGCCACGCGCGATATGGCCAGGCAACTTGCCGCCCATCTATATGGCCGGTCACTGCGCGTACACGGCGAAGGGCGCTGGGAGCGCGATGCCAACGGTGCTTGGTCGATGAAACGGTTCAACATCGCAGGATTCGACGAGCTTGACGATGCCCCTCTCGGCGCAGTGGTCGAGCGGTTACGTGGTGTCAAAGGTAGTGGCTGGAGAGAGATTGACGACCCCTCGACAGAACTTCACCGATTGCGCGGGCACGAAGAAACACGTTGATGCCGGTCTTCGACGCCACGGCACTTCTGTATTTCCTTGAGCCCGATGCGAAGCCACCGCTCGACCCCGCGACGGATAAGCCTGTAACTGACGTCGGGGAACGTATCGATTTTTTGATCAAAACTCTTGAGGACCGACACGAAACCATCATCATTCCGACTCCGGCGCTCAGCGAAGTGCTTGTCCATGCCGGCGAGGCGAGCCCCAAATATCTCGACATATTGAACACTAGGCGTTGTTTTCGCATCGAGGCATTCGATCAACGCGCGGCTGTGGAACTCGCTGTAATGACCCGCGATGCAATCTCAGCCAGCGGTCTACGCGCCGGTACTGATGCAACCCGTGCCAAGATCAAGTTTGACCGGCAGATCATCGCGATCGCCCGAACTCAAAGCCAAACCATCATCTACTCTGACGATAAGGACATCGCCAAACTCTCCAAACCGCTTAAACTTAAGGTAATCCCCGTTCACGCTCTCCCGCTTCCACCCAAAGATTTGCAGGGAGCACTTGCCTTTGAGCCAATCGATGAGACGTGAATTCCTTTAAGGCGCTTGGCGACAATGGAAACCCCGAGCTTGGATTTGAAGTGACCGACAACTTCATCCTGGCAATCATTGAAGGAAAGCATGGATGACCGTTCCGGTTCTCACGTTTTTCAACAACAAAAGCGGCGTGGGCAAGACTTCGCTTTCCTATCATATGGCTTGGATGCTGTCTGAAACAGGCTTTACCGTTCTCGTGTGCGATTTGGATCCACAAGCCAACCTGACTGCCGCATTTTTCGATGAAGATATGCTGGAAAAAATCTGGAATGGTGGGCAAAAGGAAAATCGCGGGGCGACTATCTTCCAGTGCATCAAGCCGCTGACGGAAGTTGGGAATCTCCTGTCGCCGGACATTCAAAGAATTTCGTCGTCACTTTCCGTTTTGCCGGGTGACTTGGCACTGTCTGGTTTCGAAAGCACACTCTCGGAGCAGTGGCCCAATGCCCTCGGCTCCGAGAGCCTTTATCGAGCATTTCGTATCCTGTCGAGCTTCTGGATTGTAATGCAGGATGGGGCGAAACAATGCGATGCAACAGTGATCATTTCCGACGTCGGCCCAAATCTCGGAGCCATCAACCGATCTGCGTTGATTGCGACGGACAAGGTCATCGTGCCCCTCGCGGCGGATCTCTTCTCACTCCAAGGTTTGCGCAACCTTGGTCCGACATTGCGCCAATGGCGTCAGGATTGGGGAAAACGATTGGAGAATTGGGAAAATCCAGATTTTCCGCTGCCGGAGAGCAACATGCATCCTGTAGGGTATATTATCCAGCAGCACGGGGTCAGGCTCGATCGGCCGGTCAAAGCCTATGACAAGTGGGTCAACAGAATTCCCACGGAATATACCAAGATGCTAGAGAACGAATCACTCTCTCCAGCCATTACTCCGGCGGAAGACGAACATTGCCTTGCCACCATTCGCCCTTACCGCAGCCTTGTGCCAATGGCCCAGGAGATGCGCAAACCGATTTTTCAGTTGACTTCCGCCGATGGGGCCATCGGCAGTCATTCAGTAGCCGTAACCAATGCCTACAAAGAATACAAAGAGTTGGCCAGGAACATTTCCAAAGCAGCCGGGCTGGTAGCTACCAGATGAAAAACAGGAGGCGACTCTACGGATACGCCGCGCTACGTCCGGGGTGCCTTGGATGAACACGAGCGCGCTACCGCGCTTCGACCAAGACGCCATCCAGTTCAACCTGAAGCGGTTGATCGAGCGAGCAGAGAGGCCGTCATGATTCAAAAATGCGCGAAGATGCCCGTTAAGATGCGATACCCTGTGGAAGCGAGTATTAAGCGGCCACGGGTCGACGTGCAGCGAGTTATGGAGGAGAGGACATGAACGATCGGTTCGACCAAGGTTCCCTTGAACTCGAAGTGACGAATTTCGGGCCCATTGTCGAAGCCAAGATCGATTTGCGCCCTTTGACGGTGTTCGTTGGGCCGAGCAATACCGGCAAATCCTATCTGGCGATTCTGATCTATGCACTGCACCGGCATTTCAGTAGTGTTGAAGATTGGTCCGGAATTTGGCATCCCCCGGTAAATTCCCTGGCGTTTCTTCGCGGCAGGAAACTTCCGAGGAAAACCCTCAGTTCCATGACCGCATTTGCAAAACAAATGTTGGAGGACAAGGGGAAGCTGCTGTCGGACGAGGGCATTATTCTGCCTGGGTCGGTTGTGGACGCCATTTGTTCCGAATTGGGTGGGCAGGCCGGCGATATAGGTAAGGAAATCGGTCGCTGCTTTGGCATCGAAGTTGTGGACTTGATTCGTAAAGGCACCAAGGGGGCGGCACAAATTATGTTCCGCACACATAACGAGAATAAATTGGTGCCTATCGACTACCAATTAACGATTAGCACAGGTGCGAGCGAGTTCAAGGCAATAATCCCCGATGGCACCCAGATGCGGCTCGGGGGCACCAATGACGATGACTTGGTCGGGTATTTGCACCACGTGGCGATGGAAATGATCCTCGCCAAGTGATCGTGGGGAAGAACGGACGATTTTTTTTGCATGGAAGCTAATAGAGGCCTTAACCAATCATGTTCGCCCCCAGATCGTCGGCCCCTTGGACCTACCGGCGTTTTATCTCCCCGCTGGCCGGACCGGCCTCATGCATGCGTACAACGTGGTCGTCAGCACCCTGATCAAGAATGCGGCAATGACAGGGCTGCGTCCGGCACGCACGCACACCGATGCTTTCGGGTGTTCTGGCGGATTTTCTCAAACAGTTGACCGAACTCGGCCGTTCATCGTATGGACGGCGCAAGCCTGGAGACGATCTCGGCACGCCTATCGAAAAAGCCATTCTCGGCGGATCGATAGAGGTCGATAGATCGGAGGCAATCGGCTACCCGCACTTCAATTACAGGCCCAAGGGATGGAAGGAAAGCGAAAGCCTGCCCTTGATGCACGCTTCATCGATGGTTTCAGAACTTGCGCCGGTGGTGCTGTATCTGCGCCACATGGTCAGGCCCGGGAACGTGCTGATTGTCGAGGAACCGGAATCGCACCTGCATCCGGCCATGCAGGTTGAATTCACCCGCCAGCTTGCCGCGCTCGTTCACGCCGGTATCAGGGTGATCGTTACCACGCACAGTGAGTGGGTGCTTGAGGAGCTCGCCAATATTGTTCGGCGATCCAAGCTCCCGGTGGCCGAACGCGAGAAGATGGCCAGTGGCAAGTTTGCACTTGAACCGGACCAGGTGGGAGCATGGCTGTTCAAACAAAAGAAACGCCCAAGAGGCTCGGTGGTGGAGAAAATAAAAATGGATGATGAAACCGGCCTCTATCCGACCGATTTCGATGCAGTCAGTGAAGAACTGTACAACGAAAATGTGAGCATCTTCAGACGCACCCAGCATGAAGAAGCCAAATGATGGGATCGGTTGCAGAATTGGCCAAGAAGGTTCCTGATTGCTGCCATACCACGCGATGCGATAGAGATCGGTGCAAAGTTCTGTTTGGACGGCACGCCGCCTAACCGTGTCATCGTTGATATGGACTGCGGGGCGCTCGGACTTAAGAACGAAACACGCTGCGACTATCTGTTCGTGAGCGAAGAAGACAAGACGACATGGGTGGCACCTATCGAGTTGAAGGGTGGTAGTGTTGGTAGTGCTACTCGCGTGGCGAAGCAGCTTAGGGGCGGCGCTGAACTGGCAGCGGATCTACTGCCACCGGGTCTCAAGCTTCGATTTGTCCCAGTTTTGGTACATAAGAGATCTATTATAGGGTCGCTCTCAAGAAGCTTCTAAAGGAGAAAATTGAACTGCGTGGGAGTGTGGGAAAGCGTGGGAGTGTGGGAAAGATTGAAACTATCAGATGTGGTGACCTGTTGATTAAGGCGCTTAGACCGTGACGGACGGTGGGCGAAAGAAACTCATTGAGGTCGCGATCCCGCTGGAGGCGATCAACGCCGCTTCGGCACGGGAAAAGTCCATTCGTCACGGGCATCCCTCGACGCTGCACCTGTGGTGGGCGCGGCGGCCGCTGGCGGCGTGCCGGGCGGTGCTGTTCGCGCAGTTGGTCGACGATCCCTCCAGCCACCCCGACAAATTCCCGACCGTGGAGGCCGTGGACGAAGAGCGCAAACGGCTCTTCGATATCATCGAAGAACTGGTGGTTTGGAAGAATTCCACCAACGAAGAAGTGCTGGAGCGCGCCCGCGCCGAGATCCGCAAGAGTTGCGGCGGAGATCTTCCGCCGGTCTACGATCCGTTCTCTGGCGGGGGCTCTATTCCGCTGGAAGCCCAGCGTCTGGGCCTGCCCGCTTACGGTAGCGATCTCAATCCTGTCGCGGTAATGATCGGCAAGGCGATGATCGAGATTCCGCCGAAGTTCAAGGACCGGGAGCCGGTGCATCCGCGCGCCAAGGACCGCAACCACTATCGCAACGCCGAGGGCCTTGCCGAAGATGTGAAATACTACGGCGAATGGATGCGCGAACAGGCGTTCGAACGTATCGGCCATCTATACCCGCAAGTGGATCTGCCGAAAGAGCAAGGCGGTGGCAAGGCGACCGTGATTGCCTGGATATGGTCACGCACGGTGCCCAGCCCGGACCCGGCGTTCGGGGATGTGCAGGTGCCCATCGCGTCGAGTTTCCTGCTGAGTTCCAAGGCGGGCAGGGAAGCCTGGATCGAGCCCATCGTGGACAAGGCGGCAAAGACGATCACCTATCGCATCCGAAAGGGTGGTACGAAGGAGGAGATCGCGACGGCCAGGGCGGGGACGAAGGCCGCGCGCGGGGCGCATTTCCGCTGTCTGCTGTCATATACGGCGATCACTCCGGACTATGTGAAGGCCAAAGGCAAGGCAGGCGAATTGGGGCAAACCCTAATCGCCATCGTCGCCGAAGGGAAGCGGGCACGTGTTTTTGTCGAGCCGACGGGCGATCATACGCAGATCGCACTTTCTGCAACGCCCGAGTGGAAACCTGAAACACTCCAACCGGATAACCCGCGCTGGTTCTCGCCGCCTGACTACGGCATGACCACCTTCGGCGATCTCTTCACCGACCGCCAGTTAGTGGCACTGACCACTTTCAGCGACCTGGTGCACGAGGCGCGAGCCGGGATCGAGCGCGATGCGCTGGCCGCTGGTCTTTCTGACGATCCGACCCCTCTGCGCGACGGCGGCACAAGCGCCAAAGCCTATGCCGAGGCGGTGAGTGTTTACTTGGCGTTTGCTATTGATCGCCTCGCAGACGTGGGCAGCAGTATCGCTACATGGTCGAGCGGCGGTTTCATACGATTCACATTTGCGCGCCAAGCAATCCCAATGACTTGGGACTTTGCAGAGTGTAATTTTTTCAGTGAAAGCACAGGAAATATAGGTGGTGCGCTCGATTGGATTTCAAAGGCAATGGAGACATTTCGGCCGGGTAATTCAGGTGAAATGCAACAACACGACGCTCAACAAGTGACATTGCCTTCCGGCGCAGTGATTTCCACTGATCCCCCATACTACGATAATATCGGCTACGCTGATTTGTCCGACTACTTCTATGTATGGTTGAGGCGAAATGCGAAAAACGTGTATCCTTCGTTGACTGAGACGATCTCCGTCCCTAAGTCCGAAGAGCTTGTCGCAACACCGTACCGGCATGGTGGGAAGACGCAGGCGGAGACTTTCTTCCTTTCTGGGATGACCGGCGCAATATCTCAGCTTTCCAAGCAGTCAGGAAACGACTATCCCGCCACTATTTATTACGCCTTCAAACAGAGTGAGATTGCCCAAGAAGGGATCAGTTCAACCGGCTGGGCGACCTTTCTGCAAGCCGTTCTTGAAGCCGGTTATGCAGTCGTCGGCACTTGGCCAGTTCGGACAGAAAGAGCAGCCCGAACGATCGCTTCGGGTACAAACGCCCTCGCCAATTCCATCGTCCTCGTCTGCCGCAAGCGGGAAGACAATGCCGAGACCATCAGCCGCGCCGAGTTTATCCGAGCCCTCAAAGAAGAACTGCCGCCGGCAATCGAGGAACTGCAAAAGGCTAACATTTCCCCGGCCGATATGGCCCAATCGGCCATCGGTCCGGGCATGGGCATCTTCAGCCGCTGCAAGGCTGTGCTGGAAGCCGACGACAGCTCGATGACCGTAAAGACCGCGTTGCAACTCATCAACCGCGAGCTCGACGAGTATCTGGGCGACATCCAGGGCGAGTTCGATGCCAATACCCGTTTCGCCATTACCTGGTTCCAGCAGAATGGCATGGCCGCGAGCGACTACGGTAGCGCGAACAGCATCGCCACGGCACGCGGCATCTCGGTCGACAGCGTGAAGCATGCCGGGATCGTGGAAAGCACCGCCGGCAAGGTCCGCATCCTCAAGCGCGAAGAGATCGACGCCGGTTGGGACCCTGCGGCCGATGCCCACCTGACGGTGTGGGAATGCTGCCAGCATCTGATCCGCGAACTGGAACAAGGCGGCGAGCAGGCAGCGGCACTTCTTCTCCGGAAGATCGGTCCCGACCATGCGGATGCCGCCAAGGACCTCGCCTATTGCCTGTATGACATCTGCTCCAACAAGCGGCGGAACGTCGGTGAGGCGGCACCCTATAACGGCCTGATCGCGGTATGGTCGGAACTGACCCGCCAGGCGGCGGCGATCCACGACACACGTGGCGACCGGCAAGGGTCGCTGGGGTTGTAGCGGCATGGACTACCGCGTTGAAGAAATCGAAAGCCGGCTGCGGTCGGGCGAGGACAGCGGCTGGGGGTTCAAGCAGGTCGAGTTTGCCGGGGATCGTCCGAAAGGACCGACCCGTGACGACTGGGCGAACGAAATCGCGGCCTTCGCCAACGCCGCCGGGGGCGTGGTGCTCGCCGGCGTTGCCGACGACGGCACCGTCATCGGCATGTCGCGCGCACAAATCGCGAACCTGGACTCCCTTCTGGTCGAGGTGAGCACCGATACGATCAAGCCGCCCGTTCTCATCCGCACACATCACAAGGAACTGCCCGACGGCAAGCTGGTGCTGCTGGCCGAGGTGCCCCAGAGCGATTCGGTGCATGGGAGCCCTGGCGGGGATTACATCCGCGTCGGCGCTTCGAAGCAGCTCATGGTCGGTGACGAGCGGTTGCGCCTGGTGCAACGGCGGTCGCAGGCCCGCTTTCTGTGGTTCGACAAGCAGCCGGTACCGGAAACCGGGTTCAAGACATTGGCCGAGGCGCTCTGGAAACCGTTGCTGAGCGCCGAGGGCGCGGCCGACCCCGAGGCGGCGCTCGGGAAACTGGCTCTGCTGGAAGACGACGAGGCCGGGGTTCTTCGTGCCACCGTCGCTGGCGTGTTGTTGTGCACCCAGAACCCAGAAGAATGGTTCCCCAACGCCTGCATCACAGCGACCAGATACCGGGGCGGAGACCGTACATCGGACCAGATCGATGCCCGGGAAATCACCGGCCCGCTGAACGAACAGATCACCGACGCCGTTGCGTTCGCCGCCAGAAACATGCAGGTCGCGGCACGCAAGGATCCGGCCCGTTCGGATCTGCCCCAGTACAGCGAAAAAGCCCTGTTCGAGGCATTGGTCAACGCGGTGGTCCATCGCGACTATTCCATAAGGGGAAGCAAGATTCGCCTGTCGATGTTCGACGACCGCCTGGAGATTCAGTCGCCCGGTTCCTTGCCGAACAACCTGACCGTGGAGAGCATGGCCTCACGGCAGTCGACCCGCAACGAGGCCCTGACCTCCATATTCGCGCGGATGCCTGTCGGCGGGATCCGTGGCGGCGAAGACAGGCGTTACTATATGGAGCGCCGCGGCGACGGTGTCTCCATTATCCGACGCGAAACATGGGAACTGTGCGGAAAATATCCCGAGTACCGGGTCATCGACGATTCGGAAGTCCTTCTTATCATTCCCGCGGCGATGCAGGAATGGGGTCCCGCCCGTACCGTCATCTCGGTGCGATCCGGCGGACGGCCCTTGTCGGGTGCCGATCTCCTTCTCCTGTTTCCGAACAAGACCTGGAAGCGTGCAACCACGGACGACCAAGGCGAGGCGGCAGTCGATCTGCACATGACGCAGTTGCCCATGACGGTGTTCGCGTCCGCGCCGGGACATGCCGCGCATCTGGAGCGGGGGTGGACACCGAGCGAACGAGCGCTTGCGATCGACCTCGCTGCCTTGCCGAAAGGCGGGAGTGTTATTTTTTCAGAGGCGACCGGTCATCTTCCAGGGTTGAAGGGCAGGCTGAATCCCATACGCGACACCCATGACCGGACCTATCTCTACGCGTCGAATATCGCGATCGACGAGGGCAAACAACAGCCGGTACACTTCATCCCCGGCGAGGAACTGCAATTGATCGATGCCGAAGGGACCGGACTGTGCGTGCGGATTATCGATATCGTCGGCCGGTCGGCGCTGGTCGAGTATTTCGAGGCCCGGCGAGGAAGTCGATGACCACGCATTCGCTTCTGAACGACAACGGATAAGGCGCACCGACGGCAATGAGAAAGGAGATATAGCGCATGGACAAGAGCACCCGCCAATACGTATTCGAGGGCATGGAAATGCTGCCGGAAGCACTGACCCCGTTTGTGGAAAAGCGGCTGGAAAGCGCGTTGACTGGCCACTGGCAGGTTCAGGTTGCCGAAAAACTTCGGCTGCACGCCGACCCCAACGGCGACATCGCCTGGGATCAAGCCATGCTGCTCAACGCCATGGACCGGTTCTGGATAGACGCGTTCAAGGCCGTGCTGGGACGCGCCGAACGCTCGATTGTGAACGAACTGATCGCCGTCCGTAACAAGCTCTCGCACAACGAGACGTTTACCTATGACGACGCCGAGCGCGCGCTGGATTCCATGCGCCGCCTGATGGAAGCCATTGGGGCCGGGGCACCGGCTGAACAACTTGGCAAGATGCGCAACACGATATTGCGCACCAGGTTCACCGAGCTTCAGCGCAACGAGGAGCGCCGCAAGACCAGCCGCTCGGAGATTTCCATCGATACGGTTGGGGGGTTACTGCCCTGGCGCGAGGTTGTCGAGCCGCACCATGACGTCGCGACCGGGGATTTCCTGCAGGCAGAGTTCGCCGCCGATCTAGGAAAGGTCCATGCTGGCAGCGCGCCTTCGGAATACGGCGATCCGCGGGAGTTCTTTGGCCGCACATACCTCACCGACGGACTCGGCGCGCTTCTGGTCGGCGCGGCCAAAAGACTCTCCGGCACGGGCGGTGATCCGGTGGTCGAACTTCAGACCAACTTCGGCGGCGGCAAGACCCACTCCATGCTGGCGCTTTATCATATGGCAGGAGGCACGCTGGCGCGGGACTTGCCCGGTCTCGATCAATTGCTTTCGAAGCACGACGCGGCGGTGCCGCAACACATCAACCGGGCGGTTCTGGTCGGCACGTGGCGCGGCCCGCAGGACGTGAGCGCTCAAGAAGGCGGCCGCGAGATTCACACGACCTGGGGCGAGATGGTCTGGCAATTGGGCGGCGCGGACGCTTTCGACATGATCGCCGAGAACGACGCCAAGGGCATCGCGCCCGGGTCGAACATCCTGGAGACGATTTTCAGGAAATGCTCCCCCTGCCTGATCCTGATCGACGAGTGGGTCGCCTATCTGCGCCAGATCTACAAGGCCGACGGCCTGCCGTCAGGCTCCTTCGACGCCAATCTCAGCTTCGTTCAGTCATTGACGGAAGCGGTCAAGACCAGCCCCGGCACCTTGCTCGTCGCCGCGCTTCCGGCTTCGCAGATCGAGGTCGGCGGCGAGGGCGGTCAGGAAGCGTTGATCCGGCTCAAGCAGACCTTCTCCCGGGTCGAGTCGTCCTGGCGGCCGGCTTCGCAGGAAGAAAGCTATGAAATTGTCCGCCGGCGGCTGTTCAAGGACATTCCCGGCGACAGGTTCCACCACCGGGACAACACGCTGAAGCAGTTCGCCCGGCTCTATCGGGAAAACGCCAACGAGTTCCCGCGCGGCTCGGCCGATGAGGGCTATCGGCGCAAGCTGGAGAAAGCCTACCCCATCCATCCGGAGCTTTTCGATCAGCTCTATGCGGGCTGGGGATCTTTGGAGCAGATTTCAACGCACCCGCGGCGTACTGCGATTGATGGCTCAGGCCATTCACGAGCTGTGGATGAACAACGATCCCTCGGCGATGATCATGCCGGGGAGCATGGCGGTCGCTTCGGCGCGCGTGGAATCGGAGTTGCTTCACTATCTCGACGTGAGCTGGCAATCGATCATCGCCGGCGATATTGACGGCCCGGCGTCGATCCCCTACAAGATCGATCAGTCGGCTCCCAATCTCAACCGATGCTCCGCGACCCGGCGGGTTGCCCGCGCCATTTTCATGGGCACGGCCCCGACGTACCAGCAGGAAAACAGAGGCCTCGACGACAAGCAGATCAATCTCGGTGTCGTGCAGCCGGGGGAGAAACCGGCGGTCTTCGGCGATGCGCTCAGGCGGCTCGGTAACCGTGCCCAGTTCATGCACAGCGATCAAGGCCGCTACTGGTATTCCATGTCGGTCAGCCTCAACCGTATCGCTGCCGACCGGGCCGAACAGGTCGAGGAAGCGCTTGTTCTGGTGGAGATCGACAAGTTGTTGGCGGCCTATATCAACGGGCTCGGTGACCGTGGCCACTTCGATGCCGTGCAGGTGGCGCCCGGAAGTTCCGCGGAGGTGCCTGACGAAGCGGGCGGCGTGCGTGCCATCGTGCTGGGTATCGCGTATTCCCATAACGGCCGCGACGGATCCTCGGCGATGACGGAGGCCCGGGAGATTTTGACGCAACGAGGAAGCACGCCGCGTGTCTATCGCAATGTGCTGGTGTTTCTCGCCGCCGAGAAACGCCAACTCGACGACCTCAAGGAGGCCATGCGCAGCGCCTTGGCGTGGGATGGGATCGTTCGCGAAACGCAACATCTCAACCTGACGCAAAGAGACAGCATACTCGCGAAGGCCAAATTGGCCGAAGCGAACGAAACCGTGCAGACCCGCCTCAAGGAGGCTTGGTGCTACCTCTTGTATCCGAGACAGGACGACGCGGAGGCCGATGTCGCGTGGGTACCGGGCAAGGTGCCGGCTAGCGACGGCCTTCTTGGACGGGCGAGCAGGAGACTGGTCGACGAGGAAGGCCTTCTGCCCGAGCTCGGCCCGGCAAGGCTGGATCGCGAACTCCAGAGGTATATCTGGAAGGACAAGGACCATCTCTCGCTGAAAGATCTTCAGGAGTACCTCAACCGCTATACCTACCTGCCGCGGTTGAAGGACCGGTCGGTGCTTGCCAGGACCGTCGCCACGGCCATCAGCAGCATGCTGCCGGGAGTGTTCGCCTATGCCGAAAGCTGGGACGAGACCGCCGGAACCTACCAAGGGCTCGTGATAGATAATGCGGTGAACGTCCATGTGGTCATCGACAGTGAAAGCCTCATTGTGAGGCCGGATATCGCCGAGGCGCGCCGCCCACAACCTCGAGTAGCTACCGGTGGCCAAAGCGGCGACCCGTCCTATTCGGGTAGCGTGCCGACCCCGGAAAACAATGCTGGCGTGGCGGACGACGGCCAGCAAACCGAACCGAAACCGACCCGGTTCATAGGCACAGCGATGATTTCATCGGAGCGCCCGGCGCGGGACATCCATCAAATTATCGAGGCCGTCGTCGAGCAACTCACAACCCTTCCCGGCAGCAAGGTAATCCTGACACTCGAGATCGATGCCGAAGTTCCATCCGGTCTGGATCAGGCGAAAGTTCGGACGCTGATCGAGAACGCCACCACGCTTGGCTTCACCGAGAAAACGATCAAATAGTGCAAGAGACCACCAAGCGCGCCTTGATCGCCGACTGGGGAACTTCTGCGCCCACCCACATTGCGCCGCGTTGAAGATCTGATCAACCCGCGATTTCGGCAATCCTGCTTGGGATGCAGGTGGCGGCATACATGCGAACCGATGCCGTCGCCGAGTCTGCGCCGGCAGATATACAAACCGGCACACTGCCCGACCTGAGAAACATCCGTGTCTCCACCGGGTGCTGTTGTCTTGGACTGGATGCTGTGCCTGGTTTACAATAGCACCTGCGTTGCGGGGTGGAGCAGTTTGGTAGCTCGTCGGGCTCATAACCCGAAGGTCGCAGGTTCAAATCCTGCCCCCGCTACCACTTTCGTTATAACTCCACAGAATGCGAGATATAACCAGCGCTTAGGTCGTCACAAGGCGGCCTTTTTTTGTGCCGCTATCTGTGTCCTGATATCGGCATGCCCTACCAACGGGCAGCGACCGCACCAGAGAATCGCCAAATGGCCCAGCAGTCCTCGTTTGCGAACTGACTCATGCATCACCTTCGTCGCCAAGCTGTCGTTAACGGGCAGCGACCGCACCAGGGAATCAATACCCTCACACCTTGCCAAATGCTTGCCAAGCGCCTACCTCGTTTGTCCCATATGTGGTGGACTCATACACTGCCTGCGTCGTTTCTGAGGGCAAGTATAAAATGAAGAAACCGCAAAAAAGGCCCGTTCTACCGGCGCGGTGCTCCAACAATGACAAACGTCGCCTGATCCCGAATCCTGCTCCAGATCACATTGCGCAATTGCAGCAGAACATAACATACCAAGGAAGTTCTAAACATAAACAACATCCTCATCTGTATGGCCTTACGCCGTTTCAAGGAAATAGAGGAGACGCAACACTCTGCGATCGTGATGCCAACTTTCAGCCTGCGGATATGCAGTTGATGCATCGAATGATCCAGCGAGGTCTGCAAGCGGGGCTCGTGGGCAAAAATGGCATAATCTGGGCAGTCGCGGATAATGGATGGATTTATGAAGCTAGAACTACCAATGTTGGGAAAACCGAATATCATGGATATCCGGTTCGGAGGACGGAGCCAATAGCTGAGATGGTGTACCGACGGTTTAGGGAATGGGTGCAAGGTCACGGCAACCAATTGGCGCACCAAGCAGTTCAACGATGCGAAACTCTATATGGATTTAGATGATGGGCGGGTTCGAAATAGATATCCGGTCTGCTGCCGGTGCATCCTGGGATATGCCACAGGCTATATCGCTACGTTCGGGTGAAGTATGTTTTACCGAATTGGTCCGGAATGGGGACAATAAATCTGACGACTACTTGCAAGCTCCGCCAGTTCAGTTGGCGTTTTGGATAACGGATAATTGGTGGCGCTTACGTTGGGAGCCGATGGTTTCCGACACAGTCGATCCCGATTGGCGTCTGGCTCACGAGCTCTCTGCTATCGGCGGCGGATACATATGGCCAAGGCTTCGGATTTGGAGCGAAGACACTCGTGTTGGCCTTTCTTCCCGTAGTGACCCGATGAGCATGAATTTTGCTTTGCGATATACGAAGGATGCCTTGGTATTTGTAAGTGCAGCTCAATTTGAAGCAGCGGTCGACCAGTTTCTGGAACAGGCTGCTGCCGCGAATTCGAACGACAAGGCGGCACTAAATGCGCAATTTCTAGCTTTGAAGAACGAGCGGAACGATCAGGATATTGCGACGTGGCGTCGGCTTGAGGCAAAGCTGGGATACGATGTCGACGGTGCGCCGGATGATTTGATCGGAGCTTTGCTGGAGTATATGAAGACCTATGGGAAGAGTGGGGTTGAAGAGGCCATAGTAGCAATTCAAGGGGAAGCGGCCGCCGCTACGCTGGAGGAAGAAATCAACGTTGCGAAAAAGTCACGAGTGGTTTGTGATTTGCGTGAAGCTGTAGTAGCGGCAGGGAATATAGAGAAGGAGTCAAGCAATCCAGTATGGGAGACGGCGGAAGAGGCAGCCATGGCAGTGCGGCATAACTTGGGGGTTCAAGGCGGGCCGCTGGAAAATAAACGATTAGCGGAACTGTTGAATATTTCTAAAGATGGTTTTCGCAGCAAAAAATCCGAAGCAACAAAGCTGCGCTATGGTCTTCGTCTGCGACAAGGAGACGAGGGAAAAAATGTAGTAGCGCTGTGCGCGCGTGGGGGACAAGGTCGCCGGTTCGAGTTGTGCCGAACTTTGGGCGATGCAATTTGTTCAGGTGGCGATGCCCTTGGGCCCATGACGAAGGCCAAAACGAGGCGTCAAAAATTTCAACGGTCTTTTGCGCAGAGTTTGCTTTGCCCCTATGATGATTTATTGGCTTATATGGATACGGAGCAGCCGTCTGAGGACGATATTTCTGCAGCCGCGCACCATTTCTATGTTTCGGAAAGATTAGTTCAGACAGTGTTGGTCAATAAGGGCCTAATCGGTAAGCAGCAGTTTGATGAGATGGTTGAAGCAGCAATGGTTGAAGTAGCTTAGTGAAGTGTAGAGTAGGGATTTAGAAACTGCCGCCTCCAAAAAAGTTTCTTGTCCACTTCGCTTAGTTCGGCTTCCTGACAGACCGCATCCCAATGCTGTTCGATGCCCCCCGTCAGATGCCTGAATATGGCGCGGGCATCGTCATCCGAAAGCAGGAAGTTCTTCGCTGCGTCAAGACAGGTTCCGAGCTGGCTGAGATTGTTGTTGCCCGATATCAGCATGGCCTGTGAAGCCTTGTTGCCCGTGCGGCCTTGCGGACAAATGTCATAGGCAGGCGTCAAGGTCAGTTCCTTGCCATTCCAGAACGCCGCATGGTTACGTGCGTGGTCGTCGGTATTGCCGCACAGAACATTGAAGACAAGCCGAGAGAACAGCTCTTTCAGCGTATCCTTCGGGTCGGTGAAACGATGGCGGATAATCTCGGCCAGGGTTTCATAGCTGGCGTATCGCGCCCTCATGCCATCCAGACCAAGCAACGTCAGCGCAGAGACCATGGCTTTGCGCGACCAGCTATCGCCTTTCGGCAGGCGGTCGAAGCGTTCAATAAGAAGCACGTCCTTGTTGGCCGCTTTGACCAGTTTCACCGGCGCGACATTCAATCCAGCCAGTGCGGCCAGTCGCATGGCAATGAACTCGGCCTTAACAACGCTGTATAGATCAGCGCTCGATGAGAACTTGGCGACATACTTCTTGCCTTGATCCCGGATCAGGGCTTTGGGACGAGCGCCACCGATGGAACTGCCCTGGATCAACGCCTGATCCAGCTCAAGCGTGAGGGGTATGCCTTTCTCGACACGTCCGGCGGACTCGATCAGCTCTTCCATGCTGACATTGTTTGCGACACGCGGCACATATTCGGTCGGCGAACGCTGAAAATCGAGCGCACCGATCCGGTCAGAGCCGGATTCCAGCAGATAGGTCAGTTCATCCAGCTCGGCTGTATCTGCGCCGGCATCCTTACCCCCCAGCTTTTTGTTGATAATCACACGCCGCCCCCACGCATCGGGCGCGGCGTCGCGAATACAGCCGGGCATGGTCAATCCTTCCGGCAGGGGCAACACCCCGATCTTCAAGGGTAATTCTGGTTCGTAGATTGGTATCGCAGGCTTGTGATCCCCGATACGCCCCAGGTAACTCTTACCGTAGTTAAACAGGAGATTGCCGTTGTCGGCTTCCAGCCGCCCGGCCACGACTGGTTCGGATTCCTCCGGCAACCAGATCCAGACAAAGGCTTCTTTATCGCTGTTAGAAGTCATCGTGTACCGCCCTGGATTTCCTGCGGACGGACTTTGGCAGGAGCGTCAGCTTGTCCCTGGTTTGGCTCAGATGCTTTGTCAGTGTGCTTTCATCGGCATCGAACAACCGAACGCCGACAATGGCGGCCACTTCGAAGATGGCTCCGACTTCGCATTTGAGGTCGCCTTTTTCGATGCGTTGTAGCAAGCCTCTGGAAATGCCCGCACGGTCTGCCACTTCTTGTGCGGTCAGCTTGCGCTCTTTTCGCGCTTCGCGTACCAGCCCGCCGAGCAAAGCAGTCGCATCGCGGCTGTAGCGTGAGTAGGTGCGTGTAATGGACTTTGGCATCGTTCTAAAATGATCCGTATATAGACCGTAAAACAGCTTCATGGTCTTTCTGTAGATCAAAGTAGTGAAATCCCGCTCCTTTGTCAAGACAAAAATGATCTGTATATAGATCGTAATAAGCCTTTATGAGCTATATGTAGACCATTCCTAATGGTGAGAACAGGTCTGTATCCACTTTTGGCAAAACGGCGATTCGGGATGACCGCAAGATTGTGTGCGTGCCATACAGAATCGATGATTTTGCTCGATTACCGGTCGGGGCTTTCGTGCTTCGAACCCTGACCAGGCCTGCGAGGATGGAATGTGCGCCAACCTCATCGCCGCTGGACTTCGAATAAGGCGCGCCCCCGGATGCGTCTGAAAGGTGGGGCGGGTCTATTCGCTCGGCTTGATCTCGATTTTCAGGTGTGGAAACGTCTCGGCCAGCGACTTCACGGCCGCCAGCGTTTCGCTTCCCCACTGGTTGGTGAGCGCATAGGTCTTGCCCTCGATCGGAAAAACCTCACCGTTGTTACAGAAAAACCGCTTGGCTCGGGGTAGTGTGCCGCCGCTGTCATCCTTCATGATGGATTCATAGGCCTGCTCAGCGCTCAACTCGCCTTCTAAAATCTCAAAGAGCTGGGGTTTGTGCGAGGGGATCGCGTTCATCACCTGCGCTGGTGTGCCGCCATTCGCCAGCACGCTCGAGATCAGTCGGAACATCATCCAGCGTTTACTTTGATCCGGGAAGTGTTCACCGGCGATATCGACATCATATTTAGTGAAATCCTGAGCGCTTTTTCTGGACTCCCGCTCTTTCTGCCTCTTCTCGCGTATGCGGACTTGATAGTCGGCGACTTCCGGGATGGGGATCACGGTCTGGACATCAAGGAAGGTTTGCCCGTCACTTATATAGGGATGCATCCGGACGCATCGGATATCGATCCCAAAATCATTCAGCCACATCACCGAGGTTGTCAATTCTTTTGAGAATTCAGCCGAGGCAAGGATGATCTTGACCTCCTGGCCGAACTGCTCCTCATCCGGCACATTCTCATCCCAGCCCAGGAATTCGCGGAGACTATCGGAGGCATCCTGCTCGATACCGTTGTCACTCAGATAGCGCTTGTAGATCGTCACCAGCTTGTCGAAGGTCAGGGTCGAGATCATCGCGGCGTAGCGAATGGCCTGCAGGTCCATGTGCCCACCGTCCTCGGTCCGCTTGAGTTCGATGACGACAAGGTTGGCGTCTTTATCAATGCCCAGGAGATCGATGCGGCACCGACTGTTCTCCCATGCGCCGAATTCCTCAGACACGATCAACGTGTCCGGCGAGATCACATCGATCTGCGACTTCAACAGGGCTTGGATATCTTGGCGCTCGCGCAAGCCTTGCTGCGCGAAAGTCGTTCGTTCGATCGGGACGATCTTCTTGTTATCGATTCGGTATATCGGCATACGGCTGTCTTGTCATTTTTCGGCTTGGTTTATCAGAACTACCACGCCTCTGGTGAATACGAAACTTCCGATTGTTATAAGGGCAGAAATAATGTTGATCTTCCTCCTGATATCGGTCCACTTGCAATGAGGGAAAAACATCTTATCAAGCTGCTCGTGTTGCGTACTCGGCTGGGGTGGCGCAACCCAGCGAGCGATGCGGTTGTTGCTGGTTGTAGTGGCGGCGCCAGTCCTTGATCAGTTGCCGGGCTTCATGTTGAGTTTTTCGGGCCAGATGCCCCGGGCATGGGCAACTCTGAGGACGGTATTCACCCGAGCGGCGCGATAAACCGTTCGTGCAGGCGGTATACCGCGATGTAAACTGCAACCCCCAACGCCGCGACAATCAGGTCGCCACGCCATCGGACCGGGGCTCGTCTTCCCGGCCGGCGTCGAACCACGGACACCCAGTCGATAATTGCATAGAGCAGGAAAGCGCCGAACAGGATCAGGGATGCTCGGTCGCCGTTGGCGAGCACATGGACCAGGGCCCAGAGTAGGACTGCAATGAGCATGGGGTGGCCCGCCAGCCGCCTGATATTGCTGGGTACATAGGCGGCCACCAGCAGGACCAACGCCGGCAGCATAACGATCTTCGCTAGCGGCAGGCTGAATGCCGGAGGATCGAACACGGGAACATGGGGTACCGCTTTCCATCCATAGAGCATGGCAACAAAGCCAGCGGCTGAGGTCAGTGCAAACGCGGTCTTGTACCTTGCTTCACCCAGCATATCGACCAGCCGCTGCCGCAGGCCGACGAATATCGGTAGCAGGTGAATGCCGAAAAAAAGAACAGTGCCGGTGATGAGTAATCCCATGGAATGGCGGCTTCAAACCGTGAAGAACGTGAGTCCCTCAATTCTATCCCATGTGCCGGTCATTCGGGTTTGCGCACGCCGTTCGCGCTGCTGCGTTTTGCCTGCCCACCACCAATACTGGCATGTTCTGCTGCACACACTCCCGGGGCACGATCATTGTCCGGTCAATCCACAAAGTTCCACTGACTGCTATGATGGCCTCATAGGTCTGCTCAGCGCTCAACTCGCCTTCAACAATCTCAAAGAGCCGGTTTTTGCGCCCAAAGGATTGCATCCATCAATAGACGCCGAAATCACCGGACTGGAAGCCAAGCTCGCCAAAGCCAGCCTGCTTAAACAAGGCATAATGCAAGGACTACTCACTGGAAGGATTCGCCTTATATGAAAATTTCAACTGTCTTGGATCACATAGACAGCGGGCACATGGCCCTACCAGAGTTTCAGCGTGGTTATGTGTGGAATCGGGACCAAGTAAGGGGCTTATTCGATTCGCTATACCGCAGGCATCCGGTGGGCGGGCTGCTGGTCTGGGCCACGGAATCCAGCACAGCAGTGCATCGCGGCAAAGGGGCACTGGCCGCTGGCGTCGTGAAGTTACTGCTGGATGGGCAACAGCGTATGACTTCGCTGTATGGCGTAGTGCGTGGCAAACCGCCGAAATTTTTTGATGGCAACGAGAATGCCTTCACCGGGCTGCGTTTTCATTTGGAAACGGAGACTTTCGCTTTCTACCAGCCAGTGAAAATGCGCGATGACCCGCTATGGATTGACGTGACCGAACTAATGCAGGCGGGTACGGCTGGGTTGGGTAATTTCATTACACGCTTAAGCGCCCATCCAGAGTATACGAGTGAAATAGGTAATGATGCTGCAAGGCTAAGCAACCTCCTGAGCGTGACCGAAATTGACCTGCATGTTGAAGAAGTGTCGGGTGTCGAAAAATCGCTGGATGTTGTTGTCGACATATTCAACCGCGTCAACAGCGGTGGCACGAAGCTCTCCAAGGGGGACTTGGCACTTGCCAAAATATGTTCTGTCTGGCCCGACGCACGCGACACCATGAAAGCCAAACTGGAGGAATGGTCTGTTGCCGGCTACGGGTTCAACCTTGACTGGCTACTAAGGTCAGTGAATACAGTATTGACGGGCGAGGCCAAGTTTCAATACCTGCACGACAAAAGCGCGGAAGAATTTCAGGACGGTCTCAAGAGAGCCATTAAACACATCGACACTAGCCTGAACTTGATCGGCGGTCGGCTTGGTTTGGACCACGACCGAGTCTTCTTCGGTCGCTTCGGCGTACCGGTGATGGTGCGCTACCTTGACAAACTTAGCGGCCCGATGAACGACTCCGAGCGAGATAAACTTCTGTTTTGGTTCGTGCAAGCTGGTATGTGGGGGCGGTTCTCGGGATCAACAGAGTCATTTATAGACCAGGATCTGGAGGCGCTGGAAGGCCCAAGCGGAGGACTTGACAAGCTGCTGGAACAATTGCGCCTCTGGCATGGCGGATTGCGCGCAGAACCGGGGCATTTTACGGGCTGGAGTCTTGGCGCCCGTTTCTACCCTGTACTCTATCTGCTAACCAGGATAGGGGAGGCGCTTGATTGGGGAACCGGATTACCACTCAAGGCCAACATGCTCGGCAAGATGAATCGACTGGAAGTGCATCACATCTTTCCGAAGGCGCAATTGTATAAGAGAAAATATTCTCGGCCTGATGTTAACGCATTGGCCAACTTTTGCTTTCTGACCAAGGACACAAATCTCAATATCAGCGACCAATTGCCGACCGACTATTTTCCAGCGGTAGAGATGGCTCACCCGGGAGCATTGGCATCGCAGTGGATCCCAACGGATCCAGAGCTTTGGCAGGTTGAGAATTTCCTAGACTTTCTTGAAGCTCGCAAGGAGTTGTTGGCAGCGGAAGTCAACCAACGAATGGAAGAACTCCTGCACGGAGACACTCGCTGGCTGGCTGGGCCAAAGGAGACCGTCTCGGCGGCAAGTACAATCGTTGGGGGCATCAGCAGCGAAGAAGAAGAGGTGCAGCTTGAGAGGCTTAACAACTGGATGGAGAAGAAGGGTTTGCCGCGTGGCGTGATAGCCTTCGATTTCGCCGATACCGAGACGGGCAAGCAGAAAGCGGTGTTCGACTTGGCGTGGCCAAGCGGTGTTCAGGCGGAACTAAGCCAACCGGTAGTTGTGCTACTGAACGAAGGCACCGAGACCATGGCAATCGCCAGTCAGGCAGGTTTCCGGTGCTTCACGACAGCCCCCGAGTTTCAACGGTACGTGCAAACGGAAATATTAGTCGAAGAGGCGGCAGCGTGAGTTCCATCGGTCAATCGGAGCGCGCCACGCAGAATCGGGTGATCGCCCTGTTTCGTGATCAACTGGAATACCAATATCTCGGCGAAGGATTTCTCAATGCCTGATGTACTTGAAAAAGCCTTGCAGCTACAAGCAGGGCTAAAAGCTTGGTTTGATGCAGATCGCTATCTCCACGACAGCGTGCCCACCAAGAATCCCAGACTTCGGAAGGCCTTTAGGGACAACTGGGATGCCCGGATTGGTGCCGAAAAGTTTGGTGGTGTGTGGTCAATCCAGAAGGCAAAAAAGAACCTACGCCATCCAGCTAGCACGGAGGCTCTCAAAATCGGCCGCGAAAACTGGACGGGCAAAACAGTGACAGTTGAGCATGCGATTCCAGTCAAGGTCTTGTTTTCTCTCTTTTGGGATGTTGAAACACCAGATGGCATGCAGGCGATCATTGATGCATACGCTGTCGCGGTTGTCACAAAGGAGGAAGACGAGCGTCTGAATTCCAACACCGACAAGTTAAGGGATGCAATGCCGTCGGGCTGGCGGTTTGGAGATGACCCGCTGGCGCGCTGGAATAAGGTTAACATTGAAGTGCCTATAGAAATGCCATAGTGCATAAAGATTACAGTAGCGGGATTCCGATCCGGATCAGCGTGTATAACGACAAGATAGTGCTGTGGAATTCCGGGTAGCTACCGCAGGATTGGACACTTGAACGGCTTTTGGGCACACATCCTTCGGTTCCCTGCAACCCACTCATCGCCGGTGCCTTCTTTCGTGCTGGCCACATCGAATCCTGGGGACTGCGGCATCGAAAAGATCAATCGCGAATGCCACGAACATGGCATTGATCCATCGCTGTATGACAGCAGTATGTCCGGGCTGATGCTGACCTTTCAGGCGAACCCTGCGCATCTGCCAGCTACTCCTCATACCATTGGTGTGAAGGAAGATGCAGAGAAAACGCCGGTAGAAACGCGGGTAGAAACGCCGGACAGGATAGTCGAGTTGCTTCGGGCACACCCCCACCTGACCTTGGCTGAGGTAGCCGCTCAACTCGACGTGATCTTCCCCCGCAATCTGATCCACGCAGGTCAGTGGCGTATACAGGCGCAGATTTTTACGGGGGATAATTCATTGAAAGCCAATTGAGACGGGCAGATTACCTTGTATCGATTCTGAAATCTTTCTGGAGGCGACCCCAGTGGTTTTTTATCTTGGTCTTGTGTGCCTCGGCCATGGGTAGCTCTTTCAGAGCATCCGGCCAAAGCGAGCGGGCTTTTTCCATCACGTCGCCGAGGTGTGGTTTGATGACCCGCCATGGGATGCCTGCTCGATCGGCCCAAGCTTGAAAGTTGTCATTTGTTACCGCATACCATTCTTTCGTTTTCCCAAGGTTCAGCGCGTATTTTGTTTCATCCTCGATATAGACCTTCGTTGTCACGATGTCATAGGCGGGAGAAAGCCGGGGTGTTACCTGATCCTGATAAAGCAGGCTCCAGTTCTTGAGATGAGCGTCGCCATTGGCGAGCAGTATGTTGACCAGTAACCTGCGGGCAAGTTGCTGGACGTCGGCCAGGCCGTCGCCGGAATACGTGTAAGTCACTTTGCCGATTTGCTCATAGTTTGCAGAGCCATATTTTTCGTGCGGGTACTTCACGAGTATTTGCGCAAAGTCCTCCATGTGAATGCGTTCATTGTCGTTGCGGTCAAATCGCTTGATCGCAAAGGCCTGCTGCTCATCGGGCAAATTGATTTGCGGCAGATTGTCGAGTTTGTCCAGATCGACCAGTTTGATTTCTGGAATATCGATACCGGCCATGGCGGCCAGGGACATCGCCGTATATTCATTGAGTGGCACATATTTGTGCTTGGTGGATGGCGTTTTGATGATCCAGTCGCCCAACACATCGCCCTTTGACAGGTTATAGCGCCCATCTTTTTCCTTCATGGAAAACTTCATTTGTACGCCCGCCAATGAAAATTTGTTCTCTTGCGTACCTTTGTCAAATCGAACAGCCTTTGCTGTTCCCTGAGTGCTTGCAACGCTGTCAGGCACTTCATCCGGCTCTATAGGGGTAGCGACCAATGCGCCAGGCAAATCCTCACCCAGGTAAGAGAAGATGTGAAACTCGTTATCGATATGGACCTTCAGTTCTTGTGCTATCAGCTCTCGCAGAGAGCCCTCAGGCAGCAGGTTTGACAGGACTGGGTGCAGTCTTTGGTTCCTTACCCACGGCTCGGACATGATTTTTTCAGCGCGCGGAAAATCCGGATGGGTAATCAGGCTGAATGTAGGACGGTCGGGGTCGGCCGTGAACTCATTGGCAAAACTCAGCACATTGCGGCCATTGCCAAAGCCCGTCAGGTAGCCGACCAACCTGCCGTGGAGTGTTAGCTGAAGTACGCTAACCGCACCATCGTTTTCCGTGCTCATTCGTCATCGCCCAACAAGTCTTGCCAGGGATCATCAGACCAGCGCTTGTCCTCTTTGACACGAGATTCTTTTGCAGGCCGGATATCGAGTGTCTTACCTTCGAGAGCGGTCTTGACGGCCTTCAGCTTCTCCTCGGGGATCAGCAGAATTTCGCTCTTCAGGCCCTGGGCAATGAGTTGAAGGGTCTCGAGCCTTGGATTGCCTTTGGATTCCAGGCGCTGATATTGCTGGCGGGATATGCCGACACGAAACATCATGTCGTGCTGTTTCAGTCCCAGTTGTATCCGGCGTTTTTTGAGTTGGTCCAATAGGTTTTTCATGACGAAACAGATAGGTTGCTTAATGACCTGATAGCAGTATATTAGTTTCTTTTTGTGCTATTAGCAACAGGTGAGTTGTTTAATAATCTGATAGAAATGTATTAGCTTCTTTTTATGTCTCTAGCAATAGATAGGTTTCTTTCTGGGGTTTTTATGGCTGCGGCTACAAAAAGAAACCAATATGTTTCTTTAGGCCAGCCTTTTTCAGTTCATTGCCTGCTTGTTGCTCAGTCCGATGTGGTGCGTCGAGGCTTCGCTCCGTGTAGGGCCTGTTTCCTCCAGAGGTAGTAAACGGCGGGCACCACCAGCAGGGTCAGCAGCAGTGCGCTGAGCATGCCTCCGACCATGGGTGCGGCGATGCGACTCATGACCTCGGAGCCGGTTCCGGTGCCGAACAGCACGGGCAACAGGCCGATGATGATGGCGCTGGCGGTCATCGCTTTGGGGCGCACGCGCAGGGCACCTCCCTCGATGATGGCTTCCCGCAGGTCGTCGTGGTTCGGATTGCGTCCGGCGGATCGTGCCTGTTCCAGTCGCTGTTTCCAGCAGATGTCGAGAAACACCAGCATAATCACCGAGAGTTCCGTGGCGACGCCGGCCAAAGCGATGAAACCTACACCTACTGCTACGGAAAAGTTGTAGCCCAACGCGTATATCAGCCAGACGGCTCCCACCAGCGCCAGCGGCAGGGTGGCCACAATCAGCACCACCTCGCTGAAGCGGCGAAAGCTCATGTACAGCAGCACGACGATGATGGCCAGCGTGAGCGGCACTACATAACCGAGTTTTTCCTTGGCGCGCTGCATGTACTCGTACTGGCCGGACCAGTTCAGCGAGTAGCCCGCGGGCAGCTCCACCTGTTCGTCGACGGCGGTCATGGCGGCTTTGACGTAGCTGCCCAAATCCACGCCTTCAATATCGATATAGGTCCAGCCATTCAGTCTGGCGTTTTCGCTCTTGATGGCGGGCGGACCATCTTCCAGATAGATCTCGGCCAGATCACCCAGAGCAATGCGCTGCCCGCTGGCGGTCACCACCGGCAGCAGGGCCAGTTGCTCGGGGCTGTCGCGGTAGTCCTGGGGATAGCGCAGATTGACCGGATAGCGCTCCAGACCCTCGATTGTCTGGGTGACATTCATGCCGCCGATGGCGGTGGCGACCACCTGCTGCACATCGGCGACATTGAGCCCATAGCGCGCCGCGCGCTCACGCTGGATATCCACCTTGATATAGTGCCCGCCGGCGACCCGTTCGGAATACACCGAGGCGGTTCCCGGTACCTCGGCCAACACCTGCTCAAGCTGCCGGCCAATGGTTTCGATCTGTGCCAGATCGGGCCCGGCTACCTTAATGCCCACCGGGGTCTTAATGCCGGTGGCGAGCATGTCGATGCGGGTTTTGATCGGCATCACCCAGGCGTTGGTGAGCCCGGGCACCTTGAGCAGATTGTTTAGTTCGGCGATGAGCTTGTCGGTGGTCATACCGGCACGCCATTGATCGCGCGGCCTGAGCTGAATAAATGTCTCGATCATGGTCAGCGGCGCGGGATCGGTGGCCGTCTCGGCGCGGCCCACCTTGCCGAACACATTTTCGACCTCGGGTACGGTGCGAATCAGCTTGTCGGTTTGTTGCAACAGTTCGCGTGCCTTGCCGATGGAAATACCCGGATAGGTCGTCGGCATATACATCAGATCGCCTTCATCCAGCGGCGGGACAAATTCGCTGCCAATGCGGTCGAGCGGCCAGAGGCTGCCGACCAGCACCAGCAACGCCACCACCAGCGTGAACTTTGGATACCTCAGCACGGCCTTGAGCGCCGGCAGATAGATGGCGATCAGCAGACGATTGAGCGGGTTGCGATGCTCCGGCAGCACCTTGCCGCGAATGAAACCGCCCATCAGCACCGGCACCAGCGTCACTGCCAGCGCCGCGCTGGCGGCCATGGCGTAGGTTTTGGTGTAAGCCAGTGGCGAGAACATCCGCCCCTCCTGTGCTTCCAGGGTGAACACCGGTAAAAAACTGACGGTGATGATCAACAGACTGAAGAACAGCGCCGGCCCGACCTCGGTGGCGGACTCGGTGACGATGCGCCAGCGATTTTCCTTCGTCAGCGGTGTTTTCTCCATGTGCTTGTGCATGTTTTCGATCATCACGATCGCGCCGTCGACCATGGCACCGATGGCAATGGCGATGCCACCCAGGGACATAATGTTGGCGTTCAGCCCCTGTAAGCGCATGACGATAAAGGCCGCGAGTATGGCGACCGGCAGACTGATGATCGCCGCCAGGCTGGAGCGCAGATGAAACAGGAAAGCCAGGCACACCAGCGCCACCACGATCAGCTCCTCCAGCAGCTTGTGCCAGAGGTTGTCGACGGCACGTTCGATGAGGCTGGAGCGATCGTAAACGGTGACGATCTCGACCCCGTCGGGCAGCCCCGCCTGCAGCGACGCCAGCTTTTCCTTGACGCCGTCGATGGTGGTTTGTGCGTTCTCGCCGTAGCGCATCACCACCACACCGCCGACCACTTCGCCCTCGCCGTTTAGCTCCGCGACGCCGCGACGCATCTGCGGCCCGAGCTCAATACGGGCGATATCGCGCAACTGCAGGGGCGTGCCGCGGTCGTTGAGTCCCAGCGGGATACTGGCCAGGTCCTCGGTGCTCTGGATATAGCCGGTGGCGCGCACCATGTATTCGGTCTCCGCCATCTCCACTACCGAGGCGCCCACCTCCTGATTGGCACGCTTGATGGCCATTTCCACATGCGCCAGGGGTATGCCGAAGGCGCGCAGTTTTTCCGGGTCCACCGTCACCTGATACTGTTTGACCATGCCGCCCACCGTGGCGACCTCGGACACGCCGGGCACCGTTTGCAGTTCGTATTTCAGGTACCAGTCCTGCATGGATCGCAGTTGGCTGATGTCGTGCTGACCGCTGCGGTCCACCAGCGCATAGAGATACACCCAACCGACGCCGGTTGCATCGGGGCCGAGTTGTGGGCTGACCGAGGCCGGCAGCGAGGGCACAACCTGACTCAGGTATTCCAGCACCCGCGAGCGTGCCCAGTAGAGGTCGGTGTTCTCATCAAAAATGACGTAGACGTAGGAATCACCAAAAAAGGAATAGCCGCGCACGGTCACGGCTCCCGGCACCGACAGCATGGCGGTGGTGAGCGGATAGGTAACCTGATCTTCCACCACCTGTGGCGCCTGTCCGGGGAAGCTGGTTTTGATGATGACCTGCACGTCGGACAAATCGGGGATGGCATCTACCGGCGTATTGCGCAGGGAAAATATCCCTGTGCCGACGAGAATGACGGTGGCAAGCAACACCAGGAAACGGTTGCTCACCGACCAGCGGATAACGGCCTCAATCATGGTTGTACCCCCGTAGCCTCGTGGCTCATATTGGCGTGGTTCATCTGGCCGTGGTCCATTTAGACTGTGATTGCCTGCCGGGGATGTGGATATTGATAACCACATCACCGCCGCCGTCCGGTTTGCTGATTTCGATGTGCAGCAGCACGCCCGAGGCAAGCGGCGACACATCGAGCGCGTCGTCGAGGGTGAAGTCCATGGTCATCATCGGCCGGGACCGGCCGGGGATGGCGGCGTGATCCACATGCAGCATCCGATGACCAGCCATGACGCTGTTGATGGTGGCTTCCGTCCACATCGATCGAAGCACCGTCCGCTAGCTCTGCTCGTCGTGACTCATGCGCATGAAGTCCGAGGTTTTGCTGGATTCCGAGTCGAGCAGGAACTGCGCGGAAGTCACCACCCGATCACCCTCGATCAGCCCATCGAGTATTTCGGCAAACCGGTCGTCCTGCCGTCCCAGATTGATTTCGAGAGATTTGAAACGACCCTCACCCAGCGCCAGCACCACCCGGTCCTGGCTGCCGGTGCGAATGACCGCCTCTCTGGGCACCATCAGCACTTTCTCGTCGCTGCCGGCGTGGATCGTCACCTGGGCATACATATTGGGCTTGAGTCGGCCGTCGGCGTTGTCAAAACGCAGCCGCACCCGCACGGCACGGGTGGTTGCATCGAGCGTGGGATAGATATAATCCACCTCTCCTTCCCAGTACTCGCCGGGGAGGTAATCGACCCGCATGGTGACGGGTAAGCCGGTTGCCAGCAGTGCCACCTGGCGCGCGAACACCTCGGCCTCGACCCAGACCTGGTCCAGATTGCCGATCGACATCAGCCGATCCCCGGGCGCCACAAACATGCCCTCGCGAATGTTGAGGTTGTCTACCACGCCGCTGCCCGGCGCGAAAAATGTCAGCCGATGCTGGATGCTCTGGCTGCGCTTGATCTGCGCGATCAGGGCTGTGTCTATCTGCAGAGCGCGCAGGCGATTCTCGGCGGCCTGAATCAGTTGGTGGCTATTGCGACCCAGCGCCAGCACCAACTCTTGCTGCGCATTGACCAACTCCGGCGCGTAGAGCTCGTAGAGTGGCTTACCGGCTTCGACCGGCTCGCCGGATGCTTTGACGTAAAGCCGTTCAACCCAGCCTTCAACGCGCGGGTGGATGTGTACCAGCCGATCCTCGTCGTACTGCACGTAACCGACGGTTTTGATCTCGGCCTGCAGCGGGCGGTATCTGGCCTCGGCAGTGCGCACACCAAAGTTGTTGACCACATCAGGCGAGATACGGATCGTGCCAGGGCTGTTTTCTTCATTCTCGGCGTACACCGGGACCAGATCCATGCCCATGGGGGATTTTCCCGGCGCATCGCGGCGATAGTTGGGGTCCATGGGCGCCACCCAGTAAAGCGGCTGCTTATTGTCCATGGCATCGGAATGCATACCGCTGTCGCCACCGGTGAGCCAGGCGGTCATCTCTGCTCCAATGTCGCTGCGGGTGAGCCAGGCGGTCATACCTGTTCCAACTACCAGGCCAACGGTGAATACGATTGGCAGTTTGCTCATGGTGCTACTCCTTCTGCGCTGCCGGCGCTGGTAGAAAACAAAAAGTAATTCAGCTCGGCAATGGTTTTCAGACGATCGACCTCGATATTCAAAAAATCAATACCGGCATTCAGCTCGGCGATACGTGCATGCAAGGCTTCGGCAAAGTCACCAATATCATTCATATAAGCGTTGAGCGAAGCTTCGGTCTGGTCGTGAGTTTCCTGCAACAGTCGCTCTTCATACAATGTCTTGCGCTGGTTTAATCGCTGCAAGCGGGCTTGAGCCGTTTCAAAACGGGCATGCATCGAACGCAGTGCCAGCGCTTTTTCAGTCTTGCTTGCCTCCTCGGTCGCGACAGCCGCCTGCACATCTTTATCCTGTCTGTTGGAGGTGAACAATGGCACATCAAAGGTGACACCAACCGAAAAGAAATCACTGCGCTCATGACCCATGGGATCGTCATCACGGTAACCATAATCGGCGTTGACCCCCCACTGAGGTTTGAACTTTTGGCGGGCCAGCTTCACACCTGTCGCCGTCGCAAGGATTTGTTGATCGAGACGTTTGATGCGGGGATGGTTAAGCAATATTTGCTTTAGATGTTCAGGACTGGTACTGAAAGAATCCGCTCCCAAAGTTCTCGGGTGTGCGACAACGGGTAATTTATTACTGAGCATAAAACCCTGTTCGATGGAGTCCGGCAGCCACTCGCTCAATTGTGCATAGGCAACGGCTTGTTGCTCCTGAAGCACAGTCAAACGGTCTTCCAGGCGCGTAAGCCCAAGCTGAGCGCTAACCAGGTCCTGCTGTCGTGTGTTCCCCAGTGCGCTGGCATAACTGGATTGTGCAATATCCACGAGGTGCTCGAATAAAGCGCGATCTCTTTCAATGAGTCGAATCGATTCCTGGTTTCGGTAAAGCTCCAGCCATAACTGTGACACGGTGACTTCTACCTGCGCGCGTCGATCTTCACGCATATACGGGTGCTGGCGGCCCAGCTCATGCAACTGTTGGCGTTTTAAGGACCGTGTATCACCGCGGGGGAAAGCCTGACTGAGGCCGATTTTGAATTGGGTCATCGGTTCCTGACCAAAATCGAAGCTGTCTACCGGTAAATTGGCAAACCCCAATGAGACCATCGGATCGGGCAGTTCCCCCGCTGCGACGCTCTGCGCTTCGGTTGCCTGTTGGCGATACCGGCTACCTGATAACCAGGGGTCATGTTGTTGTGCTATTGCTACCGCTTGCTCCAGCGACAGCGGCTCCTTTGACTCGGCTATAACGAGTGGCGACAGCCCAATAGGCAATACCATCGCCAAGAGACAGCTTGGAAACCCTTTCATAAAAACTCCTGCGCAGGGCTGCGCATCTATTGTTTTTCAACAGGGAGTTTGAAACTCCCGCTAAACGTTTATCGCAAGGACAAACTGAGAAAGGCAGCCTGAATTTCAGGCGTGCCTGTCCTGTGCTAGCGGGAAATGGGGGGACGAAATAACGCTGTTATGTTGGAGGTAGGGAAGAGCAACGCGTAATCGGCGGGGAATGGATCGGGAGCAAAGGTCGTAATCGATAACTCTTTATTTAAATACGCAGAAGATGATGCAAGGCATTGCACCCCCGTGCAGGTATCGTCACCACAGCATCGATACTGTTCATCATCCACTGTCATCATCATGGACATAGCATGCCTAGGGTGATCCATGCCAGGCATAGCCGACATCTGCATCCCCGAGCCGGATGCTGTCATCTTGCAGGATGGGCCGGCGATTGCCGCAATTGGCTGAGCAAAGAAGAACAGCGTCATACACAGCAGCACAACACGTTGTTGGGGAGCGACAATCATTTACTCAAGATCAATATATTCATTCATGTATTGAGTATACAGTTTTAGCTCAACGTGCAAGTGGCCAATGTTGCTGTAGGGGCGACGCATGCGTCGCCCTTGTGAATGCGTCACGGGTTCCGTCTGTTCCACAGGTGGTGCCCCGGCAGGCCGTGTTATACCGGGTTGTGTCGTTCTCTGCGGGTGGATGTGCGCGGACGTGTAGGGGCGAGGCATGCCTCGCCCCTACACGTGCATTCGCACCGACGGTGTTGTTGTAGGGGCGACGCATGCGTCGCCCTTGCACAGGCGTTACCGGGTTTTTGACATCTTGATGATGTCTTCGAGCATCTGCTTGTCCAGGCTCAAATCCGCCACCATCCGCTTCAGCTGCCGGTTCTCCTCTTCCAGCAACTCCATCCGCTTCGCATCGGAGATTTCCCCACCGCCGTATTTGCTCTGCCAGCGGTAGATCGATTGCTTCGATACCCCATGCCTGCGTCCCGGTTCGGGAACCTTCATGCCAGCCTCTCGTTCCCTCGCCTTGGAAACTTCCTCGCCGCCGTACTTGCTCTGCCAACGGTAGATCGACTGCTCCGATACCCCATGCTTGCGTGCCAGCTCGGCAACCTTCATGCCGGCCGCTCGCTCTTTCAGGATCGTAATGATCCGTTTCTTGCTAATTCGCTTACCTTTCATCTGAGTGCCTCCTTTGCGTCAGAATAATGGAAAAAATCCTTATTAAAGATCAAACTATACTGCTCGTAGCAGGGTAATCGGCGGACACCAAAAGAGCGTCAAAGAAGCGAGGAATCGATCAAAGTTGGAACATGTCCCAAGCTTATTGATACAAAACTGATACCGCCTATGGACATATTAACTTGTTTTACAGAAGAATTGCTAAACAATAAAATGTTCCACGAGATGAAACTTGAAATCTGTCACAGGCATTTCTTTTGTTTGCAGAGGTTGTATCAAAGGCAAGAGAAACATAGTCTCCGTGGGTTTCTCCTTCTCCGGAATCGTCAATTCTTCTAAAAGGGAAAAATGTGCAAGAACCTCTTCCCCATTTCGGCTAAACGTGATTTCTCTTGTTTGTGCTCCTGCATTTATATACACGAAACAAAACAGGAGAAACACAAAAATCTTTTTTGTAGAGGCAACGCGTGCACAAGGGCGAGGCATGCGTCGCCCAACATTCTGCATCGGTTCAGGGGTAGCGCCAGGAGGATGAAATGCGAGAACGCATAGAGGTTTTCGAGGGAGATATCACCACGTTGTCGGTCGATGCCATTGTCAACGCCGCCAACAAAGCGCTGCTCGGTGGCGGTGGCGTCGATGGTGCAATTCATCGCGCGGCAGGTCCCGGTCTGCTTGAGGAGTGTCGCATGTTGGGCGGATGCGACACCGGTGACGCCAAGGCGACCCGCGCATACGATCTTCCAGCTCGGCTTGTGATCCATACCGTCGGCCCGATATGGCAAGGGGGTGACCATGGAGAGCCCGCCCTTCTGGCGCGTTGTTATCGCCGTTGTTTTGAAATAGCCGCCGAAAAGGGGATCGCGTCAATCGTGTTTCCTGCGATCAGCACCGGTGTCTACGGCTATCCCCTGGATCAGGCGGCACGCATCGCCGTGGTGCAGACCAGAAACCATCTCGAAAGCACCGGCGTGCCCAGGAAGGTCGTGTTCGCTTGTTTCAGTGCAGCAGTCAGGGAGATGTACACAACTGTGGTGGATGAGGTTTTCACGAACCGCTGAAGCCGGCCGGAACATTCATCAGCCGCTTTTCTTCCGAGCGTGTCGCTACCCCTGGCCAAGATGAGAGCTTGCCAATCGTCGGCTGCTTGACGCCGCCCGGGAGGTTCCCATCTCCGCAGACCTGGCGTGGGCCTAGATTGCCTTGTGCAATCTGCTTTCACGCCAATGCCCGGAAATTTGCTTATCAATCGCCGCCGCTGCAGTTTGACATGGTGGCACTCGGTCGTGCTGCCGATGGCTTTGTTGCTTGCCGCGTGTTCCGGGGGTTCGTCGCGCGACGAAGAAGATCAGGAAGAACCTGAAGAGGTTGCTGCCCCGCCTCCTTCAACCGAGGGCAACGGCGAAGGCCCTACGGCCGATGGATTGGACGAGGCGTATGATCTTCACGACATCATCCGTGCACTCGACCGCGTGGTAGATCGTGCCGACGCTCATATCCTGCGCGCGGGTCTGGATGCTGATATGGCCTCTTCTTCGCCGCCTCTGGATGTACTTGAAGCCCGGTTGCAGTCGATGCGGATACGTCTGGCGGAGATACGGGCCATGCATGGGGAGGCGTCCCGGTGATCGGTGGTCGGCGGCGTGGGTCGGTGGCCCTGCTATTGCTGGCCGTGTCGTTTCCAGCGTGGGTCGCCGCCGATCGTGCCGTTGTGGTGGGTACGACACCGTGGGACTTTGCAGTCGATCAGCAGGGCGGTGCGATGTATCGGATCCCCTTGGCGGCACCGCCGGGCCCCGGGCGTATGCAGCCTTCCCTGGCACTGGTGTACAGCAGCCACTCCAGCGGTGGTCCACTGGGGGTGGGTTGGTCGCTCGAGGGTGTATCGTTCATCCATCGCTGTGCGGCGACCGAGCCCGTGCATGGGTATCGGCGACAGGTCGCGATGGACGATCGGGACGTCCTGTGTATCGACGGCAGCTTCCTGGTGCCGGTCGACGGCAGCGAAGCCATGCTCTCGAGCGAAGAACTGCGCACCTACGTGGAAAGCTTTACCAAGGTCACCCGGGACGGCGCGGGTTTCGTCGTATGGATGAAAGACGGGCTGCGCGCTGTCTATGGAGGCAACGCCAATGCCCGGGTTCGCTCCGCGGATGGGGGTGTGCTTTCGTGGTTGATGAACCAGGTTGTCGACAGGATGGGCAACGTCATGGACATCGACTACATTGAACTGGACAACGAACGCCACATAAAGCGCATCCGCTATGGCGAGGCGGTCCTGTCATTCCAGTATGAGCCGCGGGCCAGCGATTCGATCGCGTATCTTGCGGGCGTACCGTTGCCGCTGACGCAGCGGCTGGCGCGTGTTGTTGCTCGCGTGGACGGTGCTCTCGTCAGGGAGTACCGCTTGCGTTACGAGGGGTCAAGCGATGTGTTCCCTGACCGTCTCGCTTCGCTCACCGAGTGTGCGGCAGGCGGCAGTTGTCTGCGTCCGAGCGTTTTTCACTGGCAATCCTCGTCCCCGTTCGGGTTTTCTCATTGGGGGGATATCGCGTATGCCGGCGACGCTTCGGAAGAGTTTCCTCTTTACTGGCCCGGGGATTTCAACGGGGACGGCTTGACCGACATGTATGAAATTCATGGTACCGGTGAGGACTACGATGCGGTTTGGCTGAATCAAGGCGACGGTTCATTCATGAGCGTGACCGGGCCGCGAACGCAAGTCGAAAGGAATGCAGGCCCAGCGAATTTCCACTTTGCGGATTTCAACGGTGACGGACTGACCGACGTTTACCAGTTTCGGTACGGCAGCGGGCACGACGCCTTGTATTTGAGCGGTCTGTCAGGTGAAACGTTGTGGTTTGAGGCAGTGGACGGTATTGACTCGGGTGTCGCAGCCGCGCCGGGTATCGCCGTGTGGTGTGTGCATCGCGATTGTCTGCGTTTCGGCGACTTCAACGGCGACAGCCGCACGGATGTTTACCGCATTCGCCATCGTGGCACGAGTGCGTTGACCGATGAAGTGTATCTGTCCAATGGCGACGGCACCTACGAGGTCGTCCCGGGGATAGACAGTGCTGCAAATCACAATGAAGACCGCGCCAGGGTCCAGGTGGCCCGCATTCGCATCGGCGATTTCAACGGCGACGGGATCAGCGATCTCTACCACATTGGTGACAGTGGCGTTTCGGGCGGGGCGCCGGGTTACGTGTACCTGACGGTGGGCGAGGGGCAATACCGTCGGGTCGAGGCCCCTGCGATCCATTTCAACTCTCGCAGGGACGGCGTAGAGCAACTGCTTAGGATCAAGTTCGGCGACTTCAACGGCGATGGGTTGACCGATATTTATTACGCGACCCCGGGTGGGAGCGTTACACCGGACGAGGTGCATCTGTCGCGCGGCGATGGAAGCTATACGCTGAGGTCGGCTCCCGGGGTGGCCGAAAGTTCGGGCAAAGAAGGGTTGAGGGCAAGCCTCCTGCGTGTCGGGTTCGGTGACTTCAATGGGGATGCTCGAACCGATATTTATCACCTGGCGGCCGGTGCCGGGAGAAACCGGTTTTACCTCGCGACCGGAGAAGGGTGGCGGAGGTATGAGGGCGGTGATTTTGTTCTGGATGGGTCATTCGCCAAACAGATAAGAATGATCGAGCGCATGCATTTTTATGATTTCAATGGGGACGGGGCTACGGACGTCTATCGCATGGAAGATCCCAAAGTGGCTTTGGCGCAGATTTACGCGGTTGGCAAACGCGGCAATCTGGTTCGCTCCTTTGTCGATGGACTGGGTGCCGAGGTACGGCTTCGCTATTTGCCCCTGCGTTCGTCTTCGGTTCATACACTCGCCGAGGACACCGGGTTTCGATCGGTTCGCACGCCCCCGCCGATGCAGGTGGTTTCCGCCGTACAACAGGGCGCGGAGGGGTCGCGAGGCGGGTTACGCACGCGGTATCGCTACGGCGGGGCGAAAAGCGATCTGGCTGGGTTTGGCTTTTCCGGGTTTGCGTGGAGAGAAGTGCGCGATGTAGGCAAACGGATCGTTACCCGGGATGTTTACTCCCAGCAGTTCCCGTATTTCGCATCCGTTGTCGAGCAGCAGGTCGTGGATGATCGGGAGCAGCTTATCTCGGCACTGAGCAATGAGTATGCCACGTTGCACCGGGCTCACGGGAAAACCGTTTTTCCGCATGTAGTGCGTTCGGTGTCGCGTCGGTATGAACTCGATGGATCGTTTGTCTCGGAGGTGGCGGTTTCGTTTTCGGACCATGACGAATACGGCAACGTGGGTACCGTGCGAACCACAACCGACAGCAATGGGCGCAGCTTTGTTCGCGTGGAGCAGCATGAGTACCTGAACGACGAGCATCTGTGGGTGCTTGGGTTGCGCACGCACACGCGGCTCGAGGAAAGCGATGAGCGGCATGTCGGCGTGGATCGCACCGTAGAGTTCGATTACGAGCCGCAAACCGGGCTGCTGCTTTCCAGGAGCGTTTCTCCCCACGCACCTCTGGCCGTTACCCAGCGGTATGAATACGATGAGTTCGGCAACCGGGTTGCTGAAATCACGGCAGCGATTCATCAGGCGACGACGCCCGTGGTTACGCGTCACGTCTATGATGAACGTGGTCGGTTTCCCGTAAAAACCGCCAACGCGGAAGGCCACGTAACGACGTATGTCCACGACGCTCGTTTCGGTCGGCCCCTGGTGGTGATCGATGCCAACGGGCTGGTGACGACGAGGCAATACGATGGCTGGGGACGGTTGTCCGGCGAATCGAGACCCGGCGGTGTGCAGACCACCGTTGTTCGTACCTACCGATTGCCGGAGGATGCTCCTGCGGGGAGTGTTTACATGGTGGCGCGGCAAGTCAGTGGTCGGCCGCTGCAGCGGATGCTGCACGATGCTTACGGGCGGGTATTAAGTGTCAGAACCGTCGGGTTTGACGGCAGCACGCTGTTTGAAGATCGGACGTACGATCCATACGGGCGAGTCACGAGGATTTCCCTGCCATTCGCTGCCGGCGAGTCGGCCGATTGGGTCGAGCGAGAGTACGATGCGCTGGATCGTTTGGTCAGGGAAAGCTCTCCCTTGGTAGACGGCGAATCCACCGAGCGACACTTCGTTTATGCCGGACTTGTGGTCGAGCACATCGACGAACTCGGGCGCTCAAAAACGATCGAGCGTGACGGGCTGGACAGGGTGATACGCATTGTCGAGCCGCCCGGCGCCGAAATGTCATTTGAATATGATCCGGCGGGGCGCATGGTCAGGGGGGTCAACGCGCACGGCGATGAGGTCACGATGGAATACGACATCTTCGGCAACCGCCTGCGTGTCACATATCCAGACCAGGGTGTGGAAGGTTTTGCCTATGATCCGTTCGGTCGCGTCATCAGCGCCGTCAACGCGATCGGCTCGGAGCAGCGTATGCAATACGATCGTCTTGGGCGGTTACTGGAGCGCGTCCGGGAGGAGGGTACGGCGCGCTGGTCTTATGACACAGCCAGGTACGGCGTCGGCAAATTGTCGAGTGAGGTGTATGGCGATCATCAGCGCAGCTTTTCCTATGACGCCGCTGGAAAGACATCGTCGATCGACGACAACCGCGGGTACGCGATCGGCATGCGCCATGATCGAGGGCGCCTCGAAGAGCTGCATTATCCGCGCGGGTTTACCCTCAGGTATTCGTACAACCCGCATGGGTATCTGTCCTCCGCCCACAGTTCCTTTTTCAAAACCGGCCATTTCGACGCAGATCCCGGGTTCGGGAAAATATCGGACGATGAGCTTTATCGAATCAAGTTGGAGGAGTATGTCGCCCATTCAGCTTTTTATCGGCACTGGGCATTGCGACTTGCGACGGCCAGTGGCAGGAGAAGCCTGGTCAAGGCGCTCGACACGGCGGCGGATGAGCTCGAGCGTGGCGCGGCACGCTTGCGTGGCGAAGTCGCAGGAGGTCGGTTGGAGCCGACCGCGGCATACTGCCAGGCATCGGTGCCGTCCGAGCTTTCACGGGTTGCCGTGTTTCTGAAAGATGCCGGGGTGCTGGATGCGGCTTTATCTGCACAGGCTTCCGGTGACAGGCGCGTTGAGCGAGGGATGTACGCGCGCATGGTGTTGTCCGAACGCATACTCGACGAGGTAGACGGGTGCCTTGCGACGATGCGGTTGGCGACAGACGAAGATCCCCAGGTAGAAGATGACATTTATTACTGGCAGGCGCTGGCACAGGATCCGGTCGGCAGGGTGGTGTCGGAACGTACCGGCAATGGTTGGCTGACACAACACCGCTACCATACGGGTAATGGCTATCTCCAGGAGATAAAAAGCGACTCCGGGGAGTTCGACGGCATTCGGCACCTGATTTACTACTATGACGAAGCTGACAATCTGCTGGTCCGCACCGACGCCGCGCAGCAAATATCCGAATACCTTGCCTATGATGAACTGGATCGCCTGGTTGTCTCCGTCGTAGTTGCCGACAGCGACCACGACGATTACAACCAATTCAGCTCGTATGCTTATGATGCATTGGGCAATCTGGTTTTCAAATCCGATGTCGGCGATTACGAGTATGGCAACGCAGGGAGCTTGCCTCATGCGGCGGTTCGGGTCGGAGGAGACCGCAATGAATACGATGCGTCAGGCAACCTGGTTTACGGTCCCCGGCTGACTGCCGAGTGGTTTTCGTTTGGCAAGCCGGCGATGCTGGAAGCCGGCGACGGCGCCTGGCTCGAGTTTGAATACGATGCGAACGGCGACCGGGTGTTGAAGCGCTCGTCGGGCGGCGATGTCACTTCGTATTTTGGCAAGTTCTATGAGCGGGTGCTGAAAGCCGACGGGAGCGTCGAGCATCTCTACTACATCCATGCGGGCGGCAGACTGGTCGCTATTCGTCGCGATCGACACGGTAACGGCCAGATCAGCCGCAAACTGTTTTATTTGCATCAGGATGCCTTGGGGTCCGTGGATACGATCACCGATAAATCGGGTGCAGTTGTGGAGAGGTCGAGTTATATGCCGTTTGGCGAACGCCGCCCCGGCGATTGGCGCAGTGGGGACGTTGCTTTGCAGGGAGTGATTGATCGCGGTTTTGCCGGGCACGAATACCTGGAAGAAGTGGACCTGGTGCATATGAACGGGCGTATTTACGATCCGCGCACCGGTCGTTTTCTGAGTCCGGATCCTTATGTTTCCCTGCCGCTGTCGACGCAGAGCTATAACCGTTACAGTTACGCGCTGAATAATCCCATGAAGTTTACCGACCCGAGCGGGTTTTTCCTGAAAAGTATCTTCAAGGGCATCAAGCGCGCGGTCAAAGGCTTGGTCGGTTTCGCGAAGAGCAACTTTCAGACGATAGCGAGTATCGCCGCCGGTTATTACATCGGTGCGTGGGCAACACATTCATTTATCGACTCGGCCGTGTCGAAGCTTGTGTGGTCTCCTGGAGGTATGTGGAGCGGGACCTACATGGGAGCTTATAACAGTGCGCTGACCAATGGGGCGATCCTGGGAGGGGCGGTGTCGGGTGGGGTCAGCAGCGCGGTGTCTGGCGGCAATTTGCGCGATGCGCTTGTGAATACCGCCGCTGGAGGTGTTTTACGGAACATCGGCGTGAATGCGGGCGGGCAATGGACCGCAGGGCGCGTGGTGGGATCCGCAGCAGTCAGGGGAGTTGCTGCCGGGTTGACCGGCGGCCGGTTTCAGGACGCGGCTCTGTCGAGTCTGAAATGGGGCGGTTTGCGCTATGCCGCAGGCAGAATGCGCCAAGCGATGGTGGCACAGTCGCTGCTGAATCCTGCCAACGCGACCGGACACAGCGCGGGGCTTGGGGGCGACGGGTTCAAGCTCGGCGGTGGCCGTTATGATGCCTTGTCTGATACCCCCGTCTTGTTCGGAGGACATCAGGGCGGAGAGGGGCAGTTGTTTGGCGTGGCTTATGCCCCGGATTCACTATGGGACCGTATCGTGGAGGCTTACGCGGGCCCGCATGATTATTTCAACAGTTTTTACTGGTACGATGCACAAGGAAATATCGATGCTGGCCTCAGCACACTGCAAAGGCACTTTGGCGCAGTGAGCGATGTTGCTTCTTTATCTGCCGCCACGCCATTTGCGGCGGCGGCATTGTTGCCCAGTCATACTTTCTGATTGCTCTTCCACGCTTGCCCCTGTGTCCGGGTGCTCGCTTCTCCAGCAATGCAGCAACGCGGGACGATCCGAGCGGGTGCAACCGGCAACGATCGTTTATCATGGCCGATGTCCGCGCCGAGGGTTTGGTCATCACACGCCAGATCAGATGCTCGCTTCACACGGGTCACATTTGTCCCCTGTGTGGTGGACTCATACATTTGTTTGACAAACCGTAGCATTGCGGTATTCTGCTCATTGCATTGATTTGCACAGCGGCGCAAGTGGCAGGAGATTCTTCTGTAGCGGCGCTGGTAATCCGGTAGCGGGTCCGGTAAGTGTCTGCACTTTTGTATGGGCGTGCAGATGTAGTGCTCGCTACTGCCACCTGAGTGACTTGGCGATCAAGGCACTTCACCAGTAAGTAATACCGGTTGGCAGCCTCTCTGGTGACAGAAGAGGAGTATTTGGTGTGGCGATGAGCGGCGACAGATTGTATCTCACAGTGAAAAAGGTGGTCGAGCAACTGGGTTACAGTTGTTGGGGCGTCGAATTCAACGCAGGCAAGCGCCATGGAGTATTGCAGGTATTCATCGACGGCTCCGAAGGGGTCACGCTCGACGACTGCTCTGCCGTCAGCCATCAGTTGAGTGGCGTGCTGGATGTCGAGCGGGTGATCAACCAATCCTATACGCTCGAGGTTTCTTCGCCCGGTATTGATCGCCGGTTGTTTGAAATCAGCCATTACCGTCGCTATATCGGCAGCAAGGTATGTGTCAACTGCCACGCGCCGATCGAAGGCAGGAGAAATTTTGTTGGTAAAATAGAGGCAGTTGACAACCGTACAGTGACTTTGAAGACAGATGCCAGCAATGTGGAGATTCCATTGGATGGAGTCAAGCGAGCACGGCTGATATTCGAGTCAGTGGAAACGACGTAAATTCAAGGAGCAGAATGGACAAGGAAATCTTGATAGCAATCGAAACCGTTTGCAATGAAAAAAGCCTTGATAAGGAAGACATTGTCATGGCGATAGAAGCGGCGTTTGCCGCGGTGGTGCGCCGGGATAACGGCAATGATATCGATGTATGCGTCATGATGGATCGAGAAACCGGTGCGTGCAAGGCATTTCGTCGGTGGCTGGTAATGGATGACGAAGATCCGGAATTCACATTGCCAGACGAGCAGGTACTGCTGGCCCAGGCGCAGGGAAAACAGTCCGGCGTCCAGGTGGGAGAATATCTATACAGCCCGATGAGCATCGGCTCCTTTGGCCGGATCGCTGCGTACACAGCAAAGCAGGTTATTGTGCAGAAGATGCGCGAAGCCGAGCGTGGAAGGGTTGCGGAAATCTATCGCGACAAGGTCGGCAATCTGGTTATGGGCATTGTCAAGCGCGAGGAACGTTCCGGGGTATTCGTCGATCTGGGTGATAACGCTGAAGGTTTTATCTCCAGGGAGCAGTTGATCCCGCGCGAAGGCTTTCGCCCGGGCGATCGGACCCGTGCCTATCTCAAGGAGATCAGCGAAGACCATTTTGGTTTGCAGTTGGTGTTGTCGCGTACTGTCTCCGAGTTTCTTGTCGAGTTGGTCAAACTCGAAGTTCCGGAAATCGGGCAAGGTTTGATAGAGGTCAGGGGGGCGTCACGTGATCCCGGTATGCGCGCCAAGATAGCGGTGCTCTCGAACGATCTGCGCCTTGATCCTATCGGTGCCTGTGTCGGGATGCGTGGTTCACGTGTGCAATCGGTTTCCAATGAACTCGCAGGAGAGCGCATCGATATTATCCTGTGGGACGAGAATCCCGCCCAGTATGTAATCAACGCCATGTCTCCGACGGAGGTGGTATCGATCGTTGTCGATGAAGACCATCACAGCATGGATGTTGCGGTAGAGGAGAGCAAATTGGCGCAGGCGATCGGTAGGGGGGGGCAGAACATAAGGCTTGCCAGCCAGTTGACCGGTTGGGAGTTGAATGTAATGACCGAAAATCAGGCCGATGAGAAAAGTGAGCAGGAGATCAAGGCACTGCAAAGCCTGTTCATGGAGAAACTGGCGGTCGACGAAGAAGTCGCGGCCATCCTGGTGCAGGAGGGGTTTTCCAGTATCGAGGAAATCGTTTATGTGCCTATCGAAGAGTTGTTGAAAATTGACGAGTTTGACAAGAATATCGTTGAGGAACTACGTGAGCGCGCGGGCAACATAGTGCTGTCTATGGCGATTGTCAGCAACGAAGAGAGTGCGGAAGAGATCGAAAGCCTGTTGGAGATCGAAGGAATAGATGATGAACTGGAGCAGCAACTGGCGGCAATCGAAGTCCATACGGTTGCGGACCTTGCTGAACAGGGTGTCGTGGACTTGATGGAGATTGAGGGCATGGACAAGGAAAAAGCAGCAAAACTGATTATGGCTGCGCGCGCCCCCTGGTTTGACAAGCCGTTTGATAAGCCTGCCGAAGATGCAGGCACGAAAGAGCAAGAGCAGTAAACAGGTTCAGGCATGTCGAATATTACGCTACAGAAACTCGCGGAAGTGGTTGGCAAGCCGGTTGCTCATTTGATTGAGCAGATGGAGAAGGCCGGCTTGCCAAAAAAAGCCCCGGGCGATCTCGTCAGCGAGGAAGAGAAGATGCAACTGATACAGTTTCTGAGCAAAAACGGCAGAATCAGCCTGCGCCGCAAAACCACATCACACATTAAGGTTCAAAGCAAGCATACGGGGGCCAGCACTGTAAGCGTCGAAATACGAAAGAAAAGATCTTATGTCGGCAGGCAACAGCAGGCGAAGCCACCTATGGCTGTAGTGCCATCGCCATCGCCGGATACCGTTGTAGACTCCAGAGGGATTTCACCGGAGTCTCGAAAATCTGAAAAACCACCACCGTCCGGCTACCAGCCTCATAAAGCCCCGGTTGCCGTTCCTTCTCCCCAGTCCTCCCCGGCTTCTCGCGCCGCGCCCGCAGGAAAGCCATCGGCCGGTCAGCCCTCCACCGGCAAAGGTGAACCACGTCGCGAGTTGAAGGTAGCCAAGGGCAAGTACAGCAAGCGCAAGGCAAAAAGGAGAAGTATCAGGCCCGAGAAAGTCATACAGCCCAAGAAGCAGGAATTCGAAAAACCCACCGAACCGATCAAGCGCGATGTTGCAATTCCCACGACGATTTCCGTGGGTGAACTGGCTCAAAACCTTGCGATCAAGAGCGGTGAATTAATCAAGCAGATGATCGGCATGGGTATCATGGCGACGATCAATCAGCCCCTGGATCAGGAAACCGCCGCGCTGATCGTCGAAGAGTTGGGGCATACCGCCAGACCGGTTGCAGAAGAAGATGTCGAAAACTCCTTGCTCTCCGAAGAGTTTTCGGTTGGTGACGTGGCTGCCGCATCCAGACCGCCGGTGGTGGCTGTCATGGGGCATGTTGACCACGGTAAAACCTCTTTGCTGGATCACATTCGCCAATCCCACGTTGCTGCTGCAGAATCGGGAGGCATCACGCAGCATATCGGGGCGTATCACGTGCATGTGGAGAAAGGCAGCATCACTTTTCTGGATACTCCCGGGCATGCTGCGTTCACGGCGATGCGCGCCCGTGGCGCACATGCTACCGATATCGTGGTGCTGGTCGTTGCCGCCGATGACGGCATCATGCCGCAGACCAAGGAAGCCATTCAGCATTCGCGTGTCGCGAAGGTTCCGATGGTTGTCGCGATCAACAAGATCGACAAGGACAATGCCGATCCGGAAAAGATCAAAGGCGATCTGGCGCAACAGAAAATCGTGCCGGAAGAGTGGGGGGGCAATACTATTTTTGTCAATGTATCTGCCAAAACCGGCGAAGGTATCAGTGGTTTGCTTGATGCGATCCTGCTTCAAGCCGAAGTGATGGAATTGAAAGCGACGCCTGAGGGAGTGGCGCAGGGTGCCGTGATCGAATCTGCCCTGGATAAGGGACGCGGCCCGGTTGCAACGGTTCTGGTTCAGCAAGGTGCATTGAAGAAGGGCGACATTCTGCTCGCGGGGCAGGAGTTCGGCCGGGTGCGCGCTCTGCTGGATGAAAACGGGAATGCCCTGACCAAGGCTACCCCTTCGATACCGGTAGTGGTTATCGGCCTTTCGGGGGCCCCACCGGCGGGTGAAATGGTGCAAGTGGTGTTGAGCGAACGCAAAGCGCGGGAGGTTGCCGAGTTTCGGCGCAAAAAATTGCGTGAGGGCAAGCTGGCCAGCCAGGGGCATCCACTGGCTGGCGATAATATATTCGAGCGTCTTCAAGGTGAGAAAGCCTCGGTGCTGAATTTGCTGATCAAGGCCGACGTGCAAGGTAGTGCCGAAGCGTTGAAAGATTCGCTGGACGGGCTTTCAACGGATGAAGTTCGGGCGAAGATCGTTTTGTCCGGCATTGGCGGGATCAATGAATCCGACGTTGATCTGGCCGTGGCTTCCGGTGCCATCATTATCGGTTTCAACGTGCGCGCCGATGCCAAGGCGCGTAAGGCGGGGCAGGCGGAAGACGTGCAGATTCGCTACTACAGCGTGATCTACGAAGTGCTCGATGACATTCGCGAGATCATGTCAGGTATGCTCAAACCGGAAGTGAGAGAAAGAATTGTAGGCACCGCCAAAGTCAAGGATGTGTTTCGCTCATCGAAGATGGGGGTGGTCGCCGGTTGTCACGTGGTCGAAGGCGTCGTAAGGCAAGGTAGCCCGATCCGAGTGTTGCGAGATGACGTGGTGGTTTTTGAAGGAGGGCTGGAGTCCCTGCGCAGGCACAAGGACAACGTCAACGAAGTGAACTCGGGCACCGAGTGCGGAATCGCGGTCAAGAACTATGAAGATGTCAGACCTGGTGACAGCATTGAAGTCTACGAGAGAATAGAAGTACGTCGCGAATTGTAGTGCCCATGTCAGCATGCGAAGAACCAGCAACAGAGCACTTCGCGTTGCCGCGTTGGTGAAGCGGGAGCTGGCCGTACTGTTGAAGAGACAGGCCGGGGACTCGGTTGTCTCCAATGCCGTTATTTCCGATGTGGAAGTGAGTCGAGACCTGTCTTTGGCCAAGGTGTACCTGCTGTTTCCGGAGGATACGGGTGTGGCCGAGGCCGTTGTTCTAAAAAGGCTGAACCATGCTGCCAGCTTTTTGCGTACCGCGTTGTCGAAACGTCTACAGATGCGCAAGGCGATTGATCTGAGGTTTTTCAGAGACGAAACGTGGTGCCGCAGCGTTCACATCGAGCGGCTGTTGCTCGAAGAAAAACAACGATGATGGTACTTCTCCAGGCCATGCCCTGCGGTGTATCGCCGGGATACGATCACAGTGTCCGACGACGGATTATTGTTGCTTGACAAGCCCGCCGGCTGGACCTCCGCGCAAGCCGTGCGCGTCGCCAAAAGCTGTTTTGGCAAAGTCAAGGCCGGTCATGCGGGGACCCTTGACCCGCTGGCCACCGGTTTGTTAATCGTTGGTGTCGGAGAGGGGACCAAGGTACTTCATTATCTGGCTGGTCAATCCAAACATTACGAGGCTTGTGTTGTTCTCGGGGTGAAGACGACCACCGGTGACGCGCAAGGGGAGGTGGTCGAGACTCATCGGTGCAGGCGTCCCGGTGAGCAACTGATCGAAAATCTGTTACGTCGCTTTGTCGGTGAAATGCAACAACTACCGCCGATGTATTCAGCGATCAAGGTTGGAGGCAAGCGTTTGTACGAGCTTGCACGCAAAGGACTCACGGTAGAACGCAAGACGCGTAGCGTGACGATTCATTCATTGACGCTGGGTCGTTGCATGGCCGATGGATTCTGTTTCAATGTGCATTGCTCAAAAGGCACTTACATTCGCACGCTCGCGGAAGATATGGGGACCGCGCTTGGCACCGTAGCGTATCTCTCCTCTTTGAGACGTACCAGGTCAGGTGCTTTTTTTGTGGAAGACGCGGTGGATGTGCGAACCCTCGGTGCATGCTGTTGCGATCCGGTCAAGCCGTCGCGTCGATTGCTGCCGGTGGATGCCGGGCTCATGCACTTGCCGGCTGTCGAGCTCGGTCAGGTGCAGTCCGGCAGAATGCGCGCAGGAGGGAGAATTGCGCTCCATGACTTGCCCGGTAGCGCCCTTGGCGACGAGGAAGGCCTGTACCGGGTTTACGATGCTGAAGGCTTGTTGCTTGCGGTCGCTGCCAAGGATGCAGGGCACCTATTCCCCAAAAGGGTTTTTTCACAAATGAGTCAGCGGGATCCGACTTCGTTGGTCTGAGTTCAGGATGTCAACCCAGGATGTACAAACCCGGTAGTTTGTACTATACTGCGCCCAGTTTTAGAAGAATGTGAAGCAGAAGAAAGCCCCCCCCCCCCCCCCCCCCGACCATGTCGCTTACCCTAGAGCAGAAGAAAGAAGTAGTCAGCCAATACCAGCAACGTGAGAACGACACGGGCTCCCCGGAAGTTCAGGTTGCATTGCTGACCACACGTATCAATATGCTATCCAAACACTTCTCCGCGCATAAGCACGATCACCATTCGCGCCAAGGGCTGTTAAAAATGGTAAGCGTGCGACGTAAACTACTCAAATATCTGAAATCGAAGAAACTCGTCCGCTACAAGGATCTGGTTTCGTCTCTCGGATTGCGCTACTGAAAAGAGAAGCTGCAGGTAAACTTTGCTGGATTTGAATATTTTCGCCAAGTCATTTGACTACGGCGCCCATCACGTAACCTTGGAAACCGGGCGATATGCTCGCCAGGCGGACGGTGCGGTAATGGTACGGATGGGTGACACCGCCGTGTTGGTGACGATTGTCGGACGTCGGGAGGCCGTTGCAAGCCAGAGCTTTTTCCCGTTGACCGTGAACTATCAGGAGCGAACCTATGCCGCCGGGAAGGTGCCTGGAGGCTTTTTCAAGCGCGAAGGTCGCCCCAGTGAAAAAGAAACCCTGATTTGCAGGTTGATCGATCGTCCTTTAAGGCCATCGTTTCCGAAAGGCTTCATGAATGAAGTGCAAATTATTGCAACGGTAATGTCGCTGGACTCGAACGTTGACGCGGATGTGCCCGCGTTGCTGGGTGCTTCGGCCGCGGTTGCGATATCGGGCCTACCTTTTAATGGAGTGGTCGCTGGCGCACGGATCGGGTATATCGATGGCCAATACGTGTTGAACCCTACGTTTGAGCAACTGTCCAGGTCTGACCTGGATCTGGTGGTTGCAGGCAATGAAAAAGACGTTCTGATGGTAGAGTCCGAGGCGAAACTGCTTACCGAAGAACAAATGCTGGGGGCGGTCGTCTATGGGCACGAGCAGATGCAGGTTGCCATTGAGGCGATACGTGAGCTGGCCAAGGAGGCGGGAAAGCCCAAGTGGGACTGGCTCCCTGCGCCAGAAGATGAGCAGTTGACCAGCGACATTGAATCACAGTGCGCGTCTGAACTAGAGCAGATTTATACAATTCCTGACAAGGTGCAACGGTGCCAGGCACTCAATGCACTGCGCGGCAAGTTGGTTGAAAACATTGGAGATGTAGCGGAACAAGACAAGGCTCTGAAGTGTTTTTCCAGCCTTGAAAGAAAAATTGTTCGCCAGAGGGCTCTCTCAGGCAGTCCGCGTATGGATGGCAGGGATACCCGTTCCGTCAGGCCGCTGGGCATTGAGGTCGGTCTTTTGCCGCGCGCGCATGGCAGTGCGTTGTTTACTCGTGGTGAAACGCAGGCGTTGGTTGCAACGACTCTGGGGAGCAATCGGGATGCACAGATTATCGACGCGATTGAGGGTGAACGCAAAGACCGCTTTATGTTCCACTATAATTTTCCTCCCTATTGCGTTGGGGAGACTGGTTTTATGGGATCACCCAAGCGTCGTGAAATTGGGCACGGCAGGCTGGCAAAGCGTGCTTTACTTGGGGTGATGCCCAGCGAGGAAGAGTTCCCTTACGTGCTGCGCGTGGTTTCTGAAATCACGGAGTCGAATGGATCCAGCTCAATGGCTTCGGTTTGCGGTAGCAGCCTGGCAATGATGAACGCTGGCGTGCCGCTCAAGACGGCGGTGGCAGGCGTTGCGATGGGATTAATTCTTGAAGACGACAAGTTTGCGGTGTTGACTGATATTCTTGGTGATGAAGACCACTTGGGCGACATGGATTTCAAGGTCGCAGGGACAAAAGATGCGGTGACGGCCTTGCAGATGGACATAAAAGCCAACGGGGTCACACCCGAGATCATGGCAATTGCGCTGGAACAAGCCAAGGAAGCCAGATTACACATCCTTGAGCAGATGGATGCGGTGTTAAATAAGCCGGGGGAATTGTCGGTCTACGCGCCGAGGTTGTTTACGATGATGATTAACCCGGAGAAGATTCGTGATGTCATCGGCAAGGGCGGTTCGACTATCCGAGCGCTGACCGAAGGAACCGGTGCGGTCATAGACATCGACGATACCGGCAAGATCACTATCGCCGCTGCTGATGGGAAGGTTGGGGAAGAAGCTCGTCGAAGGATTGAAGAATTGGTAGCCGACGTGGAAATTGGCAGGATTTATGAAGGCAAGGTAGCCAAAGTCGTCGATTTTGGCGCGTTTGTTACAATTCTCCCGGGCAGGGACGGGCTGGTACACATTTCGCAGATCGCTTCGGATGGACGTCGGCTCGACACGGTTGGCGAGGTGCTGAACCAGGGCGACAGAGTGAAGGTAAAGGTGCTGGAAGTCGACAGGCAAGGTCGCGTTCGGTTGAGCATGAGGGGGTTGTAGCCCTGCTGCTTTCCTGAAGGGATCAACCAGCGTGTGTCCCTCAGTCAAGAAAACCGCCAGGCCCGAAGAGGAGTGGCGTCGTCTCCTGAGCCCGGAACAGTTTCGCATTTGCCGTTGCAGGGAGACTGAAGCCCCGTTCAGTGGCGAATACCATGATTGCCATACCTCTGGTACTTATCATTGCACTTGTTGTAATCTGCCGTTGTTTTCATCCTCACACAAGTTTGATTCCGGTACGGGTTGGCCAAGTTTTTTTCAGCCTCTGAACGCGAACTGCGTTGAGACCGAGGGGGATGGTTCGAATGGCATGCACAGGATCGAGGTTCACTGTTCCGGCTGCAAGTCCCATTTAGGGCATGTATTTTCCGATGGCCCCCCACCGTCGGGGATGCGCTACTGCATCAACTCTGTATCACTGGTACTGTCTCCGGTGCGAACATGAAAATAATGCCCTGTGGGGCCGGTGCCGGCGGTGGTTTTTTCAGGCAAACCGAAGCGGCTCATAGTCGTGCAATCGACCGGTTAACCGGCACCTCTGCGGGGCTACCTCGATCGTGATCATGGCCAACGAATACACCAAGGACTCAGTCATCACAGCCCGGTCGGATGCTTCCTCAACATGGGTTCATACAACCGGTGCAGTACAATGGGTGGATTTATTGCTGAAAGTCCTGTATTTTTAGCATGCGGTTTTACTACCGCGTTCGGTTCGATATCAACATGTGGAGGTGTATGTAATGAAATCACAGGTGAAGTGGGATGAGTCGGTCTGCATTCATGCAGGTAAATGCGTCGAGGGGCTACCTACTGTATTCAAAGTACAGGACGGCCAATTTGTCATCGATCAAAGCGGTGCCAGCGAAGAAGCTATTCGTGCAACCGTGGCGAAATGTCCGTCAGGGGCACTGACCATCGAGGAATGATCGCGTGTGTCGTTCTTCACGCAGGCTTGGTCCCTGGACACAGGCTTGCCGTGATGAGTTGTCCCTACAAAACGGAGTTAAACAAGGAGGCCTTAAATGATAGGTGACCAACTTAGAAACAGGATGGTAATTTATGGGCATCCCCAATGTATCGATACGGCGAAATGCTTTCAGACTGCCGCGGAGAAGGGTGTAGACGTCGAAGCCAAAGTCGTTGATCCGAGTGTTAATGATAACGATGCCGAGTTTCGCAGTGTTTCTCCGCTTGGAGTGGTTCCCGCATTGCGCGACATAAAATACACGGTTTACGGTACTCTGGCGGCCCTGTCGTACCTCGATGACAAAGGGTTTGGCCCATCATTGGTACCGAGGAACGGCGTCCATCGCGCCATCATGTACCAATGGATCGGTGTCGCGATGAATATGGTGCAGACACACGTGGCCAGCGGTGATTTTGAAAAACTGGGGTCTGTTTTTGATGCGCTCGACAAGCAAATCAATAATCCGCCCAAACGGGGAGATTTCATCTGCGGTGATTTCACCCTGGCTGATATTCATTGGTCTGCCTGTGTCAACATGCTGTACATCAAGGGGCAGGCCGACGGGGTCAACTCGAAACCCGCCATCGCCTCATGGTTTGAGAAAGTCAAGAAGCATCCGAGTACCAGCAAGGAAAAAATCATTCCGTTTACGACAATCCCGACCGCGGACGATGTTCAGCAAAGAAGGTTGAGGGATATCTCGATCAATGTATAAGCTTCTCTGATAGAGGCAGTTGCTTTCCCGCATACCCTTTATTCATTGATCGCTACCAGAACATTTTGGTTGTAGATTGGTCTGCCGTATTTATTCATTCGGGAAATTTTGATTTCCCTGGATATCATGATCATCGTGAGCGCAATAACCAAGGGTTGACCTTTCGTGCCGGTGTTTGGATTTTTCAAGAAAAAAGACTGGCAGGCGACGGTTAATCTGCATCACCAAATCACCGTAAAGGCCGGAGAGAACCTGCTTGCCGCCGGGCTCAGGGCTGGCCTTGACTGGCCCCACGATTGCAGGGTAGGCAGTTGCGGTACATGCAGGTGCACGCTCATGAAGGGCAAAATCAAGTCACTCAATGATTTTTCCTATGCGCTGACCCCGGAGCAACTGAAACAGGGTATGGTGCTTGCCTGCCAGACGGCTTTGAAGAGCGATGTCGATATCGAGGTCGAGTTGGGAGAAGGCAATAAGGTGGCCGTTGTGACTCGCAAGGGTACTTTGGCGACAGCCCGCAAACTGACGCACGACATCATGGAAGTAAGGATCAACTGTGATGCGCCACTACCCGAGGGAGTGCTGGCAGGACAGTACGTCGAAGTTTCCTACGAGGGGCTGAACAGACCGCGTAGCTATTCCTTTGCCAGGGCGCCCGAGATTGAACCGGAGGGTGAAATCACCTTGTATATTCGACTGGTCCCGAATGGAGAGTTTACCGAGTGGTTATTCGCAGGTAATCGCGAAGGGGTCTCCGTGAGCGTGGTTGGTCCTTATGGGAACTTCTGGTTGCGTGACAGCAAGCTGCCGATGGTATGCATCGCTGGTGGTAGCGGCATGAGCGCAGTTAAAGCGGTGCTGGAGCATGCGAGTCTGCATAAAATCCAACGCGATGCGATTTTTCTCTTCGGAGCGCGTACACAAGCCGACATTTATTGCCGGGAAGAGATGGAGCATATTCGTTCTGGCTGGCATCAAGATTACAAGTTCGAGTTCGAATACGTGCTCTCCAACGAGCCCGAAGGCAGCGGATGGGAGGGGCCTCGGGGGTTTGTTACCGACCACCTTCGTAGCCACTATATCGAGCCTGGCTTGTTGGATATTTCTGCCTGTCAGGCTTACATGTGTGGCCCGCCACCGATGATAGACGCTGGGATCGAGGCACTGACTTTAGCCGGGCTTGACGAAGCAGCTATTTTTTATGATAAATTTCTTGATTCAAGCACAATGCCCAAGGGGCGTTAACGAGTGAATACTTGCCAATTCAATACGAGGAGATTATGAAACACCTTCACCTTATAGCAATCGCGGCGATGATCGCTTGGTCTTTCGCCATTTGGGGCGTTATGGAATTAATCGGCTTCTCGATGCACAACGTGGTGTCCAGTCTGGGGGCCAGCATCATGCTGTTCATCGGGTTGGTCGGAAATGTGTGGATCTATTTCCTGATCATGAAAGAGACCCCATGGAAATGGCCGGCGAATAAGAGTTAACCCTCTCCTCCGGGACTGGGACATGCACCGCGTGCGCCGGACTCTGCAGCTCGGCCGGGGCATCAGTCCGCTAGCTGTCTTTCCTTAAGTTCCTGCAACCCCTTGCATTCTATGCAGAGCGTCGCTGTAGGCCGCGCCTGCAACCGTGGAATGCCGATTTCCGCGTCACATACGGTGCAATAGCCATATTCGTTGTTCAGCATCATCTTTAGCGCGGCGTCTATCTTTTTGATCAGTTTTCTTTCACGGTCACGGGTTCGTAGTTCCAGGCTGAACTCCTCCTCTTGCGTCGCTCTGTCGGCAGGGTCGGCAAAATTGGTGGCATCAGATTTCATGTGACTGACGGTTTTATCTACTTCTTTCATCAATTCTTTTTTCCATTCCAGCAATGCTTTTTTAAACTGCTTCAGTTGCCGCTTACCCATATAGATTCCACCTTTGCCGGATCGACGTGTGCGTTGCGCCGGGTTCTTGTTGCTGGGTTTGATCATCCGAGCCTGAGGTTTTTTCGCAACCGCTTCAGGTTGAACCTTCCGCTTCTTTGCGACAGGTTTGGCCGTTTTTGTCTTCGTGGTTTTTTTTCTGCTACCCGTGGGTTTTTTCGCGACCGCTTCAGGTTGAACCTTCCGCTTCTTTGCGACAGGTTTGGCCGCCGTTTTTGTCGTGGTTTTTTTTCTGCTACCCGTGGGTTTTTTCGCAACCGCTTCAGGTTGAACCTTCCGCTTCTTTGCGACAGGTTTGGCCGCCGTTTTTGTCGTGGTTTTTTTTCTGCTACCCGTGGGTTTTTTCGCGACCGCTTCAGGTTGAACCTTCCGCTTCTTTGCGACCGTTTTTTTGACTGATTTTTTCTTGACCACCGCCTTTTTTACCAAGCTCACGGCTGTTTTCGCACTCTTTTTACGCTCCTTTGCTTTTGCGGTCGTAGCTTTCTTTTTTTTGGTGTCGCCGGAGGCGGTTTTTTTTATGGAGGATTTAGTAGGCATCGTGTGGCTCCCAAGCGAGTTTGCGAGTGAGATTATATTCGGAGCTTGAGTCTTTCAGGCAACGTGTATGCCATTTTATCCAAGCTTGGTATGTTCATGGATTTATCCTGCGTCTGATTTTTCTTGAGGGATTTCCACACATATCTCTCTTGAGGTGAATTCAGTATGCCTTTTGCCAATTCCTCCGGGGAACAAGGAATCGGATCCGGCATCTTTCGGTGTTCGTTTTTTTTCGCGTTTCATCTTTGGTTCCTGTGAAAGTGCCGTTTCCTGCATGCGCCACCTGCTTGATCCTGCAATTTCCTGTGGCTAATCGTACCTTAAAGTTCTCTTCAAGTGTCGCAGCATTCCATCCCGCAAGCCATAGCGTATTGTCTGGAACAGGACTTCATTTGTCCTGTAAAATCCCATTGGGCATGCATCTCGACAACAGCACGGCAAAGGCGTTGTTGGCTTGTTGGCCGGTCACGCTCATATGCTGTGATTCCTTGGCTTCCAGGAAATATGGATACGCTCGAATTCACCACGGTACGATTCGAATTTGCATGCCGCCTGTTATTTGTCCCGCATGGATCCTTTTTCCCTAACGTCGCAACTTTTCAATGAGTGCCTCGATCTTACCTTTTTCTACGCGGATATTGATTTTTTGCCCAGCCACAAGTGACTTTATCGACCTGATGGCTTTCCCGCGGGAGTCGGTGGTGATTGAATAGCCGCGTTTTAGTATGGATAACGGATTGAATGACCGCAGGCGTTCTGCGTTCTGCTCCAGATGGTTATGTCGGTGCTCAAGGCTGCGTCGCACGCCCAGCTTCAATTGATAGACATCGTGCCTCAATCGCATTTGTCTGGTACGTACGTGACCGAAAGGCGCATGACGGGTTAGCGTTGCTCGCGCCAACTCATAGCGTTTTTTGCTCGTATCGCTGTGTTTTTGCATGCTGTGGAGCAGGTGCATCGAGAGGCTGTCCATTCGCTGAGCCCAGTGTTCTATGCGAGTCATTGGATGGAATCTTAGCAACTGTGAGCGGCACAGGGCCAGCGTTTGTTTGCTGGTTTCCAGTCGTCCGTGCGAGAGATTTTCCAGTCGCTTTGACAGGGCGATCGTGGTTTCCAGCAGTGCCTGCCTGTCAGGACTTACGCGTTCAGCCGCCGCGGTTGGCGTGGGGGCTCGTTCATCTGCCACAAAGTCCGCGATGGTGAAGTCCGTTTCGTGACCAATGCCGGTAATGATCGGCAAATTTGAAGCCACGATGGCGCGTGCGACTCGTTCCTCGTTGAAAGCCCACAAATCTTCTATCGATCCGCCGCCGCGCGCAAGGACCAGGACGTCGGTTTCGCAACGGGCATTGGCTACCTCGATCATGTTGCAGATTGACTCCGACGCCTTGTCGCCTTGCACCTGTGTTGGATATATAAAGATTTCAATGGCAGGGAAACGCCTGTTGAGCGTTGTCAGTACATCGTGTAGCGCGGCACCGTCCGCAGAGGTGATCACGCCAATGCGGCGAGGTGCAGGAGGGAGTGGCTGCTTTCTCTGTGGATCAAGCAAACCTTCTTTTTCCAGTTTATGCTTGATTCTCTCGAATCGCGCGTATAGATTGCCGTGCCCGGAAACTTCCATATGGTTGATTACAAGCTGAAAACCGCCCCGGGTCTCGTACAAATCCGGACGCGCCTGTACCAGGACCTGCAGGCCGGTTTGTGGTTTGAAGTCCAGATAGCGGTTTCTTGTCCTGAACATGGCGCACTGAATCTGGCAGGTGCTGTCTTTGAGCGTGAAGTAAATATGTCCGGAGCCTGGCTGGGACAGATTGGAAATTTCTCCTTCCAGCCAGATGAGCTTGAATCGATCAAGCAATAGACGCTTGAGTTCTGCGTTGAAACGGCTGACCGTGTAGACGATGGAGGTGTCGGGCTGCGATCGTAGCCAAGTGTGGGAGTTCATCATTTTTTTGTCACTTGTATAATACATCGCAAGCAAATTTCGCAAGCAATTTTTTTCCATGGAAACACTACAAGAAGCCCTGACGTTCGACGATGTTTTGCTGGTGCCGGCGTATTCGGAGGTTCTACCTGCCGATACGGATCTTGAAACGCTGTTTACGCCAGAAATAAAACTGAATGTTCCTTTTGCCTCGGCAGCGATGGACACGGTGACCGAGTCACAACTCGCGATCGCCCTCGCGCAGGAAGGGGGGATCGGGATTGTTCATAGAAATATGAGCGTTGACGAGCAGGTGGAGCAGGTACGAAAGGTCAAGAAATACGAAAGTGGTGTGATCAAGTCGCCGATCACCGTGCCTCCGGACATGCCGATTTGCGAGGTTCTCGAGTTGACCCAAAGCCACAGGATTTCAGGTGTGCCGGTCGTTGACGGCAGCGATTTGGTCGGGATTGTCACTCGGCGGGACGTTCGTTTTGAAAGCCGCTTGAATGAGCCGGTGTCTTCGATCATGACGCCTCGCGAGAAGTTGATCACCGTGCAGGAGGGTGCCGACAAAGGTGAGGTTCAACAGTTGCTGCACAAGCATCGCATAGAGAAAGTTCTGGTAGTGAACGACAGGTTTGAGTTGCGTGGCATGATTACAGTCAAGGATTTTCAAAAAACAAGTGACTACCCCAATGCTTGCCGTGATCGGTTTGGTCGCCTGCGCGTCGGTGCGGCCGTTGGGGTCAAAAGTGAGGAGCGCGAGCGAATTGAGGGTTTGGTCGACGCCGATGTCGACGTGCTTGTGGTTGATACCGCGCATGGGTATTCGAAGTCGGTGCTCGATGCAGTACGTTGGATCCGGAAAGAATTTCCCCAGGCTCAACTGGTAGCAGGCAATGTCGCTTCGGCAGATGCAGCCCTGGCGCTGGTTGACTGTGGTGCCGATGCGGTGAAAGTCGGTATCGGCCCTGGTTCCATTTGCACGACGCGGATCATTGCCGGTGTTGGTGTTCCGCAGATTACCGCGATCTACAACGTCAGCCAGGCGCTCGCAGGCACCGGCGTGCCGGTGATTGCTGACGGTGGTGTACGTTTTTCCGGAGATGCGGCGAAAGCGATCGCTGCAGGCGCATACGTTGTAATGGCAGGCAGCTTGTTCGCAGGTACCCAGGAAGCACCCGGGCAGGTTGAGTTGTACCAGGGGCGTTCTTTTAAACCTTACCGAGGCATGGGGTCTTTGGCTGCAATGAGGCGCGGTTCCAGGGAGCGTTATTTTCAGGACAACGATGTTGATGGCGACAAGCTGGTTCCCGAGGGCATAGAAGGGCGGGTGCCGTATCGGGGCAGCGTTGCCGAGGTGGTCTGCCAACTGGCTGGTGGAGTTCGTGCCAGCATGGGGTACGTCGGTTGCCGTAATCTTGTCGAGATGCGCCGCACCTCTTCCCGTTTTATCCGCATTACGCAGGCAGGGATGGAAGAAAGCCATGCACATAGCGTAACGATCACGAAAGAGTCGCCTAATTACCGCGGTGCCTGATACCAGGGAGCGTAGCGACTCTGCCGGTCAACTGGGTGGTCGCGATGATGGCGTCGGGGACAGGGTTCTGATCGTTGACTTCGGTTCGCAATATACGCAGTTAATTGCTCGCCGTGTGCGAGAACTAGGTGCTTACAGCGAGATTTTTGATTATCAGAGACTGACCGCCGGCGCGCTCACGAAGTTTTCCCCCTGCTGCATCATTCTTTCCGGCGGGCCCGAGTCTACGGCAGCGGATAGTTTTCCGACGATTCCCGGAAGCGTTTTTGATTGCGGTAAGCCAGTGCTTGGGATTTGCTATGGTATGCAAGCGATGGCATCCCGGTTGGGCGGTATCGTTGAGCCGTCGGCGCATCGCGAGTTTGGTGACGCGCGATTGTCGGTCGTGGCGGGCAACCGTTTGCTGGACGGCACGGACAGCAGTTTCAAGGTTTGGATGTCGCATGGCGACAGGGTGATCGAGGTGCCGCCGGGGTTCAGCGTCATTGCCACCACGACCGCTTCGCCGATTGCGGCGATGGCGGACGTTTCCCGTGGCTACTACGGATTGCAGTTTCACCCCGAAGTAACGCATACCTCTGGCGGGGCAGAGATACTGAAGCGTTTTATCGTCGACATAGCCGGTTGCAAACCTTCGTGGACGACGCGAGCGATCATCGACCGCGAAGTGGAACGCATTCGTCGCCAGGTGGGAGAAGAACACGTTATTCTTGGCTTGTCCGGCGGGGTTGATTCGGCGGTAGCGGCGGCTTTGATTCATCGCGCGATCGGCTTGCAGTTGCACTGCGTGTTTGTCGATACCGGGTTGCTGCGACAAGGTGAAGCCGGGCAGGTTGCCGACACCTTTGCAGACTACGCGGGTATCGATCTGATACAGGTCAAGGCGCAGGACGTTTTTTTCAAATCCCTGCGTGGCGTGAGCGATCCGGAAGAAAAAAGAAAGGTTATTGGTAATCTTTTCGTAGCCCTGTTTGAGGAAGAAGCGCGAAAACTACCTCAGGTAAAATGGCTTGCCCAGGGAACGATTTACCCGGACGTGATTGAATCGTCGAAACAGGCGCACGCTCCATCACGGGTGATTAAATCGCATCATAACGTCGGTGGTTTGCCGGAGCGCATGCAACTCAAGCTGTTGGAGCCATTGTCGGCGTTATTCAAGGACGAGGTCAGGAAGCTGGGAATCGAGCTGGGGTTACCACAGGAAATTATCGGAAGGCACCCATTTCCGGGGCCTGGCTTCGCCGTTCGCGTGATTGGCGAGGTCAGAAGGGAGCACGTTGAACTGTTGCGCGTGGCGGATCATATTTTCATCGAGGAGCTCAAGCGGGCGTCTCTGTACGATTCGGTATCCCAGGCTTTCGTTGTGTTTCTGCCGGTAAAGTCGGTCAGCATCATGGGTGACAAACGCGAATACAGCCATGTTTTGGTACTGCGCGCGGTTGAGACCAGCGATTTTATGACCGCGGACAGATCGCACTTGCCGGAGGAATTCCTCAGCCACGTCGCTCGGCGTATCGTCAACGAGGTCGCCGGTGTTTCGCGCGTCTGTTACGATGTAACGAGCAAGCCTCCGGCGACTATCGAGTGGGAATGATTCCCGATTCTTCGGGATAGGGTGAAGACTTGTGCGAGTGGACCGTGCGCTACGACACTTGTAAACCGACTGCGAAGAATGAGGTCTGCTTTGCTCGATGAGCCTGGCTTGTATCAGAGAATAGAGAAGAGCCTTGCGTATGAGGATCGTCCGGTCATCACGCAACGTATACAACCAGATTGAACAGGCTGATCAGTGCCGTCATATGATGCAGGAATGAGCCGATAGGATCGACGCCTGAGTTGCTGTAGGAAGTTGCTGAAGAAAAACGCACATCGGTCCATATCCCGGAGGATATGTCGGTCTGTGAAGCGGACCTTATCTTTGATAGAGTAATCTTCCCGATCAGGAAGATCATGACCATTACCGCGCGTCGCGATGTCTTATATTCCTGACCGGGAATATTTTTATTGATTTTGCGCTGATTCTGTTATATCTTCCTGATCGGGAAGATCATGTTGACACCAGACGACATAGGATCATTGATCCGTGCTACGCGGAAGCGGCAGGGGTTGCGCCAGGGTGAGCTGGCTGCGGCAGCCAATGTCGGCGTACGCTTTTTGATCGAACTTGAGGGTGGAAAGCCAACGGCTCAGCTTGGAAAGGTTCTCTCCGTCCTTTCCGCGCTCGGCGTCACAATCGATCTCAAGCGACCCGATGAAGCCCATTGATGGCAAAGTGTCTCACAAAGGGCCTCACAGTCTGGTGGAGCGGAGAGATCGTCGGCTATTTGGCACTGAATGAATACGGCGAGCCGGAATTTGCTTACGCCTCGGATTGGCTGGCAAAGGATGGTGCGTGCCCCGTCTCGGTGTCATTACCCCTTCAGGCTGATTCGTTTGATCGACGCACCACACTGCCATTTTTTGAAGGCCTGTTACCCGAAGCTTCGCAACGGGAAGCCGTTGCGAAGGCTCTGGGTGTATCCAAGCGCAACGAGTTCCGTCTCCTTGAGAAGTTAGGGGGCGAAGTCGCCGGCGCAATCGAAATCTGGCCGGATGGGGTTGCACCATCTGAACGAGAATCACACGCCGACCTGAAATCGCTTGACGACGATGAGCTTGTGGAACTCATCGGCCGGTTGCCGGCACGTCCTATGCTTGCGGGCGGAGAAGGCGGGTTACGTCTTTCCCTGGCAGGTGCGCAGTCCAAACTCCCGATCATACTGGTGGGTGACAGAATCGCACTTCCAGCCGCAGGTCAGCCGACGACCCATATTCTAAAACCCGAGATCGCGCGGTTCAGGGGAACTGCCGAGAACGAAGCATTCTGCATGAAGCTTGCAGCTTCTATCGGATTGGATGTTGCGCCTGTCGAATACCGAACCCTTGGCGAGACGCGCTTTATTCTTGTTGAGCGTTATGACCGTTCCGCAGGTGTTGATGGCACCACGATAAGGCTGCATCAGGAAGATTTTTGTCAGGCGCTCAGGTTCACATCCGCACGAAAATACGCAAGCGATGGCGGTCCGGTCTTTCGGGATTGCTTCGCATTACTGCGCCGGGTCTCGACCAGACCAGCCGCTGAAACCCTCAAGCTGCTCGATGCGGCGATCTTCAACGCCATCATTGGAAATGCCGACGCCCATGCGAAGAATTTCAGCCTGCTATACCGACCACGGCAAGTAGAGATGGCACCGCTCTATGACCTGCTTTCGACGGTCCAATACCCGGACCTTAGTCAGCGATTTGCCATGCGGATCGGAGGTCGACGGACACTCGAAGAGATCAATCCGAGTGACTGGACGAAGTTTGCTGGCGAGATCGAAATGCGACCGCCTTTTGTACGCAAGCGAGTGCAGGATACCTCAGCGGCAATTTTGGCTCATGCCGATAATACGCTTGAAGATCCAGCGTTCGCCGGTGACCGAGAAATGCTGGCATCAGCCTGCGCCGACGCGATCAAGGATCGTGCGACGAAGGTACTGAAAGGTATGGCATCGTCCAACTGACCGATCAGGCACTTCTCGGTCTATAGTCCAAGTGAGGGAGTGAGTTCCGGTTCGCCGTTGCTGCAAGCTTCACGTCTTGCATCGACCCGGCTCGACACCTTTTTGCTGGCAGGCACTCGCCCGCGACACGGCGCTGGGTGGCGAGATCATGGTGTTCCGGACCGGCTATGATGAAGTCCATGTTTTTTGGAGTCGCTGGTATGAGCTTCACGGGACGCTTTCGTTGGGTTTGTACGCAGACAATTTGGTTTCTTACACAACTCGAATTTTGAGGCGATGCGACTTGCTGAAGGCTACGCTGAGCAAATGAGGCGGGAATTCTTGAGGGCCCTGGAAGCACTTTTCACTCCGAGAGGCTTGGCCTGGATCCGGATAGCAGGTCTGGTTCATACCGGCGGAGGCCGGCAGGCGCGCGTTTGGCACGATGCGTTCAGACGCTGATTTTATGCGCCTTGCCCTGGAGCAGGCGCGCGTGGGGCTCGCAGCCGGTGAAGTGCCGGTAGGCGCGGTCGTCGCAGTGAATGGCAAGGTGGTCGCGCGCGCTCATAACAGGCCGATTGCCATGAATGATCCGTCTGCACACGCCGAGATTCTGGCACTGCGTCAGGCAGCCCGGTCGCTTGGCAATTATCGTCTGAACAATGCCGTCGTGTATGTGACGCTGGAGCCTTGCGCCATGTGCTTCGGTGCTATGGTTCACGCGCGAATCGCTCGCCTGGTGTTTGGCGCCACGGATCCTAAAAGCGGTGTGCTCGGCGGCGGAATCGACCTGCGGGACGCGTTCATTTTCAATCACCGTCCCGAGATTGAAGCCTCCGTGCTCGGGAATGAGTGCGCAGATTGTCTCCGTATGTTTTTCGAAAACAAGCGAGTGGTGAAGCGGTAGGTAGCGTTACTGTCCTGCTACATCGGCGCCAAAGTGGCGGGAGCCGATAGCGGTGATTCATCTTGCGGCTTTTTGTCGTGCTCGTAAAAATGTAGCGTCTGATCGTTCCAGGCGAGCAGGTCCTGGTAGGCGCGAATGTTATAGACAAAAAGATACGGATTGTTCAATGGCTTGTTTTCTTGCGCTTCTTCGGAGTCAGGGCCATGCGTGTTCAGGAAGTCGCGCGTATGAACCCACAGCGACGGGTTCAATCCTTGATCACGTGCTTGTCTCATCGCGCCTCGAATTTTTTCCAGGCCTACGTTGTAGGCTGCCAATGCAAACCAGGTTCGATCCGGGTCTTTTACATCGGGAGGCAGGCGTCGTTTTAAATCGAGTAAAAAATACGCGCCGCCACGGATGCTCTGGTATGGATCCTTGCGGTCTTCAACGCCAAATTCGCTGGCGACATCGCGCGTCAACATCATCAGCCCTTCGACTCCGCTCGGCGACCTTGCGTCCGGTACCCAGCGGGATTCCTGGTAGCTCAGTGCTGCCAGCAGCGTCCAGTTCAGGGCCGTTTCCTGGGCGGCATTGGCAAAGGCCGGTTTGTATTTCCCCAGGCGCTGGTCGATTTTTTCCAGGAAAGTCAGTTTTTCCGGATAATTGAGTTGCTCGGTATGGCCCAGGTAGCGATCGAATACCTGGGCCAGTGTCCCGTTCGCTTTTGCAGCAGTCAGGAAGTCTTTGCTTGATTCAACCACTGCAGCGTCGGCGCATGGACCGAAAACCCAGTGCAATGGCAACCCTGAGCCAATATGAAGCCCTTCTTTTACACGCGGGTAAAACCGTCGGGTCATTTGTATTGCGTGCGAGTCTACTATCGTGTACTCGATAAAACTGTGATCGGTCAGCTTGATCCGTTCATGCGCGTCGATACCTTCATGCAATTTCCATTGGGTCAGGTCGTTATTACGGTTTTTGACAGCAGACAGTACCTCTATGTGCGTTGGTTCCGCCCCGACCTCTATCGTCTCCATTACCAATTCTTCGGTATTTGCAACGTCAGGTTGTGAAAAATGCCGGATCAATTGCAATCTTGTCGTTCCGTAATCGGGAGAGATACGGAATCTGTTTTTCATCGAAGGAGGCAGGGTCATCAGACCGGCCGCCAATTGCGCTTGCGGATTACACAGTGCCTTGAGTGCGGTGTCAGTATCGGGGGCATAGGTAATTTCCAGTTGCACATCCAGCAATTCAGCAAATTGCACCAGCAGGTCATGGTCGATGCCTCGGGTCTCGCTTCCGTCAAAGTACCACGCTGCCGGGGTGGTCCGTATGATGGCTGCCAGCTTCTCTCGTTGCTGATGCTGCCCACTTCCCTGCGCGGGCAAGGTCAGGATTGCTGCGGATACGAGGAGTATCCAAAAACGGTATTTAGGTGTGGTGCTTGCGTGCATGGAGGGAGCGCCTCTTTGCAAATCGTACAATCTGTGCAAATATGCGCTGGTACCCCAACGAGGCATATATGGTTTTTGCTGTTATGGCTGCCGCGAGTATGGCTGCCAGGAGGCAGTTTTCCTTTATATTTACATCTTGGCATTATGCATTATCATTACCGGTTTATGTAAACTTGTCTGTATGGAATTCACAGAAGATTTCTCGCACTTAGTCAGCCGACATGCCGGATAGCTCTCAAGACTCAGCAACTTTAATGGATACAATTCCGCAGTTGCTTGATTATCAGGCTCGGACGCGTGGCGCGGGTCTGGCCATGCGCGACAAAAGGCTGGGACTCTGGGAGAACCTGAGTTGGGATGTGGTTCGGTCTGGAGTACAAAAGTTCGCTTGCGGTCTTGCCGATCTAGGTGTTGGTCGGGGAGACACGATTGCCGTTATCGGAGGCAACACTTCGCGCATTTTTTCGGCGATCACGGCATGCCAGTGTATCGGCGCGGTGCCCACACCCATCTATGGCAACCTGGCAGGTAAAGAATTGCTTCACATGCTGGAGACGCTTGCTTGCCGCTACGTGGTCGCAGAAGATCAACAGCAGGTCGACACAGTGCTGGAAGTGCAATCCTCCGCTTTGAAGTACGAAGCAATTATCTATACCGCCAGTCGTGGTATGGACGTTTATGACAGTGAATCGATATACGACTTTGAAGAAATCCAGAGACGCGGAGAAAGATATATGTCGGCGCACTCCTCTTTTTACGCAGATCAGGTGGCCGCTGGAAAGTCCGAGGATGTGGCGATGATCCTGTTCACCTCTGGAGTTGCCGGTCATCCAAAGCCTGCGCTGCTTTGCCACAAACACATACTTGCCGCAACATGCCGGGTTGCTGATCTGGCCCAGGTGAATTCGCAGGATCAATTCCTGTCATTCATGCCAATATTCCTGCCGGTCAATCTGCTGTGCGGCTATGTTCTTTCACATATGACCGGGATGTGCCTGAATTGCCCTGAAAGCAGTGAAACCGTTCTGAATAACCTGCGTGAAATCAGCCCTTCGATACTGTACGCGCCGCCGCATGTGTATAAGCAGATTTATTCCAGAATTCGTGAGCGGATGCGAGTGACCGGCGGCTTACCCAGAAAGCTCTATAGTATGTTCATAGAGGGGCAAGTGCGGTGGCCGGTCATCGGCGATATTCTGGTAAAGTCGCCGTTGCGCGAGGTTTATGGCCTCAGTCGTCTGCGTCTGGCCATGGCGGGCGGAGATTCGCTCAACGCCGAGGTGCTTGCTTTTTTCAACGTGCTGGGAGTGGATCTGCGTCAAATTTATGGCGCCGCCGAGACCTTCGGTTGTATCGCCATGCAAAGTCAGGGGGGCGGTTCCGATAATGTCGGTAGCGCTGTCAGCGGAATGGAGATCAAGATCAGCCCCGAGGGCGAAATCATGAGCAGAGGAGAGACGGTTTTCCCCGGGTATTACCAGGATAAGGTGTTAACGGCTTCGGTGCTGGATCAGGATGGATGGTTTCATACCGGCGATACTGGCTCTTTGAACAGCGACGGCACGTTGACGGTTGCTGACCGGCTTGACGCGGTCGGAAAATTGAAAGCAGGTACTGTTTTCATGCCGAAAATCATCGAAAAGGAAATCAAGGAATCCATTTACATCGATGAGGTATTTGTCAGCGGCGATGGCGAGGAGTTTCCCGTTGCGATGATCACCATAGAAAGCGGAACTGTAAGCGCATGGGCGGAAGACCATAACATCCGCTACGTTGGCCACGCGGACCTGACCGAGAAGCCAGAGGTAGTAAAGATGATCGGTCAGGAAGTCGCAGCTGCAAACCTGCGGCTTCCGGACAAGCAGCCAAAGGTCAAGAGCCTCCTTGTTTTTCATCGCCAGTTTGCGCCGCAAACCGGTGAGTTGACCTGGACTTACAAGATTCGCAGGCAGGTATTAGGGAAGCAATTCAAAAGCATGTTACAGGCGTTGCATAGTGAGCGGGAAAATTTTGAGTTTGATGATCCGTATAGCGGCAGCAAGATCGACTTTCTGATTTATAAACTCTGACAGCAGTGTATATTCAACGACAATGAACGCTACTTCTGCAAATACTCGAAAACCGTTGCTTAGCGTCAACAATGTCTCGCTGAGCTTTAAAGGCATCAAGGCTATTGCAAGTATCAGTTTCGACGTGATGGAGAATGAAATCTGTGCGCTCATCGGCCCGAACGGGGCGGGTAAAAGCTCGATGCTGAATATCATCAATGGTGTATATCAGGCACAGGAGGGAGAGATTACTTTTGACGGTTATACGGCAAAGCATATGCGTGCACATGACATGGCAGTGCGGGGCGTCGCCCGCACTTTCCAGAATATCGCCCTGTTTCAGGGAATGACGGTGCTTGACAATATCATGACCGGGCGGAATTTGAAGATGAAAGCTACTTTCATCGAGCAGGTGCTGTATTTTGGCAGACCGCGCCGGGAAGAGATTGAAAACCGGGGAAAGGTGGAAGAGATCATTGAGTTTTTGCAAATCCAGGCGATTCGTAATACACCGGTTAGCAAGTTGCCTTACGGCTTGCAGAAGCGCGTGGAGTTGGGGAGAGCGATGGCGATGGAGCCGAAAATGTTATTGCTCGATGAGCCAATGGCCGGCATGAATCTTGAAGAAAAACAGGATATGTCCTGCTTTGTCATTGAGTTAAACCGCGAGTTTGGTACGACCATTGTCGCGATAGAGCACGACATGAGCGTAGTGATGGATATTTCCGACCACGTGATCGTGATGGATTATGGCGAGAAAATAGGCGACGGGACACCGGAAGAAGTCAAGAGCAACCCCAAGGTGGTCGAAGCTTATCTGGGGATCAATGTTGAGTGACTTGTTGATAATTTTGGTGGGAAGCTAACCGGGATGGTATATTTCATTGAAACCGTTGTAGTAGGCCTGCTCAGTGGGATCATGTACTCGCTGGTGGCGGTCGGGTTTGTTCTCATTTACAAGTCTTCCGGCGTGTTCAATTTCGCCCAGGGCACCATGCTCCTGTTCGCGGGGCTGACTTTCGTCAAAATGACTGAACAGGGTGTATCGTTCTGGTATGCCTTCAGTCTGACGCTCGGAGCGATGGTGGTCATGGGACTCTTGATCGAACGGTTCATCATGCGTCCGCTTGCAAACCAGTCGTTGTTGTCGTTGTTTATGGCAACCGTGGGCTTGAGCATTTTCCTTGAAGGTTTTTCTCAAGGCATCTGGGACTCTGCGGTACACGGACTGAAGCTGTCGGATTTCTTTGATTTTGCGCTGTTGAGCCCGGATCCTATCTTTGTCGCGGAGTATATCCCGTGGCTCGATATCATCATTTCTTCATTCGATATTTTTGCGGCACTGGTGGCGGGCACGATGATTCTCGTGCTGTCGATTTTCTTTCAGAAGACCAAGACCGGCATGTCGCTGCGCGCGGTTTCTGATGACCATCTTGCAGCGCTGGCCGTCGGCATTCCGCTTTCGCGCGTCTGGGGTGTGGTGTGGGCGGTTACCGGCGTTATCGGTCTGGTCGCGGGATTGCTATGGGCCGACCGCATCAGCGTGTCTTTCACCCTGACCGCGGTGGTGCTCAAGGGCTTGCCGGTGATCCTGGTCGGAGGGCTGACTTCAATACCCGGAGCCATCGTTGGGGGCTTGCTGATCGGAGTTTCGGAGAAAGTTGGAGAACTTTACGTTGCCGATTGGTTCGGCGGGCAAGGCATAGAAAACTGGTTCGGCTATTTCGTCGCAATGCTGTTCATCCTGCTGAAGCCTGCCGGGCTGTTTGGTGAAAGAGGAGTAGAGAGGGTATAGCAGGCATGTTTTATCGGGAAGGCAGACACATTGTTACGCATTATCTGCAGGATCGGCGCATGTTGCCGTTGGCCCAGGATCGCTGGCTGCTTTATGCGTTTCTTGCCTTTATGCTGTTTGTGGTTCCGGTGTTCGGCGACGACTACTGGATAGCGGCGATCCTCATCCCGCTGATGGTTTTTTCCCTGGCCGCGCTCGGGCTCAATATAGTAACCGGGTATACGGGGCAGCTATCCCTGGGGACCGCAGGGTTTATGCTGATGGGTGCCATTTTCACGTTCAACTTCATTTATCGTTTTGATGGGGTGGCGATCCCGTTCGATATGCCGTTGCCATTGGCGTTTATCATGGGGGGGATCGCCACCGGCCTGGTGGGAGTGATCTTCGGCTTGCCGAGCATTCGTATCAAGGGCTTTTACCTGATCGTTTCGACCTTGGCGGCACATTATTTTATCCTTTGGTTTTTCAAGACCTACACCTATTTCGTCAATCACGATCGTGCCGGTGTGATATTGCTGTCGTCCCGGTATTACGAGATGAGTTGGATTACGCTTGATCCGGAAAATTATTATCTGCCGGCACTGACGACGATCAATCTGAATAGCCTTACGGGTAAATACTACCTGGTCCTGCTGTTTGTTATCGTGTTGACTATAGTGGCCAAGAACCTCACGCGCAGTGCTTTTGGCAGAAACATGATGGCGGTCAGGGACATGGATATCGCCGCCAGCGTGATCGGGATACGCGTCGCCACCACGAAGCTACTCGCATTTTTCATCAGCACTTTTTACATAGCGATAGCGGGTGCGCTGTTCTCATTTTCCTATACAACCAATATCGATCTCAGGATGCACGAGCTTGACCGTGCCTTCCAGGTGCTTTTTATGATTATCATCGGGGGGCTCAGTACGATCTCGGGGGCTTTTCTTGGTGCTGCTTTTGTTTACCTGTTCGATATCGTGATCGGTTTCGTCGGTGCTCGGATGTTTGGTAGCGTGCTGGATTCCGCCTTTATAGAAAACCTGGCCAAGGTATTGACCGGTGTGGTGATCATTGTGCTGTTGATCAAAGAGCCGGGGGGCTTCGTAGCCCTGTGGCAGCGTTACAAGGAAAAACTCAGGAGTTGGCCCTTTGCGGCGGCTTGATGCCGGTTGTGCCGCCAGTTGTTGTCAGCGAGGATGAGGGGGGGGTATTGCATCCTCTATGGGGTATTGCATCCTCTATGTGGAACCAATACAGTCGAAGGAAATTTATTCAGGCTCTTGACAAGGATAGTCGAGAGATCATCAATCGTGCGTGATTCAAATGGAAGCGAATCGTGTATCATTTAGTATTATCAATTCTTTATTAAGGGGAATCTTCTTATGAGAAAAATTTTATTGGCTACATCTGGCCTGGTAGCATCGCTGCTGTTAGTCGGCGTAGCTGTTGCGGACTACTATGTACCTATGCCGGTATATAGAACGGGTCCGTATGCGGCTGGCGGCACAGGTTACTTCGGGGGGATCATTGATTATTACAACCTTCTGAATGAGCGTGACGGCGGTATCGGCGGCGTAAAGGTCGTGTGGGACGAGTGTGAGACCGAGTATAACCGCACCAAGGGTATCGAATGCTACCATCGCCAAAAGAAAGGCGCTTTGGGCGAGGCGTTGTATTTCGATCCTTTGAGCGTCGGTATCTCTTCGTCTTTGATTGAGCAAGGCCGTGTGGACAAGCTCTCGATTATCAGCGTGAACCATGGCAGGACCGAGACGGAGCGCGGTGACGTGTTTCCCTACCAGTTTCCTCTGGGGACCAATGCTTATGACTTCGCGTACGCGGCGGTCAAGCATATGGGCCAGCAGATGGGCGGTATGGATAAACTCCAGGGCGAGACAATCGTCACTCTGTTCCATGGCTCGCCTTATGGCCGGGAAGCGAACGAGTTCCTGACCGGGCTTGGCGAACAGTATGGCTTTACGCATGAGCCTGTCGAAGTACCGCATCCTGGCAACGAGCAAGGCTCGCAATGGCTGAAAATTCGCAGGTTTAAGCCAGCGTATGTTTTTCTGCGCGGCTGGGGCGTGATGAATCCGGTCGCTATGCAGACGGCTGTCCGCAATGGCTACCCTGTTTCGAAGTTGATCGGCAACGAGTGGTCCAACTCGGATGAAGATGTCATTCCAGCAGGTAAGGCCGCCGATGGTTACCAGGCAGTGACCGTTCACCGCGCTGGAGCCGATTTTCCCGTTGCTGAAGAGATCATCAGTATGCTTTACGACGCTGGCAAAGGCGACTTGGAAGACAAGAGCCGGATCGGCAGTGTTTACTGGAACCTGGGTATCTGGGCTGCAGTAATGTCGGCTGAAGCGATCCGTACCGCGCAAGAGCGTTTCGGCAAAAACCTGACGAGTTCTATGGTTCGCTGGGGGTTTGAAAACATCAAGCTTACTCAGGATGATCTGGACAGGATGGGTCTTGGCGAGGTGGTGCCGCCGATTCACGTGAGTTGTAAGGATCACGCGGCAGTGCACACGGCTCGTTTCCAGCAATGGGATGCGGGTGCGCGCAAGTGGAAGCTTATCAGTGGGTGGATCGAAGGCCGAAGTGATTTTTCACAACAAGTCGTCGATGAGAACGCTGAAAAGTATGCGGATGAGCATCCAGAGTTTCCTATGCGGGATTGCAACAATCCGGAATCACGCGACAATTTCGATATCTAATTTCGACTTTGTCAGCATAGGTATTCAAACCTGTCAGGCAGGGGGGGGATTCCCCCTCCTGCCTGTTTTTTTTGGATCTGGAAATCAAGGGGAAATAAATCACGATGTCTAGCGATGCACTGCTAAGCGTCAACAATATCGAAGTTGTCTATAACCAGGTGATATTGGCGCTGAGAGGTGTGACACTCTCTGTCCCCAAAGGGAAAGTCATTGCTCTGCTCGGTGCAAACGGTGCAGGCAAGACTACAACGCTGAAAGCGTGCGCGAATTTACTACCCGCGGAGCGGGGGATGGTGACCAAGGGGAACGTTGAATTCGATGGTCGGGACAGCAGTGATTTGGATGCCAGCGACCTGGTCAGCAAAGGAGTGGCACAAGTACTCGAAGGCAGGCACTGCTTTGTGCACCTGACGATCGAGGAAAATTTACTGACGGGCTCTTTTATTCGCAAGCGTGCAAGTCATGCAGAGATAAAAAACGATCTTGATATGGTTTACAGTTATTTTCCCAGGATCAAGAAACTTCGCAAAATCCAGGCGGGTCTTATCTCCGGGGGGGAGCAGCAAATGACCGCGATTGGTCGCGCGTTGATGGCGCGTCCCAAACTGATTTTGCTGGACGAGCCCTCGATGGGGTTGGCACCTCAGTTTGTTGAAGATGTGTTCAAGATTATTGGCGAATTAAATAAGCAAGAGGGAGTCAGTTTTCTGGTGGCCGAACAAAATGCAATGATTGCTTTGCGCTATGCTGATTATGGCTACATCATGGAAAACGGTCGGGTCATGCTCAGAGGAGAGGCAGACCAGATGCGTGGCCGGGATGATGTCAAGGAGTTGTATCTCGGTGCCAGTGGCAGCGAGCAAAAATTTCGCGACGTCAAATATTATCAGCGAAGAAAACCCATCTTCTTTTAGTCTTGCCTCTTTCTTGATTTTCTGTCGCGTCCTGCGCGTTGGAATGGTCCACAAATTACCTCCAGGGGGTTAGGCCCGCACGACCTGCCGTATTATGCGGCGCCGCCTGTAGCACAGGCTTAGTGGCATTCCATGAAATGGGATACGGTGTTTTGCGAGGGATGGAAGGGCCTGGTTGCCTGATGATGTAGCTGTGGGCAGTGAAGTCGCCGCAGCTTATAGGAACTGTTGCCGAGCTTAAGGTGCCTGTACCGTTTCTCAAGGTTGTGTGTCGACCTTTTGGTTTGCAGTGTATCAAGTGCTGTGCACTTTTAGCAGATCTTTCTCGCTGACGACGATACCGTCAGAGTCAGCGTAAAGCTGATGCCCGGGGAAGAAACGGATGCCGGCAAAATGCACTGGTATGTTTTTTTCACCCAGACCTCTTTTTACGGTTCTCAAGGGGTATGCCTCAAGTGCCTTGATACCGAGGGAAAGCGTTTTCAGCACTTCTGAATCTCTGACACAGCCGTAAATGAGCAGACCTGTCCAGCCATTTTCAACCGCCCTCAACCCGAGGACATCGCCGAGCAAGGAGCAATTCAGCAGTCCTTCGCCGTCGACAACCAGTATCCCGCCATTTCCGGGCGCGTTCAGCGTGTCTCTGACCAGGGAGTTGTCTTTCGGGCATTTGACTGTCGTAATCGGCCCGCCGAACTGATCGAGGCCGCCAAAGTTTCGGAATATGGGTTCGGCAATAGTAATATCATCCTCGTGTTTGTCACATAGATCGGCAGTTTTGAAGCGCATGGCGGCGAGCAGTATAACAAAGCAGGTCTGGCAAAGCAGTCCTGAATCCGTTTACCATCGGTTGATTCTGGTTCCGAGCAGGCAAGACATCGAGATCAAAAACCGTTACTATATGCGCTTTGATTTTTGTGGTGGCCGTGGCCATTTCATTTAGTGTCGGGCCAGTCGTGATACTCTGCACTTTGCGTGGATTTCACATTCGAGTGCCGACTGCCATCATTTTCTATCCTCAGGGAGTAACAAAACAGTGAGTCAAGAAACCAGGGTTTCTGCCATACAAAAGAGTTGGAACGAAGATTCTCGCTGGAAGGGCGTCAAGCGGCCTTACAGCGCAGAAGATGTGGTGCGTCTCCAAGGTTCGGTGCAGGTCGTGCACACCTACGCAACCAGAGGTGCCAGTAAATTATGGAGGTTGTTGCACGAGGAGGACTATATAAATTCTCTGGGTGCCTTGACTGGGGGTCAGGCGTTGCAGCAAGTCAAAGCCGGTGTCAAGGCAATTTACCTGTCGGGTTGGCAGGTTGCTGCCGATGCCAATCTTGCAGGAGAGATGTACCCGGATCAATCGTTGTATCCAGCAAATTCGGTTCCCGCCGTCGTGCGCCACATCAACAACACTTTTTGCCGTGCCGACCAGATAGAGTGGGCAAAGGGCAACCGTGACAAGGATTTTTTTGCGCCGATTATCGCCGATGCCGAAGCTGGCTTCGGTGGCGTGCTCAACGCGTTCGAACTGATGAAGGCGATGATTGTCGCTGGTTCTTCAGGCGTTCATTTTGAAGATCAACTGGCGTCGGCAAAGAAATGTGGGCATATGGGAGGCAAGGTCCTGGTGCCGACGCAGGAAGCGATCCAAAAGCTGGTTGCCGCGCGTCTGGCCGCTGATGTATGTGCTGTGCCGACCATCATTTTGGCACGTACTGATGCCAACGCGGCTGGTTTGTTGACCTCGGATGTAGATCCTCGAGATGCCCCGTTTTTGACCGGCGAGAAGACACCCGAGGGTTTTTTCTGCAGCAAGGCAGGTCTTGATCAAGCGATCGCACGAGGTATTGCTTACGCGCCCTACGCCGACTTGCTGTGGTGTGAGACCGCGACCCCCGATCTTTCCGAGGCAAAGCGTTTTTCTGAAGCGGTACTCAAGGAATATCCGGAACAGTTGCTCGCCTACAACTGTTCGCCATCGTTCAACTGGAAAAAAAATCTCGATGACGTAGCCATTGCATCTTTTCAGAGGGAGCTCGGCGCGATGGGGTATAAATTTCAGTTCATCACGCTTGCGGGCATCCACAATATGTGGTTCAACATGTATGACCTGGCCGAGGTCTATTGCAGACAGGGGATGAAAGCTTACGTCGATTTGGTGCAGGAAAAAGAGTTTGAAGCGCTTGGCAGAGGCTACACTTTCTCAAGTCATCAAGCCGAAGTCGGCACAGGCTATTTTGACGACGTCACCACGGTCATCCAGGGCGGCAGTTCTTCGGTCGTTGCGCTTGCCGGTTCGACCGAAGAAGAACAGTTCTGAATCCCGCCTGCTGTCGGGAATCGAGAGGGTGTCGCATCAACATATTACGTCTCCGGAACGAGGAGACCCGATACAATCCGAGCCCGATGGCTCTTTGTCCGTGCCGGATGTTCCAATTATCCCTTACATAGAGGGTGACGGTATCGGCATTGACGTGGCACCGGTGATGAAACGGGTCGTCGATGCCGCGGTTGCCAAAGCGTACGGTGGGTCCCGTCGGATTGAATGGATGGAGATCTATGCCGGCGAAAAAGCCAGAAAAATGTATGGCTCCGACCAATGGTTGCCCGAAGAAACTTTCGAGGCGATACGCGACTATGTGGTTGCCATCAAAGGGCCTTTGACGACCCCGGTAGGCGAGGGTATTCGTTCGTTGAACGTTGCCATTCGCCAGCAGTTGGACCTTTATGCCTGTATCCGACCGATCCGCTATTTTCCCGGAACTCCTACGCCGATGAGACAGTCGTCTGCAACGGACATGATCGTATTTCGCGAAAATACCGAGGACATTTACGCTGGCATTGAATGGCCTGCTTATTCTGATGAAGTATCCAAAGTCATTGATTTTTTGCAGGGTACGATGAAAGTTACCGGTATTCGCTTTCCCGGCTCTTCAGGCATAGGTATCAAGCCGGTTTCCAAGGATGGATCGCAGCGGCTGATCAGAATGGCGTTGCGTTATGCCATAGACAACGATCGCAGTTCGGTTTCGTTGGTGCACAAGGGCAACATCATGAAATTTACCGAAGGAGCTTTTCGTAACTGGGGTTATGAATTGGCGATGGATGAGTTTTTTGCCGAGAAGATTGACGGCGGACCCTGGTGCAGAATCAAGAATCCGCAAACCGGCAATGATGTCATCATCAAGGATGTAATCGCAGACAATTTTCTTCAACAGATATTGTTGAAACCAGATGAGTATGACGTGATCGCAACGCTCAATCTCAATGGCGACTATATTTCTGATGCGTTGGCCGCACAGGTCGGTGGTATCGGCATTGCCCCCGGTGCCAACATGTCTGATAGTATCGCGGTTTTTGAGGCGACGCACGGCAGCGCCCCGAAATACGCTGGCAAAAATCGCGTAAACCCAGGATCGATAATTCTTTCGGCGGAGATGATGTTGCGCCACATCGGATGGGAAGAGTCTGCCAGCCTCGTTTTGATGGGTGTCGCCAGCGCGATTGCGGCGAAGACGGTTACCTACGATCTCGCAAGAGTCAGGAGCGGTATGGCTACCGGTGTGCGTAAGCCGGGTAGCCGTGAAGACGTGGACGCCGACCTTCAGCGGCTGATGCCGGGCGCGGTGCTGGTGACGACTTCAGGGTTCGGTGAGGCAGTGATCAAGCACATGGACAGTGTTGCCACCAAAGATTGATCGTTGCCAAAAAGATGGCTGTAAGTCCACCGGGGGTTAATCTTGGAGCGGGTTACCACCCGATCGGGATGAGGATGGTGGTGGCGTTTTGTACTGCCGTGTTGATCATCCGCTGTGTTTTGGATGCTATGATTTTCGCCATCATGTCCTGAATGCCCGCCATGCGAATGAGCGTGTATTCAATGGAGTTGCGCTCACTCGTCGGTGTCGGTCCCAGCGAGATCAACGCCTTCTCTCGTGTGGCTGCGTCATGCAACTGCCAGGCCACCCGTTCCAGGTTCCTCGCGCTGTCATAAAGTTTCTGCGGATCCAGGTTGTCGAACATGAATACTTCTTCAAGGTTGTTGTATGACTGTTTCAGCATGCTGTTGATACCGAGCAACAGTACGAATACGCGATCTCCTCGGTAGTTGGGGGTGAAAGCCAACTCGATGGCCTCGATGCTCTGCTGGTAATCGCTCTCCCTGTAGTAAACGTCGGTAGAGTGGTTGATGATCTGAGAAATCCTGTTTTCCAGGGACAAATTTGGCACTTTACCCAACTGAGTCGGGTTGTTGGTGTAAAGTGCCAGGGATAGTTCCTGCATGTGGGTTTTGAGTACCTGGATATGAATGTCGCTGATCATATCCATATTTGTTTTTGCCAGGTTTTTAAGCGGCTGTTTCACACTGGTGCAGGCACAACAGGCCATCGCAACAACCAGGATCATGGTGGTGGTAACTTTTTTCACTGTGCGTCCCTGAGGGTAACAAAACCCTGGCCAGACTTTATAATGCAGTCGATGAAAGCACTACTGTTAATAGCACACGGTAGCAGGGTTGCCGCTTCCAATGACGAAATTCGTCAACTTGCGGATAAGCTGAGAAATGTGGCATCCGGAAGCTTCGATCTGGTCGAGTGTGCCTTTCTTGAGCTTGCCGAGCCTTCGATTCTGCGGGGGGTTCAGTCGTGTATAGATGCCGGAGCTCGGGAAGTGCTCGCATTGCCGTACTTTCTTGCGGCTGGCAGGCATGTGCTTGAAGATATTCCGGCGGAGTTGCAGAAAAAGCGTGTTGAGCATCCGAGCGTCAGGATAGGCATGTGCGATTATTTTGGCAAATCCCCGGGCGTTGCAGGGCTATTGCTGGGGTTGGCGGAGAAAGATTTTGCAGGATAAGGGTATGCAGCAAGCGAGACAGTTCCCGGCTGGCCGCTATTTTTTTTTACTGATCGGCCACGCATCTTTGTTCATTGGTGTCGTTGGTTTGCTGATACCGGTCATGCCTACCTCGCCGTTCGTGATTATAGCGGCTATGTGTTACGCCCGCTCCAGCGAACGGTTTTACCTGATGTTACGCAACAACAAGTACTTTGGCGATGATATCGTTCGCTGGCTGGATCGTCGCTGCGTGCGCAGGCAGGTCAAGCTGACTGGTGCTGCCTCTCTGGCAGTGGCATTTTCCTTGACCGTGGTGTTTTTTATTACGCCTATGTGGGGGCGTCTGGTCGTTGCCGGGGTGGGGTTGCTGGCGATTCTTGCGGTTCTTTACATTCCTGCGTGCAAGGAGTAGAACGTCGAGCAATGCACCTTCCAATTGAACTACCGGAATGACGGCTGACCAGCGGTCGGATTGATTTATACGCATGAGTGCCGTACGGGAGAGTCGGGTTATTTCCTCTGTCGTTCCATTGAGTACAAGGTGCGTCAAGTTATCGGGTGACTATGGCACGCGCGAATTCTTGATGTATCGAGGAGGGAGCCTGCAGGAAGTCAGCATCGCTTATGAAGCGTGGGGCGAGCTTTCTCCCAATCACGACAACGCGGTGCTGATATTTACAGGCCTGTCACCTTCGGCGCACGCTTGTTCGTCGCCGGGCAATCCCGATCCTGGTTGGTGGGAGTATATGATTGGACCCGGTAAAGCGATTGATACCAATCGTTTTTATGTCATCTGTGTCAATTCCCTCGGCAGTTGTTTTGGTTCAACCTCTCCGTCCTCGATCAATCCCGCGACGGGAAACCCTTATGGAATTGGGTTCCCGGAGCTTTCCATCGAAGACATTGCCAAGGCAGGCCACCACGCGCTGGTCGATCTCGGTATCGACCACCTGCTGGCAATTGTTGGCGGATCCATGGGAGGGATGACTTCACTTGCTTATGCATTGCAGTATCCCAATGAAGTAGACCACCTTGTCACGATATCCTCGGCTTGTCGCGCCTTACCGTTTACTCTGGCCGTGCGGTCTCTCCAGCGAGAGATTATTCGATGTGATCCGGGTTGGAAGGGAGGTGCCTACTCAATCGATAGCGAGCCATACAAGGGTATGACGCTGGCGCGGAAGCTGGGGTTAATGTCGTATCGCTCCGCCGGGGAATGGCGACAGAGGTTCAATCGCGCTCGCATTTCCCCGGATAGAAGGTCAAAAGACCTTTTCGACATGGAGTTCGAAATCGAATCGTACCTCGATTACAACGCCAAAAAGTTCGCGAGCAATTTTGACGCCAACAGTTACTTGTATCTTTCACGAGCCATGGATCTCTTTGACGTTGCTGACCACGGTGGCTCGGTGAATGCCGGGCTCGCCAAGATTCACGCCAAGCGCACGTTGGTGGTCGGTGTGACTACCGACATTTTATTTCCGTTGGAGCAACAGCGCCAGATCGCCGAAGGTCTCGAAAAATCTGGCAGGGAAGTTGTGTTTGAAGCACTTGACTCGCCTTACGGGCACGATTCTTTTCTGGTGGACGAAAAAAAATTCTCGCCGGTCATCGGGAACTTTTTTTCCCGACTTATCCGTTAGTTTCCTGTCCGCGGCTTCCTATCGGCACGTAATCCCGGTGGGTATTGCCGGTGTAGAGTTGTCTGGGTCGGTAGATTCGCGTGTGTCCCTCCAGCATCATTTCTCTCCAGTGACTCATCCAGCCTGCGGTTCTGGCAAGGGCAAATATGGCGGTAAACATCTCACACGGCAGTTTCATGGCGTTGAAAATGATGCCTGAGTAGAAATCCACGTTTGGATAGAGCTTTCGCCTGATGAAGTATTCATCCTCGAGGGCGATCTCTTCCAGCTTCATCGCCGCATCAAGCAACGGCTGGTTCTGGTTCTCCGGATCCAGTTCCGCGAGCAGGTCGTGACAGGTTTGGCGAAGAATCCTGGCGCGTGGATCGTAATGCTTGTAAACCCGGTGTCCGAAGCCCATCAGTCTGAAATTGTCTTTTTTGTCCTTGGCACGGGAAATGTAGTGCTCTATAGGCTTACCTGAAGAAACAATGTTTTCCAGCATTTTGACGACGGCCTCATTGGCGCCACCATGCGCGGGTCCCCACAGGGAAGCGAGACCCCCGACTACTGCTGCGTAAGGACTGGTTTCGGTGCTGCCTATTACACGCACCGCTGAAGTAGAGGCGTTTTGCTCATGGTCTGCGTGCAGGGTCAATACCAGGTCCATTGCTCGCACGAATGTGTCGCTGGTGAGTGCTTCGCCGCCATTAAACATCATGTGCAGGAGGTTTTTCGTGTACGGCAGGTTCGGATCGGCAGGGAGAGGTTTTTCCCCAAGCTGTTGACGGAAGGCCCAGGCGGTTATCGCCGGCATTTTCGCAAGGATGCGAAGGAATGAAACCTGCTGGTATTTCGCATCATGGATGTTTTTTCCTTTCTGGTACTGCGCTGCGAGCATGCTCATTGCGGCCATTAGCATCGCCATGGGGTGCGCGTCTTTGGGAAGGGCACGGCTTAAGGTGCACAGGGTATCCAGATCAAGAGGCGCGTGTTGTGCCAGCAGGCAATTAAACTCTTCGAGCTGTTTCAAACTGGGCAGTTCGCCGTGATACAGCAGGTAGGCGATTTCAGTAAAGTTGCTGTGCGCGGCGAGTTGCTCTATCGAGTAGCCTCGATATTTGAGTAACCCCTTGTTACCGTCGGTATAGGTTATCTTGCTTTCGCAGCTTGCGGTCGAGACAAAACCTGGGTCAAAGGTGAAATATCCCAGCGATTGATGCAGTTTGCCGATATCAAGCGTTTGGGAGCCTTCGGTCGCCGCAAGGATAGGTAAGTCAATTGTCTTGCTGGTTTTTTCACCAATGAGTTTTACGCTGCTCTGCTGTCGTTTCATCGCCGGTCTGGGTCATGGTTGGATCGTTGAACTTTGATTATAACAGGGCTCAAAAGCAGGGGCTGATTCGCGCCGCGGCCAGCGATTTCTGAAGCAAGGCAGAGCCGTCGTATAATTGCCCGGATGCGCAAGCTCAGGGGCGCGTAGCTCAGTTGGTTAGAGTACCGTCTTCACATGGCGGGAGTCGCTGGTTCGAATCCAGCCGCGCCCACCAACTGCCCGGTTGGCGCGGCCGCGTCGCATGCTGATTCGTTGCTACCCTACGCTGACCATTTCATCACCAGGAGATTTTCCTGATGATGAAATCGCAGATTTGCCGTGGAGAGTTCAGATTGAGCACCGGGATCTTGATGTCGGCAGGTGCGGCGGCGTCGGTAGCGAACGCGATAATGTTTTTATCTTGCGGATACATGGGTGGCTTGCCGAGTTTCGGGCGGTGTAGTTCAATTTTTTCAAAGGACTCCTGCTTGAACCCTTCTACCAGGATCAAGTCAAGACCTGGATGGTGCAGGTAGGTAAGCAATTCACTGAGGGTCGCCTCGTTTTCTTCGGTCAGCAGTTCGGTTATCAGGGCCCAGCGTTTGCTTGATGACGTCAGCATCTGTCTCGCTCCGGATTTTCTCAATTCGTAGCTGTCTTTACCGGGTTGGTCGGTATCGAAATTGTGGTGCGCGTGCTTGATGATTCCGACCTTGATGCCTCGCTCCTTCAGCAGCGGAAGCAACGAGGTCAGCAGTGTGGTTTTGCCCGTGCCGCTATACGCGCAAAAGCCGATGACGGGGAAGCTCACCGGTGCAGTAACGCCTGGTTGAGCTTTGCCAGCTCATCGGCGGTATTGACGTTGTGAAAGCAGCTTTCAGCGTCGCTAAAATCGGCCTGTACCGTTCTGACTTGTTGCAGCCACCTATCGATTTTGCGTCCTCCAAGCATCAGGAATGCTTCGAGCTTGTCGGTCAGTTCCACAGATATCAGGCAAAAAACGGGGTGCAACCGTTGCCCGTCCGTGGCTACCGCCACCTCAGCATCATGCAGTGTCAGGGCGTGATGGAGCCTGCCGATCAGTTTCTCTGGCAATAGCGGGACATCGCAGGGAATGGTGGCCATCCAGGGGGTGTGGCAGTGGCGGAGACACGCTGCCATACCCGCCAGGGGACCTTGAAAGTCGTTGCTGGAATCCTGCACCACCGGGTAGCCGTAGTTTCGATACTCTTCGAGATGCCGATTTGCATTGATCATGATGGCTCCGACCTGCGGTCGTATGCGCATAATCGCATGTTCGATCATTGGACGCCCTGCCAACGGTACCAGTCCCTTGTCGCGACTCTCCATGCGCGACCCTTTTCCGCCTGCGAGTATCGCGCAGGTGATCGTGTTTTTCGGGTATTGCACGTTGTCTCTCATTTGCTGGACATTTTCACTTACGTTTATAATAAATGCAAAGGAGCGGAACATCATTTCGGCATCGAACCATGGCGCATATTCCAGAGACGGACAAGCAGGCAATCCAGGCGGCGGTATTCGAGCGCCTTGTCCAGCATCTGCGCGGGCACAGCGAAGTGCAGAACATAGATTTGATGAACCTGGCGGACTTTTGCCGCAACTGTCTGTCCAAATGGTATGTGGCGGCAGCGGCGGAACGTGGTGTAGCGGTTGAATACGAACAGGCGCGGGAATTGATCTACGGCATGCCCTATGCCGAGTGGAAGTCCAGGTATCAGCAGGAAATGACGCCCGCGCAGCGAGCCATGTTCGAGGCGCGCAAGCAGGGCAAGCCCGGTGAGTGAACTGGGCGATTCACAACTGCTACGTTACAGCCAACAGATTTTATTGACCGAGGTCGGTATCGAAGGGCAGCAGACGCTTTTGAATTCAAGCGTCCTGGTCGTCGGACTGGGCGGTCTCGGTTCCCCGGTGGCGATGTACCTGGCTGCGAGCGGTGTCGGGCGATTGGTCATTGCGGATCATGATCGTGTCGAGTTGTCGAACCTGCAGCGACAGATCATTCATTCCAGCTCCACGGTGGGGATGTACAAGACGGAGTCTGCAAGCAGCACTCTGCGGGCGTTGAATCCCGAGGTATCGATCGAGACGGTTTGCGCCCGACTCGGACCGGGCGCATTGGCTGAATTGTTGCCACGCGTTGATCTGGTTGTCGATGGCAGCGACAATTTTGAAACCCGTTACGCCGTCAATCGTGCCTGTGTCGTGGCGGCGAAGCCGCTGGTCAGCGGCGCGGCTATTCGAATGGAGGGGCAAGTGGCGGTGTTCGCTTCGCAGCCCGGGAAGCCATGCTACGAATGCCTGTATAAGCGGGGCATCGGCACAGATGAGACGTGTGTCGGGAATGGTGTACTCGGACCTATCGTCGGCGTTGTCGGCAGCGTGCAGGCGACCGAGGCGCTCAAGTTGCTGCTGGGTATCGGCGAGCCGTTGACCGGCCGCCTGCTGCTGCTGGACGGACTGCGCATGGAGTGGCGAACAATTGCGATTCCTCCAGACCCGGAGTGTCCTGTCTGCGCCGTGCAAGCGGCCTGCCGGAGCAATCATTCGCATCGATATGCATCCTGATAACAGCTTGCGTTCGGTGCAGATCGAGGAAACCTGTGTCGATATTCTTGGCACGGCCCACGTGTCGCGCGTTAGTCGTGAGCAGGTTACGCGTTTGCTTGGCAGCGGGGATTATGATGCGGTTGCGGTTGAACTGTGCGGCAGCCGGCACCAGACAATCTGCAACCCTGAATCGATCGGGGAGCTCGACCTCTGGCAGGCCATCCGCCAGAAAAAGCTGGGGGCGATCGCCGCAATGGTGGCGCTCGGGGCTTACCAGCAGCGCCTTGCGGACTCCGTAGAGGTTGAGCTTGGGGGCGAAATGAAAACGGCAGTGACCCTGGCGGACAAAAGTGGTTTGCCATTGGCGCTCATCGATCGTGACATTGGAATCACGCTCAGGCGGCTTTATTGCAAGGTCGCATGGTGGCGTCGCCTGATGCTGGTTCAATCGCTGATCTACAGCCTGTTTACCAGGCAGAGAATCAGCCTCGCTCACGTGGAAGAAATGAAGGACAGCGATGTGCTGACCGGTATGTTCCAGGAATTGCAGGCACTTGATCCGTGTTTGCACGAAGTGTTGGTAAGCGAGCGCGACCGTTATATGTCCGCGAAGATTTTTGCGTACGTGCGCCGGGAAAAACCTGCGCGCGTTTTGGCGGTGGTCGGTGCCGGGCATTTGTCGGGGATGGTCGGCAGGCTTCGGTCGTATCTCGCAGACAGCACCCTCGACCCTCGTGCCGATATCGATTGCCTCGATCAAGTACCGCCGCATGCAAAATGGTCAAGGTTCATTCCGTGGGTCGTGGTGGGCATTATCCTGGCGGGATTTTTCATAGGATTCAGCCAGAGCATTGCATCCGGGCGAGACCTGGTTTTCGATTGGATACTGATCAATGGAGGTCTCGCCGCGCTTGGAGCCGCGCTCGCCAGCGCACACCCGCTGACCATCCTGACCGCGTTCGTCTCTGCGCCGTTTACGTCGATCAACCCGACCATCGGAGCAGGCATGGTCGCTGCTGCAGCCGAACTGTATCTGAGAAAACCACTGGTTGACGACTTCAGGAATCTTCGGCAGGCCACAACCAGTTGGTCGGGGTGGTGGCGTAATCGCGTAGCGCGCACCTTGCTGGTATTCCTGTTCACCAGCGTAGGCTCCGCGATTGGCACTTACGTGGGTGGTTTCCACATTTATGGCAGCCTGTGATCGGTCTGCGGTGGGTCGATGGCCCGCGAGCGCCGTGGCTTCGCCAGTGGATGCGAGCGATCAGGTTGTGATGCGTCGGTATATGTCGGGCATCCGGGAAGGTAATTTTTCAATACGGTCCACGATCGAAAAATTTGACCGTCCGTACATGTACGGCAGATAGTCCAGTGCTTCGGTGTCTATGGTAATGCAGTAGGAGTGCACACCTTTGAAATTCGCTTCGAGCAGGGCGCGGCGTGTATCTTCGAAATTCGCTTCGAGCAGGGCGCGGCGTGTATCTTCGATGCCGTAGCGTCCCCGGTAGCCATCGGCATCGTCCGGACGGCCGTCGGAGATGGCGATCATGACCCGGGTTTTTGCCTCGACGCAGCTCAGTTCGTTGCACACGAAGCGAATCGCGGCGCCCATGCGGGTATAGTCTCGCGGCTTGATTTCTCCGATTCTGCTTTTGATTTCATCACCGTATTTCTCTTCGAATGATTTGATTCCGAATATGTCGCAGCGGTTGCGGGAATTCCCCGAAAAGCCGTATATCGCATAGCGGTCGCCGATCTTTTCAAGAGACTCGCACAGCAAGACCAGTGCTTTTTTTTCGGTTTGGTTGACCCAGCCTTTAGTGGATGCGCTCATGTCGATGACGAAAGCCGCCGCGATGTTGCGGCCGGTTTTTTTACGTTTTATGTAAACACCCGGATCGGGTTCCTCCAGCCGCCGGGTATCGATGAAAGCCAAAACTGCCGCGTCGATATCAATATCGTCACCGTAAGGCGCACGGCGCCAGATGGTATCTTCGTTGCGCAGAGCTTCGAACTGTCGACGCAGTTGTTTGACCAGACCTGGGTGTTGTTGCAGCGTTGTGTTGGCGAAATCGGGAGTTTTGCCCGGCATTTCCCGTAAAAACACCTGGCACCAGTTCTGGCGGTAGCGTTGAATCGAGTGGTCCCATTCCGGCAGCAGGGTTTTGCAGCTTTGCTCTTGTGGTATTTCCGTGTGTTGCGAATCCTTCGACCCAGTGCCTTTTTCCATCCGCAAATAGTCCTCGGGTATTGCACCGATGTCCTGGCTGATCGATCCCCAAAGCTTCCGGACTTCAGGCGTGGTTTCAAGTTCTTCTCCGTCGTCACTGAAGCGGAGCTGATACATGCCGGTTTTTCCATGCTTTCTTTCCAACACCAGGGAGTCCGGATCCCGGTTGATTCCGGCTTTCCTGACGACGGCGGATAATTCTTCCTGCAATTCGGTGCGTTCTGCAGCAATGCGTTGTTTGATAGCGCGTATCACCTGTGCCGGTTTGAAAACACCTTGATAAATTGTTGCTCTGGGTAGCGGTTTTCGATACAGGCGTTCAACCATTTCCAGGCTGTGGCGAGCGGTGGCACCGGGTCGTCCCAGCCTGTGCGCCACCGCCTGCCACTCCTTGTCGTCAGGCAGCATCCGAGCCTGGTTCCCCAACTCGTTGAGCGTACGTCCAATGCCTGGCAACTCTCTTGCGATGCAGGCGTCGAGCCGCACATTCTCCAGTGTCTGAAACAGGCGTAGCGATTTGTCACGGTCGGGAAGGTCATACAGCAGTTGCGCCATGTCGATTTGCCAGGTACCGAAGCGCGTTTGTGCCCATAAAAACACGGCGACGCTCTTGTAAAAACCAAAATTCTTTTGCCTGTTGGCAAAAAGCGAGCAGCTTTCGGGAAGGAAAATCTGCTCCGTATCGGTGAATGTTTCGTTCCCCTTGGAGACCTTCAGTTGCCGTGTACCCAGTGCGGTGATGAGGTGTTCTATGATCGGCGCGGCGTCCTCAAATTTCATCGCGTGTTGCGGTAACGTGTCAGCCCGCAAGTAATCGTCCAGCTTTCGCAGGTATCGAATCGCGGCGTCTTCTCCCTCTTCACGCAGCGTAGCCTCGATGTTTTGCAGCCATTGATTCCATCGGGCATCGGTCATGGCGGTAATCGCCGGCACGCCGTCGATGAAAAAGTGGTACGCGAGCTTGCGGCTACGCATCGCCAGCCGTTCGGCCGCCTTGCAGAAGCGTTCCTGTGCGGACAGGCTGAACTTGCTTAGTTGCTTCGCCGTATCGAGGGTATGGTAGCTTTGGTCGGAAATGGAATTTTCCAGGATCAACTCCATGCGCAACTGCAGTTCCCGTTCCCCCATACCGCCGTACCGGGCGCTTGCCTTGGTACGGAGCCTGCGTTTTTCTTCCTCGGGCAGGGGCACGTGCTGCAAACGCCCCAAACGATGGAGCAGCGCGGAGATTTTTGACGGTTTTTTCATTATTGTGGCCGCCGGGTGCATCCAGCGGGTTATTTTTTCCCGGCGAGTAATTCTTTTGCCTGGTTGATTTTTGCTGCCAGGTACGCGGAGCCGCCACGGTCGGGATGGATTTTTTGCATCAAGCGCTTGTAGGCAAGGATCATCTCCTCGCGGGTCGCGTCTTCTTTCAGGCCGAGGATTTTCAGAGCTTCTTCCCGCGTCATGGGACCGGTGTCCGGCCTTTCGTTTTCGCTTTTACGAGCGCGGGTTCTGACCGCCAGATAACTCTGTAGCAGCATTGCGCTTTTCGTGTCCTGCCCGCGCAGGATGTCGCGCAGCTTTTCCAGTTCGCCGACACTCATTGACGACAAGCGTCTTTGTTTAAATTCTCCTTGCAGTACCTCTCCGTCTACCATGCCCATCGTCGGATTGATTTCAAGGCGCAGCCAAGCCGTTTCAAAGAGTCCATTGCCGGGTTTGCCATAACTGGCACGGCTGATAAAACCGCCGATCAACGGCAGGAAACGCATCAGCAGGAACAGTTTGTTGGCAATGATCGGTATCGCGCCAAGCAGTGCCGCGCCAATCGCTGCCAGCCAGTGCAACCTGCCGGTGGCCGCCAGCAGTACGACCGCCCCGATGGCAATATAGAGGATGGGCCTGAAACGGTTTTTGCCTGGTTTTCTGCCCCGCGCGTACAGCAGCACGATCAGTGCCACGACGGCGGCTACAACCAGCAACGCCCCCACGATCTCTTAATCTCCGTTTCCGCTAAACCCCAGGTACAATAACATCATATACTCCGAGTATATGCAGAATGTACCCGGTTTACCCTGTTCCTGTATCCAGCCGTGTTCCATATGACGTCTCGCTTACAGTCGCTATGGCTGGTACCCTTGCTTGCATGTTTGGGAGCATGTGGCGGCGTTTCGGTTCCTGAGTCTACTGATGTTGCCACAGTCGTCCGGATTTCTTCCCAGGCACTCGGCCGTCTTTATCTCCCGAGCCGTTCTCCGCCCTATCCGTTGGTGATCGACCTTCACGGTTGCGACGGGATCATGCCGGCACGCGACGAGTTGTGGTTTCCGGAATACAACAAAGCCGGGTTTGCGGTGCTTCAGCTTGACAGCTTTAGCCTCCGCGGCGTCGCTGGCATTTGCGACGATTTGTTTCGGGTGCCTCCCATGGTGCGGAGCATGGATGTCGCACGGGCCATTCGCTGGGGGCTGAAAAACGGGCAATTCGATCCACACGGTATTTTCCTCACCGGCATGTCGCATGGCGGCACTTCGTCTTTGTTGACGCAACTCAACGCCAAATCGATTTTTTCTCATCTGCAGGGTGTTGTCGCCTTTTATCCCTATTGCTTCGATGCGATACCAACGCTGAATTCGGATTTGCTGGTGCTGATCGGTGAAGAGGACGACTGGACCCCGGCTTCGCGCTGTCGCGCAATGGAGATTCTCGATCGTGCCGGACACAATTACGAGTTGGTGGTGTACCCGGGTGCTTATCACAGCTATGACGTTCCGGGCCTGGACACAATTTATCTGGGGCATCGCGTCAAGTACAATGAAGCGGCGGCAGAAGACAGCGTTGAACGGGTTATCGGGTTCATGCAGGAACGTGTCTTGACTGGCCGAAATCGGCAATGAAGACGATGCAGGCGTTGACGGACAAAATGAGACGGCCAATACGGGATCTCAGGATTTCGGTTACCGACCGTTGCAATTTTCGTTGCACCTATTGCATGCCCCGCGAGGTATTCAACTCGGGCTATCAGTTCCTGGAGCGTTCGATGATATTGTCTTTTGAAGAGATCGTGCGCAGTGTCAGGCTGTTTGCCTCCCTGGGCGTCAGGAAAGTTCGTCTGACTGGCGGGGAACCGTTGTTGCGTAAAAAAATAGAGAAGCTGATCGCCGCCATTGCCCAGGTCGAGGGCATTGAGGATATCGGCTTGACGACCAACGGCGTTTTGCTGAATGTTGCCAGTGCGCGGCAGCTTAAGTCCGCCGGTCTGGCCCGCGTTACCATCAGCCTCGATGCGCTGGATCAGGATATTTTTTCCAGGATCAGCGATAGCAAGGTTCCGGTGGGGCGGATACTCGATGCGATTGATTGCGCCAGCGCGGCAGAGTTGCCAGCCAAGATCAACATGGTCGTCAAGAAAGGCGTAAATGACTCCGAGGTGCTGCCGATGGCGCGGCACTTTTACGGTAGTGGCCACGTGCTGCGGTTTATTGAATACATGGATGTCGGCACCGTCAACGGCTGGCGTCTTGACGACGTGTTGCCGGCGGCGGAGATCATCCGGTCGATCGATGCCGAGATGCCGATCGAGCCCTTGTGGGAGCACTACCGGGGAGAAGTCGCGAAGCGCTGGCGCTATCGTGACGGAGGTGGTGAAATCGGCGTGATTGCCTCGGTTACGGCCCCCTTTTGCAGTGACTGTACCCGCATGCGTCTGTCGGCGGAGGGGTCCTTGTATACTTGCTTGTTCGCTTCGCGCGGCCATGATTTGCGCCGTGCTCTGCGGAGTGGTGATTCGGACGAGAGCGTGCTCGACTGGGTTGCCGGCATTTGGCGACAGCGTACCGATCAATACTCGGTCACGCGCAGCCGCGATACCGTCGCGATGCACAAGGTAGAGATGTCCTACATCGGCGGTTGATGCGGTCAGCGCGGTCGGGGAGCCAGATCCAACCGCTCCCTGCAGCGGTGGTACTGTCGCGGATAGAGGATCTCCGTGATCTTTCGGCCTGTCCGTCGGTACGTGGTAAACCGGAGCCAGGTCTTCGGGACCGGGTTATTTTTCCTTAAGCCGCGGGATCAATTCGACCAGGTTACAGGGCTTGGTTCGATAATCCAGTTGGTGGCTGATCAGCTTGTCCCAGGCGTCGGCGCATGCGCCTGGGGATCCTGGCAGGCAAAAGATGAAGGTGCCGCTTGCGATGCCGGCTACTGCACGCGATTGCAGGGTCGAAGTGCCGATCGTCTGGTAGGACAGCACACGAAACATCTCTCCGAAGCCGTCAATTTTCTTATCGAACAAGGCTGTTGCCGCCTCAGGCGTGTTGTCTCTTCCGGTCAGTCCGGTGCCGCCGGTCGTCAGCACCACTTCGACCCCATCGGTTTTTATCCACGCCAATAACTCTTCACGGATTCGAGAGACGTCATCGGAGACAATCCGTCTGTCGGTACAGCGGTGCCCGGCTTTTTGGATTCGCTCGAGCAGCAACTGCCCCGATTTGTCCGTTGCCTGGTTGCGGCTATCGGAGATGGTCAGTATTGAAATGCCAAGGGCGATGAATTTTCTGTCGCTCATGATCCTGTGGAGGATGTCGACCCAGGGGTTGAAATCCAGCTTGTTTCTGAGGCGCAGACAAGCGCAAACACCTTGTATCGGGAAATCAATTCCTTCTCCTGCTTTCCTGGGCGGTCGATTGTGATCATTGTAAGTAGCGCAGGCTGGATCATAGCGCATCAGTGATCTGGAATGACCCAGTGGATGGGTTGGTCCCCAATGTGGTGGCTTCGTACTACGCCAAGGCACTCGGTTCGCTTTCCTGTATAATTTTCATGCAGTGAGGCGGATGCTATGCGTATGGAAATAGTGGAAGATGTATTTGACCCGTGGCGGGTTCTGTCCGAATACAAGCCAGGCAGTGCCTTGCGTGGCGATGCCGTTGCCCGCGCCGGTGAGTTCGGTGCCGTTGCGGTATTTGTCGGCACGATGCGGGATTTCAATCAGGGGGATGCGGTCAAGGCGATGCATCTTGAGCATTATCCCGGGATGACAGATACTCACATGGAGCGCGCGGTTGAGTCGGCCGCGGCCAGATACGCGATTGGGGACGTCTTGCTGGTGCACCGCGTGGGTGCCGTGCTGCCGGGAGAAGCCATTGTGTTGGTTGCGGTCTGGGCTGCACACCGGGGTGATGCATACGGGGCGAACCGCCATATCATGGAAGCGTTGAAAACCAAAGTTCCTTTCTGGAAGCGGGAATCCCTCGATAGCGCGGCACGTTGGGTGGAACAGAACACGCCAGGGGGTGATTGATGAGAGCGGTGTGCATTTTTTTCTCCTTGCTGTTGCTTACGGCGTCACCCGCCTATGCCTCCGACCTGGTAATCGACAAGGATCGTTCTGTCATCACTTACCTGTCTACGAAAATGGCCGGAGCCAACACCCTGTTCGAGAACAATCATTTTACGGACTTCTCCGGCGAGATCGGCCACGACGGCGAGGTTGTCCTGGTGATAGCTCTGGACAGCGTTGTAACCGGCGTTGCCATCCGTGATGAGCGAGTGAAGCAACACGTTTTCGACGTTGGAAATCACCCCCAGGCAAGCATAAAACTGTCGCTGGGCGAGCTCCGGGCGACGGACCACCGGTCCGGGGACACCCGAACGGTCGAGGCGTTATTGACGATGCGAGGCGTGACACACCCGGTCAAGGGGGAGGTCAGCGTTGCGTGGATTGGGGACGACCTGCTGGTGCAGACGCAATCGCCGGTGTTGGTCGATGCGAGAAGCTACGGGATGCTGGAGGGATTCGAGGCACTGAAAAACATGGTCGGGCTGTCGAACATTCCGACGACGATTCCCGTCAGTTTCAAGCTCGTGTTTGTCGCCGGGCAATAACCGCTCAAGCGGAGGTCAGTACAGGCTGTCGAACGGGATGGTTTCGACCATTTCCCCAGGCTTGATTTCTCCATCGTCCATCTTCAGGACGACCAGACAGTTCGCGCGCGCCATCGAGCTCAGTATTCCCGAGCCCTGCGCGCCGGTTTTTTTCACGCTATATTCCCCAGCATCGTTCAAACCGAGAACGCCACGTTGAAATTCCACCCGTCCTGGGCGTTTGCGTAGCCGATCGAGGGTGCGCGCATAAATTTTGAGTGGAGAAGGGCGTGGGTGTTCTCCGGTCATCGCTCGTAGCGCCGGTTTTACCAGCATGTAAAAGGTAACCATGACCGATACCGGGTTGCCGGGCAGTCCGAAATACATGGCGTTGCCGAGTTGGCCGAACGTGAAAGGGCGCCCCGGTTTGACCGAAACTTTCCAGAAGTGAACTTTCCCCGTTTCGGCGAGTATTTCCTTGACGTAGTCGGCTTCGCCTACCGAGACACCCCCGGAGGTGATAATGACGTCGCTGGTCGATGCATCTTCGAAGGCGTCGCGCAAGGCGTCGCGATCGTCTTCGACGATACCGAGATCGCGTGTCCGGATGGCTGGCTGCTGGAGCATCCCGAACAGCGTATAGCGGTTGCTGTCATGGATTTGCCCGGGCAAAAGCGTGGTTCCCACCGGACGCAATTCGTTGCCCGTCGAGAAAAATGCAACTTCAATCTGCCTTGTAACCGTTACCCGGGATACACCGACCGAGGCGATCAGGCCGAGGTCGGCGGCGTTCAAATGCTTTCCTGCACGGATGACTGTCTCCCCAGGAGAGATGTCTTCACCGGCGCGACGTATGTTCTGTCCCTCCCGATGGTCGCCGTTGATGGTGACGGTGTTTCCGTTTCGTTCGGCTTGCTCCTGGATTACTACCGTGTCGCAGCCTGCAGGCAACGGTGCGCCGGTGGTGATGCGAACGCATTCGCCCGGGTTTACGGTTCCCGTGTAAGGTTGGCCTGCCAGGGATTTGCCGACAAGCTTCAGTTTGTTGATTGCTCCCGTCGATACATCACGCAGACGCAACGCGTAACCGTCCATCGCCGAATTGGCGTGGCCGGGGACAGCGATTGTCGAACCGACTTTTTTTGCGAGGATTCTGTGCAGGGCTTTGCGCAATGGAATTTCTTCGGTGCCGGTGATCGGAGGCACCGTTGACATGATGTAATCGGAGGCTGTGGCTATGGGTAGCGAGTTCGGGTCGTGGTCGTCCTGACAACTGAAGCGATGAGGCGCCTTCTCTCCTGGCTTTTGGTTCATTGACGCCCTCTCTTGGAACTTCCCCCGTGCCGTTTGCTGAGTAGCACGTACAAGGCGCCGTCGCCGCCGTCCTTTCGCAACGCCGGACAGTAGGCGAGAACTTCTCTGCATTCCATGAGCCAACCGCGTATCAGCGACTTAAGCACCGCTTTTCCATGCGGAGAATGGTGCCCTTTACCACAGATGACGAGGGCGTAGCGGCTGCCCCGGTGCAGGCAGCGCGCAAGAAATTCTTCGAGCGCCTGGCACGCGTCGTCGCGCTTCAACCCGTGCAGGTCGATGCATTCTCTATCGCTGACGTGAAACTTTCCTTTTTTGAGCTGGTGCATTTCGCGATGCTGCAGGCCGTCGCGTCTGAACTCATCCTTGATTTCACCGACATCGATCGACGAGCCGATCGTTTTGTACGGTACTACGAAACGAGGGGGTGGCGGGGGAGCCGGCCGATGCCGAATGTCGTCGGCGCAGTTGGGGTCAGTCTGGTCCATCAAATCACGAAAGCTCGGTTCGTCCGGTGTCGACGAGGCGCTAGTCTTGCGCGAGGTGAGGGGTTTCGTGCTCATTGCCAAGGTTGTCTACTATCATATACCGTAATACGCCGACCACTGTAGCTATCCCGCGCGCATGCATATACTCATCAGTAACGACGATGGCTACGATAGCCCGGGGTTGAAAATGCTGGTTGCGTTGTTTTCCGAGTCGGACGAAGTGTCGGTAGTCGCGCCCGGCCATGATCGCAGCGGCTCGAGCAACTCGTTGACCCTGAATCGTCCCTTGCGTGTAACGCGTGTTGCTTCGAACATTTATTCCGTGGATGGAACACCTACCGACTGTGTACACTTGGCGATTACCGGGCTTTTCAAGGACGCCTTGCCCGACATGGTGTTATCCGGCATTAACCACGGTGAAAACCTCGGTGATGACGTCGTTTACTCCGGAACCGTGGCGGCCGCGATGGAAGGACGCTATCTGGGCTTTCCTGCAATCGCCGTTTCCACCATGTCAAAGCATCCACGGCATCTGGAGACCGCGGCGACGGTGGCGAAAAAGCTGGTAGAACGTCTGAAGTCAAATCCTTTGCCGGGGGAGATTATTCTCAACGTGAACGTGCCCGACATCCCCTGGCGGAGCATCACAGGGTTTTGCAGCACGCGCCTGGGCAATCGACATATCGCCGAGCCAGCAATTGCGGACACGGATCCCCGAGGGAACCCGATTTACTGGATCGGCGCTGCCGGTCCTGAACAGGACGCGGGTGCCGGAACCGATTTTCATGCGGTCGCCGGAGGGTGCGTCTCGGTGACGCCTTTGCACGTTGATTTGACCCGTCACTGCCATCTTGAAACGGTTGGTAACTGGCTCGATGGCATGTACTGACCCGGTGCCGGAACCGGACGAACGCTACAGACACGCGCAAGCGCGCCTCGTCGCCGAATTACAAGCCAAAGGTATCTCGGAAGATCGAGTGCTCACGGCGATCGGACTGGTACCAAGGCACCGCTTCGTAGATCCAGACTTTGCCGATCTTGCCTATGAAGACCAAGCGTTGCCTATCGGATGTGAACAGACCATATCGCAACCCTATCTTGTCGCGTTGATGACCGAATTGTTGATCGGTGACGGTACCCCTGAAGCCGTGCTGGAAGTAGGTACCGGGTCCGGTTACCAGTCAGCGGTGTTATCGCGGATCGTTCCCAGGGTTTTTACCATAGAGCGGATTGACGCTTTATACAAAACGGCGCGCGCGCTGTTTATCGAGCTTGGATACAGCAACGTGCACCCCCGTTGCGCCGATGGAGCGAAGGGCTGGGTGCAGTTCGCGCCTTTTGACGGCATCATCGTCACCGCCGCGGGCAGTGGATGGCCGCGGGCACTGCTTCGACAGTTGCGTGTTGGCGGGCGTGCGGTCGCGCCGATCGGCAATGGCGGGCAACGCCTGATGTCGCTCAGACGCGATGCGTCCGGGTACAGGGAAGAGTCGCATCTAGACGTCAAGTTCGTACCGTTGATCGGTCAGTGAGGCGTAACGGACCGCATAAGCCAGCGGCGATCCAGAGGCGGGCATCGGTATGGGCAGGCGGCGACAGACCGCACCGGATTTTCAGGCAAGGTACAATCAGCAAACTCCGGTCTCGCTGACCGCCCCACTGGTTTCACACATGCTCGGCCCATTGTATTACCGCGTAAAGTCGTGGTCTTCGCATGACGATGCGAACAAGTACCTGTTTGCCCTGAGCTTCGCCGAGTCATCGTTTTTTCCGGTCCCGCCTGACGTGTTGCTCGCGCCGATGTGCGCGGTCCGTACGCGCAGCGCGGTTTACCTCGCGTCGATGACGACCTTGTTCTCGGTACTCGGGGGTGTTGCGGGATACGCGATCGGGTATTTTGCATTTGAAACACTGTCTCCTTACCTGCAAGCGACAGATTTTTACCAGCACTATGAACGCGTGAGGGTGTGGTTCACCCAGTGGGGGAGCGCCGTTGTCGTTATCGCTGGATTCAGCCCGATTCCTTACAAGGTATTTACCATCGGCGCCGGAGCACTTGGGCAGAACCTCGCGGTGTTTGTCGGTGCGTCATTGATCGGTCGTGGTCTGCGCTTTTTCCTGGTAGCGTTGCTGCTGCAGTGGGCAGGGCCAAGACTGTTGCCGGTGATTGAGCGACGCATCAATTTATACGGATGGCTCGCACTGGCCGCGGTTGTCATCATCCTTGCGCTGCCGGTTCTATACTATCAGTGATGAGTGAGTTCGAGAGAGTCGGGCGGCTGCCCCCGTACGTATTTTCAATCGTCAACCGGTTGAAGGCGCAGGCGCGGGCCGACGGTAACGACGTGATCGATTTCGGCATGGGAAACCCAGACCGATCGACCCCGCAGCACATCGTTTCCAAGCTGATCGAGGTCGTGTCGAAAGAGGGTACGCACCGCTATTCTTCGTCTCGCGGGGTGTTGCGTCTGCGCCGCGCCATTTGTGAATGGTATCGTCGCAGGTTTGACGTTGAACTGGATCCAGAAGAACAGGCGATCGTGACCATCGGTTCAAAGGAGGGTATCGCGCACCTGATGCTCGCCGTGCTAAAGGCGGGAGACTGTGTGCTGGTGCCTTCGCCGACATATCCGATTCATCCTTACAGTTGTGTCATCGCAGGCGCCGATGTTTTATACGTTCCGTTGATCGAGGAGTGTGATTTTTTCGAGTCGGTACAGCAACTGGTTCAGGACGCCTGGCCCAGACCCCGGCTCCTGGTTCTCAACTTTCCGGGCAACCCGACTACGCGGTGCGTGGAATTGTCGTTTTTTGAGAAAATCATTGATTTTGCGAGAGAGCACCAGATGTGGGTGGTGCACGATATAGCCTATGCGGAAATTGTATTTGACGGCTATCGAGCCCCGTCGATTTTGCAGGTGCCCGGTGCCGATGAACTGGCGGTTGAGTTTTATTCCTTGTCCAAGACCTATAACATGCCGGGGTGGCGCGTAGGGTTCATGTGCGGGTGCCGCAAACTGGTTGCAGCACTCGAGAAGATCAAGTCGTACCTTGACTACGGCCTGTTTACGCCGATCCAGGTTGCGGCGATTACAGCGCTTGAAGGATCGCAGGACTGTGTCGAGGAGGTCAGGGAAACCTATTGCAAAAGACGCGATTTCCTGTGTGACGGTCTGAACGAGCTCGGGTGGCACCTGGAGAAGCCTCGTGCGACGATGTTCGCGTGGGCGCCGATACCCGAGCTTTATCGCAACGAGGGATCGCTGGAGTTTTCCAAACGGTTGCTGAACCGTGCTCAGGTCGCGGTTTCGCCCGGCATTGGTTTTGGCAGCCACGGCGACACCCATGTCCGGTTCAGCCTGATCGAGAACGAGCAGCGGATCAGGCAGGCGCTGCGCAACATGAAACGAATGTTCAAGGAAGATCATGGGTAAAGATATCGAACCGGTCGGTCGTGTTGCTGTTTGTGTTACCGGCCCGGAAGAAGCCAGCCTTTCGGGTTGCCGCGTGGAGCGACGATGAGCCCTGTCAGGGTAGGTGTGCTGGGGCTGGGGACGGTCGGCTGTGGCGTGGTCGAGGTGCTGCGGCGTAACGCCGATGAGATCGCACGGCGTACCGTTCGCGGCATTGACGTAGCTGCAGCCGCGGTACGCGATCCCGGGAAACCTCGTTCGGTAGCGCTGGATGGTATCGAGGTTGGTAGCGATGCGCTTGCTTTGGTGCGGGATGCTTCTCTCGACGTCGTCATCGAGTTGATCGGCGGCGTTGACGTGGCTCGACAGTTGGTGCTGGAGGCCATCGCTTCGGGCAAACACGTGGTCACTGCAAACAAGGCCTTGATCGCCGAATGTGGCAACGAGATTTTCTCGGCAGCCAGAGACAAAGGCACAATTGTCGCGTTCGAAGCCGCGGTTGCCGGAGGCGTTCCGGTTGTCAAGGCGATTCGCGAAAGTCTGGCGGGCAACCGGATCCGGTGGCTGGCAGGGATCATCAACGGCACCAGCAATTTCATCCTGTCGGAGATGCGCGGCAAAGGCAAGCCGTTTGACAGTGCGCTCGAGGAGGCACAATCGCTCGGGTACGCGGAGTCCGATCCCACATACGACATCGACGGTACAGATGCCGCGCAAAAGCTCGCCATCATGGCATCGATCGCGTTTGGCATTCCTTTGCAGTTTGACCATGTGGTCACCGAGGGAATTACCAATATCGGGTTGCTCGACATGGACTACGCCGACGAGCTGGGCTACCGGATCAAGCATCTGGGCGTTGCCAGACGCACCGCCGCAGGCGTTGAATTGTGGGTGCACCCGGCACTGGTCACAAAAAAGCACTTGCTGGCGAAAGTAGAAGGCGTGATGAACGCGGTCGTCGTAGCAGGCGATGCGGTCGGGCCGACGCTCTACTATGGCGCAGGCGCAGGTGCCGAGCCAACCGCATCGGCGGTGGTTGCCGATTTGCTGGACATCATCCGGGGGATGGATGCCGGTATTGAAAACCGCGTAGCGTCGCTGGCATTTCAGCTTGAGAATTTAATCGACCTGCCGGTACTTGGAGCCGACGATGTGGTCACGGAGCATTACCTGAGGTTGTCCGTGAAGGAGCAGCTAGGGGTGCTGTCGAAGATCACCCAGGTGCTCGCAGATCACGGTATCAGTATCGAGGCGGTATTGCAGAGGGGCGATGGCCATCTCGAGGATTCGGTATCGATCGCGCTGTTGATCCACAAAGTGCGTGAAGGCGATCTGAACCGGGCGCTTGCCGTGATAGAAAATTTTGACGAAGTCACCGCGCCCGCCGTGAAGATGAAAGTGGGGTCGCTGGATTGAGCACCTGGGAGGGGTTGATCGCGCGGTACCGTGAGCGGTTGCCGCTGCCCGCCGAGGCACGAGCCGTGAGCCTGCACGAGGGTGCGACACCCCTGATACGTCTGTCTCGGCTGCCGCGCAAGATCGGTACGGGGGTCGAAATTTTCGTCAAGTACGAAGGGCTGAACCCGACCGGTTCTTTCAAGGACCGCGGCATGACCGTGGCGGTTACCCAGGCGCTGCACGAGGGTAAGCGCGCGGTCATCTGCGCCTCGACCGGCAACACCTCCGCTTCGGCTGCCGCGTATGCCGCGCGCGCCGGGCTGCTTGCCTTTGTGATCATCCCCGAAGGAAAGGTCGCGGAGGGCAAGCTGGCGCAAGCGATGATCGAAGGCGCCACGGTCGTTCAGATAAAAGGCAATTTCGACCAAGGCATGGAGCTGGTCAAACAGGTTGCCGAAGAGCAGGGTATGGCTCTTGTCAACTCGATCAACCCTTATCGCCTGCAAGGGCAAAAGACCGCGGCTTTCGAGATCATAGAAGCACTCGGTGCCCCCCCCGACTATCACTGTTTACCGGTCGGCAATGCCGGCAACATTACCGCTTACTGGATGGGGTATTGTGAAGCGGCCGGTCGCGACAGCGCGTGTACCGCGCACGCGCGCCAGGCGCTGGGGGATGCTTTTCGTTGTGGAGAGGCCTTTACCGCGGGGCTACCGAAAATGGTGGGGTATCAGGCGAGCGGAGCTGCGCCGATACTGCGAGGACACAGGATTGACGACCCCCGGACCGTGGCGACCGCGATTCGTATCGGCAACCCCCAAAGCTGGAAACAGGCCGAATCCGCCGTGAGCGAATCCGGCGGCTGGTTTGACGAATGCAGCGACGAAGAGATCCTGCGTGCACAGAAGATGCTGGCCTCGTACGAGGGGGTGTTTTGCGAGCCGGCGTCAGCGATCTCGTTTGCCGGCCTGGTGCGGGACATCCGGGCGAAGAAGATCGTGGACGGCGCGCGCGTGGTGTGTACCCTCACGGGGCACGGCTTGAAAGATCCGGATACCGCTATCCAGCAGTCAGGCAAAGACAAGGTCGTGAGCGTCGCAGCCACGATCGAGGACGTGAGGCGGGTCTGTGTGCTTCGCTAGCCTGCTGCGGTTTCTACCCCGGCGTGCACGGGCCGAGACATGAATACTTTGGATTGGCAGCCGGATGTACGGGTGGTGCCGGGTTGTATCGCCCCTACGAATGCCATAGCCCTTCCCGGAATTAAAAGGAGGCATTTCAGGATTGGGCGAAGGTGACATTAAGGCTTTTGTCTCCCGCCGATTTCCCATTCGAGATTCTTTGGCTGGATGTACCAGGGGAATACTTGAATCCGAGGCCTCGGCTAAGAACCGTTCGAGTCCGCCCTACGGGATGTCCTCAGAACAATGGCTAAAAACCATTGAAACGGCTCTTAGCCGGAGCGTTAGCGAGCATTATAAAAACCAAACAACATGAAATATTTAGCCTTAGATGTTGAAACCGCAAATGCAGATCGTTCAAGTATCTGTCAAATAGGAATCGCGGAATTCGAAAATGGGAAAGTCATTGATAAATGGAGTTCATTTATTAACCCTGAATCATATTTCAACCCATTTAATATTTCAATTCATGGCATAAAAGAATCCGATGTAAAAGACTCTCCAACGTTTGACAAAATCTACCAGGAACTTAAAAATAGAATAGAGGAGAAAATTACTGTTCATCACACGCCGTTTGACAGAGATGCGTTAGACGGAGTTTGTAAAAAATATCAATTACCTTCAATAAAACCAAAATGGTTAGACTCCGCTGAAATAACAAGACGAACTTGGGAACAATTTGCTGATAAAGGACATAGACTTAAAAACATTGCAGACTTTTTGGAAATTAAATTCGAGCATCACGATGCACTTGAAGATGCTATTGCAGCTGGTTTAGTTGTTGCAAAGGCGTGTTTAATTAAAGAAATGTCAATTGAGGATTGGTTCAAAAGAATAGAAAAGCCAATAAACCAAAATACATTAAAATCAGATTATTCTGCCTCAATCAAGCAGGATGGAAATCCAGAAGGTTCCCTTTTCGGTGAAAACTTAGTATTTACAGGAGACCTATCATTACCAAGAAAAGAGGCAGCTGGGATTGCTGCAAAAATAGGTTGTAACGTATTAAACTCAGTTACACAAAAAACCACAATCTTAGTTGTTGGAACACAAGACCCAACAAAATTAGCTGGTTACGAAAAAAGCTCAAAACATCGAAAAGTAGAAAAATTAATAGAAAAAGGAAACCAAATAAAGATATTATCTGAAAAAGATTTTATCAAAATGTGTAATGACGAAGACAAAGAATTATGATACGGCCTGAGTTTGTTAGACACTTTCCTGATTCATTAAATATCGTTGTTCATAGACCGTTGGTGCAACGCGATCATTATGCGTATGTCGGCGCTTCGGGTTGTAGAACATCTGCGATATAGTTAAACATAGATTGCCGTGCGTCTGCACGGCTTTTGTACTTTATTTTTCTGATCTTCTCCTTCTTCAGGTTGGCAAAGAAGCTCTCTGCCACTGCATTGTCATGACAGTTTCCACGACGACTCATACTGGCTTGTATATTCAGCGCCTTGAGTAACTTCTGACACCGACCGCTTGTATATTGTGAACAAAGGGGTCCACTTCTATTTACCGAGCAACAGATCATTTCGATCCTCAAGGAGCGGCAGGCCGGGATGAAGGTAGCCGATCTGGTACGCAGACATGGGGTATCGGAACAGTCGATCTACCGCTGGCAGAGCAAGTACGGCGGCCTGGAAGTCTCCGAGATGAAACGGCTACGATTGCTGGAAGAGGAGAACCGGCGATTGAAGCGGGCGATGGCGGGTGATGCGTCACCCCTACGAATGCCACAGCCCTTCCCGGAATTAAAAGGAGGCATTCGCTCACCGCCGCTGCCGGGCAATTGATGCTGGCGGGCGCAGAACAGATCGGGGTATCGCTGGCGCGAATCGACGGCGACCTCACGGGCGTCACCTTGACTCCGACGACAGTTTATTGGTGAAATTTCCGGGTTAAGATAAGGGCAATAGCATCAACGTAAGATTGAGAGGGGCGCCGATGGGAAACACGTATTACTCCCAGGAAAACCACGGTCCATATTCAGTTTATGGGCTGGGGGACTTCAGTCTGGAATGCGGCAAGACACTTGCAAATTGCCAACTGGCCTATTCCTGTTTCGGTGAACTGAATGAAGACAAGACCAATGCGGTCGTGTTTACGGTCATGTTTTCAGGGACCAACAAGGCCATGGAGAAATATATTGGCAAGGGACTGGCCCTGGATCCGGAAAAATACTTCATCGTTGTACCCAACCAGTTGGGCAGTGGCCTGTCGACGTCACCACATAACGCACCTTCGCCTGACAGTGGCCCGGATTTTCCGGAGATTTCCATAGGCGACGATGTCCGCGCGCAACACCAGTTGCTGACCGAGAAATTCGGGGTCAAAAGTATTGAACTGGTGCTCGGTTGGTCCATGGGCGCCCAACAGACCTATGAGTGGTGTGTGCGGTATCCGGAGATGGTCAGGCGTGCGGCTCCGATTGCCGGCACGGCGAAGACCACGCCGCACGATTCCCTGTACGTGGATGTATTCTGCGAGGCCCTGAAAACGGACCCGGCCTGGGACGGGGGCCGCTATGAGGGTCCCCATGATGTGGAACTGGGTCTGAAACGTCTCGCGCACGTGTTTGCCCTGATGGGAAACTGTACGGAGTTTTACCGCCAGCAAAAATGGACGGACCTGGGAATCGATTCACTGGACAACTACCTGAGTGGTTTCTGGGAAACCTGGTTCAAGCCCATGGACCCCAACAATCTGCTGTGCATGGCCTCGAAGTGGAAACGCGGAGATATCAGTGCCTTTACGGGTAAAAGTCTGGAAGACACCCTGGGAGCCATCCAGGCAAAGGTCTTTGTCGTCGCATTTTCAGAGGACATGTTCATCCCTGTAAGTGACTGCAAAGCCGAGCAGGAACTGATTCCGGGGAGTGAGCTGAAAGTAATTTCTACCCTGTGGGGTCACTTTGGCATGCTGGGTTTGGAGCAGAAAGATTTTGACAGCATCGACGCTCACCTGGGCGAACTGCTCCGGACAGGGTAGTCGTCCCCGGTATAGCGCGCGGGTCTGCGAGAGCCGGTTCGGTTCGGATCGTCGCAATATGCTGCTCCTGTTGATCTTCCCCCATAATAGAGAGCATGCGTAACGAGGATTTTTCCATTATTCTGACGGGAAGGCGGGTGCCGGAGTAAGCCCGGCCCCGCTGATTTTTACCGATGTACGAGAAAACCCTTTACGACAAACTGTGGCACGACCACCTGGTGCACGAGGAGCCGGGGGGCGAGTATTGCCTCATTTATATCGACCGGCACCTGGTGCATGAGGTCACCTCGCCGCAGGCCTTCGCAGGGCTACGGCTGGCAGGGAGAGAGCCATGGCGCAAGGCCTCCGTTCTGGCTGTGCCCGACCACAATGTACCCACGACTTCGCGTGATGCCGAGATAGAAGATCCTTTGTCACGTGAGCAAATCGCCGAGTTGCGGCGCAACTGCCGTGATTACGGGCTGACCTTCTACGACCTTGGCGACAGCCGACAGGGGATCGTGCATGTCATCGGTCCGGAGCAGGGCGCGACCTTGCCCGGCATGACGATCGTGTGCGGCGACTCACACACCTCCACGCATGGCGCGTTTGCCACCCTGGCCATGGGTATCGGCACCTCGGAGGTCGAGCACGTTTTGGCGACGCAGTGTCTGCTGGCGAAGAAAGCCGACAACATGTGCATGACGTTCACTGGCGATCTGCAGCCAGGGGTCAGCGCAAAGGATCTGGCACTTGCGGTCATCGGCACCATCGGCACCGCCGGCGGTACCGGGCGCGCGATCGAATTCATGGGCAAACCCGTCGAGAGAATGTCGATGGAGGGACGTATGACGCTGTGCAACATGGCCATAGAAATGGGCGCGCGCGCCGGGCTCGTGGCTTTCGATGAGACCACCGCGTCGTACCTCGCAGGCCGGCCGCACGCCCCCCAGGGCGATTTGTGGAAGCGCGCGCTCGATGACTGGCAAACGCTTCACTCGGATGCCGATGCCGTTTTTCAACGCAAGGTATCGATTGACGCAGGAGAGGTTGAGCCGCAGGTCACCTGGGGCACTTCTCCGGAGATGGTTACAGGCGTCAATGGACATGTTCCGGATCCCGACGGAGAGAGCGACGAGGTGCGGGCGCAAAGCATGCGTCACGCGCTGGAGTACATGATGATCAAACCGGGTGCGGCAATCCGGGACATTCCCCTGGACAAGGTGTTTATTGGCTCGTGCACCAACGCGCGCATCGATGATTTGCGCGAGGCAGCCAGATTCGTGCGGGGAAGCAAAATCGCGGCGACGATCAAGCAGGCACTGGTTGTGCCCGGCTCCGGCTGGGTCAAGCTCCAGGCCGAAGCGGAAGGGTTGGATAAGGTTTTCATCGACGCGGGTTTCGAGTGGCGTGAGCCAGGTTGTTCGATGTGCCTGGGTATGAACAACGATCGGCTTCAGCCGGGTGAGCGTTGCGCTTCAACCTCGAATCGTAATTTCGAGGGTCGGCAAGGCAAGGGAGGGCGCACGCACCTGGTCAGTCCGGCCATGGCGGCGGCGGCGGCGGTAGCCGGCCACTTTGTCGATGTACGCAACTGGGTTGCCGGCGCGTAAGCGGGATTGGAAGCCATGGAAGCATTTCGTGTGCACCAGGGTATCGTCGCGCCGCTGGACCGCGGCAACGTCGATACCGACACCATTATTCCCAAGCAATACCTGAAATCGATCCGGCGCACCGGGTTCGGTGTCAGCCTGTTTGACGACTGGCGTTACCTGGATTCTGGCAGCGTCGGGCAAGACCACGCGAAGCGTCGTCCGAACCCGGATTTCGTTCTCAACCAGCCACGCTTTCGTAACGCGTCGGTGTTATTGGCAAGGGACAATTTCGGCTGCGGCTCTTCTCGCGAGCACGCGGTGTGGGCTTTGCTGGAATACGGGTTTCGGGTCGTCATCGCTCCGACCATCGCAGATATTTTCTACACGAATGCGCTGAAAAACGGGTTGTTGCCGGTCACGTTGCAGCCGGGCGAGGTGGATCTTCTGTTCAGGAAAACGGCGGAGACGGAAGGATTCTCGGTGCGTGTCGACCTTGCGCAACAGGTGGTGCAGACCGATACGAATGAGATGAAGTTCAGCATTGATCCGGATTGCAAGGAGCGCTTGCTGAAGGGGATAGACGATATTGGTCTGACCCTGCAGCTCGCCGACCGTATCCACGCGTACGAACGGCAACGGATCGAGCGGAAGCCGTGGCTTTTCATGACGTTGTAGCACCGTGCCTGGACAAACGATACTGTTGTTGCCGGGGGACGGGATCGGCCCTGAGGTCATTGCCGAAACCCGGAAAGTGATCGCTGCGCTTTGCGCCGGTGGGATCGCCCTCGACGTCGAGTCCGGTCTGATCGGGGGTGCCGCTTATGATGCCGTTGGTGTTCCGCTACCGGACAGCAGCCTGGCGCTGGCCAGGGAATGTGACGCGGTGCTCATGGGCGCGGTCGGCGCCCCTCGCTACGATCGTCTCGATTGGGATTTACGCCCTGAAGCCGGCTTGCTGGCTATTCGCAATGCCCTGGGCCTGTTTGCCAATCTTCGCCCGGCCAGACTGTTTCCACAGTTGGTTTCGGCTTCCAGCCTCAAGCCCGAATTCGTAACCGGGTTTGACGTGTTGTTTGTGCGGGAATTGACCGGGGACGTTTACTTCGGTGAACCGCGCGGAGAACGTATCAATGATCATGGCCGGCGTGAAGCGTTCAACACCATGGTCTATGCGGAGGACGAGATCGAACGTATCGCGCGCGTAGCGTTCGAATCAGCGCGCGACCGTGCCCGCCGCGTGTGTTCCGTCGACAAGGCCAACGTGCTCGAGGTATCCAGGTTGTGGCGGGAGGTTGTCAGCACGGTGGGCAGGGACTATCCGGACGTCGAACTGACGCATCTATATGTAGATAACGCAGCGATGCAACTGGTTGCCAGACCGACGCAGTTTGACGTTATCCTGACCCCCAACCTGTTTGGCGATATCCTGTCCGACCTTGCGGCGATGCTGAGTGGGTCTATCGGAATTCTGCCTTCGGCTTCCTTGAATCAGCAAGGCCGGGGGCTGTACGAACCGGTGCATGGTTCGGCGCCGGATATTGCGGGTACCGGCAAAGCGAATCCGCTGGCGGCGATTCTATCGCTTGCGATGTTGTTGCGTCACTCGCTCCAGCAGACCGAGGCGGCCGATGTCGTCGAGAACGCGGTGCGGCAGGTGCTGAGCAAAGCGCGTACCCCGGATATCCACTCCTCGGCACCGCTGGTGACGACCGCCGAAATGGGAGATATGGTAGCGTCGTTGTGCACATTCGACTCGATCAAGGGAGGCGCCGGTTGGCCAGGCTTGCGAGAGCTTCCACCATGAGGGCACGGCCGATTGACGTTGCCGTCGTAGGTGCCACCGGAGCGGTCGGTGAGAGCATGTTGCAGGTGCTTGAGAAGCGCGATTTTCCGGTTGGGGAAATTTACCCGTTGGCAAGTGCGCGTTCGGCAGGCAGGCAGGTGCGCTTCAAGGGACGTGACGTTACAGTTGGCGATCTAGCCACCTTTGATTTCTCCCGGGTAAGGATCGCCTTGTTTTCAGCAGGCGCCGCGGTGTCGAAAGAATATGCGCCGCGCGCGGTTTCTGTCGGATGCGTCGTCGTGGACAATACTTCTCAATTCCGTTATGACGAAAAAGTGCCGTTGGTGGTTCCGGAGGTCAACCCGGAAGCGATCGCAGACTACCAGGGCGTCGGTATCATCGCCAACCCGAATTGCTCGACCATACAGATGGTGGTTGCCCTGAAGCCGCTGCATGACCGTTTCTGCGTCAAGCGCATCAACGTTGCAACTTACCAGGCGGTGTCGGGAACCGGCAAGGCAGCGGTTACGGAACTGCTTGAGCAGAGCCGTATTCTGCTGGATGGCGGGCGTGTCGAGCCACGGGTATACCCGGTGCAAATCGCCTTCAACGCGCTACCGCAAATCGATCGTTTCATGGATAACGGTTACACCAGGGAAGAAATGAAGATGGTGTGGGAGACCCGTAAGATTTTGTGTGACGAAGAGATCCAGGTCAATCCGACTACCGTGCGGGTACCGGTGGTCTGTGGTCATTCGGAAGCGGTGCATGCCGAATTCGCTGAAAGCGTGTCTGCGCGAGAAGCTCGCGCGTTGTTATCGGATGCCCCCGGAGTCACCGTCATCGATGAGCACAGGGATGGCGGCTATCCTACCGCGGCGATCGACGCGCAAGGGTGCGACGATGTGTTCGTGGGGCGCATTCGCGAAGACATATCCCACCCGCGTGGTCTCGATCTGTGGATTGTCGGGGACAATCTGCGCAAGGGAGCCGCGACCAACAGCGTACAGATTGCCGAGGTTCTGCTGCGTGATTACCTGTGAGTAGCGTATGCATGAAGTACGCGGTGGGGATCGAATATGACGGCACTGATTTTTGCGGCTGGCAGATCCAGTCTCATGCCCGTAGCGTCCAATCCTGCGTCGAGACGGCTTTCTCTCAAGTGGCGGGAGCACCGATGAAGCTCGTGGGTGCCGGGCGCACCGATAGCGGGGTGCACGCGCTCACCCAGGTGGCGCACTTTGGAACCGATGTCCAGCGGGACATTTTCTCGTGGCTGCGTGGCGCCAACGCTCACTTACCCGAAGACGTTGCAGTGCTGTGGGTCAAGCCGGTTTCCGATGATTTCCATGCGCGGTTCAGCGCGTTGCGGAGATATTATCGCTACGTGATTTTTAATCACCCGGAACGCTCGGCCCTATACCGGCGCACCAGCGTCCGGGTGCATCGTCCGCTCGACGAATCTGCGATGCACCGCGCGGCGCAGGCCCTGGTCGGGGAGCATGACTTCAGCAGTTTTCGTGCACAAGGGTGTCAAGCGGATAGCCCGATTCGTCAGGTGTTTTCCATCCGCGTGTGTCGTCGGGAAAAATTTGTGTGGCTGACGGTATGCGCGAATGCTTTCCTGCAGCGCATGGTCAGGAATATCGCCGGTGTGCTGATCGCGATCGGGGTAGGCGACCGACCGGAAGCATGGGCGGCCGAAGTGCTCGCGAGGCGTGACCGCAGGCAGGGTGGCATCACCGCGGGCAGTTGCGGACTCTACTTGACCGATGTCGAATATGCTCCGCGTTTCGGACTTCACCTGTCGAGTGAAGCCGGTCTCGACGGGGCTGGCGAGAGCAAAGGATGCATCGAATGTTGATTTTGTATAATGGCTGGCTAGGATGTTTGCATGCAAGAGAGAAGAAACGATATGCGTACACGCATCAAGATCTGCGGTCTCACCAGGCGCGAGGATATCGATTTTGCCGCCGCAATCGGCGTGGACGCGGTTGGTCTGGTCTTTCAGGCGCAGAGTCCGCGTTGCCTCGATCTTTCTACAGCACGCGCACTGTTGCACCGGCGTCCCGCTTTTTTGTCGGTGGTTGCCTTGTTCATGGATGCGAGCCGCGATGAAGTGCAGCGTGTGCTCGAAGCGATCCCGGTCGATTTCATTCAGTTTCATGGGATGGAAAGCCCGGACTTTTGTGCTTCTTTTGGTATGCCGTATATGAAAGCCATACCGATGGGGTCGGTCGACGACGTCGTTGCTTATACCTCCGGCTATCTCGCCACCGCCAGCGCGTTTGTTCTGGATGCGAACCGTGCCGGGGAAACCGGTGGTACCGGCAAGGTGTTTGACTGGCGGTTGTTGCCCCCGTTGCATGGTTTGTCGACTGTACTCGCGGGTGGTTTGACGCGGGACAACGTGGCCGATGGTGTGCGCCACGTGCATCCGCGAGCGGTCGACGTCGCGAGCGGTGTCGAATCCGGCAAGGGAATCAAAGACCACCGCCTGATCCGCGATTTTGTTGCCGCAGTGCGTGCGGTCGATCGAGAGATGGCCTATGCGCAAGCCAGTTGACAGAACGGGTGACCGGGCGCCGTGCCTGCCCGATGAAAACGGACATTTTGGAATTTATGGAGGGCGCTTTGTTTCCGAAACCCTCATTCGCCCGCTCCAGGAGCTGGAGGCCGCGTATCTTCGCTATCGGGACGATGCCGAATTCTGTGCGGAGCTCAAGGACCACTTGCGCCACTACGTTGGCAGACCCAGCCCGTTGTACCACGCGAGCCGCTGGAGCGCACGCCTGAACGGCGCGCAAATCTACCTCAAGCGGGAAGACCTGAATCACACCGGCGCGCATAAGATCAACAGCGCGCTTGCCCAGGCGTTGCTCGCCAGACGCATGCAAAAGGTACGCGTGATCGCGGAAACCGGTGCCGGTCAGCATGGGGTTGCGACTGCGACCGTCGCGGCCCGTTTCGGGCTCGAATGCGTGGTGTTCATGGGGACCGAAGATATTCGACGCCAGAGTCAAAACGTCTACCGCATGAAACTACTGGGTGCCGAAGTCGTCCCGGTGAGCAGCGGTTCACGTACCTTGAAAGACGCGATGAATGAAGCGTTGCGCGATTGGGTAACCTATGTCGACGATACGTTCTACATCATAGGGACCGTCGCGGGGCCTCACCCATACCCGATGATGGTGCGTGATTTTCAGTCGATCATCGGGGAGGAAGCGCGAAGCCAACTGGTCGAGCTGACCGGCAGCCTGCCCAGGGCGCTGGTGGCTTGCGTTGGAGGCGGCTCGAATGCCATGGGGTTGTTTTATCCGTTTATCAATGATGCCGAAGTGGAGTTGTACGGCGTTGAAGCCGCCGGGCATGGCCTGGACAGCAACGAGCATGCGGCGTCGCTTGTCGCCGGTAAGCCGGGCGTGTTACACGGCAATCGTACCTACCTGTTGGAAACTGCAGACGGGCAGATTACACCGACGCATTCAATATCGGCCGGCCTCGATTATCCGGGTGTTGGCCCCGAACACGCATGGCTTAAGGACAGCAAACGTGCTTCTTACGTCGCGGTGGATGACCAGGCTGCTTTACGCGGCTTCCGTGCACTGACCCGCTGGGAGGGGATCATCCCTGCGCTGGAGACCAGTCACGCGCTGTCTTTCACCGAGGAACTCGCGCCAAAATACGCGCGTGGGGACAGCATTATCGTGAACCTGTCCGGGCGTGGCGACAAGGATCTGGATACGGTTGCTGCTATTGATGGGATCGAGTTGTGAACCGCCTTGCTCGGTGCTTCGCTCAGTTGCAGGGCGATGGAAGGACCGCGCTGGTCCCCTATATTGCCGCTGCCGATCCAGGACTCGAAGACACCGTGGAGTTGATGCACATCCTGGTTGAAAACGGTGCCGATATTCTTGAACTGGGGGTACCGTTCTCGGATCCGATGGCGGATGGTCCAGTGATCCAGGCGGCGTTTGAGCGAGCGCTGTCGCACGGTGTTACGTTGAAAGATGTGCTTGGCATGGTCGAAGAGTTTCGCCGACGCGACACGGAGACGCCGGTCGTGTTGATGGGGTATTTAAATCCCCTCGAGCTGTTCGGTGTGCGGGAATTCGCGATTCATGCGGCGGGTGTCGGGGTCGACGGGATGATTGTCGTCGATCTGCCGCCTGAAGAAGCAAGGCTCATGGGGGTAGGAGAGAATTTTGATCGCGCCGGCATCGCACCTGTTTTCCTGTTATCCCCAACGACCCTCGAGCAGCGCATCCAACGCATTTGCGCTGATGCGCGCGGGTTTGTTTATTATGTGTCGCTGAAAGGGGTCACCGGCGCCGGTTATTTTAACGACACCGATGCCGCCACGCAGGTCAGGTTGATACGCCATCATACTGAACTGCCGATCGCTGTTGGGTTCGGTATCAAGGATGCTGTTGCTGCCACCGCCGTAGCCGGGTTTGCGGACGCGGTTGTAGTCGGTAGCGCGCTGGTCGATGTCATTGCACAGGGTGCTGCATCCGGTGATTGTTTCGAGGCGGCCGCGGCTTTTTTGTATCCGATACGTGTCGCAATGGATGAGAGCGTTGGGTTGGGGCAACCTGTCGCTTGACGCGGATGCGCTGGTACAAGAAGTTGCTGCCTTCGCGCATTCGTACGCCGAGAGCCTCGCGTAAAATACCACAAGGGCTCTGGCTGAGATGCGAGGGCTGTGGCAGGGCTAACTACCAACCGGAGCTCGAGTGCGCGTTATACGTATGTCCCGGTTGTGACGACCACGCCCGTATTTCAGCGCGCAAACGTCTGGATCTGTTTCTCGATGCGGGGTCCCGCCGGGAGTTGGGAGCGGATATCGCGCCGACAGATTTTCTCGGATTCAAGGATCGGATGAAGTACAAGGACCGTTTGTCCTACGCGCAGAAGAGCACCGGGGAAAAAGACGCGCTGGTGGTGATCGAAGGTGCCCTGGAAGGACAGCCCCTGGTCACCGCTGCGTTTGAATTTGATTTTATCGGCGGCTCGATGGGGTCGGTAGTCGGAGAAAGGTTCCGCAGGGGTGCCGAGTTTTGTCTGCAGAAGAACGTTCCACTGGTATGCTTTGCAACCAGTGGGGGGGCGCGCATGCAGGAGGGGCTGGTGTCCCTGTTGCAGATGTCAAAAGTGAGCGCTCTGCTCGCGCGTCTTTCGATGCGCGGCATTCCATTTATATCGGTGCTGGGACACCCGACCATGGGGGGGGTGTCGGCGAGCCTGGCAATCCTGGGGGATGTGATTATCGCCGAGCCAAAGGCTCTGATCGGGTTTGCCGGCCCACGCGTAATTGAGCAGACGGTACACGAGACGTTGCCGGAAGGATTTCAGCGCAGCGAGTTTCTGCTTGAACATGGATTGATCGACATGGTTGTGCCACGCGCACGGTTGCGTCCGTTGATCGCGAACATCCTGTCTATTTTGTTCCATGGCAAGCAGAAAAATGCAGTCGACAGTGGTACCTGACTGACCCGTTCATGCGCTACCGACAGCTATCAGACTGGCTGGAGTGGCAGGAGAAACTGCATCCGAAGCCGATCGATCTTGGATTGGAACGCGTTCTGCAGGTCTGTGAGGATTGCGATGTATTACCTTGCGCCACAGCAGTCATCGGCGTTGCAGGAACGAATGGCAAAGGCTCGACCGTTGCGGTTCTTGAAGAGATTTTGCGCCACGCCGGATACACCGTCGGCACTTATACCTCGCCGCACTTGCGCCGTTACAACGAACGCATTCGCGTTGGGGGTATGCCGGTGAGCGACCATGATCTGTGCGAAGCGTTTGATTTCATCGATCGTCACCGCCATGGTATCAGCCTGAGTTTTTTTGAATTCGGTACGCTCGCGGCGTTTTATTGTTTCAAGCTCCGCCCGCTCGATGTCATTTTGCTTGAAGCCGGGCTGGGCGGGCGTCTGGATGCGACCAATATCGCTCCTCTCGACGCGACAATCATTACCAGTATCGGGATGGATCACACTGAGTGGCTGGGGACGACCCGAGAGGATATCGCCAGGGAAAAAGCCGGCGTTATGCGCGCTGGCAGTCCCGTCATTTGCGGTGATCCGGTACCCCCGAGGATGATCGCCAGGACGGCACAGGAAAAGGGAGCCGTTCTGTATCAGGCCGGCGAACACTTTCATTTCGAACTCGAAGGTGATAGCTGGCGGTTCGTCTGTGAAGGCGGGCAAACCGGCAATCTGCCACTGCCGGCCTTGCTCGGCCGAGTGCAGTTACAGAACGCTGCCTGCGTGCTGATGGCTTTGCAGTGCCTGGAGAAACGTCTCCCGGTCGCTGACGAGGCCAAGGTCAAGGGGCTTGAAAGTGTCAAATTGGAAGGGCGGTTCCAAGTGTGCAAAAAGCATGCTCGCACGGTTATTCTTGACGTTGCACATAATCCTCCAAGCGTTGCAGTGCTTGTGGAGAACCTGATCAATGTGCCTGCGGTCGGGTACACCCATGCAGTATTTTCAGTGCTTGCCGGCAAGGACGTAAGCGGCATGCTGGAGCAGGTGGCACCGTTGATCGATTACTGGCACCTTGCTGAAGTGCGGGCAAGTCGGGCACTGCGGATTGACATCCTGCAAAGGCAGGTAAGAAGCCACACGCTTTCGGCTCCGGTCAAGGTGCATGGAGCGATCCCCGACGCTTGTCGCTACTCGCTGTCTCAACTGGGGGAAAATGATCGCTTGCTGGTTTTCGGTTCCACGATCACGGTGGCGGAAGCGCTGAATTCGGGCTTATAATGGCATCCGGGCGCGGGTATTTTTTTCCGGCGAAGGTACCCATGGTCAGCTTTTCAGGGTAAACGAAGACCAATCCGTGGAACTACAACTCAAGCAGCGGCTTTTAGGCAGTATCGCCATAGTGTCCCTGGTGGTTATTTTCCTGCCAGCAATTCTCGATGGGGACGGCTACAGGCATTTGTCTTCTCTAAACGCTACCGATCAAGCGAGATCTTCAGGGTTGTCGATCAGGCAGCAGATCCCTGAGACGGTTGAACATGAGCCGCGCATGGTCGTTACCCAGAGGCAGATAGACATAAAAGACCTGCCTTCGGCTAAAAACTGGTTTGTACACGTAGCCGATCGCAGCAGCATCGATGGCGCGAGCAGTTTGGTACAGGCACTTGGGGACGGCGACTACAAGGCGACGTACCGAATGGTCGTTGCAAATGGCGAGCAGGTTTTCAAGGTCGAGGTCAGCGCGGGGCAGTCCGAGGCGGAGGGGAAGGAAATTGCAGCGAGTATACGGAAAGAATACGGATTCCGGACCACGCTGGTGCAACGCTGATTTTTTCATGACCAGGTTTGATGTTGCGATCGTTGCTATTCTGTTAGTGTCGATCTTGGTTGGTTTCTATCGCGGCTTGGTGAGAGAACTGTTCTCTTTGCTGACGCTGGTGCTGGCGGTGTTTGTCGCGATCCGGTTCTACAGTCTGCCGCAGACGCTACTTCCGGATGTCGAGATGGTAGGATTTTTGCTGCCAGGTCGTGATCTGCAGTCGGTGGCGATGTTTGTATTGCTGTTTTTTTCAGTGGCGATTGCCGGGCATTTTATCGGGAAATCGATCTCCGCTACGGTGCGTCGCAGTTTCGTAAGCATGGTTGACCGCTTTCTGGGATCCATGTTCGGGTTGCTTCGCGGTGGTGCCGTCGTGATTGTGCTGGTGCTACTCGCAGGGTTGACAGCCCTGCCTTCCGAGGATCGTTGGAGGGTCTCGTTGCTGATTCCCTTGTTCGAGCGATCGGCGCAACAGGTTGCGTGCTATGTTCCTGAGGGTTATCGAAGCCCGCATTATGCGTGCGTGCCGTTATAAAGGCTGGGCGCGTCCCGTGGCGGTCGCTGGAGCCGCGTGCGGTGTCGCGTCTCTTTTCAGGAGCGTATTCGTCGGCGCCAGTTGTACCCTTTGGTTTGGAAAATCCTGATGTGCGGTGTAGTCGGAACATACGGAAGCGACCACATCGGGCAGGATTTGTATGACGCATTGACGCTGCTCCAGCACCGTGGCCAGGACGCCGCCGGTATTGTCAGCAGTGATCTCGAGACCGGTCATATGTATCAGTGCAAGGGTAATGGCCTGGTGCGCGATGTGTTTGGCGCCGATGATATAGCCCGGCTCAAAGGACGGGCAGGGATTGGTCATGTGCGTTATCCGACCGCGGGTACCGCGAGCGCGTCAGAGGCACAGCCGTTTTATGTAAACAGTCCCTACGGCATCGCGCTCGGACACAATGGAAACCTGACCAATTTTCGGCAATTGATGAACGAACTGTTTAACCAGGATATGCGGCATTTAACGACCGGCTCGGATTCCGAGGTGATACTCAATGTACTCGCGCATGAGTTGCAGTTGTTCGGGCAATCTTCCCTGATGCTTGACGAGAACCAGGTTTTCGATGCAGTTTCCGGCGTTCATCGCCGTTGTCGCGGTGCTTACGCGGTTGTTGCATTGCTCGCCGGCGTAGGTATTCTCGCGTTTCGGGACCCGTATGGCATCCGCCCGCTGATTTTTGGCGTTCGAGAAGGGAAGCACGGCATCGAGTACATGGTTGCCTCAGAGAGCATTGCGCTCGATTCGATGCAGTTTGAGATCGAGCGGGACGTCAAGCCGGGAGAAGCGATCTTCATAGATAGAAACGGACGTTTGCACAGCAGGATGTGTGCCGCCGAGTCAAGTTACCGCAGTTGCATTTTCGAATACGTGTACTTCTCTCGCCCGGATTCGATCATAGACGATGTGTTCGTGCACAAGGCCCGGATGCGTATGGGGGTTGCGCTTGCCGAGCAGATCAAGCGCCAGTGGCATGATCATGATATAGACGTGATTATGCCGGTACCCGATACCAGCCGTACCGCGGCACTGGAGATGGCGATGAGCCTGAATATAAAATATCGGGAGGGGTTCATTAAAAATCGCTATATCGGACGCACTTTCATCATGCCGGTGCAGGCCATGCGCGCAAAGTCGGTGCGCCAGAAAATGAATCCGCTGAGTATTGAATTCAAAGACAAGAACGTGATGCTGGTGGACGACTCCATTGTTCGTGGTACGACGTCGCGCCAGATCGTGCAAATGGCGCGTGACGCGGGCGCGAGAAAAGTGTACTTTGCGTCCGCTTCGCCGCCGGTCAAATACCAGAATGTTTACGGCATCGATATGCCCACTCGGAAGGAACTTATCGCGCATGGCAAAAACAACGAAGAAGTGTGTCAGGCAATACGGGCGGACAGACTGTTCTATCAAAAGCTGCCGGACCTGGTACAGTCCGTTACCGATGGGAATGATAGCCTTGGCGAGTTTGAGAGCTCCGTGTTTACCGGCGACTATATTCATGAGCTCGACGGGCAGTTTTTTGAGGAACTGGAGCGCAGCCGTGGCGGTTCGTAGCGTGAGGTTCCCGCCGGAAAGCGGGCTGACCCCTGAAAAGTCCTTCGCTTGATCGTTTTCACCTTGCGGCTCAAATGGCAACGGTGGCAAGCACGAGGCGGTATTTGGCGTGGCAATGGATGTACGAGAGGTCTTGACTCGCCCGCCGTTCCAGTGGAAAAAGCTGGCGCGCGGACTATACCGGCGTTACCCGCGTGGAGCAGATCTGCCTTTGGCGCTGGTCAGCGTCTCAGCGCAGCGGATGTACCTGGTCAGGCACATGGATCTGATTCGGGCGTATCGGGTTTCGACGTCAAAGTTCGGCACCGGAATGCTGCTGAATTCCCGGCGTACGCCACTCGGCGCCCATCGCGTAGCCGAGAAAATTGGCACAAACTGCGAACCTTTGACCTTGTTCCGGGGGCGCAGGATTACCGGCGCGAAGGCAAAGCTCAACCCGCTTGCGACGATCAGTAGCTTCGATGCAGTGTGTACGCGTATTTTATGGCTGGAAGGCATCGAGTTCGGCTATAACCGGGGCGGTTGCGTTGATAGTCGCAAGCGCTTTATCTATATTCACGGAACAGTGGATGAGCGCCGCATCGGTATCCCTGCCTCGATCGGTTGCATCCGTATGCACAACGACAGTTTGATCGAGGCGTTTGGTCTGCTCGATGTCGGGTCGCTGGTTTATATCATAGGAACAACCGCATCGGTGGCGTTGTAGTGTCCGCTGGTGGGGGAGAGAGCAATGTTGGATAGTACCCGGGAAGACCTGATCCAAATTTATGAATCCGGCGTGCGTCGGGTACGTGGCTTCGATGCAGTAAAGCGTTATCTTGACGCACGTCATCTGGGGCATGATGTGCATCTGGTTGCGATCGGCAAAGCCGCGTCGGCAATGACGCTGGGCGCGCTTGCCGCAGAAGATGAACGCATCATCGACGGCCTCGTCATCACCAAGCACGGGCACGTCGAACCGGATCTCGCCCGTTATCAGCGGATCGAGTGCATCGAGTCCGATCATCCGGTGCCGGGTCAAGCTACGCTGTATGCAGGGAGGCGCCTGCTCGCCTATCTGTCCCAGCGTGTCGGCGGCAACGCACGGTTCCTGTTTTTGCTGTCCGGTGGAGCCTCCAGCCTGGTCGAGGTACCGGCAACAGGGGTAGAGTTGGAAGACCTGCGTGGATTAACCCACAAGCTGCTTGCGAGCGGTCTGGACATCCATCGAATCAACCGTGTCCGCCGGGTTTTGTCCGGTATCAAGGGAGGACGTCTCGCCGGATACCTGCACCGCTGTCCGACCCTTTCCTTGATGATTTCAGACGTGCCTGGCGACGACCCGGGAGCGATTGGTTCCGGCTTGTTGACGCGGGTCGAGGATGCCATCGATCCAGACGACTATCCACCGTTTGCGCGCCGGATCCTGGAGCGCGCCGAGTTGATTGATTTGCCCGTGACAGATGCATTCAAGAACATTGAGTCGTCGCTCATCGCCTGCCTGGAAGATGCCAAACAGGCTTGCGATGCAGCGGCTGTCGGCCTGGGTTATCAAAAGTGCCGCGTCGGTGCCGGGTTGGTCGAAGGTGACGTTGGCGCGGTGGCATCAAAGCTCTATCGAGAAATTGCCACGTTGCCCGATACGCTACTGATATGGGGAGGTGAGCCTACAGTCAGATTGCCTGATGCCCCTGGTCGCGGGGGGCGTAATCAGCAACTGGCCCTGGCCCTGGCGTTGAAAATAAAAGGCGACAGGCAGGCTTGTTTTTTGTCGGCGGGTACGGATGGCACCGACGGCTCAACCGATGATGCCGGTGCCGTGGTCGATGGCGCGAGCGTAGCTCGTGGCGAAGCCGCGGGACTCAGCGCGGAAGATTGCCTGCAGCGTGCGGATGCAGGCACTTTTCTTGAAGCGTCGGGAGATTTACTACACACCGGGCCAACGGGCACCAACGTGATGGACTTGATGATCGGGTACGGAAAATCAGCGGGGCCACGCCAGTAACCGACTACCAGAATAGATCAGAGAGGATGTACCCCGGGCAGAGCCATCGGTTTAATGGATCGGCTCCAGGTTTTTCAACTGCGGTGTGCCGTTTTCCATCACGAGGTAATTTCCGCCCTCGTACCAGTCACCCAAAACGATCCGTCTCCAGCCTTCTTCGACATGAATGGCCGGTCTGTGCGTGTGGCCGTGGATGATCTGGTTGACCTTGAATCTGCTTGCGTAATCGGCAACGGCGCTACTGCTCACATCCATTATTTCCGGCTTTTTTGACCTGATGGCCCGCCGGCTCGCGCGCCGCAGTCGTCGCGCGATAGCGAGCCTTAGCTTCAGAGGCAAGTGAGTGACGGTACCGCATACAAGCCGACTGCGGATTATTTTCCGGTAGCGTTGGTACGCGATGTCGTCAACGCACAACAGATCGCCATGCAGTAGCAAAGTACGTTGTCCCTGGATATTTATGACGTTGATTTCGTCGAGTAATCGGCAGCCACTGCTTTCCGCAAACCTCCGACCAACCAGGAAATCTCGGTTACCGTGAATGAAATAGACAGGGGTGGATTTTGTCAGGTCGCGCAGGCAGTCGGTCACGCAAGCCAATTCTCCGGATGGCGCATCGTCGCCGACCCAGTAATCGAATAAATCACCGAGGATATACAGCGCATCGCCGGATGCGGCATGCTCGTGAAGAAATCGCCTGAATAGCTCAATGATCCGCGGGCGATCCTCGCTTAGATGGCAGTCTGAAACGAAAAAGATCCGTTCCATCGCGATCCGGGCATCAGGTTTTGAGCAAAGCTTTTTTTACGACGATGGGTTCTTTGGGCACGCTTTGGTGTTCCTTGCCGTTGGTAACTTCGGTCTCTGCCATGTTCTCGATCACCTCCATGCCTTCGATCACCTTGCCGAACACGCAATATCCCCACCCCGATGGGGACTTGTCCCGATGGTTGAGAAAGTCATTGCTTTTGAGGTTGATGAAAAACTGGGATGAGGCGGAATGCGGATCGTTGGTGCGGGCCATGGCAACCGTGCCGACGCCGTTTTCAAGTCCGTTGTCTGCTTCGTTTTTAATCGAAGGCAGCGTTTTTATCGGTGTCATGGCTGTGTCCATGCCTCCGCCCTGGACGACAAAATCCTTTATCACCCGGTGAAAAATCGTGTCGGTATAACTTTCGTTTTGGACGTAAGCCAGGAAATTTGCAACCGTCTCTGGTGCTTTGTCCGGATATAACTCGATTACGAAATTCCCGAGCGAGGTCTCAAAGCTGACCTGCGGGTTCTTTGATGTCGATGGGGTGCCAGATACTGGCATGGCAAAAATCCCCGCCAGCAGTATTGGCGCGTAGATAAGTGAGGAGGCAAAGCGTTTTTTCATTCGTTGTCTTCGTGTGTTCCTGGATCGCTCTTTCGCTAACAGGCGAACTTGAATGGATAACCGCTGTTTACGGCAAGTCTAACACGCGCCACCGTACCTTTCCTGTTCGACAGGTTGCTTGACGCTTGCGACGATGCGCTCGTATTATGCATCATCAGAGGGCCGGGGCATGGCGCAGTCTGGTAGCGCACCTGCTTTGGGAGCAGGGGGTCGGAGGTTCGAATCCTCTTGCCCCGACCAGTGTTTCTCGTGCGCCCGTAGCTCATCCGGGATAGAGCATCGGCCTTCTAAGCCGAGGGTAGCAGGTTCGAATCCTGCCGGGCGCGCCACCTGCCGGGCACACCACTTTTCTGCCTGTCCACTGCATTTTTTACTGCTGGAGTCTTCTCAGGATGTTTATTATCAGTCGTCCAGTGATATAAGAATAAACGACTCCTTTCAGGTACATCAGTATGCGCTTGCAATGGATCTCTGCCCATTGATACGTGGACAACCTGATTTCCCCCTTGTGTTTCTCTTGTGCTTCCCGCAGGTCGGACAACGGGTTCAGCACGCTGACAACGCCTTCCTGTTCAAACTCGTATCCCAGCACTTCCAGATCGCGGGCGTACAGTTCTTCTACCCGGCGGCGAGTGGCTTTGTCATAATAATGGCTGTAGTGTTGCGTCTGTTTTCTTTCGTAAGCACGTTTAAATTCTTCCGATGTTTTCGGCACGTTGAGGATTTCCAGCACGCGGAGAAAGTCCTGACTGAAAGACTCCTGCCTGCCAATGAACGAACAAGGCGCGTCATTCACACGCTTTATGCCCATGAAGCGAGATGGGTGCAGATCAAGAAGAAAGTCCACCTGGGGTTTGCAGTGATATCTCGTGTATTTCATTAAATCAGGCTTCCCTTTGCCTAATTCCATCTTTTTTTTCAAACTGGCAAACCGGTTGGCAAACCGAAAGGTATCGGCTCCGTCGGCCAGTAATTCGGCGGTAAATTCCACGCACTCTTGCAGGTTGCTGTAGCCGAGAGAACTGGCTGGGAGCCCCCTTTCCTCTGCGATGCCCAGCCCGAAAAAGCAATACGATAAGAAGCGGGCATACGGGTTGCGGACGAACGTGAAGGTGAAGTAGTCCGGATACAGATTGATGGTTTTCGCGAGGCCGTGGTTACGTAACACAGGAAGCGGCCAGCAGTTGCTGTACACTGGTGTACCCAGCTTCATGAAATACCTCTCGACGGTAGTGCCGGCGCATTTTGGGATGTGGATGAATATGGTTTTGTATCGATGGGAAAGCATGGCGCTGGCTGGTCCACGCCGGGTTTCAACGACCGACGCGTTTTCTATAATAGCGGAAAGTCTAATATAGCGGAAAGTCTATGTGGTGGGCGTAGCTCAGTTGGTAGAGCACAGGATTGTGGCTCCTGAGGTCGTGGGTTCAATCCCCATCGCTCACCCCAGACTTTTATTTTCGGGTTGTAGAGACAGTTGCCGGTTTCGCTGGATCCGTGTACCCCAGCGGTCAGACGGGTTGGAGGGGGCAGAAGTTCATTCGTTCTGCGCGTTGACCCTTGGAGTTTGCGGGTATGTGGTATATTTCGATAGAGGCTAGATTCATTCTGGTTCGTTGAGCGAGGAAGTGAACGTGAAGAAGTTGTTTGTTATCACGATGTGCCTGTTTCTGTTCGCATGCGTTACCGAGGATGGAGCCAGGAAGCATAAGGCCAGGCAGGCTGAATCAGGCGGCCTGCAGTGGGCCGGCATCATTTAATTTTCCTTACCAGCGAAAGAGGGTCGGCGTGTCCGACCTGCGGGAGGATTGTTTGCGTGAGTCAGCAAGTGCACCTGGGCAAGGGGGGGGCTAAAGTTCGGTGCAAGGAAACGAAGCATATCTGAGGCAGGAAGGATAGACGGCGCGACATTCGAGCCAATCCTCAATGCCTTGAGGGTCTGTTTCGAAGGTTGTTTTACCGTGCCGGTCGCCGGACGCGCCCGTATCCAGCGGCGATCGAGGCGGTAGAGCGATAGACGGGACCTTGCAGTCGCGAGCTTTCTGCAGGATCAGGAGTCATCGATACAGCCAGTGTGGGGTCGATGCGGGTCTTTGCGATGCAACCGATTGGCTTGAGCACCGGTTGCGAGAGCCGTTTTTTCTCAGGCGGGACCAGGATCGGTCGACGTCTGAATGGTAGTCTGGTTCCCTTCTACCGGGTCTTTTTGAGCAACCTGCGTTTTTCCCGTTGCCAGTCGCGTTGCTTTTCCTCAGCACGGCGATCTCCCACCTGTTTCCCTTTGCCGACACCCAACTGGATTTTTGCGAAATTTTGTTTCCAATACGCTTTGAGAGGAATCAGTGTATACCCCTTGCGTTCGATCGTGCCAATCAGGTATTTGATTTCCGCTTTGTTCAACAACAGTTTGCGGGTGCGGTCCGGCTGAGGTTTGGGGTGAGCGTTGCAGGAGGGCAGCGGGCTGATGTGTGCGCCCAGCAACCATACTTCTCCGTCCTTGACGTAGGCATAACTTTCCTTGAGCCGCAAACGCCTTTGTTGCAGGCTTTTTACCTCCCAACCTTCAAGCATCAGGCCTGCCTCGATGTGCTTTTCGATGTGATATTCGCGCCGTGCGCTGGTGTTTTCGGCGATGGTGCCACCACTGTTTTTCATTGCGGTTCTATTTTGCGCGTTGCTTCAAATGCCATTCCGTATGTAAGCACTGCCGCGTGGTGCACTGCCGATGGGCCGTTGCAGTTGTTCATCCTCGGGGCAGTGGATAGTCCCACGTTTAGCCTGCGTGCTGATATTGTTTGTTATTATAGGGTTCCTGTGGTCGACAAAGTCAGTGTATTTGCCCTCCCCCCGGTGAAACCCTGCAAACTTCCTTAACCATATGATTATCAAGAACGACGCACGCGCGCGCGATCAATGGTCATCGCAGACCGTGTTCATTCTGGCTGTTGCGGGTTCGGCAGTGGGCCTCGGCAACGTCTGGAAATTCCCGTATATCGTCGGTGAGCATGGCGGTGGGGCTTTCATCTTCGTGTATTTGCTTGCGGTGCTGGTCATCCTGCCAATCATGGCCGGCGAGATCCTGATCGGGCAGCGTGGACGCAGGAGTCCCGTGTACGCGATAGGGCGGTTATCCACGGAATTTGGCTTGAGTCAGAAGTGGAAAGGGGTGGGGATCATGGGGGTGTTGGCAGGCTTGATCATTCTTTCTTACTACAGCGTGATCGCGGGATGGACCATCGCCTACTTTTTCCGGGCCAGCGCGGGGGAATTTCAGCAACTGACGGTAGATGGCATCTCGCACATATTCGAAGAACTGACGGGTAGCGCGGAGAAACTGCTTGCCTGGCACACTATTTTTATGGTGATCAGCACCGCGGTCATGGCATATGGAATTCAGCAGGGTCTGGAACGTGTGCTGCGGTACATGATGCCGTTGCTGCTGATTTTGCTTGCAGGAATGCTGGTTCACCAAATGTTTAAGGGCGCATTCCTGGAGGCTGCCGCCTATATGTTTGTATTTGATTTCTCCAAGCTCACCATCGGCAGCGTGCTCGTCGCAACGGGCCAGGCGTTTTTTTCCCTGGGGATCGGGATGGGCGCGGTAATGGCTTATGGCTCTTATCTGCCGTCGCGGGTTCCGATTGTCCGTGCGACGCTTATGGTTGCTCTGATCGATACTGTGGTCGCCATAGTCGCCGGGCTGATTGTATTTTCACTGGCGTTTCAGTATGGAGCCGAACCAAGCCAGGGGCCCAGTCTGGTATTCAAAACCCTGCCGCTGGTGTTCGGTAACATACCGGGAGGCGACATACTCGGGAGCATTTTCTTTTTCTTGCTGTTCGGCGCAGCCTGGACATCGGCCGTATCGCTGATCGAGCCGTGCCTGTCGTGGCTTACCGACCGTTTTTCGGTCAGCCGGGGAACCGCGGCTTCCATCATCGGCGCTACCGCCTGGCTGATTGGTTTGCTCACGATCTTCTCGTTCAGCAACGCCGAAACCTGGAGGGTGTCCGGAGTGACTGTATTTGCATCGTTGGATTACCTGGCTTCCAATATTTTATTGCCCGTGGGCGGTTTGTTGATCGCGTTGTTCGCAGGCTGGAAGCTACCGGCTTTCGTATTGCGGGAGGGATTGGCCAGCGGAGGCAACGAATGGTTGTATCGCCTGTGGCGTTTCATGTTGCGCTATTTGAGCCCCGTCGCTATCGCGGGCGTTTTACTCGGGCAATATATTTTTTAGCGCATGACCGCAATTTCGCGCCGGGTAAAAATGCCGTACGCACGCGATCAAATGTATTGCCTGGTCAACGATATCGAGAGGTATCGCTGTTTTGTTCCCGGATGTGTCGAGTCGACGGTTGAAGATGTTCGCGACGGCCATGAAGTGCGCGCGACTTTGCGCTTTCAATATAGAGGCATAAGCCTCGGGTTTACTACGCTTAACCGAGGCAATCCGCCGGATTCGGTCAAAATGAACCTGGTCGATGGTCCCTTCAAATACCTCGAAGGGGAGTGGAGGTTCGTTTCGCTGGACGACCGACGGTGCGAAGTCGGTCTGCAGATCGTTTTTGACTTCTCCAATCGCGTGTACGCAACGATGTTCGGCATGGCTTTTCAACGTCTGGCGTCTTCCTTGCTCGATGCTTTTGTCACCAGGGCGCACACCTTACACGGGAGAGGATAGTGTCGGATCCCGTCACGGTCGAAGTAGTGTACGCAGATAGCCGTCGCCGCGTTTCGATGACCCTGCGCGCGGCCGCCGGAGAGAGCGTCGCCGATATTGTTCGCCGGTGCGGAATTCTCGCGCAGTGCCCGGCAAGCGTCGCTCCCTTCCGAGGGACAGGAGCGATCGGCATCTTCGGCGAGCGTGTTCCGCAGGATGCGGTGCCCGCCGACGGCGACCGCATCGAGATTTATCGTCCCCTCGAACGTGATCCCATGGCAGCGAGGCGCAGGCGCGCGCGCAACCGAACGACTTCCTGATCCTGCTGTTTTCGATCGTTTGCGATGAGCAAGAGGCGAGCATCATTCCAATGCTTCGCACGAGAGTTTTTTGTCTGCGGATTTTCCACCTGAGGGCAAAAGCTTGTCCAAAGCGCAGTAGCGCGACAGGCGGTCGTTTTCGAAGAACAGCGTCACCCGGTCGTACTGTTTCCTTCCTGTGCCGGCAATCAGGTAATAGTAATAGTCCCAGCGGTTTTTGTGAAAGACATTGTGCGTAATCGGGCTACCCAGCAAGTAGCGTACCTGCTCTTTGCTCATCCCGATTTGCAACCGCTGCAGTTGGCCCGGGCTGACCGCGTTGCCTTGCTGAATGTCCGGGCGGTAAATGGAGTATGTATCCTTGTCGAATATCTTGCTGAAGAATTTTTTGCTCTCGTTTGCCTCTTCCCGTAGCGAGCATCCAGTCAGTGCGATTGTCACCGCCACCAACAGCGCGGTGGTTGTTTTGCAGAAGCTCATACTTCGTAGGTTTTGCCGCTGTTGCTGTTACTGGATCTGATTTGCTGCTGCATTACGGCCGCGGCCCAGCATTTCGCCCGCATGTGCAAGCGATTTTTCAGTAATTTTTGCCCCTGCCGTCATCCGGGCGATTTCCTGGTGCCGTTCGGCCATTGAAAGTTTTTTCGCGGTGGCGCGGACGCGTTGTCCCTGCTGTTGCTTGTCGATGGCAAAATGGTGGTCGGCCTGCGCCGCAATTTGCGGTAGATGCGTGATGCAAAACACCTGCGCGCCTTGACTGATGGCTTTTAGAAGCTTACCGATCATCTCGGCGGTTTTCCCGCCAACGCCTGTGTCGATTTCGTCAAAGATCAGGATCGGCTTCTGGCTTTTCGTGGCGGATGCAGCCTGCAATGCCAGGCCAATGCGCGACAGTTCTCCTCCCGATGCGATTTTTTCCAGAAGAGCCGGTGGGTGCCCCGGGTTGGTGCGGATAAAAAACTCGGCGCGTTCGTTGCCGTGTCGCTTAGGCGTATCGTCTTCGTAGGGCTTCAACAGCACGCTGAAATCGGCACTTTGCATATTGAGTTTGTGCAGGGTTTGGGTTACCCGCTTCGACAGCACTGTCGCTGCGGCTTCGCGTCGTTTGCCAATTTCTTCTGCGAAGGTCGAGTAGCTGGCTTTCAGATCCGCCTGCTGGCGTTGCAGTTCTTCCACGCTGGCGCCAGGCGCTTTTATCTCGTCGAGATCGGCTTGTAACTTTTGGTACAGCGCGCCAAGCTTTTCAGGCACGACCCCGTATTTTCTGGACAAATCGAAATAGCCCTGCAGGCGCTTTTCAAGTTCGTGATACCTTTCCTCATCCACGTTGATTTCCTCAAGGCAACTGCGGAGTTCCTGGCTCGCGATCTGCATGTGTTCCAGCGCGACGTTCAGTTGCTCTACCGCGGTGACAACACCGGCGTCGAAGCTGGTGAGCGGCTTGATAATCTGTGCCGCCTCGAAAATTCTGGAGGCGGCATCGTGCGCTTCGGTTTCTTCAAGCAACGCCAGCGCCTTGTGTATTTCCTGTTGCAGGAAATCTTTTTTTGACAAACGTTTGTATGATCTCTCCACTTCAAGAAACTCCTCATCTTCGGGGGAGAATTCCCGCAATTCGGTGATCTGGTACTCGAGCAGACTGATGCGGGCTTTGATGTCTTCGTTCTGTTCAAAGCGCTGTTTCAGTTTTCTGGTCAATGCCGCCCACTGTTTCTGCGTGTCTCGCAGATTTTGCAGGGCTTCGTCGTGTCCGCACTGCGCGTCGACGATGGCGAGTTGCCGTTCGGGTTGCGTGAGCGACTGCTGCGTGTTCTGTCCGACGATCTCGACGAGCTGCCTGCCCAGCGTCTGCAGTTGCAGCAACGGCACCTGGACGCCGTTGATAAACGCGCGTGAGCGTCCGGTGTGTGTGATCGTACGCCGCAGGATGCATTCGCCGCCACTCGCCAGGTCAGCCTCTTCAAGCCAGGCCTGCGTGGCCGGGGAATTGCCCAGATCGATGTCCAGCGTGACCGAAAGGCTGCCGTGTTGATTCAGATGATGCGCCTGCGCTCGTTGTCCGAGGGCAAGCCCCAAAGCACCAAACAAAATCGACTTGCCGGTGCCGGTCTCTCCGGTGATCACCGACATACCAGCGTTGAATTCCAGGTTCGTTTCTTCAATGATCGTGAAGTTCTTGACCGTCAGTGATTTCAGCATTGTCGGCTCGTGCGTGTGGGTCAGGAGAGCGTAGCGGTTATTGTGCGCGCCGTGTCCATGGGGCTACAGCCTTTCGCTCCAGCGAAGCTTGGTCCTTAAAGTCCGCAGATAGTCATGGTTTGCCGGCTGGATCAGCTTCAGCCGGTAAGGAAGGGTTTTCAAGATCACCGTATCGCCAGGGTTGAGCACTTTATTGACCTGCCCGTCCATCGAGGTCAGTCCTTCGTCATTATTGTGCAGGGTGTATTTGATTTCAATGGATTTGTCGGGTTCGACGATTAAAGGCCGGTAGCTTAAGGTGTGCGGGCAGATAGGTACCAGCAGCAATGCGTTCAGCGTCGGTTCGATGATCGGTCCGCCACTTGACAGCGCATAGCCGGTCGACCCGGTGGGCGTCGAAACAATCAACCCGTCCGACCATACGGTGTTCAGGAATACACCATTGATCAGGGTGTCGATCTCTATCATACGTACCGAGTTCCGGTGCTTGAGCATAAAGTCATTGCAACCTGTTTCTTCACCAAATGCTTTTCCGTCGCGGTAGTAAGTAGCGCCGAGCATGGTGCGTTCTTCAACGTGGCAGGTTCCCTGAAAAATGTCGTCCAGTTGGGCAATCATGTTTTCCGGCAGCACTTCTGCGAGAAACCCGAGGCGTCCAAGGTTCACCCCGATGACGGGCACGCCATGCTTTGCCATGGCGCGCGCGGTGCCGAGAAAAGTACCGTCGCCCCCCAGCGTGATCGCAAGGTCGCAACGTGCTCCGATTTCCTCCTTGGTAACCGTCAGCAGGCGGCCGATACGAGTGCCCGAGTCGTCGGCCGCATTTTCGGTGATCACCGTGTCAAAGCGTTTCAATAGGTAGTCGGCAAGCGTGTTTGCCAATCTGGTAGCCTGGGTGTCTTCCGGCTTGACGATCAAAGCGACCCGCCTGATATTTTCCATTTTCATCGGAAGGTGGATTATATCGCGACGGAACCGAGGTCAATCCGTGAGTTGGACCGGTTGGTATTGGCAACGCGCAATCTGTTCCATGGCTGTGGCTTGGCCGGCGCGGCCCGGCACGGTTGAATTTTCCCGATTTTCCATCAAGTGAACCTGATTTTATGGTAGGGTAAAAAAAAATTGACGGCGCCAGGATTGGCAAGGGTCGGTTGTTACCAGACAAGTTTTTATGGAATCAGCGAGCGCAGGCGGTTCTGCATGCGTTGGTCGAGCGTTATATTCAAACGGGTCGACCGGTGGGTTCCCGTACGCTGTCTAAAAGCACGGATCTCAGCCTTAGCGCTGCCACGATGCGCAATGTCATGGCCGACCTTGAAACCCTTGGGTACATTCAGTCTCCTCACGCGTCGGCGGGTCGATTTCCGACCGCGCTGGGCTACCGGCAGTTTGTCGACACGATGTTGTGCATGAAGCCGCTCAAGGCGTACGAACTGCAACGCCTGCGCCGCAACCTGGCACCTGAAAAAAAAGGCCGTGAGTTATGCGAGCAAGCCAGTGGCTTATTGTCGGAACTGGCGCAGATGGCAGGGCTCGTGACCGTGCAGCGACGCGGCTTGACCCGCCTGAAACAGGTAGAGTTCATCAGCCTCGACAAGCACCGGGTGTTGGCCATATTGATTTTGCGCAACGGCGAGGTAGAAAACCTCATCCTGACCATGGAGCGGGATTACAGCAATCACGAGCTGGTAAATTATGCGAATTGCCTGAACGAGCATTTTGCCGGCAAGGACCTTGAAGAAGTGCGTGAGCAGATCATTGAGGAGTTGCGCAACATGCACGAGCATATGACACGGGTGATGTTCGAAGCCATCAGGCTTGCGGGCGAGATGTTCGGCGGATTGCCGGACAGAAGCGATGTGGTATTGTCGGGCCAGACCAACCTGATGCGGTTCGAAGAGTTTGCCGACGTGGATTATTTATGCAGGCTGTTCAGTGCGCTCAATGAAAAGCAGGAGATTCTGCACCTTCTTGATAAATTTTCCAGGGAGACACAAGGGGTCAAGATTTATATCGGGCAGGAGTCCGGTTATCAGGCGTTGTACGAATGCAGCATCGTGTCCGCGCCCTATACCGTGGATAACCAGATCGTAGGCACTTTGGCAGTGATAGGTCCCACCCGCATGGCGTACGACCGAATTATCCCTCTGGTGGATATAACGGCAAAATTGCTGGGGAAAGCCTTGAAAGAAAGCATTTAGCAACTACTATATTTCATGATTTCGAAGCTGCGTCCGGCCGTGGGGCATGGGTGGGTCGCTTGCGAACAGCAATTTGATGGTAAAGGATCGGGACAAACAGGCTCCTGAAGCCGCTGGTCAGGCCGGTCGGGGAGAAGTGGAAATAACCGACGATGACCGCGGGGACAACGGCCGTGATGGCAACGCTGATGCGGTCGCTGAAGACCCTGCGTCGTTGCTGGCCGAAGCGCAACACCAACTGACCGAGGCCAGAGACGGGGAATTGCGCGCTCGGGCCGAGCTCGAAAATACGCGCAAGCGCGCCAGCAAGGAAATCGAGCGCATCAGGCAATATGCGCTGGAATCGTTTGCTTCAGCTTTGCTGGGGGTCAAGGACAACCTGGAACGCAGCCTCACCAGTCAGGGAAAACCTGATGCCGACTACCGGAAGAGGGCGGTCATACTGGACAATATTTGCGCGGGGGTCGGGTTGACACTGAAATCCCTGGAGCAAGTGTTCAGTGATTTTGGCATTGAGGAGGTGGCGCCCCTGGAGCAGACCTTCGATCCCGAACTTCACCAGGCCATATCGACTTCCCCGACCGCGGACCATCCTCCCAACACCGTGATTGAGTTGGTTCAGAAAGGATATACGCTGAACGGGCGTCTGCTGCGCGCGGCCATGGTTGTAGTGGCTGCTGCGCCCCGGGAGGACGCCAGCGTGGATGAGAGAGGCACCGGTGACCAGGATGGCCAGGGAGAGGATGCTTCGCAGGCCTGAAAACCATAGGCCGGTCTTGAAAAAACGCAACTTCCCCCCATCTTTCGTAGATGCGGAAGGCTGTTTTTGCCCGCCGCCTTTATATATTTAGAGGAGTAACTACAGTGGAAAAAGTTATTGGCATTGATCTGGGCACGACCAATTCGTGCGTTGCCGTGATGGAAGGTGATACCCCACGCGTGATCGAGAACAGCGAGGGGACCCGGACTACTCCTTCGGTAGTCGCGTTTGTCGAAGATAACGAGGTGCTCGTGGGGCAGTCCGCCAGGCGCCAGGCGGTTACCAATCCCACCAACACTTTGTTTGCGGTGAAGCGGTTGATCGGACGCAGTTTTGATGAAGAAGTGGTTTCCAAGGACATGAAGCTGGTGCCCTATCGCATTGTGAAAGCTGACAATGGCGACGCCTGGGTTGAAGCCAGGGGAAAAAAGATGGCGCCGCCGGAAATATCCGCGCGCGTTCTGATGAAGATGAAAAAAACTGCCGAGGAGTATCTTGGCGAAGAGGTCAAAAGCGCTGTGATCACAGTGCCGGCGTATTTCAATGACTCTCAGCGTCAAGCGACCAAGGACGCTGGGCGCATCGCGGGGCTTGAGGTCAAGCGCATTATCAACGAACCGACCGCGGCCGCTCTGGCGTATGGTCTGGAGAAGCAGGAAGGCGACCAGAAGATAGCCGTGTATGATCTGGGTGGCGGCACCTTTGATATTTCGGTGATAGAAATCGCGGACGTAGATGGAGAGCAGCAGTTTGAGGTGCTCGCCACCAACGGAGATACTTTCCTTGGCGGTGAGGATTTTGACATGGCGGTCATCAATTACCTTGCCGACGAGTTCAAGCGAGATCATGGTATCGACCTCCACGACGATCCGCTCGCCTTGCAACGTCTGAAAGAGGCTGCCGAAAAAGCCAAGATCGAGCTGTCTTCCAGCCAGCAAACCGAGGTCAATCTGCCGTATATTACCGCTGACCAATCGGGGCCAAAGCACCTCAATATGAAGCTGACCCGGGCCAAGCTGGAGTCGCTGGTAGAAAACCTGGTCAGCCAGACGCTGGAGCCCTGTAAGCGGGTGCTGTCCGACGCAGGGCTCGCTGCTTCCGATATTACCGACATAATCCTGGTCGGCGGCCAGACGCGGATGCCCCTGGTGCAGGAGCAGGTCAGCAGTTTCTTTGGTAAGGAAGCGCGCAAGGATGTCAATCCCGATGAAGCGGTTGCGGTCGGAGCCGCGGTGCAGGCAGGGGTGCTCAGCGGTAGTGTCAAGGACGTGTTATTGCTTGATGTGACGCCATTGTCGCTGGGTATCGAGACCCTGGGGGGGGTGATGACCAAACTGATTGATAAGAACACGACGATTCCAACGCGCAAGTCACAGGTGTTTTCTACCGCCGAAGATAATCAGCCCGCAGTAACTGTGCACGTATTGCAGGGTGAGCGCGAAAAAGCATCGACCAACAAGTCGCTCGGCCGTTTTGATCTGGCGGATATCCCATCCGCGCCACGTGGCCTCCCTCAGATCGAGGTGTCATTCGACATAGATGCGAACGGCATTCTCAACGTGTCGGCCAAGGACAAAGCCACCGGCAAGGAGCAGTCGATCGTGATCAAGGCGTCGAGCGGCTTGTCCGACAGCGACGTCAAGAGCATGATCGAAGACGCAGAAAAACACGCCGAGGAAGACCGCCAGTTCCAGGCGGTGGTGGCGGTGCGAAACCAGGCCGACCAGTTGATACACGCGACGCAGAAGTCCATGAAAGAAATGGGTGACAAAGTCGAGGAGGATGAGAAAAAGCGTATCGAAGCCGCGATCGAGGAACTGCAGGAAGCACTCAAGGGAGACGATAAGTCGACAATAGAGAGCAAAGTGCAGGCGCTTGCCGGGGCCTCGGCGGCACTCGCAGAGCGCGCGTACAAGGAAGCAAGCGAGACGGCTGCCGATGCAGGTGAGGTGAAAGCTGATGCTGCCGATGCTACCGATGCAGGTGCCAGGGCCGTCGATGCGGAATTTGAGGAAGTGAATGAAAAGAAAGAGTGATTCTGCTTCCTTACTGGTTTTGGTGCTCGCGCCAGGAGCCAGGCTTCCAAAACGCTGCGTTCATGCTGGATCGCGGTGTGCCGCGATGCAGGCGCAGGCGAGGGACGGCGACGAGTGAGTGGGGGAGCAGTTTGTGGCCAAGGATTATTATGAAACCCTGGGGGTGTCTCGGCAGGCTGCCGCCAAAGAAATAAAAAAGGCGTATCAACGGCTTGCAATGAAGCACCACCCCGACCGCAACACCGAGGATGCCAAGGCCGAGGAGCGTTTCAAGGAGATCAAGGAAGCGTACGAGGTGTTGGCGGATGAACAAAAACGCGCCGCCTACGACCAGTTTGGCCACGCTGGCGTCAACGGCGCCGCTGGCGGCAAGGGATTCGGTGCCGGGTTCGGTGCGGGGACCGGGTTCGGTGGCTTCTCCGACATATTTGAAGACGTTTTCGGTTTTGGGCAAGGCGGGCGCCGTGCTTCGGCTGCTTACGCGGGAAGGGACCTGGAGTACGCGATCGACCTGACGCTCGAAGAGGCAGTGTCGGGCGCCGAAAAACGCGTTCGTGTGACCATGCCTAGAACCTGTACGGCTTGCGGCGGCTCGGGAGCCGAGCCCGGGGCCGGTATCGAGGAGTGCCCGGCTTGCCATGGCAGCGGAGAGATTCGTATGCAGCAAGGGGTGTTTTCGGTCCGACAGACTTGTCCTCAATGCGGAGGGCAGGGGCGCACGGTATCGAAACTGTGCGTCGAGTGCGACGGTGGTGGGCGCGTGCGTAAGGTGCGTGAGCTATCGGTCAAGATACCCGCAGGGATCGATAACGGCGACAACATCCGGCTCGCGGGAGAAGGCGAGGCTGGTGGCCGCGGCGGGCCAGCAGGGGATCTGTACGTCAGGATCAGGGTCAAGCCTCATAAACTGTTCAAGCGCGATGGTTCGCACTTGTTGCTGGATGTGCCGGTGCCTCTGGTCTGCGCGGTCATCGGGGGCGAGGTCGAAGTGCCTGGCTTGCATGAACGCTTTCGACTCAAGGTTCCGCCGGCTTCACAGAACAGCAGCTTGTTGCGCATTCGTGGCAAGGGCATCAAGCCGTTGCGTGGTGGTCCCGTCGGGGATATTATCTGCCGTGTGAACGTAGAGATCCCTGTCCATATAACCGACGAGCAAAGGGAGTTACTGATACAGTTTGACCGGTCGCTTACCAGCAGCAACAGGCAGCACACGCCAAAGTCGGATAGCTGGATCAGAGGCGTCAAGGATTTCCTTGCGGGTATTTTCTGATCGGGATGGCAACGGTCGGATCTGATGCCGCAGAAAACGTTTGTGCATGGTTAAAGTCGCAGTAAACGGCGCCGCCGGACGTATGGGGCGGGCGGTGGCGGAAGCCGTTTTGTTATCGGATATGGTGACGCTGACCGCGGCATACGATAACCGGGAAGTCGCGGCAGACGGAGCCGTACCCATCGCCATACAAGCCGCTGGCTCCATCGACCCGGACGGGTTTGACGTACTGATTGATTTTTCGACACCGGGTGGTGCCATGGCCGCGCTTGAATCCTGTGCCCGCGTACACAAGGCCGCCGTGGTTGGCACGACAGGTTTCAGCAATGCCCAGCTTGCACGCATCAAGGCTTTATCCGCGACGATGCCACTGTTGATTTCACCGAATATGAGTCTTGGCATGAACGCGTGTTTTCAGTTGATCAAGCGCTTGACCGAGGCGCTTGGCAGCGAAGCAGACATCGAGATTATCGAGGCGCACCATCGTTACAAGGTGGACGCGCCTTCAGGCACCGCGTTGCGGATGGGAGAATTTATTGCCGACGCGCTTGGCGTCAGCCTCAACGACTGCGCCGTGTACGGGCGGCACGGTAATACGGGCGTGCGTTCCGACCGGACGATCGGGTTTCATTCAATCCGGGGCGGGGATATTTTTGGCGAACATACTGCATCTTTTTCATTTGCGGGTGAGGAGGTTGAAATCAGGCACAAGGCATCGAGCCGTTTTGCTTTTGCCTATGGTGCGGTGCGCGCTGCGGTGTGGGTCGCCAGGCGTGATGCCGGCTGTTACAGCATGGAAAACGTACTTGAGTTCTAGCCGTTTTGTCCGGGCAGTCGCTCGTGATTGAGGCAGGTAGAGCCGAGGACATCCCGGTTTCATCCTGCCTGGTTCGGGTTAGCCCGTAACCAGGCAAATATGTCGAGGATACGATGACTTATCAGGTATTGGCGCGAAAATGGCGGCCGCGTAGCTTTGAGGAAGTAGTGGGGCAGGCGCACGTTGTCCGCGCATTATGCAACGGGCTGGAGCTCGGGCGTATTCATCACGCGTATCTGTTTGCAGGCACGCGAGGGGTCGGTAAGACGACGTTGGCGCGTATTCTTGCCAGATGCCTGAATTGCGAAAGCGGGATTACTTCCACCCCTTGCAGAGAGTGCTCGGCGTGTCGCCAGATCATTGACGGGCGGTTTGTCGATCTGGTCGAGATAGATGCCGCGTCTCGAACCGGGGTGGATGACATGCGGGAATTGCTCGATGGTGTAAATTACGCGCCGAGTGCCGGGCGCTACAGGATTTACCTGATAGATGAAGTGCATATGCTTTCGTTAAGCAGCTTCAACGCTCTGCTCAAGACGCTTGAAGAGCCGCCGGAGCACGTCAAGTTTTTTTTTGCTACTACGCATCCGGGCAAGTTGCCGATAACGATTCTTTCGCGGTGTTTGCAGTTTCACCTGACGCGGCTTTCGCCCGATGAAATCAGAACCTACCTTGCCACCATGCTTGAAGCCGAGTCGGTCGTGTATGAAGATGCTGCGCTTGCGCAGATTGCGCTTGTCGCTGAGGGTAGTGTACGCGACAGCCTGAGCCTGCTTGACCAGGCAATTGCCTATGGTCACGGCAGCCTCAAGGCGCAGGAAGTGCAGGCGATGCTGGGGTTGGTCGGATACGGCGAGGTCGTGGAACTTCTGTCCGGGCTCGTGGCTGGCGACGTCTCCGGCGTAATGGATCTTGTCGATACGATGCACGTGAAAGCGGTGGACTTCGTCGCAGTACTGAACCGCCTGATCGGCTTGTTGCACGTGATCGCGGTGCAGCAGGCAGTATCCGGCGCCGGTGTGCCCGCGTGGTTTGATGCCGACCGGGTACGACGTCTGGCCGAGGAACTGACACCTGAAGACACGCAGTTGTTTTATCAGCTTGCGCTGAATGGCAAGCGGGATCTGCCGTTTTTGCCGGACACCCGGAGCGCGTTCGAGATGACGATGTTGCGGATACTGGGCTTTCGTCCGGCAGGGAGCGTCACGAGTGAGGATAAAAAGGTAGATAAAAACGCTGCCCGTCCCTCCGTACGAACGACTGCCAACGTCTCCCCGTCGCCGTCACCCGAGCGCGCCGAGGTGCCGATGGAAGAGGGGCACCGTGAGGCGGGGTTGCGTGATGCGAAGGAAATTTCCGGGGTAACCTTTGCTGATTTTAGTGACAACTGGACAGAACTGATAGGTCATTTGCAACTCACGGGTGCCGACAAAGAAATTTGCCTCAACTCGGCACTCAGTGTGCAATCCGAAACCGAGGTGACGCTGGCGGTAGACGAGCACCTGCAGGACATCGTGACGCAGACGATCGAGGACAGTATCCGCAACGCCATCTCGCGGGTTGCAAACCGCGACGTGAAGGTCCACTTTACGTCGATGTCCTCGGATCATGAAACCCCACAGCAGCAGGCGGCCAGAGCCAGGCGTCATCGCCAGCACGATGCCGAACGCACGATCGAAGCCAACGCGGTGGTGCAGTCGCTGAAAGATACCTTTGGTGCGGAAGTGGTTGCAGGCAAGACCAAGCCCTCTGATCTGGCTGATTGAGCTTACTTATGGCCCAGCCTTTGCTGCATCGGTTGATTGACGCGTTTACCTGCCTTCCCGGTGTCGGGCAGAAGACCGCGCAACGATTTGCCTGTTTCTTGCTGGAAAAGGATCGCGAAGGCGCGATCAACCTGTACGAAGCTCTGCAGGCTGCTACAGAGCTTGTCCAACATTGCGACCGGTGTCGCATGTTTACCGAAGAATCCCGGTGCTGGATTTGCCGGGATGCAGGTAGAGAGCGGTCTTTGCTGTGCATCGTCGAGAATCCCGCAGGGGTCATGGCGATAGAGGCGAATACCGACTTTCGGGGAAAGTATTTTGTGCTGCACGGCAGACTGTCGCCGCTGGATGGCGTCGGTCCCGAGGAAATTGGCATGGTGCCGCTGGAGAAGCTACTTGCCGAGGGTGAAATCAAGGAACTGATACTGGCAACGGGCACTACGGTCGAGGGCAACGTGACCGCCCATCTGATCAGCGAGCTCGCAACCAAGTATGGGGTCAACGCGACGCGCCTCGCACAGGGCGTGCCCGCTGGGGGAGAACTGGAGTTTATCGATGCGACGACATTGTCGCAGGCATTTGAAGCCAGGAAGTAGTGCCGACGCAAAAGGGAGCCGGAACCCGGGTGCAGGCGTTGGCTGGTTTACGGGGCAGGCTCAATCATGGCCTGCGCCTGTTGCATGGTTGTCGCCGTGGGTTTTATTCGGCGTCCGCTGGCGGAGAAAAACGATAGAAGCGACTATTCAGATAGTGTACGGTCTGTTCAAATTGCCGCGTGTTCCAGTTGGCGCCGGAGCTGCAATACCTGACACGTTCCATCAACTCCTCATAATTGTTCACCAGCCGCCCCTTGCGTTGATACAGCAGCTCACCTTCTCCTCCGGTGATACGGACGTGGCAACCGACGCAACTTTGCAGGTAATGGTCAGGGGCGACATCGTCCGCCGCCGCGGAAGGCAGTGCACAGACGATCACAGCACTGTAGATCCAGGCGGCACACTTGCCGAAGGAACGAGTTCTCACAGCGTTATCCCGTGGTTATGGTACCAAGGCGGCCAGTATAGAGCAGTGGACAGGTGAGAACCAGGTATTTCCCAGGCTGGGTTTGCGTACTCGTCGCGGCCGTGCGTTGCGGGGGTGGCTGGTACGCAGAGCGGCCGGGCGAGTGCGTAGTAGCATATGCTCATGGGTGATGTGCTAGCCAAGGCGGGTTCATGATGGACAACTCACTGAATCTGGTCTGGATAGACTTGGAGATGACCGGTCTCGATACCACCTCCGACGGAATCATCGAGATCGCGACTGTAGTGACATCGCCACGCCTGCAGATTCTCGACGCGGGGCATTCGCTGGTCATTCACCAGCCTGACGAAGTCCTGGATGCCATGGATGAATGGAACCAAAGGCAGCACGGCCAATCGAACCTGATTGAAGAGGTGCGTCGCAGCGACCTGGGGTATGGCGAAGCCGAGATGGAAACTCTTGCGTACCTGAAGCAGTTTACGGTGGCTGGCCATTCGCCGATGTGCGGCAACAGCGTATGCCAGGACAGACGCTTTCTCGCACGGTTGATGCCCGATCTCGAATCCTTCTTCCATTATCGCAATCTCGACGTCAGCACGCTCAAGGAATTGGCGTTGCGCTGGAAGCCTGAGGTTTGCGACAGCGTCAGGAAAAACTCTGCACATCGGGCGCTTGGCGATGTGTATGATTCGATCGAGGAGCTGAAAATCTACCGTCAGCAGTTGCTGAACCTTTGAGACAGCAGAGGGTGAACCGGTTACGGCCGGGTCAGATTTTTTGCAATACGCTGCCGACGCTCGCGTCCGCGTCGCCAAACAACATGCGGGTGTTTTCCTTGAAGAAGAGCGGGTTTTCTACGCCGGAGTAGCCTGAAGCCATGCTGCGTTTCAGGACAATGACGGTATCTGCTTTCCACACTTCGATGACGGGCATCCCGGCGATCGGGCTGTTGGGTTCATCGAGCGCGGCAGGGTTCACGATGTCGTTGGCACCGATGACGAGCACGACATTGGTGCCGGGCAGGTCCGGGTTGATTTCGTCCATTTCGAGAACGATGTCATAGGGAACGTGCGCTTCGGCGAGCAGTACGTTCATGTGGCCAGGCAGTCTCCCGGCTACCGGGTGGATGGCAAACCGCACCGTGATGTTTTTCTCGCGCAACACTTTGGTCAGGTGGCTGACCGTGCTCTGGGCCTGTGCGACCGCCATGCCGTACCCAGGGACGATCACTACCGATGTGGCTTCTTTCAGCAACATGGCGGTTTCGTCTGCATTGATTTCATTGATTTCTCCGCTCACCTCGCCGACCACGCCGGTTCCGGCACCAAAACCACCCAGGATCACACTGAGAAATTTGCGGTTCATTGCCCGGCACATGATGTAACTCAGAATGGCCCCGCTCGACCCCACCAGTGCTCCGGTGATGATAAGCAGGTTGTTACTCAGCATGAAGCCGGTTGCGGCAGCGGCCCAGCCGGAGTAGCTGTTGAGCATCGAAACGACGACTGGCATGTCGGCGCCTCCGATCGCGGCCACCAGGTGCGCGCCGAGGACCAGCGCCAGTACGGTCATTATCAGCAGGCTGACCCAGGCAGCCTCGTGCGAGCCGTTGAGGAACACGTATCCCAGTATCAGCGACAAGACAATGATGCCTGCATTGAAAAGATGGCGTCCTGGCAGCAACAGCGGTTTGCCGGTGATGACACCCTGCAGTTTGCCGAAGGCGATGATCGAACCGGTGAAGGTGATCGCGCCGATGAAGACGCCCAGGTAGATTTCGGTTTCGTGTATGGTGCGTTCGACGCCGGTTAGCTGCAGCGTCGAGTCGAGATAGTTGGCGATACCGACCAGCACCGCGGCAAGCCCGACAAAGCTGTGCAGCATGGCAATCAGTTGCGGCATTTGCGTCATTTCGACCTTGCTCGCAACAAACACCCCGATCAGCGCCCCGACGATCATAAGCGGCAGGAGGAAGCCGTAGTTTCCTACCCTGTCGAGCATCAGTGTGACCGAGATCGCGACGATCATGCCCACGATGCCGTAGATGTTGCCGCGACGGGCGGTTTCCTGGTGGCTCAGCCCCCCGAGGCTCAGGATAAAGAGCACGCCGGCGGCGATGTACGCCATGGTTGTAACGCCAGGGGTCATTCGTTTATTCCAATGTTATTTTTCTCTGCGGAACATGTTCAGCATGCGCTGCGTGACGAGAAATCCGCCTGCCACGTTGACCATGGCAATCATTGCGGAGATCAACGCCAGGGTCAGCCCTGTGGTGGTCGTGTTGTCCGAAGTTTGCAGCAACGCGCCGATAATGATGATGCCGCTGATCGCATTGGTTACGCTCATCAGCGGCGTGTGCAGGGCGGGCGTGACGTTCCAGACGACCTGCCAGCCTACGAGGCAGGCCAGTACGAACACGGTGAAGTGAGTCATGAATTCCGGCGGGGCTACCTGGCCGAGCCCGAGCAGGCCGAGTGCGCCAGCCGCGGCGACCACGAGCGTGACGAGGCCCTTGCGGCGAGGATTTTGTGGTGCTACTTCCGGCGCCGGCTCGCTTGCCGCCGGCTTCGGTGGAGCAGGGACCTCAAGTGGCGGCGGAGGCCACATGATCTTTCCGCCCCGGGTCACCGTAGCACTGCGGGTTACAACATCTTCCATGTCGAACACCAGGGTGCCGTCTTTCCCTGGCGTCAGGTCACGCATGAAATGCTGCAGGTTGCTTGCGTACAGGCGGCTTGACTGGCCGGCCATGCGGCTCGGCAGGTTGGTGTAACCAATGATGGTAACGCCATGCTTGACGACGGCTTTGTCCGCTTCGGTGAGTTCACAGTTGCCGCCTTGTTCTGCCGCCAGATCGACGATGACGCTACCGGGCTTCAACTGCTTGACGATATTTTCAGTGATGAGTTTCGGGGCCGGTTTACCGGGGATCAGCGCGGTCGTGATAATAATGTCCACTTCCTTGGCTTGTTCGGAGAACAGCGCAAGTTCCGCCTCGAGAAAAGCGTCGCTTACCTGCTTTGCGTAGCCGCCGCCGCCGCTGGTATCTTCTTCTATGCTTACCGTTAGAAAATCGGCCCCCATGCTTTCAATCTGCTGGGCGACTTCGGGGCGGGCGTCGAAAGCGCGCACCATTGCCCCCAGTCCGCGGGCTGTTCCAATCGCTGAAAGCCCGGCGACGCCGGCCCCGATGATCAATACTTTTGCGGGGGGTATGCGGCCGGCGGCAGTACTCTGCCCACCGAGAAGGCGTCCGAAGTTGTGCGCCGCTTCAATGACCGCGCGATAACCTGCGATATTGGCCATCGAACTCAGCGCGTCGAGTTTTTGCGCACGCGTAATGCGTGGAATCTGGTCGACCGCCAGCGCGGTGACGTTTTGGGATTCGAGCTTTTCGAGCAGTTTCGGGTTTTGTGCCGGTGCTATGAAACTGATAAGGGTCGTGCCTGGCTTCATTTGGTCGGCTTCGGCCAGGCTTGGGGCGCGAACCTTGAGGACGATGTCACCTCTTTGCCAAAGCGCGTCGGCGTTGGGTACGATTTCAGCACCTTGCTCGCGGTAGGCTTCGTCGCTGAAGCTGGCCGCTTCGCCAGCACCCTGTTCGATGGCAATTTCATAACCCAGCGAACGCAGGTTGCGGACGGTTTCGGGGGAAGCGGCGACACGCCGCTCGCCCTCGAAGGTTTCCTTGGGGACTATGATCTGATTGAACATAAAGGGGCTAATCATACAGTTTCTTCCCACGCCAAATCAATGGGGAGAGCAGTGTCCTGCACACTCAACCGGGTGCGTGCCATCGGCTTCGGGTGCAGAAGCCGTCATCCTGGCCAATCACAGTAAATCTGTCGGGAGGGCGATGCCAGCCTGCTGGATCGGCTGCAACCCGACCCGTGCGTCCATCAGGTGAAGTTGATTTCTTTCGCCCCGGGCCTTTGTCGCGCTGGTTTCAGCAGGGTGTTTTTTCCATCCAGGGCAAGGTCGGCGTGTGGGTGTTCCCGCATGTAATGCAGCCCGCGACTTTCCAAGCGGGACAATGCCGACTGCACAATCAGGTTGGCCACGGTGACCAGATTGCGCAACTCGACAAAATCGCCGTTGATGCGAAATTTGCGGTAGTGCTCGTCAACTTCCGCAAGTAGCAGGTCGATGCGACGCTGTGCGCGTAGCAGGTGTTTTTTGGTGCGGACGATGCCAGCGTAATTCCACATGACCCACCGTAGTTCGTTCCAACTGTGCGATGTGACCACCTCTTCGCTGGATTCTATGACGCGGCTTTCATCCCAGTCCGGTATATTCGGCGGGGGGTGGCTGGAGGCGTTCCTGACGATGTCGCTTGCGGCGAACTTCGCGAACGCCACACACTCCAGCAGCGAATTGCTCGCCATGCGGTTTGCGCCGTGCAGCCCGGTCCACGCAGTTTCTCCGATCGCGTACAGTTGGTTGATATCGGTGCGTCCGTTGATGTCGGTCACGATGCCGCCGCAGTTGTAGTGAACGGCGGGGACCACCGGCACCGGGGCCTGTGTGATGTCGTAATGATACTTAAGGCATTCCTGGTAAATCGACGGGAAGCTCGATTTGATGAACGCCGCTGGTTTGTGCGAGATGTCCAGGTAGACGCAGTCGATACCAAGCCGCTTCATTTCATGATCGATGCCGCGTGCGGCAATATCGCGCGGTGCCAAGGCTCCACGCGAATCGAACCGGTGCATGAACTCCTTGCCGTCGGGCAGTAGAAGTCTGGCGCCTTCGCCTCGGAGCGCTTCGCTCAGCAGGAAGGATTTTGCCTGTGGATGATACAGGCAGGTCGGGTGGAACTGTATGAATTCCATGTTTGCGATGCGACAGCCGGCCCGCCACGCCATGGCGATACCGTCACCGGAAGCGCTGTCGGGGTTGCTTGTGTACAGATACACCTTTCCAATACCGCCGGTTGCCAATACCGTCGCCGCGGCTGTGTAGGCAGTGATTTTTTTGATGTGGCCTTTCCCCCCGGTATGCAGGGCATAGACCCCAAGGCAGGTGTCATTGTCCGTGATCAGGTCGATCGCGGCGGTCGAGCCGACGATCGTGATGTTTTTTCTTTCGCGAACTCTTTCGAGGAGCGAGTCCTGAATGGCTTTGCCGGTGCGGTCCTTGCTGTGGACGATTCTGCGGTGGCTGTGACCGGCCTCACGGGCCAGGTGCAGCAGATCCTGGTTCCTGGAGTCAATCGTGAAGGACACCCCCATTTCCTGTAGCCAGCCGATCGTACCAGGAGCAACCTCGATTACCCGATCTACGACTTCGGGCAGGCACAGGCCGGCACCAACGGCGATCGTGTCGTCGATGTGTGCCTGCAGCGAATCGTTGTCGCTCAGCACGGCGGAGATACCTCCCTGCGCGTAGTACGTGCTGCTCTGTGGTGGGCCACCCTTGACCAGCAGGCAGATCGACAGTGTTTCAGGCAGGTACAGAGCCAGGCTCAGGCCGGCGGCACCGCCGCCCACGATGAGGGTATCGTAGTCGCGCAGGTGCTTTCGTTTGTTTGCCACTCGAGTGGATCGGTTGGTTGTACCTGGATCGCTTTTCCAGCCACGTTACGGAGCCGTTTCCAGCTACGCCACGGAGCCGTTTCCAGCTACGCCACGGAGCTTTCTTCGCGCGCAGGCACTCGTTATGGTCGCGTTTCCAGAGATCGCCAAAGGTGCCTGTGAACCCGCTTCAGGTAGCTCCAAGGGTAATCAAGCACGGGAATCAAACTGAACAAAGCTGTGGTTCAATGCTATCCTAATGGTAGCATTACTTTGTGCCGTCAGGCATCGTTTATGATCTTTCGTCGTGTATTGATATTTTTGCTGGGCGCGAGTCTTGCGTTCCCGGTGCTGGCAGAATTGCCGGATTTCTCCTCGCTGGTCGAGAAAGCATCGAAAGCGGTTGTCAACGTCAGTACCAGGCAGCACCCGCCAGAAGAAGAGCAGCGTGCTCCGATCTCGCCTCCGAACATTCCGCCCGGGAGCCCGTGGTTCGAGTTTTTCGAGGAGTTTTTCGGGGAGCACGAACCCTCCAGGCCACGGATCGACCCTCGCTCCCTCGGCTCTGGGGTCGTGATTTCCCGGGACGGCTACATCATTACCAACTACCACGTGATCAGGAACGCCGATGAGATCGTTATCAGGTTCAATGACCGCCGAGAGCTTCCGGCTGAACTCATCGGCGCCGACGTGGAGACGGACACGGCACTGCTTAAGGTGCAGGCGGATGACTTGCCGGTCGCCGATCTGGGATCTTCGGAACAACTCAAGCCTGGGCAATGGGTAGCCGCCATCGGTTCGCCATTCGGGTTTGAATACTCGGTTACCGCGGGCATTGTCAGTGCCATAGGGCGCAACCTGCCGTCGGAAAGCTACGTGCCGTTCATTCAGACCGATGTTGCGATCAACCCGGGCAACTCCGGCGGTCCGTTGCTCGACCTCGACGGCAGGGTGGTCGGTATCAATTCGCAGATATACAGTCATACCGGTGGCTTCATGGGGGTGTCATTTGCCATTCCGATCGAGGTCGCGATGAATGTCGTGAATCAGCTCAAGGAAAAAGGTGAGGTGGTGCGCGGGTGGTTCGGGGTGTACGTTCAGGAAATCACAAGAGAGCTGTCGGAATCGTTTGGTCTGGACAAGCCACAGGGCGCGCTGGTTTCCAGCGTTGTCGAAGGCGGCCCGGCAGCAGACGGTGGTATCCGGCCCGGGGACGTGGTACTCGAGTTCGACGGACAGGAGATTCGCACTGCCGGTAGTTTGCCGCCCATCGTCGGTCGGAGCGAAGTGGGTAAGGAGGTCGATGTCGGATTGCTTCGTGAAGGCGAGCCGATCACCATCGTGGTGACGGTTGGTAGACTGCCTGAGAACATGTCTCAAAACGTCAGCGAAAGAATTGAAAAGACCGTTCTGGGTCTGTCGCTTGCCGACCTGGAGGTCGCGGAGCGCGAGCGATTCGGCATCAAAAACGGGGCGGTCAGGGTAACAGGGGTGATACCCGGCCCGGCCAGGAGCGCGGGTATTATCAAGGGAGACCTGTTGCTGTCGCTGGATAACCAGAGCCTCGACAGCGTAAGCAAGATGCGTGAGCTGATACCCGGGTTGCAGCGCGGTCAGTTCATCACGGTACTGGTCATGCGCGAAGATCGATCCCGTTTCCTGGCGATGAGGATTCCGGAAGAGCCTTGAAGCTCCCACCCGCCGGCCATGGCGTGTCGGCAAAAGACATGTCTCTCGGTAATATCCGCAACTTTTCAATCATTGCGCATATCGATCACGGCAAGTCTACGCTTGCCGACCGTTTCATACAGATCTGCGGGGGCTTGAGCAAGCGCAAAATGTCACCTCAGGTGCTCGACTCGATGGAGATAGAACGCGAGCGTGGAATCACGATCAAGGCGCAGTCGGCAACGCTCGCTTACCATGGCGATACGGGTACCGTCTACACCCTGAACCTGATCGATACGCCGGGACATGTGGATTTCGGTTACGAGGTCTCTCGTTCACTGGCAGCTTGTGAAGGAGCCCTGTTGGTGGTCGACGCCGCGCAGGGGGTCGAGGCGCAGAGCATCGCCAACTGCCACGCCGCCATGGACCAAAACCTGGTGGTGCTGCCGGTATTGAACAAGGTCGATCTTCCTGCCGCCGATCCCGAACGTGTCAAGCGGGAAATCGAGGAGATGATTGGTATCGATGCATCGTCGGCGGTTGCGGTCAGCGCCAAGACCGGCGAGGGCATCGATGTTTTGTTGCGCGAGTTGGTACGGTGCGTGCCTCCTCCCCAGGGAGCTCCTGACCAGCCGCTGAAAGTGCTGATCGTGGACTCCTGGTTCGACAGTTATGTCGGTGTTGTCTCGTTGGTACGGATCGTCGATGGCTGCCTGCGCAGAAAAGACAGGCTGCTGTTTATGGCGACCAGGCAGGTGCACCAGGTTGAGAGCCTGGGTGTCTTCACGCCCGAGCGCAGGGAACGCGAGGTGCTGGAGACCGGGGAAGTCGGGTTTGTCGTCGCTGGTATCAGGGATCTGCACGCGGCACGGGTCGGCGACACGATTACCCACGTGGCGCTTCCTACCTCGGCAATGCTGCCGGGATTCGAACCGGTCAAATCGCGCGTATTCGCGGGGTTTTTCCCCATACGTGCCGATGCTTACAAAGCCTTGACCAACGCGCTCGATAAATTGAGTCTCAATGACGCGTCCCTGTCGCATGGGCCGGAGAATTCGGCGGCGCTGGGGTTGGGATTTCGCTGTGGCTTCCTCGGAATGCTGCATATGGAAATTATCAAACAGCGGATCGAGCGCGAGTACGCGCTTGACATTGTCGTCACGGCACCGACGGTGACCTACAGGGTGGTTACCAAAAGCGGCGAGGTAATCGAAGTACGCAGCCCCGTGCAATTACCGCCGACGGGAGACATCGACAGGATTCTCGAACCGATGGCGCAGGTATCCGTGCTGTCCCCGGCGGAATACGTTGGCAACGTACTGGGTTTATGCATTGGAAAACGCGGGGTGCAGAAAAGGCTGCACTACGCGGGCAGGCAGGCTGCGATCGAGTTTGAGATGCCGCTGGGTGAAATCGTGGTCGATTTTTTCGATCGCCTGAAATCGATCACCAGAGGCTACGCGTCTTTCGACTACCGGTTGACTGATTATCAACCCGCCAGCCTGCAAAGGCTCGACGTGCTGATCAACGGCGAGCGGGTCGATGCGCTGTCGGTGATCGTCCATCGTTCCAACGCGTATGCGCTGGGGCGAGCGTTGATAGAGAACATGCAGGAATTGATCCCGCGGCAGATGTTCGACATCGCGCTACAGGCGGCGTTGGGGTCGCGCGTGGTGGCGCGGACGACCGTCAAGGCACTGCGCAAAAACGTGACCGCCAAATGCTACGGTGGCGATATTACGCGCAAGAAAAAGCTGCTGGAAAAACAGAAGGCAGGCAAGAAGCGGATGAAACGAATCGGCCGGGTCGAAGTGCCGCAGGAGGCGTTTCTGGCAGTGTTGCGGACCAGGCGATGAGCGCGGTCGCCAGATCGTTTGCGTTCGGTTGGCTGTTGTTGTTGGCGTTGCCACTGCACGCCGAGGTCCTGGTGGTGACCCTGCTCGGTACCGGAACGCCGGCACCACAACTCGAGCGCTTTGGGCAGGCGGTGTTGGTGGAAGCCGATCGCCAGCGGTTGTTGTTTGACACAGGACGAGGGGTTGCTCAACGCCTCGAGCAGATCGGGGTGCCGCTTGCCGAAATCGACAAGCTGTTCATTACGCACCTGCATTACGACCACCTGGTCGGCTTGCCGGACTTGATGCTGTCGGGGTGGGTGTTTCAGCGCACGCGACCGCTTCAAGTCTGGGGCCCCATGGGTATCGACGAACACCTCGCGCATATCAGGCAGGCTTACACCGTGGATATCGATTCGCGCCTTTCCTATACGCGGCTCGCGCCGCAAGGCATTCAATATCGAAGCCACGCGTTGACCGAGGGCATCGTTTACGAGCACGACGGCGTGGCGGTGACCGCTTTCAAAGTCGATCATGGTGCTTTCGAGCCAGCCTGGGGATACCGCGTGGACTACGGAGAATACTCGGTGGTCGTATCAGGGGACACCCGCTACTCGGATAATCTGGCAAAGCATGCCCGGGACAGTGATTTGCTCATTCACGAGATAGCGGTTGCGTCCGAGGCAATCCGGTCACGCAACCCTCGGCTTGATAAAGTGCTGGCTTATCATGCATCGCCCGAAGCCGTGGTCAGGGTCGCTGCCGCCGCTGCGCCGCGTCTCGTGGCTTTGGTTCATGCGCTCGTGTTCGGTGTGCAGGAAGACAGCCTGCTCGCCTCGTTGTCGGAGGACAGCGGCGTTGATTTTGTCATGGGGCAGGACCTGATGGCTTTTGATGTGGGCGAGACAATCCGGGTCTACTCACGCCGGTGAACGTTTTTCCCCAGCCGACCTTGATGGGCATCCTGAATGTAACGCCCGACAGCTTTTCCGACGGTGGATTGTATTGCGACATCAATACCGCGTTGCGCCAGACGGCGGCGATGGTCGCCGCAGGAGCCGCCGTGGTCGACATCGGCGGCGAGTCGACACGGCCTGGCTCATGCCGCGTACCGCCCGATGAACAAAAACGCCGTGTGCTCGACATCGTTGAGGCCGTAGCAACGAAACTCCCGGGCGTTTTGATCAGTGTCGATACGACTTCCGCCGATGTCGCCGCCGCCACGCTCGACGCAGGCGCTGGCATGATCAACGATATATCCGCCGGCCGCGAAGATGGCACGATGTTTAAGCTGGTGGCAGCGCGCAAGGTGCCGATCTGCCTGATGCACATGCAGGGCACGCCCGAAACGATGCAGGATGCACCACGCTACGATGATGTGGTGGCCGAGGTTCGCCGGTTTCTCGACGCACGCGTAGCGGCGGCCCGTGCCGACGGCGTCGCCCCGGAGCAGATCGTCGTCGATCCGGGGATTGGGTTTGGCAAGACGCTGGCGCATAACGTCGCGTTGCTCGCGGGCTTACGCCGGTTTACGCAGATGCCTTACCCGGTACTGCTGGGAGCGAGCCGCAAACGGTTCATAGCGGCGCTCGATGACGCCAGGGAGGCACCGCCCAGGGAGCGAGTTGGAGGCAGTTGCGCGGCGGCGGTGATCGGAGCACTTGCCGGGGTACGCATCTTTCGTGTACACGATGTTGCCGCCCATCGACAGGCTTTGGACATCGCGCGCGCGGTATCCGATGTCAGGGGCGGCGGTTAATCTTTTCGACCAGGCATCGCGCGGTCGCGCGTGGATCGTCAGCGCATGCGACCGCGGCATTCACCGCGACCAGATCGGCGCGGGTATCGAGCACCCGGTCGAGGTTTTCCAGGGTGATGCCGCCGATCGCACACACGGGGATCGTAAGCCTTCGTTTGTATTCAGCGAGTTGCACGAGAGCAACGCGCGTTGCCTCCGGTTTGGTCCGGGACGCGAACAGTGCCCCGAACGCGACGTAGTCGGCACCGTCGTGCTGTGCTGCAAGCGCACGTGCAATTGAGTTGTAGCACGACGCGCCGACGATGAGTCTGTCGCCGAACCACTTGCGTACCCGTGACACCGGCAGGTCGGTTTTTCCCAAATGTACACCATCGGCACCGGCCGCGATGGCAAGTTCGGCATCATCGTTGATGATCAGCGCGATGCAGCGTTTCTCGCACAGTCCGCGCAACTGCCGGGCTTCTTTCAGTCGGGTGTTCCAGTCGGCGGTTTTGTTGCGATATTGCACCAGAGCGACGCCGGATGAAAGCCAGGACCCGGCTGTAGCGACCTCCAGCCCCGAGCCTGCGATCAAGTACAGGCCCTTCAGTTTGGTGTGCGGCACCATCTTCCAGGGAACTTTCGCTTTCCGCCGCGCTCCAGCGTCGCCGCGTTTGCAAGTGCGCGCGCTGTAAATGCCAGCGCCTGATTTATTGCCTGATGCAACGAGCTTCCGAGGGCGATATAGGTGGCGAGTGCGCTCGACAGAGTGCAGCCGCTACCATGGAACTCGCCGGGCAACTGCCTGGAAAGGAAACCCTGGTTGGGGGCACCCGGCCTGTACAGCACGTGGTGCAGGGTGTCTTTCCGCCGTTTCTGGCTGGTCGCGAGGATCCCGCCGCAACCTTCTTCCAGCAACGTGGTTGCGGCGGCATCGGGTGTTGCGGCTTCCGGTACCAGCGCCATGAGTTCCTCGCGGTTGGGGGTCGCACAGGTGGTGGCAGGTAGCAGGTACCTGCGAATTGCCGCTGCCGTGTCCGGGTCGCCCAGTGGCTTGCCTGTGGCGTCTTGCAACACTGGATCGACGATCAGCGGGCAGGTGATTTTCGCAAGCCCCCGGGCAGTTGTCTCGGCGTTTTCCGCCGAAGAAACCGCGCCGATCTTGACGGCGGCGATATCAAAAGCGGCGCACAGACTTTCGATCTGTTGCAGTAGCAGCATGGCGGGCATCGGCATCACGGTCGTTACACCGTCTTCGTCCTGCAGCGTATTGCAGGTTTGCGCGCAGACGGCGCGCAGACCGATTACCGCGACGGTCTCGATGTCTGCCTGCAGCCCGGCTCCGCCGGTTGGGTCGAAACCGGAGATGCAAAGCACGGTGGATTGTTGTGTTTGCATCAATGTATAGTAGGAACCGGTTTCTGGCGAGTATTGATCATGCCTTACAAAAAATACGTTTGTTTGGTGTGCGGCTGGTTATACGACGAAAAGAAAGGTTCGCTCGAGGACGGTCTGGCGTCCGGCACACGTTGGGAAGAGGTTCCCGACGACTGGGTATGCCCGGGGTGTGGTGCGGCAAAGAGGGACTTTGTCATGGTCGAAGTAGGGGACTGACGCGCGTCTTGCGTCGGTGGTACGAGGCTTGCAGATGTCGGCATTGGTCTGCGGCTCCATCGCGTTCGACAATATCATGCGCTTCGAAGGGCGCTTCCACGAGCATATTATCCCCAACCAACTGCAAATGCTGAACGTTTCGTTCCTGGTACCAGACGTACGTCGTGGGTTTGGCGGCTGCGGTGCCAACATCATCTATAACCTGAAGCTGTTGGGGGGCGATGGTTACCTGATGGGGACCGTGGGCAGTGATTTCGCATCTTACGCAGCGTGGATGGACCAACATTCAATCGATCGCAGGTACGTTCCTGTGCTCGAGCAGCATTTGACCGCTGCCGCGTACATTATCAGCGACGCGGACGGCAATCAGATCACTGCTTTTCACCCCGGTGCCATGGATGTCTGCCACCTAAGCAGGGTGCCGTCCGCCGCCGGTATCCGCATGGGTGTTATTTCGCCGGAGGGACGAGAAGGGATGCTGGCACATGCGCGGCAGTTCAGTGAGGCCGGCATCCCTTACCTGTTTGATCCCGGTCAGGGTACGCACATGTTTGACAGCGACGAGTTGCTACGCTTTGTCGAACACGCCGACTGGGCTGCTTGCAACGAATACGAGGCGTCGTTGATAGCGCGGTGCACCGATATTTCGATCGAGCGGCTTTCCGAGCGCGTGCGAGCTCTGTTCGTGACACATGGCAGGAAAGGCTCGGTGATTTACGCTTCCGGGAAAAGCATCGAAATTCAGCCGGTCGCTCCGCAGCGAGCTGTAGACCCGACCGGATGCGGCGACGCGTATCGTGCGGGGATCATTTACGGTTTGCAACATGATATGGACTGGCAGACGATCGGGCGTGTCGCTTCCTTGATGGGAACGATCAAGGTCGAGTCTGCGGGCACCCAGCAACACCACTTCACTCGCGACGAGTTCGATCAACGGTTTCAGGACAGCTTTTCCTACGCTCTGTAACAGTGCGGGTTTCCGCACGGCAACCCGCAGGCGAGCCCAGGTACAGCCAGCTTGTGCGGGCCGAGCATCAAGCATTCGTATCGGTAGTTCCGCCAAGGCTGGCGGGCGGTTTCAATGCAACGACATCATGGGCCAGTTTTTATCCCTGGCGTGGGCGCACAGCCGAGGATCAGCGTTGACCACGACCGGGTAGTCCACTTGCGACAGCAGCGGCAGATCGTTGTACGAGTCGCTGTAAAACCGGGTTTTATGATAAATCGGCTGTTCTTTTTCCAACCACTGTTGCAGGCACTTGACCTTGCCTTCCCGGAAGCAGGGGGTGCCGATGATTCTGCCGGTGAGCCATCCGTTTTTGTATTCCGGCTCGGTCGCGATCAGGTGCGTCACGCTGAACCGTGCTGCGATCGGCCCCGTGACGAAACGGTTGGTTGCGGTGATGATGACAGTAATATCGCCGGCATCACGATGCTCGCCAACCAGCGCGAGTGCCTCTGGCGTGATCAGCGGTTCTATGCATTTGCCCATGAACTGCTCATGCAGCCTGTTCAATTCGTCCGGGCAGATTTTGCTGATGGGCTCGAGCGAAAAGCGAAGATAGGCGTCGATATCGAGTTCTCCGTCTCGATACTGCCGGTAAAAATACCGGTTACGTCGTTGGTATTCGTCTTTTTCGACCACGCCGATCTCACAGATAAACGCGTTCCACATGAAGTCACTGTCGCTTGCAAGCAGGGTGTTGTCCAGATCAAACAGTACCAGGTCTGGGGGGTGGCGTCGCATGGCTTGCGATTGTACAGCAGGTTGAAGTATCCGCGCCCCGTCGGTCGAGTTGATCTGCCCCAATGTATAAGGCCGTAAACGTGTGGGCAAGCCTGATTGCAACGTTGCTCATATGACAGAGAGCGGTCAGGCGCGGTGTAAGCCGGGGTTTACGCGTGGCAACGGCGCGGAGGTTGCCGGGGTTTTGAGATGGTCAGGGCCTGGATTTCCAGACCTCGTCCGTGCGTTCGATTGGTTGCGCCGCATGCGTCGCCCCTACGAATGCCATGACCCCTCCCGAAATCAAAAGGGGGTATTTTAGAATTTGACAGAGGTGACATTACGGCTTTTGGCTAACAAACCCGTACAAGCGGTTGACTATAGTGGTGGTCTTTATTTATAGTAAGCGGTTATTTGGAATCCTACGCTTTCGCGCGCCGGGTTTCACAGCGTTTAACAGTCTGGAACGAATAATGCGGTTAGCGTCGTATGGCAACGATCAATCAACTGGTGCGCAACCCCAGAAAGCGCAAGGTGGCAAAGAGCAATGTGCCGGCGCTGGACTCTTGTCCGCAAAGGCGCGGGGTTTGTACCCGCGTCTATACGACAACACCTAAAAAGCCCAATTCTGCGTTGCGCAAGGTCGCGCGCGTACGTATCACCAACGGCTACGAAGTTACCGCGTATATAGGCGGCGAGGGCCATAACCTCCAGGAGCATTCCGTGATCCTGATTCGCGGTGGTCGCGTGAAGGACTTGCCCGGCGTGCGCTATCACATCGTGCGTGGCAGTCTCGATACACAAGGTGTGGCGGACCGCAGGCAAGGGCGCTCCAAGTACGGCACCAAGCGTACCAAGGCCTAGCGGGGAGAAGATCATGGCACGCCGTAAAGTTATCGCCCAGCGAGAAACCCTGCCCGACCCCAAGTATCATGACGTGGTCGTTGCAAAGTTCATCAACATCGTAATGAAGAAGGGCAAGAAATCGATTGCCGAGCGCGTTGTGTATGGTGCCTTGGGGCGGATACAAGAGCAGGAAAAGGACGTCGAAAAGGTGCTCGAGAAATTCAAGCTGGCATTGAGCAATGTCAAGCCGCGGGTCGAAGTCAAATCCCGCCGGGTCGGCGGGGCTACTTACCAGGTGCCGACCGAGGTTCGCCCGGCGCGGCAGATGACGCTTGCCATGCGCTGGATTATCGATGCCGCTCGCAAACGCCGGGCGCGCTCGATGGGCGACAAGCTCGCCAATGAACTGCTCGATGCAATCGAGAGCAAGGGAGCTGCGGTCAAGCGCCGCGAAGACATGACCCGGATGAGCGAGGCGAACAAAGCTTTTTCTCATTATCGCTGGTGATGGCAGTCGGGAGACTATGAAAAGCTATGGCGCGTACGACCCCCATTGAACGTTACCGCAACATCGGCATCATGGCTCATATTGACGCCGGTAAGACGACGACGACGGAGCGTGTGCTGTTCTATACCGGAATCTCGCACAAGATCGGTGAAGTGCACGATGGCGCGGCGGTGATGGACTGGATGGAGCAGGAGCAGGAGCGCGGGATCACCATCACTTCGGCGGCGACGACCTGTTTCTGGGAGGGGATGGGCAGGCAGTTTGGCGAGCACCGGATTAACATCATCGACACGCCCGGGCATGTGGATTTTACGATCGAGGTAGAGCGTTCCCTACGGGTACTTGATGGCGCAGTGGCGGTATTTTGCGCGGTTGGTGGCGTTGAGCCGCAGTCGGAGACGGTATGGAGGCAGGCCGAGCGCTACAAGGTGCCGAGGATCGCTTTCGTAAACAAGATGGACCGTGCCAGTGCCGATTTCATGTGCGTCGTCAAGCAGATCAAGGACAGACTCGGCGCGCGGCCGGTGCCGGTGCAGTTGCCGATTGGCAGCGAAGAGAACTTTGCAGGCATTGTCGATCTGGTCAAGGCCAAAGCGGTGTTTTGGGATGAAGACGATATGGGGGTGATCTTCAAGTTGGGGGACATTCCAGATAACATGCGCGAGGAGTGCCGGGTTGCCCGCGAGAATATGCTCGAGGAGGCGGCCGAAGCGAACGAAGCGTTGATGGACAAATATCTCGAAACCGGCGACCTGTCGGAGGATGAGATTCACCAGGGTATCAGGCAGCGCACGCTGAACAATGAAATCGTGCCGGTGTTGTGCGGCTCGGCTTTCAAGAACAAGGGCGTGCAGTCTTTGCTCGATGCGGTCATCTGCTACCTGCCATCGCCGATCGACGTGCCGCCAGTGAGCGGGGTGGTTAAAAACGGTGTGGAGGCGCCGCAACGCCAGGCTTCGGACAAGGTGGGTTTTGCCGCGTTGGCGTTCAAGATCGCTTCTGACCCGTTCGTCGGATCGTTGACTTTTTTTCGGGTGTACTCGGGCGTGTTGAAGTCCGGGGACAGCGTGTTGAACTCCAGCAAGTCGAACAAGGAGCGTATTGGTCGCATTTTGCAGATGCACTCCAACGCGCGCCAGGACATCAGCGAGGTCCGTGCTGGAGATATCGCCGCGGCGGTTGGCATCAAGAATGTAACCACGGGCGAGACGCTGTGCTCGATCAACAATCCTATCGTGCTGGAGCGCATGGAGTTTCCGGAGCCGGTGATCTCGATCGCCGTCGAGCCCAAGACCAAGGCTGATCAGGAGAAGATGGGTCTGGGTCTGCAGAAGCTGGCGCAGGAGGATCCGTCCTTTCGCGTACGCAGCGATGAAGAGTCGGGGCAGACGATTATCTCCGGGATGGGTGAGTTGCATCTCGAAATCATCGTCGATCGTCTCAGGCGCGAGTTCAGCGTGGCTACCACTGTTGGTTCGCCACAGGTCGCGTACCGCGAAAGCATCAGGAAGCCGGTCGAGCAGGAAGGGAAATTTATCCGCCAGACCGGTGGGCGTGGCCAGTACGGCCACGTATGGCTCAAGCTGGAACCGCTTGCGCGTGGTAGCGGGTACAAGTTCGTCAACAAGATCGTTGGCGGCGTAATTCCGAGAGAGTACATTCCGGCGGTGGACAAGGGTATCAAGGAGCAGATGCAAAACGGCATCATTGCGGGTTATCCGGTTATGGATGTCCAGGTGACTCTATACGACGGTTCTTTTCATGAGGTCGATTCCTCCGAAATCGCCTTCAAGATTGCTGGTTCGCGGTGCTTCAAGCAGGGTGCACTGCGAGCATCGCCGACCTTGCTTGAGCCGATCATGAAAGTGGAAGTCGTCACCCCGGAAGAATATATGGGCGATGTTGTCGGAGATCTGAATCGACGCCGCGGCATGATTGGCAGGATGGAGAGCGCTTCCGCGGGCAAGGTGATCAACGCCGAAGTGCCACTGAAGGAAATGTTTGGTTATGCGACCGACCTGCGATCCGCCACCCAGGGACGCGCAGCCTACACGATGGAATTTCTGCAATATTCTCCGGCGCCGCAGAATGTGTCCGAAGAAGTTGTCAAAAGCCGTGGTGGCAGCAAGTAAGAGAATGACCGTGTCTGCGAAACAGATCCAGCGTTCCAGGTCGTTTTACCTGTCCTGGAGTGCGGGCGACGGACAACGGAGGGTTAAGATATGGCCGTGAACGTGCAGAAAAGGCAGCGTATCCGGATTCATCTCAAGGCGTTTGATTACCGCTTGTTGGACAGGTCCGCCAGGGAAATTGCCGCTACCGCGAAACGTACCGGGGCACGGGTACGGGGGCCATTACCGCTGCCGACCAGGATCGAGCGCTTCACCATACTGATTTCTCCGCACGTCGACAAGGATGCGCGCGACCAGTATGAAATACGCACGCACAAACGGCTGATGGATATTCTCGATGCGACCGAAAAGACGATCAACGCGCTGATGAAACTGGATCTTGCAGCGGGTGTGAATGTGCAACTCAAGTTGAATTGACCGATGGTAATCAGGGGACGACGATGCCGATTGGCTTGATTGGAAAAAAGGTGGGGATGACTCGCGTATTCACCGAGGCGGGGAGGTCGGTGCCGGTGACGGTGATCCACGCTCCGGCCAACCGCGTGACCCAGGTCAAGACCCCTGAAAGCGATGGGTACCGTGCGTTGCAGGTCGCGATGGGTGAGTGCAAACCGTCGGCCTTGAGCAAGCCGGTGCTTGGACATTATAAAAAAGCCGCCGTGAAGCCAAGGCGCTCGATGCGGGAATTTCGCATCACCGAAGATGAAATGCGAGGGTGCGGTGACCTGGTTCGGGTGAGTTCCTTCAGCGTCGGTGAAAAAGTCAACGTAATCGGCACCAGCAAAGGTAAAGGGTTCGCTGGGGTCATCAAGCGTTACCATTTCAAAACCCAGGACGCGACGCATGGCAATTCCCTGTCGCACCGGTCAGCCGGTTCGATCGGACAGTGCCAGACACCCGGCAAAGTGTTCAAGGGAAAGAAAATGGCGGGGCATATGGGGGACGCGCGGGTGACCGCCAGGAACCTGACGGTCGTCAGGGTGGATGAAGAGCGCGAGTTGCTATTGCTGTGTGGCGCGGTACCGGGTAGTCGTGGCGGCGAAGTGACGGTGCACCACCTGGTCTCGATCCCGCCCTTGCCGGAGGAGCTCTCCGAGCAGGCGAGTCAGGAGCCGTCGGATGCCGGGAAGCCCGACGTAGAGCAGGTCGAAGATGCTGTGCAGGAGGGCGACTGATGCAGATCGAAACTTTGCAGGGCAGTGTCGTCGAAGCGGACAACGCTGTGTTTGATCGCCAATTCAATGAACCATTGGTTCACCAGGTGGTGAACGCGTTTTTGGCAGGCGCGCGTAGCGGTAGCAAGGCGCAGAAAAGCCGCAGCCAGGTTGCGGGCGGGGGACGCAAGCCCTGGCGACAGAAAGGCACCGGCCGCGCCCGCGCGGGATCAATCCGAAGCCCCATCTGGCGTGGTGGGGGGCGGGCGTTTGCCGCGTCGCCGCGAAGCTTCGCGCAGAAGGTCAACCGCAAGATGTACCGGGGCGCGATCTGCGCCATTTTGTCTGAACTCCATCGTCGTGGCCACCTGGTGGTGGCCGAGGAGTTTTCACTGGAGTCGCTGAAAACGCGTGGCCTGGCAGAAAAGCTGCGTGCACTGTCGCTCGAGTCGGTGTTGATTGTCGATTCGGAACTGAGTGACAACTTGATGTTTGCCAGCAACAACCTGCCCGGGGTTGGCGTGATCGAGGTTCGTCATGTTGATCCGGTCAGTCTGTTGCGTTTCCCCAAAGTGCTTCTGACCAAGCGGGCACTGTCGAAGCTCGTGGAGCGATTGTCATGAGGTGGGGGCACCTGTCACAGGTATTGTTATCACCGCACGTGTCGGAGAAAGCCATGAAGCTCGCGGATGATTCCAAGTGCCACACTTTCAAGGTTGCGCCGGAAGCGACCAAGCGTCAGGTGCATGCAGCGGTTGAATTGATGTTCGACGTCGAAGTAGACCGTGTCAGGATAGTCAGCATGGAAGGAAAAAAGAAAGGGCAGGGGCGTAACCGAGGACAACGCAAGCACTGGAAAAAGGCTTACGTCACCCTGGCAGAAGGCCACGACATTCAACTTGGAGGGAGCGAGTAGCCTCAAAGGCATCATGGTTTCGAAAGTGGTCAAACTGAAACCGACCTCTCCAGGCAGGCGTTTTACCGTGCGCGTGAAGGACCCGTCGCTGCACAAAGGCAAGCCATTTGCAAAACTGGTTTCCGGCAAGAAGAAAACCGGGGGGCGTAACAACGCGGGGCGTATTACCACCCGGCACATTGGTGGCGGGCACAAGCGACGCTACCGGGTCATCGATTTCAGGCGCGACAAGGATGGAATCGAGGGGCGTATAGAGCGTGTCGAGTACGACCCGAACCGCAGCGCCAACATCGCGCTGGTTCTTTACTCCGATGGCGAACGTCGTTACATTATCTCTCCCGACGGAATGAAAACGGGCGATACCGTGATGTCGGGGATCGAAGCTCCGGTCAAGAAGGGCAACGCGTTGCCGTTGCACAGTTTGCCGGTTGGCACCGTGGTTCACTGTGTCGAGATGAAGCCCGGCAAGGGGGCGCAAATAGCCCGGGCAGCCGGTAGTGCAGTGCAATACATTGCCCGTGAAGGGAAATACGCCACCTTGCGTTTGCGCTCGGGGGAAATACGCAAAGTCATGCTGGATTGCCGCGCGACCATCGGCACGGTCGGCAACCTCCAGCACGTTCTGCGCAAGCTGGGCAAAGCCGGTGCCAAGCGCTGGCGCGGCGTTCGTCCGACGGTACGTGGTGTAGCGATGAACCCGGTCGATCACCCGCACGGCGGTGGCGAAGGCAAGACTTCCGGAGGGCGTCATCCGGTCACGCCGTCAGGCAAACCGACCAAGGGCTATAGAACGCGAAGCAACAAAAGTACCAACAACATGATCTTGCGCCGCAGAAAGAAATAATGGAGTGATTGCATGCCACGTTCTTTGAGAAAAGGTCCTTTTGTAGATGACCACCTGATGAAAAAAGTGCTGAGGTCGGCAAAAACCAGGGATAAGCGCCCGATCAAAACCTGGTCACGGCGTTCGATGGTCGTGCCTGAAATGGTGGGGCTCACCATTGCCATACACAACGGACGCAATCATATTCCGATCTTCATTACGGAAAACATGGTGGGGCATAAGTTAGGTGAGTTTGCGTTGACCCGCACATTCAAGCTTCACTCGGGCGATCGCAAGGCAAAGGGGGCCGTGTGATGGAAGTGTCGGCAAAATTGAGAGCGGCACGTATCTCGCCGCAGAAATGCCGGTTGGTAGCCGATCAGGTGCGTGGGCTGGGCGCAGGCAAGGGGATGGAAGTGTTGCAGTTCAGCACCAGGAAGTCGGCGTTGCTGGTCAAAAAGCTGCTGGAGTCGGCGCTGGCGAACGCTGAGCATAATCTTGGCGCGGACATAGATACATTGAAAATCAGCCGCATCCAGGTTGACGCAGGGCCAACCCTCAAGCGTCACAAAGCCCGCGCGCGCGGACGCTCGGCTGATATCTTGAAAAGAACCAGTCACATAAAAATGGTTTTGAGTGACACGCACGGGTAGGATTGATATGGGACAAAAAGTACATCCAATCGGGTTCAGGCTCGGTGTCTCCACCGATTGGAGTTCGAAATGGTACGCGGAAGGCAAAGCCTACACCGACATACTGCGTTGCGATATTGAAGTTCGCAATTACCTGCGGAAGAAACTGGCCCAGGCTTCGGTCAGTCGCATTCAGATCGACCGACCGGCGAACGTCGCGTATATCGTGATTCATACGGCACGTCCCGGCATCGTTATTGGCAAGAAGGGCGAAGATGTCGAGGCGCTACGGCATGTTATCGCGAAGATGATGAACCTGCACGTCAACAACATCAGGATTAACATTGAGGAGATCAGGAAGCCGGAAATCGACGCGCATCTGGTCGCCGAGGGGATCGCCCAGCAACTGGAAAGGCGCATCATGTTCCGTCGTGCCATGAAGCGCGCGGTGCAAAATGCGCTTCGCCTTGGCGCCAGCGGCGTCAAGATCTGCGTTGCCGGGCGTCTGAACGGCGCCGAGATCGCGCGCACCGAATGGTACCGGGAAGGGCGGGTGCCCTTGCACACGCTGTCGGTGAAGATTGACTATGGGGTTGCCAGGGCGAATACCACCTATGGTGTTATCGGCGTCAAGGTATGGATTTGCAACGAAGAGAAAACCGAGTCTCGGTTGTCGCCACCGAAACCTTCTGCGGCACCGAGTTGAGGTACAGGACGCGCTATGTTGCAACCGAAAAAAACCAAGTACAGGAAACTCCAGAAAGGGAGGAACCGCGGTCTTGCCATGACCGGCAACAAGGTGAGCTTTGGTGAATTCGGTCTGCAATCCATCGGCCGCGGGCGCATCACATCGAGGCAGATAGAGGCGGCTCGCCGGGCGATGACGCACCATATCAAACGGGGCGGAAAGATCTGGATTCGCATTTTCCCGGACAAGCCGATCACCAAGAAACCGCTTGAGGTTCGCCAAGGCAAAGGCAAAGGCAACGTCGAGTACTGGGTGGCGCTGGTGCAACCAGGGAGGATGCTGTATGAAATGGAAGGCGTCAGCGAGAACGTCGCGCGTGAGGCGTTCAGGCGAGCTGCCGCCAAACTTTCAGTGCAAACCACTTTTGTACACCGGAGGATTTTATAATGAAAGCGTCTGAAATCAGGGACAAGGCAACGGACGCCTTGAGAAAGAGCCTGGACGAATTGCACCAGGCGCAGTTCAAGCTGCGGATGCAGGGACGTACCGGGCAGTCGTTCAAATACGATCAACTGAAAAGCAACCGCCGGGATATTGCGCGTATCCTCACGGTGCTGAATGAACGCACACGCGCGGAAAAGAACACATGAGTGAAGAAACCACCATCCTTTCTTCGGCAGAGGGTGAGGCTCGGAAGTCTGTCGAGCTGGCGCAGGAACCTACGCAGGAAGTTGCATCGACCGAGGGTAGCCTGGGGCGTCTGGTGGTTGGCACGGTGGTCAGTGACGGCATGGACAAGACCATCTCCGTCTCGGTACGTCGTCGCTTCAAGCACTCCCGCTACGGGAAATACATCACACGCAGCAGCAAGTTGCACGTGCACGATGAACACAACGAGTGCAAGGTCGGCGATGTGGTTTCTTTCGTTTCCTGTCGGCGGCTTTCGAGAACCAAGGCATGGAAGCTCGTTCGCATCGTCAGTAGCGCGAGTTGAAAGGTAGGATGCAGTGATACAGACGCAGACAGTATTGAGCGTTGCCGATAACAGCGGTGCTCGTAAAGTGCAGTGCATCAAGGTATTGGGCGGCTCGCGCCGACGCTACGCCGGCGTTGCCGACATCATCAAGGTCAGTGTCAAGGACGCGATTCCGCGGGGGAAGGTCAAGAAAGGCGAGATTTATAACGCCGTTGTTGTGCGCACGGCAAAAGGTGTGCGGCGCCCCGACGGTTCGCTGATCCGTTTCGATGACAATGCCGTGGTGATTCTGACCCCCCAGTTGCAGCCTTTGGGAACGCGTATTTTTGGCCCCGTGACTCGCGAGTTGCGGAGTGAGCGCTTCATGAAAATTGTTTCGCTCGCCCCGGAGGTGCTGTGAGGAGCGCAGATGATGAAACGTATCAGAAAAGGCGATGAAGTTGTCGTCACGGCCGGTAAAGACAAAGGCAAGCGCGGCAGGATATTGTCGGTCAGCGGTGAAAGGGTCGTGGTCGAGAACGTCAATATCGCGAAAAAGGCCGTTAAACCGAACCCTAACTCGGGCGAAGCCGGTGGTATCGTCGAAAAGGAAATGTCCATACACCTTTCCAACGTCATGATTTTCAACCCAGCTTCCGGCAAGGGAGACCGTATTGGTTTCAAGTTCCTCGACAGCGGGGTCAAGGTTCGCTGTTATAAATCCAACGGCGAGCAAGTCGACTGATCAAGGGGGCGCGCGATGGAGAACAATGCAGTCATGCCGACTTTTCAGAAGATCTACCGCGATTCCATCGCGGCCGAGGTTCGGCAGCGACTCGGTTATGACAACCCGATGCAGGTTCCACGGTTGCTGAAAATCACGGTCAACATGGGGTTGGGCGAAGGTGCCCGTGAGAAAAATGTTTTGGCATCGGCGCTGAGTGACATGGAGAAAATCACCGGTCAGAAGCCGGTCGTGACTCGTGCTCGCAAGGCAATCGCGGGGTTCAGCATTCGTGAGGGTTGGCTGGTTGGTTGCAAGGTTACGCTTCGGGGCGTGCGCATGTACGAGTTCCTGGAGCGGATGATCAAAATAGTGATTCCCAGGATCCGGGATTTTCGTGGCTTCAGCGGCAAATCCTTTGACGGTCGTGGCAATTACAATTTCGGTATCAAAGAACAGATTGTTTTCCCGGAAATCGACTATGATGACATCCTGCATTTGCGGGGGCTTGATGTCGCGATCACGACCACCGCTACCTCCGACGAAGCCGCGCGCGCTTTGCTGGAAGGGTTCAATTTTCCATTTCAGACGTAAGGAGTACGTTCGTGGCTAAAGTGTCGATGATACAGAGGGAGGTCAAGCGTGCGGCAACGGTGCGCAAACACAAGACCAGACGTGAGCAATTGAAGAAAACCATCAAAAGTGCAAGCGTCTCCCAGGAAGAGCGGGAAGCGGCGGTGGCGGCGTTGCAAAAACTGCCGCGCAACGCCTCTCCCTGTCGCATGCGTAACCGTTGCCATCTGACCGGAAGGCCGCGTGGGTATTACCGCAAGTTTGGTCTTGCGCGCAACAAACTGCGTGAACACGCGATGGCCGGGGATATTCCAGGGCTGGTCAAGGCGAGTTGGTAGTCAGCTATGAGCATGAGTGATCCTATAGCCGATATGTTGACGCGTATCCGTAACGCGCAGATGGTTGGCTACGATGAAGCCACGGTGTCGGCATCCCGACTGAAGGGCACCATCGCTGAAGTGTTGCAGCAGGAAGGCTACATCAAGTCCTTCACGCTCGCGGAAAATGATGGCAGGCCACAACTGGTGTTCAAGTTGAAATACCACGAGGGAAAGCCGGTAATCAGCCGCATCCAGCGGGTGAGCAGGCCGGGGTTGCGCATTTATCGTGGAGCCGACGATTTGCCCAAAGTGTTGAACGGCATGGGAGTCGCGGTGATTTCCACGCCCCAGGGTGTCATGACCGACCGCGAGGCACGAGCACAGCGCCAGGGCGGCGAGGTCCTGTGCACGGTCGAGTGAGGTCATGGCAAACGTATCAGGAAAGCCGGTCGAGATACCCCCGGAAGTGCAAGTGAAGCTGTCAGAGCAGGATCTGCAAATGGCCGGTCCGAAGGGAGAGATGGCATTGTCGCTCCATGGCAAGGTCAAGTGCACACAAAATGGAAATTCGCTGACCTTCGAGGCGCGGGATGTGGATGGGAAAGCATTAGCCGGCACCATGAGATCGCTGGCTATGAACATGATCATTGGTGTGACCAAGGAATTTGAAAAGCGGCTTGTATTGCAAGGGGTCGGCTATCGGGCACAGATGAAGGACCAGATGCTCAATCTGCAACTCGGTTACTCCCATCCAATTACTTACAGGCTGCCCTCCGGGATACGGGCGGAGATTCCCAGCCAGACCGAGATCATCATTCGTGGTATCGACAAGCAGAAGGTCGGACAGGCAGCGTCTGAAATCCGCTCCTTTCGTCGGCCCGAACCTTATAAAGGCAAAGGTGTCCGCTACGCTGACGAGCGCATCCTGCGTAAGGAAGGCAAGAAAAAATGATGCGGATCAGCAGGCAGTCGACGAAGAAATCCGTGCGGCTCAGACGCGTGCGCAAAGCACGCGCCCAGGCTTTGCGCCTGGGGATTCATCGCCTGTGCGTTCACCGCACGCCGCGTCACATTTATGCACAGGTCGTCGCTTCCGATGGTGCGACTACTGTTGCCAGCGTTTCCACCCTGGAGACGGAGCTTGTCCCGTTTCGCGCGCAGCCTGGAAAGATCGAGGTCGCGAAAAAAGCAGGCGAGTTGATCGCTCGCCGCGCCCTGGACAAGGGCATCGAACGAGTGGCATTTGATCGGTGCGGGTTTCGCTACCACGGGCGTGTCAAGGCACTTGCTGAAGCGGCGCGTGCCAACGGACTGAAATTTTAGCGGGAGGAAATTATGTCGAATTTGGAAAAAGCGGAACAGACCGACGGTTACCTGGAAAAACTGGTCACGGTCAACCGCGTAGCCAAGGTTGTCAAGGGCGGCAGACAGTTCGGCTTCACCGCGTTGACCGTTGTCGGTGATGGCAAGGGCAAGGTCGGGATGGGATACGGCAAAGCCCGGGAGGTTCCTCTGGCAATTCAGAAAGCGATGGAGTCCGCGCGCAAGGAGATGATCAAGGTTCCGTTGCACAAGGGCACTTTTTATTATTCTATTACCAGCCGCCACGGAGCCGCCAGGATTTTTCTTCAACCAGCCTCGCCCGGCACCGGCATCATTGCCGGGGGACCGATGCGCGCGGTGTTTGAAGTATTGGGCATCAAGGACGTGCTTGCCAAGAGTATCGGGTCGCGCAACCCGATCAACGTAGTGCGCGCGACCCTTCTGGGCCTGTCGAAAATGGCATCGCCGCAACAGATCGCAGCCAAGCGGGGCAAGCAGGTCGAAGACATCATTGCCAGATAGACGGGCACGGGATTGAGATCATGGCAGGTCAACTGAAGGTCACACTGGTGCGCAGTCTGCACGGCAGGATGTGCAGGCATCAGGCTTGTGTCAGGGGGCTGGGCATCCGCCGAATGCATCACACATCCGTGGTCATTGATACCCCGCAGAACCGAGGCATGATCGATAAAGTGCGTTACATGTTGAAAGTGGAGAAGGTTTCTGATGAGGCTTAATTCTCTGAAGCCAGCGGCAGGTAGCCATAAGCTGCGGCGCAGGGTGGGCCGGGGTAACGGGTCTGGCATTGGCAAGACTTGCGGAGCCGGGCACAAAGGACAGAAATCCCGTTCCGGCAGTCGCATCAGAGCCGGGTTTGAAGGCGGGCAAATGCCATTGCAGCGGCGCATGCCGAAAGTCGGGTTTCGCTCGATGCGGGCGAAACTCAATGCCGAGGTGCGTCTGAACGAGCTTGCAGCGGTTGAATCCGAGGTAATTGACCGCGAGGCTCTGCGTAAAGCCAGGCTGATACCCGCTTCGGCAAAACGGGTCAAAGTGATCCTGTCAGGCAAGATCGACAAACCGGTCGTGCTCAGGGGCGTACTTGCCACCGCGGGCGCACGGAAGGCGATTCAAGCCGCCGGCGGTACGGTCGAGGCCGAGTGAAGGAGGCGGTTGATGTCGGCGACCTCCCAAGGCATCTCTGCGCTGGCAAAAGTCAACCGCATTGGCGAGTTACGCAAGCGCGTGGGTTTCGTGCTGCTGGTGCTGGTTATTTATCGAATAGGGAGCTTTATTCCGGCTCCAGGGATCAACCCGGACGCGATGGCGCAGTTTTTCGACCAGAACAGCGGTACGATTCTTGATTTGTTCAATATGTTTTCGGGTGGTGCGCTCGAGCGGCTCAGTCTGTTTGCGCTTGGCGTCATGCCGTATATCTCTGCCTCTATCATCATGCAGTTGATGACGGTGGTGATGCCCGCCATGAAAGAACTAAAAAAAGAAGGTGAGCGAGGTCGCCGCGTCATTATGCAATATACGCGCTACGGCGCGGTGGTGCTGGCGGCGTTTCAGGCCGTCGGCGTCGCGATCGCGCTACAGACCCAGGGAGTCGCGTTTGTTTCCGGTCCCGGATTTATTTTCATCGTTGCGGTTTCCCTGGTAACCGGCACGATCGTTTTAATGTGGCTGGGCGAGCAGATCAATGAGCGCGGTATCGGCAACGGGATTTCCATCATTATTTTTGCCGGCATCGTCGCGGGTCTGCCGGCAGCGGCCGGTGGCACCCTGGAGTTGGCCAATACCGGCGAGCTATCTGCGGCCTTGGTCATGCTTCTGTTCGCGCTCACCATCGCGGTGACCGGATTCGTGGTATTCATCGAGAGAGGCCAGCGACGGTTGACTGTCAGTTACGCGCGACGCCAGCGAGGCGCGTACGCGACCCAGACCAGCCACCTGCCGCTGAAACTGAACATGGCAGGCGTCATTCCTCCGATATTCGCATCGAGCATCATTCTGTTTCCGGCGACTTTGGGGCAATGGTTCGGCAACGCGGATGGGCTCGGGTGGCTCGGTGGCATTTCGACGGCGCTGGCACCGGGACAGCCTTTGTACATTACGTTTTATGCCCTGGCCATCGTGTTTTTCTGTTTCTTTTACACGGCGATCGTGTTCGATGCGAACGACACTGCCGACAACCTGAAGCGTGGCGGTGCGTTTATTCCAGGGATCCGCCCCGGCAGGCAGACCGCCCAGTACATAGACAATATTACCAGCCGCCTGACCGCGGTGGGCGCCGTTTACATTACACTGGTGTGCCTGTTGCCAGAGTTTCTGATTCTTTCGTGGAACGTACCTTTTTACTTCGGAGGCACGTCATTGCTGATCATCGTCATCGTCATCATGGACTTTATGGCGCAGGTGCAGTCGTATATCCTTTCTCATCAATATGAAGGCTTGCTCAAGAAAGCGAACCTGAAATCCCAGCGGCGGAGGTCCCCGGGAGGGGTTGCGCGCTGAGCGATGGAGGCAGCATGAAAGTCAGGGCATCAGTGAAAAGAATCTGCAGGAACTGCAAGATCGTCCGGCGCAAAGGAGTCGTCCGGGTGATCTGCACCAATCCGCGCCACAAGCAACGCCAAGGTTAGCCACGCATGCAAGGAGCAGCCATGCGAGGGGGAGTTGTGCGTCGTAATCGACCGGCGTCCTCAGTTGCGGTTCTGGCAGGCCGCGAAGGTTTCGGCTACAATGAACGACTTTTTCACTTGATTCCGCGCAGCGGTTGGAAGCTATGGCTCGTATAATTGGTGTCAATGTCCCTGACCGCCAGCATGCCGAAGTGGCACTGACGGCAATTTTTGGTATCGGCAGAAATACTGCACGCAAGGTTTGCAAAGACAGCGGAGTGGATTACGGAACGAAGATCAAGGATTTGCCTGAAACGGATCTGGAGGGCTTGCGCAAGGAGGTTGTGAAATACATGGTGGAGGGAGACCTGCGCCGCGAGATCAGTCTGAATATCAAGCGCCTGCGAGACCTTGGGGCCTATCGAGGTATCCGCCACCGTCGAGGTTTGCCGGTTCGAGGACAGAGGACGCGTACCAACGCGAGATGCCGCAAAGGGCCGAGAAAGCTCATCAAGAGATAGACGGATATGGCAAAAGTGACGAAAAACAAAGGGCGCGTGCGCAAAAAGGTATTGCGGAAGGTACCGCAGGCGATCGCACACATCACCTCGACCTTCAACAACACGATCATCATGATTACCGATCGTCAAGGTAACGCGCTGTGCTGGGGAACCGCGGGTTCTTCCGGGTTTCGTGGGTCGCGCAAGAGTACCCCGTTTGCCGCGCAGGTCGCCGCGAGCAATGTCGGGCGGGTAGCGCTCGAGTTTGGAGTCGAGTATCTCGAGATCAATATCCGAGGACCGGGCCCGGGGCGAGAATCAGCGGCACGTGCCTTGAACACGGCTGGGTTCAAGATCACCAGCATCAAGGATGTGACCCCGATACCGCACAATGGCTGCCGTGCTCCCAAGAGGAGGAGGGTCTGAAAAGATGGCACGTTACCGAGGGCCAACGTGCAAGCTGAGTCGGCGTGAAGGCACCGACCTGATGCTGAAAGGCCGCGCGCGGTCGCTTTCTTCGAAATGTAACCTGGAGAAGCTTCCAGGGCAGCACGGTGAGAGAAAGCCGCGAATGTCGGACTACGGGGTGCAGCTACGTGAAAAGCAGAAGTTGCGGCGTATTTATGGCGTGCTGGAGAGGCAGTTTCGCAATTATTACAAGGCAGCCGCGCGCGCCCGGGGGGCTACGGGAGAAAAGTTGCTACAACTGCTTGAATCCCGGTTGGATAATGTCGTCTACCGCATGGGGTTCGGTGCCACTCGTTCCGAATGTCGCCAGCTTGTCTCCCACAAGGCGATTGCCGTCAATGGCCGCACTGTCAACATCCCGTCGTACCAGATCGCGCCGGCGGATGAGATTTCGATTGCCGAGAAAAGCCGCCAGCAAATGCGCATAAAGGATGCGTTGAGCGTGGTCGAGCAAATAGGTTTTCCGGAGTGGGTCGAAGTGGATACCGCAGCAATGAAGGGCATTTTCAAGACAGTTCCGGAACGCGGCGAATTACCGTCGGAAATCAACGAATCGTTGGTCGTCGAGTTGTATTCCAAGTAACCGGCGCAACACGCTGGCCAATCAAGACGCAAAGCAAGTGGAGGAAGAGGAATGAGTTATGTAGATGAACTGTTAAAGCCACGCATAGTCGATGTGCGTAACATATCGGACACCCGGGTGGGCGTGTCGCTTGAGCCGCTCGAGCGCGGCTTCGGGCATACGCTCGGCAACGCGTTGCGGCGTGTGTTGCTCTCTTCGATCGATGGCTACGCGGTTGTTGAAGCGCAGATCGAAGGGGTATTGCACGAGTATACGGCGCTTGAGGGCGTGCAGGAGGATGTGGTCGATATTCTGCTCAACCTCAAAGAACTCGCGGTGACCGGCCACAAGGACAGCGTTGTGATCACGCTCTACAAGAAGGGGCCTGGGGTGGTGACCGCCCGTGATATCAAGACTGATGACAGTGTCGAGTTCGTCAACCCGGATCACGTCATCTGCCATCTGTCGGAACAGGGCAAGCTCAACATGGCACTGAAAGTGGCCAGAGGCAGAGGGTACAGACCGGCATCCCGCAACGGCGAAGATTATCCGATCGGGACCTTGTTGCTTGACGCAAGTTTCAGCCCGGTGCGCCAGGTTTCCTACAAAGTCGAGAGCGCGCGCGTTGAGCAGCGCACCGATCTGGACAAGCTGATTATCGACATGGAAACCGATGGGACCATCGATCCTCAGGATGCGATTCGCTCGGCTGCACGCGTTCTCCACGCGCAACTGGAGACCTTTTCGGATCTCAAAGCCATGAAATACGAAGAAGACAGTCCGATCAGCCTCGCGATGAACCCGATCCTGATGCGCGAACTGGAGGAGTTTGGCCTGAGCAGGCGTTCGGTGAACAGCCTCAAGGCCGAGTACATTTTCAGGGTCGGCGACCTGGTGCAGAAGACCGAAGACGAACTAAAGCGCATGCCCAACATCGGCATGAAGTCGCTTGAGGAGATCAAGGACGCGCTCAAGGCTAACAACCTGGAGCTTGGTACAGTACTCGAAGGCTGGTCGCAGCCGGAGGTCCATCGTGATCGGCTCGATGTCGTCGTGCCTGGCTCCTAGTTTATCTGGCTGAATAAGCGATTGAGGTCTGGGTAGCATGCGACACCTGAACGCCGGCAGGAAACTTGGGATGACCTCGGCGCATCGCAAGGCGATGTTTGCCAATATGAGCGTTTCCCTGATCAAACACGAGGCGATACGGACAACGCTGGCGCGTGCCAAGGAACTGCGGCGCGTGATCGAGCCGCTGATTACCCTGTCGCGTACCGACAGCGTTGCCGGGCGCCGCCGGGCGTTTGCCAGGTTGCGGGACAGCTACGCGGTAGCAAAGCTGTTTTCCGATCTGGGGCCGCGTTACCGGAACCGGCCTGGGGGCTACCTGCGCATCCTGAAGCATGGCTTTCGTACGGGAGACAAGGCGCCGATGGCACTTGTCGAGTTGGTCGATCGACCCGAGCAGGACGACACCGACAAAGCAACCGCGTCTTCCTGACGTAGGACACGTTCGCTGGCGCGGCGAGCACCTTGCCTGCATGTGGGGCGGCGGGCAAAAGCCCCCCCTCGACTTCAGACGCTGTCTGCCCGACCTCTTGCTGATCCACGGCGGGAATAATGATCCTGGGCTGGCGTGCAGATTTATTCCTCTGTCTGTCACGTGCCTCCGTATCCGGCCTGGAGTGCAATGTTCTACGGCAGTTTTGGTCTGGAGCCATTGATTTTTCCTATCCTATAATGGATTGGTTTTAGCCTGTAAACGGAGTTCCCTGTTTGAACCAGAAAATTTCGAGCGTGTTGGTGGTATTGATCACGGTTGCGGTGGTGATGGTGATACTCCAGACGGAGCCGGAGCCGCGTCTGGTACAGCGGGAAGCAGCGTTGCCGTCGGTGTTGGTTACGCAATTACGCGCGCACGATGTACAGCCGTGGCAAAAGTTTATTGGGTGGTTTGAGCCGGTGAGAACCAGCGAATTGACGTTTGAAGTACCGGGACGTATCGTCGCCAGGTACGTTGAAGCAGGCGAGTTGGTCGAGAAGGGCAGGGTGTTGCTCAAAATTGATGACTGGGACTATCGGGACGCGTTGGAGCAGGTGCAGGCCGAGGTCAACCTGATTCGGGCTGAAATTTCCAGGGACGAACAACTGTTCAAACTCGCGCGAGACAACGTACAACTGCAGGAGAGAGAAGTCTCGCGGCTCAAGAGCCTGGTTGCCATGGGATTATCGCCACAATCCTCGCTCGACGCAGCAAGGCAGCAGTTGGTCAATCTGCAAATCGAAACCTCGAGGGTCGAGCACCTGGTTTCAACCGCGAATGCGCGGCTGGAGTTGATCCGCAGTAAACGAGATCAGGTCGAGCGCGAATTGCACAGGACCGAATTGCGGGCGCCTTTTGCCGGTGTCGTGAACCAGGTCGAAGCTGAAGTTGGCGGCTATGCCATCACGGGGCAGACCGCTCTGGTGCTGGTCGATGTGTCAGCGTTTGATTTATTGCTGTATGTCGATGAAGAAGTCGTCTCGACGCTCGAACCCGGTATGCCGGTTACAATCGAGCAGCCTGTATTCGCCATGTCCTCGATCGATCTGCAAGGAGAGTTGGTTTCTTTACAGGTGGCCCCCGATCCGGAAACATTTACTTATGAGGCGCGCATTCGCGTCGCCGCGCATGACGGTTTGCGCGCCGGGATGGTTGCCTCTGCCTATTTGCCGCGGTTGGCACGCGATAACGTCCTCACCGTACCGATCGGCGCGGTGCAGTACATCGATGGTCAGACCTACGTATTCGTCGAGTATGACGGCGCGTTGAAGCGTACCAGGGTGGTGTTGGGGGCACGCGTCGGCAATGACGTGATCATCAGGTCGGGTATCAAGGCCGGATTGAACGTGATCGTCGAAGATGTCGACAAACTCTACGACGGGCAGAAAGTCGCTGTCAGGCGAGGGGAGGAACTGATTCGCTAGCCCCGGCGATCGATTTCTCCGATGCAGGCTCCCATCCGTATGCCGGCCAGGGATGAGACAGGCACTTGCTGGTAGATTTTTCCATTCGCAATCCCTTGCTGGTCAATTTTTTATTGATCGGTATCGTCGTCGTAGGAGCCATGTCCTGGCAGGCGATGCCGCAGGAGATCTTTCCGATCATCAAGCGCGACACGGTACAGATCACTACGGTTTTTGAAGGAGCGCCGCCGATTGAGGTCGAGCGGCAGGTTACCGTCCCGCTGGAGGAAGCAGTCCAGGATCTTGGCGACATCGATTCGATCGAGTCTTTAAGTCGCGAGGGTTTCTCTCGCATTTTGCTGAAACTGAAGGCCGACTCCGGCATGGATGATTTTCTGCAGGATGTTCGCTCGGCGGTCGACGCGGTGGTCGAATTGCCGGAAGAAGCCGAGCGTCCTCGGGTGCGACGATTGCAGACGCGCTTTCCGGTAATCAGCGTCAGCGTCTATGGCAACGTCGGCGAGGAAGACCTGGTTGCCGTTGGCAGGCAGGTAAAGCGCGCGATTCAAAGCGTCCGGGATGTTGCGAGCGTCAGCGTTGCGGGTGAGCGGGAATGGGAGATCTGGGTCGTTATCGATCCGTGGCTTCTGGCAGCAAGGCAAGTGTCGTTTGACGAGATCCGGCTTGCTCTGCGGAGTAACATCGGTGACTACCCCGGTGGCAGGTTGTCATCGGAGGAGGGCGAGTTGCAACTGCGCGGTCTGGGGGTGTCACCGGATGTGCAGGCAGTGGAGGCGATTTCGGTCCGCTCGAATAAAGACGGCAGGCAACTCAGGGTAGGTGATGTAGCCAGGGTTGAATTGCGTCTCGAAACCGCGCAGACGTTGGGACGCTACGCAGGCAAGCCGGCGCTCAACCTGGTGGTGACCAAGTCCATAGACGGTTCTACGATCGAGGTATCGAAATCGATCAGGAACCTGATCGAGGAACTTTCACAGGATTTGCCGCCCGGCATAGCACTGGGTTACCACAGCGATTCTTCGGTTTATATCAAAACCCGTCTGAGCACGGTAATTTCATCGGGCCTGGTGGGCCTGGTGTTGTTACTTTTGTCTCTGTATGCGCTGCTGAATTTTCGCGTAGCGCTGATCACTGCGCTGGGGATACCGGTTTCGTTTCTGATCGCGGTGATTACCATTCGCTACCTTGGCTTCACCATCAACATGGTTTCATTGTTTGCTTTTCTGATCGTACTGGGAATGATCGTAGACGATGCCATTATCATCACGGAAAACATCTATCGCCATCTGGAAGAGGGCAAACCTTATACCGAGGCGGCCTCCCTGGGGGCGCGCGAAGTCGCTGCTCCGGTAGTTACCGCAACGCTGACCACGGTGGCGGCTTTTTTGCCGATGTTCGCCATCAGTGGCACCTTGGGCGCGTTTATTACCGTAATCCCCGTCGTGGTCAGCGCGGCACTGCTGGGTTCCTTGTTTGAGGCTTTCGTCATCCTGCCTTCCCATGCGCGCATGATTTTCAAAAATCGGAAAATCAAAGCGCAAGAGGCAGGCACGCTTTTTTCCAGGGGTATCGAAAGCTACACGCGCTGGCTCGGATGGGCGATTGCCCGGCGCTATTTCATCAGCGCGCTGGCCGTATGCCTGCTCGCCGTTGCGATTGCCATGGCCATCACCCGGGTGCCCTTTCAGTTGTTCGGTGGCGTCGAGATCAACCAGTTTTTCCTGAACATAGAGGCACCCAGCACTTACGGTATGGAAGACAGCGAGCGTCTGGCGGCGCAGATAGAAGAACAGGTCAGCGAAACTTTTCATGGTTACGAGGACGAGCTCGACGTGGTGTTGACCAACGTCGGTGTTCTATTGGTCGATTTCAACCGCTCCAAACTGGCCAGTCACTACGTGCAGTTGATCGTTACCTTGCACGAGAAGCGTCCGCAAGGGTTTATCGAGAGATTCGTCACACCGCTGATCAACCTGCGTCTGCCTGACGAGAGCGGCAGGGTGCGCGAAGCTGATGAAATCATCGATGCGATCCGTGTCCGCTTGCAGAACATGCCAGGGGTCAAGCGGTTTTCCGTTTTGAAGCCACGTGCCGGCCCGGCCGGGTCCGATGTGGTTATCGGCGTCACCGGCCCGGAAATACAACGACTGCGTGATTATGCAGACGAAGTCGGCGAGTTCCTGAAAACGCTCGACGGTGTCTATGACGTTCGTCACGATGGCGAACCCGGCAAGCTCGAAGTGCGCTACCGTCTCAATGAACGAGGCAAGGCCCTGGGGTTGACGCAGGAATCGCTGGCAGAATTCATGCGTGCAGGCTACCTGGGCACCAAGGTTGCTTATGCAAACTGGGGGAAGGAGCGCTACCCGGTACGCGTGATTTTCCCGGAGGAGACGCGTAGCGATATCACGGCCTTGTCGGCTCTGCCGTTACCGCTGCCAAACGGCAAAGTCGTCTACCTGGACACCGTCGCCGATGTTGAGTTCGATCGCGGGTTCAGCACGTTGATGCGCAGTGATGGACAACGCGTGACGACGGTCAGTGCTGAAGTTGACCTCGACACGGTCACCGCGCTTGAAGTATATGATCTGGTCGAAAGTCGTTTTGGCCAGGAATTTGATTTGCAACGAGAGTACGGGATGGAATTTCGTGGCGAAAGGCGCGACGCGGTCGAGTCTTTTCGAGGGCTGGGCAACGCGCTGGTGCTTGCGATCGTGTTGATTTTTTTTATTTTGCTGGTGTTGTTTCGTTCCGCCCTCGAGCCGCTGGTGGTTTTGTCAGCCATTCCGTTCGGCGTTATCGGAGTGATCGTGGGACATTTGCTGACCGGGTTCAATCTACAGTTTGTGTCGATAGTCGGGTTTGTTGCGCTGAGCGGCATTATTGTCAACGACGCGTTGATTCTTCTGAACTTCGCCAGCAATCAATGCGCCGAGGGCGTCGATCGCGTCGAGGCGATCATCGCGGCCGGGCGCAAGCGGGCGCGCCCGATACTGCTCACGACGATTACCACGCTGCTGGGTATTTCACCGTTGATTTTTTTCGTTACCGGTCAGACCAGATTTCTATCGCCGATGGCTGTCAGTCTCGGATTCGGTCTGGTCTTTGCGACCGTGCTGATTTTGTTGATATTGCCTTGTTTCTACGTGGTGGCGGATGACTTGCGGCAGCAAGCCATCCGCTCTTATCGCACGCTTTTCAGGCCAGGCTAGATTTTTGCGGACAATGTAGCCAGTTCTCTCAAGGTTTGTCGATATGTCATTTGCTCTTCCATCGGTGCCTGGATCAGGCCTTTGTCCGCCAGATAGCCGTTGTCACCCGAGGCTTGGGAACTCATAAATTCTTCGAGGTATTCCTTGATGCCTGGAATTACACCCACGTGCGTTTTCTTGGTGTAGAGATACAGCGCGCGCGAGATCGGGTAACTGCCTTCGGCGATGGCATCAAAGGTCGGCGCGACGCCATCGATCTCTATGCCTCTTACCGCTTCGGCATTTTGATCCAGGAAGCTGAAGCCAAAGATACCGAACGCAGTGGGGTTGGCTTTGAGTTTCTGTACGATCAGGTTGTCGTTTTCCCCGCTTTCGATGTAGGCACCATCCTCACGGACGGTGTGGCACACTTGTTTGTAGGCGCTTTTGTCCGTGTCTTTCATTGCCTTGATCCAGGCGAATTTTTTGCAACCGCCTTCGAGAGCGAGCTCGGCGAAGGCATCCCGCGTACCCGATGTTGGCGGCGGTCCGAGCACTTCGATTTTCATGTCGGGCAAGGAGGCGTCGATGTCTTTCCATGTCCTGTACGGGTTGGGAACCAGTTTTTCTGTTCCGTCCGGTGAAGGTACCTCCTTGGCCAGGGCCAGGAACAAGTGCTTGGTTCCGATGCCCATCATGTTTCCGGCCTTTTTGGTATTGGCGAAGACGATGCCGTCGTAACCAATTTTCAGCTCGATGATGCCGGTTACACCATTCCCCATGCACATATCGACTTCTGTTTGTTTGATACGGCGTGATGCGTTCGTTATGTCCGGCGTTTTGACACCGACGCCTTCGCAAAACAGCTTGAAGCCGCCACCGGTGCCGGTGGATTCAATTTTCGGCGTTTTGAAATCGCTGGTGAGGCCGAAATTTTCGGCGACCATCGTCGCGAATGGATAGACGGTTGAAGAGCCGACTATATTGATCTGGTCCCGTGCCGTGGCTTCGGTGCCAAACAGCAATGCGGCCAGGGACAACAGGATGACGGTAGGGATACTTCGTTGCATGATTTTCTCCTTGCTTTCTGGTTTGTGAGACAGCAGGCAGTTTCTGCTGACGACGCCATTGTCGAGGGCAAATATGACAGCATTGTTTCAATTCCGAAGCCGTAACAATACTGTCATGTCCATGCAACGCCGATGACACAGCGCACAGCGAATAATGCCGCTGTCGCAGTGGTGGCTTGACCGAGGCCCGAGGAAGAGGTCAGGGAAAGCCGGACACTCGAACAGGTTCCATCAGGCAACCTGGCACTTTTAGGAGTGCGAAATAGAAATCACTATCCAACGGGAGAGTCATAATGAAATACAGATATGCCATCGCCGGTGTTTTCCTTGCGGTTGCGCCATTTTCCTTCGTGTCCGCGCAGTCGATAAACGACCGCGTCGATCGCCTTGAGAGGATGATAGAGGGATTGCAGGAAGAGTTGATCCGTGTGCGCCAACAGTTGGGTGACGTGGTGTTCGAAGCGAGAAAGAAGGACTCCGAGGCAGGCAGCGTCGTCAGAACCAACGGGGAAGAGATCACGATATCGACCACCGGCGGCGGCATGAGTGTCAAATCCAGTAATGGCAACAGCTTCAGTCTGGGTGGACGGATCCTGCTGGACTACGATTTCTTTGACGATGTATTTACCGACAACGGCGAAAGCCAGTCCGAGGGAGAATTCCGCCGCACGCGTTTGACTGCGGGCGGATCGGTGAAGAAGGACTGGAAATACAAGTTCACCGTCAATATAGACGACCAGGACGAGTCGGCCGACGTGAACACGGCGTACATAGAGTATGCCGGATACAAACCGCTTTCTCTCAAGTTGGGCAAGTTCAAGGAGTCTTTTTCGCTGGAGCGCATGGTCAGTTCCAAATGGACTTCGACCATAGAAAGAAACATTCTGCTCGATTTTCTCGCCGGGAACCTGGGGGCGGGTCAGCCAGACCTGGGTGGATTCCAGGTCTCCGGCTTCCATGAAGAGATGAATAATTTCAACTGGGCGCTCGGCATATTTGACGATGGATCCGAGGACGAGGACGGTAGCGATAATTATGCGGTGACCGGCCGTATCGCCATGTCGCCGCACTTTGGCGACAAGCATTTCATGCACCTCGGTGCCGCCTATTCGATGCGCGACATAGGAGGTCGCGTGAGATATCGTTCGCGCCTGGGTGTGCACACAGCGGACGGCGGGCGCCCCACTTTTGCCGACGCGTGGGTGGATGACGTCGATCAGATCGGACTGGAACTGGCGTATGTCAATGGCCCGCTTTCCTTCCAGGGAGAGTATATCGACGTATCGGCAGACGGTGACATACCGAAAGAACTGGAAGAACTTGTGGATAGCAATGTAGATGGAACCGACGACAGGCTTGTCGATGCAGCCTTTGCAACTCCGGACGGCAGCTGTGATGACGGAACGGTATTTGTTTCCTGCGAGGATATCGACTTTGATGGCTACTACCTGCAGGCGAGCTATATACTGACCGGCGAGAGTCGCAGCTACAAGACCAAGGGGGCCTACTTCGACAAGGTCAGCCCGGCGAGTTCGCTCGGCGCCTGGGAACTGGTCGCCCGCTATGAAGACGTCGACGTCGATGACGATGTAAAAGGGCGGACCGTAGATGCCAAAAAGTGGATACTGGGCGTGAACTGGTACGTCAACAATAACGTCAAGTTCATGCTGAATTACATCGACGCCGAAGTCGATTCGGCACTGGCCCAGGGTGACGATGACGATAATGGCAACGCGTTGTCCTTTCGCGCGCAATACGCGTTCTGAGCACCCGCTGTGCTGACTCCGCTGGAAGCGTTCCTGCTTCCAGCGGACAGCAGCGGAGGCTGGCCTGCAGGTTTTCGCAGCCGGCTGCTTCGGGGGGGCTGCCTCCCTGGTCGCCTCCCTCCGTTCCCGGATGAATGCCCCGGTCCACGGGTTTTGACGACATTGAGGGTAACCCCTCCGTTTCAGTTCGACAGCAACGGTCTCAGGTGGTGGCCAGTATGCGAGTTTTCGCAGGCGGCGACTGCTTCGGGGGTTCCTGTCGCGATGATTTCTCCTCCCTGGTCGCCTCCCTCCGGTCCCAGATCGATGATCCAGTCTGCGGTTTTGATGACATCGAGGTTATGCTCGATGACGATCAGGGTGTTGCCGCTGTTTCGCAAACGATGCAACACCTTGAGCAGTTGCTTGACGTCGTGAAAATGCAGGCCGGTCGTTGGTTCGTCCAACAGGTACAGCGTCTTGCCGGTACCGCGCTTCGAAAGCTCGCGGGACAGCTTGATACGCTGCGCTTCTCCACCCGATAGCGTGGTTGCGTTCTGGCCGATCGTGAGATAGCCGAGGCCGACGTCCATCAGCGTTTGCAGCTTGTTTTTGACAGCAGGTATCGCGTGGAAAAAATCAAGGGCCTGTTCGACGGTCATTTCGAGCACTTCGCTGATATTTTTCCCCTTGTACAGGATGTCGAGAGTTTCACGGCTGTAGCGTTTGCCAAGGCATTCGTCACAACCGACGTAAATGTCCGGCAGGAAATGCATCTCGACTCGCGTCACCCCGTCGCCAGAGCACGCTTCGCAGCGCCCTCCCTTGACGTTGAAACTGAATCGCCCTGGCTTGTAACCGCGGACGCGTGCCTCCGGAACCGAAGCGAACAACTCCCGGACCGGGCCGAACAGACCGGTATACGTTGCCGGATTTGAGCGTGGCGTCCGCCCGATCGGTGCCTGGTTGATGTCGATGACCTTGTCGATATGCTTCAGTCCTTTGATGCTGCGGCATGGCGCTGGCTGGTTTTCGCTTTGGTGTAGTTCTTTCATGACGTGTCGGTACAAGGTCGCCTTGACCAGGGTGGATTTGCCCGATCCCGATACGCCGGTGACAGCGGTGAACAGCCCGAGCGGGATTTCCACGTCGATGTTCTTCAGGTTGTTGCCGGTGAGTCCCAGCACGCGCAGCAGCTTGCGCCTGTCGGGTGGTTTGCGCGCGTCGGGAAGGTCGATGCTGCGCTTTTTTGACAGATACTGCCCGGTCAGGGACGCGGCGTTTCTTTCTATTTGCAGCGGCGTCCCCTGGGCGATGATGCGACCGCCATGTTTGCCGGCACCGGGGCCGACATCGATGACGTGATCTGCGCTGCGAATGGTCTCTTCGTCATGTTCCACGACGATGACACTGTTGCCGAGATTACGCAGTCGAACCAGCGTGGAGAGCAAACGTTTGTTGTCGCGCTGGTGCAGGCCGATGGAGGGCTCGTCGAGCACGTACATGACACCGGTCAGACCGGAGCCGATCTGGCTGGCGAGGCGGATGCGCTGGGCCTCGCCGCCGGACAAGGTTTCCGCACTGCGGTCCATGCTCAGGTAATTAAGCCCGACATCGACAAGAAATCTCAACCTCGCGCGGATCTCGGAGACGATTTTGTTCGCTATTTTTGCCCGGCGACCGGAAAGTGCCAGGCGCTCAAAAAAATCCAGCGCTTTTTCTGTTGTCATCGCGCTGATTTCCGGCAGGGCCATATCCGCTACGCACACGTGCCGCGCGGACTTGTTGAGGCGGGAACCGTTACAGTGGCTGCAGAGGCTGGTACTCATGTACTTGCCGAGTTCTTCTCGAACCAGGGAGGATTCGGTTTCCCGGTAGCGTCGTTCCATGATCGGGATGATGCCGCCAAAGCGTGAACGTGCGACGCTTTGTCTCCCATGATTGCGGTAGGTGAAGGCGACGGGTTCGTCTCCGCTTCCGTACAGGATGGTTCTGCGGATTTCCTTTGGCAGAGAAGAGAACGGTTGTTGCAGATCGAAGTCATAGTGGCGCGACAATGACGTCATCCTGCGAAAGTTGAAGCGGCTGCCTTTGCCCCAGTTGGGAATCGCTCCGGCGGCAAGGCTCAACGAGGGGTTCGCGACGATTTTGTTCTCATCGAAATGGCGCAAGACACCGAGGCCGTCGCAATCCGAGCACGCGCCCATAGGGCTGTTGAAAGAAAACAGCCGTGGTTCGAGCTCGGTCAGGCTGTAGTTGCACTGCGGGCAGGCGAAAGACGTGGAAAAAAGACTATCGGCACCGTTGTCGTCCATAGGTGCCGCGACGACGATATCGTCGGTCAGGGACAAAGCTGTCTCTATGGATTCTGCGAGTCTGGTTCTGATCCCGTCGCGCAGCCTGATGCGGTCGACGACGACCTCGATCGCGTGTGTTTTTTTCGGATCGAGATGCGGCGTGGCATCGAGTTCAAACACCATGCCATCGAGGCGCACCCGCAAAAAGCCGCGAGCCTTCAGCTTTTGTAGCAGTTGGACGTGTTCTCCCTTGCGGTTTTGCACCACCGGCGCAAGCACCATCAGCTTTGCGTTTTCGGGCCCGGAAGCGATTTCATCTACTATTTGCGTGACCGTCATCGCCTGCAGGTTTCCGCCGTGTTCAGGGCATTTGGGGATGCCGATGCGAGCGTACAGCAACCTCAAATAGTCGTGGATTTCGGTTATGGTGCCGACGGTTGAGCGCGGATTATGCGAGGCCGCCTTTTGTTCGATGGCGATCGCCGGAGACAACCCGCTGATCTGGTCGACGTCCGGCTTCTCCATTCTAGCCAGGAACTGACGGGCGTAGGAAGACAGCGACTCCATGTAACGTCTCTGTCCCTCGGCAAAAATCGTGTCGAAAGCGAGCGAGGATTTTCCAGACCCAGACAAGCCGGTGATCACCACCACCTTGTCGCGGGGGAAATCGAGATCGATGTTTTGCAGGTTGTGGGTGCGAGCGCCTTTGATAGAGATTATTTTCATGTCGCTGATACGCAACCGAGCAGTATAACCTTTCACCGTTTTCGTTCCGGGGTATTCCCTTAATATCCCCTTTGATTCCGAGAGGGGCTGTGGCATTTGTAGGGGCGACGCACGCGTCGCCCCTACAACACGTCCGCACAAATTCACCCGCAAGGGCGGACGCAACCCGGGACAACATGGCCTGTCGGGGCCCCTTGGAAGCGAATCGGCTACCTGATGATGCAAGACCGCCAAACAGCCTGCAAGGAGACATTTCTGGAATTGATTTGACATTCCTCGGCGCAGACACCGGCATGGTGGCACTCATCACCACGGTGCAAGGCGTAGGCACCGGTGTGCAGACAGAGCTCCCGACCAGTGAAACGATAGAAGGGGCAGACAGGATACAATTGGCCACGCGTTGCGCTCTTTGAGAAAGGCGGTTGCGACATCGGGAGCAGACTATATAAAATGGATAAATTGCAGAATGATCGGAGAGATCAATGCCTGTAGAACTGGGGAACCCACCCATCCATGAAGTGATCGTGGCCTTATACTTCAAATCTCCGTTAATCAATTTCCGGAGCGAACACGTTGGTCTGTTCTGGCAGAAAATAAAGCACGACTTTCCTACGGTGCAGCAACAACCCCCGAGCATGTCCCCCCTCCCTGATGCACCTGATGCAGATGGAGTTTTCCCGATGCCCCGATACTGGTTTATCTCACATGACAAAATCAGCCTCATCCAAATACAAAATAACGCCTTTATACTGAACTGGCGTCGCTTGGGAAACAATGAATATCCCCGTTATCACAAGCGCGTTAAGCCTGCGTTTGACAAGTATTACAGCCTTTTCAGCAAGTTTATCGACGAGGAAGTCGGGATAGATCCACCTGCTATCGATCTTTGCGAGCTAACGTATGTCAATACCTTGTATCGCTGTGAATTCTGGGCGGGAACGCAGGATACAGCCAAAGTGATACCCTCATTCTCGACTCTGGACCATGGCATCAACGCCTCTGCTCCCTCCACTCTCAACTGCAATTACTCTTACAAGATTTCGGACGAATTGCACCTCGGCATTAACATACTCAGTGGCCCCGGAGCCGAGCAGCAGAACGATCCGTTTCTGCGCTTTACAATCACAGCACGCGGGCGTATTGGAGGGGAAACAAACACTGAGCCGGACGAATGGTTCCGGCGCGCACACGACTCCGCCAACGAGTGCTTTGTACACATGACCAGCGCAGACATCCAGAAAAAATACTGGGCTCCGAAGGACATATCATGAGCGCATATGTAGCCGGGGACGCGATGAAGAGTAGTTCTGCTGCTACTTTGCAACCACAATCCGCTATTGCCTGTTGGCAAGATACCCCGACTGCCGGACCTACTGGGTTTTTTGATCGTGAGACTTGGAAAAGCCTGTATTCTGATGAAATATGTGCAGAAACCAAAAGAAGTGCACATCAGGCTTATGTGCGCCGGAGCAGCAAGTCGTGCGAATTTGTTACAGAGGATGATACGGAGAAGCCGACTACAGCATCTCTCGAGACTCTTGCGGACAACCCGGCAGCAGATAATCTGCAAAGCCTGTATTTTGCCGAGATTGCCAAGACCTGGGCAGAAGTCAAAAAGACGCACCAGGCTTATGTGCGCCGTATTGAGCAACTGCGCGAATTTGCTGCAGAAGACGATGAATGCTCCAGCATAAACGAAGCATCGGAAGAAGATTTCTGGTGGTTCATCCAATCCATACCATGGGCCAGCAAAGCCGGATTGGGGCTTCTGGACAACGGCAACCTCTGCGCTATCCGGGAAGGCGAACGCAAAATGCGCGTCGAAATTGAGTTTCTCGGCGACAGGTCTTGTGAGTACATCCTGTTCAAGCAACGGGAAGGCGCCAGAGAAGTCTCGCGAGTAGGAGGTATCGATACCCTGGACGGGTTTAGAAAACAGATTCGTGCCTTCGGTATTTCATTGCAGGAGAGCGTATGACTGGCGACGAGTTGCCGGACGAAAGCCATACCGTTCGTTACATCAAGCCATCCTTGGTTGATGACGGGAAAATACTTGCAGACGCCTTTCGCTTGCGAGAAGGGGAAAGCACCCTGTCCGTTCACTGGCTGGAGTGCTTCAAAGCCTTTACCAGACCGGAGCAAATCAAGGCAGTGAGGCGCCTGTCCAGGTTAAAGCTGCGAAAAAAAAGGCGATTTGCCGTACTCCATACAGGCAGGACGAAACGGCATACCATGGAAGAATTGATCAGGGGAAAACTGAACGGAGCCCGGTTTGTGCATACGCCGCTGGATGCCGATGAGCATTTCGAGGCCGACCGGTCCCATAGCGAAGTGGTGGGGCTGCCGCCACGGGAGCACGGGCTGAGCCGCCGGGTCGGCGGCATGATAGCCGAATGCGTGGAAGCCACTTATCCGGGCGCAAAGTCACCCGCGCGCGCCTGCCCACCATGAGTCGGACAAACCTTCCGGCTCAATAAGTTGATCTTTCAGGTGGTCGGCAATTTGGTTCCGCTGCCATCCAGGGATTCAACCTCGATGATCGCCCCTTGGTCATAGTGGTAGCGCAGGTAACGCCAGTGAACGGCATCCGTGAGGGCCCTTGCTCGCATCACCCCATAGCACTCGCCATCAGCTCTAACGCTTCGGTAGTGAACACCGTAACTTTTGGCATCCCGCAATGCGTAGCCAAACTGCTGTGCTGCCCCATAATCATTGGGGTCATAAATTGCATGTCCGGTCAGGTGTCGCACATCGTGCAAGGTTACCGGTCCGAGTCACGCACGAATGACCCGTATCTCCTGGGTAGTCTTTTCAATTCCGGATTCCCGTAGAAACCGCGCTCGGTGGAACGAAGACTCGGCAATGGCCATCGCCTCATCGGCTGTGCAGCAATAGATACCAAAATCCCGATTGAAGCGACCGCTACGGCCATCCTATCGGCGGGTGGGTGAAAGCCGCCATGATCCAGGCAGCCCCATCGCCATATGCCCGGTCTTCCAGTGGTACCAGGCGAATATCACCCACTTCATCACGCAAGCCTGGGGTTGGTCAGGGACTCAACGGCATAGAGCGCGTCCCAATCCTGTGGAGCGGAGACGCGCTCGAACAAGCTAATCTGCGGATAGCGCGACAGAGGGTCTTCTCATGATCCGATAGACGAGTTCATCGACATCGCTACCGGGCAGTGTATCGATATTGATCACCAGCCACTTCGCTCCGCATCGAGGAAATGCCTGACCACGGCCAGATCCACCACCTGCCCGGTCAACAACCGATCCAGCGGGGCCGTACCATTGAACAACGGGTTGTCATTGGGCGTCGACAGCCACTGATCGGCTAGTGCCTGATCGGGGAATAGAATCTGCAGGGATTTGTAGATGCCCAGGGTATAGCTGGCACGTTCCAACAGATCCCGTGTCATTCTGGTCTTTTTCGGCTGGCTCTTCCAGTTGTAGAGGGTCTTCTCATTGCCGAGCCCCAACAGGGTCATCTGCTGGGCACCGGTCGGATGCCACTGGGCGAAGATATTGAAAATCGCCGGCAACAGTGTACCGGTGACACTGGGACCGCGTTGCATCAACATGTCGGCTTCCTTCTTACATCAGCCCATTTATCCCATATGTTTCTGGCCTCATACAGCATCTGTATAGGGCTGTGGCATTCGTAGGGGCGACGCATGCGTCGCCTCTGCGTTACTTCGCCCCGAGGCTGGGTGATGCACGATATGTTCCCTTTCGTACCCTGCCTGAATAACTCAACATCACGGCACCAGCCAGCAGTGCCAGCCATGCTATGCCCATAGCACCGCCGCCACTGCCACTACCGCTATTTCTTGCTGGCGATCGATTGCTGTAAAAAGGACGGCCTGCATCATCGCAGTTGGTTTTATCGACAACGTTCAGAGCGCAGTTGACTCTTCCGTCTTCAAAAACCTTGGTGAACCTGGAAGCAAAACCATCGCATGTGTTTTCCGCACGATGGGTGTATATTCCGGTCACCAGCTTGGTATCCGGTGTCCACGCGGGAGTACCGGACGAACCTGGCCTAAAACCGCCTTGTTCCAGATGCAGGGCATAGTGGCTGCAGCCAAAGTTGTCACGCTGGACGCACGACTCGAAAGTGGTGCTATCCGGCATGATATCGGCAGCATGCCAGATGCCCTCAATTTGCACGAGCGCGTAATTTTGGTCAGTACCTTCCCCATGATGGAGCATTTCAAGTCGTGAACCGTTTGGTTGGAGGCGTGTGTCCCAGCCAAGTGCAAGATAGGTACTGGTGGTGGCGGCGGCCAGATCCGATCGCTCTACCCATAGCAACGCGTAGTCACCTGTTTCATGTCCGGCAATAAATCTTGCGCCCTGCCCCGAGATGATTTCCTCAGCAGGAATGCACGCTGAATCGCCGATCGCGATATCGATGCCTGCGATGATCGTGCCTTTGGCCATTTCAGGGTGAGACCCTTCCTTGATGCAGTGGTAAGCGGTCATCAGGTAAAAGCCGTCGCCGGTGCTCTCACCAGAGCCCCTGGAGGCCAGTAGTCCCGCGGTACACTGCCCGCCACTCCCTCTGCCTGGCGGTGGCGTATACGTTATCCTGGCTACTCCTCTCGTCAGGTCCACACCACCGGGAGCAAGAACGCACTGCTTGTTCCTGAAAGGGCAACTGGAATGACTCTGTGCAGAGCCTGCCGAATACTTTTGCAGCGGCTGAATGCCATCGGTGTCGCTCCTGAAGTGGTGGTTCAGCCAGCGAATTTTCAGTGGAAAATCGACGGGAGACAGGATGCTGCTGGAAGGGGTCCATATCTCTACGATCAACGTGTTGCCCGGGATCAATAGTGACCAAAACCGCGTAGCATCGAATAACCCTCCTCCGACATATTCATGGATGAAAGAGTGATCCTCCGGGCCATACACTTTGGCCAGCATGCCGTCGTATAATTCAAACTCGGAAAACCAGACTCTTATGCCTTTTGCCTCGCGAGAACGGATGTGTAACTGCCAAATGGAAAAACCATTGCGCTGCCCGACCTTGTGCCAGTTGTTCGGAGAGACGCCGACCTGCCTGCTGATGCTGGTATGGAACCTGCTTTGATCCCCGATGAGCCTAACGACTTTCTCTTCTTCGGCCTGGTTGAGTTCAGGCAACTCCAGTACGGCATCGGGAGGGTAGTTTGCCGCCAGATCGCGCGCGTGCTGTATCTGCCGGGGTTGCATTTCTTCGGTTTGAACCTGTGCTTCGTATGTAGCAGCGTAAGCAGCCTGACAGCATAAGAAGACACAAAGCAATGCAGGGTGTGCACACGACACCCACGTGGTTGCGTGTCCATGCAACCGCTTGCTGTGAAAACAAGCCTTTCTGAAAGCATCCATCAAGTTTCTTTCCCTGTTCGGTTAATGAACTGCCCCGGAGATTCCGGAGCCTTGTTACTGCACCATATCAAAAACACCCGATATATCATAAATGCCCGGTGCCAAATCCCCAGGGGCATCTCTGATGACAAGTGCTGGCCGCGATCGGCAAACTCGGCCTCGTCCGATTTTCGTCCTGTGTGCCTGCGGAGAATTTCCGGGGAGCAGGGAATTTACCCGGGCCGATTTTTTGCAGTCAGTATAATGCGCGCTGTCCATGAAAGGTTTTGTTCGTGTCGCGTAGCTCATCCGGTTTTACCCTCGCTGAAAGACGCGCCGTGCTGGTGTTGGGACTCACCTACATGGTGCGTATGCTGGGCTTGTTCATGGTGTTGCCGGTGCTTGCGCTGGCGGCTGAACGCTTCGCCGACGCGACCCCGCTGCTCATTGGTCTGGCGCTGGGTGCCTACGGGCTTCCGCAGGCGTTGCTGCAGATACCATTCGGGCTGCTTTCCGATTTCATTGGCAGGAAGCGGACTATCGTCGCGGGGTTTCTCATCTTCATCGCGGGCAGCCTGGTCGCGGCTGCGGCCGACACGATGACCGTCCTGATCGTCGGTCGCGCCCTGCAGGGAACGGGTGCCGTGGCCGCGGTGATCATGGCGCTCGCCACCGATCTGATCCGTGCAGAGCGGCGCCCCGAAGCGTTTGCTTTCATTGGTATGGGCATTGGTCTGGCGTTCATGCTGGCGGTGATCGTCGGTCCGGTGATTGACGCGCGGCTGGGTTTGCGTGGCGTTTTCCTCATCAGTGCCGCGCTGGGGGTGGTGGCGGTGGCATTGGTCACCTTCGCGTTACCGTCGGTCAAACCGGCAGTCGTGCGCGATAAGGCCGCAACGATCGCGGCGGCAGGCTCAAACCTGCTCCAGGTGTTACGCGATCGCAATCTATTGCGCCTGAACGCCAGCGTGTTTTTTCTGCATCTCATTATGACGGCCAACTTTTTCCTGCTGCCAGGATTGCTGGAGCAACGGCTGGGTATCGAACGAGCGTCGCACTGGATGTTCTACGCGCCGGTGCTGATGGGCTCTTTCCTGCTGATTTTCCCGTTACTCAGGCTGGCCAGACGGCAACATCGGCTGAAGGAGCTGTTACTGATCGCGGTTGCTCTGCTGGGTGTCTCCCAGGTGTTCTCTTTTTTCCTGCAGGCGACGTGGCTATCTGTCATCGCTACGATGGTACTGTTTTTCGCTGCGTTCAATTATCTTGAAGCGAGCCTGCCTGCGTTGGTCGGGCGTTTTTGCGCGCCCGAGACGAAAGGCGTGTCGATGGGAATGTTTTCCAACGGGCAGTTCCTGGGCGCGTTCGCCGGCGGTGTATCTGCCGGCGGCATGGCCTCCGTCTGGGGAGATCAGGCCATCTACCTGGTGAACGCGGGCGCCGCTGTTATCTGGTGGATGTTGCTGGCAGGAATCGACCGGCCGAGGCCCATGGATGACACACGCTCCAATAGCAGGGAAGGTCGGTAGCAGCCCCGGTTCATTCCCGGCTCCCGGCTCTCTCTACCTGTCGGTCTGACCGTTGCTGCCGTCGGTCGGATGGTGTTTGGAACAACCCTGAAATTTTTCTTCCGGGTGGTATCATTACGTCCGAGTATCGTCTCGACACATATAGTATAGGAGGCAGGAATATGGCGAGAGGGGTTAATAAAGCGATCCTGATAGGCAACCTGGGTCAGGATCCGGAAATCCGCCACACACCGAGCGGGTCCTCGGTATGCAACGTTTCGCTGGCGACCACAGAGAGCTGGAAAGATCGTGACAGTGGCGAAAGACGGGAAAAAACCGAATGGCATCGGCTGGTGTTTTTCGGTCGGCTCGCGGAGATTACCGCAGAGTACCTGCACAAAGGGTCGCAAGCCTACGTTGAAGGACGTTTGCAAACGCGCAAATGGCAGGACCAGGGTGGCAATGACCGTTACACCACCGAAGTGGTGGTCTCCGAAATGCATATTCTCGGTAACCGCGGCGATAACGTGCCGCGTTACGACAATCATGATGCCGAGGCCAAGAGGAAAAGCACGCCGCCGCCGGTTGCGGATCCATCGCCCGATAGTTCGGTGCCTGCCGCGCCTGCGGCCAACAAGGATTTTGATGACGATATTCCGTTCTAGTGAATCTGTGCCGGCCTCAATGAGGCGCCAAAGTGTTTTTTGGAGTTACGAAAGGTGTAGCCCCGCTTGTTATCTCCGTAGCGGTCCGGCATGAAGGTGCTGGTGGCGGGTGGCGCGGGTTATATTGGTAGTCACGTCGCGCAAAGGTTGAGAGAGACGGGTCATCAGGTTGTTGTGTATGACAATCTGTCCCATGGCAAAGAGGCCGCCGTTCTGGGTGGCGAACTGGTTGTCGCGGACTTGCGCGACGAGGCTGTGCTCGCAGACACTTTTCGTCGCCATGCGATTGACGCGGTGATGAATTTTGCCGGATCCATCTATACGGACGAATCGATTGCCAGACCATTGGATTACTATGGCAATAATCTTGTCAGCCTGATCTCGTTGCTGCGTCAATGTCAGCGGCACGAGGTTCTGTACTTTGTATTTTCTTCGACCGCCACCGTATATACCCTTCTCGATCGGCCAGCCACGGAGACGGATGCCTTGCAGCCGATCTCGCCTTATGGTTGGTCCAAGATGATGGGTGAGAGGATATTGTTCGATGAGCAGAACGCAAGCGGCATGCAATGCGCCGTGCTGCGCTACTACAACGCTGCGGGTGCCGACCCGCAGGCACGGTTGGGGAACTCCGGTGTGGCGAAGCACCTGATCAAAATGGCCCTGCAGGTGGCCATGGGCCGGATCGACGGCCTCACCGTGTATGGAACCGACTACGCTACACGCGACGGCACCTGTATACGTGATTACATACATGTCAGCGATCTGGCGCAGATCCACGTCGATGCGCTGGCCTTCATTTCCACCCGCAACCAGCCGCTGGTATTGAACTGCGGGTATGGTCACGGCTATAGCGTCAAGGAAATCATCGACGTGGTCAAGCGCGTCACCGGCGTGGATTTTCCCATCCGAGAAAGTGAACGTCGCCAAGGTGATTCGCCGTTTTTGGTTGCCGGCAACCAGCGTTTGTGCTCGACCCTGGATTGGGTCCCCGCTTATGACGATATCGAAGTGATCGTGCGCCACGCGTGGGAATGGGAAAGAAAACTGCAGGCCGGCACAACCTGACCAGGTTGCCGTCGCACCGTTACTCGACAGCATGCCTCATGTAGCGGTCACCGGTGCCAGCGGCTTTATCGGCGGGCATTTGTTGAGTGCGCTGTCGGAGGCGGGGTATCAGGTCCACGCGATCATTCGCAATGCCCGGGCAACGCCGTTGCCAGGCATCCGGTACTTCGAGTGCTCCGATATCGCTCACCGTGCAGAGTGGGACCAGGCCCTGGAAGGGGTCGACGTTGCCGTGCATCTCGTGGCGCGGGTGCACATGAAGCAGCGGTCTTCGTCGGATGCCGATGAGTACCAGCGTGTGAACGTCGAAGCCAGTGTGGAGTTCGCGCGCGCCTGCTCCGAACACGCAGTCAAGCGATTGGTGTATATCAGTACCATCAAGGTCAACGGCGAAGCTACGAGCGCGTCTGCCTTTACCGCTGGCGACGTACCGACACGAACGCATGAAGCGTACGCGCGCACCAAGCGAGACACGGAATCCGCGCTGTTCGCAATTGGCAGGCAGACCGGGTTACAGGTAGCGGTGATCAGGCCGCCGCTGGTTTACGGCCCCGGGGTCAAAGGCAACTTTCATTCAATGATGCGTGTGGTGAAAAGCGGTTGGCCGTTGCCTCTTGCTTCGGTTGCCAACCGACGTAGTCTGGTGAACGTATTCAATCTTTGTGATCTGATCAGGGTATGCCTGGTGCATCCGGCTGCGGCGGGGGAGGTGTTTCTCGTGTGTGACGGGGAGGATGTATCGACACCGGGGTTGCTACGTGCGCTGGCGGCGGCGATGCAGTGTAAAGTATGGCTTGTGCCTTGCCCGGTGACCCTGCTGCGCCTGGCGGGTGCAGCGTTTGGTCAGGCTGACACGATCAGCCGCCTGTGCGGAGATTTGCGCGTAGATATGGACAAGACCCGCGAGTTGCTGAACTGGGAGCCTCCCTGCAGTTTTATCGATGGTATCGAACGTACGGCAAAGGCGTTGTGCTGATATGCGTCGGAGGCTGAAGTGCTGACTGTTGCAGTGTTGATCGTGGCGTTTTCGATGACGCTCCTGGGGGTCGGCATGATGCGCGATTACGCTTTATCCAGGGGTATTGTCGACAGGCCCAATTACCGCAGTTCGCATATCGATCCGACGCCGCGCGGCGGTGGGCTGGTGGTCGTTGCCGTGTTCCTCCTGGCATCCATGATCTTGTTCGGGATGACTTCGCGGGACTTTTCCACGCTGACACCCATTGATGTAGCAGTGATCTGTCTTACCGCAGGGATGGTGGCACTGACGGGCTGGATTGACGACCACCGTGGTTTGTCGCCACCGGCGAGGATGATCCCGCATTTTATGGCTGCGGCTCTTTGCGTCGTGCATTTCGGCACCCCGCATATCCCGCTGGGGCCGTGGATGATTGACTTGGGCTGGGTTGGAGGGGTATTCGCGGTCATTGCCATGGTGTGGTGCCTGAATCTTTTTAATTTCATGGACGGCATCGATGGCATCGCGGCGGTCGAAACGATCAGCGTCGCGATCGGTGCCTTGGTCATGCTTTCGATTGCCGCGCCGGGACACGGGTTGATACCTTACCTGGCGTTGCTCGCCGTCACCGTGCTCGGTTTCCTGGTGTGGAACTGGCCACCCGCAAAGATTTTCATGGGTGATGCCGCCAGCGGCTTTCTCGGCATACTGCTGGCACAGTTCGCCCTGATCAGTTCCAGTGTCGGTGAGATGATGGGCGTGAACGTATGGTGCTGGCTGATTTTGCTCGGCGTATTCTTTGTCGACGCAAGCGTCACCCTGGTGCTGCGCATGCTCGCCGGAGAAAACCTGTTTCGGGCACACAGGCAACACGCTTACCAGAGGCTGGTGCGCACCCTGCAAGCGGTTGAAACCATCGCGTTCTCGCCGCGTGCCTCAAGGGCCAACGCGCACTGCAGCGTTGTGTTCGCTACCGCCGGCGTCAACCTTTTCTGGTTGCTGCCGTTCGCCGTGGTCGCCGCGCTGTGGCCAGAGGCGGGCGCCTTCGCTGCCATCGTTGCGCTGGCGCCGCTGGTCGTCTCCGCTTTGTTTATCGCGCGTCACACGGACGCTACGTGAAGTTTTCAGTGGACAGCGTGGTGGCGGCGGCGACCGCATGGCTCACCGGTCTGCCGGGCAGAGGGAAAGTGTCGATCGCCGCCTCTTTCGATGCGATCGTAGTGCCGCTGTCGTTGTGGCTCGCGTTCTGGCTACGGCTCGGTGAGCCGGTTGGCCTGACCGGGAAGTGGGGGGTGTTGTTTGTCATCTCCCCGCTGGTGGCCCTGCCGCTCTTTGCTTATATCGGCTTGTACCGTGTGGTGGTACGCCATCTGGGGTACCAGGTATTGTGGGTGGTTGCCAAGGGCGTTTCACTGGCAGTATTAGCCTGGGGCGTCACCGCTTTGCTGCTGCGTGTCACGGATTTGCCACGCTCGGTGGTTTTTATTTATGGCCTGCTGGCATTCATGTTTGTGGGTGTCAGCCGTCTGGTCGTGCACCGGTTCATGAAACGTGTCTCCGGTACACGCATCGCGATTTACGGTGCCGGGAACGCCGGAGCACAACTGGCAACGGCGCTGCAATATAGTCCCGACGTATCTCCGGTAGCGTTTATTGACGACGCCTCCTCGCTGCACGGACGCTACGTTGCCGGTTTGCGGGTCTATCCCCCGGAGCACTTCCCTGCCGTCATGCGGCGTCACGGTGTGCAGGAGGTGCTGGTTGCGATTCCGTTTCTTTCCAAGAGCGAGCGTAGCCGATTGATACGTAAGCTTGAACCCTATGCGGTGCGGGTTCGGGTACTGCCGCCGATGTCGGAGTTGGCGCAAGGCAGGTTCAGCCTGGAAAGTTTTCAGCAGATCGATGTAGAGGATTTGCTCGGTCGCGATCCAGTGCCGCCGCGAAGTGATCTGCTCAGGGCGAATGTCGCCGGGAAAAACGTGTTGGTAACCGGTGCCGGTGGGTCGATCGGCTCGGAGTTATGTTGCCAGATCGCCAGGCTGTCGCCACGGAAGCTGGTCATACTGGAGCAGTCCGAGAGCGCCTTGTACCGGATCGAGCACACCTTGCGTGAAGGGAACGAAGCTTCGTTCACGCTGGCACCGATGCTGGGGTCGGTGATCGACCGCCCGCTGGTCGACAAGGTGCTAAGCGAACATTCGATCGATACCCTGTACCACGCTGCCGCCTACAAGCACGTTCCCATCGTAGAGGATAACGTCGTCGAGGGTGTCCGCAACAATATGCAGGGTACGCGGATGGTTGCCGAAGCCGCATTGGCAGCAGGGGTGGCTACGGTCGTGCTGATATCCACCGATAAAGCGGTCAACCCCAGCAGCGTCATGGGCGCGAGCAAGCGGCTTGCCGAAATGATATTCCAGGGCTTGTCCCGCTTCCAGCCGCACCGCACCCGGTTCAGCGCCGTGCGATTTGGCAACGTGCTCGATTCGTCCGGGTCGGTCGTGCCGTTGTTTCGTCGGCAGATCAAGGAAGGCAGGCATTTGACCGTGACCGACCCCGAAGCGACGCGTTACTTCATGACCGTCGGTGAGGCAGTCGAGTTGGTTATACAGGCCGGGGCGATGGCGGCAGGAGGCGAGCTCTTCGTACTCGATATGGGAGAGCCCGTGCGCATTGGAGAACTGGCAAGCAACATGATTCGCCTGAGTGGCTTGCAGGTCAAGGATGCCGAGCACCCGGAGGGAGATATTGAAATCCGTTATACCGGGCTTCGGCCTGGGGAAAAACTCAAGGAAGAGTTGTTGACCGACAGCCGGGTGCTGGAAACGGAACACGCCAAGATCATGCAACTGCAGAACCAGCCTCCCGAATGGCCGGAACTGGTCGCGTTGCTCGATGAAATCGACCGAGCGATCCTCGACAGGCGCGCCGATGAAGTCCGTCGCCTGGTCTTTAGCGCAGCGGCTTCCTCCTCTGCCGGGCGTTATAATCAGCTTTCTGTGGCGGGTTCATGAGCGGGGCAGGGGCCTCATTATCGATGCATGGCTAAAAAAGTTTACGTCAAAACCTACGGTTGCCAGATGAACGAATATGATTCCGGCAAGATGCTTGATGTGCTGCGCGAATCGCATGGCATGGAGGCGGCCGATGCGCCGGAAGAAGCCGACCTGTTGCTGATGAATACCTGCTCGGTGCGTGAAAAGGCCCAGGAAAAGGTATTTTCGGAGTTGGGTCGCTGGCGCGCGCTCAAGCAGCACAACCCCGAGCTTGTCATCGGCGTCGGAGGTTGTGTCGCGAGCCAGGAAGGAGAGAATCTGCAGCGGCGGGCACCCTGCGTCGATATTGTGTTTGGCCCTCAAACCCTGCACCGGTTGCCGCGGATGTACGATGCCGCGATCCGCGGCGACCGGCACCTGGTCGATGTTTCATTTCCGCAGATCGAGAAATTTGACCGACTGCCCGAGCCGAAGATCACCGGCCCGACCGCCTACGTGTCGATTATGGAAGGGTGCAGCAAGTACTGTTCGTTTTGCGTGGTGCCTTATACGCGCGGCGAGGAAGTCAGCCGCGATCTTGCGGGGATTCTGCGAGAGGTGCGTCAGTTGGCGGCTGGCGGCGTCAGGGAAGTGGTGCTGCTGGGTCAAAACGTCAACGCGTACCGCAACGTTTCTGCAGATCGGCAACCTGTCGATTTTGCACTGCTGCTGTATTACGTCGCGGCTTTGGATGGCATCGAGCGCATCCGCTATACCTCCTCCCATCCGATCGAGTTCACGGACGGTCTGATCGAAGCCTATGCCGATATTCCCCAACTGGTCAGCCACGTCCACCTGCCGGTGCAAAGCGGCTCCGACCGGGTGCTCGCGGCGATGAAACGCGGCTACACGGCCATGGAGTACAAATCCATTATCCGCAAGCTACGCAGGATCAGGCCGGGTATCCCGGTTTCGTCGGACTTCATCGTCGGATTCCCAGGTGAAACCGAAGACGACTTTCAAAAGACACTGGATTTGGTCGATGCGGTGAAATTCGATCAATCGTTCAGCTTTATCTACAGCACCCGCCCGGGCACGCCGGCGGCCGCCTTGCCGGACGATACCCGGCTGGTCGTCAAGAAGCAGCGGCTGGAAATCCTGCAACGGCGTCTCGGGGAAAACGCGGCGGAGTTCTCCCGGCAAATGGTTGGCACCGTTCAGCGTGTTCTTGTCGAAGGGGTGTCGAAGAAAAACAGGGACGAGTTGTGCGGTCGCACCGAGAACAACCGGGTGGTTAATTTCAGGGCAGACGAACAGGATTGCATCGGTCGGTTTGTGGATTTGCAGATCACCGCGGCGCTTCCCAACTGCCTGCGGGGGAGCCAGATTGCCTGAAGGTCTGGCCGGTTGCCTGTCTTCGCGCAGGATCGTCGGCACAGCGACGACCCAGGCGTATGATCCGCCGCCGCATGGTATATAATGCCAGCCATGCTTGTGAACCGGTTCCACTATTGACCGATCGCCGTCGTAGCTTCTCCCTGGTGCTTGAACCAGCCGACAATCCTCGGTTGGCCAACCTCTGTGGCCCGCTGAATCAACATCTGCAACAGATCGAGCGTCGTCTCGGGGTGCAGATACACAACCGCGGCAACTGCTTTTCGATATCTGGTGCAGATGAACGAGCGAGCCGTACCACCATGAAGGTTATCCAGGCGTTATACGCAACGACCGAGGACGAAGAATTGACTTCGGACGGAGTGCATTGCTACCTGCAGGACTCGAACCTGCAACGGATCGCCTCGGGAGCTGCGGACGAAACCGCCCCGGTGCAGATCGATCAGCACCACATCAGGGCGAAAGGCGCGGCCCAGGCCGATTATTTGACCAGCATCCGCAACTATGACCTGACGTTTGGAATTGGCCCGGCGGGCACCGGGAAGACCTATCTCGCGGTGGCTGCCGCCATGGAGTGCCTGCAGCAAAAACGGGTAGAGAAACTGGTGCTGGTCAGACCGGCGGTGGAGGCGGGTGAGCGTCTTGGCTTTTTGCCCGGCGACCTGACGCAGAAAATCGATCCATACCTCAAGCCGATGTACGACGCGTTGTATGAAACCATGGGGTCCTCTAGCGTCAACCGGCTGATTGCAAAGAACGTGATTGAAATCGCGCCGCTTGCCTATATGCGCGGACGTTCTCTGAACCGGTCTTTTCTCATCCTCGATGAGGCGCAAAACACCACCGTCGAGCAGATGAAAATGTTTTTGACGCGCATCGGGTTCGGTTCAAAAGCCGTGATAACCGGCGATATTACCCAGATCGACCTCGCCGATGGCAAGCGGTCCGGGTTGAAGCACGTGATGCAGGTGCTCGGCGGGATGCAGGAAGCAAAGTTCGTCCATTTCAGTTCCCACGACGTGATGCGCCACACCCTGGTGCGCCGTATCATTTGCGCGTACGAATCTTATGACAAATAATCCAGGCACCCCGGTTGCAGTTGTTTTGCAGATGGCCGCGGAGGTTTCGCATGACGCCAGGGTGCCGACACCGTCCGACTTCCAGTGCTGGGCCGGAGAAGCCCTGGTGAGTGACGACTGCATCGGCAGGCCATCCGAGATCTGCGTGCGGGTGGTCGGCAATGACGAATCCGCCGAGTTGAACCAGCGCTATCGTGGCCGTTGCGGTCCTACCAACGTATTGTCTTTCGCCTGCGATGCAGTGTCTTTACCGGATGACGGCAGCGAACCGTGCCCGCTGGGCGATATTGTCATCGCGGCGCCGCTTGTCGTTGCCGAAGCGTGTCGACAGGGAAAGGAAGTCACCGCCCACTGGGCGCACTTGTTCGTCCACGGCATGCTTCACCTGCAAGGCTACGACCATGAGGAAGCCAGCAGTGCGCGCTGCATGGAGGCCCTGGAGGCAGACATTCTAATCCGGCTGGGTTTCCCGACCCCATGCCAGCAGAGCAGCCATTTGCCCGATGAGTGATTCTTCCAGGGAAGAGCCTCCAGGAAGACTCTCGCTGCGGTGTCTTCCAGGCATGTTTTGCCTGCGTCCGCGCAATCTGCACAGCCTGATTGCGATGCTGAAACGTGCCGCCGATGAAGGCGTGCTGAACCTCGACCTGTTGCCGATGATCGAAGGCGTGTTTTCCGTCGGAGATCTGCGCGTGCGCGATATCATGATTCCCCGGTCGCAGATGAAGCACATCCGCAGGGGCGCTACCGAGGAACAGATTCTGGAGATGGTGACCGAAGGCTCACATTCGCGGTTCCCGGTGGTCGGCGATACGCAGGACACGGTGTACGGTGTGCTTCACGCCAAGGATTTGCTGCGTTTTTTCGAAAAACGCGACAAGCGTTCCTTTGATATCAACGATTATTTGCGTCCTGCGGTCATTGTGCCCGAGAGCAAACGACTCAAGGTGCTGCTCGATGAATTCCGGAAAAACCGCAACCACCTGGCGATCGTGGTCGATGAGTACGGCGGCGTGTCCGGGCTGGTCACCATAGAAGATGTGCTGGAGCAGATCGTCGGCGATATCACCGATGAGTATGACGTCGAGGACAACTATGTATTTCCGGACGACAACGGAGGGTTTCACGTCAAGGCAATCATGCCACTGGATGATTTCAACCAACACTTCGAGACCAAGCTGTCAAACGGTTCTTCCGATACCATCGGCGGTCTGGTCGCGAACACCTTGGGGCATCTTCCGAAGCGCGGGGAGAGTATAGAGATCAACAATTGTGTCTTTGAGGTTGTGCGTGCCGACAACCGCCGTATCCATTCGTTATTGATGCGAAAAAGGCTCGGCTGATTATTTCTTGCCGCCCCAGAGTTCTGGTTCTGCATGCATTGGCCGGGGTCGCCTTGACCGCCGCCTATGCGCCACTTTCCTGGTTTCCGTTGGCGGTGCTGGTGCCGGCGGCGACGCTGTGGTGGTGGCGCTCGCAGACACCGCGGCAAGCGGCACTCGCTGGCTGGGTATTGGGTCTCGCGCATTTCGGCAGCAGTTTTTACTGGGTTTACCAAAGCCTGCATGACTTTGGCCAGGCACCGGCGGCACTGGCCGCCGCCGCCGCGGTCGTTTTTGCCGCCGTTCTCGCGGTTTATTTCGCGCTTCTGGCCGGACTGGTTTCCTGCCTGGCGAAGCGCGTTCAGGGAGCCTGCCTGTACCTGTTCCTGTATCCGTCGCTGTGGACGCTGGGCGAATACGTGCGCGGCACCCTGTTCACGGGGTTTCCCTGGAATTTCGTCGGTCAAGCGATGGTAGGGACGCCGCTTGCCGGGGTGCTGCCGGTAGTGGGTGGTATCGGTGGATCGTGGCTTGCGGTGTTTCTCGCCGGGTGCATGACGTGGATGATTGCATCGCGTGCTTCGCGTATCACGGCAGGCGCCGTTTTTTCCGTAGCCTTGGTGGGTGCGTCGGCGTTGTCTTTGCTCGAGTGGACGGAACCCAGCGGCGACCCCGTGGAAGTAGCGCTCGTACAGGCCAATATCACGCAGGACGTCAAGTTCAATCGCGATACCTTCGAGCGCATCCTGGATATTTATCGCAAATTGTCGCGTGCCGCCGTCGGCGCCGACCTGGTCCTGTGGCCGGAAACCGCCTTGCCCGCTTATTACGATCTCCTCGAGCAAGACGGCGCGTTGTCACCGGTGTACGATCCGATCAGGCAGGCGGGAGGAGAGTTTGTTCTGGGGGCCTTCGTGCGAGAGCCGGACGGCCATGTCTATAACGCCCTCGTCAAGGTGGGACAGCCCCCGCAGGTTTATCGCAAACGCCACCTGGTGCCCTTGGGTGAGTACTTTCCATTGCGCGGCCTGTTGCGTCTCGTCGATTCGCTGATCCTGATCCCGATGTCCGACTTGCAGGCGGGGGACGGCGTGCCGTTGCTACGGATTGGCGAACACGACGTCGGTGTTTCGATTTGCTATGAAGTGTCGTTTGCCAACGAGGTCAGGGACGCACTGCCATCGGCCGATTACCTGGTCAACGTCAGCAATGACTCCTGGTTTGGCGATTCGCTGGCACCGCATCAGCACCTGCAGATCGCGCGGCTGCGTACCTTGGAAACCGGGCGCCCCATGGCCAGGGCGACCAGCACCGGCATCTCGGCCCTGATTGACCACCGCGGCAACATTGTCGCAAGGTCGCGGCAATTCACGGAGCAGCTCATCACCGGTTTCATTCATCCGAGAAGCGGTGCGACGCCGTACGCGAGCTGGGGCGATCTGCCGATACTGGTCCTGTCAGTGCTGCTGGTAGCTGGCTGCATCCTGGCTCATTGGATCCGCAGTGGCAATTGGCTCTCGCGCCGCTGAGACCACGCCGCTGATATCACGGGCTTTTAGGTCAACAGATCCAGTTGCTGATGCGTGTTGTGCCTGGATGGGCATAACCCGGATACCGAGACCCCCAGCAGCCGCACCCCTCGTCCCGGCACGTTGGTTTTTTTGAGCAACTCCGGCAGCAGCGACAGCATTTCATTGCGGCTGCGCAGGGTGTGGTTGAGTGTGCAGCTACGCGTGACCAGCGTGAAATCCGCAAACCTGACCTTGACGGTCAGCGTTCTTCCGGTCAATTCCTTGCTCGCTAAAATCTCCGCCACCCTGGTCGCGTGCTCGTTCAATTGCCCGAGCATTTCCTGCAGGCTATGCAAATTTTCTGCGAAGGTGGTTTCCGAACCGACCGATTTTCTCACCCGGTCGTTTCTGACCGGTCTTTCGTCCCTGCCACGCGCCGCGTCATAGTAGTAGTAGCCGACCTTGCCGAAGTGCCCGATCAGCTTCTCCAGCGGCCAGCGTTTCAGATCGGCCCCGGTTTCTATGCCCAGCCCGCGCATCTTCTGTGCAGTTACGCGGCCCACCCCATGGAACCTGTGCACCGGAAGGGTTTCCACGAACCTTGCTCCCTGCTGCGGCGTGATGACGAACAGCCCGTCCGGTTTGTTCATATCCGAGGCAATTTTTGCCAGAAATTTGTTATAGGAAACGCCGGCGGAGGCAGTCAGCCTGGTTTTGCCGAGGATATCGCGTTTGATCGTCTGCGCGACCTGGGTCGCCGACCCTGAGCTGCCGGTCACCGAGGTTACGTCGAGATAAGCTTCATCCAGCGACAGCGGCTCGACCAGATCGGTATAACGGCGAAAGATTTCACGCAACTGCCGCGAAACGGAACGATAGACATCGAACCTCGGCTTGATGAAGATCACCTCGGGGCAAAGCCTGACTGCCCTCACCGAGGGCATCGCCGAGTGAATACCATATTTGCGCGCGGCGTAACTGCAGGCGGCAACGACACCCCGTTTGGAGGGAGAGCCACCGACCACCAACGGCATGTCCGCAAAGCGGAGGTTGTCCCGCTGTTCTATCGCAGCGAAGAACGCATCCATGTCGATGTGAATGATTTTTCTGACGGGGGAGGAATCCATGGAACTGGGGGGTGATCTGGTTTCGGATGTTCCCGGTGGCTGTGCGGCAAGCTACAGCGTAGCGAAAAGCAGCCTGATAAGATGTTTTTTTCTCATTTCAAGTGGATCTATATCAGAGGGAAGATCAATGGCGGGGAGACCCGGGTATGGGGTGACTCGGCCTATACGGATCAGGGAGATACGATTCTGGCACACGCCCCCCGAGCGCAAGGTTTCACCTGCCGCGGAGGCCGGCGAAGCCATCCATTGAGTGAGCGGGAACGGGCCGTCGACCGGCGGGAATCGCAGGTCAGGGCCAGGGTGGAACATCCGTTTTTAGTTCTCAAACAAATCTTCGGCTTCACCAAGGTTCGTTACCGGGGTCTCGAGAAAAACGCCACTCGGCTGTTTGTGGCTTGCGGTCTGGTGAATCTGTACATCGCGCGACGGCGGCTATTGGATTCCACGCAGGGTTCGTGCTCCTGAAATCCGCCGATCGTGCCCGGCGTCCGTAACAGAACGACAAAATAGCCGAAAAGGCTGCCAACATCCGTCCGATTCCGGCGCAAAACACCACTGCTAGTCTGACATTGCTCTGGAATCATCAAAGTTGCGCTGTCGACACCAATTGATCAGACCTTCCTTAATGTTATAGGCAAGTACTCCTCCTGATCCGCTGGTTTCGCGCAGCTTCCACTGCAACATGCCCCGCCAGTTCGCTGACAAAGGTGCGTAGCCCGGTCATTTCCGATAGCTCTGCATACTCACCTGTTTCCGTTGCGTTTCGCGGTGACGTCAGTATCGAAGCGACAGTGTAGAGCTGTTCTTGTATGAGCTTACGACACAGCAGGTTATAACGCTATGCGTACGATGCACCCTTAAACTCCTCAAACACCGGAAAATGCGGCGAAGCATCTTTGACCGGTGAGCGTGATTTCGGTGCGTCCTCTAAGAGCATCAACCAACCAACGAAGAGCTTGGTTTGCTCTCCGAAAGCACCTTCTCTAAATGCAGTCCACAAATCATGCGCCGTGCCGATCGCTTCCTCGGTCCGGTTGTTGAAATTGTTGCCAAAGGAGGGGCCGACCTGGCTCTTGAACTCTAGAGCGGCAATCAGGCGGCCCTCATTGAGAACAAGTAAGTCCCACAACTTGGTTGGACGAAAATATCCAGGGAGTGTCAGAACCTGTCGTTCTTCATGAATCTGTGCATGTTTCAATCCGTTCGCATGGACGATATCTTTCACAAGCGAGACAAACCCGTCCATGTTTTTGCCGCCGGTAATGCCGGCCCTCTCGCCAGCATCAACCTTGCCGGAATCAATTTGTTTCTGTTTGGCCTGCTCTCTTGTCGCCCAGAAATTCTTTACGGCTTTTGTTGCCTTGGCTTCGTAGTTGGCTAGATCGATTGTCACGTTTTCATCTCCATCGGCTTACGCACCACACCACCAAGGGCGGCCCGTTCTTTTCTTGAAAGCCCATAGAGTGCGTACACCGCTTCATTGCATGAGTCCGTATCTCCTCGCCTGGCAGCGTCTTTTAATTGTTCACGAAGGCATTCGGAAACCTCCGACCAAAAAGGAACTCTTATCCGGCGAAGATATTGCGCCTGAAATCGTAAATAACCGCCACGCATACGTGTCGAGTATGTGGCAACGAACAATCGGGCAATCCCGGACATCAACACCGTTTGCAAGGCTTTGAGGTCCCATTCCGATGCCGTGATGTAATAAAGGTTATGGTGCGGGTACAGCTTTCCGTTTTCATAAACGATATGGGCATCCCCTTTGATATCCGGAATGAGCAGTTTCTTCTGAGCTGCCAGCGCTGGATAAATCCGGTCAATGGTTCTGTACCAGTTGGCCGGAGCCTTCTTAGCAACATGCCGTCCGGAAATCTGGTCCCTCCGCTCCTCCAGATAAGCCCTGAAGCGAGGATAGTCATTCAGATCGACAAGGCCCCCGCCGTCCGCAAACGGATTAACTATGCCATGACCCTTCCAGTTGACCTTCCCTTGCAGGATATCGTGGGTCATCACGAGAGGAAGTTTGCGATCAGTCTCAACGTCAAGTTCGTCAAACGATCCGATAAAGGCTTTGTCCGCACCTGTTGCAACGCCGATACCAACCTTGCATCCCACTTCTTCCAGAGTTGGATAATCCCGCTCTAAGCGCCGCAGGGCTGAAAGCTGATCAGACGACTCAAGAATCCAAGGGTTCGCGCCCGAAGTCACGCTGGCGATCTCCTTGATGCGATTTTCTCCGGAAGGCAGTTTCTTTACGCGAAAGCTCCTGGTAAGGGCGCTAAGGGTATCCCGGTCAATAGATGGTTTGTGAGCAATTCTTGTCTTGCCGGGTTTCGCGCGGCTGATAATGGTGATAGCTGGATACGCGATAACATTCGAATGAAAAGCATCCGTGTCGACCATGTCCACGTAAGCCCGCAGATGAAACTCTTCAGCAACCATACGGCGCAACGGTCCGCCGTAACGATTCTTCATCCAGCGATCCGAGCAGATAAATCCGAGCGTTCCGTTCTTGGCCAGCAACAGAAGGGAATTCTCGATAAAAGGAATGTAAAGATCGGCGCGGTCATAGATCGTCTTATAGCGGGTGCGATATTCCTTCATCAAAACATCTGGTATGAGTTCCTGACGAACATACGGCGGATTGCCGATAACGAAGTCAAAATCGTTTGCAGCTTCAAATAAAAGAAAATCTCCCCTGAAAAGCCAGCATGATGCGAGTTTTTCAGATTCGGATTCCGATACTCCCGCGCTCCGCAACATATCCAGCACGAGACTGCGCGTGATTTCATAGGAAGACTCGTGCAATTCTACAGCCTTGATGCTATTCGAAAGCGGGTCCAGGGGAGCAGTGTCTTTTGCATTTTCCTTCCAGCTTCGAAGCAGACGTTCAATGACAACCAGAAGAAAATCTCCTTGACCAAATGAGGGTTCAAGAAGGCGATACTCATATAGCGAACGATCGGCTGTATACCCTGAAAGATCGAGAATAAAATCTACGACCTCTCGGCGCGTATAGATCGCGCCTCTTTCCTCGGGTCCAGAAGCCGCTGCGTTGGCGACAGCCTCGGTTAGAGGACACAGGGTCGGTATGGAAACCTGGCGCATTTCTCCGAGATCAGCCGACATCAACCAGCCTCCCGAGCAAGTGGAATTTCGAGCTGAGTTCCGCCCTGATGACGTTCCAAAAACTCACGCATGGATCGCCGGATAATCCAGGATGCACTGACATCGCTGCGGCCCGCCATTTTATTAATGGCGGCATAATCATCGGGATCGACTGTCAGAGTCACCCTTTTCATCGGTTTTGATTTCTTGCGATTTTTCATAGCTCTCATACTAGTGATGCATAGGATCATACTGGACTATATCAGGAAATCCGACAGGTTGTTTTGGCGGATGTTGTTTTAGGGCAACGCATGCGTCGCCCCAATAAACAACGCCCCGCGAGTGCGAGGCGTCACGTCATCAATGGGTGCGGTCTCTGGCCGCAGGTCAGGTCAGTTGCCCGGTCACCACCGCGGTCATGATCGCGGTAACCACGAGGATTGTGGACAGCGACAACGAGATAAACCAAGTCTTGATGGAGTCAATTTTCGATTCCATTCGGCCGAATGCGGTTTTCATCTCGACTTTTAGTTCGTCCTTGTCGGCCTTCCTTTCAGCCTTAATTTCAGCCTTGCCGGCCTTCATTTCAGCTCTGGTATCAAGCAGTTGCTGATAAATTGTCTCGAGTGTAATTTCCATGTTTCAGGTTCCTCCTGTCGGTGAAGGAGACTGCCCGCGGGCCTTCTCCCACGGGTTAGATTTATATTACTCCATGGTGCGATGGAGCAAGGTGGGTGTCAAGGACATCTATGGATTGGGTTGACAGTCGTGTTGTATCCCTCTGCGGATACGTCGCCCCGACGCATGGATGTGTTCCGAAGGCTGTTTTAGGGCGACGCATGCGTCGCCCCAATAAACAACGCCCCGCGAGTGCGAGGCGTCACGTCATCAATGGATGCGGTCTCTGGCCGCAGGTCAGTTCAGTTGCCCGGTCACCACCGCGGTCATGATCGCGGTAACCACGAGGATTGTGGACAGCGACAACGAGATAAACCAAGTCTTGACGGAGTCGACTTTCGATTCCAGTCGGCCGATTTCGGTTTTCATCTCGACTTTTAGTTCGTCCTTGTCGGCCTTCATTTCAGCCTTAATTTCAGCCTTGTCGGCCTTCCTTTCGGCCTTCCTTTCAGCCTTAATTTCAGCCTTGTCGGCCTTCATTTCAGCTCTGGTATCAAGCAGTTGCTGATAAATTGTCTCGAGTGTAATTTCCATGTTTCAGGTTCCTCCTGTCGGTGAAGGAGACTGCCCGCGGGCCTTCTCCCACGGGTTAGATTTATATTACTCCATGGTGCGATGGAGCAAGGTGGGTGTCAAGGACATCTATGGATTGGGTTGACAGTCGTGTTGTATCCCCCTGCGGATACGTCGGCCCCATGCGCGGAGGTTGCAGGGGCGACGCATGTGTTGCCTCTGCGCGTGGGTCTGCGATGACGACAACACCATGCACATGATTAGGCATGACGATCCAGGCGTTCGTTTCCACCTCGGGGAAATGGGTTGGAATTTCCTCCAATACCCTGTGTGCCACCTTCTCAATATCATTCAACCGCATCTCTCCGTTCACAATTTTTCCGAATAGACAGGCTCGATTTCGGGTACACATGGTCACAAGATACGCACCTTGCTGGGTATAGTCGAACCGGATGAGACGGATAGACCGGCGCCGGTGCGTATCCATGGTTCTCTCTGCCATTCTCGAAGATCTAGTCCAACAACCCCTCGGTCTTCTGTTGTAGAGGCGATACGTGCATCGTCCCTGCTTGTGGGTTTGCAGCGACGATAAGGGCTTCCAGCGCAGGATGTATTGTTCGCCGACGAACGGTACCTTTGGTAAGGGCGGCGACGCATGCGTCGCCCCCCACGAATGCGCCACGGGTTCCGTCTGTTCTACAGGTGGTGGCTGGCAGGCCATGTTGTACCAGAATGATGCAACGATCCATTTTGTTATCGGCTATCATTTGCTACGATGAAAAAGCCGTTACATCTGGTTCCGGTTATTCTGTGCGGCGGCGCAGGTACCCGCCTGTGGCCACTGTCGAGAAAGCACCTTCCCAAGCAGTTTGTGCCGATTTCGACAAACGATGTCGGCGCGGACAGCCTGTTTGCCTCGGCACTGGAGCGCGCGCGCCTGTTCAAGCCGGAAGCCATCGTGGTCGTGTGCAACGAAGCCCATCGGTTTCATGTTGCCAACGTGACACGCAGGATTACAGATGTGGATTTTTCCATACTGGTGGAACCGGTGTCGCGCAACACGGCTCCAGCGATCGCGCTGGCGGCGCTGGACATTCAAGCGCGCCACGCAGACGGCTTGATGCTGGTGATGCCGTCCGACCATCGCATTACCGATATTGCAGAGTTTTCCCGGGCGGTAGATACCGCGGTCAAGGCCGCTGCACTGGACAGGCTGGTGACTTTTGGGCTCGTGCCGGAGCGAGCCGAGACCGGGTACGGATACATACACCGCGGCGAGCCGATCGCCGTAGAAAATCAACGCGACGGAGAAGAGCTCTATCGCGTGGCCGGCTTTCGCGAAAAGCCGGATGTCGATACCGCCAGGCGATGGTTTGACGAAGGCGGACACTACTGGAACAGCGGGATGTTTTTATTCAAGGCGAGCGTTTATCTGCAGCAATTGCAGACCCACGCCCCGGCGGTCCATGCCGCATGCGCAGAAGCTTACGCACGGTGCGCGGCCGATTTGGAATTTACTTGTGCAGAGCAAAAAAACTTTGAAAATGCTCCGGATATTTCGGTCGACTACGCGGTCATGGAGCACTCCAACGAAGTTGTGTTGGTGCCGGCCCGGTTTGGCTGGAGCGATGTCGGTTCCTGGGACGCCCTGTCGTCTTCATTCGAGCGCGATGAGCAGGGCAATCGAACGATCGGCCAGACGGTGCTGGTCGATTCGTCCGACAATGTCGTGTATGCGCAGAGCCGCCTGGTCGCGGCGGTGGGCATGGAGGATTGCATCATTGCCGAGACCCCGGATGCCGTTTTGGTGGCGCGGCGCTCCAGCGCACAGGCGGTCAAAGGACTGGTCGGCGAACTACGCAGGCGACAGTGCACGCAGGCGGAAGAACACCGCAGGGTGTATCGTCCCTGGGGCACGTATGAAAGCGTCGATGTGGCCGAGGGATTCCAGGTGAAACGGATCGTCGTCAATCCAGGGCAAAGCCTCTCCCTGCAACTGCACCATCATCGCTCCGAGCACTGGATCGTCGTACGAGGAAAAGTTCGGGTAACCTGCGGCGAGAAGCAGTTCATGTTGGGTGTCAACGAATCGACCTATATTCCGATGCGGACCAAACATCGTCTGGAAAATCCAGGCGAGGAACCCGCGCACCTGATCGAAGTGCAGTGTGGAGACTACCTCGGCGAGGATGACATCGTGCGTTTTGAAGACCGCTATGGAAGAAGCGGTCAATAGCGGTAGCGGTTCGGCATGGAGCGTTACGACTCACGCCAGATAGAGGAAGCCGCGCAGCGATACTGGCAGGAGCACGCCTGTTTTCGCGTGGCCGCCGATCCGGCACGCGAGAAGTACTACTGTCTGTCGATGTTCCCGTATCCCAGCGGCAGGCTACACATGGGGCACGTGCGCAATTACACGATAGGAGACGCCATCAGCCGCTACCAGCGGATGCTCGGCAAGAATGTCCTGCAGCCCATGGGTTGGGACGCGTTCGGGCTGCCTGCCGAAAACGCGGCGATCCAGAACAAGCAGGCGCCCGCCAACTGGACCCGATCCAACATAGAGCACATGAAAGGGCAGTTGCGCCGCCTTGGCTTTGCCTATGACTGGGAGCGCGAAATCGCGACCTGCGACCCCGAGTATTACCGCTGGGAGCAATGGTTCTTTATCCGGCTGCTGGAAAAGGGGCTTGCCTATCGGAAGCAGTCGTGGGTGAACTGGGATCCCGTCGACAATACGGTGTTGGCCAACGAGCAGGTCGTGGATGGCAAAGGCTGGAGGTCGGGGGCGGTGGTCGAGCGGCGCAGGATTCCGCAATGGTTTCTGCGCATTACCGACTACGCCGAGGAGTTGCTCGAAGGTCTTGACGCGCTCGAGGAATGGCCCGAGCAGGTCAAGACCATGCAGCGCAACTGGATCGGTCGTTCGCAGGGGCTCGAGATCGAGTTTGCCATCGCGGGACGCGACGAATCGCTGACGGTGTTTACCACGCGTCCGGACACGCTGATGGGGGTTACATACCTGGCGATTGCAGCCGAGCATCCGCTGATTGAAGAAGTCTCCGCCGCCAATACCCGGCTGGCCGGGTTCGTCGATTCCTGCCGGCATCGCCCTGTCGCCGAGGCCGACATTGCAACGCAGGACAAAGCCGGTGTCGATACCGGCCTGCGCTGCCATCATCCGTTGACCAATGCGTTGTTGCCGGTATGGTGCGCGAATTTCGTGCTGATGGAATACGGTTCGGGCGCGGTGATGTCGGTGCCCGCGCACGATCAGCGTGACTGGGAATTTGCCCAGGCGTACGGGCTCGATATTCGCCCGGTCATCCGTCCGCCGAACGCGCACGAAGCGGTCGATATCCGGAAGGGGGCCTTTGTCGACAAGGGCGTATTGTATAACTCGGGTGCCTATGACGGCATGGACTTCGCATCCTCTTTCGACGCCATTGCACGGGACCTCGAGCAGATGCGCCGAGGGCACCGCAGCACCAAGTACCGGTTGCGCGACTGGGGCGTTTCCCGCCAGCGTTACTGGGGGGCGCCCATCCCGGTGGTGCACGCCGGTGATTACGTCGCAGCGGTGGGCGAGGATGAATTGCCGGTGACCCTGCCGAAAAGCCTTGACCCCGAACAGGGCGTGGCCGCGTTGCACGACATGTCTTTTCGCGATACCGGCAATGCCAGGGGCGGCGAGCCGCTGTTGCGCGAGACGGACACCTTTGACACTTTTTTCGAATCGAGCTGGTATTTCGTACGTTTTGCCAGCGCGCATTGCCACGAGGCGATGCTGGATGAGGAGGCGGACTACTGGTTGCCGGTGGATCAATACGTCGGCGGCATCGAACACGCGGTGCTACATCTGCTGTACGCGAGGTTTTTCTACAAACTGATGCGCGATATGGGGCTGGTTCAGGGCGACGAGCCATTCCGGCATCTGCTGACCCAGGGCATGGTGCTGAAAGACGGCTCCAAGATGTCGAAATCCAAGGGCAACACGGTGGATCCGGAGGAGATGATCGAGCGCTATGGCGCGGACACGGTACGCCTGTTCATCCTGTTTGCCGCCCCGCCGGAGCAGTCCCTCGAATGGTCCGACACAGGCGTCGAAGGTGCCCACCGTTTTTTGAAACGGCTATGGAGGCAGGTATCGTTGCATTGCGAGCAGGTCGCCGCCGATGGCAGGTCCAGCGACGGCGATGAAGCGGCCGATGGGCGGCTTTGCGCCGATATGCGTCGCCGCATTCACGCAACCATCGCCAAGGTCGGCGACGACGTAGGCAGACGGAAGACGTTCAATACGGCGATCGCGGCGAACATGGAACTGCTCAACGATCTGGCGCGTTTCGACGGAAAGTCCGCCGCCGCACGCGCCGTCAGACAGGAAGGCTTCGAGGCGGTGGTGAGGATGCTGTCCCCAATCGTGCCGCATATCGCGCATCACCTGTGGTATCGACTGGGGCATGAAACAGCAGTCATCGATGCCGCCTGGCCGCAGGCGGACCCGGCTGCTTTGGTGTGCAGAGACTGCGAAATCGTCGTGCAGGTTGACGGAAAACTGCGCGGGCGCATCAACCTGCCAGTCGGCAGCGAGCGCCGGAAGATCGAAGGTACCGCGCGCGAGGATGAACGGGTCAGGCGGTTTATCGCCGACAGGACGATCCGCAAGACCATCGTCGTGCCGGACCGGCTGGTCAATTTCGTGCTGGACCCATGAAGGCTCTTTTACAGGGCACCGTGTCGCTGATGCTGGCGATACCGCTGGTATCCTGTGGCTACCATCTGGCCGGAAGCGGAGAGGGCACTGCCCACCTGTTTTCTCCCGCGCTCAAGCAGGTCTCCGTGGAAGGGCTTGGCCGCTATGAAGACTTTCGCACGACGCTGGTTTCCATGCTGCGCTCTTACGGTATCAGGGTGGTTTCCCCGCAGCGAGCGTCGGCGCGGCTGATTTTCTCCGACAGGCAGCAGCGCCAACGGATCAGCGCGGTGGGCGACGATGTGAAATCCCGCGAGTACGTGCTGTTTTCCGAGGTGAGCTTCAGTGTGTTATCGGGAGAGGAAAGCTCCTCGATCCTGCTGCCGAGCCAGACCGTTCGGGAGCAGGCCAGCTACCTCGCGGACCCCGACCGCCCGTTGCTGGACGAGAGCGAGAGAAGCGCGGTGACTAAAGACATCGAGCTTGCGTTGTGCAGGCAGATCGTAGCGCGGCTGAAAACGATCGGGGCGTAGAAGCCGATAATCTCCGGGGTTACAAAGCCGGATGTTTTTTCAGTTCAAAAAATGAAAGAAGGCTATTTCGGGTACCCGATTGTTGACCTGTTTGCCGGACCGGGTGGTCTCAGTTGATCTTCCCCCTGATATAGGTCCACTTGAAATGAGAAAAAACATCTTATCAGGCTGCTCGTGCTGCGTACTCGGCTGGGGTGGCGTAACCCAGCCGAGCTATGCGGTCGTTGCTGGTTGCAGTGCGCCATGGAACGCGGCTGCACCTGCCGAGAGACTACTCTAATACACGGACAGGGCCGTAGGCATCTCGGTATTTTTCGGACAACTCCTGGGCTGAGGCAATTGCCTCGCCAGTCATGGTGCCACTGATGGTCTGCTTCATTTCTTCTGCCGGCTCAATACCCTGTGCAGCGGCAAGGCTCAGCCAGACATACGCTTGCACATCATCCTCGGGAACCCCCTCGCCAGCAGCATACATAATGCCCAGGTTGAACTGCGACTTGGCATATCCCTGCTCGGCAGCCATGCGATACCACCGCACCGCCTCGACGTCATCCTCGGGAACCCCCAAACCATTGTCATACATCCAGCCCAGGCTGTGCTGCGCCTCGGCATCCCTCTGCTCGGTAGCCAGACGATACAACCGTGCTGCCTCGACGTCATCCTCGGGAACCTCTTCGCCATTGGCATACATATCGCCCAGGTTGCTACCTTCTTTCTTTATATCATCTGGATGATCTATAAGCACAATATCCCCAGCTACTTCTACAAATACATCCCCATACCACTTTCCCGTTTCTGAATGAAAATATTCAGCTTTTACATACTGTACTATTGGGCCATAAAAGCTGACACACTTTTTATCCAGATCCCAAGGACAAGGGTATCGCCCTAGCTTCGGATCTTCTGTCCACATATTGTCCTGATATGGAAAAGAATACTCTTCTGATATCTTAATAAGAACAACACTTGCTTCACGGCGGATACAATTTTTTTTCAGGAATAGGATCTTTTTCAAAAACACCCTTTTTCTCCTTCCATTGAGCAATTCTCATTTCAAGGAGCTTTTGAACCCCCTCTGTATTACAAATTACATTTAAATAAGGAAGAAATTTTCTATTTCTGTAGAGTGTTCTCTCAGCCATGATTATTGTTTCGCGGAGTTGCTCCATTGTGGCCATCTCTTCCATATTTTCTTTGGCGTGGCCACCAGTGATGAAAGCTACCCCCGCAGCCGCAGCCAACAGGGCATTTCTAAAATTCTTTGTCACGGTAAAACCCCTTGCAGATAGTGAATGGTAACTTAGGAGTCTGCGGCTTCCTTTTCTTCATAGCTGGTATATGTCGGGGTCGAGGTCGAGCATGCCGACAGTGCCAGACATACCGGAAACAGCCTGAGCGTGGCTCGATTCACTACCCGCAGGAAAGGGCTGAAAGTCCGATCGTATGTTGTCCGGGAGATACGACGCGCATGCCATCTGCCGGGCACTGGATTGGAAGGCAGGGTGATGGCTTGGGGATGTTTGCTGTTCATATCGAGCTTCCTCTCTGCCATCTTGCTGCCTCGTGATGCGCGTCGGTATGACCGCGTCGCAAAATACAGCAATGTTGTTTGCATAATGTTACTGCACTGCAATGTATGAATTGTACTGTGCCACCCCTGCGCCTTGGCGTAATCGGCAAAGGCACCCTGAAACTCGGAGCCGTTGTCTGTCAGGATCTGCTCGATACGCCTCGGAAACACGGTTTTGACCAACTCCGCAAAGCGCGCCGCGATGGCTGTCGTGGCGTAGTACCGCGATAGCCGAGGCGAAGCGACTGGCGTGGTCGGTGGTCGTGAGCACATAGCGACGGGTGTGCCCGATGAAACGCACCACCGTGTCGAAGGCGACGCAGTGCCTCGGGTAATCCGCGCAGAAGCCTTTGCCCAGCCGTTGCTTGAAACGTTGGCGGCGTAGTGGTTTGGTCTTGCCTTTAGAGGTAAGACGGGTTGGCACCAGACGCATCCTGTCCGGTGTGTCGGCGATCAAGTGCCCGATCGTACTCGCACTGGAACAGACCAGCCGCGGTGCGTGCTCCAATTGCCCTTTCCCGGGTTCTGGAAAACCATACGAAGCTGGCGTATTTCAGCGCGCAGTGCCGGCAGCCAACTGCGACGGCGGCGCTGCCGTTGTCTGGGGTCGCCACGCAGGAGACAGACGGGTGCAGGAGTCAACGAGCAACCGCATGGGCATTCCCGTGAGGTGCCGATCAATGGCAATGTCGCTACCCACGGTCCCGGCAAGCGAACGGTGTCGCCGCCGGTTGCAGTGCGCCATGGAACGCGGCTGCACCTGCCGAGCGACTACTCTAATATACGGACAGGGCCGTAGGCATCCCGGTATTTTTCGGACAACTCCTGGGCCGAGGCAATTGCCTCGCCAGTCATGCTGGCACTGATGGTCTGCTTCATTTCTTCTGCTGGCTCAATACCCTGTGCAGCGGCAAGGCTCAGCCAGACATACGCTTGCACATCATCCTCGGGAACTCCCTCGCCAGCAGCATACATAATGCCCAGGTTGAACTGCGACTTGGCATATCCCTGCTCGGCAGCCATGCGATACCACCGCACCGCCTTGATGTCATCTTCGGGAACCCCCAAGCCATTGTCATACATCCAGCCCAGGCTGTGCTGCGCCTCGGCATCCCTCTGCTCGGTAGCCAGACGCCACCGTGCTGCCTCGACGTCATCCTCGGGAACCTCTTCGCCATTGGCATGCATATCGCCCAGGTTGCTACCTTCTTCCTGTATATCATCTGGGTGATCTATAAATTGAATATCACCATTCACCTCTATGAAAACCTCTCCTCTCCAGTTCCCATCTGAATCAAGGTATTGAGCTTTTGCATACTGTATTACTGGGCCATAATAGTTGATACACCTTTTATCCGGATCCCAGGGACAAGGATATTGCCCTATCTTCGAATCTTCTGTCCATACATTTTCCTGATATGGAAAAGAATACTCTGGCTCTTGCGCTACCTCAAAAAAAGCGACATTTGTTTCACGGCGGATACAATCTTCCTCAGGAATAGGATCTTCCTTTATTTTGATACTCTTTTTTTTCTCCCATTGAGCAACTCTTATGGCAATAAGCTTTTTTACCCCTGCTTCATTGCAAATTATATATTCATTCACAGGAAATTTTCTATTTCTGTAGCGCGTTCTCTCAGCCATGATTATTGTTTCGTGGAGTTGCTCCATTGTGGCCATCTCTTCCATATTTTCTTTGGCGTGGCCAACAGTGATGAAAGCTACCACCGCAGCCGCAGCCAACAGGGCATTTCTAAAATTCTTTGTCATGGTAAAACCCCTTGCAGATAGTGAATGGTAACTTAGGAGTCTGCGGCTTCCTTTTCTTCATAGCTGGTATATGTCGGGGTCGAGGTCGAGCATGCCGACAGTGCCAGACATACCGGAAACAGCCTGAGCGTGGCTCGATTCACTACCCGCAGGAAAGGGCTGAAAGTCCGATCGTATGTTGTCCGGGAGATACGACGCGCATGCCACCTGCCGGGCACTGGATTGGAAGGCAGGGTGATAGCCTGGGGATGTTTGCCGTTCATATCGAGCTTCCTCTCTACCAGCTTGCTGCCTTGTGATGCGCGTCGGTATGACCGCGTCGCAAAATACAGCAATATTGTTTGCATAATGTTACTGCACGGCATTGTATGAATCCACCACATGTACTGCTTCGGAGTGCCGGGCGCAATTACGCCCAACGCAAGTGGCTCTCGGAAGCGCCTAATGGCTGGATCAAGGAAGTCCTCGGCTTTCGCTGATTCAGCCTGCGCGGGCTGACCAAAGTACGGGGCGAGTGGGACCTTGTCTGTCTGGCATTGAACGTCAAGCGGATGCAAAGGCTACTTTGATGCAAAGGATCCTCGACAGCAACCTGAGCCCGTCGATACCGCATCAAGTGACAGCGGGAACCTGGAATGTTTCACCACCCGAAATGCCATCCGGCATCCTCGATTGCGGCTGTAACAGGTCATCGCCCGTTTCACGTGGGCGCAAAGCGTTCTACGGCGCAGACTCTCAGGGGACAGACGGGTGCAGGAGTGAACGAGCAACCGCATGGGCATTCCCGTGAGGTGCCGATCAATGGCAACGTCGCTACCCACGGTCCCGGCAAGCGAATGGTGTCGCCGCCAGTTGCAGTGCGCCATGGAACGCGGCTGCACCTGCCGAGCGACTACTCTAATATACGGACAGAGCCGTAAGCATCCCGGTATTTTTCGGACAACTCCTGGGCCGAGGCAATTGCCTCGCTAGTCATGGTGGCACTGATGGTCTGCTTCATTTCTTCTGCCGGCTCAATACCCTGTGCAGCGGCAAGGCTCAGCCAGACATACGCTTGCACATCATCCTCGGGAACCCCCTCGCCAGCAGCATACATAATGCCCAGGTTGAACTGAGACTTGGCATATCCCTGCTCGGCAGCCATGCGATACCACCGCACCGCCTCGACGTCATCTTCGGGAACCCCCAAGCCATTGTCATACATCCAGCCCAGGCTGTGCTGCGCCTCGGCATCCCTCTGCTCGGTAGCCAGACGATACAACCGTGCTGCCTCGACGTCATCCTCGGGAACCTCTTCGCCATTGGCATACATATCGCCCAGGTTGCTACCTTCTTTCTTTATATCATCTGGATGATCTATAAGCACAATATCCCCAGCTACTTCTACAAATACATCCCCATACCACTCTCCCGTTTCTGGATAAAAATAGTTAGCTTTTACATACTGTACTATTGGGCCATAAAAGCCGATACACTTTTTATCCGGATCCCAGGGACAAGGGTATCGCCCTGTCTCCGGATCTTCTGTCCATATATTGTCCTGGTATGGAAAAGAATACTCTTCTGCCATCTCAATAAGAACGACATTTGTTTCCTGGCGGATACAATTTTCTTCAGGAATAGGATCGTTTTTTGAATCAATCCTCTTGTTCTCATTCCATTGAGTAATTCTCATATCAAGGAGCTTTTGAACCCCCTCTGCATTACAAATTATATTTGAATACGGAGGAAATCTTCTATTTCTGTAGAGCATTCTCTCAGCCATGATTATTGTTTCGCGGAGTTGCTCCATTGTGGCCATCTCTTCCATATTTTCTTTGGCGTGGCCACCAGTGATGAAAGCTACCCCCGCAGCCGCAGCCAACAGGGCATTTCTAAAATTCTTTGTCACGGTAAAACCCCTTGCAGATAGTGAATGGTAACTTAGGAGTCTGCGGCTTCCTTTTCTTCATAGCTGGTATATGTCGGGGTCGAGGTCGAGCATGCCGACAGTGCCAGACATACCGGAAACAGCCTGAGCGTGGCTCGATTCATTACCCAGGGAAGGGGCTGAAAGTCCGATCGTATGTTGTCCGGGAGATACGACGCGCATGCCACCTGCCGGACACTGGATTGGAAGGCAGGGTGATAGCCTGGGGATGTTTGCTGTTCATATCGAGCTTCCTCTCTACCAGCTTGCTGCCTCGTGATACGCGTCGGTATGACCGCGTCGCAAAATACAGCAATGTTGTTTGCATAATGTTACTGCACTGCATTGTATGCATCCACCACATGTACTGCTTCGGAGTGCCGGGCGCAATTACGCCCAACGCAAGTGGCTCTCGGAAGCGCCTAGTGGCTGGATCAAGGAAGTCCTCGGCTTTCGCCGATTCAGCCTGCGCGGGCTGACCAAAGTACGGGGCGAGTGGGACCTTGTCTGTCTGGCGTTGAACGTCAAGCAGGTGCAAGGGCTACCGGCGGCTTGATGATAAAAATCCTCAACAGCAACCTGAGCCCGTCGATACCGCATTGAGCGACAGCGGGAACTTGGAATGTTTCACCACCCGAAATGCCATCCGGCATCCTCGATTGCGGCTGTAACAGGTCATCGCCCGTTTCACGTGGGCGCAAAGCGTTCTACGGAGCAGACTCCCAGGGGACAGACGGGTGCAGGAGTGAACGAGCAACCGCATGGGCATTCCCGTGAGGTGCCGATCAATGGCAACGTCGCTACCCACGGTCCCGGCAAGCGAACGGTGTCGCCGCCGGTTGCAGTGCGCCATGGAACGCGGCTGCACCTGCCGAGCGACTACTCTAATATACGGACAGGGCTGTAAGCATCCCGGTATTTTTCGGACAACTCCTGGGCTGAGGCAATTGCCTCGCCAGTCATGCTGGCACTGATGGTCTGCTTCATTTCTTCTGCTGGCTCAATACCCTGTGCAGCGGCAAGGCTCAGCCAGACATACGCTTGCACATCATCCTCGGGAACCCCCTCGCCAGCAGCATACATAATGCCCAGGTTGAACTGCGACTTGGCATATCCCTGCTCGGCAGCCATGCGATACCACCGCACCGCCTTGAGGTCATCTTCGGGAACCCCCAAGCCATTGTCATACATCCAGCCCAGGCTGTGCTGCGCCTCGGCATCCCCTTGCCCGGCAGCCAGACGCCACCGTGCTGCCTCGACGTCATCCTCGGGAACCCCCTCGCCAGCAGCATACATAATGCCCAGGTTGAACTGCGACTTGGCATATCCCTGCTCGGCAGCCATGCGATACCACCGCACCGCCTTGAGGTCATCTTCGGGAACCCCCAAGCCATTGTCATACATCCAGCCCAGGCTGTGCTGCGCCTCGGCATCCCCTTGCCCGGCAGCCAGACGCCACCGTGCTGCCTCGACGTCATCCTCGGTAACCCCTTCGCCATTGTCATACATATCGCCCAGGTTGCTACCTTTTTCCTCTTTATCAGTTGGGTAATCTTCAAGTAAAGCATCGCCAGCTATTTCCGTAAAAACACCCTCTCTCCAGTCCCCATCTGAACCACGGTATTGAACTCTTGCATACTGTACTGGTGGGCCTTCAAAACGTACACAATTTTTATCCGGATCCCAAGGACAAAGGTATTGCCCATTAGGATCTTCTCTCCATATATCACCCTCATATGGAAAAGAATACTCCTGTGCTATATCCAAAAGAATAATTTCTGTTTCACGGCGCATACAATTTTTCTCAGGAATAGGACTTCTCTCTGGCCAGAGGAACCCTATCTCCTTCCATTGAGCAATTCTCATTTCAAGAAGATTTTCTACTCCTTTTTTATCACAAATGAGATGGGTGCCCATATAGGATACCGTACTTTGGTAGAGCTTTTTTTGAGCATAAGAAACGGGTAAGTAGCTTATTAGCAAAACAGCAACAAATAAAAGACGCAGTAAAAACATATAGTTACTCATTGCCAGAGATTTTAATATCAGACCATTTGTCCCATATGTTTCTGGCTTCATACAATGTTGTCCGGGAGATACGACGCGCATGCCACCTGCCGGACACTGGATTGGAAGGCAGGGTGATAGCCTGGGGATGTTTGCTGTTCATATCGAGCTTCCTCTCTACCAGCTTGCTGCCTCGTGATGTGCGTCGCTATGACCGCGTCGCAAAATACAGCAATGTTGTTTGCATAATTCTACTGCACCGCATTGTATGAATCCACCACATGTACTGCTTCGGAGGGCCGGGCGCAATACGCCCAACGCAAGTGGCTCTCGGAAGCGCCTAATGGCTGGATCAAGGAAGTCCTCGGCTTTCGCCGATTCAGCCTGCGCGGGCTGACCAAAGTACGGGGCGAGTGGGACCTTGTCTGTCTGGCGTTGAACGTCAAGCGGATGCAAAGGCTACTTGGGCGGCTTGATGCAAAGGATCCTCGATAGCAACCTGAGCCCGTCGATACCGCATTGAGTGACAGCGGGAACCTGGAATGTTTCACCACCCGAAATGCCATCCGGCATCCTCGATTGCGGCTGTAACAGGTCATCGCCCGTTTCACGTGGGCGTAAAGCGTTCTACGGCGCAGACTCCCAAGGGATAGACGGGTGCAGGAGTGAACGAGCAACTTGTATGGGCATTCCCGTGAGGTGCCGATCAATGGCAACATCGCTACCCACGGTCCCGGCAAGCGAACGGTGTCGCCGCCGGTTGCAGTGCGCCATGGAACGCGGCTGCACCTCTCGAGAGACTACTCTAATACACGGACAGGGCCGTAAGCATCCCGGTATTTTTCGGACAACTCCTGGGCTGAGGCAATTGCCTCGCCAGTCATGGTGGCACTGATGGTCTGCTTCATTTCTTCTGCCGGCTCAATACCCTGTGCAGCGGCAAGGCTCAGCCAGACATACGCTTGCACATCATCCTCGGGAACCCCCTCGCCAGCAGCATACATAATGCCCAGGTTGAACTGCGACTTGGCATACCCCTGCTCGGCAGCCATGCGATACCACCGCACCGCCTCAACGTCATCCTCGGGAACCCCCAAACCATTGTCATACATCCAGCCCAGGCTGTGCTGCGCCTCGGCATCCCTCTGCTCGGTAGCCAGACGCCACCGTGCTGCCTCGACGTCATCCTCGGGAACATCTTCGCCATTGGCATACATATCGCCCAGGTTGCTACCTTCTTCCTGTATATCATCTGGATGATCTACAAATAGAATATCACCAGCTATCTCTACAAAAACATCTTTATACCAGTTCCCATCTGGATCAAGGTATTTAGCTTTCGCATACTGCACTACTGGGCCATAAAAGGTGATGCACCTTTCCTCCGGATCCCAAGGACAAGGATATTGCCCATATTTATTATTCTTCATCTCCAAAAAAAGCTGATATGGAAAAAAATATTCTTCTGATATCTCAAAAAAAACAACATTTGTTTCAAGACGTATACAATCTTCCTTAGGAATAGGATTTCTGGGCTCAAACTCATTGTTCTCCTCCCATTGAGAAATTCTCATGGCAAGAAGCTCTTTTGTCCCTTCTCTATCACAAATTATATGTTCACCCTCAGGGTATATTCTATTTTTATAGAACCATCTCTCAGCGTAAGAGGAGGGCGAGTAGCTAATCAGCAAAACAGAAACAAAGAAAAGACGCAGTAAAGACATATAGTTACTCATTGCCAGAGATTTTAGCATCAGACCATTTATCCCATATGTTTCTGGCTTCATACAATGTTGTCCAGGAGATACGACGCGCATGCCACCTGCCGGACACTGGATTGGAAGGCAGGGTGATGGCCTGGGGATGTTTGCCGTTCATATCGAGCTTCCTCTCTACCAGCTTGCTGCCTCGTGATGCGCGTCGGTATGACCGCGTCGCAAAATACAGCGATGTTGTTTGCATAATTCTACTGCACTGCATTGTATGAATCCACCACATGTACTGCTTCGGAGGGCCGGGCGCAATTACGCCCAACGCAAGTGGCTCTCGGAAGCGCCTAATGGCTGGATCAAGGAAATCCTCGGCTTTCGCCGATTCAGCCTGCGCGGGCTAACCAAAGTACGGGGCGAGTGGGACCTTGTCTGTCTGGCATTGAACGTCAAGCGGATGCAAAGGCTACTTGGGCAGCTTAGAAGTGGCCCCCTTTGTTCGGACAGTTAAACCCAATCTATAAGTGGATTCACGGTCAGTTATTTTAAGCTGCCATGGGGTGAGGCAGAGACTGATAGTAAACATTATCTGGTGTCTGTCCGTCAAGCGTTGAGTGTGGTCGCTGCTGATTGTAGAAGTTCAGGTAGTTCGCGATTTGTTGTTTGGCCTGGCTCACTGAATCATATGCGTGCAGGTAAACGTGTTCGTATTTGACTGACTTCCAGAGTCGTTCCACAAACACGTTATCTCGCCAACAGCCTTTGCCATCCATACTGATTTTGATGTCATGCTCTTTGAGCGTTTGAATGAATCCCAAGCTGGTGAACTGGCTACCCTGATCGGTGTTCATCATCTCAGGCGCACCATAGCGTTGCAGGGCTTCGTCAAGCGCATCAATGCAGAACTGTTTGTCCATCGTGATAGAGACTCGATGTGACAGTACCTTACGGGTTGCCCAGTCGAGAACCACAGCCAGATAGACAAAGCCTCGTTTCATCGGAATGTAGGTGATGTCCATCGCCCAAACCTGATTGGGACGATCAATCGTGAGATTTCTCAACAAATACGGATAAACCATATGCTCCGGATAGCGTTGCGTGGTCTTAGGCTTACGGTATAACGCTTCAATGCCCATTCGACGCATTAGGGATCGGACACGCTTGCGGCCAATCTTCACGCCGTTCAGACACAGCATATCGCGCAGCATGCGACTGCCTGCAAACGGAAATTCCAGGTGTAAGCGATCAATTTGTTTCATCAAAAACAGATCACACTCGTTCACAGGTTTGGCTTTGTAGTAAGCTGTGCTGCGACTGATGGACAGAACTTTGGCTTGCCGAGTAATCGGCAAATCGTGTTCCCGGTTAATCATCGCTTTGCGCTCAACAATCCGGCCTTGGTGAGCGCTCCTTCTAAAAAATCGTTCTCCAGTGTGAGTTGGCCGATCTTGGCATGGAGCGATTTAACATCGACCGGTGGTTCAACTGACCCACCACCGTCAAAGGCATCGCTAGCGCGCGATAGGAGTTGATTTTTCCACTGTGTGATCTGATTCGCGTGAACATCGTACTTCTGAGTAAGTTCAGTGACCGTTCTATCGCCCTGGACAGCTTCTAAAGCCACCTTGGCTTTGAATTGCGGTGAGTGATTTCGTCTTGGTCTTCTTGGCATGGTAATCTCCAGGTTATGGGGTAAATATTGCCCGATTGGAGACCGTTTATCCACTTATTGACCTGTCCGAATTTGCGGGTCCACTTCTCCCATACGGCCACGGCAGAAGAGCTAGCATCAAGAGACAGGCAGGGACAAGCCAGAGAGCGACATGATGACGAAGCGAAACTAGGTGAAATGCCGGGGCGCTAAATTGAGGGAAGGGGCCGTCTATCAACTTTCTAACGTTGCCCGTTGATCTTTGTGTCAGACCTACCGATGCGTTGCTAGATTTATGTTTCCGTATCGAGTTCATTTGCTGTCTGTACGCAGAAATTGACAGTTGCTTGGCATTAAAGGAGTATTCCGACAACAAGCAGACCAACTGCAGCAACGAAACCGAGCATATTCAGTACCGCAAGCCAATTTGGAACCATATTGATCTCATGTGCCGTAAAATCAAAAAATCCACCCGTGTAGTCAGGTCGTCTCTCTGCAGCCTCCACGGCATAATTATGCATTATTCCCCACGAGACGAACTCAACTACTCCGACGCCAATAGCGAGGACAACCCAGAGTCCGCCTTCATTCCAAAGCAGGTATGCTGCAAGCGCGCTTATTACGACACCTAGCCATCCCATGGCAATTATCCTCTCCAAAACTTTAATAGGTGCTGTCGGGTCAATCGCATTTCTCTGCAGTTAGCTGTTCCAGCTCGTGATCTTTCCCCCGTAATCCGGTCCATGCGGAATGAGGAAAACATCTTATCAGGCTACTCGTGCTGCGTACTCGGCTGGGGTGGCGTAGCCCAGCGAGCTATGCGGCTATGCGGTCGCGCCCCAAAATTCCAACGATGCCCACTGCCCGGTGCTGCACAGTGAACGGGAACTGACGCTGACCCTGTGGCACACCTGCACCCTACCGAAGCATTTGACTTTAACTTCGGTCGCTTGTCTCGTGCTCGTCGGAATCAGTACAGGATGCGTCGGGTAGCCACTTCTTATCTTTGTACTCGCGCAACTTCGCAATGCCATTGATCGGAATGCTATCAATCCCCGTCTTCTTGTCCTTTTTCGGTAGCAATAGCTTGAACTGCAGTCCTCGCAGTGCTGGCGGTCGATAGTCCGGGACCAGATCGAATCTTGCCTTCACCGCATGATGCACCAGCGGCCGGCATATGCTCGTCGCAAGTCCGCGGTCGTTATCCCACACGCAAACCTTACGGAACTCCTTCGAGTACAACTTACCGAATCCCTCGGTGTGTGCATGCGTCACCCCAGTGACATTCGGATGAATCAGAATGTCGTCCACATCCAGAGCCTCCAGGGTTGGCCCCTGATTCTTCAGCAGTCGATCGATTGCTTTTGCTCCCGACTTCTCGATCAAAATGTCCTTCCCGAGTTGTTCGCGACAGCGGTCGATCATGTAGTTCAACGAGACATCCGCGAGTCCGTCATACCAGTACCCACCACCGATGTCGCCGTGTACACCTGGAAACCAGATTTCGGTAATACGGTTCGGGTTCGATTTGTCGCGGTTCATCAACGTGGGCTCGAAAGCGATGCGATTTTCATCAAGCGACACAATGTGGATCGCCCGTTCTACGCGCTCATTTACCGTGCCGTTCTCGAAGAAAACATCGCTGCTGAGTGTCTCACCGCTACGGTGGATGCCGTTCATTGCTGCGACGGTGTCGAACACGCCCAGAAAGGCGATATCCAACTCTTTATAATCTCGCAACACGATGCTGGCAAACTTCCTGGCCAACGCCGCACCCCGGCTAAAACCGAACACGACGAGGCGGTCGTCCTGTGTAGGCTCGGCTTTCTTTAAATCTTTTTTGGCCTCGTCCAGGATGCGGCTCGCATCGCCCCAACTTGGCGCGAGCATTTGGTTTGCCCCTCTCCTAAACTTGGAAATCAACCAGCCGACAAGTGGTATTTTTCCGCCATCATCCCGTGTGCCGATGCCATTGTAGTAGTAGGTCAGTTGAGGGGTCCCTTTGAGCGTCTTGGTCTCTGTCAGATCCTTTCCTTGCAACCCTCCTCCCAAGAGCACATGCAACTTTAGAACGTTGCTGATGCTCTCGTCATGCTCGAACTTACCCGCGTCATTCGGCTCATTCCCGGTACCGTCAAAGCTGAATACCAAAGTCCGGTGTTCGTCCGTGCTCATACAGATCTCCTATTCCGTGTGCCGTGTAGGCAATATCAAAAACGTTACCAAGAGCATACAACATTACTGTCAATTACACGGGATCGGCTGTTAGCCAAAATCTGTAATATCCCTTTTTGATTTGGAATTATATGCTTGAGTGCCGATAATACTTGGTCATAATGCTGATAGAATTCCAGGAGTGGCTTATTCATAACTTACCGTGGAGAAAATCATGGAAAACTCAGATCCAGGCAAAAAGCCGGAACCGACAATTGAGGAGATGGAGATACGGAAGAGCCAAGTCCGCGTTTATATCTCTTACGGGGCAGCAGGGTTCTTATTTTTGGGCGGGAGCCTCTTTATTCTGTTTCTTATCGTGAAAGACAAGCTCCCGGAAGCTCTTCAACTCTTCCAGACAATCCTCCCGGTAAGTGCAGCCATCGTATCTTTCTGGTTCGCCGGGAGAGGGAATAGTCCAAAACAGAGGGATAAGGAATAGCCAAGGGGATATTGGAAGAGCAGCAAAGAACCAGTGGAACTCGTCCGACACGCGCTCAAAAGCGTCTACCCAACCCATGGCTTCGTCCTGGCATGACAGGCGGCTTCTCTGTCAACTCTTCCAGATAAGTCCTTAAAGAGAGGACAAGAGAGGTTGATTATTCTTGCTGTGCTCATTGGATGACGAGTGCAACTGAAGGGCCTACCCGCACAAACCACAACCAATGAGCATAAGCCATAAAATCGTGTGCAAGTGTAACTAATCACCGCCTAAGAACACTTTCCACATAGCGAGCAGGTTTTTGGAATCGGCCTCCAGACTCCGGTCATCGATGACCCGTTCTATCCCCCCGCCATCCGTCCAGACATGGAAGACGCAACGTGGCGGTGCGACGCATAGCTCCCGAAAAAGAAAGTACTGATGTACTAACTGCCACCAATAGGCTCTGGGGATTTCCCTGTCATCAGCGAGAGCACGATATAGCTTCGATCTCTCGCCGTGGATGGGTGCCTTTATCTCTATCCACACAGACGCTGCCACATGCCCGCCATCGAGCGACGCGCCGAATCTCCCATCATCACTCTGCAGGCAGGTGGGTGGAAATTGATAGCCGTGTTTCGCCTCCAACTCCTTGCGCGCGATCTTCTCCTTTTCATGCCCACGCGCCGCGGCCCGATCCAGAAACGCCGAGCGTGGTGGTCTCCTCCCTGCTTGCCGGATTCGCAGATCGTCCCATGTTTTAACCGGCGACCACGATTGGACGTCGCCCATGATCACGCCCGCATCTGATGCAGAGCATACGTTCTTGCGCCAGGCCAGCCAGTCATCGCTGCCCTGCTGCAAGTCGATTATTTTCGTCATTGTTTGGTCTCCTCAAGTGCAACTGGCCAGGGCCTGCCCGCAAATCACAACCAAAGCAGCCTGCCAATGTCGTGAGGTAATCCTTCTGTTACGGGAACATGTTCGCCATATATTTTTCGTTCGTTTTCTTTCTTTGCAAAGAAAGAAAGAGTGCCGGTTCCGTAGAATCCCAAATCAACATGGACATCATCAGTTTTCCATAGGAAATTGATTTCGCCATCATCGGCCAGATTGATATCAGGCATAGGGATCAATGACGAGGGAAGGCAATTTATAAATACGAAAGCATCTTCAAATGCTTTTTCTGAGGGCCAAACAGCATTAGGCCAGCGATTGGCCTCGCTGGTTTGTTTTAGTTCTCTTAGCTGTCTCTCCAGCCGGTAATTTAGTGAGAAATCCTGGGGCCAATCTGCCATTGCGGGTCAAGCACCTGTATCTGCAGGTTTAAAAACCGGATTCTCGGTTGAGGCGTACAAATCAATATCTTCAGCACCCCAAAAATTGGATCCTGCACTTAAACCCACGTACTTGGAGGATGCCGGATATTCTGTTGCCGAACTGTTCGCAATCATGAGCCTAAACCTATCCTTTCCAGGATTTCTGGTAGCAGTACTTCTTTGAGTATTGACTTATTCTTGTTATGCATACTTTCCAAGATTTTTTTAATACCTGCTTTGATTCCAGCAGACGGTCGGAACAATGATTCAACTGATTGCCTTGGTATTCTCAGTTGGCAAACTGCATTATGGTCTATGAAAACAGTTGGCACCTGATCGATAACCACGCTTTTCGCAGGAATTCCGGGGCGGTTCAACCCGCAAATCACCACAGTCTATATGCGGCACAGTGCCAGTGGGGAAGTGTAACCGACCAGGACCTGCCCGCAAATCACAACCGATCATGGCTCACGGGATTGAGCAGCGATGATTTTGTTGATCGCGGATGAGTCCAGTTCGCCGTCGCCGCTATCGACCAGTTGCTCGAGCAGCCGTTTCGTTGCCTCGGTGCCCGGCAGGCGCACCCCGTTGGCGCTGGCGGTAGCCGCCGCGATCTTCATGTCTTTGAGATGCAGACTGGCTTTGAAGCCTGGCGTGTAGTTGTCGTCGAGTATACGCTGCCCGTGCAGTTGCAGGATTCGGCTGCTGGCAAACCCGCCGAGCAGTGCTTCGCGCACCCGCGCGCAGTCCACGTTGGCAGCGCGTGCGAAGGCGAAGGCTTCGGCGACAGCGGCGATGGTCTGGGCGGCAAGCAACTGGTTGCATAGCTTTGCAACCTGTCCGGCACCTGTTGCGCCGATGTGCACGATGTTCTTCCCCATACATTCGAGCAAGGGTCTGGCGCGCTCAAACGCCTGTTTTTCTCCGCCGACCATGATCGAAAGCGTGCCCGCGATGGCTCCTTGATCACCCCCGGATACCGGTGCGTCCAGCAGGTGCACCTTTGCCGCTTCGAGCCGCTGCGCCATCCTGCGTGTCTCTTCGGGCGAGATCGTGCTCATGACAATGACGATGCTGCCTTCTCGCGCGCCTTGCATCACGCCGTTTTCCGCAAACAGCACTTCTTGTACATCCGGCGTGTCCGACACCATGAGGATACAGAAACCGGATGCCGCCATCGCTTCCTGCGGGCTCGAGCAGGCGGTTGCGCCGGCATCGGCCAGCGGTTGCATCGCCGGCGCGCGGCGTGCATGGACAAACAAGCGGTGCCCGTCCCGGATGAGGTTCAGTGCCATCGGCTTTCCCATGATGCCTGGGCCGATGAAGGCGATGTTCTCAGTGGGCATGGCAGCCTCCGTTATTTTTGCGCTACTATGTGGGGAAGTTATGAAGGTCTATTTTAACCAGCTACAGTCAGTGGTGAACAAGGGCTTGGCGCCGGTTTATCTCATCGTTGGTGACGAGCCTTTGCAGCGGATGGAAGCGGCTGACATGGTGCTTGATGCCGTGCGTCGGCACGGCATTGAAGAGCGGCGGTTGTTTGTAGTCACGGATGGATTTGACTGGGGGCAACTGAAGGCTGTGGCTGACAATTACGGGTTGTTCTCCGAACGGCAGTTGCTGGATGTGCACCTGCTGGCGAACACATCGGGGGGAGCCGACTTTTTCAAGCAATTTGTCGCATCGCCGCCTGAGGGCATGGTGCTGATGGTGCGTGCTCCAAAGCTCGATGCCAGGCTGGCGTGGGTGAAGCGGGCGATTGCGGCTGGGGTTTTGGTGCAGGTTTACAGGAAGAACCTGCAGGAAATGAAGCATTGGCTCAGGCAGCGCATGTTGCGGGCAGGGCTGAAGATGGAAGACGAAGTGGTGGATATCGTCGCTGAAGGCACCGAGGGAAACATGCTGGCGGCAGCCCAGGAGGTGACCAAGCTGTCGTTGCTCTACCCGGATACGGTGATTCGTCAGGAGGACGCGTCGGCTGCGGTCGGCGACAGCGCGCGCTATAGTCCATACGACATTGCCGATGCGGCCGTTGTCGGCGACAGCAAGCGTGCGGTTGCGGTGTTGGATGGATTGCGGGCGATGCGTCAGCCGGTCCCTTTGGTGCTATGGGGGATTACCGCGCAGGTGAGAAAACTGGCCACCCTGGAGCAGCGTATTGCTGCTGGTGAAAATGCCGAAGCCGTGCTCAAGAGCGAATGGCGCAGTAAGAAGGCCGTGCTCAAGCAAGCACTGGGCAGGCACTTGGGGGCTCGCTGGCAACGGTTGCTTTTCTGGTGCTGGGAAGCCGACAAAGCGGCCAAGGGAATGGGCGAAAATGAAGCGTGGGATGAGTTGCTTGAGCTGGTGCTCAGAATTTCGGGGGTACGGGGGCTGAGTCGGCGGCTCGTGTACCGCTCCATGGAGCCGGTGGGATAAGCGGTCGTGGATGATTATCAGCCAGGTTACGTGCGGCGACTGGCGGAGGCTGCCTACAGGAGTGCGCGTGTCATTGGCGCGGCGGATACCGCGCAAAAAGACGAGGCCTTGCGGGCGATGGCGGGTGCTTTGCTCGATCGGCGTGAAGACATCCTCGCGGCGAACCGCGAGGATGTCGAAGCAGGGCGGGCAAAGAATCTCAGCGATGCTTTGCTGGATCGTCTGGCGCTCAACCAGGATCGGGTCGAAGCCATGGCTACCGGGTTGCGTGAAATTGCCGGGTTTGAAGACCCGATTGGAGCCGTCAGCGGCCTGCAACAGCGTCCCTCGGGAATCCGCGTCGGCAGGATGCGGGTTCCCATCGGTGTATTGGGCATTATCTACGAGGCGCGCCCTTCGGTCACCGCGGACGCCGCCGGTCTGTGCCTTAAATCCGGCAATGCCGTGATCCTTCGTGGCGGAAGCGAGACCCTGCGTTCCAATCGTGCCATTGCCGTCTGCATCCGCGAAGGACTCGCTGCGGCAGGGTTGCCGGAGGCTTGCGTGCAGTTGGTCGATACGACTTCGCGGGCGGCGGTGGGTGAAATGCTGACGCTGGATGACTTGATCGATGTAATCATTCCAAGAGGAGGGAAAGGGTTGATCGAGCGGATTTCAAACGAATCGAGAATTCCTGTGATCAAGCACCTCGATGGGATCTGCCACGTTTACGTGGACGCGGATGCCGATCTTGACAAGGCGCTGGCGATTGCCGTGAACGCAAAAACGCAGCGCGTCGGGGTGTGCAACGCGATGGAAACCTTGTTGGTCGATGCAGCTGTCGCGGATAAGTTTCTTCCGCGGGTTGGCGCGGCATTGCGAGAAAAAAACATCGAGTTGCGGGCTTGCGACAGAAGCCTGCCCCTGCTGGACGAGGCAGTGACGGCAACCGAGGAAGACTGGCATACCGAATACCTGGCACCGGTTCTGTCGGTCAAAGTGGTTGCAGGGCTGGATGCGGCGATCGAGCATATCGAGCGGTACGGTTCCCGCCATACCGATGCCATCGTTACCGAAGATGAAGAGAAATCCAGAAAGTTCCTGCGCGAGGTGGATTCGAGTTCCGTGATGGTCAATGCCTCGACGCGGTTTGCCGACGGTGCCGAGTATGGTCTGGGGGCCGAGATAGGGATCAGCACCAACCGCCTTCACGTGCGTGGTCCGGTGGGGCTCGAGGGGCTGACCACGCAAAAGTTTGTTGTATTCGGTGATGGCAACATTCGCACGTAGATAGCTGCGGAAGCTTACTTTGCGCAGTTGCGTGGTTGCAGTTTTCGGCGGTGCCTTTAACCCGGTACACTTCGGGCATATAAAACCCGTTTTCTACCTGCTACGATACGATGTAATCTCGCGGGTGATTTTTGTGCCCGCGCGCCTGCATCCGTTCAAGGGACGCATAGACAACGGGTGTAGTGATGATGATCGGCTGGCAATGCTACAGTTGATCGCCCGCCCACCGAGGCTGCTGGTCAGCAACCATGAAATAACAGCCGACCGGGTTGTCTATACGGTCGACACCTTGCGGTATTTTCGCGGTGAACTGGGCGAGGATGTTCCGCTGGCTTTTGTTGTGGGAGAAGATGCGTTTCATGAAATCGATCGTTGGCACGATTATCGGCAACTGCCGGAACTTGCGCACTTGATCGTGATCCAGCGGCCGGGGGTTGAGCGCGATGACAGCCATCCCTTGATTACGGCAAGCGGCGGGTGCTCTTCTCTGGAGAGTCTGGCCGAGTCGCCGGCGGGCAGGATCTGTCGGCTTGACAACGAACCCGTCGCGGCTTCCTCGACCGAAGTGCGGCGTTTACTCAACAGTGCGCGTCAACCGCGCTACATGATGCCGGGGGGCGTTTGGAATTATATCCGGCGCAATCGCTTGTATGGCTATGATCACGTCTGAGCGCCTGCTACAGCTGGTAGAAGCGGCTCTGGAAGACATGAAGATGCTGGATATTGTTGCCATTGACGTGCGCGGGAAGACATTGATTACAGATTTCATTGTCGTTGCAACGGGAACTTCCGTCCGTCATGTTCGAGCTGGTGCCGAGAAGCTGGTCGAGCAAGTCAAAAAAGCGCGGGCGCCGGTGCTTGGTATCGAAGGCAAGGAAGTTGGCGAGTGGATTTTGGTCGATTGTGTCGATGTCGTTGTGCATGTCATGCGAAGCGAAGCGCGGCGCTTCTATGACCTTGAGGGTCTCTGGCAGACCGAGGTCAACGAGGTCAACGAGGTCAACGAGGTCAACGAGGTCAACGAGGTCAACGAGGTCAACGAGGTCAACGAGGTCCAGGCCGGGTAAAGCCAGTGAAAGGTAGTTCATCTGCCCGCCGTGTCACCCGGGAAGCCGCAGTGAGCCCCGGTTGGTGGGTTTTTTGGCGAGGTTGGCCGCGCTGATCGGTGCCATAATTCGTGGCATGTTTCCTGTACCCCGTATTGTTCTGGCTTCGACTTCGGCGCGGCGCGCGCAGTTGCTGGAGCAGTTGGGCGTTGCGTATCGGTGTTTTGCCGTTGCTGTCGATGAGTCCCATCGACCACCTGAAAGCGTCGATCGCTACGTCTCTCGCCTTGCCCGCGCCAAGGCATCGAGCGCGCGCCGGCAACTGCGTGACCAGGAGGTGCCGGTGCTGGCAGCCGATACCGTGGTGGTGGTGGACGGAGACATCCTGGGGAAACCCGCGGGGCGGGCAGACGCGAGGCGTATGTTGACCCGGTTGTCGGGCAGGGTTCACCAGGTGTTTACCGCCGTGGCCTTCTTCACCGAGACGTTTCAGGATGTGCACATCGATTGCAGTGCCGTGAAATTTACCGCGATTACCGATGACGAGATTGAAAGCTACCTTGCGACCGGCGAGTATCGGGGCAAGGCAGGCGCTTATGCGGTACAAGGGGTTGCCGCGGCGTTCATCGAACGGCTCGAGGGTAGTTACAGCGGGGTGATGGGCTTGCCGCTGTTTGTAGTAGCCAGACTGCTCAAAGAAAGCGGCTTGTTGCAGGAGCAATGACGTTGCATCGTATCGCTTACATTTTTGTTGGATCGCTGGCACTCATCGCGGTGCTCACCGTGGTGGTGCGGTTGTTCCTGCCTGATCTGGCTGCTTACAAGGACGAGATCGCGGCACACCTGTCCCGGACGCTGGGCGTCGAAATCCAGATCGGCGATATGCAGGTAGCACTGAACGGAATGCGGCCGGAGTTCCACCTGTCGCAGGTTGAAATCGATGTCGCCGAGCCTTCGGCAGAGACCGTACATGTCGAAGAATTGCGCGTGGGGATTGACCTGATGGGTTCCTTGCTTGGCTGGCAACTCAAGATTTTCGACCTGTACATCGCGGGCACTCATTTTCTGGTTGTCACCGACGAGGCAGGTAACTCTCGTATCTCTGGTTTTTTGCCGTTTCGTTTTCCGTCGTCCGAGGCGTCGACAGAGTCCGAGGTTTCGGAAATTGCTTTTCACCTTGAGCGGGCCGATGTGCGTTGGCGCAACGAACAGGTTGGCGTCGATTACGAATTTGCGAACGTGTATGCCGGTTTCGAGTACCACCAACGGCGGCTGAAGGTTTCCCTCGATACCGATTTGCCGGAACCGTTGGGGCGAAAGCTGCGCCTGATGATCGATCTTGAAGGCGTCGACGCACCCAGCGTATCCAGCCTGATCGGTGGCGATTGGTTCGGGAAATTTTATCTTGGCGTCGATGGCGCTGACGTACAGCGATGGACGCGCCTGATGGGCAGGCCGGATATCGCCGCCGGGGTGTTGACCGCCGAACTGCGTGGGGATTTCCAGGGCGGTGCGCTGCAAAGACTCGCGGGCTCAGTGGCTTGCGATGTTTGCGGCATTCTTTCGGACGCCGTCATGCAGGATGCGATCTCGTTGCAAACGAGCCTGTCGTGGATGGTCGATGCCGATGGCTGGATACTCGAGTTGCCCGAATTCAGCGGTGAGGCGTCGGGCATTACCGTTCGTAACGGAAGTGTCGTGGTCGATTCCGGCAAGACAGGAACCCGGGTGGCGTTGCAAATGCCAGCGCTGGACGTGGCGCGAGCGGTAGCTGTTGCCACCCGGTTCGGATGGTTGCCGGCGGATCTCATTGCGGTTTCCAGCGGGCAGGGAGACGTAAGCTGGTCGGGGTTGATCGCTCACCCGCCACCTGCCGAACCTCCCGCGGCCCTGTCGCAGCTACCACCGGGCGGGGTGCAATTTTTCGAGGACGCGATCGGCTTGCTTGCTCAGCGGGTTGTCACATATTTCGAGCACCTGCGTATCCCTTCCGGGATCAGTACCAGCACGGCGCAGCTTGCCCTGGAGCAGCTCTCCGTGCAGGTTCCGGACTGGTCGCAGCGGGTGTTCGATTTTGATGCCGTTGCCATGGATATTGGTTATCACACCGAGCCGCACGAGCTTCGCATCGACAACCTGTCGCTACGTTCCGACGACATGCGGTTATCCGGCGAGATCGCCTGGGCGGTCGGGGGTCTGCAGACGGTCAATGCCAGGCTTTTCCTGGAGAACCTGGAGCTGGCTTCAGTCAAAGATCTGCTGCCTGAGCAAGGCTTACGGCCGGGGCTGAAAAAATGGCTGGAAGGCGCATTTGTTACCGGCGTGATGAATCGAGGGCAGGTGGAAATAGACGGTGCTCTCTCCTCGTTCCCGTTCAACGACCAGAGCGGGAGATTTTCTGCGTGGGGAGAGTTTACGAACGTGACGCTGAACTACAGGGCCAACAGGCAGCCGCTGAGCAATATCGATGGCCGCGTAACCGTTGACAACGAAAAGCTGGTCGCGGAGGCAACGCGGATGAGTTATTACAGTTTGGACTTCCTTTCTGCGCGGGCCGTGTTGAGCGACATCCTGGTGCCGTTCGTTGCAGTCGACTTGGTCGGAGAAGGTCCGGTATCCGGTATTTTTTCTTATCTTGGCGATGAAGGGCTGCTGGACCCGGATAGCATCGTCATGCGCAATCTTGCCGTGGAAGGCAGTGGCCGTCTCGACCTGGCGGTCGCTATCCCGTTGAGCGAGGTGATCGATCGCAAGTTGACCTTTGAAGGCAGCCTGGATCTGGGTGGCAACGCGTTGCGGATCGTGCCGCTGGATATTCGCTTTGAGGATATCGAAGGGACAGTGCAGTTCGGTCGTGAAGGAGGCACCTCGCAACTGCTGCAGGCGAATTTCAATGGTGCCAGGGTAACCGGCAGGGCGGAAGCGGCGTCGGGCGGGACACGGCTTGTTCTCGAAACACAGTCGCCGGCGACGCAGTTGTTTGACTGGGTGACTTTGCCGTTACCGGGGGTGTTACGCGGTACCTCGCTCTGGCAGGCGGAGTTGCTGATTCCGCAGTTGCGCGTCGGCGCCGAATACCAACTGGAGATGACGTTGCGCTCTTCACTCGAAGGCACTGCGGTGGCGTTGCCGTCTCCCTTGGGGAAGACCGTCGACCAAAGGCGGGACGTCGCGGTTGCCATGGCGATCTCCGACGAAGGCAGCGAATACGACATCCGCTATGGCGACGACATCGCTGCGCGCCTGATCCGAGACGCCGGCAGGTACTCGCGGTGGTCAGGGCATCTGCATTTCGGTCAGGATGATCCGCCGCCCTTTGCGCCAGGTTTGTTCAGGGTCAACGGCGAGATAGCGCAAGCGGTGGATCTTGACGAGTGGTTCGACCTGATGAGTGAGCAGGAGAGGGACCGAGGCTATCTGGATCACGTGACGTTGTCCTTTGCCGAACTACATAAAGGTGATGCGGTGTTGGGGAAGGTGGCTGTTACCGTTGAGGCCGAGGAAGGTGGCCACAGGTTCGAGGTGGATGCGCCATGGATGAGCGGCTGGGGGATCTGGCCCAGGGCCCTTGACAGGGATGCCTTTATCAAGCTGGACAGGCTGTTTCTTCCAAAGAGCGAATCGACCGATACCACTACAACGCTCGATCCTCGGAACTTTCCTTCCGTCGAGCTGGAGGTTGGTGACTTCAGATGGGGAGAGGTACGGTTTTCCGATCTGCAACTTGTTGCCGAGCCATCGGCCGAAGGGTTGAAGATAGGCAGGCTCGGCTTTCAGTCCGAAAGTGTCTCGCTATCGTCGCGTGGCACCTGGTCGTTGCAGGGTGATCGTCACACCACGCGATGGAACTTCAGCGCACGCGGAGAAAATTACGGCAGGTCATTGCAGTTGCTGGGCTTGTCGGACAACTTCAGGGGTGGCAACGGCGAGGTCAGGGGAGAGATTGCATGGGAGGCATGGCCTGGCGGGCTTGCGTTTGCGATTCTCGAAGGCGACATCGGCGTGGATCTGGCCGACGGCGTGATCGAAAAAGCCGATCCGGGTGTCGGACGTTTGTTTGGTCTGTTGAGCACCGACCATATCATGCGGCGCCTGTCCCTGGATTTCTCTGACGTCGTGGAAAAGGGACTGTCTTATGACAGTATTTCCGGCAACTTCAACTTCCACCGCGGCATTATGCACACCGACGATCTGGTTATCTCGGGACCTGCGCTCTTGATGAAAGTGCAGGGCGACAGCGATACGATCCGCAGGCAATACGACCAGTACATCGAAGTCGTCCCCAATTTCAGTTCCGGTCTGCCGGTTGCCAGCGCCTTGCTCGGCGGACCGATTGCCGGAGCTGCTTTGTATCTTCTCGACAAGTTGACCGACGTCGGTTCGAAAGTCGACGAGATACTGGCCCTGCGCTACCACCTGCATGGCGATTGGGAAGCCCCGCAGATCGAGTTTCAAGGTGTTCCCGGCGCCAAAAAGGGCGTGCAGCAGGCGAAGGATGTTCTGCGCAAGATCATCCCCTGAGGAGACTCGTCGGGATCAGGGGGAGGGCGAAGGTGCGTACACGATGACGTGTTCGACATCGACGTGGATGCCGATGGATTCGCCAAGTCGGTGGTCGTGGTGACTGGGCGCGAAGCAATAGACGGTCTCCCCGTTATCGAGCCGTAGCTGGTAGAGGAATTCCGGGCCGCGGAACTGTTTCTTGAGTATCATCGCTTTCATCTCGCTGGTGTCGTCGTGGATGATGTCGTCGGGCCTGATCAGCATACTGACCTCCTGGCCTTCGCTAAAATCCGAACGGGAGGTGCTGTTCATCGGGAAATTGCCCAGCACGGTTTCCACATTGCTACCGGGGCGGATTTTCCCGCGCAGCATACTGCCCATGCCGATGAAGGTGGCGACGTCGCGTGACGCCGGTTTGTGGTAGACGTCGTAGGCACTGTCCCATTGCAGCAAGCATCCGCTTTCAATGACGCCCAGCGTGTCGGACATGGCAAAGGCGTCCTCCTGGTTGTGCGTGATCAGCAGGGTGGTGATTTTTCTCTGGATAACGACCTGTCTGGTTTCTTCTGCCAGTTGTAGCCGCAGTTCCGTGTCGAGGCTGGAAAAAGGTTCGTCGAGCAGCAGCAGCTTTGGCTCGGGGGCAAGCGCGCGCGCGAGCGCGACGCGTTGTTGTTCTCCTCCGGAGAGCTCGTGCGGATACTTTTTTCCATGAGAACGCAGCCCGACCAACCCGAGCAGTTCGGCGACGCTGCGTTCGCGTCGTGACTTTTCCATTTTCCGGATACCGAACGCGATGTTTTTTTCTACGTTCAGATGCGGGAACAAGGCATAGTTCTGAAACATCATGCCGACACGGCGACTTTCCGTTGGCACGTGTATGTTGTCACCGCTGACGGTTTGACCGTCTATCCGGATGCTGCCTCTGTCAATGCGACGCAGTCCCGCGATGCAGTGCAGCAATAACGTTTTTCCGCCCCCGCTCGATCCCAGCAGACATCCGATGCACCCTTGCCTGAGCTGCAGCGAGAGCGAGTGGATGATCGGGGTGCGGTCGATCGCAAGACCCAGGGTTTTTATTTCGAGCATATCGCGCATAGTTGCACATATTACAGAATCGGCGAAAGCCGGTGAAACCTGGCGGTGCCGGTTTGCTCAGGGGGTGCGAATCACTTTGCCCAGCAAGACCACGGGCAGGATCCCCGCAGCGGCGATGCTCAGTGCAGGCAGCGCCATGTCGGCGAGCCTTTCATCCGATGCCAGTTCGAAGGCTCGGACCGCCAGCGTGTTGAAATTGAACGGTCTGAGTATCAGCGTGGCGGGCAGTTCCTTAATGATTTCGACGAACACCAACAGCGTCGCGGTCAGCAAGCCACCGCGGAGCAGGGGGATATGGATTTTGGTCAGGGTTTCCACGGCCGATGCGCCCAACGATTGCGCGGCATAGTTTATGTTCGGCGGTATTTTTTCCAGCGCCGAATCGACGGTGTTAAAGCCCAGTGTCAGAAACCGGATGGTGTAGGCGAGTATCAGCGCGGAGAAGCCGCTGATCAAGGTAATTCCAGTCCAACTGTCGAGCTTGGAGAAAAAGATGAGTACCGCAATGGCGATGACCCCTCCGGGGATCGCGTACCCGGAGGAGACGATCTGTACCACCCATTGCATGGCCGGGGAGGTGCGCAGGTGCCTGGCATAGGCGATGATGACCGCGATCGTCAGGATCACGAGCGAACTTCCCAGTGCCAACCCGAAGCTGTTGCCGATCAAGGTGAGGTAGCCGGCCAGATCGGTTACTTCCCAGCGTGCCTTCGCCCAGGCCAGCAGTTGCAGCGTCGGGACCAGGAAACCGAATACCAACGGTAGCGAGCAGGCGATCAGCGCGCCGGCCGCATGCATGCCGTGCAGTCGGTAGCTCGGTGTAAATCCGTGCCGCGGTTCGTTGTCATAGTACCGGGCGTGGCGCCGTGCCTGTTTTTCCGCGATGATCAGAATCACGAGGAACGCGAGTAGCAATACGGACAACTGTGCGGCGCCGGTGATACTACCGAGGCCGAACCAGGTGCGGAAAATACCGACGCTGAAGGTATTTACGCCGAAGTACTTCACGGCGCCATAGTCGGCGAGCGTCTCCATCACCACGATAGCAACGCCGGCGATAATCGCGGGACGTGCGGCGGGTATCGCGATGCGCAGGAAGCAGGTCAGGGGCCTGGCACCCAGTGTGCGTCCCACCTCGATGATCCGGCTGGACTGCTGGATGAAAGAGGCACGTGTGAGGAGATAAACGTAAGGGTAAAAAGCCAGCGACATGACCACGATGGCACCGCCGAGAGAGCGGATCGGCAGCGGCTTTGAAATACCCGTGGTGGCTTCTAGCCAGACATGCATCGTGCCACCGTAGTCGAATATGCCGGTATACACATACGCGATGATGTACGCCGGGTAGGCCAGTGGCAGAATCATCGCCCATTCCAGGAAGCGCCTGCCGCGAAATTCACAGACGCTGCACAGCCAGGCGGTGACGATGCCGATGGTCAAGGTGCCGACCATCGTACCGATGGCGAGCAATAGCGATTCCGTCAGGTATTGCTTGAGTACGGTAGCGGCGAGATGCGCCCAGATATCATATTCCGGTGAGAACAGTTGCGTGATTAGCGCCAGGAAAGGTAGAGCGATGATCGCGATGGCGAGCATCGTGACCATCGCCAGCACGCGGCTTGCATATCGGGATTCGGTGGATGGCGCGGGAGTTGCCTTGATTGTCGGGGAGAGGGTGGGCACCGACTAGTTCCAGCCTGCTTCATCCATCAAGCGTACAGCGGCGCTGTTCAACTCTCCAAGCCGATCGAGGTTCAAGGGATCGCGGTTGAACTTTCCCCAGCTTTTCAGCACCGGGTTGACATCGTTTTCGGCTACGAGCGGGTATTCATTGTTTATTTCCACGTACCAGCGTTGCGATGGCTCCGAAGCCAGGTATTCGATCAGCCGGACGGCTGCCTGGGTGGCGCCTTCGCGCTGCTTTGCCGCCACGGTTACGGCGGCGCCGCTGATATTCACATGCGTGCCGCGGCCATCCTGGTTTGGCCAGATGATCGCTACCTTTTTTGCGGCTTTCTGATGATGTGGATCGTCGCCGGACAGCATCATCGCGTAGTAGTACATGTTGGCTATGGCGACATCGCACAGACCACCTGCTACCGCAAGGATCTGGTCGCGGTCGCCGCCCGTCGGCGATCGTGCAAAGTTGTCGACGACCTCGCTTGCCCATTGCAGCACTTTTTGCTCGCCGTGTGCTGCAATCATGGAGGCCACGAGCGATTGATTGTAGATGCTGTCCGAAGAGCGGATGCAGACCTTGCCGCGCAAAGCAGGCGATGCCAGCGCTTCATAAGAGTCGATGGTTTCCCGAGCGGGCTTGTTTTTAGCTGCGATCAGCACCCTTGCCCGTATCGACAGGCCGAACCAGTAATCGTCTGTGTCGCGGTAGTTCGCAGGAACCAGTTCGTCCAGGGTTTTTGATCGCACCTGTTGCAGCAGTCCGGCGGTTTTTGCGCGGAACAGGCGGCCGGCGTCAACCGTGATCAATACGTCCGCCGGGCTATTGTCACCCTCGAGTTCAAGCCGCGCGAGCAAGGCATCGGCGTTGCCGGTAACCAGGTTGACCTGGATACCTGTTTGCTCCGAGAAACGATCCAGCAGCGGCTTGATCAGCGCCTCCTGGCGAGCGGAGTAGACGTTGACCATCTGCGCGGCGTCTGCGGACGGTTGAATGAATACCAGCAGAGATAGGATAATGAGGCTTGGCAATTGCAGCTCCCTCGTTGTATTGACGGGCCGTTGCATTGATTACACCTCGCGAAAATGGTTCAAACAAAACAGTGTACTGGAACGGCCCGCTATTGGTATTCTTTTGTCAGCCAGTTTTTTCATGTGTCGTGCTGCACCTTAATCAAGGTGCCTGATTGGTGACAATCTCTAAAACAGGATATGCACCGTCGTCCATGGAACAAAAGTCCGGCTGGATCTGGTTCGACGGCGGGTTTGTCCCCTGGAGGGAAGCTCGCGCACACGTGCTGACGCATACCCTGCACTACGGGATGGGGGTGTTCGAAGGCGTCAGGGCATACGCCGCGGAGGAAGGCACCGCGATCTTCCGGTTGCAGGACCATACGCAAAGGCTATTCGACTCGGCCAGGACCGTGAACATGCGGATTGCCTTCACGCTGGATGAGATCAACGAGGCGCAGAGGGAGATCCTGCGAAAAAACCGACTCAGTGCAGGTTATATCCGGCCGCTGGTGTTTTACGGGGCGGAAGACATGGGGTTGCGTGCCGAACATCTCAGGGTGCACGTGGCGATCGCGGCCTGGGAATGGGGATCTTACCTGGGCGAAGAGAATATAAAAAACGGGATTCGCGTGAAAGCTTCATCCTTTACTCGTTGTCATTCGCATCCGTCTTTGAGCAAGGTCAAGGCGACCGGCAGCTATCTCAACTCGATGATGGCATTGCGTGAAGCCTGCGATGCGGGGTGCGACGAAGCGTTGATGCTGGACGCAGATGGCTTCGTGTGCGAGGGCAGCGGTGAAAACCTGTTCATAGTGCGCGAGGGTGCGCTGCACACGCCGGATCTGACCGCGGCCCTGGGGGGCATTACCCGCCGCACGGTCATGGAACTGGCGCATGGAGAAGGGATCGACGTGAGTGAGGGGCGTATTACCCTCGATGAGGTGTATGCTGCCGACGAGGCGTTTTTTACCGGAACGGCCGCCGAGGTAATGCCGATCTGCGAACTCGACACCCGTGCTATTGGCAACGGTCGCCGTCCGATTACCGAGAAGTTGCAGTCGCTGTATTTCGAGGTGGTCAATGGCCGGTCTGCAAGGTACCGTCGATGGCTTGATTTCGTGTAGGTGAAAACGATTGCCTCATTGCCCGATTTTTCTTCCGTGCGGTTGTTGGTCGTCGGTGATGTCATGCTGGATCGGTATTACCTGGGCGAGGTGCGCCGCGTATCCCCGGAAGCGCCGGTACAGGTGGTCAACATCGCCGCGGTCGATGACCGTCCGGGAGGCGCGGCCAACGTCGCGGTAAATGCAGGCGCGCTCGGTGTCAGCGTCACCCTGCTGGGTTTGGTCGGTGCAGACAACGACGCGCGCTTGCTGGCGCAGTTGTTGGACGAGCGAGGGATCAAGCATCGCTTGATCGCTGCCCCGGGCAGCCCGACCACGGTCAAATCCAGGGTTGTCAGTCGCGGCCAGCAACTGCTGAGACTCGACTTTGAAGAGGGCAGCTTTCCCGACGCGTTGCGCGCCGATCTGGCGCAGGCGTTCGATGCATTGCTGGCAGATGCCCACGCGGTAGTGCTGTCGGATTATGCGAAAGGGTGTCTTGGGGATGTCGAGCGTCTCATCGCAGCGGCAGACGCAGCTGGCAAGCTGGTTTTCGTCGACCCCAAGCGCGCCGACTTTTCCTGTTATCGGGGCGCACACGTGGTGACGCCAAACTTTAGCGAGTTCGTCAAGACAGTGGGTGCCTGTGCCGACGAGAGGGAAGTCGAGCGCAGGATGTGCGGGCTAAGGGAACAGTTTGATTTCAATGCGGTGCTGGTGACCCGTGGCAGCGAAGGGATGTCGTTGGCGCAAGCCGATGGCGTGGTACATTTGCCGCCGGAAGCGCAGGAGGTATACGACGTCACCGGCGCGGGGGATACGGTGATTGCAACCCTGGCCAGCGCTTTTTGCGCGGGAGCGCCGCTGGTGGAAGCAGCGCGCCTTGCCAACAGCGCCGCCGCGACGGTGGTAGAAAAGTCCGGCACCGTAGCGATTTCTCTTGAAGATTTGCGTCGGAGCCTCTCGGCTTCACGTATTTCCGGTGGTGTCTGCGATGAGGAGACACTGCTGCAATTCGTGGGCCAGGCAAGGAGGCAGGGTGAAGTCATCGTGATGACCAACGGATGCTTCGATATTCTGCATGCCGGACACGTGGATTACCTGACCCAGGCCGCGAGCCTGGGAGACCGCCTGGTCGTCGCGGTCAACGAGGACGCTTCGGTCACAAGGATCAAGGGACAGGCTCGACCGATCAATCGACTGCCGGAGCGCATGCGGGTGCTGGCCGCATTGGAGGTTGTCGACTGGGTTGTACCCTTCCCGGAAGACACACCGCAACGGATGATCGAGCTCGTCAACCCGGATGTGCTGGTCAAGGGGGGAGATTACCGCGCCGAGGAAGTGGTCGGTTACGATCATGTGATTGCAGCCGGCGGGCGCGTTGTCATTCTGGATTTCCTCGAAGGCTTTTCCACCAGCGGGCTGATTGCCGACATTCTGCGCAGCCATTGAGTAGGGGCGACGCACGTGTCGCCCTTGTGCACGCGCCGTCCCTCCGAATGCATCACGGGTCCCGTCTGTCCCACAGGGGTGGTTGGCAGGCCGTGTTGTACCGGCTTGCGTCGCCCTTGTGCACACGTCGCCCCTCCGAATGCGTCGCGGGTCCCGTCCGTCCCACAGGCGGTGGCCGGTAGGCATTTCCGGTTGCCACGGGCATTCGTCAGCGATTGATTTCGAAGTCTGCCAGCGAGTCGAGCTTCTGGCGCACGTCGTCGAAAGTGATGAGTTGCATTGCTTCGGGATCTTTGATCCTGGTTCCCCACGGGACCGAGTGCACGGTTTGCTTGCGGTACAGGTGCAGGGCGTCGGGGTAACGGTTGACGCACCATTGCCGGCTCAGATACGGTCCCGTCCGGTCGGGGTTGCTGGTGGCATACAGGCCGATGACCGGCTTGCCGAGGCAGCTTGCAAGGTGCGCGGGCCCGGAGTCGGGTGCGATCACGATATCGGCGCGTTCGATCACTGCCGCGAGTTGGCGCAGCGTGGTTTTGCCGATCAGGTTGATCGGCGGGAGGTGCGTCGTCATGGCGGTGATTCGTTGTCCGTAGGTGTGCTCGGTCGCGCTGTTTCCTCCGATGAGGACGGTCTGCATCGCGTGGTTTGCTGCCGCATAATCGACGATTTCCGCATAGCGTTCCGACGGCCAGTTTCTCCAGACCCGGCTCGAGCAAGGGTTGATCAGCAGCAGACGCACCTCGTCGCCGACCTTCGGCAATAACGTTGTCGTGACCACGCTCCGTTCCTTGTCGGAGCAACACACGTCCCAGACGAGTCTTTTCTCATTGATCCCCAGGTATTGGGTAAAGCTGAAAAAAGTATCGAGCACGTGTTGCTTTTCCGGGACAGGAATTCGGTAGTCGCTCAGTGAGCCGTACAGCGCCTTGCAGTGTTTCTGCTCGAATCCGATCTTGAACGATGCGTCGATCAACGGAAAGATCAGGTTTGCCCGCAGCGAGAGCTGCATGACCAGCAACAGATCGAACCTGCGGTGCCGCAATCGCTGGCGCAACGTGCGGTAGGCGCCGAGGCCATGGGCTTTGTTGAAGACGACGAACTCCACCCCGGCGAGATCGCGCACCAATTCGAATTCCGTCTTGCCGATGACCCAGGTAATTTTTGTCCCTGGCCAGGAGGACCTGATAGTATTGACGATCGGGAGCATATGCGTAACGTCTCCGATCGCCGACAGACGCACCAGGCAAATGCTTTTCGGAGGCTCGGAGCGATCGGGGGCAAAAGGTTTCATCGGTTTGTTGTGAAAGAGCAATTCCTTCGCCGGGGCGGCACACATATCCTATACGACGCGGGCACCGATGCCGAGGGCATCCTTCGGCTGTTTGACCGCGAGCGGTCGCGTGAGGCGGGTGCGGACGAACACCTGAGCGACACCGGGCGTGCGCCTGCGATTTTTTTCACGGCGCCCGACGGCCAGCGACTGGTTCTCAAGCATTACCGACGCGGAGGCTGGCCGGCCAGACTGGTGAACGATGCTTACTGCTACACCGGGGAAGCGTCGGTGCGGTCATTCAGGGAATTTCGCATCCTGGGCGAACTGCGCGCGATGGACCTGCCGGTTCCGCAGCCTTTCGCCGCGCGCTATCAACGCCATGGCCCGTATTACACGGCCGATTTGATTACCGTCTGTTGCGGTGCGGTGCGACCGTTGTCGCGGGTGCTCGAAAGCCGGAGGTTGCCAGCGCAGCGGTGGCGGCATATGGGCCGGGTGTTGCGCCGCTTTCATGACCGTAGCGTAGGCCACGCCGATCTCAACGCGCACAATATCCTGCTGGGGGATGACAGCGACGCAGAAGCGGTTTTCCTGGTGGATTTCGACCAGGCATATACCGCGCCCAGGTGGTGGTGCCCGCGGCTCAAGGACAACCTGGAAAGGCTGCACAGGTCGCTTGCAAAGCTACAACGTCGGTCGACTTCTTTTGCCTATCGGGGGTCGGATTTTGCGCAACTGCTGGCGGGTTACCAGGATCGGGAGGCGACGAGGAAATGATTCGAAGCAATCAACCGGGCCTGACTTCCTCGAGCGCCGCGGCGATTTTTTCCGCATACGTGGCGGCGATATTTCCGCATTGCTGCATCAGCCCCAGGGCGTTTTGCGCGGCGCGCGCGTGTGCAGGATCCGCCTGGACGGCGTCGCGAAAGACTTTCTCGAGTGCCTGCGCGTCGTTGACCCGGATGATGCCGTTGACTTTCTGCAGGGCCTCGATTTCTTCCTGAAAATTGTCTGTATGAGGCCCTACTGCCTGGGGAACCCCCAGCTTTGCCGGCTCGAGCACGTTGTGCCCGCCGACCGGCACCAACGACCCCCCCATGAAGACCATCTCTGCGTGCTGGATCAACGCCGGCAACTCGCCGATGGTGTCGGCGATATAGACCGAGGTTTGCTGTTGCGGCTGCTTCGAACGACTTCTGCGTTGCGTGCTGAAGCCACGCTTGTGCAGTTGTTTTTCAATGACGCCTCCACGTTGCGGGTGCCGCGGGGCGATGACCAGCAGCGGCTCTTCGTCGCCGTCGTTTGCTTGCCGGCTGCTTCGCCAGACTTGCGCGACCTGTATTTCTTCATCGGCGTGGGTCGACGCGGCGAGTACGTAGCGGGTGCCGATCAGGTTGGGTAGCGGCGGGTGCCTGCCGGCGACGATACCGACAGCAAATTTCAGGTTGCCGATTACCTCGATCCTGTCTGCCCTGGCTCCCAGACCGGCGAACGCGGCGGCATCCTTTTCACCGCGGGCGAATATTTTCCGAACCAGGGAGAGGCTGCGTCGGTAGTAGCTCGAAATGTGTGCGGCGGCGGCGAGGGTCCGCCGCGACAGGCGAGCGTTGACCATAAAAACCGGGATGTTTTTCTCGTGGCACGCGCGCAACAGGTTCAGCCAGATTTCGGTTTCCATGATCCATGCACAGCGTGGGTGGACCGCATCGAGAAACCGACGACAGAACAATGGATAGTCCAGGGGCAGATAACAGTGGCGGACGCGGGCAGCGATGCTTTCAGGCTGGTTTTCCAGGATGGCGGCGGCGGTGATGGTATTGGTGGTCAGCACAAAGCTGTCATCGGGTTTGCGTCTGAGCCAGGTTTCGATCAGTGCCAGCGCGGTGTTGGTTTCACCGACCGAGGCGCAGTGGACCCACACCGGATCAGCGGCGGCACCGAGGCTGGGGAAGTGCCCGAAGCGCTGTCGCAGGTAGCGTACGCTGCCATCGCGCGACGCCACCGCGAAGGTAGCCACGGCGACCGCGGGCAGCAACAGCCACAGCAACAGGCGGTAAGCGAGGGTGGGGGACAAGCTCCGTGTGTCCGTCACCGTCAGGGGGATGGCGGTTCTTGCAGGTAGCCGTCGAGGCGGCGTATATCATCCTTTTCGAGTGTGCCGACTGCCTTCTTCAGGCGCAGGGTATTCAGCAGGTAGTCATAGCGGACATCGGCGTAATCCCGCCGCGCGCGAAACAACTCCTTCAACGCCAGCACCACGTCGACCGAGGTGCGTGTGCCCACCTGGAACCCGGCCTCGTTGGCGTCCAGCGAAGCCTGTGCCGACTCGATCGCGCGCTGCAGCGCGGCGACACGACTGATACTCGTGATCACATTGAGATAGGCCTCGCGCGTTGCCCGTTTTGCCTCGCGGTGCATGCTTTCCAGTTGTTGCAGTGCTTCCTGGTGCAGTTCGCTCGCCTGCCTGGTTCGATAATGCGTGCCTTGTCCCGAGAATATAGGCAGGTTGAGTTCGATGCCGATGGTGAAATCCTCGGAATCGCGTGGCGCCGGCGCGCCGCTTCTTAGTTTGCTTTCGCTGTGACGGGCGGTCAGGCTGACCTCGGGATAGTGCGCGGAGCGTTGCACCACGATTTCCTGCGCGGCGATATTGGCGGTGATCTGCTGCGCGAGTAACTCGATGTTCTGCGACAGGGACTTCTGTACCCATGCTTCCATGTTTTCCGGGTTGGGCGGGATCACGGGGATCTCCTCGGCCAGCGAGTACAGGCTCATTACATCGTGTCCGGTGATGACCGACAGGGTGTAGAGCGCATTTTGCAGCCGGGCGTCTGCGGCAATCTCTTCGGCCTCGGCCAGATCGTACGCGGCTTCCGCCTCCTTGACGTCGGTGATCGCTGTCAGCCCCACGTTAAAGCGTTCTCGCGCCTGCTCGGTCTGGCGCGCGACACTTTGTTTTTCCGCCCGGGCGAAGGTCAGCGTTTCTTCGGCCGACAGCACGCTGAAATAGGCTTCGGCAAGGCGCAGGATCAGTTGCTGGCGGGCTGTTTCCAATTCGAGACCCGCCCTTTCCGCCTGCGATCCGGATTGTTTCAACTCGGCATACTGCTGCGCGCTGAACAAGGTTTGCACCAGGTTGATGGAGAGATCGTCGGTGTCGTAGGAATAGTCCCTGCTCTGGTTCGAGTCCCCGCCCGAATCCTGCCGGAAGAACGTGCCCGTGATCTCCTGCTGCGCGACGCGCTGACGTCGTGCCTGCAGGTTGATCTGCGGCAGCAAGCGGGAACGTGCCACCTGGGGAAGCAGCGAGTCGGCCCTGTACCTGTACTCGCTAGCCTGGTACTGCGCGTCACTGTCAAGCGCCCGTTCGTATAGATCCATGATGCCCGCGGCGTCGCTGTAGGCCACCGACACGGGCGCCACTGCCAGGATCGCCGTCAGCAGGTACCGCGCCGGTATGTGGTTACGGTATCGCATTGCTGTTACCGGGGCGATGATCTGCCTTGCACAGGTCACTGGCTTGCGGTCGCCCTTGCGGGTGAATTTGTGCGGACGTGTTGCGTGTTGTAGGGGCGACGTATGCGTCGCCCCTACGAATGCCATAGCCTCTCCCGAAATCAAAAGAGGCTATTTTAGAATTGGGCACAGGGGCATTCAGGCTTTTGGCTAACATTGTGTCAGTCAGCGGGAGACAAACCGCATAAAGTGTCATAAAGTATATATAATCTTATCATCATAGATTGCGGACGATACCGTACACACACGGCGTAAGGTGCAATGCAGAGCGACACAGATCAGGCGAATGGTGGCCCTCCCTTGGAAGCAGGTGCATTGCCGCCGTTGCGGCCCTCGGCAGAGGTGACTCTGCCGCAGCGTGCTTCGCGGAAGATTTACATCCAGGGTACGCGTCAGGACATTCGCGTTGCGATGCGTGAAGTGTCGCAGGCGAACACGTCGCCAGAACTCGGTGGCGAGGAGAATCCGCCGATTCCCATGTATGACACCTCCGGAGCGTATACCGATCCGCAATCCGGCATCGATTTTTTATCTGGCTTGCCGGCGGTGCGCGCGACATGGATTGACCATCGCGCCGATAGCGAGGTGCTGGCCGCAAAGGCCTGTGACAGCTCCAGCCCAGGTGTTGCCTTGCCACCCCCGCGCAAGCCCCGACGCGCCTGTGGCACCTGCAACGTGTCGCAGATGCACTACGCCCGCCGCGGGATCATCACGTCCGAGATGGAATACATCGCGATTCGGGAAAACGCCTGTTTCGAGAGCCTGCAGCAACAGCCGTTGTACTGGAAACTGCTGCAGCGTCATTCCGGGTGCTCGCATGGCGCCCATCTTCCAGAGGTGATAACCCCCGGGTTCGTGCGCGAGGAAGTGGCTGCCGGGCGGGCCATCATTCCGGCGAATATCAATCACCCGGAGAGCGAGCCGATGATTATCGGGCGCAATTTCCGGGTAAAGGTCAATGCCAACATTGGCACTTCGGCGGTGACCTCATCGATTTCCGAAGAAGTGGAGAAAATGGTCCGGGCCACCCGCTGGGGGGCTGATACGATCATGGATTTATCGACGGGAAAAAACATCCACGCGACGCGCGAATGGCTGATTCGCAACTCGCCGGTGCCGGTCGGTACGGTGCCGATTTATCAGGCACTGGAGAAAGTCGGCGGAGATGCAACAGCCCTCGATTGGGAGATTTTTCGCGACACCCTGCTGGAGCAGGCACAGCAGGGTGTCGACTACTTCACCATTCACGCCGGTGTTTTATCCCGCCACGTGCCGTTGACCAGGGAGCGTGTGACCGGCATCGTTTCCCGGGGCGGCTCGATCATGGCCAAGTGGTGCCTGACTCACCGGAAAGAGAATTTTCTTTACACGCATTTCGAAGATATCTGCGAAATCATGAAGCAATACGATGTGTGTTTTTCCCTCGGCGACGGCTTGCGTCCGGGAAGTATCGCGGACGCCAACGATGCAGCGCAGTTTGCGGAACTGAAAGTTCTGGGCGAATTGACGCAGGTTGCGTGGCGACATGATGTGCAGGTGATGATCGAAGGCCCGGGGCATGTTCCCATGCACTTGATCGAGGACAACGTGAAGCGCGAGCTCGCCGACTGCGCGGAAGCGCCGTTTTATACGCTGGGTCCGTTGACCACCGACGTTGCGCCCGGGTACGACCACATCACTTCGAGCATCGGCGCAGCGATGATCGGTTGGTTCGGCGCCTCGATGCTGTGCTACGTAACCCCGAAGGAGCACCTGGGCTTACCAAACCGTGAAGATGTCCGTACCGGTATCGTGGCGTACAGGATCTCGGCGCACGCTGCGGATCTTGCCAGGGGGCATCCATCCGCGCAGTTGCGGGACAACGCTTTATCCAAGGCGAGGTTTGAATTCCGCTGGGAAGACCAGTTCAACCTGAGCCTGGATCCGGAGCGCGCAAGGGAGATGCACGATGAAACCCTGCCGAAGGAGTCGGCGAAATCCGCGCATTTCTGCTCGATGTGCGGTCCCAAATTCTGCTCGATGAAGATCACCCAGGAGATACGCGAGCTTGCCGCGAAGATTCCGTCTGTCGACGGAGCAGGTGGCGAGTGATGCGATCGGCGTTGCTTTTGGTCGCGTCGAGCTGAAAAGTCCGGGGAAGGTTTCGCAGCGCGGTCACGCGTGTGCCGGGTGTGGCTACGTTGCCGTTTGCGCCCGGGTGGGTTTATCCGGCTTCTTCGCTACGTGCGCGTGCACATTTTTGCTGTTGGTTGCCGGGCAGGGGGTCTCCTGGGCGCAGGTCGCTACGGAAACCATTGTCGTGACGGGCACGCGCATCCCGACGGAGATCGAACAGCTTGGAGGGGTGGCCACCGTGATCACCGCGCGCGATATCAGGCTGCGCCAGTACCGGAGCCTCAGCGAGGCGCTGATGGGTGTTCCGGGGGTGCACGTCGCGCCGAGTGGCGGTACCGGGGCGCAGACATCGGTGTTTCTGCGCGGCGCTGAATCCAATCATGTCCTGGTGCTTATAGACGGGATTGAAATGGCGGACCCACGCAGCGGCTCATTTGCTTTCGAGCACCTGCAACTGAACGACGTCGAGCGCATCGAAGTGCTGCGTGGCCCGTACAGCGCACAGTACGGTTCGGAAGCGATTGGCGGCGTGATCAACATTGTTACCAGGCGCGGCACCGGCGCCGCTTCTGCGACAGCGCGCCTTGAGTCGGGTTCGTTTGCGACCCACTCGGGTGCCGTCCATTTTTCAGGCCGCTCCGGCCGCGCCGATTTTTCCATCGGCAGCGCGTGGCTGCAAACCGATGGGCAGTCCTTTACGCCGCGTCGCCTGCGCGATGGAGACACCGCGGAGCGTGACGGATACGACAACCTCGACGTCAAGATCGCAGCAGGGTTCGACTTCGATGCGTCGTCGCGCGTCGATTTCAGGTTCGGTTACGTCGCCGCCGACACCGAGTATGACGGGTTTGTTGCTCCTTTCGAGTCGGGCGCGTTGAAGAATTCCACCTACCTGAGGCGCTACAGCCTCGCCTGGTCGGGAGACTACCTGCGGTCTTTCTGGCAGCCGTCGCTGCAAGGTACGTACTACTCGTCACAATCCGACGGAACCGCCGAGAACAAGACGCACAGCGACCGTAGCAAGGTCGAGTGGCGCAACGATTTTTCGTTTTCCGATTCGCTGAAACTGCTCGCCGGGGTGGAGACGGAGCTCGAGGAAATATCCTCGCTGGGCAAGAGCGGCGCGCGCACCCGTGCTGTCTATCTGCAAGCCTGGTTCAGTCCATCGGAGCGCTTGTTTTTGTCCGGCGGCTGGCGCAACGACGACCCGGACGATTTTGGCAGCGATCGCAACTGGCAGCTTTCGGCGCGCTACCTTCCGGGTGTGTTCGGCACCAGCCTGTATGCTTCTTACGGCACCGCGTTCAAGGCACCGACGCTGGGAGACCGGTTTGGTCTTTTCGGCAACCCTGGCCTGGATCCTGAAAATGCTCACAGCCTGGAGGTGGGTGTCGAGCAGAATTTCAAGGCTCGTTCCAGGACACTCGATGCCGGTTGGGGGGCGACCTGGTTCGGCAGCGAAATTCAGGATCTGATTGCTTTCGATCTCGCGCGTCTCAGCCTGGAAAACATTGCGTCTGCCGAGATCGAGGGGCTGGAGTTGTTTGCTTTTCTGAATACTGTCGCGGGGATTGGCCTGCGCGCTGACGCGACGCTGCTGCGGGCTTATGACGGCGACCGCCGGCGCCTGCTCAGGCGTCCGCTTCGCCAGGGTGCGCTCGAGGTGCGCTGGCTGGGCACCCCGAACTGGGCGCTTTCAGCGAAGCTTGACTACGTCGGGCCGCAGCGCGACGTCAGGCGCGATGATTTCGTGCGTGTAACCCGCGGCGGCTATACCTTGCTGCATGTGTCCGGGCGACGCAGGATCGATGCGGACCTGACATTTTTTGCGCGGGTGAACAACCTGCTGGATCGGGGTTATGAGCCGGTCGACGGTTACGCGGGTCGCGGCATCGAAGTGCACGCCGGTCTGGATTTCAATTGGTAGCGTCCCGTGTCTCGTCGCTTTGCCGATCGCTGCGTACCTGGTGGATGATACGGCATAGTTCGTCGGCACTGCGCGCGATCCTCAGGGAGGGCCGCTGGATCAGATCGTCTTCGATATAGGAAACCGGCAGTGTATCCGGCAACCCCAGCATCGCCGACAATGCTTTCGGCTGCGACGCGTATTCCTGCAGGCTGTGCACCAGGATGTCTATTTTCAGCAGTTGCAGGGATTCACGATTGATCTGCACGACGTTCATCGCTACGTCCGCGAAGACATTTCTGCCGTTGCACAACTCGAGGGTTCCGGATATCCAGTGCGCGCCGTTGATCGTCATGGGAGGCACGTGCCATAACAGGTATAAGGTTTCTACCGTGCGCGCGTCGGCGTAGCGCGTAGCGATCGCTTCGATCTCCTGCAGAAACTGTGTAGCGTTTCTCTGCCCGAGTGTGGGGTGACCCGTGAGCGTTGCGATGTCGAGCAGGTTTTTGGCGATGCCTCGCAGGGTGTCCGGTCCGGACACGTAGACGTTCCCGTACAGCGAAACGAGCTTGTGCAACGTGATGTCCTTGAGTCCGGCTCCCCACACCAGGACCAGGTCGGGACGCGCTTGCGAAAGCAATTCGTAATTGATGCTTACATGGTCGGATACCTTCGGCAGTTGCGACACCGCTGGGGGATAGTCGCAGTGGCGTGACACGCCGACCAGCTTCTCGCCTGCTCCCGCAGAATACACAAGCTCGGTCAGGTGCGGCGCGAGCGATACGACGCGTTCCGCGAGGCCGTCCATGGAGACGATGCGCTGCAGGTCATCGACCACCCTGGGTGCGGCGTCAGGGTGCGGCATCGACGCGACGCAGGATAGCAGTAGCGTCACGCGCACAGACCGAAGCGCCAATGCGCGAAATGAGCAGGAGAAACCCATGGCGATAGGCTACTATAGTGCATCGTGGGTAATCCGCCGTTGAAGGATAAGCCGGTTGAGGGGAGGTCTGTAGTCGTGCGTTCGACCATGTGGCATGCAGCAACTGCCACCATCTTTGCCCGCATCCGTGCTTCGGTATTTGCCAGCCTGCTCATCGTGGGCATTGTTTCCGGCTCGCACCTGCAGGCGCTGGAGAGAGAGCAATACCAGCGTCAACGTGCCTTGTTTACCGAGGTCGAGGGCGCGCTGAAGCGTGGTGACCGCCAGCCGTTCCTGCGCCACGGCCGGGGTTTGGCGGCATACCCGTTGTACCCCTATCTCGTCTACCAGGACTTGCTCAATCGCCTGTCTCACACCAGGCATGAGAATATCGAGGCTTTTCTGCAACGCTACGGCGACGAGATGCCGCTGGCGGACAAGCTACGTCACCGCTGGCTGGAGCAACTGGCGCAGCAGGGTCGCTGGAGCAGTTTTCTGCTGTATTACAAGGAGTCACCGGTTGTGATCGGGAAGGAAAACCGCTGCAACCGCGCGCGCGCCCTGATCCACACCGGGCAGGCGCAGCAGGCGCGCGCGGCGCTCGAGGCGTTGTGGCTGGTGAACTTTTCCCAGCCGAAGCAATGTGATCCGGTTTTTCGGTATGGCTTCGAACGGGGGATCATCGACGACCGGCTGGTTTGGCAGCGGGCTCTGCTGGTCTGGGGTCGTGGCGAGGAAAAGCTGATGGAATACCTGGGGAACAAGCTGCGAGGCGCTCCGCGTCACTGGTTCGATGCTCTCAGGGAGGCACGGCGTAACCCGCGACAGGTGGCCACGATGCTGGGCAATCAATGGTCCGGTTCGCCTTATGCCTGCGATGTGCTGGTTTTCGCGATGCGGCGCCTGATCAGGCAGGACGTCGTCGAGGCCGAGCGGGTTTGGCGCGAGATCAAATCGACTTGCGCCGGTTGTTTGCTTCCAGGGGAGGTGGAAAGAGACATGGGTATTGCCGCTGCCCAGCGCTTGTTACCGCAGGAGGCTTATCGCCTGCTGTCCGGGCTGCCGCGTCAGTACCACACGCAGGCGTCGCGTTACTGGCGCGTGAGAGCGGCGCTGCGTACCGAGGAATGGCAACTGGTGCTGGCTGCGCTTGACGATCTGGAGGCGAAAGAACGCACGCTTTCACAATGGAGCTACTGGCAGGCTCGTGCGCTTGCGGCATCCGGGAGGCACCGGGAAGCGCGTTCGATCTGGGAGCAGTTGGCCAGTGGTGACGATTATTACGGCTACCTGTCTGCGGATCGCCTGGGTCGAGCGTATCCCTATGCGGTGTCTCACATCAAGCTTGATTCGAGCGATGTGGCAGGTTTGCTGGCAGCCTATCCTGCGGTCGCGCGGATCCATGAATTGCTGATACTCGGTCGGGGGGTGGACGCGAACCGCGAACTCCTGCCCCTGATGGAGCGCTTCGACGCTACGGAGAGACTAAAATTTGGCGCGCTGGCTGATCGCTGGTCGTGGCCCATCGGCGCGATCCGCAGTCTTGCAGATAGTGATCTCACCCGTTACCGGGTCGAGCGCTTTCCGTTGCCGTACCGGGATTTGGTCAGCGCGGAATCGCGTCGTAGCCAGGTGTCGGCGGAGTGGATTTACGGGATCATGAGAAGGGAGAGCGCTTTTGTCGAAGATGTCAGATCGTCGGCCGGCGCCCTGGGATTGATGCAACTGTTACCGGCCACGGCTCGGCAGGTGGGGTCGCGTCTGGGCATGAGGAAGCTTTCTACCTTCGAGATCCTTTCGCCCGGAACCAACATTCGACTTGGAACCACATACATCAAAAGTCTGCATCAGCGTAACGATGGCAATATCGTGGTCAGTCTTGCCGGGTATAACGCAGGCCCGACCAACGCGCGTCGCTGGCTGAACACCACGCCGGTGTCGGACATGGCAGTGTGGGTGGATACGATCCCGTTCGATGAAACCCGCCTGTACGTGCGCGCGGTGCTTTTTTATGCGCTGATCTACCGCCATCGGCTGGGGAAATCGCCGGTCAGGCTGAGCGAGTTGATGAACGGCGCTACCAATATGGCCCGGTTCGATTGATCCTCTGCCGAGGCTCGAGCCGCGGTTGGATGCTGCTCGCCGGCATCACAGTGCTTTGTCGCCGGGAGCGGACCGCCTGTCCCCGGGTCGGCTTCAGTCGTCAGTGGCAGTGGGTGAATGCCTGGTCGATATCCTCAATAATGTCGTCCACGTGTTCGATCCCGACCGACAGCCGTACCAGGTTTTCCGATACCCCGGCGGCTTCCAGTTCCGCCGCGCCCAGTTGGCGGTGCGTCGTACTTGCCGGGTGGCACGCGAGCGAGCGAGCGTCGCCGATGTTGACCAGCCTCAGAATCAGCTTTAACGCGTCGATGAAGCGGGCTCCGTTCTCATCCCCTCCCTTGATACCGAAGCTCAGGATCGCGGAAGCTTTACCGCCCATGTAGCGGTCAACCAGTGGTTTGTCAGGGTGTTCGTCCAGTCCCGCGTACCTGACCCATTCCACCTGTGGACTTTTCTGCAGGTGTCTTGCCACGGCGAGCGCGTTATCGCAGTGGCGCTCCATGCGCAGCGGCAGCGTTTCCAGCCCCTGCAACACCAGGAAGCTGTTGAACGGCGATAGCGCCGCGCCCATGTTGCGTAACGGCACCAGCCTGGCGCGCGTAATGTAGGCGGCCTCCTGCATGATATCGGTGTAAACGATGCCCTTGTAGGAAGGGTCCGGCTGGCTCATGGATGGGTACCGGTCCGGGTGGGCTTTCCAAGGGAATTTCCCGGAGTCGACGATGACGCCGCCGATGCTGTTGCCGTGCCCGCCCATGTATTTTGTCATCGAGTGTACGACGATATCTGCGCCGTGCTCAAAAGGCCGACACAGGTAAGGCGTAGGTACCGTGTTATCGACCATCAGAACCACTCCGTGACGGTGGCAGGCTTTGGCTGCGGCTTCGAGGTCCACGACATTGCCTGCCGGGTTGCCGATAGACTCGCAAAAAACGACCTTGGTTTTCGCATCAATATGCTCTTCCACGTCTTCGAGAGACGGTTTGCAAAAACGGGTTTCCATGCCAAATTGCGGCAGGGTGTGCGCGAAAAAGTTGTAAGTGCCACCGTACAGTGCCGGGGCCGCGACGATGTTGTCGCCGTGTTCGGCGATAGTGAACAGGGCGTAGCTGATGGCCGCCATCCCGGACGAGAGCGCGAGGGCGCCAACGCCGCCTTCCATCTGGTTAATACGTTCTTCGAGCACCGCCGTCGTCGGGTTCATGATCCGTGTGTAGATATTCCCCGGCTCCTTGAGGTCGAACAGGTCCGCGCCATGCTGGGTATCTCTGAAAGTGTAGGAAGTCGTTTGGTAGATCGGGGTGACCGCAGCCCGGGTCGTAGCTTCGGACTCGTAGCCGCCATGAATGGCGATGGTTTCAAATTTCATGGTTGCTTTTCTCAGGATGTTGAAAGGAACACGCGCTTGCAAGCTTGCGAGAACATTATAATATAACGCCCTTATAATATAATGCCTTTCTTCAGCAGAAAGGTAGTCGGTGCAGGCCAGCATGTTTCCTTTGCTGGCGTAGCCAGTCCGTACAGTCGATTGTTTCGGGTGGTGAGGCGGTTGTCGATGAAGTGCCGGTTCCAGGATGCTGTTCAACTGCCGAGAGACAACGAGATGAAAACAATGAGCAAGTGCATCCTGGTCATGGGGTTCGTCATTGCCTGGCCGATGACGTGTTTTGCCGACGGCGACGCTTCTGCGGGCAAGTGGAAGGCGCAAACCTGTCTCGGCTGCCATGGAGTACCCACTTACACCAACGTATATCCTACCTATCCCGTGCCACGTCTTGCAGGCCAGCACGCCGACTATATCGTCGCTGCCTTGCAGGCGTACCGCAATGGAGACCGTGGCCACAAAACCATGGTGGCTCAGTCTCATCGGCTCAGCGACCAGGACACGGCGGATGTCGCTGCCTATTTCTCTTCACTGGATTCGGCTCCGGCCAACCCGGAGATGGTCATACCGGAAGAGCTGCAGCAGTTAGCGAGCACGTGCGCTGCCTGTCATGGCAATGATGGCAATAGTCCGATTTCGAGCTTCCCGAAAATTGCGGGACAACTCGCAGATTATCTCTACCATTCGTTCATGGCCTACAAGCAGGGTACCCGCAACAACGCGATCATGGCCGGGATCAGCGCCGCGATCGACGAAAAAGACGCGCTGATGCTGGCGCGGTACTTTGCCGGCAATCCGGGGCTTGGCGTGATCGAGCTCGGTGTCGGCAAAGAGCAGTAGCTTCTCTGTTTTCGGGCCTTGCCCGTGGCTCTCACCCGAAGGTGCCCCCGGAGAAGGGTGTCTCTGGAGAGTTGTCTTGCAGGCAGGCGCAAAGCCTACGCAATCAAGCCTGGGGTTCCTCTTTTGTGCAGGCCTGTATCGACAGCGCGTGCACGGCGCCGGTTGCAATTTCCTGATTGACGGATGCATAGACCAACCGGTGGCGGTCAACCGTGTTCAGGCCTTTGAATGTCTCGCTGATGACTGTGACTGAAAACTTGCCGTCGCTACCGGCAACCGTGACCGTGGCATCCCTCATGCGCGATGCGATAATCCGTTGCAGTTGCTCGCTGTTCATTGATTACGCGCTGTTTTTGTCCGTTTTTCCATCCGGCATTATAATCCGGTTGTGGCAGAGCCATGTGCGATCGGTACCACTGTGGGTGCCGGGCAACACCAGAGTATCCAGCGATGTTATTCCGACAACTGTTTGAAAATAACTCGGGCACTTATACCTACCTGCTTGCCTGTCCGAGCAAGGGGGAGAGTGTTCTGATCGATCCGGTGGCCGAAAACGTCGACCGGGATCTCGAAATTTTGCAGCAGCTAGGGTTGCAGTTGACCTACACGCTCGAGACGCATATCCACGCGGATCACATCACCGGCGCGCTGAAACTGCAGTCTCTGACCGGGTGCAGGATCGCTGGTCCTGCGCTCGACGACATGCCATGCCGGGATATCGGGGTGCGTGAAGGTGAAATCTTTCGCGTCGGCAATGTGGAAGTTCATCCGTTGTTTACGCCGGGGCACACAGATACACATCATGCTTTCGTCGTCGATACCAATCCTTACAAGGCGGTATTTTCAGGGGATGCCTTGCTGATCGAAGCGTGCGGGCGCACCGACTTTCAAGCGGGCGATGCGAAGCAGTTGTATGACAGTATCGTCAACAAGCTGTTTGCTTTGCCGGACGACACGCTGGTGTATCCGGGGCACGACTACAACGGGCGTGCCGTGACGACGGTGGGGCAGGAGAAGCGGAGAAATCCCCGTATTGGCGATGGTCGTAGCAAGGAGGAGTTTGTCCGCATCATGGCCGAACTTGATTTGCCTCACCCGAAAATGATGGAGCATGCCGTGGCAGGCAATCAGCAGTGCGGCCGTTGCCCCGACAATTTGCCGCCGGGCTTCAGCAAATTCTGTGACCAAGGGTGACGGGAACCATCCTGGTTTACCACCTGGCCTTGTTCCACATGTGCGGATTTGCCCAAAACCTGCTGTTCAGCCAGTCGGGCACTCGTTTATAGTCATAGATGTCGAAGTAGAACAGGGGCGGGTGTTCGTCGCGCTTTTTCAGCGGCATGAATCCGAGCGCGCGCAACTGCCCTGACCACGATTTCAGCCTGGCACGTTGCGCGACGCATCGCACGTAGACCGCTTCGCAGTCGAGGTCGCGCAGCCTGGCAAGCAAGCGTTCAGAGCCAGCGTTCGACAGAGGGAAGGGAAAGTCCCACACGATGCCAATCGAGTAACGCGGTTCCTGGCATGGTCGCTCCAGCCATGCCGAGGGGGTAGTGATTTCAATGCGCGATGGAGGGCGGCAACGCGCACCCAGTTTTTTTAGCGACGTATCGTTTTTCGGCGAGTGACGCACAACCAGCACACGTTTGCAGCATCGATCTCGCAGGACCTCGTCCAGATCATCCAGCACCGATGTGTCCGAGCCGGATGGATTCCCCGGGTTTTTATTTTCCTTGATCAAACGGTTTCCGTCTTTTGTTTGGCCAGTCTCAAAACCGAGAATATCCATGGCCACAACAGCAAGCTGGTTGCAGCCGGTGCGAAGTAGCGCCAGTCCATGGCAACCGGCTGGCGGGTGCTGTCTATCGACAGGCACAGGATGAAATACAGCACCAGCAAAGCACTGATCCAAAGTGTCTGCTGTAGCAAAGGGTAAGTTCGCAACCGGCGGTGGATGAGGATGCAGACATAAGCGACCAGCAGGTGCATCAGTGCGTACTGTCCCAGTAGCGAACCTCTGATCAGGTCCATGAAAAGTCCGGTACACCAGGCAAAGTTAAGACCGAAGTTCCTCGGTGAAGAAAAACACCAGTAAATGATGACCAGGATGGACCACTCCGGCCAGAACGGCGTTGCCCAGGTCGGTATCGGTAGCACTGTCATGATCATGGCAGCGACGACGCTCGAAAAAGCGAGCGTATGTATCTTCCTGATGGGCATCAATCTCATATTCACGAATGGGTCGGGTAGATTACTCCTCGGGCGGGCGATTTTGCCGCGATACCAGTAGTACTTCGAGATTTCTGTCGACCCGGGCAAATGGTTCCACGGTAATGGTGGAAAAATTATCGCCGACGCTTTTCTTTACGCGAGTCACTTTTCCTACGGGATAGTCAGGCGGGTAGCGGTGATCGAGACCTGAAGTCAGCAAGATGTCGCCCTCTCTGATGTCGACGTCGGGTGGTACGTAATCGAGTCTCAGCTTTTTTGGATCACCGGTGCCGGTTGTCAGCGCGCTTACCCCTGAGCGCTTGACATGGGCCAGGAGCGAGTGGCTTGGATCGGATATCAGCATGCCGACGGCACTGAAGGGCGTTACTGTAATGACCTGTCCGACCACGCCGTGGGCTCCGAGTATCGGTTGGCCAATATAAGCTCCATGTCGAGAGCCTTTGTCGAGAACAATGCGCTGCCTGAAAAGTGAGTAGTCGGTAGCGATCAGTCTGGCGATCAGAGGGCTCCCTTCAACTTTCTGGTGCGAAGGTTCCAGGAGCCCCTTGAGTCGCCGGTTCTCTCTTTGCAGGGCAATAAATTTCTGTAGCCTCGACTGCAGAATCAGGTTGTTTTTTTTGAGAGCCCGGTTCTGCTCGAGCAACTGGCCACGGTCGGTGACCTGCTCGTGGATCCAGTCACCTGCCACGGCCGGAAAATTTGCAATCCGGTAAATTGGATAGGTCGCGATTCCCAGGTAATAGCGTATTTTTTGCAGGCTGTCGTAGTGGTAGTCGCCGAACATAAGCACTATCGATATCAGGGCGAGTACTGAAACCCTGGGTGTGGCGCCAGGTAGCGTGAATAATGGCTTGATGACGCTTTCTCCTGAACGACCCGTCCGTGGCTCGTTGCTACGAAGGCCTAGTCGTAGAGCAGGAAATCAGCCGTGCCTTGATCGATCATCTCAAGTACTTTTTCACCGCCTTTGGCAACGCAGATCAAAGGTTCATCGGCAATAATTACCGGGATACCGGTTTCCTGCATGATCAGTTTGCTGAAATCCCGAAGCAGCGCGCCGCCGCCGGTCATGACAATACCCCGCTCGGCGACATCCGAGCTCAGTTCCGGGGGGGTGCGTTCCAGTGCTGTTTTGACGGCACTCGCTATGCCCTGTAATGGTTCCTGCAGCGCCTCCAGTATCTCGTTGCTGTTGAGGCTGAAGCTGCTTGGGACGCCTTCCGTAAGGTTGCGTCCGGTCACCTCGACTTCAAGCAGTTTCTGGCTTGGGTAAGCGGTGCCGATGGTGTGTTTTATTTTTTCTGCGGTCGCTTCGCCAATCAGTACTCCGTGGTTGCGCCGGACGTAGCTGATAATGGCCTCATCAAACTTGTCTCCACCGATTCTTACCGACGACGAATAGACGATACCATCCAGCGACAGGACGGCGACCTCGGACGTGCCGCCACCGATATCCAGCACCATCGAGCCTCGTGCTTCGCTGATTGGAATGCCCGCACCAAGCGCCGCCGCGATCGGTTCCGGCGCCAGGTAAGCTTTGCGCGCTCCTGCACCGATTACCGATTCACGGATCGCGCGGCGTTCGACCTGGGTTGCACCGCATGGCACGCAAACCAGTACCTTGGGGCTGGGTTTTATGATTCTGTGTTTATGTACCTTGCGGATGAAGTGCTGCAACATTTTTTCGGTATTGGTGAAGTCGGCAATCACGCCGTCTTTCATCGGACGTATGGCTTGGATCGTTGTCGGCGTACGCCCCAGCATGTTTTTTGCTTCTTTGCCCACCATCGTGGTGCGCCGCTTGTTTCCGGGGTTTTGGCGGATGGCGACGACCGAGGGCTCGTTCAGGACGATCCCTTTCCCTTTCATATAAATCAGGGTGTTGGCCGTCCCCAGGTCAATCGAAAGATCGTTGGAGAAAAAACCGAATATCTGGTCAAGCATGGTCGAAGGGGGTTGATTTTGTATGGCATACTCTAGCAATGCTAACCGGGGCGGGCAAGTTGTTTCCGCTCCTGCCGGTTTTTTGGTGCTCGCCATCAGGTGCTCCATGGAGATAGACGAAGTCAGACAGGTTGCCGATCTGGCACGAATTGCCCTTGACGACGATGAGGCCAGGGAGATGGCCGAGTCACTGTCGGCGGTGCTGGCGTTGGTGGACGGGCTCGATGATGAAGCCCTCGAAGGAGTCGAACCACTGAGGCATTGTCTGGATATTTTTCAGCAGTTACGCGCGGATCGCGTCAGCGAAGGAGATTGCCGCGAAGACTTGCAGGCACTCGCGCCACAGGTCGCCGAAGGCTTGTATCTTGTGCCCAAGGTACTTGAATGAATCTGCATCCGGCACCTGGGTTGTCGCTTGCCGAGCTGTCCCAGGGTCTGGCGAGGGGGGATTTTTCGAGTGTGGAACTGACCCGGTTTTTTCTTGACCGTATCGAGCGTCATGACACCAGGCTGAACAGTTTCATCACGGTTACCAATGAGCATGCGCTCCAGCAGGCGCAGGCTGCCGATGCCATGATCCGTACCGGCACGCATGGGCCGCTGGCCGGGATTCCGTACGCGCACAAGGATTTGTTCTGCACCCGCGGCATTCTTACCACCTGCGGTTCGAAGATGTTGCACAATTTTTATTCTCCTTACGACGCGACCGTCACCAGGAAGTTGAATGACGCCGGCATGGTGATGCTCGGCAAGACCAACATGGACGAGTTCGCGATGGGATCATCGGGGGAAAACAGCTATTTTGGCGCGACGCGCAATCCTTGGAAAGAAGATCGTGTACCGGGTGGTTCGTCCAGCGGCTCGGCTGTCTCCGTAGCGTCGCGGCTGGCACCTTGCGCGACGGGCACAGATACCGGCGGCTCGATCCGCCAACCTGCATCCTTGTGTGGCGTAACCGGGCTGAAACCGACCTACGGCAGGGTGTCTCGCTACGGCATGGTGGCTTACGCGTCAAGCCTCGACCAGGCCGGGGTGTTCGCAGCTTCCGCCGAGGATTGTGCCCGGTTGCTTGGCGTGATAGCGGGCTTTGACGCGAACGATTCGACCAGCATGCAGCAGCCGGTGCCCGACTACGTCGGAGAGATGGACGGTGACGTCAGAGGATTGCGTATCGGCATCCCGCGAGAGTATTTGAGCGAAGGCATGGATGAAGGGGTGAAGGCGGTGTTCGAACAGGCGGGCAGACAGTTGCACAGCATGGGCTGCGAGATCGTCGAACTGGCCCTGCCGACGATATCGATGGCGATTCCTGCTTACTATATTCTGGCACCGGCCGAATGTTCTTCGAATCTGGCCCGTTATGACGGCGTTCGTTACGGCCATCGGTGCGAGTCCCCTCGCGATCTCAAGGATCTGTATTCCCGCTCGCGTGCCGAAGGTTTCGGGGATGAAGTCAAGCGGCGCATCCTGATCGGAACCTATGTGTTGTCCAGGCGCTACTACGATGCTTACTACCTGAAGGCGCAACGGGCACGACGCCGGATCCGGGATGACTTTGCGGTGGCTTTTTCCCGTGTGGATGCGATTCTCGGCCCAGTGTCCCCGACGCCCGCATTCAGGCTGGGGGAAAAGAGCAATGATCCGGTGAAGATGTACCTGTCCGACATTTACACGATCGCCGTCAACCTGGCCGGGTTGCCCGCGTTGGCGTTGCCGGCCGGGTTCAGCGATGGTCTGCCGGTTGGGGTGCAGCTCGTAGGCAGGCATTTCAGCGAGGCTCTGCTGTTATCGCTCGGCCATGCTTACCAGCGTGAGACCGACTGGCACCGTCGCGTGCCGCCGGGGGGTCAGTAATGCCGTGGCAGCCGGTTATCGGGATCGAGATTCACACGCGGCTGAAAACCCGCAGCAAGCTGTTCTCGGGCGCCGCAACCGATTATGGCGCCGCGCCCAATACACAAGCCTGCGGGGTCGACGTGGCGTTGCCCGGAACCTTGCCGGTACTCAACGCCGAAGCCGTGCGCATGGCCGTTGCTTTCGGCCTGGCCGTGGGAAGTGAAATCAATCTGCAGTCGTTGTTTGAAAGAAAGAACTATTACTACCCTGATTTGCCTAAAGGCTATCAGATCAGCCAGTTTCATACGCCGGTCGTGGCGGGAGGCAGTGTGGTTATCGTGCTGGCCGACGGTGTCGAAAAAAGAATCGGCATCACCCGGGCCCACCTCGAAGAAGACGCAGGCAAGTCGCTGCACGAGGCATTTCCATCGTCGAGCGGTATCGACCTGAACCGTGCCGGCACACCGCTGATAGAAATTGTCTCCGAGCCGGAGATGCATAGTATTGACGAAGCGGTTTGCTACATGAAAAAAATACACGGTATCGTTACCTGTCTCGATATCTGCGACGGCAACATGCAGGAAGGGTCGTTTCGCTGTGACGTCAATGTTTCCTTGCGCGTCCTGGGCACTGACGCATTGGGCACCCGCAGCGAGATCAAGAACCTGAATTCCTTCCGCTTTGCGGCGAGAGCGCTGGATTACGAGATCGCGCGCCAAACCAGGTTGCTTGAATCAGGCCGGGGGGTGATACAGGAGACCCGCTTGTTTGATGCCGTGAAAGAGGAGACCCGTCCGATGCGGAGCAAGGAAGAAGCCAACGATTACCGCTATTTTCCTGACCCTGACCTGGTTCCGGTCGTGATCGACGAGCGGTTCGTAGCACAGGTGCGGGAAAGTTTGCCCGAGTTGCCTGACGCGCGCAGGGACAGGTTTGTGTCGATGTACTCGCTGTCGGCGGAAGATGCCCTGCGTCTGACTGACGACCGGGATGTCGCCGATTATTTCGAGCTTTGCGCGAAAGAGACCAAAGCAACGGCGAAGTCGGTCGCCAACTGGATCAACGGGACGCTGGTGGCGGCCCTGCATCGTGATCATACCGCCATCGCCGATTCACCCGTGACCGCCCAGGCACTCGCGCGGCTGCTCGATCGGGTCGAGGACGGAACGATTTCTGGCAAGACGGCCAAGGAGGTTTTTGAGGTGATGTGGGCTGATGGAGGCGACGCTGCCACCATTATCGAGACGCGAAACCTGTCGCAGATCACGGATGTCGGGGAGATCGAGGAAATCGTTCGGCGCGTGATTTCCGACAATGCCAGGCAAGTCGATCAATATCGATCCGGCAAGCAGAAAGTCTTTGGTTATTTTGTCGGGCAGGTGATGAAAGCAGCCGGGAGCAGGGCCGACCCCGCGGTGGTCAACCGCATCCTCAAGCGTGAACTTGGTGGCTAGAGGCCAGGCGCCGGTCTGGCGAGCCGATCTGCTGTGATTCAACCGGCCGCCGTGTCGCGCCGCGTCTTTCTTGCCAGCTTCCAATGCAGCGCGAAGATCAACGCGAGTATGACAATGACGATCGAATGCTGGAGCAGTCCTTGCGATCCGCGGCGGCGTTCACTCTCGAGCGCGGATTGAAAGCTGCTGTTTCTTACGAGAGCCAACTCCTCCTGCGTCATGTTCTTATACATGACGGCATGTTCAGTCGGCAGCACCTTGATCTTTTCTTCGAGAAAGTCGGCATTATTTTGATACGTCTGGTACTCGCGTGCGGACAAGGTGAATTCCGGGTAGGCGAGTTTGATACCGCTGTTGATGGCCGCCGTGATGAAAATAGCGGAGAAAGCGATGCAGATGAAACACACGGCAAGCGCGTAAATTTCGACGATTGGTTTTTTCATTGGGTTTGTCTCCCGGGCATTTTCGTCCCTGTGGCAACGCGTGGATGACCTGCGAGGTCGCGCGTGCAACGTAGCCTGGAGAACCCTGCCGCTGCCAGCCTCTTTCTGACCTGGGTCGCCTGACTGTATCCATGCTCCAGCACCAACGCTCCTGGAGTATAGATGTGCGCGGAGGCGTCCGCAATGATCCGGTGCAGGCAGGCCAGACCTCGTTCGCGTGCAACCAGGGCGACGCGAGGCTCGTGGGCAAGGACCGACGGGTCGACCTCAGGGTCTTGTTCATCAAGGTAAGGCGGGTTGGCGACGATCAGATCAAACCGCTGGTCGGCGAGGTTGTTGAACCAGTCGCTTTCGATGTATTTCACTTCGACGCCATGTCGCTTCGCATTTCGTTGTGCCAACGCCAGGGCGTCGGTACTGATGTCGCAGGCGGTGATCGTGGCGTCGGGGCGTTGCTGCGCGAGGGTGATGGCGACGGCGCCGCAACCGGTGCCGAGTTCGAGGACTCGCGCCTGTTGCTTCATCGTAGCCAGTGCGGCTTCAACCAGCGTTTCGGTCGCTGGCCGGGGGATCAGCGCGTCCGGGGTGATTTCCAGTTCCAGCGAGAAGAATTCACAACTGCCGGTTACGTACGCCAATGGCACACCTTGCAGACGCCGTTGCAGCCGTGTCTGAAGATGCAGCCTGTCGGCACGGCTGATCTTCATTTGCCGATGTGCGTACAGACGCGAGCGTTCACAGCGCAGGGTGGCGCACAGCAGGTGATCGATTTCGAGCGTGTCGCCCAGGTGGTGCAGCAGTATGGCACGCGCTTCGCCCACCGTGGTCGCGGTCGCGAGGGTGTTCTCAATCATCGAACTGTGCCATGACCTCGGCCTGGTGTTCATGTGTCAATGGGTCGATGAGCAAATCCAGCGCACCGGCCGTGATCTCAAGCAACTGGTGTAGCGTCAGGTTGATGCGATGGTCGGTGACCCTGTTTTGAGGATAGTTGTAGGTGCGGATACGCTCCGAGCGGTCGCCTGACCCGACCATGCTTTTGCGTGTACTTGCCTGCGCCTCGCTCTGTTTGCGTTGCTCGAGATCCAGCAGTCTCGCTTTTAGCAGCGCCAGCGCGCGCGCCTTGTTTCTATGCTGCGAGCGTTCGTCCTGACATTCCACGACGATCCCCGAAGGCACATGGGTAATACGGATTGCCGAGTCGGTCTTGTTGACGTGTTGTCCACCGGCACCGGATGCTCTGAATTTATCAATGCGCAAGTCCTCCGTGTCGATGTCGACATCGTCGATTTCCTCGGCTTCCGGCAGCACCGCGACGGTGGCTGCCGAGGTGTGGATCCTTCCTTGCGATTCGGTTTCCGGAATTCGCTGCACGCGATGCACGCCGGATTCAAACTTCAGTTTCGAGTAAGCGCCGTTCCCGGTAATGCGCGAGATGATTTCCTTAAAGCCGCCGTGTTCTCCTTCGCTACAGGTGATGGTTTCCACCTGCCAGTTTTTGTTTTCCGCGTAACGGTGGTACATGCGAAACAGGTCTCCGGCAAAAATTGCCGCTTCGTTCCCGCCGGTACCGGCTCGGACCTCCAGGAAGATATTATTCTGATCGTGAGGATCCTGCGGCAGCAGGCACTTGCGGATTTCCAACTCGGTATTGGCGAGGTTGTTTTTTAACAATTCGCTTTCCTGCTGTGCCAATTCTTTCACTTCCGTATCCTTGTCCTGCAGCATGTCCGATAGTTCGGCGAGGATCTTCCTGCTATTCGTATACTCCAGGTAATGGCTCACCACTTTCCCGAGCCGCGCCAATTCGCGGTTCAGGTCACAGTATCGTTGCTGGTTGGCGACGATCCCGGGATCACTCAGCAACGCGACGATTTCGGTGTATCGCGTTTCCATCGCAGCCAGTTTTTTTGACATGGAAGGTGTCATTTTCGAGTCACGGGTAGGATTTTCTCACTTGACAGGCTTGTTGGCAAAGACCCCATCACCCTGTCTCCTGTTTCCGTCGAGTTGTTTTTCCATGGCGTCCAGCAACTCGGACTGCTTGCCTGCAGACGCGAGCGTGAGCATTTTCAGCGTCGGGTGAAGTAGCTTTCCCGTCAGCGACGCCGCCAGTTCGGACAACGCGTCCTCGGGTGATTTTCCCTTGCGCAGGGCATTTTTCGCTTTTTCGAGAGAGTATGCCTGCGCGTCCTCGGCTTCGGTCAGCAGCTCGGTGATGAGCTCTCTGGCTCTGCGGGAGTTCATCCATCCCGTGTACTCATCGGCTTTTTCCTGTATCAATGCCTCCGCCTGCCTGGCTGCGGCAAGGCGAGCCTGTTTGTTTTCGTCGATGATCTCTGCGAGGTCTTCCAGGGTATACAGATAAACATCCGGAAGCTCCTTGATTCGTTCATCCAGGTCGCGCGGCAAGGCCATATCCACCATCAACACCGGCTTATGCCTGCGCTTTTTGAGCGCGCCGAGCACCTCGGGGGCGTGCAGCAGCACCGAGGTGCTGGCGGTGCAGCTTACGACGATGTCCTGCAGGTGCAGGATGTTCTGGATGTCCCCCAGGTTTACCGCGGTGGCCGAGAACTTCTTCGCCAATGCCAGGGCTTTTTCTTCGGAGCGCCCGGCAATGCTCATCGCGGCGATATTCTGCTTGTTGAAGTGGCTGGCAGCGAGGTCGATCATTTCCCCGGTGCCGATCAGCAATATGTTTTTGTCCGCAAGACTCTCGAACAAGCGCCGAGAGGCTTTTATGATCGCGGGTGCATAAGATACCGGGTATTTCCCAAGCGCGGTGGTGGTGCGGATTTGCTTGGCGATCGCGAGCGAGCTTTCAAACAGCCGGCAAAGGTTGGGGCCAGGCGTTTTGTGGTCGAGCGCAATGCGGTAGGCGGACTTGACCTGTCCAAGGATCTGCGCTTCACCGACGATCATTGAATCGATACTGCTGCTGACCCGCATCAAATGGCGCGCCGCCGCCGTATCCTGGTAACTGAAACAGTGCGGGTCGATTGCTTCCCGGGCGATACCGCGATACGCCGACAGCCACTCGGCCATGGCATCCCTTGCGCCATTGCTCCGGAAAACGCCGTAGATCTCGCAACGGTTGCAGGTGGACAGTATCACCGACTCGTCGGCATCGGTTTTTGTGCTGAAATCTACCAGCGCGTGGGGTATGCGATCTTCGACGATGACGATTTTTTCAAGTACTGCGAGAGGCGCGCTCTTATGATTGAGTCCGAAGACAACTAGTGACATGGCTGTATGTGTGGCCGTAAAACGGTTGTATACGGGCGTGATAAGATGGCTTGTGTGTGGCTGGTGCGTCGTGCGTCTTGAAGTTGTGTGCCTCCAAGTTTAGCAGAACGATGTGGGGGGGTACGATTGTAGGAATGAAGAAACGCTGTGAAAAAAATGTTGCCTGCACGCTGATTTCGTTACTTCTGTCCATGGCGTCGGCGTGCGCCACTTCCACGCATGCGCCGTTTCTGCAGCAGGAGAGCGTAGGTGCCACGACCCCTGAAACGCGTCGTCAGGCAGATCTCGTTTACGATCTGCTCGCTGGCGAATTCGCTCTGCGTCGTGGCGATCTCGCCGCCGCGTTCGATCATTATCGCAACGCAGCCCGCTACACCGATGATCCCGCTGTGCTCAAAGGTGCCTTCAGGCTGGGATTGGATAACAAAGCCTATACCCAGGCGCTGGCACTGGGAGAGCGGTGGCTGGAGATCAATCCTGACGACGTTGAAATCAAGCAGTTGCTGGCGGTCGTCTATGTAATCGATCGTCGCTTCGAGGACGCGATGGAGATTCTGCAGCAAGTCATCGGGCGCGATGACGTCGATGAGAGCCGTATCCTGACTAGGCTCAGCGCCACGCTGGTGTCCGAGATGCCGTCGGAGGCAGCAACGCGGATGAAGGAGATGGCTGAACGCTTTGCTGGCAGTGCACAGGCGCAATATGCCTACGCCTTGTTTCTGACGCATACCGGTGACTATGAAGAGGCCGCAAGGTTCGCTGCAAACGCGAGCGGGATAGATTCGGAATTCGCCAACGCCTACCTGCTCGAAGGGTGGGCCTTGATCGCTTCGGGCCAGGTCGATCGAGGGCTGTCGGTGGCGATGACGGCGATAGTCAAGGCGCCGGATGACCCGCAGATTCGGGGCAATTACGCGAGGCTGCTACTCGAAAGCGACAGGAACGAAGAAGCGCTGAAGCAGTTTCACCTGATTCACGAGAACCATCCGCATAACCCGGATGCCATCCAGGCGATCGGCGTGTTGTCGATGCAGATTGGAGACCTGGTCACTGCCGAAGCCTTTTTCGATCAACTGAACTCGTTTCCCGGGCGCTCTGTCGAAGCTGCGTATTACCAGGGACGCATTGCCGAACAGCGCGGAGAACTGGATCAGGCACTGGAGATTTACCGATCGATTCCTTCCGGGGAGCTTTTCAATCAAGCGCAGTTTTCAATCTCCGAAGTCTATCAAAAGCTTGGTGAACCGGAGAAATCGATCGCGCAACTTGAAAGAGCGCGGTTGCTGACAGAGAGCACCCAGGAGCAAGTCGGTTTTTATCTGGAGGAGGGAAAAATCCTGAGCCGCCATGAACGCCATGCCGAGGCGCTGGAAATCTATACGCAGGCGATCGAAAAATACGGCGCCCTGAACAGCCTGCTGTACGCGCGCGGGTTTGCCGCGGCTGAACTCGACCTGCTGGGTCGTTTCGAAGATGACATGGTGCGTATCCTGCAGGATGATCCCGACAATCCCGACGTGCTGAATGCGCTGGGGTATACGTTTGCCGACAAAAACATTCGCCTGGATGAAGCCAGGGCGTATCTTTTGCGCGCCTATGCGCTGGCGCCGGACGACCCGGCGATTCTCGACAGCCTCGGCTGGGTCGAGTTTCGCCTCAACAACATCGACCTGGCGGAAGCCCTCATCCGCCGCGCGTTGGCTGGTTTGCGTCACCCCGATGTTCTGGGGCACCTGGTTGAGATTTTATGTGCGCGGCAGCGGATGCCGGAGGCGCACGGCTTATTGAAGCAAGCGCTGGAAGAATTTCCTGAAGACAAATATCTTCATGCATTGCGACAAGACTGTCCGCGCTGAGCCGCGCCGGCAGCAGCTGGCACGTCCCGGTTCGCTACCTGCCCCCCGGCTATTGCTACTGGCCGGCGGATTGGTGACATTGGTGGCCTGTGCGCCTTCTCCGCCGGAGATTGCCGAGCCGGATCGAGGACACTTAGCGGCATTGCACCAGGCACAGGTCGAGGCGATTTCGTCCTGGCAGCTTCATGGCAAAGTGAGCATTCTCCGTGACGGCAAGCTGTGGCGCGCCGGTTTAAACTGGCTGCATGCAGAAGACAGTGATCGCATCAACCTGCTGAGCTCCGGGGGACGGACTCTGATGCGTCTGCAGCACAGCCAGGGCGCAGCCAGTGCAATAGACAACCGAGGCAGGACTTACCACGCCGCATCGTTCAGGGAACTCGTCGCAAAAACACTTGATGCCGATGTGCCGATGGAGCACCTGCAAGATTGGGTGGTCGGAAAGCCGGGTGCCTCCCCGGGCTTGCTGAGCCTGAACCAGGACGGCTCTTTGGCAGCATTTCAACAAGCAGACTGGGAGGTGCGATACATGCGGTATCAGTCGGTGCAGCACCTTCTTCTGGGCAGGGTGATGTTGCCGACGTTGCTGGTCTTGACCCGTGACGACCTGAAATTCACCGTCTCGGTACAGCGTTGGCAACTGCTGCGATTCAAAGCCAGCGTCGAGGAGATGATCTGAGCCGTGTCGGCGTTCGAGGGCCTGCCGGCACCGGCAAAATTAAACCTGTTTCTGCAGGTAACCGGACGGCGTGACGATGGCTATCACGATCTGCAGACCTTGTTTCGCTTGATCGACTACGGGGATCGGCTGGATATTTCCCTGCGCGATGGTGGGGATATCAAGGTGGATTGCCGCAGATACTACACGGGGCCGGAAATCGCCGCAGCGAGCAACCTGGTGTTGCGAGCCGCCGCTTTGCTCAGGAAAACCGCCGCCGTGACCGCCGGCGCGGATATCGTTTTGCATAAGCGTGTTCCTCCCGGGTCTGGATTGGGCGGTGGAAGCTCTGATGCGGCGACCACCCTGCATGCTTTGAACCGGCTCTGGGGGTGTGGTATGGACGACCGGCACTTATGCGAACTGGGGTTCTCTTTGGGGGCGGACGTGCCTGTGTTCATTCGTGGTTACAGCGCCTGGGCGGAAGGCGCCGGAGAACGCCTGACCGCGGTGACGTTGCCCGATGCGTGGTACCTGGTCCTGCTGCCGCAGGTCGAGATCATCACCGCCAGGCTGTTTGCCGCGCTGGAATTGGAATTGACACAACCGGCCGGCACGATCACAATAAAAGACTATTATTCGGGAAAGGCGACCAATGTTTTTGAACCGCTGGTGAGGCGGCAGTTTCCGCAGGTTGCACAAACGCTGGATTGGCTTGATGACTATTGCAACGCTGAGAATATGAGCGAACCGGGTTGCATCGGCAAAGCGAAATTGAGCGGCACCGGATGCAGTGTGTTTGCCGAATTCGCTACCCGCGAGCAGGCACTGGATGCACTCGCGGCCATGTCAGGCAACGTGGGTGGGTTTGTGGCACGCGGGCTGAACGCCTCACCGCTGTTGCAAAGCATCGCCGCGCTGGATACCAGGGCACCCGCCAGCCGATGATTGTTCTATCGCCTGCAGGTAACCGTGCGGCAGGTCGCGTAGTCGATAATTGGGCCGTCGCCAAGTGGTAAGGCACCGGGTTTTGATCCCGGCATTCGCAGGTTCGAATCCTGCCGGCCCAGCCATCTCCTGATCAGGCATGCGTAGCACACCCCCGGAAATGATGCTTTTTTCAGGCAACGCGAACCGCCTGCTTGCGGAAAGGGTTGCGGTTTGCCTGGATATGCGGCTGGGCAAAGCCGATGTCGGGCGCTTCAGTGATGGTGAAATCTGTATCGAGATAGGGGAGAACGTCAGAGGCAGCGATGTGTTCGTGATTCAGCCGACTTCTGCGCCGACGAATGACCACCTCGTGGAACTGCTGATGATGGTCGACGCGTTGCACCGCGCGTCGGCGAGCAGGATCACCGCCGTGGTTCCCTATTTCGGATATTGCCGCCAGGACCGTCGAGTGCACTCGATGCGCGTGCCGATCTCAGGCAAGGTCGTGGCCGACATGATTGCCTGCGTTGCCGCCAGCCGGGTATTGACCGTCGATTTGCACGCCGAACAAATGCAGGGTTTTTTCAACATGCCCGTCGACAATATCTACGCGTCGTCCATTTTGATCAAGGACATTCGAAAGCGCATCGAAGGCGACCTGGTGGTAGTGTCTCCCGACGTAGGAGGGGTGGTCAGAGCGAGAGCCATCGCCAAGCGCCTCAACGACGCCGACCTGGTCATCATCGACAAACGCCGTCCGCGCCCGAACTCTGCCGAGGTGATGAACATCATTGGCGATGTCGAGGGCAAGGCCTGCGTGATCATTGATGATCTGGTCGATACGGCCGGCACCCTGTGTCGCGCTGCGGAAGCCCTGATGAACAGAGGCGCCGGGCAAGTCGTCGCGTATGCGACGCACCCGGTTCTTTCAGGAGCAGCGATAGCGAATATCACCTCTTCGCGGCTGGATGAAGTCGTCGTTACCGATACCATCGCGTTGTCCGAAGAAGCCGTGCGTAGCAAGCGCGTGCGCCAGGTCAGCATCGCCGAGATGCTGGCGAAATCCATTCGCAATATCCATAAGGAAAGCTCCGTCAGCAGCCTGTTCAGAGACTAGGATCGAGCCTGGCTCGGGAGCACCGTTGCTGCATTGACCCAGCCGAGTACGCAACACGAGCAGCCTGATAAGATGTTTTTTCCTTAGTTCAAGTGGACCGATGTCAGGGGGAAGATCAGCGGCTGTAACAGGTCATCGCCCGTTTCATGTGGGCGCAAAGCGTTCTACGGCGCAGACTCCTCCTAGACCACGCTGGGGGTATAGGGGGCAGCATAATAATGATTATTCATTATCTTCTATAAACACATATCGATCACAATTTGTGACGGATATTCACGGTGTTTGTCTGTTATCGCATCTACAATCCCAAAGTCGAGAAAAATTGCGCTTACGATAATTTTCCCACCTAGCCTGCTTGGGACTGCTTCTTGATAATTGTTTCCATCCTTATCTTCACACTCAATCTTGAGTACATCGTCTGATCGCCTAATCAATTCGATGCCAGGCAACTCAAATTTCCATAAACCACGTTTGTTCGAGGCTATACAGGTAACACCTTTCCCTTTGCACCCAGGAGCCTTGAAATTAATCTGTTGGTGTGAATCGTTTGTAATTGACGCACAGCCACCAATTATTAATGTCAAAGTGAGAGATGTAACTATTGCAAGAAATATAGATTTCATTTCCTTATTTTCTGTAGGGCACATATTGGAAAAAATGGAAATTGAACTTGTACGGACAGGCAGTGCGCTACAAAGGGTAGCAAATTGATACAGCCTGAGTATACCAACAAGGATCTTCTCGGCCACCCCGAAATCAAAAAGGGGGATTTTAGAATTTGACAAAGGTGACATTGCAACTTTGGGCTAACATGGACTCATACAGCCGATTGCGCCTCGTGGCCTGGGTTATAATGTCCGGTCTGTTGTTTTGAAATGACCGCGCAAATTCAGTTCGAGTTAAATGCTTTCGTCCGGGTAGAGACGGGCCGGCACGCCGTACGTCGTCTGCGTAAAGTCGGGCGTGTGCCGGCGATCGTTTATGGGGGCGGGGCACCACGCAATTTGTTCGTCGACGCCCACGAACTGGCTCGTCACCTGGAGCATGAAGCCTTTTACTCGCACGTTCTCACGCTGAAGATCGACGGCAAGGAAGAGTCCGTGGTGTTGCGCGACATCCAGCGCCATCCCAGCAAATCGACGGCTCTGCATATCGATTTACTGCGCGTAAGCGAAGGCCATGCAATCAAGGTACACGTCCCGTTGCACTTTATTGGTCAGGAAGAATGCGTCGGTGTAAAACAGGACGGCGGCGTAGTGAACCACCTGCAGACCGATGTCGAAGTGTCCTGTCTGCCAAAAGATTTGCCGGAGTTTATCGAAGTCGATATCACGCAACTGCACCTGGGGAATTCCCTGCATCTGTCTGATATCATCATGCCGCAAGGGGTCAGCCTGATTGCGTCGTTGCACGGCGATGAAGCGGACATCGCAGTGGTCAGCGTGTTTCGACCGCGCACCGTCGAACAGCCTGCCACGGAGGAGCCTGGAGAGCAGCCAGAGGCTGCAGAAGAAAGCGTCTCCGATGATGACGGATAACCCGGCGGCTGCGAGCGCATCATAACGGCACAGAGCGTGTCCGATCCGGCTACGGCTACCCCTTTTCTTTCCCCACCGCATGGATGGTATCCGCTTGATTGTCGGTCTGGGGAACCCAGGCACAGAATATCAAAACAACCGCCACAACGTGGGATCCTGGTTCATGGACTCGCTTGCACGCAAATGCGGCGTCGAGTTGCGCAGACGGTCGAAGCTGCACGGTTTCATTGCACAGTCGGATATCGGTGGTCACGCCGTTGGCTTGTTCAAGCCGGATGCTTATATGAACCAGAGCGGCCGGGCCGTGCAAGCGGTAAGCGCCTTCTATAAAGTTGACACGTGGCAGCTACTGGTGGTGCACGATGAGATCGATTTTCCGTTGTCACAGGCACGCCTGAAACGAGGCGGCGGTCACGGTGGTCACAACGGGCTCCGCGATATCATTGCACACCTTGGCGGGGATTTCTGGAGGTTGCGCATCGGGATCGGTCACCCTGGGGACAAGAGCCGGGTGGTGTCTCACGTGCTTGGGGATGCGAAGCCCACAGAGAAGGCTGCGATCAAGGCGGGGTGCGATTGCGCACTCGCGGTGCTGGAGTACCTGGCCCAGGGAGAATTCGAGTTGGCGGTCAACAAGCTGCACTCTGCGGCCTGACGGTGGGGTCTGACGATGGGGTTCAAGTGTGGCATTGTGGGTTTGCCGAACGTCGGCAAGTCAACACTGTTCAACGCACTGACACGGATGAATATCGATGCCGCAAACTATCCTTTCTGCACGATCGAGCCGAACTTCGGGATCGTGCCGGTGCCGGATACGCGTCTGTACGAGATTGCCAGGATCGCGGAATCGAAGCAGGTAGTGCCGACGGTCATTGAATTTGTCGATATTGCCGGGCTGGTCGAAGGCGCGTCCAAGGGGCAGGGGCTGGGCAATCGTTTCCTGGACCAGATTCGGCGGACGCACACCGTAGCACAGGTGGTGCGGTGCTTCGAAGACAGCGAAGTTACGCACGTTGAAGGGAAGGTCGATCCGCTGGCTGATATTGAAACCATCAATACCGAGATATTGCTTGCCGATCTCGAAGTAGCCGAGCGTGCCTTGGAGCGCGCGGAGAAAACAGCCAAGGCCGGGGAAAAAGAAGCGGTCGCGCGACAACGGGTGGCGCTACGTGTTCGTGATGAGCTGGCCAAGGGAACGGCGATGCGCGACGTCGCACTCGATGCGGTCGAACGCGCGCTCGTGCAGGAACTGAACCTGATCACCGCCAAGCAGATGATCGTCGTGGCAAACACTGGCGACGCACCTGAGACCGGCGACGCAGCCGAAGGTGCTTCGCACCTGCGGCGGGTGCGGCAGTACGCCGATGACAACAACCTTGAACTGATCACGATCTGCGCGAAATTTGAAGCGGAACTACAGGAGCTTGGAGAAGAAGAACGCACCCTGTTTCTGGATGGAGCCGGGCAGGCGTCGGGGCTCGACCGAATGATCGAAGCGGGTTACCGCGCGCTGGGCCTGCTGACGTTCTTCACTGCCGGGCCCAAAGAAGCACGCGCCTGGACCACGCGGGCAGGTTCTCTGGCACCACAGGCAGCCGGCAAGATCCATGGTGATTTCGAGAAAGGATTTATTCGCGCCGAAGTGATCTCCTACGAAGACTATATTGCCTGCAACGGAGAAAGCGGAGCCAGGAGCGCGGGGAAAATCCACGTGGAAGGGAAGGATTACATCGTTTGCGAAGGTGACGTCATGCATTTTCGTTTCAACGTCTGAGCAGAACCTCCCGGGCTATCTGGCGGCCTTGCATCATGCTGTAGGGGCGAGACATGCCTCGCCCCTACGAATGCCATCGCTCATCCCGAAATCAAAAGAAGATATTACTGCTTTGGGTTAACAACGTGCGCGACGCTGGCGACAGGCGCAACCGAATGTAATAACATAACGCCCATGACTGCCGGCATACGCCACACACCGGATTCCCATCGCGGTGTGGAAACAGCTCTCGCCAGGGCCGAGATGGTCTGCACAAAGCGGAATGCCCGTTTTACCAAGCTGCGCCGCAAGGTGCTCGAGCTGATCTGGGCCAACCAAGGGCCATCCAAGGCGTATGACATTCTGGGCAGGCTTGACGGCACCATTGCCGCTGGTGAACCACCGACGGTTTACCGGGCACTGAATTTTTTGCAGAAGCATGGTCTGGTGCATCGGCTGGATAGCCTCAACGCCTACGTGGGCTGTGGGCACCCCCTGCAACATGGCGAATGTTATTTTTTGTTCTGCTCAGGCTGCGGGATGGTCAAGGAATGTTGCGCCGATCGGCTCAAGGCGGCGATTGCCAGGGTGACGCAGGACAATGATTTCAAACCGCAGCATACGACGCTGGAAATAAGAGGGACGTGTCAGCGGTGCAGCCGGGAGCGGTCAGGGTGAGCACGCTGGTCGCAGCAAGGAACCTCGATGTGCTGCATGGCGGACGGCATATTCTGAAGGACGTGTCGCTGGCGGTAGGAGAGCGGGATTTCATCACGGTCGTCGGCCCCAATGGCGCGGGGAAGAGCACGCTGCTGAAATGCCTGATGGGGTCTGTTTTCCCTGACGGTGGCCAGATCGAGCGCAAGCGCGGCATCAAGGTTGGATATATGCCGCAGTCCCTGGTCGTCGATTATGTCATGCCGATTACCGTACGGCGGTTTTTAAGCCTTCGCAAGCAGGTTGATGCCGCGGCCGTTCGCCGGGTTGCGGAAGAGACGGCAGCCGAGCAGATATTGCTGACCCCCTTGCACATGCTGTCTGGAGGGGAGCTCCAGCGGGTGTTGCTGGCGCGCGCGCTGATCGACGAGCCGGATCTGCTGGTGCTCGATGAGCCTGCACAGAATCTGGACGTGGTCAATCAGTTGAAGTTTTACAAGTTGATAGAGCGCGTTTACACGGAGAGGAAGATCAGCATATTAATGGTCTCGCACGACTTGCACCTAGTCATGTCGTGCACCCGGCAGGTCGTTTGCCTGTTTCACCACATCTGCTGCTCCGGTGAACCGCAGGCGGTCGCCAGGGACCCCGAGTTCGTGTCGCTTTTCGGCGACGATATGGCTCGGATGATGACGGTGTACCATCACTTTCACAGCCACAGCCACGATATCGAACGGCATGCCGGATGACTTTATTGTTCGGGCGGCACTTGCCGGGGTTGCCGTTGCCGTCATCGCCGGGGTGCTTGGCTGTTTTGTCGTGTGGCGCCGGATGGCCTATCTGGGCGACTCGCTCGCGCATACCGCGCTCCTTGGCGTCGCGTTAGGCATCCTGTACGGCATCGGTCCCAACCTGGCGACGCTGCTGGTTTGCTCTGCCTTCGCCGTGCTGCTGGTCATGCTGCAGCAAAAGCGCCTGCTGGCTACGGACACCCTGCTGGGGATTCTGGCGCACGCCGGGCTTGCGATCGGGATGCTGACCATCAGCTTGCTGGATAGACCCAGCTTTGACCTGCACGGTTATTTCTTCGGCGACGTGTTGACCGTTACCTGGCCGGAGTTGGCGTGGATATGCGTCGCCGGCGCGGTGGTGCTGCCCTTGCTGTCGGTGAACTGGTCGTCGCTGGTGCTGATGAGCATCCATGACGATCTGGCTAGGGCGGAAGGCGTCAAGGTTTTCCGGATGCACCTGTTGCTGATGTTTCTCATGGCGCTGACGATCGCCGTGTCGTTTCGCGTCGTCGGTATCCTGCTGATTACCTCGATGCTGGTTATTCCACCCGCCACCGCCCGCCAACTGGTGCGTTCACCTGAAGCGATGGCTCTGTCTGCCACGCTCATCGGCGTGGTCGCGGTTGTTGTCGGCATCTGGGGGTCGATCGAACTGGATACGCCCTCCGGCCCGAGCATTGTCGTCACGATGGTGCTGCTGTTTGCTGCAGTCTTGCTGGCCTCCTCGTTACCGTTTCTGCACAAGCGAATATCCAGGCCGGGGTCGTCTCTTACGTAGGCGCTAATTCAGGGGGCAATTCAGGGAGGGCGGACAACGACGGTATTGGTTCCGCATGGCAGCGCTGATGCTGCATGGCGTGTCTGTTACACGGTATTTCCGGCAGGGGTGACTGTAGGGGCGACGCATGCGTCGCCCTTAACAAGGCATTGGTTCCGCATGGCAGCGGCGGCACCTGGCTTGCTGTTTTCTGTGCGGAGCAGTCTATAACTCGCCTGTGCGCCTCTGGGCTACGTAAAAAACCTGCCCCGAGGATTGCGATGAAAACGTCGCAGTTGTTCCTTTCTCAAAGAAAACAACATCGCCCGGCCTGATGGTCACCGTCTCACCGCCATGTACCGCGATAGTCATTTCTCCGTCCAGCATGATCTTGAACTCATCGTACTTGTAGGTGTATTCAAGCGAGTTACCCGCTTCCATGCGGAAGAAGCCACAGGTAGTCGGCGCGTTCTCGTCATCCGACGACCGAAGATCGTGCAGGAATGCGTTGATGCCCTCCAAACCCATCGATGCGAGTTCCATGTTTTGTGCTTGCGCGAAGTAGTGCATACCCATTTGTTCCCTCCCGGTCCGATTGGCCCTTCCTCCAAGGTCGGGCTGTTATCTCATCAAGGCAGTATACACTTGATCGCAGACACATCATCCGCCCCCTACGTGGCGTGCCTATTACGCGATTCTTTCGTTCCGCATGGTTGTGTCTAATGCAGTGCCTTTCGTAGGGGCGACGCATGCGTCGCCTCTACAGGGATCTATGAGGGCAGGTCGTCCTTGGTGTAGTGGCGGAGAGAGAGGGATTCGAACCCTCGATACGGGATTACCGTATACACGCTTTCCAAGCGTGCGCCTTCGACCGCTCGGCCATCTCTCCGTTTTTCCCAACTGCCCTCCGGCACCCCCGGGCTTGCGTTAGATATGTTTTTTCTGAGGGTACAGCGGGTGGCGCAACGGGGTCACCTTGTCGCTGATGTCGGTGATTTTTGTCTGCCCGGTTTGCTTGACTTCATCGATGCGGAGAATCGAGTTGGTCGGGAGAAAAAATCTTTTCACGCCACCAAATTCGCTTCGCAGGCGTTCCTCGGATGGATCGACCACCACCGAGCTGTTATTGAATTGAAGATTCTCGATCGCGATAAAGAACATGATGTCGGCGTCGTAGACTTTTTCGGCATAGATTTCGTATTCTTCTTCGCGACTGGTGAAGATTACTTTGTAGAGCGTTCTGTTCATTGTTTTGCAGGCGGGTGATTGCCGTGTGGCTGTTCATTGCATAGTTTATCAGCAGTTGCCGATTTGGGGCATCACTCGGGGCGGCTGCCAGGGAGTCAAGCCGCCGGGTCTATCCTGAGCGCGCAGAACTTGAACTCGGGTATTTTCCCCCAGGGGTCGAGCGCTTCGTTGGTCAGCAGGTTGGCGGCGGCTTCGCGGTAGCAAAACGGCATGAACACCTGCCCCGGTGTCAGGCTGTCGTCGGCGCGGGCGTAGCATTCGATGCTGCCGCGGCGCGAAGTCAGGCGGATGGCGTCTCCCTGGCGGAGCTTGATTTTTGCCAGGTCGTCCGGGTGGATCGAAGCGACCGGCACCGGCTCTATCGCGTCGAGCACCGTGGCACGGCGGGTCATGGCGCCGGTGTGCCAGTGCTCGAGTTGCCGGCCGGTGATGAATATGCAGGGGTATTCTTCATCCGGCAACTCGTCGGCGCGGGTGAATTTCGCCGGCACGAACCTGCCGCGCCCGTTCACCGTGGGGAACCGTTCTGTGAACAGCACCGGTTGTCCGGGGCTGTTCTCCTGCGGGCAGGGGTAAGTCACGGAGTGTTCCCTCTCCAGTCGTTCCCAGGTGATGCCTGCGATGCTGTCCATGCCCTGGCGCATTTCCGCGAAGACCTCGGAGGCGTGCTCGTAGCGCCAGTCCAGCCCGAGGCGGTTCGCCATCTGCTGGATGATCCAGAGATCCTGCTTCGCCTGCCCGGGCAGGGGGATCGCCTGCCGTCCCAGTTGCACGCGTCTGTCGGTGTTGGTGAAGGTTCCGGTTTTTTCAAGTGCCGTGGAAGCGGGGAGGATCACGTCGGCGAACAGGGCGGTTTCGGTCAGGAAGATATCCTGCACGATCAGGTGTTCGAGTGCCGCGAGCGCTTTGCGTGCGTGCGACAGGTTGGGGTCCGACATGGCAGGGTTTTCACCCAGGATGTACATACCCCTGATCTGCCCTGCGCTGATCGCGTGCATGATTTCGACCACGGTGAGCCCGGGCTGGGGGTCGAGCGTCCGGTTCCAGAGTTTCTCGAAGCGCGCGCGCGCAGCCTTGTCGTCGACGCGCTGATAGTCGGGAAACACCATCGGAATCAATCCCGCGTCGGAAGCACCCTGCACGTTGTTTTGCCCTCGCAGGGGATGCAGGCCGGTGCCGGGTCGGCCGATCTGCCCGGTCATCAGCGACATCGCGATCAGGCACCGGGCATTGTCCGTACCGTGCACATGCTGGGAGATGCCCATGCCCCAGAAGATCATGGACGCTTTCGAGGCAGCATAGACGCGCGCGACCGTGTGGATGGTTTCAGCGTCGATGCCGCACAGGGGAGAGACGCTTTCGGGGGTGAACGCCGCGAGGTTTTGCTGCAGTTGCTCAAACCCCTCGGTGCGGTTCCTGATGAAGGTTTCGTCGATCAGGCCCTGATGAATGATCGAGTGCATGATGCCGTTCAGCAGCGCGACGTCGGTGTCCGGGTTGAATTGCAGGAAATAGTCGGCGTCACGTGCCAGTTCATTCCGCCGCGGGTCGATGACGATCAAGGTTTTGCCGGCGCGCGCGGCGTTCTTGATGAAGGTCGCCGCCACCGGATGATTGACCGTCGGGTTGGCACCGATGACCAGGATGGTTTCGGCCTGGCTGACGTCGGCTACCTGGTTTGATACCGCGCCGGAGCCGATGCCTTCCAGCAACGCGGCCACCGAAGACGCGTGACACAGCCGGGTGCAGTGGTCGACGTTGTTATTTCCGAAGCCGGTGCGCACCAGCTTCTGAAACAGGTAGGCTTCTTCGTTGGAGCCTTTGGCAGAGCCGAACCCGGCGAGTGCCTGGGTACCATGCTCCTGCTTGATTTCCCGCAGCCCTTCAGCGGCGATATCCAGCGCTTCTTTCCAACTGGCTTCGCGAAACATCGCGGCGATATCTTCTTTACCCAGTGCTTCGATAGCGGCGGTTTTGCCTGCTCCGTCAACCCGCACCAGGGGGGTTTTCAATCGCTCCCGGCTATGGACGTAATCGAAACCGTAGCGTCCCTTGACGCACAGTCGCCCGTGGTTGGAAGGGCCATCGCGCCCGCTGACATGGGTAATGGTGTCGTCGCTGATGTGGTAGGTCAGCAGGCAGCCAACGCCGCAGTAAGGGCACACCGAGTCGACGTCGCGTTGTGTTTTCTGCATCCCGACCTGCTTGGTCGGCAGCAACGCACCGGTAGGGCATGCCTGCACGCATTCGCCACACCCGACGCAACTGCTGTCGCCCATCGGGTCGTCGAGATCGAAGACGATCAGTGCACGCTCGCCGCGATGAGCGTAGCCGATGACGTCATTATTCTGCTCTTCGCGGCACGCGCGGACGCAGCGACCGCACTGGATGCAGGCGTCGAGGTTGACGGCGATCGCAGGGTGGGAGACGTCGGCCGCGGGTGCGTCGCGCGGTTCGAAACGAGGCGTCGTTACGCCGAGCTTTTCGCGCCAGTAGGCGAGTTCGTCATGCGGGGTGTATTGCTCGGCGGGCATGTCTGAAAGCAGCAGTTCAAGCACCGTTCTTTGTGCCTTGCGCACGCGCGCGGTGTCGAGCGTGATCGCCATCCCGGGCCGCACCTCACGCGTGCACGCCGGCTGCAGGGTGCGTTCGCCCTCGATCTGCACCATGCAGACGCGGCAGTTGCCATCGGGGCGCAGGCCTTGCTTGTAGCACAGGTGGGGGATCGAGTGACCGTGACGCTGGGCCGCGTTGAGGATGGTTTCGTTTTTCCTGGCGTTGAGGGGAGCTCCGTCGAGGGTGAATGCGACGGATTCCGTAGCGTGCTCGTGGCGGTGATTCATGCGCTGCCCGACTCCGTTCGGCGGTCGGCTTCCAGCTCGTTCGGGAAGTACCGGATGACGCATTGCAACGGGTTCGACGCCGCCTGCCCGAGTCCGCAAATCGAGGCGTCGCACATGGTTTGAGACAAATCGTTCATCAACGCGATGTCCCAGCGCCGCTGTTTCATCAAGCGCACAGCCTTGGCGGTGCCGACCCGGCAGGGGGTGCATTTGCCGCAGGATTCGTGCGAGAAAAACCGCATCGCGTTGAGGGCGGCGTCGCGTGCCCGGTCTCGATCGGAGAGCACGATGATCGCGGCCGAACCGATAAAGCACCCGTGCTCGTCGAGGGTGTCGAAGTCAAGTGGTATATCCGCCATGGCGGCGGGCAGGATTCCGCCCGAGGCTCCGCCCGGGAAATAACCATACAGTCGATGCCCGTCCAGCATACCGCCGCAATACTCGTCGATGAGTTCGCGCGCGGTGATGCCCGCTGGCGCGAGGTGCACGCCCGGCCTGTTCACCCGGCCGCTTACGGAAAAAGAGCGCAGGCCGGTGCGTCCGTTGCGTCCGCTGGAAGCGAATCGGTCGGCTCCTTGCTCAAGGATGTCGCGTATCCAGTACAAGGTCTCCATGTTGTGCTCGAGCGTCGGTCTGCCAAACAGGCCGACCTGCGCGACGAAAGGCGGGCGCAACCTGGGCATGCCGCGTTTGCCTTCGATGGATTCGATCATCGCCGATTCTTCGCCGCAGATATAGGCACCGGCACCACGGCGCAGCTCGATGCGCGGCAATTTCATCGGCGGATCGTTCTCGAGCTTTGCCAACTCGGTTTGCAGCATCCTGTAGATGCCGGCGTACTCGTCGCGCAGGTAGAAGTAAATCGCTTCGATGCCTACGGTCACCGCGGCGATCAGTGCGCCTTCGAGCAAGCGGTGCGGGTCGCGCTCGAGATAATGACGATCCTTGAAGGTGCCCGGCTCGCCTTCGTCTATGTTGACCGCGAGGTATCTTGGCGCCGACTGCTCCCGCAGGATCCGCCACTTTTGCCCGGCGGGGAACCCGGCGCCGCCAAGGCCACGGAGTCCGGATGCTTCGAGTGCTTCGATGACGCGCGACGCGTCTGTCTCTCCGTTCAGCAAACGTGCCAGCACCGCGTAACCATCGTTGTCGCGGTATTCGTCGTAGCCGGCGTGTCTTGTCTCGGGGGCGCCGGTATCGTTGTTTGCAATCGCTCGCAGCACGGTTTGCACGTCGGCCTCACCGAGCGGGTTTTTCCCGACCACGGCGACCGGCGCTGAATCGCAACGCCCCACGCAGGGTACCCGCTGGATGCGCACCTGATCCCGGGGACATTCTTTCTCCAGCGCGGCGATCAATTCGGTCGCACCGAACAGCTCGCAACTGATCGATTCGCACACGCGTACCGTCAACGCCGGCGGCGGCGTATCCTGCTCTTTGACTACATCGAAATGGTGATAGAAGCTGGCGACCTCGTACACTTCCACCGGCGCCAGTTTCATCTCCTGCGCCAGTGCTACCAGATGCGCCGACGACAGGTGTCCGTAGCGGTCCTGGAGCAGATGCAGGAACTCGATCAACAGATCGCGGCGAGGCGGTCGATCACCCAGCAGGGCGCGTACCTCCGATAGTGCTCGCGGGTCGACGCGGCGGCCTTTTGGCTGCCCGGTTTTGCTCGATCGAGCTTTACTGCGGACGGGTGCGGGGGGAGCTTGCACGATGGCGTATCGGTTGCAGAAGGTATGCAGTTTGGCAATTACACGACTTGATATAATGAGCCAATGGAGTCAGTCCCGTTTGATTTTTTCCCGGTTTCAATGCGACGGATGTTATCTTACCAGCATTGAAAAGCTCATCGAAATTGATTCCGGTTTGCTTGTAACCCGTTTAACCAGGAGGTGACCGATGGGGTGGAGAGAAATCAAGGCCGAGCAGGTGTATTCGCAGGAAGACATCGAAGCGCGTCTTCAAGAGGAGTTGCCGCACTGGCACTACGAAGGCGGCTGGATACGCAGGAAGTACAAGACCCATGGTTGGAAAGGCACGTTGATGGTGGTGAACACGGTCGGGCATTTGAGCGAGGCCGCGTTTCATCACCCGGACCTGACGGTGTCGTACGCATTCGTTATCGTCAAGCTGATGAACCACGCGGC